>JBFONU010000001.1:0-574935 GCA_040779345.1 Colwelliaceae bacterium 6441 | reverse complement strand
CGTCTATATCATCAGGGTCGGTTAACTCGGCATTGTCATCACTTGCGGCTGTCGTATCCGCTACGTCTTCTTGTGAAACAGCCTCAGCGGGTGCTGGCTCGCCTGCCATAGCATCCATAAGAGCGTCTATATCATCAGGGTCGGTTAACTCGGCATTATCATCACTTGCGGCTGTCGTATCCGCTACGTCTTCTTGTGAAGCAGCCTCAGCGGGTGCTGGCTCGCCTGCCATAGCATCCATAAGAGCGTCTATATCATCAGGATCGGTTAATTCAGCGTTATCGTCACCTACTGGAGAAGTATCACCTGAGGAACTATCAGCTTCCATCTCATCAAGAATACTATCAACATTTAAAACATCTTCAGCATCAGAGTTTTCATCTTCATCACTTACATCTAATAATAAGTCATCTAAAGAGCCTTGATCTAAAACACCACCATCAAGTGCTTCGTCTGGTGCGTCACCAACTTCTTCATCTATGTTAGAAAGTAGTGAATCAAGATCTCCTTGATCTAACTCTCCACCTTCTAAATCTTCACCCGGTTCATCTTCTAATTCATCATCTATAGAAATATCTTCAAGATCATCTAAATCACCTAAATCATCTAAATCATCTAAATCATCTAAATCATCTAAACTGTCATCTAAGTGAATAACGTCATCATCTAATAAATCATCATTTAACGAATCAATATCAGCACTGAATAGATCTTCATCATCATTACTTTCTTCAGATAAATCGATTGAAAGTTCATCATCTAGCGACAATTCGTCATCTAATGACAGTTCATCATCTAAAGATAAGCTTTCCTCTGTTTCAGCTGGTTCTTGAACTTTTTTGTCAGCCGCTGGCTCAGCAATTTTATCTAAAGTGATTTCTTCTTGAACAGTTTCTTTCTTACGACGCAACAAAAAGAAAATCAAACCACCTGCTATAGATGCCGTGAAAAACAAGGATAATGGCAGTAACCAAGAAGATGAAAGAAAATTATCTTTTTCTAATTCTGCCTGTTGTTTAGCTAATAATAGCTCCTGTTCTCTCGCCGCAGCCCTTTCTTCTTGCTTTAACAATAAGGCCTTCATTTCCAAAAGCTGCTCTTTTAATTCGTCAACTTCTTTTGCGGACTCTTGCTGAATCACATCAAGCTGTTCGTTAAAAGTGGATAATTTTTTATCAACAACTTGATTTTCTTGTAATAAAGCTTGTAAACCATCTATGGAATCAGAAACATCATTCTGAATATTTTCTAAACGTTCTTTCTGTGAATTATCATAAGTCTGTAGCTGGTCATTAATTTCAGTTTTCGCTAACTCTAAATCCTTTTTCTTCACTACTTGTTCAGCTGGTTTAGGTTTTTTATCCGCTTTTTCGTTTGTTTTGACAACTTTTGATTGCCACTTTTGATCATCTTGATCTGATTTTTTTTGAGCAACTAAAGGGTTAATTTGAGCAATTTCTTGTTTTGAAGGTAGCTGTAAATATTGGCCATCAATTAAATGGTTTAAGTTATTTTCTTTAAAGGCTTGCGGGTTTTTTTGATAAAGTGCTTGCATCACTTGATAAATAGAAAATGCAGGATCAGGTCTTACTTGTAAGGCAATATTCCACAAAGTATCCGACGAGCGGATAGGGCCATAACGTTCAAAAGGAAAAGTATCACTACTTTTTGGCCCACGTATGCGGATACCGCCTTCTTCAAAAGCTAAAGATGAGAAGCTAACTGTACTAATGCTAATCAATATAACCTGCCACAGGCACAGGCGTAATAGTCGTTGCATTAAGGTTTCCTAATTATTTTTATAGATAGCCAATTGTTTGGCACTTCCAAGTACTGATAAAACAAAGCAAAATTTATTCCAAGTTCTAATGAACCTTTGTTTAACATTCAATGTTTTTTATCTTATGCCCCTTTTTATAACAAAAAAACTCGCCGTTAACTATAACGACGAGTTTTTATTTTTCTTTAGCAAATCTTAAACTTAGCATTTACTGAAAGAATAAAGCGCTTCAATAATTAACAAAGGTATTCTTTTATTAATAATTCAGCAATTTGCACACTATTTGTTGCTGCCCCTTTACGGACATTATCGGCAACAATCCACATATTTAAGCCATTGTTATGACTAATATCTTCGCGTATGCGGCCAACAAAAGTTTCATCTTTACCACTGGCATCACCAATTTGGGTTGGAAAGTCTTCATCCTTTTCACAAACGACAACACCGTCAGCTTGTTTAAGAAGCTCTTTTGCTTCTTCTGCTGATATTGGTGAGTTAGTTTCAATATGCAGCGCTTCTGCGTGACCAAAAAACACAGGTACACGTACAGCTGTAGGATTAACGCGAATATTATCATCGCCTAAAATTTTCTTGGTTTCCCACACCATTTTCATTTCTTCTTTGGTGTAACCATTGTCTAAAAAGACATCAATTTGTGGGATCACATTAAATGCAATTTGCCTTGAGAAGTTTTTCGTTTCCACTGGCTTGCCACTTAATAAATCAGCCGTTTGTTTGGCTAACTCATCCATTGCCGCTTTGCCACCACCTGAAACTGATTGGTAAGTACAAACGTTAATTCGGTCAATACCTACGGCGGTTTGAATAGGCTTAAGCGCCACCATCATTTGAATGGTAGAACAATTTGGGTTAGCAATAATATTACGGTTTCGGTAATCAGCTAAAGCACCTGGGTTTACTTCCGGTACAACTAATGGAATATCATCTTCATAACGAAATTCAGAAGTATTATCAATCACAATACAACCAGCATCACCAGCAATAGGGGCAAATTTAGCTGATGTGTTGCCACCTGCAGAGAAAAAACCTATTTGTGCTAGGCTAAAATCAAAAGTATCGGCATCAATAACTTCAATATTTTCCCCATTAAATTCAATAATTTCACCGGCTGAACGAGCGCTCGCTAATGGATATAATTTATTGATAGGAAAATCTCTTTCTTGAAGAATTTCCATAATAGTTTTTCCAACTAAACCTGTTGCACCTAATATGCAAACATCAAACTTCTGTGCCATGCCCTTCTCTCTTTTTTGCTCTTTATTTAGTGGTTTTGCTAAAGCCAAGCTGATGAAAAACATCACACTTAACTTGTTCTGTCATAGCAACTTGAATCGCCGAAAACTCCCTGCGAGCGGGGTAGTTTTTTCGGATATGATCAAATGCATGACTGTTTATATGTTGATGGTTTATTTGCTGACGAAAAATACCATCATCTCGACGCACATCGTAAACTATTTTCACCAGTTGGTTTAGTAAAATTTCATCAAATTGTTGGTTAATTTCAACTTGGTTTATACCTGATTGAGGTAAGAAATCTTTCAGTGATTTTTCAACGGGAACGTTCAAGTGTTTACATAATGCCCGATAAAGCATTTCAGTGCCACGAGCTTTTCCTTCTAAGCTATAACCGGCGATATGGGCGGTGGCAATTTCACAATAGGGAATTAACTCCTGTAAAATTTCAGGTTCATTTTCCCAAACATCTAGAATCACTTTGAGTCGGTGCCCGGATTGCTTCAATTTCAATAATGCCTGATTATCGATAACTTCACCACGACACGCATTGATCAATATTTGATCTGGTGATAATGCATTGAGGCGTTGTTCATTGATCAAATGATAAGTTGGATGTTCGCCTTGAGTTGTTTTTGGGATATGTAAAGAAATCACATCGCACTTTAACGCTTCATCTAATTCAACAAAATTTCTAGTATCTAAAGGATCAACGGCTAAAAAAGGATCTGATATAACGTGCTTGATACCTAACGCGGATAATTTTTCACTTAATCGACTGCCAGTATTTCCGCCTCCTATAATTCCAACCGTCATTTCTAATAGTTTTAACTGATAACGTTCAGCTAAAATAACCAATGACGATAAAACATATTCAGCAACAGAAACGGCATTACATCCCGGAGCTGAGGTAAACTGAATATTTCGGCTTTTAAGGTAATCTTTATCAATATGATCAAAGCCAATGGTTGCCGTACCAACAAACGACAATGAGTTATTCAGTGATAATAGCGTGTTATTCACTTGAGTAATTGAGCGTACTAATAAAATATCGGCCGACTGTATTTGCTTGTCTGAAACTTCTCGGCCAGAAAAAGCCGTTAATTGACCAAAATCACCAAAAAACGCTTGAGCAAAAGGGATATTTTCATCATAAAAAATTTTCATTGAAATGATTTCTCTACGAGTGTAACGGTATCAGAAATAAAAAAGCCACTTTAAAAAGTGGCTTAATTTATTAACGATAAACTAAGCGTTATTTATATTTTTTCATCACTAGTGTGGCATTTGTACCACCAAAACCAAAGCTATTAGACATTACAACATCTAATTCAGCATCGCGCTTTTCAGTTACAATATCTAAGCCTTGTGCTTTTTCATCTAAGTTTTCAATGTTAATTGAAGGAGCAATAAAATTATTCTCCATCATCAATATCGAATAAATCGCTTCATGCACACCGGCGGCACCTAAGGCATGGCCAGTCATAGCTTTGGTTGCACTAATTGCTGGCGAGTCATTACCAAACAATTCTTGAATAGCACCCAACTCTTTAACATCACCTACTGGTGTAGAAGTTCCATGTGTATTTAAATAATCAACTTTACCTTCAACACCTTCCATTGCTTGTTGCATACAACGAACCGCACCTTCACCACTTGGTGCAACCATGTCATAACCATCAGAAGTAGCACCATAGCCAACTATTTCAGCATAAATATGTGCGCCACGTGCTAAGGCATGTTCAAGTTCTTCAACAACTAACATGCCCCCGCCACCAGAGATAACAAAACCGTCACGGTCAGCATCATAGGTACGAGACGCATTTTCTGGGGTGTCATTATATTTTGATGAAAGAGCGCCCATCGCATCAAACATCATTGCTAATGACCAATCAACTTCTTCGCCGCCACCAGCAAAAACAATATCTTGTTTGCCTAACTGGATAAGTTCAGCAGCATGACCAATACAATGTGCACTGGTTGCACATGCAGAGCTCATTGAGTAGTTAACACCTTTAATTTTAAATGGTGTAGCTAAACAGGCAGAGCAAGTACTAGACATAGTTTTTGGCACAGCATAAGGGCCAACACGTTTCACGCCTTTTTCACGTAATGTATCTGCGGCTTTAACAACATTGTCAGATGATGCACCACCAGAGCCAGCGACAATACCGGTTCGAAAGTTAGAAACTTGTTCATCCGTTAATTTAGCATCATCAATAGCTTCTTGCATGGCTACATAAGCATAACCGGCAGCATCACCCATAAAACGTATAGCTTTACGATCAATGTGCTCTTTAGTGTCTAGCGTTGGGTTACCCCAAACTTGGCTACGTAAGCCTCTTTCTTCAAAGCTTTCTGATTTTGTAATACCTGAACGGCCCTCTTTTAATGACGCTAAGACTTCATTAGCATTATTACCGATGCTTGATACAATACCTAATCCGGTGATCACTACACGTTTCATTTTATTAACCATCTTAAATTTAAAAATTCGGGCATATCATACAGAATTTTACCCACAAACTGGTCTGCTCAGTGTACACGTGTACACTGATTTATTCAAACCATGACAAATTGCGCAAATTATAGGTAAAATAGCCGTTGTGTATAGTGCTATTTACAAAATTTGACAATAAAGTGACTTCTATCAATAAAATAACCTTTCGAGCCGATGGCTCTCCTTACTCTGAGCAATTCGATGATATTTATTTTGATACTGAATCAGGCTTTCAACAAAGTGAACACGTGTTCATCAAAGAAAATAATATTGAGGAAAGTTTACTCAATGCAAAAAATGAATTTACGATCGCAGAAACAGGCTTTGGTACTGGTCTCAATTTTTTACTGACACTAAAACTCTATACAAAACTTGCTCAGAGCTATTCTTTAGCGCCTTTGCACTTTATCAGTACCGAAAAATTTCCTTTAACTAAAGCTCAGCTCATAAAAGCGTTAAAGAGCTTAACGTCTTTAGCGGATGAAAGTGCGCAACTTATTGCAAGCTATCCTGAATCACCACAGCAAAAAATTGAATCTAGCTTTTGTAACAACCAGATCAAGTTAACCCTATTTCTAGATGACTCAACCCAAGCATTTAAAGCACTGAAACTGTCACGAAAATCACAGGGTTTAGTGAATGCTTGGTACTTAGATGGTTTTTCTCCCGCACGAAACCCTGAAATGTGGCAAGCCGAATTATTTGAGCAAATGGCAAGACTATCGAAACCTCAAGCAAGTATGAGCACATTCACTATTGCTGGTTTTATTCGTCGTGGTTTAGAAAAAGTAGGTTTTCGTTTAGAGAAAAAGAATTATTTAGGTAACAAAAACGAAATTTTAACCGGAAAATATCAACAAAATAAACTTAATGGCAAAGGGTATCAACTACGCCCGCTGATCACTAAACCTCAACATGTCAGTATCATTGGCGGTGGTATAGCCTCAGCTTGCGCGGCATATTTATTAACTCAAAAAGGCATCAAAGTAACCATTTATTGTAAGGATATAAAAGTTGCTCAAGGGGCATCAAGTAATGCCATCGGTGCTTTATTTCCATTGATACACCAACAAGTCGATGATATTAGTTTGTTTTACCAAAAAGCCTTTGGTTACGCGCTAAACTTATACAATAGTCTTACCAAGCAAGGCTATAATTTTAGCCACGACTGGTGTGGTCTGCTCGAGATATCTTATAAAGACGCTTTAGTTAAAAGGCAAAAAGCATTTGAACAAATACAAGCTTGGCCCAAAGATCTGATCCACAGTATCGATAATCACCAAGCTAGCCAATATGCAAATATTTCGCTCGAACATGGCGGATTATTTATGCCAAAATCAGGATGGATAGCCCCTCAAGAGTTGGTTGAGCAATTATTTAGTGCCGCAAAAGCCACCAAGCGTTTACGTATTGAAACATCAACAACTGTAGAGAATATTGCTCAAAAAGCTGACGAGTCTTGGCTGTTACACACCAATAAAGGGGATTTTAACGCTTCGGTGCTCATTTTTTGCGGTGGTGCTGAATCAATAAAATTATCGACGATAAATCAACTGCCGCTAACGTCAGTTCGTGGTCAGATCACCTCAATGAAAACAAATGATAATATCAAAAAATTAAATACCGTTATTTGCCATAAAGGCTACTTAACACCTCAACATAAAGGCCTGCATTGTATAGGTGCCACATTTGATAAGAATAGTTTTGATATTGCCCCCAGAGATCTTGATGATCAATATAATATCAACATGCTAGAGCAATGCTTGCCTGATGTTACTAATAATATAGCCTCATGGCAGCAATCAGATATTCTCACCAGAAAAGCACGCTTAAGGTGCATGACCCCTGATCACTTGCCGATGGTGGGGGCAATGCCTGACATTAAAGCCCATCAAGCTGACTATGGTCACTTAGCTAAAGATAAAAACTGGCGTTTTTACCAAGCGGCCCCCTGCGTAAAAAACTTATATCTATTAACAGGCTTAGGTGCGAGAGGGCTATGCACAGCGCCATTATTGGCCCAAATTCTCGCCGCCGATTTAGCCGGTACGCCCTATCCTGTCGATAATGAAATGTTATTTAACTTATCACCAAATCGTTTTGTGATCAGGGATCTCATTAAACGAAAAATAGCGGTTTAATCAGATAATTTATCGGTATTATAATCGATAAAACAGCAAACTTTAGGAGATGGGTGTTTGCTGCTCGGATAGACAACGAAAATCTCAATCGTGGCCTCTTGATGATATTGAAATAAAACGATTAATTGATTATTTTTGATGCTCTATCCCAAGGAAAATTCAGGTAAGCGAACAATCCCATGACCATCAATAGCCATTGCTAATTCACGTTGCTTTAGCAAGGTTAACTAATATGTAGCTCGTTAAATCGGTCACCGAAAAAGTGTTACTCGCTAATACGTTTTTGCAGCGTTAACCAGTAATTATTTACAATAACATGATCTTGTGGGGTGAGCTCTGATTTAGCATTATCAAGCTCTTCACTTACTTGTGCAAACAATTCAGTAGATAATGATTGAGTTTCATCACCAAACTGAGATGAAACTAATGCAATAAAACCACGAAGATAGCTACTCGCAAACAAGGTATCACTGTCGGTATCTTGCTCAACAAGATCATCAAAATACTGGTATAATTCAACTAAATTTGAAACGTTCACAAACTCTTTCCTATAAACTATGTTTTATTATTGTGGGCTTGCAACAGGGTATAAAACGTGATCGTTATACCCTGTTGTTACTGTCATAAACCCTGATAAAGATTGATCTAACAGGCTATCACCCGTATCAGCGATCAGCGGTCTTGAATTTAGCGCACTAAGTTTAGTTTTAGTCGCAATGATAATGATATTTTCTTTGCCAATATGTTTAATCACTCGAGGACTTAATTGCTGATTACCTCGACCAAAAATATGCCCTTGGCCACCGATTAACGTAATTACAAGTTTGACTGGCTGGGTATTCTCTTGCAATATTTGCCATAATTTTGGCTCAGTCACATCGTTGGCAATTAACGATTGTTCTTGAATAAGATCAACTCCTAACAAGGTATTCTCTAATGATAATTCTTCCATCAAAAATGCCGTTGTCGACCCTGAACCAATGACAAAAAGCTCATCGTCCATTTGATTAATCACATCGGCAGCAATATCTTGTAAAACTAATTCATCAGACTCTTTACCACCTGATTTAACCGCTTGGATATACCTAAGTTCACAAGGAACTTTCATCTCGCCAAATCGTTTAGCTTTAACGATGCCCTGACGAAAAAGTGACTCATCGATATCCATAACATCAGCATCAGTTAAAGTAACCAACTGATGAGTGACCATTAACTCCACAACTCGCCCAGCGGCCTTAGGGGTAACGGCATAAACCCCCGAATGAATTTTACAACCCGCAGGAATACCTAAAACAGGAAAACGATCACCAACCCGATGACACACATTACGTGCAGTACCATCACCACCGGCGAATAATAGCAAATCAATATCTTTTGCTAATAAGGCCGAAACCGTATTTTCAGTATCACTGGCTGTTGTTTCTTTGTGTGGCGATTGATAAATAACAGTAACCTGAAAACCTAATGCTTGAGCAATATCAGCTCCCATAAGCTTATCAGCTGTATAAATTTCAATTTGTTCTTTATAAGGAAGTAATATTTCAAGCGCAAGTTTTGCTCTCTCATTGGCTTTTGCTTGTGCGCCCAGCAGTAAAGCCTGCTCGGCAACACCTTCACCATCACTCCCTTTCAGTGCCACACTACCGCCAACACCCGCTATCGGATTAATGATAAATCCTAACTTAAACATAGTCATACAGCTCTTTAGTCATCACTTCATTATTGTCGGTGAAATGCTTTATAGTTAAAGGTAATTCTACTTGATAAAAACACGCCAAAGCATCGATAAACTGTTGGGCGCGTGCAGGGAAGCCATGAGTTAAATAAGCTTTAACTTGCTGTAAAACCGATAATTTAAAATTAAAGGTATCTACCTCTACGCCACTTAAATTATCGGCTGAAACATTAAATTGTTTTTTGGCCGCAACACAAAAAGCCCACTCTATGGCTTGAGGTTTTATTTCAACTTGTTCGAATGATTTTTGCTGTTCGGCATTTCTGCCATCAGGCAAGTACCAATAACCAAAATCTTCTAATTGACGACGGGCAGCACCAGCCAAACACCAGTGTGATATTTCATGTAATGCACTGGAATAAAAACCGTGAGCAAAAATAATTTGATGATCCGCACAATGCTCATTAGCCGGTAAATAAACTGGCTCTTCCTCCCCTTTGACTAACTTAGTGCGATAAGGAGCATAAAAGCATTGATTAAATAAAGTCATTAAATCGTGATAATCGTGCTGCATAATTTAAACGAGTGATAAAAATTGCGCATAGTTTACCGAAAAACGAGATTAAAAAACATCAACGCTCATTATTTTTATTTAAACCTAGCTGATTTATTTAGGGGCTGTTGATCTTTCAGTTTAAAGTTCTGTTGCACTTGAAAAAGATGGCACTCGAGGCGCTTAATATAATGTTTGGTTGTTCCAAATGTATTTTAAGCAACAAAGAGTGACGCTTTTTCAAGGCAACCCAAAGGGCTATGACCAATTTTCAACCTAACAGCGTTAAAAATAGTTAAAGTAGAGTGACTACATAGCACTTTTTTCGCCTTGTTATCTTAAAAATTACTCTATAGCAGAAACTAAAATGAAAGATCAACAGCCCCTAGTGATTCTTAACCGCTCGATTGATTAATAAATACCCCAAAATCCCAGAAACAAGAGAGCCAACAACAATCCCTAAGCGATCTTGAAATAAAGGACTATCACTACTTTGTTCGAAAGCTAAAGAGCCAATAAATAAACTCATAGTAAAACCAACACCACACAACATGGCAACACCATAAAGTAAGGTCCAATTAACGTTTTCAGGCAATTTGGCAAAGCCAAGCTTTATCGCGATAAAACAAAAACCAAATACACCTAATTGTTTACCTAAAACTAAGCCTAAAATAATGCCAAACGGCACTGGCGAAAGCACAGCTTCAAAGCCGACACCAACGAAGTTTATGCCCGCATTTGCAAAGGCAAAAATGGGCAAAATAATAAAAGCAACGAGGGAATGTAAGTTATGTTCGAGAGACTTTAAAGGTGATGGCTCACCCTCTTCTCCTTTAATGGGAATAAAAAAGGCTAAAACTACGCCTGCGAGTGTCGCATGTACCCCTGATTTTAAAACAGAGATCCAAAGTATCATACCGATAAAAATATACGGCGCTGTACTTGTGATGCCTTTTCGATTAAACAAAAACAATGTCGCTATCATTACCGCAGAAACAATTAACGACAACATTGATAATTGATCAGTATAAAATAGCGCAATAACAATAATTGCGCCCAAATCATCAAAAATAGCCAAAGAGGTTAAAAAGACTTTTAACTGCAAGGGAACTTTTGAACCAATGATTGCCAAAATTCCTAAGGCGAAAGCAATATCAGTAGCGGTTGGTATTGCCCAGCCATTTAATGCAGCAGGATCTTGATAATTTAACGCAACGTAACACAGTGCAGGTACCAACATACCACCAACAGCGCCTATAGCTGGTAAGGTAATCTGACCTGGTTTAGATAAGTCGCCTTCAATAAACTCTCGTTTGAGCTCTAATCCGACAAGAAAGAAAAATAGCGCCATAAGGCCATCATTAATCCATAATAACAATGGCTTAGCTATTTCAAAGCTCCCAACAGCTATTACGACAGGAATATTGAGTAATAAGTCATAATAATCAGACCACGGAGAGTTAGCGATGATCATCGCAAATACCGCTGCAAACATTAAAATAATACCGCTAGCAGCTTCTAACTTCAAAAAATCTTGGATCGCTTTAATTGGCATACACCCTCAATAAATGAATCAAATTCAACGACATAATATGTCAAAGATACAGTAATAACAAATGTTAGTTAAGCATACTAACCAATAAAAGCATTAGCTATAAACATCTATATATGTGATAAATTCGGAATCATTGAAATTTATCGATAATAATTTCATTTTTTGTGATTAAACACTAGTTTTTCAAACAATAATAAGTGTAGTATGGAAAGAACACATATGAAAACTTTATAAAAAAAGATCACGACAAATGAAAAAGCTTGATGACATCGATTTAAAGATTTTAACCATTCTTTATGAAAATGCCGACATCACTAATAAAGAGTTAGCCTCACAAATAGGTATTGCACCATCCACCTGTTTAGAACGTGTTAAGCGCATGAAGAAAAATGGCATTATAAAAGGTGCCTTTATTGATATTAACTTTAAAAGTATTGGTGGTAACATTGAAGCCATTGCGGCTATTCGCTTACAGCCCTATTCAGAAGAAATCGTGAATGAGTTGCGCAACGATTTATTAAAGTTTCCAGAAATTGTGAGCTTATATCACATGGGGGGTAGTTATGATTACTTCATACATATGTCAGTTAAAGACAGTGAACATCTTCGCCAATTTGTTTTTAACGCGATAACTTCTCGAGAAGCCGTGACTACGGTAGAAACCTCCTTAATTTTTGAACACAGCAGAAGTGGCGTATTACCTATTTTTGAAGATTAACTCTTTTAAGACTAACTCATTTGAAGATTAGCTCGACAATAAAAATATCCCATAATTACATCAAACGGCTCTTAAAGAGCCGTTTTTTCATATGAAAAATCTTCACTATTGTAATACAATGGCGTCATGGTACCGCAATTTATAAACTTATAGAGCAATTCAGTTTCTTTTGGAACAGCGCTACTGGTTTTAAAACGTCCCAAACATCCTGCTTCAACATCAATATGAAGTATATGTTCAAAACTCGGTGGTTTTTGAATACGATGCACATAAATTTTATCATTATTTCTTAAGTGAATAACATCATATTCCTGCAGCTGCTCTGGATCTTTTAAATCAACCATTTCCCTAACATAAAGTTGCTTAGCAAAGGTTAATGGCACGTTCTCATAAACCAACATGCCATCGTTATTATAATGCCCGGAATAAACATCGGCATTTATCACCATTTTTTCTCCGCGCATTAGTCGCTGTATATTAAAGGGTTTAGGTTTAACGGTGATCATTCTTCCATCTCTTACCGTTTGTAACAACGCCAAATCTTTATTTTCTATCTTATAAATCAATTGAATATTATGTGGTTTATCGTATGAAGGGAGGTGAGAGGCATAGATATTCGAAGACTTATTAAATAACACCATGCCATATACACCAACATAAGCAGGATCTAAAGGAGGAAGTTCTTTTGCATCAGCAGCAAAAGACGTTCGATTAACAAATATAAACAACAGTAATATTATAATTTTTGACATGGATTACACTTAATATAAGTTTATTAGGGATAACACTTCTAATATCTTCATGTGACATTAAAAGTAAAAAATAGAGTCACGATAATATAGAAAGTATAGTGCATTTTTAATTCATTAAAAAAGCCATATAAAAATATTTTATATGGCTTTAGTTACTTATCTTTTAATGCAATTCTAGCTTTTTAAATCATCAAAAAACTTTTTAACATTATCAAAAAACCCGGTTTCTTTGGGTCGGTGTTTTGTATGATTTTTACCCATTTTTTCTTCAAGTTGACGCAATAAATCTGCCTGATCACCCGATAAATTTACTGGGGTTTCTATAACCGCTTTACACATTAAGTCACCAGTTGCATGGCTACGAACTGACTTAACACCTTTACCGCGTAAACGGAACATTTTACCGGTTTGCGTTTCCTTAGGGACTTTAAGCTTCACTTTCCCGCCTAAAGTTGGCACTTCAATTTCGCCACCTAACGCGGCGGTAGTAAAGCTAATAGGGACTTCACAGTAAAGATTATTTTCATCACGAACAAAAATAGGATGATCTTTAACATTAACTTGTACATATAAATCGCCAGCTGGTGCTCCATGCTCCCCTGCTTCACCTTCACCAGATAAACGGATCCTATCTCCCGTATCAACACCGGCAGGAACTTTAGCATTAAGTGTTTTGGTTTTTTCAACGCGTCCTTGACCACGACATGAAGTACAAGGGTCGGAAATAACTTTACCTTTACCAGAACATGTCGGACAGGTTTGTTGAACAGCAAACAACCCTTGGCGCATTTGTACTTGACCATGACCGTGACAAGTTGAACATGTTTTTGCACTCGTACCTTTTTTCGCACCAGAGCCATCACATGGATCACAACTTACATACGTCGGCACTTTAATTTCAACCGACTTACCTTTTACGGCATCTTCCAAAGACATTTCTAAGTTATAGCGTAAATCAGAGCCACGTTGCTGACGTTGTTGACGTCCACGGCCGCCACCACCAAAAATGTCACCGAAGATATCACCAAAATCTTGGCCAAATCCGCCACCGCCAAAACCACCGCCACCACCGTGACCGCCTTGTTCAAAAGCCGCATGACCATACTGATCATAAGCCGCACGCTTTTGATCATCGTTTAGAATTTCATAAGCTTCTTTGATCTCTTTAAACGTTTCTTCTTTCGCTTTATCACCTTTATTTCGATCAGGGTGATACTTCATTGCTAAACGTTTGTAAGCTTTTTTAATTTCTCGCTCACTTGCATCTTTAGCTACTTCGAGCGTTTCATAATAATCACGTTTTGACATAATTCTCTTTACTTCACATCTATTGATATCAATTTTGTTACTTACTTTAAAATAACCAATAAAATTAATACGTTAATCTTCATTTAAAACATAACAAAGCGCCGATAATCATCGACGCTTTGTTAAATGATAAGCTGTGTTATACAGTCGTATTGAGAAGAAGGTGAAACACTATTTATGATGTTAGCACCTTCAACAAAAATTAGACCAAACTAACGACAGTGATTACTTATCTTCTTTAACTTCTTCAAACTCGGCATCGACAACATCATCTGCTGAATCATTACCTTGAGCTTCAGCACCACCTTCCGGTGCGCCACCTTGTGCTTGTGCTTTCGCTTGAGCAATTTCCATTAACTTAGCTGATGCTTCGATAACTGCTTGAGATTTCGCTTCAATAGCTTCTTTATCATCACCTTTAAGTGCTGTTTCAAGTTCAGCTAATGCCGCTTCAATTTTCTCTTTATCTTCAGCAGGTAAATCATCACCAGCTTCAGTTATTTGAGTACGAGTCGCATGTACCATGCCATCAGCTTGGTTACGTGCTTGAACTAATTCTTCAAATTTCGCATCTTCATCAGCATTCGCTTCTGCGTCACGTACCATTTGCTCAACTTCATCATCAGATAAACCAGAAGAAGCTTTAATGGTAATTTTTTGCTCTTTACCTGTATTTTTATCTTTCGCTGTAACGTGTAAGATACCATCCGCATCAATATCGAAAGTTACTTCAATTTGTGGCGTACCACGTGGTGCTGGATCAATACCTTCAAGGTTGAATTGACCAAGAGATTTGTTAGCAGATGCTTGCTTACGCTCACCTTGAACCACATGTACAGTTACCGCAGCTTGGTTATCGTCAGCTGTTGAGAATGTTTGCGATTGCTTGGTTGGGATAGTGGTGTTTTTGTCGATAACCTTAGTCATCACACCACCCATTGTTTCAATCCCTAATGATAATGGCGTAACATCTAAAAGAAGAACGTCAGTAACATCACCAGAAAGAACACCCGCTTGAATCGCTGCACCAGAAGCTACCGCTTCATCAGGGTTAACGTCTTTACGTGGCTCTTTACCGAAAAACTCACTTACCGCTTTTTGAACCATTGGCATACGAGATTGACCACCTACTAAGATAACGTCATTTACGTCACTTACTGATAAGTCAGCATCTTTTAGCGCTTGCTTAAGTGGCTCTAAAGTCGCTTTTACCATATCTTCAACAAGTGACTCTAACTTTGCACGTGTCACTTTAATGTTCATGTGCTTAGGACCAGAACCGTCAGCGGTAATGTAAGGTAAATTCACATCTGTTTGTTGCGCAGAAGATAGCTCACATTTGGCTTTTTCAGCCGCTTCTTTAAGACGTTGCATCGCTAATGGATCAGTTGTTAAATCCATACCTTGGTCTTTCTTAAATTCAGCTACTAAGTAGTTGATTAAACGGTTATCGAAATCTTCACCACCTAAGTGCGTGTCGCCGTTAGTCGCTAATACTTCAAAAGTATGCTCACCTTCAACTTCATCAATTTCAATAATTGAGATATCGAATGTACCACCGCCTAAATCGTATACCGCAACAACTTTATCGCCTTGCTTTTTGTCCATACCGTAAGCAAGTGCTGCAGCTGTTGGCTCGTTGATGATACGTTTAACATCAAGACCCGCAATACGACCAGCATCTTTAGTTGCTTGACGTTGTGAATCGTTAAAGTAAGCAGGCACAGTAATTACTGCTTCAGTAACAGTTTCACCTAAAAAGTCTTCGGCAGTTTTTTTCATTTTTGCTAAAACTTCGGCTGATACTTGTGGTGGCGCAACGTTTTTATCACGTGCGGTAACCCATGCATCGCCGTTGTCGGCTTTAACAATACCAAAAGGCATAATTTTTATATCGCGTTGTACTTCTTCGTCTTCAAAACGACGACCAATTAAACGCTTAATTGCAAATAATGTATTTTTTGGGTTAGTCACAGACTGACGTTTAGCTGGTTGACCAACTAACGTTTCGCCTTCTTCTGTGTATGCAATAATTGAAGGGGTTGTACGATCGCCTTCTGCATTTTCAATTACACGAACATTGTCGCCATCTAGTACAGCAACACATGAGTTTGTTGTCCCTAGGTCAATACCAATAATTTTGCCCATAATGAGGACCTCCGAATATTAAAATTAATTAAATATGTTGATGAAGATTAAATTGGGGTCAGGTAAATATATTTCAACTGTTCACAACTAAAAAAAGTAAAAAAAAGTTACATTTTTTATTTCTTTCAATCGCGCTTAGACGTTATTTCTCTTTTACTGACTACAATTTAAGGTTTTTTATAAGCTTGAACACTTAACGAATAAAAAAACCAGACAAAAAGTCTGGTTTTTTTATTACTTTCAGTTTTATTTATGCTGAAGTATCAACGCTTGGCGCCGCTTTTGAAACCATAACCATTGCCGGGCGAATTAAACGACCATTGAGTTCATAGCCTTTTTGCATAACAGCGATAACGGTATTAGGAGCAACACCTTCAACTTCTTGCATCGACATAGCTTGATGAAGTTCAGGGTTAAACGGTTGATCTTGTGGATCCACACTTTTAACACCAAACTTTTCTAAAGAAGCAATTAAGCCTTGTAGAGTTAATTCTACACCTTCAATAATGCCTTTATTGTTTTCTTCTTCTTTATCGATACTTTGTAATGCTCTCTCTAAATTATCGACCGTTACAAGCATTTCTCCGGCAAATTTTTCAAGAGCAAATTTACGGGCTTTCTCAACATCTTGTGCTGCACGACGACGAACATTGTCTACTTCCGCTTTTGCGCGGATCACAGAATCTTTTTGATCAGAAACTGTTGCTTGAGCTGCCGATAATGCTAACTCAAGCTCGTTTATTTTTTCTTGTTCTGGACTAATATTATCAGCGGCAGCATCAAGTTGTACTTCAACCTGCTCTTCAGCTTCATCAATAATTTGTGCAGCTAGTTCATCAGCTGCTATTTCTTCAGCACTCTTATTCTCTGTTGACTCGTTAGTCATGAAAAACTCCAAGATAAATCGTTAAAAGACGACGAATAATAATAACAATGTTGCTAATTATGGGGTCTTGTTCTGATGATTCAAGAACAAATGTAGAACATTTATAAAAAAGTGAACTTTACAAGCGATAAAAATACAGCCAAACTGCTGTTAATAGTAAGAAATTCCCTATATATATTTAATATGAGTAAACTTTATAAAACCATAGGTTTAATTGGCAAACCAAACCACAATGGTGCAGGTATAACCATCACTGCATTATACCAATTTCTTGACAAGCAAGGTTATCAAGTTGTGGTGGAAACTTCTGTCGCTAACTCTCTAGACTTTGATAATATAAAAATTAACACTGTCACCGAGATAGGTGAAATAGCAGAGCTCGCTATTGTGGTTGGTGGCGATGGATACATGCTAGGCGCAGCAAGGGTTTTATCTTGTTATGATATTGATGTGCTCGGTGTAAACCGAGGAAACCTAGGTTTTTTAACAGACTTATCTCCTGATGATCTGATTGAACCATTGACACAAATCCTTGCCGGAAAATCTCGGTCTGAACAACGGTTTATTATTGAAGCTGAAGTATATAGACATGGCAAGTTGAAAAGTTCAAATAGTGCGGTAAATGAAGCCGTACTCCATGCTGGCAAAGTGGCAAGCATGATTGAGTTTGAAGTGTATATTGATGGCAGCTTTATGTTTAGTCAACGCTCAGATGGCCTGATCGTGTCAACACCAACAGGTTCAACTGCTTATTCCATGTCAGCAGGCGGTCCAATTTTAACGCCAAATTTAAGCGCCCTGTCACTCGTGCCGATGTTTCCTCATACATTAACCAGTAGACCTATAGTAGTCGATGGTAACAGTGAAATAAAATTAATTCTCGCCAACGAAAACTACGAAAATTTACAAGTGAGTTGCGATGGACACGTAATTCTTGCGGTAATGCCCGGAGATGAAGTCATTATTAGAAAAAGTAGTAATACGCTTCGCCTTGTTCACCCGCTTGATCATAACTACTTTAATGTTTTAAGAAGTAAATTAAGTTGGGGTAACAAGCTCTATTAACCCGCCTTATAAAAATATTCATCGGTAAAACAGTTAATTACCTATATTCATAAAAAAACTATTGAATCCTCCCTATTTACTGTATAAATTAACACCTAAGTATTTATACAGTATTGGATCGGTTATGCTTTTACAATTAAACATTCAAAACTTTGCCATTGTTCGCTCGCTTGATATTGACTGGCGCAACGGTATGACCACAATAACGGGTGAAACAGGGGCAGGTAAATCAATCGCTATTGATGCACTTGGTCTTTGTTTAGGGGATCGCGCAGTAACAAATGTTGTACGACCTAATTGTAAAAAAGCTGAACTGTCAGCTACATTTACTATCTGTGATAATACACCAGCTCAAAAGTGGTTAGAAAAAAATGAAATTTCTACAGAAGACAATGAATGTATTCTTCGACGATTAATTTCAGCAGAAGGACGCTCCAAAGCATTTATCAATGGTAGCCAAGTGCCACTCGCCCAATTAAAAGAAATCGGCCACTTTTTAATTAACATTCATGGCCAACACGAACATCAACTAATAGTCAAAGCTTCAGAGCAACGCCAACTCATTGATAGTTATGCGGAGCATAGTGACTTATTAGCTAAGTTACAATTTCACTTTCAACAATGGCAAGCGCTAAACCATGAAAGTAAAAAACTTCAAGAAAATCAAACTCAACGAAATGCTCAACAACAATTATTACAGTATCAGGTCAATGAGCTTGATGAATTTGCTCTTGTTGAAGGTGAATTTGAGCAATTGGACAATGATTATAAACGTCATAGTAACAGTCAGCAGTTATTGGAAATGTCTTTGTCAGCTTTGCAGTCATTATCAGAAAACGAACAATTTAATATTACTGATAGCTTAAGAAACACTTGTGAAAAAATTAATTTATTAGCCGAATTAGATCCCAAACTCACTGAGCTTTCATCGCAACTTAATGAAAGTTTATTGCAATTAGAAGATGCCAATAACGAGCTAAAAAGTTATTACGATCGACTAGAGCTAGACCCCAGTACATATCAAATGATTGAAGAGCGATTTTCTACTGCAGTACAGTTAGCGAAAAAACATAAGGTAGCACCTGAAAATTTAGCCGAATTTCATCAACAACTTAAACAAGAGCTTACATTGATCTCTAGTGATGAATCTCGTTTAAATGTTATTTACCAAGAAATTGAAAACGCTGAAAATAACTATAGTGAAAGTGCCAAAAAGCTCACTAAATCAAGAATCAGTGCGGCACAAAAACTCAGCAAGAAAATCACCAAAAGTATGCATGAGCTTAATATGGAGCATGGTCAGTTTTCTGTGAGTATTGAATCAAGCGAAAACCGAAAGCTAACTTCGCATGGTTTCGATGAGATTAATTTTTTAATTAGTTTAAACCCCGGACAGGAACTTGCTCCAATGAATAAGGTAGCCTCAGGTGGTGAACTATCTCGGATCAGTTTAGCCATTCAGGTGATACTCGCCGACAAAATTGTAACGCCAACACTAATATTTGATGAAGTTGATGTTGGTATTAGCGGTCCAACGGCGGCAATGGTGGGTAGCAAGTTACAACAACTTGCTCATAACACTCAAGTTATTTGCGTTACCCATTTACCACAGGTCGCAAGTAAAGGTCATCAACAGTTATTTGTCACTAAATTAACGGATGGCGAGCATACTGAAACTAAAGTCACGGAACTATCTAAAAATGCTCGAGTCCAAGAAATTGCGCGTTTACTCGCAGGCGATAAGATCACAAATAATAGCCTAGCAAACGCAGAGGAATTACTGGCAAGTTAAACAGATCAAGAAATAAACTAAAAATCTTTTGTATCTGATGGCTGGCTTAGTTATTATCCCCGTTCATTATTTATAGGATAAATGTATTATCATGTTGTTTCGAGTTTTAGTTATCAGTTTAGTATTATCAATTTCTGCATGTTCAAGCTGGATTTTTCGTATTGATATTCCGCAAGGCAACTATTTAGAGCAAAAAGACATCGACAAATTACAAATAGGCATGACTAAAGAACAAGTTAAATTTGTCCTTGGTAGCCCTGTGGTACTTGATTCTTTTAACAAAAACACTTGGCATTACGTCTATCGATTTAAGTCAGGTAGAAATGATAAATTTAACTCGACAAAAGAATTTGTTGTAAAGTTTGAAGAAAATAAACTTGTTGATGCACAAGGTGATTTTGAACTTCCTGAAAGTTATTATACTCCTATCGTAAACTAAGCTAGAACACAGCACATACAGAAAAGCAGCTTACCAGCTGCTTTTTTTTGAATCACTTCGTACTAACACATTATTTACTAACAAAAATGGATATAGGTAGAATTAAAAAAGCCCTTATTGACTTTTTGATCTTCTAGGATCAACTCTACCGCCGGTCACTTTGTCTGCTCGACCTTCTTCTTTTGCTTTATCTGCACGGCGTTTTCTTACTTCTTTAGGATCGGCAATTAATGGACGGTAAATTTCAATACGATCAAGATCCTTAATGCTATCAGTTAATTTCGCCGTCCTATTCCAAATTCCCACTTTATTGACCTTTAAATCAATTTCAGGAAAGCTTTTTAAAATACCTGACAAATTAATCACTTGCTCAACGGAAGTGCCTTCAGACACCTCAACAACTAATAACTCTTGCTCTGTAGGGGTACCAAAAACAACTTCAACTTGCACCAAAGTAGTCTCTTTCGCTATGCTTTCCATCTCTGAACTATCCAATTTTTACTCCATAAACTGATTTGGCACGCTCGGTAAACGCTTGTACCATATTATTCGCTATACCATTAAATACGCGACCGAAAGCTAAATCAAATACCTTACTCGAAAATTCATATTCTAAGTGTAAACTTATTTTACAAGCATCTTCTGATAACGAGGTTAGCTGCCAGCTCCCCACTAAATTTTTAAAAGGACCATCGACCAAAGTCATGCTCACTGTACTATTTTGAACTAACGTATTTTGAGTAGTAAACCACTTCTTCAAACCGCCTTTAGCAACGAGCAAGGCCGCCGTCATTTCATTAGCATTTTGTGAAATTATTTTACTGTCACCGCAATCAGGGATAAATTCAGGGTAAGCTAAAACATCATTGATAAGTTGGTACATTTGTTCAACGCTAAACATGACTAAAGCGCTTCGACTAATTGATGGCATCAAACCCCCTAAAATTAAAGCCTAATGATAACAAAGGTGATAATAAAAGACATTAATCTTAGTCAAGTCTTAGAAAATCTAAATTAGTCATATGAAAAATGATAATTCTTTGTATAATGGCGCGGTTAATGATGGAAAGCTAATGTCAAAAAAGAAATCAAAAAAATCGAATAGCAATACAATTGCACTCAATAAAAAAGCACGCCATAACTACTCACTTACTGATAAGTTTGAAGGGGGTATGAGCTTACAAGGTTGGGAAATTAAAAGTATTCGTAGCGGAAAAGTCAATATATCAGACTGTTACGTGCATATTAAGGATCGTGAAGCTTACCTATTAGGCGCCGAAATAATGCCGCTTAACGCAGCTTCTAGTCATGTGGTTTGTGATCCTAATCGTGACCGAAAGTTACTACTGAACCGTAGAGAGTTAGACAAACTTATTGGTGCCGTCGAACGTGATGGCTACTCATTAATAGCAACAGCGATGTATTGGAAAGCGTGTTGGGTAAAACTTGAATTTTATTTAGGTAAAGGTAAAAAAGACCACGATAAACGCTCTGACATTAAAGACCGAGAGTGGGCAGTAGATAAAGGTCGATTAATGAAAAATAAGAATTTAGATCGTTAACTTATCGATAACTGGTTAAAAAATACCACGTTGTTAATTGAAAGTAAGCGCTGTACAATACGCTTTATAGGCTAGTTTCAGCTATAATGACATTGTAAAAACTTTGGGGCGGATCTAGGATTCGACAAGATTCACGAAACCCAAGGTGCATGCCCAGGGGCGGTTGGCCTGGTAAAAAGCCGCAAAACTATAATTGCAAACGACGAAACGTTCGCACTAGCCGCTTAAGGCTAGCCATCGCCTCATAAACTTTCCTGTTGCTTAGAGGATCGATGGTCACCCCAAATAGGATAGCGAGGGAAGCACGCTTAAGGCTGAACCGCGAAATAGTATTAAGCTCACCATGACGAAGCCTGTCGATTGGCGTCTAATTGGTTAAATAAATAATCGACTAAGCATGTAGTACCGAGGATGTAGGTTTTTTGGACGGGGGTTCGATTCCCCCCCGCTCCACCACTTAAAGAATTAAAGACGCTTTTTAGCGTCTTTTTTTTCGTTTTAAATAACCGAATATCCTAACGTCTATGCGAAAAGCCACATACCGATGCCCCCTCTTCTACTAGTGTTGGGTTGTCGCGCTGAAGTTACCTTTGGTTTTCACGCTATCATAATGAAAAACAGATAGAATATTTAAGCACTGCTGTTTAAATTTAACTATTTTGTTCTATAGTTAATCTATTGGAGTGTTACTATTTTATAAGACTTACTTAAATGTCTGAAAATTATAATTTATTTATCTTGGATGATGACCCACAATATGCACAATTGCTAAGTGAAGTAGCAGGTGATGAAGGATGGAGTGTAGATTTTAGTATTGATCCAATCGCTTTCTTAGATAAAAAAATTTCTAATAATACTATTTTAGTTTTAGATCTGATCTTACCTCAGATCGACGGTATTGAAGTTATTCGAGAGTTAGCTAAGCGAAAATGTTATTGCCCGTTGATATTAATCAGTGGTTTCGATAATAAAGTTTTACATTCAGCGCAACAACTTGCTGAAGCTCACAATATTCCTGTCATAGAAACACTCACCAAACCGTTTGAAATAGCCTATTTCGTTACTTTATTGAAAAGCATTAAAGATAACTTCATTCAAAAAGAAAAAATTCAAAGTAATGATGTCGAGTTCTCAAAAATAGATCTTGAATCAGCTTTATTTAACCATGAGTTTATTCTTCATTATCAGCCGCAAATAAACTTAAAAACTGGAAAAGTAAAAAGCATTGAAGCATTAGTTCGTTGGTTTCACCCACAACTAGGCTTAATTTACCCGGATAAATTTATTTACTTGATCGAGAAGTATGCGCTAATTGATCATTTAACCAGTGTGGTGTTAAGTTTAGCCGCCGAAGATTTGCGTCAGCTAAAAGTCAACCACCCCTTTATGAAACTCTCGGTGAATGTGACATCAGAAAACATCATCTCCTTGATATTTCCTGAGTTACTTAAAAATATTACAGACAAAAATGGCATTAATCCCGAAAGTATCACCTTAGAATTAACTGAAAGTGCGGTTATGGGTGAGTTAACCTCTTCCCTTGATGTGCTTAACAGACTGAGAATGAAAGGTTTTCATCTTTCTATTGATGACTTTGGTACCGGATATTCCTCATTACAACAGCTTTACCAAGCGCCTTTTAATGAATTGAAAATTGATAGAGCTTTTGTTTCAAAAATGCTAAATAACAAGGAAGCTATGGTAATAGTCAAAATCTGCATCATGCTTGGCGACATGCTCAACATGAGAACTCTTGCTGAGGGTGTTGAAAACAAAGAAATACTCAATAAATTACATGAGTTAGGCTGCGATTATGCTCAAGGTTATTTTATTGCAAAACCATTGTCCTTTGAAAGTTTATCGGAGTGGTTATTATCTCAATAAAACACAAAACTACCTTTCTCAATTTAATGAGGTATTGCGCTTACTTACTATTGTTATTTGTGAACACTCATTGTTACGCAAAAAATAGCTTTGAGTTAGTGAATAAATTAACACCACAATCACTAGAGAAACACCTTAAAATATATGAAGATAAAACTGGCCAATTAACCATAACAACTGTTTCAACCCAGCAATTTAGTGATAATTTTAAAGACTTTGACAGTTCCGCTGCTCATTTAGGATTTTCAAAATCAACATTTTGGTTTAAATTTACTATCAAGAACAACGCGGATAATGCCAAGTGGTTTTTCAAGAACAACAATAAATCAATCCAGTTTTTTGATTTTTATACACCACAAGAAAATGGCGCATTTTCTCTTTTGCAATCTGGATTTTTAAAGCCCATAGCTAAAAGAGAAGTTAACAGCAATAGAATAATATTCCCCCTTCTCATAAAAAAAAATCACACAAAGACGTATTTCATCAAAGTAAAAACAACCACACCATTAACGATAAGCTTTTCACTCCTCGCAGAAAAAACGCTCCTTGAGTCAGAATTATCACATAAACTGATCACCGGCATTTTTTTAGGGGTAATGTTTGTCTTATTATTGGTTAATATTTTCTTTTTCTATATTTTTAAAATTAAAAGCCAATTATATTTAGTGTTATACATCTTTAGTGTATTTGCTTCTTATGGCATTTATGACGGCATTTTTCTCTCATTTCTCCCTGAAAATTACTATCAATATGCAACCTTACTCTTCATGTTTTGTAACATTGCGGCAATAGTGGGACTTTTTTTATATTTTGATGAGTTATTGCTAAATAAGTTTACCAATAAACTTTATTTCACCATTAAGTATGCATTTTTCAGTTTTTGGTCATTGATCATTTTATTACTGCTAACAACAACACTGTTATTACCTCACAAACTGTATATTGTCGGGGTTTTTATTTTTCCATTCTTAGGTTTATTTTATAGCGGATATGCCTGGTTAAAAAAACAATACCATGCAAGGTTCATTTTTATCGGACTGTGTTTTTTAAATGCCAGTTATCTTTTTTACGGGCCACTTCAATTGGGCATATTTAGAGACGTTAAGCTTATCACTATTGAATCAAGCCGCATTGGGGTAATGATGTTAGCAACATTACTCAGCATTGCGATTATGGATTACGTTAGAAAATTAAAAAAAGACCAAGATCAGGCCTCAAAAAAAATTAAGGCCGCTGAAGAAAGATTTTCACAAATATTCGAACAATCATATGAAATGCTCTTTGTATTATCGACAAAAGGTGTCATTAAAGAGGTTAATACTCCCACAGAGAACTTCTTGAGCAAACCAAAAACAAAGATAATCAATAAAAATTTCTCCTCAATTTTTAGAGGGTTAGAAGGTAAAGTTGACCAAACAAGTACAGAAAAAAAAATCAACCAGTGCTTAACAGGGGAAGTGTCTAAACAAAATATCACCGTATCTTCAATAAAAGGCTTATTGAAAAACCTAGAAATTTCCTATCAGCCATTGATTAGCGACAATAATAAAATAGTCAGTATTATTGCGCAGGTGCGTGATATTACTAAGCAAACCCAAACATTAACGGCTATTCAAGATATTGTGAAAGGAATAGCGGGTTTATCTAGCGAGAATTTTTTCAAAAACCTACTTAATGAAATAACACGTATTTACCATACGAACTATGTCATGATCAGTCTATTAGATGATAGCCAACCTCAAACTGCCACAAGTATAGTCTTCACTAAAAACAATCAACTGCTCCCTAATATTACTTTTTTAGTTAAAAACTCCCCTTGTGAGATATTACTTAAACAGCATTTGTGTAATTACCCAAACAATGTCAGCAACTTGTTTCCTCATGACGAATGGTTGATTCATCATAATATTCAGTCTTATCTTGGTGTGAATATTAAAAATACTAATCAGGAGGTAATCGGCTTTTTATCTATTATGGACAACAATGTATTAATGGAAGATGGCTACTTCATTGAAATATTAGACGTTTTTGCGGCGCGTGTTGCTCATGAGTTAAAGGAACAAAAAGATCAACAAGCACTTCAACAAGCACTGGATAAGGTTGACTTTCATATTACTAATACCCCTTTAGCCGTTATTGAATGGGATCCTGACTTTACGATTGTCAACTGGAATAAAGCAGCTGAAAAAATATTTGGTTTTACATTACAAGATTTTCACACTAAAGATGCATTAGAAATATTAGTGCCTGAAAATCAAAGAAATGAGGTTTACAAGAGCCATGCAGAATTGTTATCAAATAAGAAAAACCAATATAACTTACATAAAAACCTGACATTAAAAGGAAACGTCATTTTATGTGAGTGGTATAACACGCCATTACTCGATGAAAATGAAAAGGTAATTGGTATTGCATCTTTAGTTAATGACGTAACCGCAGAGCATGATGCGTTGAACTCTCTCTATCTAAAAGAACAAGAGCAAGCAGAAATTTTTAATGCGCTTATTGATGCGATTTTTATTTTTGACCACACTGGCGTAATTTTATCAGTAAACAATACGGTTACCGAAATTTTTGGCTATACAGCAGAACAACTTGCAGGAAAAAAAATATCCTCACTTCTCCCTCAAAATAATGAAAAGCTAACGCCTAACGAACTTGACGAACTGATCAAAAATAAAGACGCTAATATTATCGGTGTGGGTAAGGATATTTTTGGACTTAAAAAAGATGGGGAAATTTTCCCCTTACATTTGCATATTGCTGAATTACCAAAAGATAAAGATGGTAACATCCGCTTTATTGGCACTTGCCATGATTTAACAATATTTCAACAACAACAAGAAACGATAAAACAATCTCAAAAAATGGATGCTCTAGGTAATTTAACCGGCGGAATAGCCCACGACTTTAATAATTTATTAGGCATTATCAATGGTTACTCTGAGCTGTTAGCTAAAAATTTATCTGCAAATGATAAATTAAGTAAATACACTCAACATATCCAAAAGGCGAGTTACCGAGGGGCTAAGCTTACCCAAAAGCTTTTATCGTTTGCCAGTAAAAACATTATCGAAACAGAAGAAGTTAATATCAATAATATCTTGCTCGATGAATTTGACATGCTACAAAAAACCATTACCCCCAGAATACATTTAACTTATTCTCTTGATGAAAACCTGCCAAAAACTAGTATTGATAAAGCTGAGCTTGAAGATTGTATTCTAAACTTAACGATAAACGCCATGCATGCAATCCCTGAAAATGGCGAAATAAACATCAGCACACAGCGATTAAATATCGATAAAAAACAAGCAAGCGCACTGAATATTTTAGTGGGGGATTATGTCAGTTTAACCATCAAAGATAGTGGCAATGGTATGGATGAGGCAACGCAGCAAAAAGCGTTAGAGCCATTTTTTACCACGAAAGGGAAAGGTGGTACTGGTTTAGGTTTAAGTCAAGTGTACGGTTTTATTGAACGCTTAAAAGGAAAGGTTACCATCACCTCTTCTTTAGGAAACGGCTGCGAAATCGCATTATTGATCCCTGTGACTCACACCGCAAACTATCATAGAGATAAAAGTGCCATTCAAAATACAACCACCACTCCTTGTGGAACCGTTTTAGTTATCGATGATGAGCCTGCTTTAGTTGAATTATCCACAACAATTTTAGCGAATGCCGGCTATACCGTGATTGCTTCATCAGGTGCAGAAGAGGCTTTAGAAAAATTAACATTTTTGACGGTAGACATTATTTTATGTGATGTCATTATGCCCAATATGGGTGGATTAGAGTTTGCGAAAATAGTCAAAGAGCAATACCCAAACATTCCAATATTATTTGTCAGCGGTTATCAAGGGAGTGATCTTTCTGGCGAAGATAAGGCACTCGTTAGCTCGGCTTTAAAAAAACCATTTCAAGCAATTGAATTATTGGAGCGTATTGCAAAAGTATTGCACAACAATTAATGGCACAGCTAGTCACTATATCGCTCTTTTAGGATAAGATTTAGAATGAGGTTTGATTAGAATGGAAGTGCTGATGACTCAACACTTCTGGGAAGTCCATATTTTAGTTATTATCTAAATACGAAAACACTGTTTGAAATGCCGTTTCTTGAAAGTTTTTCAAGCCAGTATCTCTAAAATCAATATTCACTTGCGTTTTAGCTAAGGCATTTTTTACATAGCTCGATGATAGTATTTCAACCGGTAAATTGTTAATTAACTGGATAGCCGCTTCTAATTTAAAACCAACAGGGCCACCGGAAAACTTTCCCTTAAGCGCTCGGCCTTTAATGACCACTTTATCAATTTTATAATCTTCAACTAATTTTGAAAATGCAAATTGAAAATCTCTTAGATGATCGGCATCACCGGCATCTTTAATAGAAAGTTTAGGGACACGAATATGTGGAATATCATATAAACCATTCGCCTTCGACATAACACAAATAATGGCATCACTACCTTTTAACTCTACACCACAAACTTTCATAACAATCCTCACTTATAATCTCAGGCTATTATAATAGAGAATATATCGTTAGGGGGATTTTTATTTACATATTGACAAATAAGGTAAGTTATATCACTTAAAGCGTTTTTTTTCTTTTTTTAATTTGATGATCAAATCTATATGGGGAACTAACTCTTCAATTTCACGAATGTGATCTCTTAGTGACTCCCATTGATTTATTTCTAATTTCCCAGAATCTAGAATAGCTTTCTTTAATTCGCTCACTAGAGAGTTTTCATCACCTTGCTCAATAAACTCACTAATACGTAATAGATTATCTAATTCAACCTGAGAAATAATTTCTAATTCTTTTTCTGCAGCCACAGTAAACACCCTAAACGTTGTCTAACGAACTTATTCGATGACAAGTTAAATATAAATGTATTATTGAGTATAGACTAAGGTAATAAATTCACACGTTATCGTTAGGGTAAACAATGCCTTGCTGGTTTCTTGCCATTTCAATAACCTGTAAAACAGCTAAAGAGTGTTCCCATGTGTTTACTGGTGACTGTATTTTACTTTCCATGATGAGATCTAAAAAATGTTTGCATTCATAAACCATACAATTGCCTTTTTGTTCTATGGTTAAATCTTGTTCTTCACCATAATTGTTTATCACCTTAACCTGATTAAATAACGAGGAGTGATGCCAAACTATACGCCCTAGCTCACCTTGTATTTCCCCAATGTTTTCGCCTGAACTTATTTTGGAAAAGCTCACCGTTGCTTGTAGTTGAAATTCTTTTTTATAATCAAGTAGTAACACACCACAACCATCAACACCCGAGGCGAGTTTAGTACATTGGCTGGTAACATTGTCCGGTTGACCAAATAATGAAATGGCAGCATAGAGCGGGTAAATACCAATATCCACTAATGCGCCGTTAGCAAAAGCTAAATTAAAAGTATTCGGATTTTCGCCATTTAAATAAGCGGGATAACGCGAAGAATATTGACAAAAGCTGGCGGAGAAACTTCTTAATTGCCCTATTGTTTTCAGCGTCTTTTTTATTTGTAAAAAGTTGGGGACAAATGAGCTAAGCATGGCCTCCATTAAGCAAACATTGTGCTGCTTTGCTGTGGTAATCATACGCTCAAATTCATCACAATTAACGGCTATAGGTTTTTCACATAACACATGTTTTCCTGCTTGCATCATCATTATTGCCTGTTTTGCATGGCAACTATTCGGTGAGGCAATGTATACCGCATCAACATTTTTACATTGAGCTAACTCAGTTAAATCATCAAAAACTTCAGCTGCACCGTACTTTGTTGCAAAGGTTTTCGCTCTGCTCAGTTGACGAGAATATACCGCTTGTAGTGAAAACCGTTGATCTTCAAATGCTGCTTGTAAAAACTGCTCGGTAATTTTGTTGCTACCAATGATGGCAAATTTTATCGTCATTTTTAGATCTCTATTAATAATGCAATCACTAACATTGCTGTTACCCTGATAAAAATTTTCATACGTTACGTGCCATTAAACAGATAAATATTACCGAATAAAAAAGCGCTTACCTATGTAGCAATAAGGTAGGAAGCGCTTTAACTCTCTATTTATCGGCAATTATTGAGCAAAATTTATCAATGTACTTCCTGACATTCGATAGCCAAGCCATTCATTTTGTGGCTCTGCGCCAAGTGATTCATAAAACTCTCTTGAAGGAGTGTTCCAATCTAAACAGCTCCACTCAAAACGGCCACAACCTTCAGAAACGGCAATATTAGCCAAGCGCTTCAATAACGCAACACCAGCACCTTGGCCACGATACTCAGGCGAAACATACAAGTCTTCTAAATAAAGTCCTGGTTTTGCTAACCAAGTTGAATAATTATAAAAATACACCGAAAAACCAATCGCCTTGCCGTTTAATTCACAAATTAAGCCATGCACACCACCTCGTTCTCCAAACATGCTTGATTGAATGCTCTCAGTGGTTGCTAAAACTTCATGCTCGGCTTTTTCATAAATAGCAAGCTCACGAATAAAGTATAAAATTGTTTCAGTATCTTCAATGGTGGCAGTTCTAATTGTTAGGTTCGACATAGGTTACTCAAGTTAATATTAGTCATAATTAAATAGGGGATTTTTATTTTTTTTCAAGCGTGGCAATCGAATCAAAATCTTGAATGTCGACTTCTTTTTGGATAGCTGTAAAAAACGCTAACCAGTGTTTAGGGTAAAAAATATAACCACGATAGCGACAAATTTGGCGCTGTAAAATAATCAACGTCGCACAGCTAATATATGACAAATACAAACACCCCACCACATAAACTAGCCAAAATACGCTTGAGAAAAAGTGAGCATAACTTAAAAGGTACAAGCCTAAGAAAAAGCCAATAATGGTAAAAACTTTATGCTTTTTATAACTGGGATATTGATGGAACTCAAAATAATCAAGACGATTGATAAAATATTGGCCTTGTTTAGAGCCCGACTCATTTAAATACTTTGCCTGCCTAAAGTCTTGTTTCATGAAAATAATTTATTTCCTAATAAAACTGTGTAAGTTTAATTTTTAGTTTATTGTAGCTGTTTTAACTAAGCCGATATTATTATAGTTTAAGGATACTCTCTAGTAACTTTCCTCTTTAATGCCCTTAAGCAGAAGAATGAAAATTACGAAAGTTAATCATTTACTCATCATTGAAGGACGACTCGTGTTTTATAAATTGATCTTTAAAAGCGTTAAGCTACCGCGTTTATGCACATTATCATTTATTAGCTTGATTATGGCGATAAATGCTAATGCCAATCAAGTCAGTAGTTTAGCTGAAAGTACAGCAAAATATGCTGTAGAAAACTATCAACAAGCTATGGTAGATAGTCTTGCTGAACTGGTTAAATACAACACAGTTGCTGTCGACGGCGTAAAATCGACTGACAACCCCGAACATATTGCGTTTAAAAAAGAGTTAAAGAAACAAGCTCTGCAACTTGGTTTAGAATATAGTGATAAAGGTTATATTGTTATTATCAGTCTAGGTGAAAGTAAAGAGCGTGTAGGTATTATTACTCATGGTGATATACAGCCAGTCAATCCTAAAAAATGGGCTAAGTCGCCTTTTCAATTAGACACGACTACAGAGCCAGGCAAACTTATCGCTCGTGGTACCGAAGATGATAAAGGCCCTATTTCAACTGCTTTATATGCAATGAAAGCGATTAAAGACAAAAATATCAAGTTGAATAAACGCCTTGAACTTTATATTTATATGGCAGAAGAGTCTGATTGGGGGCCTTTAGAAGAATATGTCAAACATAATGTATTACCGCAAACTAATATTACAATAGATGCCGAATACCCAGTTGTTACTGCAGAAAAAGGCTATGGCACATTAAAAATCGCCTTTAATAAACACAATAAAACACCCACTTTAGATGCTTATATTAGCCATTTTGAAGGTGGTTATTTTGGCAGCCAAATACCAGAAGATGCTAAAGCCATTATTGAAAATGCTGATATTAATTTATTACAAGCATTAATGACTAAAGCTCAAAGCTATTCAGGCGTTTCATTTGATTTAACTCTAAAAGATAAACAGCTGATCATCACGGCTTTGGGAAAATCGGCACACTCATCAAAGCCTCAAGAAGGTGTAAATGCTATTCCTTACTTAGCAGATTTATTATCAGATATGCGTTGGTCAAATAACGGCGCTGGGACATTAGTGAATTTTATCAATGACAATATAGGTCTTGGCTTAGAAGGGAAAAAATTTGGCAAAATTGCTTATGCCGATAACTTCATGGGACCGATGACCGTTTCCCCGACAGTGATCAAACAGAATAAAAGTAATATTGAATTAAACATCAATATCCGAAGACCAAAAGGGAAATCAGCGCAGCAATTACGCAATGAAATTAATCATGCTATTGCCAGTTGGAAATTAAAAAATATGGCTGATATTACGGAATTAGACCATTATATTGGCGACCCCTTTGTTCAAGGTGATGCACCACATATTAGTACCTTATTGTCAGTGTTTTCACATTTTACCGGTAATAAAAATGCCAAACCTATTGCCATTGGCGGAGGCACTAATTCGCGCCTATTTCCAAATGCTGTAGCTTTTGGCCCATCAATGCCTGGTGCTGAATATACCGGTCACTCTGAGCATGAATTTATTACTATGAAACAATTTGTACTCAATTTAAAAATGTATACTGCGGTGATGATTGAATTAGCAAAATAAATTCGTTTTGTTTATTCCAGAAAACAAAAAGGCGAGTCAATTGACTCGCCTTTTGCTTTGAATAACTAAAAACTAGTTTGCACGTCTTGGGCGATCATTACGCTCTGAACGACGTGGACGATCTTTTGCTACTACGGTATCAGAAACCGAAATTTCTAATGCCTGACGACGAATACGTACATTCTTTAACTGCTTGAACGATTTGTCTGGCATACCTTTTGGCAACTGCACAAACGTGTGACGTTCATGTAAGTTAATTTGACCGATGTAGCTACTATCAAGTGATATTTCATTCGCGATAGCGCCAACGATATCACCAGGCTTAGCACCATGTTCTTTACCAACTTCTAGGCGATAAGTCTGCCAGTCTACGTCATTACGCACTTCTTTCGCTTTACGAGGAGCACGTTCTGCTCGATTATCTCTGCCACGACCTTCACCACGTGCATCACGACGAGAATCATTACGACCACGACCGTCTCTATCGTTACGATTGTCTGGTCTAGCATCACGACGAGGTTTAGGATCTTCTTTTGGTTGTAACGGCTGTTTTAATTGTTTCTGGAACAATAAAGCAGCGGCTAAATCAGTCATCGAAAGTTCTGATTCTGCAGCCATCCCTTCAATAATTTCACGCATCGCTGTTAAATCTTTTTCAGCAATAATTTCCGCCATTTCGGTACGTGTTTTCTCAATACGCTTTTTACCAATTTCTTGAATATTCGGTAAATCGTAAGACTTAACGACACCAGAAGTTAACCGCTCATAGTGACGTAGTGAATACATTTCACGAGGACGAACAAATGAAATTGAAGTCCCTTCACGGCCAGCACGACCTGTACGACCAATACGATGAACGTATGATTCATTATCACTTGGTAAATCGTAGTTAATCACTAAAGAGATACGAGGAATATCTAAACCACGCGCCACAACATCCGTTGCCACTAAAATAGACGAACCACCTGATTTTAATTGGTCGATAGTGCGTTCACGTTGTTGTTGGTTCATATCACCATTTAACGCTAATGCAGGGTAACCAGCACGCTCTAATTTTTCAGCAACATCAACAGTATCATTACGAGTACGAACAAAAATAATCATCGCATCATAATCTACGATTTCAGCAATACGCGTTAATGCAGTAATTTTTTGAATACCACTTACTTTCCATGCGTATTGGGTAATATTTGCTTTCTCTTTCTTAACCGCTGCAATTTTTACATGCACAGGATCTTTTAAGAAACGGTTCGCAATTTTACGAATTCCAGCAGGCATAGTTGCCGAGAACAAACACATTTGCGTGTTATCTGGCACATGATCAAGCGTCCAAGTAATGTCTTCTAAAAAGCCCATGTTTAACATTTCATCAGCTTCATCAAGTACACATACTTTTAGTTGGTCTAATTTAAGGCTCTTACGACGTAAGTGATCCATTAAACGACCTGGTGTTCCAACAACCACTTGAGCACCACGCTCTAATTGTTGAAATTGTGGACCATAAGATTGACCACCATATAAAGTAGCAACCTTAAGACCATTAATATTTTTAGCAAAAGACTCTATCGCTTCAGCAACTTGCATTGCTAATTCACGCGTTGGCGCTAATACCATCAATTGTGGTTTTCTAATTGACGTATCAATTTTAGCTAGTGCTGGCAAACCAAATGCGGCTGTTTTACCCGTACCTGTTTGCGCTTCACCTAATACGTCATAACCTTCTAATAAAGGAGGAATAGTTTTCGCTTGAATCGGAGTAGAAGTTTCAAACCCAAGTGTTTTAAGGGCAGATAATAGATTTTCAGGCAAACCAAGGGCATCAAAGCCTACAGAGGCATTGTCAATATTTAACATAAATTTTGTCTTCTCAATGGCAGGTATAGTCGTAAACTAACAACCCCTGCGTACAATTACGAGGAAACCACCGGAAGACTCAAGGCACATTCTAAAGCTTAGTTAGGAAACTAGCTGGGCAAGTCTATTGGGATAACCCCACACATTTTAAATATATCAGGTACATCCAACGACCTGATATCGAGGCGCGCATTATACAGATACTCAGCATATTAGCAAGATAATTAGCTCGTTAAATACACAAAAACCTCAAAACTAGGCATTTTGAGGTTTATCATTTGATAAATGCTTCAAAGAAGGTTGACGCTAACTATCTATTTTAAAGTCACCTTTTACATGACTTACATTCAAACCACCAGAGCCTGAATTTTCTATATTTAAACCACCAGCCTCTTTAACAGTGATATCACCAGAGCCATCATCTAAGGTGACAATTCCAGTGACTTGCTTAACGGTTAAATCACCTGACCCATCATTTATTTTTGCGTTGCCGTTAATATTTTTAGCAAAAATAGTCCCGGAGCCATCATCTATAGTTAAATCCCCTTCAACATCGGTAATTTCGATTCCTCCAGAGCCGTCAACAATATTAAGCATACCGTTAATTTGGCTTATCTCAATTCCTCCTGAGCCATCTTGAATCGATGTATCACCAACAATATTTTTAATAAGGATCCCCCCAGAGCCATCCTTAACATCAAGCTTGCCAACTATATCTTTAATTTCTATTTCTCCCGAGCCATCATCGACAGCTAAGGACATTGACTCAGGGACATGAATGACAATATCAACATGTGGTGAACTTCCCGTCCAAAACCCTGATGAACTAAGTGTTTTAGCAACAAGAAAACCTGTACTTCCTGATTTTTCTAAAGAAAGTTCATAATTGTTAGTATGCTTTTTGCTGGTATAAATATCCGCTGTTACTTTAATTTCAGTTAATCCCGCTTGGCCCTGAATAATTAATGAACCACTACCGGCTTCAATATCCATAGCTGTCAGTCCATCAGCATTAAGCGTTAATTCCTTTTGGATATGAAAGTCAGCACGAGAGGACGGAGCGGCGATAACAACACAACCACTCATTAAGGCAGTAAAACCCAAAGCGGTAATTAGTTTAGCGTATTTCATAAAGTGTATCCCTTTAATTATTATTTTATAAAATTAATATTGAATGATTATATTCAAACTTCACGCCAACATAAATTCATATTAAATAACAAAAGGTTAAGTCTAGAGGAAAGTTATTTTTTGTTAAAAAACAAATTAACATAGTCAATCAAACACAATAGTTGTCATTTTGACCAAGTTGCAAAAAATACAATAATAGTAAAAAATATCACCTACTCTAAGGAATGGATATATATCATTTATTTCACTTTGCTATTTACCCTACTAGGCAGTAGATATACATTATTATATTTTGGTGTTGACATATTTAAAGATGAGATGTCTCTATTAAATTGGATAATCTTTTTAATCGCTGCATGGATTTACGCTTATCTGTCTAAAAAAATATTTACTTGGGTGTTTAGCCCAGGTTAATTTCTTTACATCGCCTGAAGAAACTGCCCGATAACATCTGTGGAAAACAAAAATATCGATACGTTAAATCAATAACATATCGATGTATTTCGCCATAGTGATAATATTAGCAACTTACCATATAAGAAAAAATAGCATTACCATTATAGTAGTGTGTAACTTTACATTTACTATATCCACCACTTCTACCACCACCAGTACCTCCTGAACTACCGCCAGTACCTCCTGTGCTACCGCCAGTAGAGCCGCCACTTATCCCGCCACCGCCAGTAGTGCCGCCACTTATCCCGCCACCGCCAGTAGTGCCGCCACCGCCAGCCGAATCACCGGTATCCCCATCCTTTACTATATCTGTAATTGATGTTCTGGTAACATTACCACCTTTAAAGCTGAGTTTATCACCAGCTTTAAGATTGGGAGCCAATTTTTTATTTATTTCATTAATCAGTATCGCAAATGCACCAGCTGATAAACTTACAATCACACTTTCGGGTATTAAAGTTTTTGCTGCAATGAGTAAAACGTGAGTCGCCCTTGCAAATGGAACCGCTGTGAGAGTGGTTAACGCTATTGCTCTTTTTTTTTCGTTAGCATCAAGAAACTCTTGGCTTACAATAAATGACACTTCAACATCGTATATCTGCCTCAAAAATTCGCTTTTAAACCACTGTTCACATGTATAAAACGGATCGGCACGACAATCTATCCCCTGGTCGTACATTGGTTCTACATCCCCAACTAAAAAATCAAAACTATTATTTCCCACTTGTATTAAATTTTGATATCTATAGTTAAATTCTGAAAATGACAAACTATCGAATATACTATCTTGATAAAATAAATTAAAAACTTGATCATTGGATATATTTATATTGTCGCTATATTTTAAATACGAATTTATTGTAGTTTTGGTATCACATAAGTCGTGACAATAGATATTGACATCATCACCTTTAGAGATTGTGGCAAAAGTTAACCCTGTTATTAATAAAGCAATTTTTTTCATCCTTGTATGTCCTATATTGTATATTGTATAGTTATCATATATTTCGAATGTTAACTGTATGCTAACTATATGTTAACTGTATGTTAGCTGTATGTTAGCTGCATGTTAACTATATGTTGTGTGCAAGGCATTTCTAAGGAATGGACAATTATGATCATTTATTTCACTTTGCTATTTACCCTACTAGGCAGTAGATATACATTATTATATTTTGGTGTTGATATATTTAAAGATGAGACGCCTCTATTACATTGGATAATTTTTTTATTCGCTGCATGGATTTACTCTTATCTGTTTAAAAAAATATTTACTTGGGTGTTTAGCCCAGGTTAATGCGGTTACATGACCTGTAGTAACTGCCCGATAACATCAGGAAACAGCCCGAGTGAAAAGCCGAGTATAATCAATACATTCAATAACACTTTATCATACAAACTAAACGAAGCCTTGGCCGGTTGAACCGGCTGCCCTTGAGAAAACAAACTAAAAATAATGGGCAAATAATACGCTAAAGCAATACCACTGCCTAAAATAAGTGCGGCTAATAACGGCCATAATGCTTGATTAGCAGCAAAAGAAAGTAAATAGAACTTGCCAATAAATCCTGCCGTTAAGGGAATACCAGCAAAGCTTAATACCGAGAATATTAATAGTGTTGCTAATAATGGCTGTTGCCAAAACAATCCTCGACAGTCATCAATGGTGATATCAAACTGATTGTCACGTCCACGCTCCATTAAGGTTAACACGGTAAATATCGAGACACTTGCCAATAGATAGGCGGTTAAATAAAACAACACACTCTGCCAAGCAAAAGCGATAGTTTTATCGCCACTGATCAGCAGCACAATAAGTAAATATCCCATATGCGCGATAGATGAATAGGCTAATAATCGTTTAATTGACTGCTGTTTAAGTGCGAGGCTATTACCAATAATCATCGACAAAATAGCGATCCATGAAACAAAAGTGAAGAGCTGATCACTTTGTAATAAAACGATATGGCCTGCGGTAAAACAGCACTTTAATAACACGATAAACATCGCACATTTAGAAACTGTTGCTAGTAATAAAGTGACCGGAGAGCTTGCCCCTTGATAAACATCGGGCGTCCAAAAATGAAATGGCACGAGTGATAACTTAAACGCGATACCAGAAAAAAATAAAATAAAGCCTAATTGATACAATAAGGATGAACTTGTTAATTCTATGTTTTCATTACCCACAGTAGCAAAACTTAAATCCCCTGTTTGTGCATAAATAAAAGCGATACCGAGTAACATAAAACTTGATGCACTAGCACTTAATATAAGATATTTAAAACCAGCTTCGACGGCAAATGCTGCTTTACGGCAATAACCAACTAAGCCAACGAGGGCAATACTTAATAATTCAAAACCTAAAAACAAACTGGCAAAATGGGCACTGGCAACTAAAACCCCCGCCCCTAAAACAACCAGTAATAACAATAAGTAATATTCATCATGCACATCATCGGCTTGTTTGAGCATGATTTTACTTAAATATAAGCATGAAATACTGGCCAACAACACCAAAATAAAAGCATAACGACTGTGATCATCAACCGCTAATAAAATGGTGACTGAGATATTTTCAACACCCAAACCATTGCTTGTAGCGATTAACGCCAACACTAAGACCACTAGCGTAAAATTTGCAATAAGCTGTTGGCTTCTACGCCAAGCAACAAGCAACATAGCAAAAACAACTCCGCTAGCAATAATCAGTTGAGGAGTAATAGCTTTTAATGCGAGAAGGTCCATTATAGTCCCCCGTTAAACGAAAATTGTAAAATCAGGTTTGGAAACATACCAATGACCAATAATGAGGTGAAAAGTCCAATGGCGATAAATCGCTCGCGCACGGATAAATCAATCAAGTTATGTTTAACGGGTCCATGAAAGCTTGATTGAAATAGCAACATGCCATAAATAGCAGAGCCAATAATACCAAGAGCCGCGAGTATAGTGATCGTAGGGAATGTTTGATACGCACCAACTAAACTTAAAAATTCACCGATAAAATTAGCTAAGCCCGGCATACCAAAAGCTGCAGCGGCAAACGCCAAGGCAAATCCCCCCATCACCGGAGATGAGCGCCAAAAGCCGCCCATTTGGTTTAAATCACGAGAATGAATACGAGCGTATATCATGCCTGCAAATGCAAAAAGGGCTGCACTACTTAAACCATGTGCAACTAAAGTAATTATCGCCCCTTGAAAAGCATTCGCATTAAACGAGAAAAGCGCCAACATCACAAAGCCCATATGGCTGATACTGCTATATGCCACTAATCGTTTAAAGTCTGTTTGAGCAAACGCCATTTTTGCGCCATATAAAATACTGACTAAAGCCAACACGGCAGCAATGGGGGCAAATTCAGCACTGGCTTGTGGGAACAGTACAATTACAAAGCGAATTAAGCCGTAAGCTCCTGTTTTAAGCAATATACCGGCTAATAACACACTACCCGCAGTAGGCGCTTGAGTATGTGCATCAGGTAACCAGCTATGGACAGGGAAAGACGGCAGTTTAACGGCAAAAGCGATAAAAAAACCTAACATCAAATAATAGGCATATTCGGGTGGAATATCTAACATCAACCAGTCTTGATAAGCAAAACTCAATTGCCCTGTTTGCTGCTGATGCAGATATGCCATTAAAATAATCGCGACCAACATTAGTAGGCTACTGACTTGGGTAAAAATGAAAAATTTAATTGCCGCAAACTGCCTATTTTCATGTCCCCAAATAGCAATAAGTGCTGTCATCGGCAGTAACATCACTTCCCAGAAAAAGAAGAAGAGAAACATATCGGCCGCGGTAAACACCCCAATAATACCAGCAATGGTTGCCAGTAAATTGAAATAATAAAAACCTTGTCGATGCGTAATTTCCCGCCATGAAATAAGTATGGCAACAATTGATAATAAAAAGGTAAGTAATAACAGCATATTGCTTAAATTATCTAGTGCAATCATGTACCGTATATTAAAAACACTTATCCACGAATGATCTGCTAACAACATTAAATTGCTATAACTAACCGCAGATGTCACAAGGTAGATAATAAAGCTAACACCAAATAATAATGTCGCTAGTAAAGCGATAAACTTTGCTTGTCCTTCTTTTTTTGACTCCATATACCATGCTAAACCACCTGATAGCATGAGCCCTGCCATAATCAAAGAAATGATCATAATAACCACCCGCCAATAAAGGCCACTAAGCCAATAGCGAACGCCGCGGCATACCAGCGCAAAAAGCCATTCTGGCTATAAGTCAGCACATCACGCCACAGACCTACATACCAGGTGATACTAATTAATAACTGATCAATGACATCACGCCTATTTAAACGCGTAATAAAAACAAAAGGTCTAACAAAAATCACTGAATACAAATAATCAAAGCCTAAACCTGAAAAACAAAAGCGACTGAGTAACTGTTGAGTGCTTTGATTCTCTGCATCGACAAACATTTTTAATTCGTTTTGGCGATAAGGTTTAAAGAAAAACCATGAAAAGGCAATACCAATAAATGGCGTAGCAATGGCGACAGCATGCAACCAGCTAGGTTCAAGCTGCTCATTACCCGCCTGCATATGACTAGCTGAAAAGACCTGCTGTAATTCAGGTGCCATAAAGCCGCCAACAAGCGATAACCCCGCCAAACAAAGTAACGCAATTTTTAATAACTGACTGGAAGATTTTTCTACCGAATGGGTAAATCGTTCTTTTCCCATAAAAGCGAGGAAGAATAATCGACAACTATAAATACTCGTCAATAATGCGCCAATAATTGCGCACCACCACAATAACTGACCAGCTGTTGGTGATGACCAAAGCTCAGCAATAATCGCTTCTTTTGAGAAGAATCCAGAGGTACCAGGTAATGCCATCAAACAAATTAGCCCGATAAAAAACAGCGCACTTTCCATCGGTAGTCGTTTTAATACGCCTCCCATTTTAAAAATATTTTGCTGATGGTGTAATGCATAAATCACCGCCCCTGCAGTTAAAAATAATAACGCTTTAAAAAAGGCATGGGTCATTAAATGAAAAATGCCCGCCGACCAAGCTCCTGCTCCTAGCGCTAACATCATATAACCAATTTGACTCATGGTGGAATACGCTAACACACGTTTAATATCTGATTGAACTAATGCCGCAAAGCCAGCTAGTAATAAGGTACTCGCCCCCACCCAAGCGACATAATTCATCACTTCAGGCGAAAGCATAAATAAAGCATTCATTCTGGCGATTAGATACACGCCAGCGGTCACCATTGTTGCCGCATGGATCAGTGCACTCACCGGCGTTGGGCCTGCCATTGCATCAGGCAACCAAGTTTGCAGGGGTAATTGAGCCGATTTCCCAACAGCGCCGCCGAGTAATAATAAACAAATCCAATAAGCTTGCTCACTACCAAGTTGCCACTGCATCGTTGCTAATTCACTCACTTCAACAATATTGACACTGCCCAATGACTTAAACAGCATGAACAGCCCTATCGCCATTGCAGTGTCTCCAATACGAGTGACAATAAATGCCTTTCTTGCCGCAAGTACGTTCGCTTTTTCTTGATACCAAAAACCAATTAATAAGAAGCTACAAAGTCCGACACCTTCCCAACCTAAATAAAGTAAAACTAAGTTGTCGGCTAACACCAAAGTCAACATCGCGACAATAAATAAATTCATGTACGCCATAAAGCGTCCATAGTTTTCATCTTCCTTCATGTATGCCGCGGCAAATAAATGAATAAGAAAACCAACACCTGAGACCACACAAATCATCACAGCAGATAAAGCGTCTAGATAAAAAGCAAAATTCACACTAGCATAACCATCCCCATCACTTAGTGAAAACCAACGCCATAAATGTGAAGTCATCACGCCATCAGGTGTGTTATTTAATGCGTTCAATAGCACTAAGCTACTAATGGCACACAACAACATTGCCCCAACACTGAGTATGGAGGCTTGTAACCACGACAAACGTTTTTTGAATGTGATCAGTAATAAAAAGCTAATCAATGGATAAAAAGGCAAGATACTTAATAACATACTTCCCCCTACCCTTTTAATTGACTTAAACAGTCAACATCTAATGATTTGTACCTTTGCTGTAACCGAATAAGCAAGGCTAACCCTACCGCCACCTCTGCCGCTGCAAGGGTTAATATCAGAATAAACATCACTTGTCCGTCAGCCTGCTGCCAAACACTGCCAGCACCAATAAATGCTACACCGACAGCATTAAGCATCACTTCTAAGCTCATCAGCATAAATAAGGTATTTTTTCTGACAATGACACCAAAAAAACCAATGACAAAAAGTATGCACGCCAAAATCAAAACATGTTCAAGTGGAATAGCGGTCATAAGTGACCTCCTTGTACATCAGGTTTCGCATAGTGATAACCTGCGATAAGACCAGCAAGTAATAAAAATGAGGCTATTTCAACGGCTAATAAATAGGGACCATAAAGTAATATCCCGACTTCTTTTGAACTAATAACCGTAGCATTGAGTTGTTGTTGTATTTCTGCGCTATCTAAAGAGAGAATTAACGCAATAAAGAGTAATACCGAAAGTAAACAAGGCCCTATCCATATGGTTAGGCCCTTACTTTGTGGTGCATATTTAGTTTCATCATTTCTTAGGCCAAACATCATGATGGCAAAAACAAACAAGACTAAAATTGCCCCTGCATAAACAATCACTTCTAAACCCGCAGCAAATGGCGCTCCCATAAGATAAAAACACACAGCTACGGCTAACAAAGACACCACTAAATAAAGCAAAGCGTGTACGGTATTCTTTTGTGTGACGACTTTAACACTGGCGACAATGGCAATTAGTGCCGCAAGGTAAAATAAGGTTTCAATAGAAGCGAAATTAGCGATCATGGCATCAACCCCTTAATATCAATCGGTGGTTTTTCTTGTGAACCTTCACCTTTAGCTTTACCTTTAATTTCAATGCCTGATTGCTGATAGAAACTATAATCAGGATATTTACCCACACCGTTAATTAATAAATGCTCTTTTTCATAAACTAAGTTTTGCCGGTCATATTCCGCCAACTCCACATCAGGCGTTAATTGAATGGCATAAGTAGGGCAAGCCTCTTCACAAAAGCCACATAAAATACACCTTGAAAAATTAATGCGAAAAAATTCAGCTCGCTTTCTTCCGTCATCATCAATGGTTTGTTGCAATGCAATACAATCAACAGGACACGCTACCGCACATAAATTACATGCCACACAACGCTCTTCGCCATTTGGCTCACGCGTTAAGACAATACGACCACGATAACGAGGCGCTAAATAGGGCTTTTGTTCAGGGTATTCAACCGTATCGGCTTTGGTAAAGGTATGCTTTAACACCAACCACATGGTTCTTAATTGGCTAAACATTACAATACCTCCATTAATTTTAGCAATGCGGTTGTCAGTAAATTCAATAAAGCGAGTGGCAGCATGACTAACCAACCAAACTGTAATAGTTGGTCAAACCTCGGTCTTGGCAATGACGTTCTTAGCAAAATAAAGAACAGGATAAAAAAGGCAATTTTCACAATAAACCAAACCAGCGGTGGTAGCCATGTATCTAAAGGTGCAGGCATTAACCAACCGCCAAAAAATAAGACCACTGACATTGCTGAAATTAGTGTGACACCTAAATATTCTCCTAAGAAAAACAGTGCAAATTTCAACCCTGAATATTCCGTATGAAACCCCGCCGTTAACTCAGTTTCAGCTTCGGGTAAGTCAAAAGGCAGCCGATGACTCTCGGCAATACCTGCCACTAAAAACACAAAAAAGCCCAAAAATTGAGACTGAACAAACCAGCCATCAGATTGCGCTAAAACAATCTCACGTAAATTAAAGCTCCCAGAAAGCAAGACAACGCCCATCACTGATAAGCCCATAAAGACTTCATAACTTACTGTTTGGGCCGCGGCCCTCATGCCCCCTAAAAGAGCATATTTTGAATTAGATGCCCAACCCGCAAGTACCACCGAGTAAACAGCAAGCGATGCCATAGCAAGAAAAAACAACAACCCTATATTAAGATCTGAAACACCAATTGAAGGCGAAAAAGGGATAACGGCAAAACTCATTAAAACGCAAACGGCGCCAATAATTGGAGCTAAGGTAAAGACCAGTTTTTCGCTAAAAGGCGGGATCCAATCTTCTTTGCCGAGTATTTTTAAAAGATCAGCCAATGATTGTAAAATACCAAAGGGGCCAACACGATTCGGCCCTAATCTATCTTGCCAAATACCAATCATTCTTCGCTCTACCCACACTAACATTGCTGCCATGGGGATCAGTAAGGCAATGATGATAGTGATTTCAATAAACGTCCAAATCATTTCAGGCATCGTCTAAGCCTCCAGAAACCAATCGAATAGGGATATGAGAATCTTGAACTTTCAGCCTTTGTAATACCTTATCTTTAAGATTATTCGCCTCTTCCTTATTTTGATGAAACTGCTGCAAGTAAACTTTCACTTGCTCTTGCGTGGCTGCTGCTAATTCAATATGGCTATATATTTGATTCGCCACACCATTAATATCACCATAAATTAAATCTTTCGATAAGTGAGGATCTTCATTTAATAAGGCGACTGTGCTGAGTAACTCTCCGGTTTGCTCGACCGTTAAATTGACCACTAACCATTGCCCAGCTTTAAGTGCTCGTTTGGTCATCTCTTCAAAAGATAAATAAATAACATTGGTTTTGTGTAATAATGTAAATTCTGGATTTAACCGTGATTGCCATTCACTGCGATACCAAGGAACTTGAACATGTAAAACACTTTCCTGATCTTGCCTCACCTCAAGCAAAGGCGTGCTATTTTTTAATAATTGGTAATCAATAAACTGTTTATGGGGTTGGTGTAATAACTCACCCGAAATTTCTTGTTGGAAGTGATTTATCGATTGATTTGAATTCCAGCCAGGGGACCAAGTAAAGGGCATGTCTTTAGTATGGTGTAAATCACTTCCTTCCATTGAAAAACTAAACTCATCGCTCGCTTGTGTTACTTTACTTTCATGCACATTTATATTGGCCATTTTTGCTGTTCGACCACTTGAACGATGTGTTTCACGCGCTGTTTTTTGTGCTTTATTATCCTCATCAATGGGCCAATATTTATCAACTTTTCTAAACATTTGATGCAACTCAGCTAATGAAGAGGCTTCTTCCGCAAGAGGATGTTTTGAAAAAATAGCTTTAGCAATTAACGATAACCACCGCCAGCTTTCTTGAATCGGCAAAATACTAGGATGTACTTGGTAAAAACGCTGAATTTGTCCTTGATAGTTGATTAGATGACCATCACTTTCAGTGATCGTTGCCGCTGGTAACACAATATCGGCTAATTGAGTAATGTCATTTTCACTGTGATCTAAACAAATAATCGTTAATGATGAATTTTTTAATCGCAACAGTTGGTGTTCAGTAAATTGACTGAGTTCATTTTCTAAGATAATTAAGCCATCAACATGTCTATTTTCCCATTGGGTAGGAGGAGCTTCATGTTGCGGTTTCTCAGAAATAGGTAACGCCACCGCATCTAACACTTGTTCAACCGATAAACTATGCTCATCCATTAGCGCTAACTGCCCCATGCTATTTGCCTGCTCTGGGATCATCAGGGCATTAACCGTTTTCCCCATCAGGTTAATGGCTTCAATAAACTCTATTATCGCCTGAAATAATGCCGGTGATTGGCTACTACAACCACCAACAATTAAGGGATTTTTCGCCTGGATAAGCTGATTTAATAAAGTCGAATTTTCATCATCTATTTTTGCAAATTCTTTATGGCGGGTAATTAATAACGTAAAAAGTTTTACCAGTTCAATTGTCCCTTGTGACTTTTGAAACAGCACTTGTTCGGCAACATCATCTAATTTACTGGCTCGACTTTGCAAGATATATAAAGGCGAAAGTGCTTTTCCACCAATCGTTCTTACCGCACTATCCTGCCATGAAGGGATGCCAATTAATGACGCTTTATCAATGCTTTTATTACGTAGTGCCTGCCTGATAGCTAATGCGATTCTTGGTGCTGTTTGTGTGACATCTTCGTCGATAATTAACACAAAATCGGCTTGTTCTATTTCTTTGATACTCGGCGCGGGATATTGACTAATGTACCCTTGATGCAAGTTGGCAAATACCATCTCCTTTTGATTAAAACCTAAACAAAAATGGTTGTCTCCTACTAAGCTTTTTAAGTAATAATTCGCTTCAAAAGACGCTCTGGTAGAACCAATACCGATAAACCTTTTACCGCGAAAATGAACCAGCGCTTTACTCACATCAAGACGAGTTAATTTTTCAGGTGATTGTTGTTTTATCCCTTTTGTTTGTCTAATGCGGCTTAACCCATTAACAAACCCAAGACCAAACCGTCCTTTATCACATAAAAAGTAACCGTTGCCTTCAGGGTTATAACGATTCATCACACGTCGAACACTACCATAACGCTCACCTACACTGGTATGACAGCCCACTGAGCATAGTGAGCATATTGACGGTGCTGATTGTAAATCCCATTTTCGCGTATAGTGCAACGAGAATAATTTATTGGTAAATACCCCCGTTGGGCACACTTCGACTAAGTTGCCACTAAATTCACTTGCTAATTGACCGTCTTGTTGTCGACCAAAATAAATTTTATTACTTGAGCCATAAACACCAAAATCGGTACCGCCAGCATAATCTTTGTAGTAGCGAACACAACGATAACAAGTGATACAACGATTCATTTCGTGACCAATAAATTCGCCTAAATATTGATTATTAAAAGTGCGTTTATCCCCTTTGTATGCTCGTGTACTATGACCTGTCATCACCGTCATATCTTGTAAATGACACTCTCCACCTTCAGCGCATACTGGGCAGTCATGCGGATGATTGGTCATCATCGCAGCTATAATTTGTTCACGAAACTGCTCTGATTGGCTGTCTTTTAAGCTGATCCGCATGCCATCAGTAACAGGAGTGGTACAAGCCATCACTATCCGGCCACTTTCATCATTTTCATCTTGGTATTGAGTTACAGCGCATTGTCGACAAGCACCAACTGAGCCCATTGACGGGTGCCAACAAAAATAAGGTAGATTAAGTTTTTGCGATAAGACCCCTGCCAGCAAATTATCTTGGGTTGATACTTGATAGGCTTGGTCATCGATATAAACAGTGACAGTGTTATTCTCTGTTTCTTGCTGGTTATTGACATCTTGCTTGTTATTCATCCTCAATGACCTCCATGATAGGGGCAACATCCTTGTTCAATATGTTGCATAAAATCATCGTTAAAATATTTCAAGGCACTTTTTAAAGGTTCAACAGCGCCAGGGGCAAGTGCACAATGGGTTTTCCCTATCCACATAAAGTCACATAGTTTCAATAACGCATCGATATCGTCGACCGTACCACTACCATTTTCTATACGGGTTAAAATTTCAACCGCCCAAGGTGTGCCATCACGACAAGGAGTGCACCAACCACAGGACTCTTGCGCAAAAAATTGCAAAAGATTTAACACCATTGCAACCGGGCAATTTTTATCATCAAGCACAATTAATCCCCCTGTGCCCAAGCGACTCCCTGCTTTGGCAATGGAGTCATAATCCATTGGGGTATCTAAATGTTCAGGTAAGAGAAAATCAGTTGAAGCACCGCCGGGTAATAGGCCTTTAAGGGTTAAGCCATCTTGCATACCACCTGCGTGGTCATTTAGCACCTGCCCAATAGTTGCGCCCATTGGTAGCTCCCATAAACCCGGCGTTTTTACTCGACCACAAGCGGCATATATTTTTGTCCCTGCATCACTATTAGGTGAAACATTAATAAACCATTCAGGACCATTTTTTAAAATATGCGGAAGATTACTTAATGTTTCGACATTATTCACAATAGTCGGCTTCCCAAATAATCCCGCGACTTGCGGAAAAGGAGGTTTTGCACGAGGATTAGCTCGCTTCCCCTCCAATGCATTAATTAAGGCGGTTTCTTCACCACAAATATATCGACCAGCACTGGTGTGTAAATAGAGGTCTAAATGATAGTCGGTGCCTTGAATATTTTGGCCAAGCCAATTATTTTGGTAAGCCTCATCAAGCGCCTGTTGAATGCGCTGAGCCGCAAGGTGATATTCACCGCGAAGAAATATATAAGCCTTATTAGCGCCAATCGTATAACCTGCAATAATCATTGACTCGATCAGTTGATGCGGAACACCTTCCAATAATAACCTGTCTTTAAATGTACCTGGCTCCATCTCATCGGCATTACACACTAAATACTTATTGGCTTGATAACGCTCATCACTCTCATCGTATTTAGGCACAAAACTCCACTTCATTCCCGTGGGAAAACCCGCGCCACCACGCCCTTTTAAATTTGAGGTTTGAACGATTGCTAAAACTTCTTCAGGACTATATTCCTTGAGCGCTTTTACTGCGCCTAAATACCCCCCTTGAGCGGTATATTGTTGTAAATTCAAGGGCGCTGATAAATTGACTAAATGAGTCAGGGGGTGAGTTAATGCATTCATGAACCCACCTCTGCTTTGGTATTTTGTAATGACTTTAAAACGGCAACGGCTTTCTCTGGCGTTAAGTGTTCGTAGTGCTCTTTTCCAATCATCATCACCGGCGCTTTATCACAGCCGCCCAAACAAACATTTGACAGCAAAGTGAATTGATTGTCTTTAGTCGTTTCTCCATAACCAATATTAAGGTGATTTTTTATCGCATTAAGCACTTGTTGATAACCTGATAAATGGCAACTGACGCTGTCACAAATATGAATAACGTGCTCGCCTACAGGTTGACGATAAATCAGGTTATAAAATGTGGCGACACCTTCTAGCTCTGCTGACGACATTTTTAAATAATAGGCAATAGCCATTAAGGAATCATCACTGATCCAACCTCGATATGATTGCACCACTTTTAGCGCTTCAATACCCGCAGCCTCTCGTGTCTCCATAATGCTGATTTCATGATCTATTTCCGCCAACTCTTGTGTGGTGAAATAGTCTTTAGGATCTGCTGTGACTGTTTGAATTATTTCCATCGTACTATCCACCCTCATCTATCAACATCAGCCATGACATAATCAACACTACCTAAGGTAGCAATTAAATCGGCGACCATTTGCCCTTTACAAATCAGTGGTAACATTTGTAAATGAGCAAAACTTGGCGTGCGAATACGAGTGCGATAACTCATGGTTGAGCCGTCACTGATCAGGTGATATGCCATAATTCCTTTCGTCGCTTCAACACTCACCGACACTTCACCTGCTGGAATAGTTGGCCCCCATGACACATTGACAAAATGCGGGATCAAGCTATCAATATCTGTCATGGTCTTTGCCTTATTAGGCGGAGTGGTTTGAGGATGCTCTGCTTTGTATGGCCCTTCAGGCATGTTATTTAAGCACTGCTCAATAATACGAATGCTTTGCCGCATTTCTTCAACACGCACCCGACAACGATCGTAGCAATCACCTTTATGACCCAGTGGTACTTCAAAATCAAATTGGTCATAACCACTATAAGGTCGCTGTTTCCGTAAGTCCCAAGAATAACCTGTTGCTCTTAAACCGGGGCCGGTGATCCCCCACTCAATTGCTTCTTTTGTAGAATAGGCACCTATGTCAACCGTACGCTTTTTCAGTAAACTATTTTGCATCACCATTTTTTCGTATTCATCTAAGCGTTTAGGTAAATAATTAACATACTCTCGAACTAAGGTGTCCCAACCTTTTGGTAAGTCAGAAGCTATACCACCAATACGAAACCAACTCGGGTGCATGCGTGCTCCCGTAAAAGCTTCAATAATGCCAAATAATTTTTCACGGTCGATAAACATATAAAATATTGGCGAAAGTGCACCAATGTCTTGGGCAAATGTGCCGTAAAAAAGAAGATGAGATAAGATCCTGAACATTTCCGCGGTCATGATGCGGATCATCTTTGCGCGCTCGGGTACTTGTATTCCTGCCAGCTTTTCCACAGCCATGACATAAGGGAAGTTATTCATTACTCCACCAAGGTAGTCTATGCGATCAGTATAAGGAATGTAGCTATGCCATGATTGGCGCTCCCCCATCTTCTCGGCTCCCCTATGGTGATAACCAATATCAGGCACACAATCGACAATTTCTTCCCCGTCCATTTGCAACACAATGCGAAAAGCACCATGAACACTGGGGTGATTAGGCCCTAGGTTTAAAAACATAAAGTCATTGTCTTGGCTCTGGCGTTTCATCCCCCATGCTTCAGGGTTAAATTGCAATGCTTTTTGTTCTTCATCTTGTTTATGAGGAGGCAGAACAAACGGATCCATTTCTGTGGCGCGAGCAGGATGAGTTTTCAACAAAGGGTGACCCTGCCAAGTATCAGGCATTAATATACGCGTTAAATGAGGATGACCTTCAAAAACAACACCAAACATGTCCCATATTTCGCGTTCATACCAATTACTATTTGGCCAAAAGCCACAAACACTCGCTAGAGTTTTATCATCATGGGATAATGCCACTTTGATACGAATATCTTGATTGCGTTGATACGATCTTAAATGGTAATTTATGGTGAAATCTTGACAGGTGACGCCTTTAAATTGTCGTTCAGTTTCATCGATAGCACTGATATCAAAACACATATCAAACGGCTTACTTAAGTCGTGTCTGAGTACCTGCATTAATTGAGTCAGTTGCTTTTTATCAAGCCAAAAGGTCGTCACTTCATCAACAATGTTTTCAATAGCGGTTACTGGTGTTAAAGATAAGTGATTAGCAAGGGTTTGAATTTCATCCAAAATAGGTAAAGTATTTAGCGGTTGCCAATCTTGAGCGGCGTTTAAATTAATAGTGCCCATTAGATAGAATCCGGCTCATCGAGATTTGTGACATTAATTCGATGTTCATGCTTAATATCCCGTAAAGACGGTTTAGCAATTTGTGAGACATTTTGTTCACCAACGACCCAACTTAACGGTCTAGGTTGATGAGCAATGGCGTTTTGTAGTAACAATAGCCCTTCAAGTAAGGCTTCGGGTCTAGGGGGACAGCCTGGCACATAAACATCAACAGGAATGAATTTATCAACGCCTTGAACAACGCTATAAATATCATACATGCCACCAGAGTTAGCACAAGACCCCATTGAAATAATCCAACGCGGCTCTAATAGCTGTTCATATAAATGTTGAATGACCGGCGCCATTTTTCTAAAACAAGTGCCTGAAATGACCATGAGATCAGCTTGCCGTGGTGTTGCACGTATCACTTCAGCGCCAAAGCGAGCAATGTCATGACGAGAAGTAAAACTTGTCGCCATTTCGACATAACAGCAACTCAGTCCAAAGTTAAATGGCCAAACTGAATTTTTTCTCCCCCAATTCACCATATCATCAAGCTTTGCCATAAAAACATTACGTTTTAGTTCTTCTTCGGATATTTGTTGAGCTTGTCCCATGGCTTCATCTAGCTTTGCCTTTGTCAGTGACCATTCCATCAGACACCCCTTAAATTTGGTGATTGACTAGCATTTTTTTGTAGTTTTTTTTCAGACAAGTTCAGTTGCACTTGTCGGTAAGGGAGATGCCGTTTTTTCAAAGACAAGGCACCAATTCGCCAGATATATATTAGCGCTGCGAGCAAAACAAAAATAAAGATACTCGCTTCAATAAAGCCCATCCAACCCACTTCTTCAAAGGCGATAACCCAAGCAAAAAGATAAATAGTTTCTAAATCAAAAATCACAAAAAAAATGGCGTAAAGAAAAAAGTGACTGGTAAATCGTGATTGGTTATCAGCAACAGAAATAATGCCGGATTCATAAGGGATATTTTTAGCACGGCTTTTCGTTTTCGGCCCCATAAAATGGGATAGCAGCATCATAAAAACTAACATTGCCGCTAAAATTAAGAAATATGCCGCAATAGGCCATAACTGATCTATTTGATTCGATTTATCCATGACGCCTCCACAACTGACAGTACAAAGAGCACTGACAAATACGATAGACAACTAACTTATCGTACTCATCTTAATGATCTATTACTGATCAATAAAATGAGCATTAGTATATTTTTCGAACAAGTTAATTTAATCATAAACCAAACAATGATAAATGCAAAATATTCTTTAAATTCAATAGCTTTAGTTATTTTCAAGCGTGAGGATGGTTATGACGTCTAAGAAAGATGACGTCGAATGTAGTGGCTAATAAAGCATGCCATAAATAAGAGCAAGTCCTAATTGTCGTTCCGACCCATTAGAAGAGCGCACAACTTGGGAATAACCTTTTAGGATAAATTAGTTGTCTTTTATTATTTTTATAAATGATCCTTCTTAACGTTGAGTTAACCGGTTCCTTACTAAGTTTTTGGTGATACTTTTGACGAAGCTAGTGAACTCACAACAAGTACGATAAATTTTTATTTTGATAACAGTATAGGAAAAGAAACTTTATTTGCTTAATTTATAAGCAAATAAAGTGTAATTAATTTAGGAAGATAAGATATTTGGTGAAGAAAATTAATCTTCGCTACCATCAAGTAACTCAGATAAGTGCGATAATTTATTTAGCACTAAGGCATGAATAGACTTTCGAGGATAACGCCCAACACTATTCATAGCCCCTGCATTCTGTCCCATTAATATTTCGAGGGATTGATCGACATTATCAACCGCATAAACGTGAAAATCGCCACGATCAACAGCATTAATCACTTCATCACATAGCATCAAGTTGATCACGTTGGTCTTCGGAATGATCACTCCTTGCGTTCCAGTGAGCCCTTTGTCTTTACATAAACGATAGAAACCTTCAATTTTCTCATTAACACCGCCAATTGACTGCACTTCACCGTGTTGGTTCATCGAGCCTGTTATTGCAATGCTTTGATCAATAGGTAAATGTGAAATGGCAGAAACCAAAGCACAAAGCTCCGCCATTGAGGCACTATCTCCATCAATATGGCCATAAGATTGCTCTATTGCAATATTAGCAGAAAGCGCGACAGGAAAGTTTTGCCCATATTTATGCCCAATATAGCCAGAAAGCAAAAGTACCCCTTTAGAATGAATCGACTTGCCTAAGTCCACTTCTCGTTCGATATCCGTTATGCCATGGCTCCCTACGTAAACAGTTGCCGTTATGCGCGCTGGCGTGCCAAAAACACTATCACCAATTTCAAGTACCGTTAAGCCATTCACCTTTCCGACTTGCTTACCTTGAGTGCTGATCAACACTTGTTCTTCTTTAATTTCACTTAACCAAGCTTCGCTAATTCGACCTTTCCTTCTCTCTTGTGCAGCTAGCGCTTGTTGCACAAATTCAGGGCTTAAAACAGCTTGCTCAGTTTGCTTTTTCCAAAAATAAACGGCTTCATCTAGCAAGTCATTGATCTCAACAATATTGGATGAAATTTTATGTTGATGCTCTGCTCGCCTCAATGCATACCTGACTAATTCAACGATTGCGGCATTAGTGACTTTCGGATAATCATTATTTTCAGCACGCTGCCTGATCAGTTGAGCGTATTCAACAAGATTATCGTTAGTGTTATCTAGAAAACGATCAAAATCCGCTAACACTCTAAATAATTCGGTAAACTCTTGGTCATAATCTTGTAAGGTATAATAAATATCAGGATCACCTAAGATGATCACTTTAACTTTTAGTGGTATTTTTTCAGGTTGTAAACTAAACGCCCCCGGTTGGGAGTATTCTGAATAAGGGTTTTCAATGGTGATTTCTTGAGTTTTTAATGCCAGTTTTAAACGCGACCATACCAAAGGTTGATTTAATAATTTTTCAGCTTCAAGTAATAAATATCCGCCATTGGCTTTATGAAGAGCCCCAGGGCGAATTAATCGATAACTCGTATAAGAACTCCCCTGAAAACTGGCAAAGTCAACATGGCCAAATAGGTTTTGAAACGTTGGATTTTGTTCATAAATAACCGGAGCGCCTTCATTTTGTTCCCTTGCCACAAGTAAATTAGGTAAAAAGCGTTCCTCCATTAATTTACGAGCATCTTTGTCATTTTGACTCTCATTACCTTCGTCAACTAGGATCTCTAAAACGGCATCAACGACATGCGCTTTCACTTTAGAAAGGTATTTAAGTACCCCAATGTTACTGGCAAATTCATGCTCTAATTCTTTTAAAAATGGACGAATACTTTGCTCAGCGGTTTCATGTTTTAATTTGCGTTTTTTATCAGAAGATATACGTTTCCATTGAGGCAATTCAATTAACTGCTCGGATAATAGGTTCTCGAGTTTCTCTAATAAGTCATAAAATTCGTTACGCTTTTGCTCATTTAAATTTGCAAATTCTTTATCGCCTAGTGGCTTACCATCAACCAATGGAGAAAAACCAATTTCACCATTCTCTTCAAATAAAACCACATCGTTTTTTAATGCGCTGTCTTCAACTTTTGCAATTGCTTCATCGTATTTTTGATTGAATTCACGATCAATTGCCGCTTTTTGACGCTGATAACCAGGGTTATCAAATATTTCCGGAAATAGGTCTAACAATTCATCAATAAAAGTATTTATACGCGTTAGTAATTGCTTACCATCACCAGGACTCACATATAATCTGTAAGGTGTATGAACATCATCAAAATTATTGATGTAGCACCACTCGGCAGGTGTCTCCTGCTCACTTGCTTTAGCCTTCAACATTTGTCTGATTAATGTTTGTCGACCTGTTCCATGCTCTCCCATAGCAAAAACATTAAATCCGCGAGCCTCCATCGACAAACCAAAATCGAGCGCTTCTTTAGCGCGATGATGACCAAGAAAAATTTCTGTCGATGCTTGCTGTTCATCGACTTGAGAGAAAGTATCTTCATTAAGATTGGCTGTTAACTGTTTAGCTGCTAAACGCCATTGTTGGGAACTGTGGATCATGAAAAATCACCGTGAAAGACTCGTTTATGATTATATAAATAGTGAGAAATTATTTTATTACGATTGTACTCGCTAATACGATTCATTAGCAAAAATATCGTAACATATTCAGATGATTATGGTGTTAAACTTTTACGTATAAAGTGACTATACCCACAATGTAAGCAGTCATTGACTTGAGAAAAGTGGGTGATTTGCTGAGTTTTATGACATTTTTTACATTCAAGAAAACCAAAACCTATCACATCTCCTGTTTGATAATCGCCTTGGTGTTGAAAATCTTCGCATAACTCAGCCCATTCAACTTGTGATTTATCGGTAATATTTGACATTACTGCCCAAAAAGACTCTTTCATTAAACCTAAATAAATAGAGTGTTTTGCCTGCTCTTGATTTTGCTGATAAAACTCATGTAAATCATATTTAAAGTTATCAATAAATTGTTTAACTTTTTCTTCAGGGATTTCTTCTGCAGCTTTCATTAACATCTTAGCATGTTCAACTAATTCAACAACTTGAGTTACTTCGTGTTGCTTAACATCCGTTAACCACTGAGCCAAATCTTGATAAAAATCAGCTACTTTATTTTTATCTGTCATAAACCTTACCTCAATCCACCCACCTTTACTTTATATAGCCTAAATATGTCACTAATACCTAATAACATTGACGATAAGAAATAAAACAAGAGAATATCTCGAATAATCAGCCAATATCACGGATTAAACTTGTCGAGTATAGGGCTATTCATGTATTCTATGATGAATATTTTACTGGCCGTAGTTGATATTTTATTACCTTTAAAATCATCACTGGCATCACATCAAATTTTTGAGAAAATCGTTAATGGAATCCATTTACAATCCCCAAGCAATTGAAGCTGAAGTTCAATCATTTTGGACAGAAAATAAAACCTTTAAAGCGGTAGAGCAGCCAGGAAAAGACAAGTTTTATTGTCTCTCTATGTTCCCTTACCCAAGCGGTAAGTTGCACATGGGTCACGTACGTAATTACAGCCTTGGTGATGTCATCTCTCGTTATCAACGCATGCAAGGTAAAAATGTGATGCAACCGATGGGGTGGGACTCTTTTGGTTTACCGGCAGAAAACGCTGCGATCAAAAATAACTCTGCGCCAGCAAAATGGACCTATCAAAATATTGATTACATGAAAAATCAATTAAAATCATTAGGGTTTGGTTATGACTGGGATCGTGAATTAGCCACGTGTAAAAAAGACTACTATCAATGGGAACAGTGGTTTTTTACGCAACTATTTGAAAAAGGCTTAGTTTACAAAAAAAATGCCACGGTAAACTGGGATCCTGTTGATCAAACCGTATTGGCAAACGAACAGGTTATTGATGGAAGAGGTTGGCGTTCTGGCGCTATTGTTGAGCGTAAAGAAATTCCTCAATGGTTTATTAAAATCACTGATTATGCGGAAGAGTTACTGAACGATTTAGACCAGTTAGAAGGTTGGCCTGAACAAGTTAAAACCATGCAAAAAAACTGGATTGGCCGCTCGGAAGGCGTCGAAATGACTTTCCAAGTTGCCGACTCAGAAGAAAGCTTCGACATATACACCACACGTCCTGACACCTTGATGGGTGTGACTTATGTAGCGCTTGCTGCCCAACATCCATTAGCATTAGCCGCCGCTAAAAATAACAGCGCGCTTGCTGATTTCATCAATGAATGTAAAACCAATAAAGCCACTGAAGCTGACATGGCAACGATGGAGAAAAAAGGCGTAGATACTGGTCTTCAAGCTGTTCACCCTTTAACGGGTGAATTAGTCCCTGTTTGGGCGGCTAACTTTGTGTTAATGGATTACGGCTCAGGCGCGGTTATGTCTGTTCCAGGTCATGATCAACGTGATTATGAATTTGCCACTAAGTATGGTCTAGCCATTAAGCAAGTGATTGAAGGGACAGAAAATGATGATATTACTCAAGCGGCGATCACCGAAAAAGGCAAATTAATTAATTCAGGGGAATTTGACGGTTTAAACTTTAAAAAAGCGTTTAAGTCTATCGCCTATAAATTATCGACTGAAAATAAAGGTCAGATAAAAGTGAATTATCGCCTGCGTGACTGGGGAGTTTCTCGCCAACGTTATTGGGGTACCCCTATTCCAATGATTAATTTAGCCAATGGTGAATCTGTTCCTGTACCTGCGGATCAACTTCCTGTTGAACTTCCAGAAGACGTAGTAATGAACGGCGTAACGTCGCCAATTAAAGACGATCCAGAGTGGGCTAAAACCACTTACAATGGTGAAGAAGCATTTCGCGAAACAGATACCTTTGATACCTTTATGGAATCATCATGGTATTACGCTCGTTATTGTTCGCCAAGTGATGACAAGCAAATGCTTGATCCAGAAAAAGCCAATTATTGGTTACCTGTCGATCAATACGTTGGCGGCATTGAACATGCCATTTTACATTTACTTTATGCGCGATTTTTCCATAAATTATTACGTGATTTTGGTTTAGTTAATAGTGATGAGCCTTTCAAAAGTTTATTATGTCAAGGCATGGTTTTAGCAGACACTTATTATCGTGAAGCTGAAAACGGCGCTCAAGACTGGATCGCGCCAACAGATGTTGAAGTAGAACGTAACGAAAAAGGTCAAGTGACATCTGCAATAAGTAAATTAGACGGCCAACCAGTTATCTCTGCTGGTATGAGTAAAATGTCGAAATCGAAAAATAACGGTATTGATCCTCAAGAAGTCATTAACCAATATGGCGCTGATACCGTTCGTTTGTTTATCATGTTTACTTCACCACCTGAGCAAACTCTAGAATGGTCTGACTCAGGTGTTGAAGGTGCTCATCGTTTTATCAAGCGTGTCTGGAAACTTGTTCATGATTTTAACCAAGGAGAACCGGCTGTATCTCTTGCTGGGTTAACGTTAAATAGCACACAAAAAACCTTACGTCGTGAGTTGCATAAAACAATTAAAAAAGTGAGTGATGATATCGGCCGACGAAACACCTTTAATACGGCGATTGCTGCGATTATGGAATTAATGAACCATTTATCAAAAGCAACCATTGACTCGATTGAAGATCGCGCAGTCATGCATGAGGCAGTTCAAGCGCTAGTGTTAATGTTAACCCCTATCACTCCGCATGTTTGTCATCACCTTTGGCAAATTGTTGGCAATGGTGAAAAGGTTGAAGACACACTATGGCCACAAGTTGATGAGTCAGCATTAATCGAAGACGAAAAACTCATCATCGTACAGGTTAATGGCAAAGTTAGAGCCAAAGTCACAGTGCCTGCAGATGCCAGCAAAGAGCAAGTTGAAAGCGCTGGGTTAGCAGAAGAAACTGTCGCTAAATTTATTGAAGGCAATACGGTACGTAAAGTGATTTATGTTCCCGGTAAGCTATTAAATATTGTGGCAAACTAGCAGATGCGTAAAGTAAATAACATGTCATTTAACGTTAAAAAAACTGTCAGCTTTGTGCTGGCGGTTGCTTTAATTTTAGTCAGCTCAGGCTGCGGCTTTAAATTACGGGGTGATTATTTACTGGCGCCTGAATTACAAACTTTGTATGTAAGTTCAGTCGATAAACATGGCGAGCTAACCCGTTTAGTTCGCCAACATTTGAGTCAAAATCAAGTAATGATTGTTAAGTCTTTTTCAAAAGACATACCAGAGTTACGTATTCTCAAAGATAAACTTGACCGACGAACACTCTCAGTATTCCCTAATGGTCAAGTGGCAGAATATGAGCTTATTTATACCGTAAAGTATCAAATACGTTTTGCCAATGAGGAAAATCAGTCTTTTACTTTTGAAATTAATCGTGATTATCAAGATGATCCTGATCTTGCTCTGGCAAAAAGTCGCGAGTTGTCGCTAATTTTAAGAGAGATGCGACAAGAGTCTGCGGATAAAATTTTAAGAAATATGGCAACCATCAAGCGCTAACACACTCACTTCTGTTTTAGGCTCAAGGTAATTTACATGCGAATTTATCATAATCAATTAGCTAACACACTGAATCAGGGATTTAAGCCGGTGTGGTTAATTTTTGGTGATGAGCCGTGGCAAAAAAATAACAGTTTAAGCGCGATAAAACATCATTATAAGCAACAAGGTTTTGAAGAATTAATCCGCTTTAGTGTTGATGACAAATTTGATTGGTCATTGCTATTGCAAGAGTATCAAGCAATGAGCTTATTTTCGAGCCAACGGATCATTGAGCTTGAATTATTGACCAATAAGCTAGGAGACAAAGGCAGTAAAGCACTTGCCCAGCTAAGTGAGCAATTACATCAAGATGTATTACTGATTTTACATGGCGAGAAAATTGACGCGGCCGGACAAAAACGAAAATGGTTTAAGTCATTGCAGTCCCAAGGCTGTTTTCTGCCATTATATGATATTGAGGGAAATCAATTACATCAATGGATCCAACGGCAAGCAAGGCAAAACAATCTTAATTTACTGCCTGATGTATTTTTAATGCTCGCAGAATTATTTGAAGGTAATCTAAACGCCCTAGAGCAAGAACTTCAAAAACTGTCAATTTTATTTGGTCAGCAATTAATCACCGCCGACGACGCTGAAAAACTACTGATCAAACAAGCTAAATTTAATCCTTTTCAACTCATTGACGCCATGTTGGTTGGTGATATTCAAAAGTGCATTGCCATGTTAGATCAACTTCAACAAGACGGCACCGCTATTACTCAGCTCATTTGGTTTGTTCATAAAGAAATTAAACAGTTAGCCATTATGCAGGAACAGATATCGCAAGGTGAGTCATTACATAATTTATGTAAAGAATTTCGTATCTGGGATAAACGTAAGCCGCTTTATCAAAATGCCCTAAACGCTATCACTCCAATGAATTTAGCAATTGCTCAAGCACGATTAGCCGATGTCGATTTACTCAGTAAAACCAGTGGCGAATTTAACCCTTTCATTTTACTTGCTGATGTCTTAGTTTGTTTATATCACGGCGAATCCATGAAGCAGTTTTCGCTCAATTATGAATATGCCTAGTTTGACACAAAAACAGACTATTGAGCCTCAAAACACCGCAAATAACTTGAGACGGATCGGCATTCTCGGCGGCACTTTTGATCCCATTCATTATGGTCATATCAAGCCAGCCTTAGAGACTGCAAACTGGCTGTCATTTGAACAACTATTTTTATTGCCGGCTCATATTCCGCCGCATAAAAAAAGCACCTCTGCGAATGCAACACATCGTAAAGCGATGGTTGAAATGGTTTGTCAGCAATATTCATTTTTTGAACTTGATGGCCGAGAGCTGCAAAAAAATACTCCCTCCTATACCGTTGAAAGTATCAAAGAGATAAGTCAATCACATCATAATGCACAATTGTTTTTTATGATCGGTATGGACTCTTTATTAACCTTGACGTCATGGCATCGTTGGGAAAATATTCTCAAGTATTGTCATATCGTGGTGAATACTCGTCCAGACTATTATTTACAAAAGCTAAACGATGCTTGTTTAACGCAGTTATCGCCTTACTTCATCGATGACAAAACCGTGATAACCTCTATCCCGTCAGGAAAAATTATTTTTCACCCGCAAGCGAAATTCGCTATTTCATCGACAGAGATACGAGCTGAAATAAAGAAAAACATCTTCGATACCGACAAACTTCCTAACAATATTGTCAAATACATACAGCAGCACCAACTCTACAAATAAACGAAATTTCTTCTTATACTGAAACTTTAAAGGTTAAAAATAAAGCTATGCTATTAACCTAACCAGAGAATGATGATATTATCGCTCTATATTTATTGACCCTAACTATGAAGAGAATTAACTTTGCAAATTGAAGCATTAACCGCTTTTGTTATTGAAAAAATAGAAGATATGAAAGGGCGTGATATCATCACGTTAAACATTGCCGAAAAATCAGATTTTGCTGATTTTATGATTGTTGCCTCAGGTAACTCAAATCGCCACGTAAAATCGATCGCGCAATCACTCACTACTGAATGTCGTGCTGCTGGCGTTGAACCTTTAGGCATTGAAGGTAATGATGTGGGCGAGTGGTCTTTAGTCGACTTAGGTGATGTTATTGTTCATATTATGACAGATACCACCCGAGACACTTACCAGTTAGAACAATTGTGGGAATAGAATAAAGCAAATGCGTTTAACCCTTTATGCGGTAGGCAATAAAATGCCGGCATGGGTGACTCAAGGGTTTAACGAGTATAGCCGTCGTTTTCCAAGAGACATGTCATTCCATTTAGTGGAAATTCCTCCAGGGAAAAGAGGGAAAAACGCTGATATTGCACGTATTTTAGAGAAAGAAGGCGAACTCATGCTCGCCGCTATTCCTAAAGGCAATAGAATTGTAACTTTAGAAGTAACAGGCAAGCCTTGGACAACACCTCAATTAGCCACACAATTAGAAAAATGGCAAATTGACAGCCGTGATGTCGCACTTTTGGTTGGTGGCCCTGAAGGTTTAGCCCCCGCGTGTATTAAAGCATCAGAGCAAAAATGGTCGCTCTCACCACTGACTCTACCTCATCCTATGGTGAGAATTGTATTGGCTGAGAGTTTGTACCGAGCATGGAGTATTAACAATAATCATCCTTATCATCGAGAATAATAATGGCTAAGGCTAAACGTGTTGTTATTCGAAACCATAGCGCAGAAGCAAATTTATTTGCACGTCGCGCATTTATCACGCTGTTAGGCGTAATCGTTATTCTCCTGATATTATTTAATAATATTTATGAACTTGAAGTTAGCTCGTACGAAAAATATCAAACTCGCTCAAACTCAAACCGAATAAAATTGCTACCTGTGGCTCCAAATCGAGGGCTGATCTATGATAGAAATGGCGTTTTACTTGCTGAAAATAAACCGATTTATAGCTTAGAGATAATTCCAGAGCAAGTTGATGATCTTGAAAAGTCGGTAACAGAACTGAGTGAGCTACTCGATATACCTAAAGAGAAACAGGCAAAACTATTTAAAGCATTACGCAGCAAACGTCGCTTTAAACCCTTAGAGTTAGTTTCTAGGTTAAGCGATCAACAAGTCGCCCTATTTTCGGTTAATCAACATAAATTTCCTGGCGCATTTATTGATGCTCGACTCAAGCGTTATTACCCCTTTGCCGATTTAACCACCCATTCTTTGGGATATGTTGCCCGTATTAATGACAGAGATGAAATACGTTTAGAAGAAAAAGGCTTAACCGAAAACTATGCAGCTACTCGAAATATTGGCAAACTGGGGCTCGAGCGCTTTTACCAAGAAATATTGCACGGCACCATAGGTAGCCAAGAAGTTGAGATAAATAGCCAAGGCCGAGTCATTCGTACACTCAATTTCACTCCCCCCATCCCCGGTAAGAACTTAACACTAACCCTTGATATTGAATTACAAATGATCGCTAAACGTGCGCTATCAGGAAAACGTGGCGCGGTTGTCGCTATTGATCCCCGCGATGGTGGCGTACTTGCTATGTATTCTAACCCCAGTTTCAACGGTAATTTATTTGTTCACGGCATCAGTAGCCAAAACTATAAAAAATTACTCAGCTCCACAGACCGCCCGTTAGTTAATAGAACGGTGCAAGGTTACCCACCCGCCTCAACAATAAAACCGCTGCTTGCAATAACAGGTTTAGAAGAAGGTATTATTACCCCAGAAAAAGAAATTTATGATCCTGGGTATTATCAATTGAAAGGGGTTGAGAATAAAAGACGCGATTGGAAAAAGTGGGGACATGGTAAAGTGAACCTGACTAAATCCTTAGAACAATCATGTAATGTTTATTATTATGATTTGGCTTATAAATTAGGTATTACTAAAATTGCGCGAATGATGGAAAGATTTGGTTTTGGCGAATATACCGGTCTCGATATTCTAGAAGAAAACCGGGCAATAATGCCGAGTGTAGAATGGAAACGCGCGCGTTATAACCAACCATGGTACACAGGGGAAACACTATCTGTGGGTATTGGGCAAAGCTTTTGGACCGTCACTCCTGTGCAATTAGCACAAGCCATGTCAATTTTAGTTAATAAAGGACATATTAAAGTTCCACATTTATTAAAATCAACCACAGAAGTATCTTTCACTCCTGCTGATAATCACAACGATGCATCGCAACGGGATGAAATCTTGGTTGAAATGCCCATTGATGAAAAACCCCCTATCATTTTAAAAGATGATAAATATTGGGAACTAGTGCTTGATGGTATGCACAATACCGTACAAAAACTTGGCGCAACAGCTTACCCGGCTTTTAAAGGCACTAAATATGACGCTGCAGGAAAAACAGGCTCAGCACAAACGGCTAATATTGCACAAGATGAAAAGTACGATGCTGAAACCACTCAAGAAAATCAACGAGATAATGCGATGTTTGTTGCTTTTGCTCCGTATGAAAATCCTGAAATAGTGGTTGCTGTAGCGATAGAAAATGTTGCTAAAGGCGGCGGTGGTACTAACGCTGCGCCTGTAGCGCGTCAAATAATGGATCAATACTTTGGCAGACGTGTCATCGTCAGCAATAATAAACATCCTCATCATAAAGAAACATACGGTAAACAGTACCTTGAAGCCAATAAAGAAAATAACTCAGGAAGCAATTAATGTCCTCTATTGGCCATGATCAACAAAAACAGCGCAGCATTTGGTATCGATTAAATATCGATATTCCCTTGCTCATCGGTATTTTAAGCTTACTGATATTAGGCTTATTTGTGGTCTATAGCGCAGGTGGGCAAAGTGAAGCAATGGCAATCAGACATGCCAAACGTATAGGTATTGCTTTAATGGTGATGTTTTTTGTCGCTCAAATCCCTCCCCTCGCTTATCGAAAATGGGCGGTACCTGCTTTTATTATCGGCATTGCCTTATTAATTTCTGTTTTACTATTTGGACATGTACGAAATGGTGCGAAGCGTTGGCTTGATGTAGGCTTCACCTTTATTCAGCCCTCAGAGATCATGAAGTTGTTTGTCCCTATTATGATTGCCTGGTTTATTAGCCAATTCAATTTACCGACAAAGTTAATTCAAGTCATAGGTGCTTTTATTTTAGTGCTGATCCCAACACTATTAATTGCTAATCAGCCCGATTTAGGTACCTCGTTATTAATTGCTAGCTCAGGCATATTTGTTATTTTTTTAGCGGGCGCTAGTTGGAAACTGATAGCAACATGCGGCATTTTAGGCTCGGCATTTGCACCAATATTTTGGTTGTTTTTAATGAAAGATTATCAAAAACAACGAGTATTAACGTTATTTAACCCTGAAAAAGATCCGCTCGGAACAGGTTATCATATCATTCAATCAAAAATAGCCATTGGCTCAGGCGGCTTACAGGGAAAAGGTTGGCTTCAAGGAACTCAATCACAATTAGAGTTTTTACCTGAAAGGCATACTGATTTTATATTTGCAGTATTTAGTGAAGAGTTCGGCTTAATTGGTGTCACCGCCTTATTGCTGGTGTATCTTTTTATTGTGATGCGTGGTTTATGGATAGCAAACAACGCTGAGCACGCTTTTACTAAACTGTTAGCAGGCAGTTTAACCTTAACATTTTTCGTGTATGTTTTTGTCAATATCGGCATGGTGTCTGGCTTATTACCTGTGGTTGGGGTTCCATTACCTTTAGTCAGTTATGGTGGAACGTCAATGGTAACTTTAATGGCCGGTTTTGGTATTATCATGGCTGTGAGTACACATCGCCGATTTATCGCTTAAGAATTAAAAACTATGTATCGATCAAACTTTATTACCCTTAAATTTTACTGCCTTGTTATTTTATTAATCACAACGGCTTGTTCAAGTAATTATGGGCGATATCAGCAAAAAAACGATAGCACACCAACCAGAAAACCAAGCAGTTTAGAGCTTAGGGATGCAACGCCACGAGCTGAAAATAAAAGTAAAGGGGGGAATAAAAACTATCAAGTGAGAGGAAAACATTATCAAGTTTTACCTTCTGCCAAAGGTTTTAAACAATCAGGTATTGCCTCTTGGTACGGCAAAAAGTTTCATGGTCACCTCACCTCAAATGGTGAAATTTATAATATGTACGGTATGAGTGCCGCCCACAAAAATTTACCCTTACCCACCTACGTAAAAGTCACTAATAATGAGAATCAAAAAACCGTCATTGTTAGAGTTAATGATCGCGGCCCTTTTCATCAAAGTAGGATCATCGACTTATCCTACAGCGCAGCTTATAAATTAGGCATGCTTAAAACAGGTACCGCCAATGTCACTATTGGAGCGATCACTGACTTTCCAAAAAAATCAGCAACACCTCCTGTGAAAAACAAGGCGCCATCAGGAAGTTATATTCAAGTGTTTGCCACTAAAGATAAACAAATAGCAAAAGAAAAAGCGACTGCGATAGGCTTTCTATTTCGCCACCCAACCTCTATTTTAGAAAATAAAGGGATCTACAAAGTACAAGTAGGACCATTTAACAATCAAACATTACTAAAACAGGCGTTACAACAATTAAAAAGTAATGGTTATCCAAAAGCCTTTAAAGCCAGTCTTTAGTCCTATTCAGCGAAAAAACATTAAAAGATACATTTGCGTAATTAAACCCCATAGTAATCAATATTAAAACTGGTATACTTCTGAAAATCATTTATTTTTCACAGTGCAGTTTTATTTTAAACACAATGTGCTTCAACTTTTCACAGGACAGTTATGCCTCAGCAATTGGCCAAAAAAATGACCAAACATCACCGTAAATTTATTAGCCTATTAGGCTCAATCGCTTTCACTTTTTCTTCATTTACTCATGCGGCAACTATCATCCCTTCTCCGCCCCAAATGAATGCCAAAGGCCACATATTAATTGACTATACCACAGGTAAAGTCATCGCAGCAGGTAATGAAGATTCATTACTAGCGCCAGCAAGCTTAACCAAAATGATGACCAGTTACATCATAGGTAAAGAATTAGAATCCGGTAATATCACTAAAAAAGATAAAGTGAAAATTAGTAAAAATGCTTGGGCAACTGGAAATCCAGTGTTAAAAGGATCTTCATTAATGTTTCTTGAAGTAGGCAAAGAAGTTGAAGTAGATTTACTCAATCAAGGGATTATTGTTGCATCCGGCAATGATGCTTGTATCGCTATGGCGGAGCATATTGCGGGCAGTGAATCAGCTTTTGCTGATTTAATGAATGCCCATGCAGAGCAACTTGGCATGAGCAGTAGCTACTTTGAAAATAGCCATGGTTTAGACAGTCAAGAGCATAAAACTACGCCACGAGACATGGCAACGCTTGCCGTCGCATTAATTCGCGATGTGCCAGATGAGTACGCTTTATACAAACAAAAATCGTTTACATTTAATAATATAAAACAATATAACCGCAATGGTTTATTGTGGGACAAAAGCATGAATGTTGATGGTTTAAAAACCGGTCACACTTCTCAAGCTGGCTATAGCCTTGTGACTTCTGCCACTAAAGGCGATATGCGCTTAGTCAGTGTAGTGATGGGCACAGAAAGCGAGCGTGCACGCAAAGTAGAGAGTAAAAAATTACTCAATTATGGCTTTAGATTTTATGAAACCTATACGCCATATAAGGCGGGTGAGAAATTTGTTGCCAATCGTGTTTGGATGGGGGATATCCAAGAAGTAGATTTAGGTATTATCCAAGATACGCCAATCACTATTCCACGTGGCCAACGTAAAAACATTAAAGCCAACTTTGAACTTAATAAACAACTTATTGCTCCGCTTGCTAAAGGCGATGTCGTTGGTAAGGTATTTTTACAACTTGATGGTGAAGATATTGGTCAATATCCGCTGGTTACTTTGCAAGAAGTTAACGAGGGTGGGCTATTTGATCGCTTAGTAGATTATGTAAAATTACAATTTGCTAATTAATTAAAGCACTTAACATATATATAATGAGCCTAGCATTCGCTAGGCTTTTTTTTCCTTCAAAACTTGATTAATAACAATACGCCACCATTTTGCTTCTAAAGAAATAATGTTAAAATACCCTCGCTGTAAGACATTATGGCTAAGTTTTAATAAGATTGAGAGCCCAAATGAAAACCAAATTTGACGAACTACTTGAATTTCCAACTGTTTTAAACTTTAAGGTCATGGGCGTTGCATGTGATGAACTACCTGATTTAGTTATTACTGAATTACAAAAACATGCGCCGGGTGATTATTCCCCTAAAATAAAACCCAGTTCAAAAGGTAATTATCACTCCTTGTCTATTGCGGTTACTGTAGTCAGTAAAGAGCATATAGAAACAATATACAAAACCTTAACGGCGATTGAAGAAGTGAGATATGTTCTGTAGCTGATAATACACGTTACAAGAACAGGTAAAGTTAACCTATATATATCAAAAATCTATAGCGCTTAACTAACGCTGATAACACTGATCTAACGCAAGGTATATTTTGAAACACTCGCTTATTATTCGCCAATTAAACCAAGCAGATTATGTGTCTGTTTGGCAAGCCATGCAAAACTTCACTGATCACCGAAATGACTCAACTGACGATGAACTTTGGTTAGTTGAGCACCCTGCGGTATTTACGCAAGGTCAAGCAGGTAAAGAAGAGCATTTACTGATGCCCGGAGATATACCTGTGGTAAAAGTAGATCGCGGCGGACAAGTCACTTATCATGGCCCCGGCCAACAAGTGATGTATTTTATGATTAATTTACGTCGCCGAAAAATGGGGGTAAGGGAATTAGTCACGTTAATCGAAAACGGCCTTATTGCCACTTTAAAAGACTTTGATATATCGGCAAATGCTAAACCCGATGCACCTGGCGTTTATGTTGAAGGTAAAAAAATAGCTTCATTAGGTTTGCGTGTGAGAAAAGGCTGTTCTTTTCATGGCTTAGCATTAAATATAAATATGGACTTATCACCCTTTTTTCGCATTAACCCGTGTGGTTATGCCGGTTTAGAAATGATACAAACATCTGCAATCAGCTCATTAAATTCAATAGATGAAGCTGGTAAAGCATTAGTTAAAAACATGTCAGCGCTTTTAAACGCTGACTCTATTCGTTATCAAACGGGATTGGAGTCATTAAATGACCACTAAATCATCACGCATTGCACCAGGTACAAAATTACGAGACGCTGATAAATTAGCGCACATTCCTATTAAGGTTGTACCATCAAAACGCGAAACTATGTTAAGAAAACCAGAGTGGTTACGTATCAAATTACCTCGCTCTTCAGAGCGCATTGATAATATAAAATCAGCACTACGTAAACATGATCTACACTCGGTATGTGAAGAAGCTTCTTGTCCTAATTTATCAGAATGTTTTAATCACGGCACGGCAACGTTTATGATCTTAGGGGATATTTGTACAAGACGATGTCCATTTTGTGATGTAGGTCATGGACGCCCATTAGCGCCAAATACAGAAGAGCCAAAAAAATTAGCCCTGACATTAAAAGACATGGCGCTAAAATATGTAGTGATCACCTCTGTTGACCGTGATGATTTACGTGATGGTGGCGCTCAACAATTTGCAGAATGTATCAAAGAAATTGCCGTACACGCCCCACATACCAAAGTAGAAATACTCGTCCCTGATTTTCGAGGACGCATGGATAGAGCATTAGAAATATTAAACCAACATCCTCCACATGTCTTTAACCATAACTTAGAAACGGCTCCTCGCTTATATACAAAAGCACGACCTGGAGCTAACTACCAATGGTCATTAGACTTATTGAAGAAATTTGGTGAAGCCAACCCAAGTGTCAATACCAAATCAGGTTTAATGGTTGGCTTAGGTGAAACCAACGAAGAAATTTTACAAGTAATGCGCGACTTACGCGCTCACGGCGTAAAAATGCTCACCATAGGTCAATACCTGCAACCGAGTAAAGATCACCTGCCGGTTGAGCGCTATGTTCACCCTGATGATTTTGATATGTTCCAACGTGAAGCAATGAAAATGGGCTTTGAACATGCCGCTTGTGGCCCTTTAGTACGTTCAAGTTACCACGCCGATAAACAAGCAGCGGGTGAAGAAGTAAAGTAACTGTCTGACCTAGTGATAATAGAATGAAAAATATGTATTTTTCATTCTATTTCTAATAACAGATAGACAGACCTCTATAAATAAGCGGTTCTCTGTTAATGAATAATTACTACGATTAGTTGACTAGTTTAATGATTCTCAATTCTGGTAACGCCTTCACTTTCTAGTTGATTAAATCTAAAGTAGTTGGCAAAGATTTTTTGAATATCTATTTTTTTGATTAAACTATCCAGTTTTTCTTTTAATTTATTGCCGTCAGCTGATTTTTGAACGGCCAGAGTAATGGGAGTTATACCCACCGTTTTATATAAAACACCTTCAATGCCTTTATTTTCTAACAAAGTCATTACCGATGCACGTTCATAAACAATGACTTTCACTCGATCTTTGAGCAGCATTTCAACAAGTTGATTTAATAAGCTCACTTCAATAAACGATGAGGGGGCTTTCCCCATTAACTCAGCAATAAAGCCGGTATTTCCAACAGTAGTTGCTACATTGACACCACTTTGATTGTTAACGTTTAGGTATTTGTCACTTAAGCTAAACATGTCTGTGTGAGTTAATATGCTCCAATTTAATTCTTGTGCATATTGATAAAAACTGGTGACCTCAATCCCCTTAGGAATATGTCCTGCTAGATCTAATCGCTGATGCTTAAGTTCTTTTTTAACTCGTGCGTAGGTCATGATCTTAATGTCGAAAGTTAAGTCAGAAATTTCTTCTATTGCTCTTAACATATCAACGCTAAGACCTTTACCGTCATCGGTTACAAAAGGAGGAAAAGGCTCAAAGCCAACAGTTAGCTTTTGTGCAAAACAAGGTGAAATAAATCCATTCACTAGCACCCCAAAGAATATAATAAACTTCATCATTCACCTAAGGAGAGATTGATAGTACAGTATACGCACTAAATAAATTGATTTAGCAATCAAAGTTATATAACAACGCGGTATTAAAGTATTCACTATAGTTGAGCTGAAAATGATATACAATAAGCTGTTACATACGGGCAACAAATCAACTACGTTTTACTCTAATAAAGCAAGCAAACACAGTTGCTATGATGCAAATAAGCGCCGAAAACTCATACGAATCTTTAGCACCAACTCCCCCCGCCCAAAAATAACCAGCAAAGTAAGCACCAATAGCACCTCCTATACCATAAACACCAGCGATATATAGAGCTTGCCCTCTGTTTTGTTGGTTTACTTGAAAATGCTGCTGAATAAACTGTATTGATGCGCTGTGATAAAGACCAAAACTAGCGGCATGGATTAACTGCGTAAAAAATAATAGATAAGCATTATCGGCAAAGTGTCCAGTCAAATACCAACGAATTGCCGTTAAAAACAAACTAGAGGCAATCAGTATTCTTACGCCAAAAAATTGGTACAAACGACCTGCAATAAAAAAAACGGCTATTTCAGCAATAACTCCCAAGCTAATAAACAAACCAACCGCGTAACTAGGGTAATCTAAACTTTTTAAAAATAACGCAAAAAAGCCATAATAAGGGCCGAAACTCACTTGCAATAACACACCAGAAATAAAGAAAAAGATAAAACTGGGTACCAGCAGTTTTGCAATAATAGACTGCTTTTCTTCTCGCTTACGGTACACCACTCTAGGTTGTTTTAATAATAAGCTCGATAGGAATAACGACAATAAAATTAACCAACCAAGATACGTAAAAGCCTCCGTTGAATATTGCTCAATGACTTCTCCGGCAATCACCGCTAAAAAAATAAAGCCGACACTGCCCCACATACGAATTCGAGCATAAATTGTTGCGTTACGGCGAATAGATGACATAGTCATCACTTCTAATTGCGGCAAAATAGCCGTCCAAAATAAACTAAATACCGCCAACACAAATGCAATAGGCCAAAAACCGCTGACCCAAAAAAGGAAAGAAAAAGATAATAGTGCTAAGCCAGAACCCAGCTGAATAATGGATAATTGTTTACCTGATTTATCGGCCATCATTGCCCATAGAGTTGGTCCAACAATTTTAGTCGCGGTAAATAGCGCTAAAATCTCACCTATTTCTAACGAGTTATAGCCTCTACCATCTAGAAATAATGACAGGTAAGGCGTGAGCAAGCCAAGGATGCTGAAATAAGTAAAATAGCTAAATGAAAATTTAGTAAAAAGAGGAGAGTTCATTGGTTAATGAAAGAAAGGCAAGCCCTTTTATTTTTGTCTGTTAATAAACAGGAAATATAAAAGGGCAACTTCAATAGGTTAGCTTGAAATGTCAGGAGTGATGCAGTTAACATCAGCATTTTGAGCACGATGGCGTAAATAATGATCAACTAAAGTTAGCGCCAACATTGCTTCTGCAATAGGTACTGCACGAATACCGACACACGGATCATGACGACCTTTAGTAATGATATCCGTTGGCTCACCTTTTAAATCGACCGTTTTACCACTGACGCCAATACTTGATGTTGGCTTCATCGCAATATGAGCAACAATCGGCTGCCCTGAGGATATACCACCTAAAATACCACCAGCATGATTTGAACTAAAACCATCCGGCGTTAATTCATCACGGTGCTCAGATCCCTTTTGATTCACTACGTTAAAGCCATCACCAATTTCTACACCTTTCACAGCATTAATGCTCATTAAGCCATGAGCAATTTCAGCATCTAAACGGTCAAAAATAGGCTCACCTAAACCAACTGGCACATTATTAGCTACAACAGTTACTTTGGCACCGATAGAGTCTTTTTGACGAATAATACCGCGCAGCAATTCATCCAGTTGTTCTAATTTAGCTTCATCGGGGAAAAAGAAGGGGTTATCTTCTACAATATCCCAATTTATCGTTTCTGCACTGACATCACCAATTTGCGTAACACAAGCTTGAATAGTAATACCAAACTTTTCTTTCAAATATTTTTTAGCAACTGCTCCTGCTGCCACTCTCATTGCAGTTTCTCTAGCAGAAGAACGGCCACCACCTCGGTGATCACGTAAGCCATATTTTTGCCAATACGTATAATCAGCATGACCGGGACGAAAGCTTTGCGCGATATTGCCGTAATCTTTAGAGCGTTGATCTGTGTTTTCAATCAATAAACCAATCGGGGTTCCTGTGGTCTTTCCTTCAAAAACACCCGACATGATTTTTACTTGATCGGGCTCTCTTCTTGCGGTGGTATAACGTGACGTGCCTGGTCTTCTTCGGTCTAAATCATGTTGAAGATCCGCTTCTGATAACGTGATACCTGGCGGACAACCATCGATAATTGCGCCCAAGCCTAAGCCGTGGCTTTCGCCAAACGATGTAACTGTAAATAATTTACCGAATGTATTACCTGACATATTTTTTACTCAACATAACTAACTTTTCACTCGCTGTTTAAAAATGGCTAAAAACTTAACTAACTGCTGCTTCGTTAGCATAAACACTCCATGACCACCCCGCTCAAAAGTTAACCATTGAAAGTTCACTTCTGGATATAACGCCTCTACATGAATTTGAGAATTACCCACTTCACAAATAATAATACCGTCGTCATTCAAATAATCAGCAGCCTGAGCTAAAATTTGACGAACAATATCTAAACCATCAGCACCACTGCCCAAGCCCATTTCAGGCTCATGCTTAAATTCCACTGGTAGGTTGTCTACGTCTTCTTGATCAACATAAGGAGGATTACTGACAATTAAATCATATTTTTGCCCGACAATCCCAGAAAAAACATCAGACTGAATTGGAATAACTTGTTCTGTTAGTCCATGGTTTTCAATATTTATTTGGGCAACATTTAACGCATCAACAGATAAATCAACCGCATCCACTTCCGCCTCTGGAAAATAACTCGCACAGGCAATTGCAATACAACCACTGCCCGTGCATAAATCAAGAATTCGATTCACTGGCTTGTCATTCTCAATCAGCGGGAAAAAACGTTTTTCAATCCATTCTCCAATCGGAGAGCGTGGCACCAGCACTCGTTCATCAACATAAAAAGGCAGTTCGGCAAAATAAGCCTGATGAGTAATGTAAGCTGCGGGGATCTGCTCAGTAATACGGCGATGTATAATCGCTAATGCTTGAGTTTTTTCATCTTGTGTTAACCGGCATTGCATAATGTGTTCAGTTAACTGATCCGGTAAATGAAGCAAGTACATCATCAATGTTATTGCTTCATCCCAAGCATTATCATGCCCGTGGCCAAAAAATAAATCAGCTCGGTTAAACTCACTCGCCGCATAGCGAATATAATCGGCGACGGTATGTAATTGCTCAGAAATTTCTGTTGTTTGAAGAGTACTCACGCAACACCTCTTGATTCGAGTATCATAAAATTTAAATATAAAGCGGTTTTATCTTGTCATTGTACAGGTAAATTTTTAGACTGCGCATATGAAAATGAAAGATCTTCTATCAAAACACGAAAAACAGCTATTTAAAGAAGCTGTCGGTAAAATAAAACCTATCGTGCAAGACAAAATTGCCCCCGTAAAAAAAACAATCAAGCCTAAAAGTATCAGCCATAATGAGAAAAAGGCGCAACAACAAGCGAGTTTCTTTTTTTCAGACGAATTTGAACCAAATCTCAACACTCAAGGACCCACTAAATACGTTAGAGAAGATGCCGATAGCTATGAGGCCAAAAACCTGCGACGTGGTATGTACGCCCCAGATCTTATTCTTGATCTTCATGGTTTAGATCAACACCAAGCAAAGCTTGAAATAGCCGCGTTACTCCACGCTTGTCAAAAAGAACATGCACGATGTATTTGTATTGTTCATGGGTTAGGCGGGCGAGTACTGAAAAATAAAGTACCACATTGGCTGGTTCAACACCCTGATGTAATCGCCTTTCATCAAGCACCTCTTGAATGGGGAGGCAATGGTGCTTTGTTAGTGCTTGTTGATTTACATGATAAATTTAATCTTAAAGACTAAGATTAAATTTACTCTAAGTTAAATCGCAGTTAAATCGCAGCTAAATCGGCTGGAGCAAATAGTTTGACTAACTGGCCTTTCATTTTTGTTACATCATAATCAATATGCGCAATAGCGGCGGTTTGAAATATTGGCGATTGTGCATCGTAGGTTAATTCCGCCACTAAATAACTTACTAATGGCATATGTGACACAATTAATAAATGATCGGCATGAGTATACTCACTAGGGTTATTAGCAATAACTGCGTCTAAATAATCATGAAAACGTTCAGCATTATCTGAAGGTGTAATAAAATCAAGAGATTGACTTTTTACAGCTAGGCTGAATTCACCTAATACTGTGTTAGCTGTTTGCTGTGCACGAATAAAAGGGCTCACAAATATTTGCGATAAACAAATACCTGAATCATTGAACCAATGCCCAATTGCCTTTGCTTCTTGATATCCCTTTGAAGTTAATTCACGTAAATGGTCAATTGAACCCGTAGGATTTGCCTGGCCATGGCGCATGATATAGATCTGCATATTAATACCGCAATGCTAAAAAATTATAATGGAGTGGTTATTTGCGGCTATAGTAAAGGAATCTTTAGAATTGTTATAACATCAGTTAAGAATAAAATAGACTCACCTTATTCCATAGGGTAATTTAGAAGTATAACAATTATAATATTTTAGATACTTATATCATCAAAGTATCTGATGGAGCGTGTGTTGAAACAGAGCCCGAATGATCTAAAACACTACCACCCTTTCACACTTAATAATGGCTTAAGAGTGTTGCTCGTTCACAATAAAGAAACACAAAAGTCTGCCGCCGCGCTAGCAGTCAATGTTGGCCACTTTAGTGATCCCCTTGATAGGCAAGGCCTTGCTCACTTTTTAGAGCATATGTTATTTCTAGGCACAAAAAAGTACCCTGACGGCAGTGAATATCAAAAATATATCAGCCAATATGGCGGAAATAACAATGCATGGACAGCTACCGAGCACACCTGTTTCTTTTTCGATATTCATCATCAACACTTTGAACCTGCTTTAGATAGATTTAGCCAGTTCTTTATCGCCCCTTTACTTTCTGAAGAGTTTGTTAATAAAGAGCGTAAAAATATTGACGCTGAATTTAAACTTAAACTTAAAGATGATATTAGGCGCTTATATGATGTTCATAAAGAAACTATCAACCCAGATCACCCTTTTGCAAAATTTTCAGTAGGAAATACCGAAACGCTGTCAGATCGTCCAGATAAAAATTTACGCGATGAAGTAGAAAACTTTTTCATCACCCATTATGTTGCTAAAGCGATGACCTTAGTATTAGAAGGTCCACAAGATATCGATACGTTGAAAGCATTGGCTACTGAAAAGTTCAATGATGTCTCAGACCGTAACATTACCGAGTTTAAACCCAATGTTCCACTGTACCTTCCTCAACACCAGAAAATAAATATTCAGGTAAAACCCGTAAAAAATGACCGTCAACTCATTGTCAGCTTTGCTTTACCCAGTATTGATGAATATTATCGCGACAAACCTGAATCTCTTATCTCTTATTTACTTGGGCATGAAGGGCCCAACAGTATTTTATCATTATTAAAGAAAAAACAATGGGCGTTGGGATTAACGGCAGGCTCAGGGGTGAATGGCTACAATTTTAAAGATTTCAACATAAGTATCAGGCTGTCAGCGCTCGGAATTAATCATGTGGAAGAAATTATTGCAATAATATTTTCATACCTATCATTGTTAAAGCAGGGAAAATTAGCCGAGTATTATTACCAAGAAAAAAAAGCTATTGCAGGGCTTGCTTTTTATTATCATGAAAAAATGAAACCTCTCGACTCCGTCAGTCAATTAGTGATCAACATGCAACACTATCCAACGGATGATTATATTTTTGGTGACTATGTCATGGATAAATTTAATCAACAAAAATTAACCGAGCTACTCGAATATTTAACCCCTGATAATATGCGAACTATCTTAGTCAACCAAAATATCACCACAGATAAAACAAGCCGTTGGTATCAAGTACCCTACCAAATAGAAAAAATATCAGACAAACAAATAGCACATTGGCAACACTGTATCGATACGAGTGATCTCGCCCTTCCCCCAGAAAACAATTACATTGTAGAAAATCCTACAGTGTATCGCACAAAACAAGACGACCGCACGTTAATACCTGTGTTAATAGCACAAGAAAATGGCTTGAATTTTTGGTTTAAGCAAGATCATACGTTTAATGTGCCAAAAGGCTATATTTACATTGGCATAGACAGCCCAGTAACCCTTGATAATGTAACCAATATAGCCACTACTCGTCTGTTTGTAGACTTGTATTCAGAGTCAGTTATTGAACAACATTATGATGCAGAGTTAGCGGGCATTCACTATCATTTATATTCACATCAAGGTGGACTCACACTTCAACTCTCAGGAGTCAGTGAAAAACAAGGAATACTACTAGAACAATTATTAGCTGAATTACAGAAGTTTACCTTCTCACAAGAGACTTTCAATTTACTCAAACAGCAATTGATCAATCATTGGGAAAACTCCGATAATAGTAAGTCTATCTCGCAATTGTTTTCAGCACTCAGCTCAACGATGCAACCCAAAAACCCGAGTGCAATCGAATTAGCACAAGCCTTAAAAAGTGTTGATTACTCAGATTTTAATGCCTTTTGTCATACTATTTTTAACAGAATCACCTTAGATGTGCTAGTTCATGGCAACTGGCGAAAAGAAGATGCACTAGCCATTCAAGCCATCATTAAAAAAGCATTTGAAGGCCAATACGATAAAAGTAATCAGGCCAGAATTCCTGTATTAGATATTCGCGATAAAGGTAACATTTCATACCCTCTTTACCTTCCCGAACACGACCATGCCTGTGTACTCTATTATCCAATGGCAGAAAGGTCGTTAGCAACAATTGCCAAAACAATGATCGCCAGTCAAATATTATCTCCGCAGTTTTTTCACGAAATGCGCACAGAGAAGCAATATGGTTATTTAGTTGGTGTTGGATTTGTACCGATTAATCGCTACCCTGGGATTGCGTTTTATATTCAGTCTCCTAATTATGATGCTGAACATTTAGCGCAGGCGATGGATGAATTTATTCATCATTGCCATAGTGTGGTTGAACAAATGCCTGAAGAAGAATGGCAGCACCTTCAGCATGGTCTTGCAAGCCAACTACAAGAAAAAGACACCAGTTTACGCATAAAAAGCCAACGTTTTTGGACCGCAATTTGTAATAAAGAAACCGACTTTGATCAAAAGAAACAGTTGATAGACACTATTCTCTCCCTTTCAAAAAAAGATATTGCGCATTATTTACTTACCACAATTAGTGATGCTGAAACTCCCACAGATAGATTTTGTTTAATGTCGATAAAACAAACAGCAAGTAAACTAAATAACGATATACACAACGCTGACAAATCACCTTTACAAATAACTCTAAGAAATTGCTCAATAAAATACTAACGTTGCCGATATGATATTAAACAATTTATTCGATGATAACCGAGAGCTACCACTCGCTTTATAGTGAATAAGTTGACTTAAGAGCCACCATCCTTTGTAATAGTGGCTTAGCCAATAATAATAATATTTTAAGCAGGTCGTATTTGTGCAATTGCAGTTAATTAGCCCGATATTTTCATTTCGAAAATCGCCGATTTTATTACCGCTATTCTTTTTTCTTTCGATAGCCATTGGCAATTATTCTCATGCCTTACCGACCACTTTTAATGAAAACCTCAAATTTAAACACATTACCGCTAAAGATGGCCTTTCTCAAAGCTATGTCTTTGATATTATTCAAGATGATGACGGATTTATTTGGATTGCTACGCAAGATGGCTTAAACAAATACGACGGCGCAAAATTTAAATATTACCGTAGTAATATTCTGGATGCTCATTCATTGGCCGACAACTATGTGAGGAAGTTATTTAAAGATAGAGAAGGTAATATTTGGGTAGGTACTCAAAATGGCTTGAGTAAATACAATAAACTCCTCGATAATTTTGATAACTTTATTTTTGAACCGAGTAATGAAAACTCCCTTTTAGATAATGTAATTTGGGATATCTACGAAGATAGACTCAAAGAAACAGTTGAAGAAGAGAAAAGAAAAGAAACAAATAATAACCTTTGGGTTTCAACTGCAAAGGGCTTACACAAGCTAGACACCAGTAACGACACGTTACAGTTTGTCAGAACCAAAATAAGAAAACCAAGTAACAGCTCATCAATACACTTACAAGAAATCAAAAGTATTTTTCACGATAAAAACGGAAAATATTGGTTTAGCAATTATGACAATGGTTTTTACATTACTAATAAAAACTTATCCTTAGATAATTCGCTCCATAAACAAGTTCAAGAAGAAATAGGTGCAAAAACAACACAAATATTTAAGATTGTATTAATTGACGAGGAGTATTGGTTAGCAACGAATACAGGTGTCTATGTCTTAGATAAAAACTATTCATTAAGAGATAAATATTCACTAACTGATTCAAAAGATAATACATTGTTAGCTCGTAACATCGCAGTAGCGAGCGATTCACATATCTGGGTAGCTACCGATGATGGACTTAAATCAATAAACCCTTTAAATGACACCTTTAAATCGCACAATTACAGTAATTTAAATCCTCATGAATTTAACAATTATTTATATGGTTTGCTAGTAGATAATAAAGGGAAATTATGGGTAGGCTCTTTAAATGGGATATTACTTTTAGCTAACAACGCTAATATTATTAAAGAAAGTAAATATATAAAAAGTAAATTCAACGGTAACATTTCAACGTTTGCAGCAGCTCTCAATGACATTTGGTTTTCAAGCAATAATCAGCTTTTCAAATATTCTTCATTGAATAATGATATTGAACCTGTTGTAGATTTGAATTCCAATATTACCCATATTATTGCGACCAAAAATAATATCTATATCACTACTGTTGATATTGAGTTATTTAAATTAAATTTGAATGATAGATCATTGAGTGAAATCCCTGATTGGTATAAAAAATCTAATCATAATGGTATAGCTAGATTGTTTTATGAGAATGAAAGTATTTGGTATTTAAATAATGTGGGTCACTTAAGCTATTTTGATATTAATAAAAATGAATTTAATTCGCTTGTAATACCAACTCAAGAGTTTTCATCAATGTATATACAGCCAAATAAGTCAATTTGGTTAGCATCTAAAACAAACAAAATTTATGAATTTAATACTGAAACATTTAAAGCCAATGAAATAAAGATTAAAAATAATACAAACTTTATAATTAAAAACACCTCCATAATTAATTACAAAAATAATTATTTAGCTTTTGGCTCTGATAGCCAAGGCCTACTAATGATAGATTTACTCAAAAAAGAAAGTAAGCTCTACAATGAAGAAAACCTTTTAGCAAACAACTTTGTTGCAGATGTCATTATTGATAACAATTCTACATTTTGGATAAGTACAAATAAAGGTATTACATCAATTGATGCCAAAGAAAATAAAGTAGCAAGTTATTACCAAGATTACATGATAGATAGTAATGAATATTTATCTCAAAGTTCATTGATTGACAATAATGGAATCATATATTTTGGCGGTAATAATGGTTTTCACTATTTCAACCCCACGGATTTATTATCGTCACAACAGCAATTAAGTAAACCTGTCATATCAAACCTTCTTATTGCAAATAAAAAAATAAAGATTGCAAATAACGGACGTGATAAAGGCTATACACTTCCAGCTCAAATAAACAATTTAGGTACGATTCAACTTAAGTATATCCACTCTCCTTTTAGCCTTGATTTTGTTTCCCCAAATGCCAAACTTCCCAATCAAATCGCATACCGTTATAAGCTCGGTGGCGTTGATGAAAATTGGTTAGAGACAGACCGAGAAAATTTACGTGCCACTTATACTAACTTAAATGCGGGAAATTATACTTTTGAAGTACAGGCATACGATATTTATGATCCAACGATCGTCAAATCCAAGTCTATTAACATTGATATATTACCGCCTTGGTGGCTATCAAACAGCGCTATCTTGATTTATACCCTATTAACATTTCTTATACTGGCCTACTTATTACAACAGTTTCGTCATAAGCGTTTATATCACTTACAAATAAAAGCCAGTGAAGAGCGCTTAAAGCTTTCTTTATGGGGAAGTGGTGATGAGATGTGGGATTGGAATATTAAACGCAGTAAAATATACCGCTCCAACATTTGGGGTATTCTTGAATTTCCACAAGATGGTCAACGAAATGTTGGTAATGATGGCAACAATGAAACTAATATCAATCAAGGTGACATCACTCGCATAACCCATGCTCTACAAGAGCATTTCGATGAGAAAACCGAACATTTTGAAGTCACCTACCGCGTCAAAGATAAAGACGATAACTGGATTTGGGTATTAGATCGCGGCAAGATTGTTGAGCGTGACGACAACAATCAACCGACCCGAATGACAGGTACACTCAAAGACATTAGCCAAATAAAAAAGGCGGATGAACGCTTAAAGTTATTTGCAAGATGCATTGAGAATATTTCTGATGCAGTGGTCATTTATGATAGAAAGTTTAATACCGTTGACGTCAACAAGTCATTTCAACGCATTACCGGTAAATCTAAACAACAAATGTTGGGCAAACAATTTAATTTTTCTCGTTACCCAGAAAGTTTCACTAAAGGTGTTAAAAAACATTTGCTTAACAAAGGTGGTTGGCACGGAGAAATTGAAAGTAAACGAGACAATGGTGAAATTTACCTGACTGACTTAAATATTGATATTATTCGGGATGAAAATAAGAGCATCTCTCATTTTGTCGGGGTATTTTCCGATATCACTAAACGAAAAGAGACCGAAGCTGAATTAAGAAAACTGGCAAATTCAGATACCTTAACGGGTTTACCTAATAGGTCATACTTTCAAGCGAACCAAGCACGGTTAGTTAACACTAAAATCCCCCATGCGTTATTAGTATTTGACTTAGATAACTTCAAAAAGGTTAACGACTCCATGGGACATGAAGTCGGCGATGTCTTACTGTGCAAAGTGGCAGAACGTATTAAAACTGTAGGACGAAAACTTGATACGGTATACCGTTTAGGGGGAGATGAATTTAGTATCATCGTTGAAAATACCAATGATATTCACACTATCACCACCATCGCAAAAAATATTTTACGTACCATCGCTGAGCCACTAAAACTAAAAAGTCAGGAAATTGTACTTTATTCAAGTATTGGTATTGTACTTTATCCAGAAGATGGCACATCGCCCCAAGAGTTATTAAAAAATGCCGATACCGCCATGTACCATGCAAAACATGCTGGGGGGAATCAATATGAGTTTTTCAATACCTCTATGAATAAGAAAGCGGTGAAACGTTTGCAGATTGAAGGATTGATTCGCCATGGTTTAAAAGAAGATTTCTTCTCGGTTTTTTATCAACCTAAAATTGAAATATCCACGGGTAAAGTGGCAGGGATGGAAGCGTTAGTGCGTTTCGAAACACCTAGCAAAGGTATTATTAGCCCTGTCGTGTTTATTCCTGTTTCAGAAGAAACTGGGCAAATCATCGATATTGGTGAAGTGGTATTAAGAAAAGCGTGTTTTGCAACAAAAGAATGGCTTGATGCAGGCTTATTCGATGGTCGTATTGCCGTAAATCTATCAGCAGTACAATTTACGCAACCTAACCTTGTTGCGATGATCGCTGAAATCTTAGTTGAAAGTAAACTACCTGCGAAACATTTAGAGTTAGAAATTACCGAAGGAACAGTAATGGATTCGCCGCAAAAGGCGATAGACACCATGTTACAAATTCGCGCCATGGGCATTCATTTATCATTAGATGATTTTGGCACGGGTTACTCTTCCCTTGCATATTTAAAGAAATTCCCACTCAATACACTTAAAATTGATAAAGCTTTTGTTGATGATATTGAAACGTCAGAGCAAGGACGAAATATGGTCGCGACGATTGTCACGATTGCCCATAACCTTGGTTTACAAGTCGTTGCCGAAGGCGTTGAAACTAATCAACAACTAAGCTTTTTATCTGGTTTACGCTGCGAGCAAATGCAAGGTTATTTATATAGTAAGCCTTTACCACAAAAAGATTTTCGCAGTTATTTACTTTCACATCAGATCACCGACAAATCTACGTCGTTTAATCAATCATAATTGTCTCTCTCACTGACAACTTTCTGACAGCCAGAAAAACAAGCGCAAAGCCATAAAAAATAAGGCTTTGCGCATTGGCACAATTATAGCTTTACTTTTCTTGAATTTTTTAACCAATCAGAAAAGGAATATATAAATGTTAAGTTCAATTATTTTATCTCTAGCGATGAATGCAGCTCCTGTTCCAAGTGCTGATGTAGTAACGTTAGATGTGAAAGAAGTAGGTACCAAGCGTAATGCTATCAGAGTTAATAACAAACTTAATGAAGAGCTCTCAGGTACAAAGCGAAATGCTATTAGAGTTGACAACAAACTTAATATAGAGCTATCCGGCACAAAGCGAAATGCTATCAGAGTAGATAACAAACTTAATATAGAGTTATCCGGCACAAAGCGAAATGCTATTAGAGTAGATAACAAACTTAATATAGAGTTATCCGGCACAAAGCGAAATGCTATTAGACTTTAGGAGTTCATTATGATCAAATTAATAAAATCATTATTTATCGAAACACCTAAAGAAAATGCCATTGCGGCAAAAATTGTCATTAAAGAAATGCCTGCTAAATCTTTGTGGACTTAATTAATAACCAACAAAGCACATAGATTTAACTTAGATAATCGCTACACGGACGTTAGCGACTATATTTCAAATAAGGAGATATGCTAGCAAATAGCATAAAGAATTTTTTCATTCCCTTGGTATAAAACACCAAATATGCCAGCCTAAAAAGCTACTTCAGTATAAAAGTGAGTCAATCATTTTTTGAAGTATCAACAATTTCCATCCGTCATAAAAACGACAAGTTAAGCCCTAAGTATCTGATAATCGAAACCAAATAAACGATTCACTTTCATGCGTTTTTTCATCGAAAACATTGGCCAAATAAAAGGACCAAACACCAAGCCTGCAAATGCCCAACGTTTACGACCTAAGCCACTTTTAAGTGCCTGACAATAGAAAAAGAATGAAAAAGCTAGTGCAACAATAACAACAAGTAACAACATAATACTTAACCTTGCTTTGGACTTAACAACGAAGAAAACCTTATGGCGCGCAATATAATGCAATTAGAGTTTTTATTCAAATACTTTAGAGTAAAAAGCCTAATTTTCACACGCAAGACGAATAAAAAAGAGGCAAACAATTGCCTCTTTTTTACGTTTATTGCCAATCAAATGGCAGAAAAATACCGCTACATCCCTCTTTAGAAGAGAGCAAAAAAACTGAACCTACTCGTAAAATTTTCCATTTTCTTCAGCCATGCTGATCAGCAAAGCACAAGGTTCAAATCGTTCATCACAATCACGTTTAAAATGATTCATCTGCTTAACGACTTCTGCAGCGCCGAGCTTATCTATGTAATGGAAAGGTCCGCCTAAAAATGGCGGAAAACCAATACCAAAAATAGCCCCTATATCGCCATCACGCGCATTACGGATAATACCTTCATCTAAGCACCTAACCGCTTCATTAAGCATCATATAAACACAACGTAAACTAATTTCATCCGACGTTAGTTTCTCATTTTTACTAATCCCTAATAACGGATAAATTGTTTCATCTACTAGCTTCTTTTTACTATTGTATTGATAGAAACCTTTTTTAACTTTTTTCCCTAACCGCCCATCAGCAATCAATTTATTAAAAGCCTCTGGAGAAGCAAACCGCTCACCTAGTTCAGCTTGTAAAATCGGACCTATTTTAGCACCGATATCGATACCAACTTCATCAAGTAATTGCATCGGTCCAACAGGGAAACCAAATTTAACGAGTGCTTTATCAAGCTTTTCCACTGGCTCGCCCGCTAAGAGTAATTGAGCCGCTTCATTCATATAAGGCGCGAGTATTCGATTGACATAAAAACCCGCTTTATCTTTCACTACAATTGGGGTTTTACCTTGCTTTTTAGCTAAAGCAACGGTCGTTGAAATTGTTTGATCCGAGGTTTTTTCATGGGCAATAATTTCAGCCAATGGCATTTTATCAACCGGTGAAAAGTAATGTAGTCCAATGACATTTTCTGGTCGTTGCGCTAATTCAGCAATTTGTCCAATGGGTAAACTTGAGGTATTACTGGCAAATATCGTTGATGCTTTACAGTTGCTTTCAATATCGGCGACCATATTTTGTTTAAGGGCGAGGTCTTCAAAAACAGCTTCTATCACAACATCAACATCTTTAAAGCCGGTGTAGTCAGTAGTACCTGTGATCATCGCCATTTGCTTTTGCATTTCACTTTTTTTCATAAAGCGACGCTGCACTTTTTTATTCAAAATATCAAAACTGTATTTTAAGGCCGAATGAATGCCTTTTTGGTTAATATCTTTTATACGAACAGGTAGTTTTGCCTTCGTAGCTGTGACAAACGAGATACCACCGCCCATCAAGCCTCCACCCAAAACAGCAGTGCTTTTAACCTCACTGGCTTCAACACCTTCAATGCCCTGCTCTTTCTTCATATCTGTGGTGGCGAAAAATATTTGCCTTAACTGCGCCGAAACATCAGTCATCGCTAAATGACCAAAATGGTTAGCTTCCAGCTGAAAGCCTTTCGCCTGAGATTCCTCAACGCCAACTTTAATGCAATCAATAATTTTTAATGGTGCAGGATAATTACCTTTCGTTTTTGACAACACGGTTTTTGTTGCTTGAGCAAAGACTATTTTTCGCCCGAAAGCGGTTCGCTCTAATAATTTACCGACAAAATTTAACTTAACGGCTTTATCGGTTTTTTTACCCGGTATAATTTTGCCTGATAAAATAAGTTTTTCAGCCACTTCAACTAAAACCGATTTGGGTACCACATCACTAACTAAACCTGACTTAAGTGCTTGTTTTGCCCGAAGCTGCTTACCTGTTAGCATCATATCGAGTGCTTTTTGGATCCCCACTAACTTAGGTAAACGCTGCGTGCCGCCGCTACCAGGTAATAAGCCTAATTGTACTTCAGGCAATCCTAATGCGGTTTTTCCACTATCACTACATACTCTTGCATGACACGCCATGGCTAGTTCTAAGCCGCCACCTAAACAGGGACCGTCAATAGCCGCTACAACAGGAATAGTTAATGACTCAATCTGGTCAAATATCATCTGACCTTTTCGCGATAGAGCTGTTGCTTCATCAGCAGTCTTACAGTCGGCAATCATATTAATATCTGCGCCGGCAACAAAAGAGTCTTTTTTACCACTGATTAACACAACACCTTGAAGATTTGTATCGGCTTTAATGTCATGTAACACTTCAGCAATTTCATCTGCGAATTCCGCTTTAAGTGTGTTCATCGACTCATTAGCCACATCCATCACTAAATGTGCAATATTATTTTCTTGTCGAATCAGTGTGAATGTTTTGGTATTTTTGTCAGTCATTAGTCTGTCTCCACAATCATTGCTGCACCTAAACCACCTGCTGCACAAGCCGTTGTTAAACCTGTACCTCCGCCACGGCGTTTTAATTCATTTAACGTTTGAACAATCAAACGTGTACCTGTCGCTGCAAATGGATGACCGTAAGCAAGCGATCCACCCATGACATTAAATTTATCCATATCAATTTCACCAATCGCTTTTGCACGGCCAAGGTTTTCTTTGGCAAATTTAGTACTAGCAAACATTTTCATGTTAGCCAGCGCTTGTGCAGCAAATGCTTCATGCATCTCAATTAAATCTAAATCATTGAGCTCCATACCTGCGCGTTTCAGTGCTATTGGTGTGGCGTAACTTGGCCCCATTAACATATCTTCCCATACATCAATAGCCGCAAAGCCATAGCTTTTAATGTAACCCAGAGGTTGATAGCCTAACTCTTTGGCTCGCCCTTCTCGCATCATCAAAACCGCTGAGGCGCCATCAGTGAGTGCCGTACTATTTGCTGCGGTTACAGTGCCATGCTGACGATCAAAACAAGGGCGTAATTTTGCATAACTGGCTAATTCAGAGTTATCTCTAAAGCAGTTATCTTTATCAATAAATGACTTATATGGCTCAACATGTGCAGCCATTACTTCACCGTCAAGCTTACCTTCTTGCCAACTTTTTGTGGCTAACGTATGTGAGCGATGTGCGAGTTCATCTTGCGCTTGGCGAGAAATATTATGTGTTTTCGCCATTTGTTCAGCGGTTTGCCCCATTGAAATACCCGTGGAATATTCAGCAACCGCAGGAGGGACAGGTAAAATATCTCCAAATCGTAATGTTTTTATAATCGATAATTTTTGCCCTAAGGTTTTTGTTTTACTTAAATCAAGTAAAGCACGGGCGAATTTTTTTGATAAACCAATAGGCGCAACCGAAGAAGAGTCTGCACCACCAGCAACGCCGACATCAACCACTCCTGCCATAATAGATTCAGCAACATTAACTGTTGATTGAAAACTTGTCGCACAAGCGCGAGAAACGCTATAAGCATCAGTATGAACGTTCATCCCTGTACCTAATACAATTTCACGAGCAATATTTGGCGCTTCAGGCATTTGTACCACTTGCCCAAAAACCAATTGGTCAATTATCGCGGGATCAACATCATTTCGCTTCATAAGCTCATTAACCACTAACTTTCCTAGATCAACAGCAGGAACACCATGAAAAGCCGTTGCTTGTTTCGCAAAAGGCGTACGAAGCCCTGCGACGATCGCTATTCTCTCACCTTGAGCGGTTTGTAGTTTAATTGTCATTACTGATCCTTATTATATTTTAAATAAATCAACAGGTCAGACCTCTTGAGTTTTAATGTCATTCTAACGTGTAAATTGGATAATTCAACCTAAAGACAATGCCCTCATGCAATTATCTCTATATGATAGCTAAAGTCTTCAAAAATTATCTGCGAGAAATTTGTTTACAATTTTTCATTGGCACTTGTATTTAAGATGATGAACCATATATAAAATCTAAGGTCGAACTTTTTATATAACAATTTATTAACAAAAAGAATTTATCTATTATGGCTATTGAGCATTTTTCTTCGCTAAAAGAACATCTATCAGAACAAATCATCGGTCAACATGCTTTAGTTGAAAACTTATTGATTGCACTATTAGCTAATGGTCACTTAATTGTAGAAGGTCCTCCAGGGCTTGCAAAAACTCGTGCCGTAAATTCTTTAGCCCAGGGGTTAGAGGCCGACTTTCATCGAGTACAATTTACCCCTGATTTATTACCCGCAGATTTAACCGGCACCGATATTTATCGCCCTGAAGACGGTACGTTTGTTTTCCAACCTGGGCCATTATTTAGAAACTTAGTGTTAGCGGATGAAATTAACCGAGCGCCTGCCAAAGTTCAATCGGCATTATTAGAGGCGATGGCCGAAGGACAAATCACTGTCGGTAGAAATACCTATCCATTACCTGATTTATTCTTAGTGATGGCGACACAAAACCCGATCGAGCAAGAAGGAACTTATCCATTACCTGAAGCTCAACTTGATCGATTTTTAATGCATGTTGAAATTGACTACCCAGATGCAGCGAGTGAATTAGAAATATTAAAGCTCAATCGAGGTGAAGCAATTAATCACGAGAAGAAAAAAATTGCTGAAATATCTCAAGCCGATATTTTTGCCGCTCGTGAAGCAGTCATGAAAATACATATGGCGCCGGCAATCGAAAAATACATTGTTGACTTGATCATGGCAACTCGCCAACCAGAAAAATATGATGACAACTTGAAAAAATGGCTCGCATACGGCGCAAGTCCGCGGGCAACTATTGCCTTAGACAGATGTGCACGTTCTCGTGCCTGGTTACATGGTCGTGATTTTGTCGGTCCTGATGATGTACAAGCCGTATTTCATAATGTACTACGTCATCGTATATTGTTGACTTACCAAGCCGAAGCGGAAGGGATCAGTAGTAATCAGTTACTTGATCATTTATTAAGTTTAGTGGCCGTATCTTAAAGTTTTATAAGGTTATTTAAGATATGTGGTTAAAAAAAACAACACAAACATCATCGGTTAATATTGAAGACAAGCTTGCAAAAGTAATGTCTTCGGGTATTAATTTAACGATTGATGAGTTGATTCAATATCAGAATAAATCTTCATTAATCAATTTGACCGCCGCTAAGAACATCCAAAGCCAAATGAGTGGTAATTACCTAGCTCGCTCTAAAGGGCGCGGGATGGAATTTGATGAAGTCAGACATTATCAAAATGGTGATGATATTCGCGCGATCGATTGGCGAGTTACCGCCAGAACAGGCATCACTCATACCAAATTATTTAGAGAAGAAGTTGAACGCCCCGTCATCATTGCCACTGATTTAAGTAGTAATATGCTGTTTGGCAGTCAATTTTTGTTTAAATCTGTTCAAGCTTCACATTTAGCTGCGTTGGTTGCATGGCACGCAAAAATCAGAGGCGATCGAGTTGGCGGTGTTGTTTTTAATGAATATCAGCACACTGAATTAAAACCCCGTAGCCGTCAACAAGGCGTTTTACACTATATACATTCGTTAATGACTTGCCATGAAAATAGCCTCGAACAGAGTCAACAACCAAGCCAATCGCCTCAAGATGAACAGAACAATCAACTAGCTTTTGAACAAAATTGCTTGCGTATCCGACAAATTTCTCGCCCTGGTAGCTTGGTCTATTTGATCACAGACGGTCATCACATTAATCAAGAAGCTATCAGGCATTTAAGCAATATTAGTCGTCATTGCGAACTTGTGGTGTGTTTAATATCAGACCCACTAGAGCATGATTTACCTGATAGTCATAAAAAGCTCAATGTCAGTATTACTGACGGATACCAAAAACAACAATTAACCTTAGGTGATGAAAAAACTGCCCAGCGGTATCATCAGCAAGCTCAAGCCTTTATTCATGAAAAAGAGCAGTTATTGTCAAAAGCAGGTGCCAGAATTTTGCATTTTAGCTCTGGAAAATCATTAGAAGAACAACTTAAAAACGGAGTAGCCTCATGGATCCGTTAGCACAGCTTAAAGCCATTCAATTACCCGAACAGGTTCATAATTATCCTTTAGCCTATGGCTGGTGGATTTTACTCACTTGTCTATTACTTATTATTGCTTGGTCATTAAAAAAGTACCTCAGTTACCGCCGTCGGTGCCAAGCGAAAAAACAAGCGATTAAGCATATTAAAGAGAATAATTTAAACTCTGACCAAGTGCTCACCACCTTAAAGTGGGCCGCACTTCAGTATTTCCCGCGCGATCAAATTGCAAGTTTAACGGGTGATCATCTACAACAATTTTTAACCTCTTGCTTACCTATAAAGCAGCAAGAAAAATTTGTCGATTTAATCAGCCCTATTTTAGAACAAAGATACCAATGCCACGAAGAAAAAGAAAATAATGATGCATTAACACAAGCATCGCTATTATGGCTAACTAACGCCTTACCCCCGAAGAAAAAAGTATTAGAGAAGCAATTTTCTCAGCAAGCTATTAACGTCAAAACAGCAGGTGACAGCTGATGATAGAATTTGCGCTACCTTGGATTTTACTTGCATTACCCTTACCTATTATTGTGTATTGGTTGCCTGCAAAAGCAAATACTGAAGCGGCCCCTTTAAAAATGCCGACCTTAATTCAAGGGGTCAACACGAGTGAATTAGGCAATAATAGCAAGAAAACACCATTACTTTTATTAGCAAGTATCTGGATATTAGTGGTGTTAGCAACAAGCCAACCCCAATGGTTAGGTGAAGCGGTAAATATTCCAACACAAGGCCGAGAAATGATGGTCGCTGTCGATTTATCCGGCAGTATGCAAGTTGAAGATATGAGCTTAAACGGTAGCACGGTTAATCGACTTGATATGCTAAAAGTTTTACTCGGCGAATTTATCGAACGAAGAACTGGTGACAGACTTGGCCTTATTTTATTTGGTGATGATGCCTATATGCAAACGCCCATGACGTTTGACCGTAAAACAGTACAGCAAATGCTTGACGAAACGGTACTTGGCTTAGTAGGAAAGCAAACCGCTATTGGTGATGCAATAGCTCTTGCAGTTAAGCGCTTTGATGAGAAAGAAGAATCTAATCGCGTCTTACTATTACTCACCGACGGACAAAATACCGCAGGAAAAATCACCCCAGAGCAAGCACTAGAGTTAGCCGTTGCTAAAAAAGTCACGATTTATTCTGTTGGTATAGGCGCAGACATGATGATCCAACGCTCATTATTTGGCAAAAGACGAGTAAACCCTTCGAGTGAATTAGATGAAAAAACATTAACTCAGCTTGCTGAACAAACGGGCGGTAAATATTTTAGAGCCAGAAGTAGTGAAGACATGAGTGAAATTTATCAATTGCTCGATGAATTAGAGCCTGTTGAACAAGAACAACAACAAATGCGCCCTTTAACCGCATTATTTTATTATCCATTGGCAATAGCCCTACTCTTAACCTTCCTTTATATCTTATGGTTAAACACGCCAAGTACACTGTTTAACAATAAGAATAAACCTGAGGCTTCTCGTATCTTAGGAGGTAAACATGGCTGATTTTCATTTTATTCGCCCCCTATGGTTATTGGCGATTATCGCCTTAGTTTTCACGATTTATTTATTGAAAAAATACCAAGTAAAGCAATCAGGTTGGCATCAACTACTACCACAACATCTAGCAAAAGTCCTTGTTGATGGCAGTAGTAAAGCACAGTCTTTATCATTAACCTTACCCTTTATCATTGGTTTATTGGCTATTACTGCGCTTGCTGGACCCACTTGGAAAAAGCTCCCGCAACCGGTTTATCAACTGGCAAGAGGATCGGTAATGATCATGGATATGTCATATTCTATGTATGCTACTGATATCTCTCCAAACCGGTTAACAAGAGCACGTTATAAAGCCATCGATCTGCTTGATCAACTCAATGAAGGTGAAATAGGACTCATTGCTTATGCAGGTGATGCTTTTATCATCAGCCCGCTAACTGAGGATATAAATAACATTAAGCTATTATTACCTTCGTTGAGCCCCGACCTAATGCCCGAACTTGGTAGTAATCCATTTGCCGCCTTAGCATTAGCCAATGAAATGCTTAAAAATGCAGGACATTTAGAAGGCGATATCTACTGGTTTACTGACGGTATTGATAATCAAGATATACAAGACATCACCGAGTGGAGCCGTGAGCATCCTTATCGGTTAAATATCATGGGCATTGGAACCATAGAAGGTGCCCCCATAAAATTAACCAATGGCGAGCTAATGAAAGACAGCAGCGGTGCTATTGTGATCCCGAAGTTGACCGAAAAAGCGCTTAAAGGAGCTGCCAGCAGAGGTAATGGTTATTATGCCCGCCTTACCAATAATTCTGCTGATATTGAATACCTAGTGAGTCAACCCATTACTCAAGACGACGATAAAAAAACAGAAAGCGCACAAACGGGAGATCAATGGCAAGAATTTGGTCCTTATTTATTACTGTTAGTGCTGCCATTAGTCTTAAGCTATTTTCGTCGCGGTAGCTTATTAGCCGTCATTCCATGTTTACTCTTGTTAACTCCTGCGAAACCTGTAAAAGCAGACTTTTGGAGCGATTTATGGAAAACCAAAGATCAACAAGGTCAACAACACTTTAACAATCAAGAATTTGAGCAAGCAGCAGAGCAATTTGAAAACCCTTTATGGGAAGGCAGTGCACATTATCAAGCGGGTAATTTTGAGCAAGCCTTAGCCTCTTTTCAAAAAGGTACTGACGCTGGGTCACTTTATAACCAAGGCAATGCCTTAGCAAAATTACAAAGATTAGAAGAAGCTATTGCCGCATATGATAAAGCATTAAAGCTTAACCCTGACCATCAAGATGCAGCAGCAAACAAAGCGCTTATTGAAAAATTAAAACAACAACAAGACAAACAAAAGCAGCAGCAAGAGCAAAACAATAAAGATCAACAGCAAAATCAAGATAACGAAAATAAAGACCAACAAGATAAACAACAAGAAGGTGAGCAAAATAAAGATCAGCAAGACCAAGATAAGAGTCAACAGCAACAATCTGATCAAAGCGAGCAGCAAGAAAAAGAGCAAGATAAGCAGTCTGAACAACAGCAAAGTGAGCAACAAAATCAAGAACAAAATCAAGAACAAAAAGAACAAGAAGAACAGCAAGCCCAAGAACAAGAGTCAGATAAAAATGCTGATGAAAATACCGAGCAACAAAAAGCTCAAATAGCAGAAGCTCAACAAGAAAAAGAAACGGAACAAAAACACAAACAGCTGTTAAATAAAGTCACCGATGACCCATATTTATTGCTAAGAAACAAGATGCAATTGGAATATCAAAAACGTCGTCAAAATAGAAGTAGTGTAGGAGTTAAGAAAAAGTGGTAAAACTATTTGTAGGTTTGATCAGTATATTCGCTTTATTAGCATCGCAAATGGTTTTTGCGTTCGTTAACGTGACAGCAACCATTGATAAAAACCCCGTCGTTGTCAAAGAATCGTTTGTTTTAACGGTAACGGCCGATGATGATATCAATACAAATGCTCTGGATACTTCCCCCTTGATGGACGACTTTATTGTTGGTCGAACATCCGTGAGTTCACAAACCAGCATGATTAATTTCAAAACCACAAGAACGACAACGTGGACCACGGTATTAATCGCAAAAAATGCAGGAAAGACAAGTATTCCCGCTTTACCTGTTGATTCAGCGTTTACTAACCCAATTGAATTAACGGTTCTTAAGGCTAACGATCCACAAGCCAGTAAACAACAAGATCTTTTTATTACCACTGACATTTCGGCAAAAGAAGTCTATGTTCAACAACAATTATCGTTAACAGTTAAACTTCATTTTGCCGCAGAGTTAAAACGAGGCAGTTTAACAGAGCCTTCACTTACGGGCGCTAATATCACTCAAGTGGGCAAAGATAAAGAAGCGGATACCATCATCAATGGTCGACGATACCGCGTCATTGAGCGCACCTATGCCATTAGTCCACAACAAAGTGGCAATTTTGTTTTAAAATCACCGGTATTTTCTGGCGAAATCATGCAGCCATCAACGCGAAGAAGTGGTTTTTTAAGTTTTGCAGAAACAAAACCTGTTAGTGTTATTGGCGAAGAAATACCGTTAACTATCCGTCCTATTCCTGCCGACTATCAAGCCGCATGGTTACCGAGTGAACTATTAACTATTCATCAAGAATGGCAACCTAGCCTAGACAGTTTTATAGTAGGTGAGCCGATCACTCGTGTGATCACCCTAACCGCAGCTGGACTTTCTGAAGAGCAATTACCCGACATTAACATGGTGATGCCCAAAGGGTTAAAAGTTTATCCTGACCAAGCTGAGTTACATACGGGTATGAACAATGAAAGATTAGTCAGTCAAAAAGTGAGAAACTTCGCCATAGTGGCAAACAAACCAGGCACATATCAATTGCCAGCGATTACAATACCTTGGTGGAATACCCTTACAAACCAATTTCAAGAAGCGCAGATCCCCGCACAAACGATCACCGTTGCAGCGAATCCAGAACAAGCAGTTGAAAAGCCTGTCGTGTTAGCCTCTGAGCTGCCAATAACTAAGAATCAGTCAGATATACCGACCAAAACCATAACCATTCATCAAACGTCATGGTTACAGTGGTTATTTTTAGCTCTGTGGCTATTAACATCATTCACGTGGTTATTCACTTACCTACGTCAGAAGAAGTTAACCTCACAACAGATAAAACCAACAAAGGTTAATGATCATTATCTTGCTTTGCTTGCTGCATGCAAACAAAATAATGGCGAACAAGTGCTTAGTTTATTAACACCTTGGTACAACTCAATTTCTAGCATAAAGATAACGACAATTGCCGCTATTATTCAACATTGCCAGCAAGATGAGTTAATTAAGGCAATAAATGAGTTACAGCAATGCTTTTACAGTAAAGAAAAACAACACTGGCAAGGCAAACAGTTAATGAAAGCAATCATTGCTGCCAATAAACAGCAGGATAATTACCCAACCACACCTTTTACACTCAACCCGTAATTTTACTTTTATGTCGTAAGGGGATGATGGCTCATCCCCTTACTGCTACTATAAAGCAAAGAGCAACCATCTTTCATGAGCGAATAAACTTTCATGATTAACACTATAATCGGAAATAAAAAACCTCAACCTCAGGTCTCTTCAAATATGGCGACAAAACAAGTTAGATATGAAGCACTAGTTAAAGCCTTACATAGCGATTTATACCGTTATGCTTATTGGCTTTGTCACGAAAAGCAAGTAGCTGAAGACTTAGTGCAAGAAACATTTTTAAGGGCATGGCGAGCTTTAGATTCTTTAAAGGATGAAAAAGCAGCTAAGTCATGGTTGATCACAATTTTACGAAGGGAAAATGCTAGACGATTTGAGCGTAAGCGCTTTGAAATGAGTGAATACGAAGAAGCTGCAATTACAGACACCCATTCAACAAGTTCTGAGCAAGAAATAGAAAATCACTGGTTAAGAGAAAAAATTGCTCAAATGCCTGAAGAATACAGAGAACCTTTGGTTTTACAAGTGATTGGTGGCTTTAGCGGTGAAGAAATAGCCAACATGCTATCACTCAATAAAAATACGGTGATGACGCGATTATTTCGAGCGCGAAATCAACTGAAAGAAGCTTTAGATGAAGAACCCAAATTAAGAGGTCAATACAATGGATGATTTGCTATTTCGACGCAATATTTATGCAGATCCCAAAACGACTGATCCAGACGTACAATCTGCAAAAAATGCTGATCCGGCTAAACAAAAATTCGCTCAAGAAATTGAACAATTAGATCAACAGATATTTTCGGCACTCAATGTTGAAGTACCTAACGATCTTAGTGAAAAATTAATTTTACGACAATCGTTAGCCAGCCATCAGCAGCAAAGAAAATCAAGTAGAATAAAGTTAGCGCTCGCCGCATCGGTGGCTTTTGCTATTGGCTTAACCGTTAATCAACTACAGTTTTCGCATGCTTATAACTCGGTAGGCGACTACGCTATTGCACATACCACACACGAAGCACAATATTTCGCTAATGATGCTGAAGCTAAAGTCACATTAGCTTCACTCAATAAAAAAATGGCGACATTTAACGGTAGTTTTTCACAAGAGCTTGGCGAATTAATGATGGCTGATTTTTGTCGATTTGACGGCATGAAAAGCTTGCATTTAGTTTATCGAGGGCAAGCAACCCCAGTTAATATTTATGTCGTGCCAGCAAGTGAACACTTAGCATTTAGTAAAAAGTTTGCAAATGGCGAGTTAAATGGTGTGGTGAATGATTTTCACAATAGCTTGATCATTGTAGTAGGTGACAAACAAGAGCCATTAAAAGAATGGCAGCAAAAAATTAATGAGAATGTTCGCTGGTCAACTTAACGTCATTTTCATCCATAAACAGCCGCGTGCAAGGATGCATTCAATAATTTAAAAGCCGAGCATTGCTCGGCTTTTAAATTATTTTGTTCTCAAAAACCTTTAACCTGATTCGTTAACTGTGATGTTTAAGCATTTCATCAAAGGTATTTTCAATGGCTTCTTGGGGTTGATGTGTCATTTTACTCACCACAATTATGGCGATAGAACATAAGATAAAGCCCGGTACAATTTCATAAACAATTGAGCTAAGTGACTGTCCACCAATGGTTATTGGCGCATAAATCCAAAAGAGAACGGTGGCAGCGCCGGTAATAATACCTGCTAAGGCACCATTTCGATTCATTTTTTTCCAATATAAGCTCAATATCACTACAGGTCCAAACGCCGCGCCAAAACCTGCCCACGCATTACTGACAAGACTCAAAATAGAACTGTCTCTGTCATAGGCTAGAAATATAGCCACTAACGCGACGGCCAATACAGATAAGCGACCGACAAAAACTAATTGCTTTTCACTTGCTTCTTTATTTAAAAACGCTTGATAAAAATCCCCAGTTAATGAACTCGAAGTCACTAAAAGTTGTGAAGAAATCGTACTCATTATCGCCGCCAAAATTGCCGCCAATAAAAAGCCAGAAATAAGAGGACTAAATAGCACTTGAGATAATAAAATAAAAATAGTCTCGGCATCTTTTAATTCAGTCCCCGTTTTCGCTATATACGCAATACCAACAAAACCTGTTGCCATCGCTCCGCAAATCGAGACAATCATCCATCCCATGCCAATACGTCGAGCTACAGGTATATCTTCAATAGAACGTATCGCCATAAAACGAACAATGATGTGTGGCTGACCAAAATAACCAAGCCCCCAAGCCATTGAAGAAATAATAGTGATTATACTGACACCACTTAATAGATTAAATAATTCAGGGTTGATACCCTGAACAGTTTGCGAAACGGCAGAAATGCCACCAACGTCATTAAGCACTACCGTAGGGACTAAGACAAGAGCGATGAACATAATACAGCCTTGTACAAAATCAGTTAAGCTCACCGCTAAAAAGCCACCAAATAATGTATAAATCACAACTACGCCAGCAGTAATATACAAACCCGCTTCATAATTTAAGCCAAAAGAGCTTTCAAATAATTTACCTCCAGCAACAACACCTGAAGAGGTATAAAGTGTAAAAAACACAATAATCACAAGGGATGAAACGATGCGCAATGCGCGCGATTTATCATGGAAACGATTTTCAAAAAAATCAGGTAAAGTAATTGAATCATTAGCAACCTCGGTATACGTTCTAAGCCGTGGTGCAACAATTAGGTAATTTAAAAACGCGCCTATCACTAAACCAAACGCTATCCACATACTACTTAAACCCGATAAATACATAGCACCTGGCAAGCCCATTAACATCCAACCACTCATATCAGATGCCCCAGCAGATAAAGCGGTAACCGAAGGGCTTAGACTGCGCCCCCCCAGCATATAACCAGAAACATCACTAGTTGATTTTTTAAATGCATATAAACCTATTGCCAACATAGCAATAAAATACAGCGCGAGTGAAATAAACGTTCCTGTTTCCAAATGACTCTCCTCGTCAATAATTAGCCACTGAACTAGCGAGAAAATACGCTTAGAAACAAAGTGGATACATACAGAATATAGGTGCAATGATATTATGCAGATCTTAAGCTGTATTACCATGTTTTCAACATGATATTTAGAAAGAAAAACTGAGTTATTAATTGTTTTTATTAAATATAACGATATTATTAAAAATATAATGAAATATCTGGGTATTTCTCATATATTCATAATCTACAAAGATAAACAGGACGCTCTATGTATTTCTACGCAGCAAGACAACCAATTCTAGACAAAGAAAAAAAACTCTTTGCTTATGAATTGTTGTTTCGCGATAGTATAGACAATGTTTTTCCAGAAATTGATGGCGATGAAGCCACAAGCAAAATGATCGAGGCCAGTAAATTCAACTCTGGTATTAGTGAATTTACCGGTAATAAACCCGCGTTTATTAATTTCACCTTAGATACCATTGAAAAAGGCTACCCTGAAATGCTAACGACTGATGAAGTCGTTGTTGAGATTTTGGAAACCGTTAAGCCTGGAAAAAAACTCTTAGGTCTTTGTAAAGATCTCTTCGAAAAAGGCTATACATTAGCCCTTGATGATTATGTTCATCAAAAAGTTTGGGGGCATTTTTACCCTTATATAAAAATCATTAAAGTAGATTGGAAAGAAACTAGTTTAGCGCAAGTACAAGAAATAAAATCGGCAATATCCAATCAACCGCATATTCAGCTATTAGCTGAAAAAGTAGAAACCTATGAAGAATATAACCAAGCGTTAGAACTTGGCTTTGAATTATTCCAAGGTTTTTTCTTTTCAAAACCGGAAATGGTCAAAACAAAATCCTTATCACCATCGCAAATGGCAATGGCTGAGCTTTTATATGAAACGTCTAAGCCCGAGCTAGATTTAACCAGTATTACCTCAGTCTTTGAACGTGACGTATCGCTTTCTTATAAATTATTACGATATGCCAACTCTTCGCTGTTTAAACGCCGAGGGGAAATTTCGACCATAAAACAAGCGCTGGTGACACTTGGTTCAGGTGAATTAAAACGATTTTTAGGATTAATGTTCGCAACTAACGTCAACCCTGATAAGCCGTCAGAGTTGATCAATGCGGCAATGACCCGAGCAAAATTTTGTGAAATGGTCGCTAGTGATATTAATGCCCCTATTGATACATCAATAGCATTTTTAACCGGTTTGATGTCATTAATAGACGCAATTCTTGACGAAGAATTAGCAGTGGTTTTTGAACAATTACCACTTTCTCAAGAAATAAAAGATGCGCTAATTAATAAAAAAGGCGTGCTATCAGCTTTGATTATTCTAGTCGAGCAAATTGAACATGCTGATTGGGACAAAACATCAGTCGTGATAAAAAAACTAGGGTTAACGAAAGAAAAAGTCGCTCAAGACTACAATGAGGCGATTACTTGGGCGGATGAGCAAGCCTTACTTTCTCAAGGTTAACTCTGCTAAAGTTCAGCAATATAACGCGAAAAAAAAGAGCTGTTTAGCTCTTTTTTTTTGTTAATATTCAAGTAATAAACGTTATTCAAATCCATTCGGGTTTTGGGATTGCCAACGCCATATATCGGTGATCATAGCATTTAAATCACGACTTGCCTGCCAAGCTAATAAGTCATTAGCGACAGATGCATCGGCATACACTGTACCAATATCACCAGCTCGTCTAGGCACGATATCATAAGGAATTTCTTGACCACTAATTGCTTTAAATGCATTGACGATTTCAAGCACCGAAGTACCATTACCAGTACCGATATTGATAGGCTGACACCCAATAATTTTAGTTAAACTTTCCAGTGCTTTAACATGACCCAGCGCTAAATCAACCACATGAATATAATCACGAACGCCAGTTCCATCAACCGTATCATAATCATCACCAAACACTTGTAACTTAGGTAAACGCCCTACCGCAACTTGTGCAACATAAGGTAATAAATTATTAGGAATACCGTTAGGATTTTCACCAATAAGGCCAGATTCATGTGCGCCAATAGGATTGAAATATCGCAAACAAGCAATCGACCATTCTTGATCGCTTTTGGCTAAATCAAACAAAATATTTTCAACCATTAATTTTGTCTGACCATATGGATTGGTTGCCGATGTAGGCATAGTTTCATCAAGAGGTGCCGGATTATTCTCACCATAAACCGTTGCCGAAGAACTAAACACTAACTTTTTAACGTTATGCTGATTCATTATCTTAAAAAGCGAAACTGAGCCAGCGACATTATTTTGATAATACGCTAAGGGGATCTCATTAGATTCACCGACCGCTTTTAAGCCCGCAAAGTGAACTACGGCTTCAATATTATGCTGTTCAAAAACTGCGTTCAAGGCTGCTTCATCACAAATATCAGCTTCGATAAAAGTGACTGACTTACCAGTAATTTTTTTAATTCGATCTAAAACTAAGGTTGAAGAATTTGATAAGTTATCAACAATAACAATATCTTGATTTAACTTAAGTAGCTCTACAACCGTATGACTACCAATATAACCTGTTCCACCTGTGATCAATAAACTCATTATCATCCTTATCAATATTTTCAGTCATCGCAATGTTAATTTACGATATGTTGAGAAATTTCAAAACTCACGTAACTTATGAATAATATTGTGCCACAGCTTCGATAAACTCGTTAATCTTTTCAGCAGGTAATTGATTAACCCCTGCAGCTGCCGCACGGCCACCACCGGTTGGAAATTGTGCACAAACATCACCCGCGCCCTGTTTATTGTTTAATGGCGCTCTTAAACTGACCGTGTAGCTATTATCAGCATTTACGGTAAAAACAATATGAGCTTTTTCTGGAGATTGATTCGCCAACAGGTTACCAAAAACACCACTAATGCGTCGTGCCCAAGCTTCATCTGGTAATTGCAGCGCTTTACACGTTTTGCTATCAGCAATAATACTGGCACCTTCAGCTTTGATCATATCTTGATTATAAGCGGCTTCTAGTTCGTAAAAAACAGAGTTTTTATCCGCAATTAACGTCAATGGATCCGTAAATTTAACAAGCGTTGAAAACAATGTTTCAGGTGTAAAATGCAAATCGTTAACACTTTGCCCGTAACCATTGTAATTAATATAAATACCAAATGCTTTTAATTGAGATTTTTGGCGTTGAGATAATCCTTGTTGCTCGGCGAGTAAATCAGCAGCGGCATTCATGTTATCACCATATGCCGCCGTAATAGCCCAGTTAGCATATTGACCATTTAGGTAGTTGTTCACTAACAAACTGGTACAAGTATTAGCGTCGGTATCGATAATGGTTTGTAATTTATCACTTTGCGGCACCTCTCCTGCTCTGTGATGATCGATATATAAAACGTTAGCGTTATGCTCAAGTAAATCTATTAATGCATCAATATTTTTTTCTAAAGAAACATCTAATACAGTAACCGACGTTGCTTGCTCTACAGGGACTTTTTTAACAAGCGAAATATCACGTTTAACACCGGTGATCAGCGTAGATTTTTTAGGCTGTGCTAATCGCAATTGTACCAAAGCGATGATGCCGTCAGCATCACCATTAAAAACATCAAAATGCATAATTATTATTTACTCTCTTTTCGGTCAACATGATTGTTGGTATTGGCTAGTTAATGAACTGATTGTCGAGTAAATACTGTACAATTTGCTCTGCGCATTGCTCAATACCTTTCTCTGCCGTTTTCACATGAATCGTCGGCTTTGTCGGTACGTCATAGGTTGAATCAATGCCAGTAAAGTCTTTTATTTCACCTGCGCGTGCTCTTTTATATAACCCTTTAGGATCACGCTGCTCACAAACTGAAATAGGCGTATCAATAAAAACTTCAATGAATTCACCATTGGCCAATAACTCTTTTGCCATCGCTCTATCGGTTGCAAAAGGTGAAATAAAGGCGGTAGAAACAATCGTTCCAGCATCAATAAATAGCTTGGATACTTCACTAATGCGACGAATATTTTCAACTCTATCTTCATCACTAAAGCTTAAATCGCCATTTAAACCATGACGAACATTATCGCCATCTAATAAATACGTATGGCAACCTCGCTCAAAAAGCAGTGCATCAACCGCATTTGCGACAGTAGATTTACCTGAGCCGCTTAAGCCGGTATACCAAAGTAAACATGGTCGCTGATTTTTCATTTCTGCGCGCTGAGCTTTACTCACCTGTTGATGATGCCATACGGTATTTTCTGTTTTCATATTCATAAGCAATATTTCACTGTTTATCATATTTAAGTTAACTAAAAAGGAAAAATGATTGGTAATAGCACTAAGACAACGATGCTATAAGCTATCGAAACAGGCACACCAAAAGAAACAAAGTCTTTAAGCGAATAATTGCCTGCGTTATAAACCATCACGTTCGTTTGATAACCAAAAGGACTAATAAAACTTCCGCTGGCGGCAAAGGCAACCGCCATGACAAAGGGCAGCGGATTTACGCCTAGCCCGAGTGCGATATTATATGCAATTGGAAAGATTAACGCGGCAGCCGCACTATTGGTGATCAATTCGGTAATTAATAAAGTCACAACAAAAATCACTATCAAGGTGATATACGCACTTTTTCCCTGTAAAACATTTTCAATATTAATCGCAATTAACTCTGCTAAACCCGATGTTTCCAGTGCTTTGGCGAGTGTTAACGCCCCAATCACTATCATCCAAATTTCTAATGGAAACCGTCGCTTTATCTCATTAACCGTTAAGCTCCCCGAAAAAATTAACAGCGCAACATAAAACATCAAACATTTAAGCAGTGAAATATTTAACAGCACAGATGCAGATATTGTCGCAACAAAGCCAAAAATAGTTAAATTATCACGCCACCCCGAGAGCATATTGTCAGGTTTATGACCGGATAAAATATAAAAGTTTTTCGATAAATTGGTTCGTGCACTAAAGTCATTCCCCACGGCTAAGACTAAAAAGTCTCCCGGCTTAATCACTAACTCTCCTAACTTGCCTGATAAAGAGCTACCTTCGCGCTTAACAGCGACAACCGCGGCATCGAAGCGCGCCCTGAAACCTGATTTTTTTAACGTTTTTCCCACAATAGCCGAGTCAGGTTTGATCAAAACTTCCGTTAAGTTATCCTGAAGCAAACCGCTTTTTTCGGCGAATAAAACTAACCCATCAAATTGTTGTAACACTAATACTTTTGAAACATCACCAGAAAAAATTAACTTATCATTTTGTAAAATTATTTCATCTGGGGCGACAGGAGAAATCATCCTATTATTTCGAATAATTTCCACTAAGAATAGAGAATCTAAGCTTCGTAAGCCATTTTCCTCGATCGTTAAACCGACCATTTTTGAGTCGCTACTCACTTTGGCTTCTAATAAATAATCTTGATTACAAGATTTTTCATCGGCAATATCAGGGAGCATATTTTGTCTAATAAGGATCACAAGTAAACAGACGAATAATGCAACGATACCAATAGGGGTAAAATCAAAAAAACCTAACCCTGCTTTTCCTTGCTCAATGAGCATGGTATTGACAATGAGGTTAGTCGACGTCCCAACTAGGGTTAACGTTCCCCCTAAAATTGCCGCAAAAGATAATGGGATCAACAGTTTACCAGGGTTAATCAAGCGGTTATTTTTCACAGTAGCAATGAGGGCAGCAACCACAGCCGTGTTATTCATCAAAGCAGAAGAAAACGCCGTATAACATAAGGTTTTTATCGTTGACTTTAAAGGGGAGCCATTGATCATACTTGCTGAGAGTCTTCTTAACACACTGGTGCGCTCGAATGAAAAAGAGGCAAGCACTAACAAAATTAATGTGACTAATCCGCTATTAACAGCATTATTGAGAATATGTGAGGTATCGACAAAAGAAGCCGCTAAACAGCAAAGCATTGCAGCGGCAAAAACACGCTCTGGCGCGCGTTGAAATTTTGATAGCCCTAAAAAAGTAAAAATAAAAATGACAACTAAAAGCCATTGCATTGCTACCATTATTTTTTTCCTTTTCGTAGCTAGCTCATAGAATTATCAACGAATAGCTGATAATCACTTTTCAAGATTATCAGCTAATTCAATGGAGATAAAAGTGCTTTATTTCAGTTTAGAGATATCCCGAGCGCCCCAATGAGGGAAATGCTTACGCACTAACGCGTTATATTCAATTTCAAACTCAGTGAATTCAACTTGTTGGTCTTTAGATATCGCTTTATTGATCATCCCAGCGCCAACCGTGATATTACTTAACCGGTCAATAATAATAAAGGCACCTGAACTTTTATTATCATGATACGCATCAAAATGCAGTGTTTCTGCGACTTCAAAATTCACTGAGCCAATCTCATTTAACGCTAACTGAGAAACGTCACTCGTTTGCATGGTATTAACATCAATACGGTTTTCAATGTTACTCACATGACCTGTTGTGATTTTACTACCGTGCTTGATGTAATATTCACGACCCGCTTCAAGCTCGTCTTCATGCATCCAAACAACCGACGCATTAAACTCTTTTGATGATGATGGTAATGAACCTTTCTTAACAATGGTTTCACCACGACTAATATCAATTTCATCATCTAAGGTTAACGTGATCGCTTGACCTTTATCGGCACGCTCTAAATTACCATCAAAAGTAACAATTGACTTGACGGTGCTTTCTTTGCCAGAAGGAAGGGCAACAATTTCATCACCAACACGGATATGACCGGAGCCAATCGTGCCAGAAAATCCTCTAAAGTTTAAGTTAGGACGATTAACATATTGCACTTGTAATCTAAACTGAGTGAAACTTTCATCACTATCGACTTTGATAGTATTTAACAGTTTCATCATAGTCGCGCCCGGGTACCAAGACATATTGGCACTTTCTTCAACGACATTATCACCGTTTAAGGCAGAAATAGGCACAAAGCGAACATCATTAAATTCAAGATCATCGGCAAAATCACGATATTCTTTTTTAATTTCTTGATAACGATCTTGGCTGTAGTCAACCAAGTCCATTTTATTCACAGCGACTAAGACATGCTTAACACCAAGCAGTGAACAAATAAAAGAATGACGACGGGTTTGAACCTGAACCCCATGACGAGCATCAATCAAAATAATGGCTAAATCACAAGTAGAGGCGCCTGTTGCCATATTACGTGTATATTGTTCATGACCAGGAGTATCGGCAATAATAAATTTTCGTTTATCGGTCGCAAAATAACGATAGGCAACGTCAATGGTAATGCCTTGTTCACGTTCAGATTGTAAACCATCAACCAATAAAGCTAAGTCTACCGCTTCCCCTGTTGTGCCTGATTTTTTACTATCATTTTCGATTGCGGCTAATTGATCTTCAAAAATCATTTTTGAGTCGTGTAAAAGACGACCAATTAAGGTACTTTTACCGTCATCAACGCTACCACAAGTAAAAAAGCGCAACATTTCTTTATTTTCATGCTGCTTTAAATAAGCTTCGATATCTGTTTCAAGTAAATTTGTTTCAAGTGAGTCTGACTGATTGCTCATGATAATTCCTTTGGTATTCTTTTTTAATATCAATAAGTTTATTACTGATATCGTTTTATATTGTTAAGAGAAAAATTAATAATCAAAAATTAGAAGTAGCCTTCCATTTTTTTCTTCTCCATTGAACCTGCAGAATCATGGTCAATCACTCGCCCTTGACGTTCAGAGGTTTTAGTTAACAACATTTCTTGAATAATTTCAGGTAAAGTCGCAGCATCAGATTCAACAGCACCAGTCAGTGGATAACATCCTAATGTTCTAAAACGAACATTTTTCATCATCACTTCTTCACCTTCTTCAATTGGCATACGCTCATCATCAACCATGATCAATGTACCATCACGTTCAACAACAGGGCGTTTATCCGATAAATAAAGTGGCACAATTTTTATGTTTTCTAGGTAGATATATTGCCAAATATCAAGCTCAGTCCAGTTTGATAATGGGAAAACGCGAATACTTTCCCCTTTATTGACTTTACCGTTGTAAACGTTCCATAACTCAGGACGTTGGCTCTTTGGATCCCAACGATGATTCTTATCACGAAATGAATAAACACGCTCTTTAGCACGAGACTTTTCTTCGTCACGGCGCGCCCCACCAAAAGCAGCATCAAAACCGTATTTGTCTAAGGCTTGTTTTAGCCCTTGAGTTTTCATCACATCGGTATGCTTGGCACTACCATGAACAAAAGGACTGATATTCATATCAATCCCTTCTTGGTTTTTATGCACTAACAACTCAAAGCCGTATTCTTTCGCCATTTGATCACGAAATTCAATCATTTCTTTGAATTTCCACGTGGTATCAACATGCAATAAAGGAAAAGGAATTTTCCCTGGAGCAAAGGCTTTACGAGCAAGATGAAGTAGCACAGCAGAGTCTTTACCTACTGAATAGAGCATCACTGGGTTATCAAACTCAGCAGCAACTTCGCGCATAATATGGATAGATTCAGCTTCTAGCTTTTGTAAGTGAGTTAAATTCATTGGCGTATTACGTTAATCCCTATTTAATATATGGTGTATTTTGTCATATAAGTTTAGTAATACCAAATATAAGAAAGTGTTTTAATAGATAAAAAAAGAATATTAAAAACTTCTTTCTATCTATTTACGATTAAGCAGCAGATCACTTATGTTGATTAAATTTAATTATCAGACGCAACGATGATGGTGATAATTGCTCATTTGCTTCGCCATTCATTACCTTAAGCACTTGATTCCCTAGTTGCTTACCAAGCTCAACTCCCCACTGATCAAATGAATTTAGTTGCCATAATACCCCTTGAACAAAAATTTTATGCTCGTACAAAGCTAACAATGTGCCAAAAGATGCAGGGGTGATTTTATCAATCAACAACGTATTACTTGGCGTATTACCTTTCATTGTTTTATGTCTTGCAAGTTTTTTAATTTCCGAGCTTGACAAACCACACGCACTTAATTCATCTCTTGCTTGCTGAAAGTTTTTTCCTTGCATTAAGGCTTCACTTTGAGCAAAACAATTCGCGACTAACACCTGATGATGTCCAGTTAAGCAGCTAGAACCATTGATGGCGACAATAAAATCAGTGGGAACGATGTCATCACTCTGATGCATTAATTGCATAAAGGCATGTTGACCATTGGTTCCTTCTTGTCCAAAAACAACAGGTGCTGTTTGCCAATCTAATTTATCACCATTTATGTCAACAGATTTTCCATTGCTTTCCATATCTGTTTGTTGCAAATATCCAGGTAATGCTCGCAATGAATGATCATAAGGTAGAATTGCTAAACTAGGAAACTGAAAGCCGTTACGGTTCCAAATTCCTAGTAAGGCAAGCAATACGGGCATATTTTTTTCAAAACTTGTCTGTTGAAAGTGCTTATCCATATCATAAGCACCTGACTTTAATTGAGAAAAACCCTCATTACCAATAGCAAGTGCCAAAGGTAGCCCAACAGCAGACCACAATGAAAAGCGTCCTCCCACCCAATCCCACATAGGTAAAATATGGTGCTCTGATATACCGAACTCAACCACAGATTCAATATTGGTGCTAATGGCAAACCATTGCTTTTTAATAATATCTTGGGACGATGACGAGGATAACATCCACTTTTTTATCGCTTTGGCATTAAGTAGTGTTTCTTGCGTGGTAAATGTTTTGGAGATAACGACCACTAACGTACTTTCTGCAGGGAGAACACTTATCTTCTCTTCAACAGCTCCGCCATCAACATTAGCCAGTACGTGCACCTTAAGCCCGGTTTTATGATAAGGCTTTAATGCTGTAAGGCCTACTTTAATACCGTAATATGAACCACCAATACCAATTGCTAAGACATCTGTAAACTTTTGACCCACAGCAGAAAGCAAATTTCCAGAAGTAATATCATCAACAATTTTGGCCATTTTATTTTCTGTATCAATGACCTCTTTGGCATTATCCTTTAATATTTTTCTTTTTATTTCATCCGGTGCTCTTAAAACAGTATGTAAAACCGCTCTATTTTCGGTGCTATTAATCGCCACTCCAGAAAACATCTCATCGATTGCGTTTGACAAACCTTCATTATCAGCCCATTGAGATAACGCCGCTAATTCATTAGCCGTAATGTTTTGTTTTGAATAATCGAGCAATATATTACTGACAGAAATCGAAAAATTTTCGGCTCGTTGCGGCTCAGAAAACAAGCTCAGTATTGAGCGACTTTTAAGTTTTTCGCCAAGTTTGCAGATATCATTAAGATCTTTCAACACCGAACTACCCTTTGATCAAAAGTGATGAACTATTTTAATAATTCAGTTAAATAGGCTTTAAACTCATCCGCTAACTCTGGATGACGTAAACCGTATTCGACATTAGCCTTCATATAACCTAGCTTTGAACCACAATCATGTGATTTCCCTGTCATGTGAAACGCTTCTACCGTTTCTTTTTCCATTAACATGGCAATCGCATCAGTTAATTGAATTTCATCACCAGCACCCGCGGGTGTTACCTTTAATAGCTCCCATATTTTTTCAGATAAAACATATCGCCCTACTACCGCTAAATTTGATGGGGCCTCATCTACAGAAGGCTTTTCTACAATAGCCGTCATTGCTTTCGATTCACCCGGTGCTAACTGATGCCCTTCACAATCAACCACTCCATAACTACTCACTTGCTCCATCGGGACAGGTTCAACCATAATTTGGCTATAACCGCCCACTTCTTGATAGCGATGTAACATTGCTGACAAATTTTCAGTTTTTAAATTTGCACTTGCGTCATCCAGTATCACATCGGGTAATACGACCACAAAGGGTTCATTACCTATGATTGGTCGAGCCTTTAAGACCGCATGACCTAGACCTTTGGCTTCACCTTGACGAACATGTAAAATAGTGACGTCTTTTGGGCTTATCGCTTGTATTTCATCAAGCAGTTGACGCTTTACCCGCTTTTCAAGGGTTGTTTCTAATTCAAAAGACTTATCAAAGTGATTTTCTATTGCATTTTTAGACGAATGGGTGACCAAGACTATTTCTTTAATACCAGCATCAATACATTCGTTGACGATATATTGAATGAGTGGCTTATCAACAATCGGTAACATTTCTTTTGGAATGGCTTTGGTAGCGGGTAACATTCGTGTTCCTAGCCCAGCCACAGGAATAACGGCTTTTGTAATTTTTTTATCCATTTGATAAACAACCTTAATCATGTCGGTAAATTTTCATATCCGGCTAAAATAACATGCTTTACCTGATCTAAAACAGCACAATTCTTAATTTTCGCTAACTTTTACACTTATCCGTTTTTCCATCACATAGATAACACACTTGTACTTGCGCTTAGTAGCTATCAAGGGTATAAATGCCGCTGATTTATTATAAATAGCATCGTCATTCAGTCACTATATTAACTATCGTGAATTTAATAAGAAAAAAAATTACTAACCGTGCGGTGCCGCAAAGAAGGAAAATATTATGACAACGCAAACTGACCAGTCGTTTTTTGGTCATCCTAAAGGCTTACAAACTTTATTTATCACCGAAATGTGGGAACGCATGAGTTACTATGGTATGCGTGCCTTATTGGTGCTATTTATGACTGCCACTCTCCAAGAAGGTGGTCTAGCACTAACCGTTGCTTCTGCAACCGCAATTTATGGTTTATATACAGGGACTGTTTACTTTATGGGGTTACCTGGGGGATGGATAGCCGATCGCCTTTTAGGGGGGCAAAAAGCCGTATGGTACGGCGCTATTATCATTATGTGTGGCCACATAGTGTTAGCCATTCCTAATGACAAAACATTTTTTATTGGATTAATTTTAGTCATTTTAGGGACTGGGCTATTAAAACCTAATATTGGCGCTATGGTAGGCCAGCTTTATAGCGACAAAGATGCACGCCGTGATAGTGGTTATGCTATTTATTATATGGGCATTAATTTAGGCTCTTTCATCGGTTATTTAGTGACAGGATATCTTGCTCAAGATTATGGTTGGCATTGGGCATTTGGTGCTGCGGCTGTTGGTATGGGTATTGGTTTAATTCAATATAGGCTAACGACCCCCAACCTAAAAGGTGTGGGTTCTGCGCCAGTTTATCCGATGTCTGAAAAGGCCCAAAAAAATAGCTGGAGACTTATTTCTTCAGTGCTCGTTACTATTGCTCTTGTTACTTTCTTAACGTTTCAAGGGGTGATCAGTTTTGATCCCGTTACGGTTGCACAATATGTCGCCATAGTGTTTGCCATAATATTTGTGATTTATTATAGCGTTATCTATTTCTTTAGTGCTCTGACTAACAACGAAAAGAAGCGTATGTGGGCATTATTACTTATCTGTATAGCTTCTGCTTGTTTCTGGTCTGGTTTTGAGCAAGCGGGTTCTTCAATGAACTTATTTGCCCGCGATTACACCGATAGAATGATAGGCTCGTTTGAAATACCTACGGCTTGGTTTCAATTTTCAAATTCTATGTTTATTGTTTTATTGTCACCATTTTTTGCTGCTTTTTGGATTAAAATTGGTCAACGTATGGTAACGCCGGCTTATGGTATTAAGTGCGCTGTCGGCTTAATTATTATGGCAAGCGGCTTTATCGTTATGTTTTTCGCGGCACAATATGCAGCTCAAGGACTCAAAGTCGCGCCAATGTGGTTAATAACGACTTACTTCCTGCACACGGTTGGTGAGTTATGTTTAAGTCCTATCGCGCTAAGTGCAGTAAGTAAGCTATCTCCTAAACGTTTTGCGGGTCAAATGATGGGAGTGTTTGTTTTAACTTACTCGATTGGTAATATTATTTCAGGTTTATTAGCCGGTAATTATGATCCGAATAATGTTGAGCAAATTCCAGCTCTTTATATTCAAATCAGTTTATTTAGTATCGGGATTGGATTAACCATTTTAGTCGTTGGTCTCAAATCTAGGTTCTGGGAAAGCCTCGATGATGAAGACTCAAAAGATGATTCAGTAAAATCATCTCAAAATAATGGAAAAACTACTGAGTCAATTGCTTAACGTTTCTTGACACGGCTTAACATAAAAATGGTCAACAATGAGTTGGCCATTTTTTTACTTTAAACTTTCCCTTTCGCCGTTTATTATTGATATTTGATAAAAACGATTTATCCCATAATGACAACAGCCCCAACTAAAAATAGAACTGAACTACGTCAAACAATTAGAGAAAAACGGCAAGGTTTATCTTCTGATGACCAAACTCAAGCGGCTGTTCAGCTGTCAAGTTCACTCGCTCATCACCCTAAAGTTAAGCATGCAAAAAATATTGCTCTTTACCTCACTAATGATGGTGAATTAAACACCCAACCATTTATTGACTATTGTTGGCAAAACAACATAAAGACTTATCTTCCCGTCATTCACCCTTTTAGCAAAGGCCATTTATTATTTTTGCGTTATCACGAGCAAAGCATCATGAGAAAAAATAAATACCATATTTTAGAGCCTCAATTAAATGTTTGTGATGTGTTACCTGTTGCACAAATCGATATTATTTTCACTCCTTTGGTTGCTTTTGATCAAACCGGCGCGCGACTAGGAATGGGAGGCGGCTATTACGATAGAACACTATCAACGTGGTTTACTCAAAAAGAAGGTGTCAATAAGCCCTACCCAATTGGTTTAGCTTATGATTGCCAAGAAGTTGCAAAGGTGCCAACAGAGCACTGGGATATTCCGATCCCTGAAATAATTACACCAACGAAACAGTACCAATTTTTTAGTTGTTAAGCTTGTCTTGCATATCAAGCCACTATATTGACTGCTATAATGTCGAAAAAATTTCTTAAGGAAAAACCATGACTCAAGATGAAATGAAAAAAGCTGCCGCAATTAAAGCCTTAGAATATGTGCAAAGAGACTCCATTGTAGGTGTAGGAACAGGCTCAACGGTTAATCATTTTATTGACGCATTAGCGACAATAAAAAATGATATTGAAGGTGCCGTTTCGAGTTCAGAAGAATCATCAAAAAGACTAAGAGCTCATGGTATTGAAGTCTTTGATCTCAACAGCGTTGATATTATCGATGTTTATGTGGATGGTGCTGATGAAATTACTAAGCACATGCATATGATCAAAGGGGGTGGAGCCGCACTCACTCGCGAGAAAATTGTTGCGGCAGTGGCTAAGTCATTTATTTGTATTTGTGATGAAAGTAAGCAAGTACCTATGTTAGGTAAGTTTCCGTTGCCTGTTGAAGTGATCCCGATGGCGCGAAGCTACGTCGCAAGAGAGCTAGTAAAGCTTGGAGGCGACCCCGTTTATCGTCAAGGTGTGATCACCGATAATGGCAATGTCATTCTCGATGTGCATAACTTAGACATAATCGATCCAATCGCCTTGGAAAACACCATTAATAGCTTAGTAGGGGTTGTAACTAATGGCCTGTTCGCTAATAGAGGTGCCAACGTATTGATACTAGGAACCAACGAAGGCGCAAAAATCATAAAATAACACTTTAGAGTTTATACACTATATGATAGTTTAAAGTTATAGTTGGGCATCTAGCCATCTATCTATTCTTTTTACGTTTCACTAAATATAGTGAATATTGCAAAGTAACTTTACCAAGAGTGATGAACGACCATGAGTAATAAATCGTTAGCGAAAGAAAAAATTAAGATCTTATTATTAGAGGGTGTTCATCAAAGCGCTCTTGAAGAGCTTAAGTCGCAAGGCTATAGCAATATTGAATATCTTAAAACCTCCCTCGCTGAAGAAGAGCTTATCGAAAAAATTGCCTCCGTGCATTTTATTGGCATCCGCTCTCGTACCATGCTTAATGAAAATGTCCTAAAGCACGCGAAAAAGCTCGTTGCAATTGGTTGTTACTGTATTGGCACTAACCAAGTTGATACAAAAGCAGCGCAAAAATTAGGTATTCCTGTTTTTAATGCGCCATTTTCTAATACCCGCTCAGTGGCTGAATTAGTTATTGGCGAGTTATTACTATTACTTCGTGGCATACCGGAAAAAAGTGCCCAAGCACATCGTGGCGTTTGGAATAAATCAGCGGTTGGCTCAGTAGAAGCAAGAGGAAAAACCCTAGGCATTATTGGCTACGGCCATATCGGTATGCAATTGGGGATCATGGCTGAAACGATTGGAATGAAAGTTCGCTTTTACGATATTGAAACTAAACTGCCTCTTGGTAACGCAAGCCAAGCGCCCACATTAACCGCCTTACTTGAAGAGTCTGATGTGGTGAGTTTGCATGTGCCTGAAACACCACAAACACAAGACATGATGGGAACAGCTCAATTTGACGTGATGAAAGATGGTGTGATATTCATTAACGCCTCTCGTGGTACTGTAGTTGATATTGACGCTCTTGCCGAAGCACTTTCAAGTAAAAAAGTCGCGGGGGCAGCAGTTGACGTATTTCCTATAGAGCCTAAAGGAAACGACGAAGAATTTATCTCCCCTTTACGTGAATTTGATAACGTCATACTAACACCACATATTGGTGGTAGTACCAAAGAAGCCCAAGAAAACATTGGCTTAGAGGTTGCTAGTAAGTTAGCGAAATACTCAGATAATGGTTCAACATTATCTGCGGTGAACTTCCCACAAGTGTCATTACCTGGCCATTTAGGCACTAGCCGTTTATTGCATATTCACAAAAATCAGCCTGGTATTTTAACTAAAATTAACCAAGCATTTGCTGAACATAACATTAATATCGCCGCCCAATATTTACAAACCGATGATGAAATCGGTTATGTGGTAATTGATATTGAAACCGAAAACAGTGAAACCGCTTTACGTGCCTTAAAAGCCATTGAAGGAACAATTAAAGCCAGAATATTGCATTAGGCATAAGAATAAAATGTACAACTAAAAAAGCTGAAGTGTTTAACGCTTCAGCTTTTTTATTAAAAGTTAAAATAAAATAACCGCAAGAAGTGGCTTTAATCGCTGCCGAATAAATCTCTGGTATAAACTTTATCAATCACATCGTTTAAAACATCCGCTTTACGATTAGAGACAATCACATCAGAAATTTTCTTAAACTCACTTAGTTCTCTGATCACCCTAGAATGATAAAAAGTATCTTCTTTTAGTTCTGGTTCAAAAATAACCACTTCGACACCTTTTGCTTTTATACGCTTCATCACCCCCTGTATAGAAGACGTTCTAAAATTATCAGAGCCAGATTTCATGATCAAACGATAAATGCCAACCACTTTTGGCGATTTTTGCAAAATTGAATTTGCGATAAAATCTTTTCGAGTAATGTTAGCGTCAACAATTGCTTGGATCATATTGTTTGGTACATCTTGATAATTGGCTAATAGCTGTTTAGTGTCTTTGGGCAAGCAATAGCCGCCATAACCAAAAGAAGGGTTATTATAATGGCTACCAATACGCGGATCTAAGCCGACACCTTCGATAATTTGTTTAGAATCTAAACCATGCGACTCAGCATAGCTATCGAGTTCATTAAAATATGCGACACGCATTGCTAAGTAAGTATTTGAGAATAATTTAATCGCTTCAGCTTCAGTAGAACTAGTAAATAGCATTGAAACATTCTCTTTAATTGCCCCTTGCTGTAAAAGCTGTGCAAATGTTTTTGCAGCGGCTGTGTCAGCACCAACAACTATCCTAGAGGGATGTAAGTTGTCTAATAATGCTTTACCCTCTCTTAAAAATTCAGGTGAAAATATGATATTTTCAGTTCGATACTTTTCCTTCATTTTATGAGTAAAACCAACGGGCACCGTCGACTTAATAATCATGACAGCCTTTGGATTAAACAATAAAACGTCTTCAATTACAGATTCAACAGAAGAGGTGTCAAAATAATTGCTTTGAGGATCATAATCAGTTGGGGTGGCAATCACAACAAATTGCGCATTTTTATAAGCTAGCTCTTTATCTAAGGTTGCCCTTAAATTCAAATTAGACTTGCTTAGATAAGCTTTTACTTCTGTATCTTCGATGGGTGACTTTTGTTTATTTAGTTGCTCCACACGTTCACTGACAATATCTAATGCGACAACCTCATTATGTTGAGCCAATAAAACAGCATTTGATAAACCTACATAGCCTGTACCAACAACTGTGATTTTCATTTACGACTCTTTATATCAATTATATTTCTAATTAAAAAATAATATGCATACATACTAACGCAGCTAAGCCAGCGACAACATCATCAATCATAATACCAAAACCGCCATGGCAATGTTTGTCTAACCAAGATATCGGCCAAGGTTTAAAAATATCAAACACCCTAAATAAGATAAAACCAACCACAATTGACTGCCAAGTTAACGGGATCATAAACATGGTAATAAACAAACCCACTATTTCATCCCATACAATGGCAGGGTGATCATGTACACCCGCAGCTTTAGCTGCGTAACCACAAAAATAAACGCCGACCGCCATCATCACACCGACGAGAAGCGCATAATGTAAAGGCGTTAATGCTGTGCATAATAATAGTAAAGGAATAGCAGCCAGAGTCCCAAACGTACCAGGAGCTTTAGGCGCAAGTCCACTACCAAATCCTAATGCTAAAAACTGGATAGGATCTGATAAATTAAATTTTTTCGTATCCATTATTATTCTTCTTATGAAAAATGCTCAAAGCCTTGGGCGTCAATTTGAGTGGGCTTATTATTCAATATTGTGGTGATTTTTCCTGTTGCATTTAACTGACCAATACAAGTGACTGGAATAGTAACACCAAAATTCGCAAGCGCGGTTTCCATGCCAACCTTTTTATCTTCAGAAACAGTAAATAGCAACTCATAATCATCCCCGCCCTTAAGTGCTAATTCAATCCCCGCAGCTTGGCCAAGTGAAGCATTAAGTGTATCTGAAAGGGGTAAATTCTCTAAAACGAGATTTGCACCGACATTAGATGCCTGACAAATATGCTCAAGATCGGCAATCAACCCATCCGATAAATCAATCGCTGCAGAAGCATAGCCTCGAAGCGCCTGACCAGCTAATACACGCGGCATAGGATAATTTAAACGTTTGTTAACGGTATTCAGCGCTTCTTTTGTTAAACTTACCTTTTTATAATAATGTTGCAATGCTAACGCAGCATCACCTAATTCACCCGTGACATAAAGCCAGTCACCAGCTTTTGCGCCACTACGGGTAATATGTTTATCAAACGGCGTTAGACCTTGCGCTGTAACAGTAATACTTAAAGGTCCTTGTGTTGTATCACCACCAACAAGTTGTACATGGTAATATTCACACAATTCAAAGACGCCAGCACAAAATTCACTGACCCATTCTTCATCAATGTTAGGTAAGGTAATCGCCATAGAAAGCCAAGTGGGCTCTGCTCCCATGGCGGCCAAATCTGATAAATTTACCGCAATAGCTTTATGCCCAATGGCACGTGGAGGAGTATCACTAGGGAAATGAACACCAGCAACTAAGGTATCCGTAGTTATTGCGATATTTTGACGCTCTGAAGGCGTTAACAATGCACAATCATCACCGATACCGAGCACAACATCTTTTCGATTGACAGCTTGTTCAGTAAAGTATTTTTTGATTAAGTCAAATTCTTTCATAAAAAGTTCATCCCACTAAAATTGATGACACGTTGAATATCACATAAAAATAAAGGTAACTGTTTCCTCACGAATCCACGAGATACTTTACATAAAAAAGGCGTCGCCTATAGCAACGCCCAATATATGATCAGAAATAATAAACTACTCTTCTGGACGAATTAACTTTACCGCTTTATCAAGCACACCATTAATAAACTTATGACTGTCATCAGCAGCAAATACTTTAGCTAATTCAATCGCTTCATTAATGACAACGCGATATGGTACATCCATACATCCGCTTAATTCGAAAATACCAACACGTAAAATCGCTTTTTCGATATGATCAACATCCGCCAATGGACGATCTACATGTGGTTCTATAGCTGAATCGATAGAGCTAACTTGTGAGGTAACACCACGAAATAATTTTTGAAAATAGTCAATTTCGAAACGACGCTTAGCATTTTCCGCTAAAAAATGTGCTTCTACATCCGTTACTGAATTTTCACTCATTTGCCATGAATATACCGCTTGCACAGCTAATTCACGGGCTTTTCTTCTCGGTGATGGTTTCACAAGAAATTCCTAAATAGATTAATTACTTTAGTAAATGAATATTATAGCTGAGAAAGTACGTTGATCATCTCTAACGCGCTTAAAGCTGCTTCTCCGCCTTTATTACCTACTTTAAGGCCTGCACGGTCAATAGCTTGCTCGATAGTATCGGTCGTAATAACGCCGAATGACACCGGGATTTCAGACTCTAAACATACTTGCGCTAGCCCTTTATTACACTCGCCAGCAACAAAATCAAAGTGCGGTGTACCACCACGAATAACGGCTCCAATGGCAATAATGGCATCGTACTTACCGCTTTTAGCTGCTTTTTTTGCCACTAGTGGTAATTCATAAGCACCCGGTACTTTAACTACCGTGATATCGTCATCTGCCACATTACCATGACGGATAAGCGTATCTACTGCGCCTTCAAGTAAACGATCAACCACAAAACTGTTAAAACGAGATACAACAATGGCAATTTTTTTGCCGCTTGCATCAAAATTAGCTTCAATTACGTTCATTTAAAATTATCCTTCGATAAAAAATTGCCGCGATTCTAGCAAAAAATGAAGGAATTAGGTATATGTTTTTAGCTACAGCCATTAACTTTGTCTCTTATTTTACCCCTGCTCAAGGAGATTAATTGTACAAGCCATCATTAGTTATCAAATGCATAAGCAAATTATTTCACGATATCACTAATATACTGTCAAATGTTCATGGTTATTTCATCGATAAATGTTTCCAGTTATTTTTCTTTAATGTAGAATGCGATTCCTTCAAGCATTAGATTATTCTGTTTAGCATCTAGCTCAATGTATTTTATGGTCTCTTTAGCTTTGATAATTTCAATTATATAATGAAAAATGGATGGGAGTATTAATCCTTAAATGTTAAAAAATCGTCCAGAAGTGATACTTATGGTTTATGGAAAGGGAGGTCATGCAGCACAGATGACTCGCTTTATTAATGGCGCACCTGAAGCACTAAAAAGTATACCATTTATCGCTTTAACTGACGTTAAAACAAGGGATAATAACTTTATTCGCCAATTTTATTGTATAGAAGCACGTGACAAATTTTCACATTTAAAAAATATTGTAACTTTTATTCTCTATACCTTTTGGTCACTCACCCAAATCACTCGTATAATGATCAATTATCGTGTAGTTTCGATGATTTCAACAGGCCCTGGGGTTGCTGTTGTTCCGGGAATAGTTTGTCGATTGTTTAACATTAAAGTTATCTACTTTGAGTCATGGTCTCGTGTTTTTACGCCGTCTCTTGCTGGGAAAATTATGTATCGTGTTGCTAATTTATTTTTTATTCAACATGAGTCATTAAAAAAACATTATCCTAACAGCCGCTTCTTCGGTAGATTATGAATATTTTTGTTACCGTCGGCCATACTCATTACAATGCTTTATTTAAGGCGGTAAATGAGCAGTTATCCCCCCAAAAATACCAAATTGTTAATCAGATATCTGAAGGGACATATCTCCCCGTTAACCATAAATATTTTAAATATACTTCTCAAGTACAAGACGAAGTCATCAAGGCTGATTTGGTTATCACGCATGCAGGTGCGGGATCTGTATTTAATTTGTTAGAAATGGCAAAACCAACCTTGATTGTGCCTAATTTTGATCGTGTTGATAACCATCAACAAGACTTAGCAGATTTTGTCATAAAAAATAACTATGCTTGTGTCTGCACTGATCTACAACAGCTTGAGAAGTATGTATTAAAATCAGTTAATAACCAGTTTACTCCCTATAGCAAAAACAACTTTTGTGGTTATGATAAGATACTTGAGCTCATAAATGAGGCTTAATACACCAACGATCGTCACGAAACAGTTTTTTTATTAAATAAGCGCATTATGGAACAATATAAATTTAGCATTATCATCCCTGCTTACAATGAAGAAACTTTGATCGCGAAAACGCTCACCCTATTGCTTGATGATAATAATTTAAACGCGATTGAATTAATTGTTATCTGTAATGCTTGTAATGACAATACTTACGCCGAAACACTGTCTTTCATCGAAAAAAATAGTGTATTACTACAACAAAGAAACATTGATTTTTCAGTGTTTGAAGCGGATAAAGCGTCTAAAACGAATGCGTTAAATATTGGCATTAATAATAGCCAAGGTACAATTAAAATATTGATGGACGCAGATATTCAAATTAGCGGCAAAGATCTCAATACACTTGTAGCAGAACTACAGGATAACCAATTAAAAGCCATTTCGCCGAAAATAAAATTCTCTTTCGACAAAAGTAATTTCTTGGTTAGGCAATACTTCCAAGTAGCAAGCCTCTCGTCCTATAATTTAAATAATCGACTCTCTAATGTTATCGCTTTGAGTCCTCAAGGGGTAAATAAAATAACGCCCTTACCTGAAGTAATCGCAGATGACGAATATATTCGACGACAATTTTCACCAAATGAGGTTGCTGTATCCCAACATTGTTCTTTGGTTTTTACTTGTGCCAAAAATTTAACCAATTTACTGCAAGTGCTTACCCGAGTTGAACGAGGCAATGTTCAATTGAATCATCTAAAGATTAAATTACCAACAACCAACGCCCCTAAAGGAGATAACAAGCCCCCTTTGTTTTGCTTTCCTACTTTTATTCTCATCAAAATTTTTGTCAAAATCAGAGCGAAAATTCAATTTATGCAAGGTAAAATCAAACAGTGGGAAAGAGATGAATCAAATAGAGTTAGCTAAAAAAAGTGATTTACCGTTACCTTTGGTCAGTGTTTATATTCCGACGAAAAATCGTCAAGCACTGCTCGCTAACGCTATAGACTCGATTCTCCAACAAACTTATCCAAATGTCGAAATACTAATTGTTGATGATGGCTCAACCGATAATACCTTTGAGTTTTTAACTCAACTCGCCAGCAAACATAACAACATAGTTATATTTAAAAATGAAGTCAGTAAAGGGGCTTGTGCCGCTAGAAATATTGCTATTAAGCACGCTAACGGTGAGTTCGTTACCGGCCTTGATGACGATGATATGTTTTTACCTAACAGAATTGAAAACCTTATGGCTGCTTATGATGATAAGTATGCGTTTGTTTGTTCAAGTATGTTTTGGGATTATGGTAAGAAAAAACGCATCATTGATGCCAAGGAAGGACAAATAACCCTAGCGCAGCAACTAAGTTACAATGAAGCAACCTCGCAGGTTCTAGTAAAAAAAGAGCGAGTGCTTAGTATAGGTGGCTTTGACGAGCAATTTGTAGCTTGTCAAGATTATGATCTATGGACGCGATTACTGATTAAGTACGGTCCGGCTTTTCGCATAGCTATCCCCTCATATATTATCAATGACACTGGCTCTTCAGAGCGAATGATAGGTAATACGAGCAGTGTAAAAGGCTACTTGCAGTATTTTGATAAACATCAACATTTGATGAGTAAAGCTAATATTAAAAATCAAAAATTCATGCGGATCAGACGATGTAAAGAAGTATTGTCAATTAAGGAACTTTTAAATCAAATTGGCTCAGGGCATTTTTATAGCAAATTGCGTTATTTTTTATCTTCTAATATTATTATTATTTTAAAATTTCATCAGCGATATTTTAGATAACTTTACTTTAATTTTTACGATTCTTCTAAAGGTGTAACCTATCTCATTCAATAAGCAAATAAAAAAAAGCATTAAGTTTTTCGAGCAAGGTTTATTTTCATTAATGAGCTTTTCTGGTGTATTCATAGCGGGTATATTATTAAACAATAAAGAGTTTTATTATTTCTCTTTTATCTTTTCTTTGCTTCAAGCTAGCTTGATGGTTAGCTATTCATATATCAGCAATCCAATGCTAGTTTTTATAATAAAAGAGAGTCATAAAGTAAAAAATGAATACCTCAGCTTTAATATTATATTTAGTTTAATTTCAAGTTTATTTTTATCATTGTTTCTTTCACTTTTAATTGTAAATAAATTTTCTGAGTTTAATTTTTTAGAGATTTTTTTACTATTATGGTTAGTGATAACTTCTTGGGTAACATACGACCTGTATAGAAAATATTTATTTTCTCTTGAACAATACTTCAAGTTATTTAAAGCAACCAGTTATGTTGTAACTGGATACTTCTTATCGCTGCTAATTTTGAATTATTTTAATCAGAGTTTTTTCATTATTTTTATCGCAATGGTCATAAGCCTAGTTTTAGTACAAATAGCGACCTTTTTAAAAAGTAAATATAAAGTCAGATTGAATGTAGAGCAAGCTAAAAGCATAACCATTGGGAACTATGGTTTTGCAAAATGGACTGTATTAAGTGCTATTGGTATTTGGTTTGCAGGGCAAGGCTTATTAATCGCAGGAGACTCATTTTTAACTACTCAAGAATTCAACAGTATTAGGCTTCTATTAAGCTTTATTGGTTTAACGAACTTGATTACTACTGTTATTGAAAATAAGCTAATAATCTCATTTGGAAAAACGTCATGCCCCCAAAAATTGAGAGAATCTTTAAAGCAAGAATTTAGTACTATTCTAATGATTTCTATTGTTTTAACGGCGTTTGTTTTTATTTTGAGTTATCTATCGTTTAATTATATATATGCAGAATATAAAAGCGTATACATGACAATAAGCCCTATTATATTAACAGCCAGTTTTTTTGCGCTTTCAAAACCCTTTGTAGCTTTACTAAAAACACTACACATGACAAAAGAGATTTTTAAATCAATAATAATAGCCATAATTGGAACACTTTTATGTTTAATTGTAGGGAGAGGGTACGGAATTAATGCTATTATCTGCGCCTTCTTAATTGGGCCAATAATTATTTTTTCCTATTGTGCTCTAAGCTCACACAACAAACTAAAAGTGATTGAAAAATGAAGGTTTTACTCGTAAACGCGTGGCATGACGACAACAGAGGTGATGCAGCCTTAGTACATTCTGCGATTCAATTATTGAAAGGAAAATATCCCCACGCTCAAATTTCTATTTTATCTATGATACCGAAAACTCATGAATACTGGTATAAAGCCCATAACAGTATAAAAAAAAGCCACGGTGAAATAGAATTAATCCCCTCCCCCTTACCTATGGATGCAGGTTCAATTTCATTTTTAGATTTACCTAAAATGTTAGCGGCCTTTTTATCTATATATTTCCCTTTTTTTAGTCGGTTTTCAGGTTTTCATAAGTACATTGCACAAAGCGACCTTATTGTAGGTGTAGGTGGACACTACCTTTTTACAATTAACAATAATGCAAAGAGTTTATTTAGATTATTGCGACTAACGCAACCTTTCAAATTGGCCAATCACTTAGGGATCAAAACAACATTATTTAGCCAATCATTAGGACCATTTCATGGGGCCGCAGCTCAAAAGAATATGAAATCTATATTTGACCAATCAAAAGTTATTGTTCGCGAAGCACTATCAAGAAATTTGGTAGAACAAATTGTAGGTAAAGCTTCAGACGTCCAAATAAAACCTGATTCAGCTTTCTATTTGGGTAATATAGAGCCGCAATCTAGCGAACTAAACATTGGTGAAGAATATTGTGTAGTAACCTTAAGAGAACCGATGGAAGGAAATGTAACGCAAATAAGAGAAAATTATTTACAGCAAATGAAGCTAGCCGTAGAAGGGCTGTTATCCTCAAATAAGGTGAAAAAAGCAATAGTATTTCCACACGTTATTGGCCCAACAGAGCTTGAAGATGATAGGCGCATTAGTGATGATTTTTTCAAATTATGTGAACACCCTCAAGTAGATTTACTTAACGAGAATTTAGATATAAATTCGACACTATCATTATATAAAAATGCTAAGTTTGTCATAGGAACTCGATTTCATTCTGTTGTTTTCGCGTTATGCCAAGAGACGCCCGCAGTAGCTATTTCTTATTACGGCCCCAAAGCTAAAGGAATTATGCAATACATAAAAATGTCTTCATTATGCTTAGATATTAATTCCATTAATGCAACTGATATAAATGAGCTTGTTACTCAATGCTTAAAAGCTGAAGAAAATGGTGAAATAAAAAAACAAAAAGAAAGGCTATTAGAAGAACTTGGTTCCCTTTCTTTCGAATAGTATTAACTGGAGTTCGGTAAAAATTTATGAAAATAATTTTTATGCTTGAAAATTATGACATGGGAGGTGTAGAAAAAGTCAGTCTACAGCTCCTTAAAGGCATAAAGCTACTAGCACCTGAAATTTGTGTTTCTATTTTAACAGAACAGGATAAAGGTGAGCTGAAAGCTGAATTCAACCAAACTTATCCCTGTCAATGCTTGAACGGTCGTAATAATTTTAGAATTTTCAAAAATAAAATTGAAGAACTACAACCTGATCTAATTGTTTTTACTAAAGGTGGCTTATCGAAATATAAACTATCAATATTGTTTAATGAGCACATTAAAACTATTGCCATTCAACATGTACCTATCGATTTACCTGACTCTAGCACACTTAAAAATACCATAAGAAAAATATCAGCCGCATTTCTGTATAGATTAGTATCTAAAGTGATATGTGTTTCTGACGGCATTGCTAACAATTTAAAAAGCACAATTAAACTCAATGATAAGCAGGTAGGGAGAATTTATAACCCTGTTATCGACCAGCAAATCTCTCCCTTAAGCCAAGAAACTGTGGAATACTCAAATTATTTCGTTTGCGTTGGTCGAATCCATTATCAAAAGGGCTACGATTTACTGCTTAACATCATTCAGCAAGCAAAAGTAAAAGATAATAATATCCAAGTAGTGATCATTGGTGATGGCCCTGATAGACAAATGTTAGAAGAGTCTATAAAAGAAAAAGAACTTAACGATAATGTTATCATTCATGGCTTTACGGATAACCCATATAAATATATAAGAGCAGCTAAAGGAATACTAATGACCTCTCGATGGGAAGGGTTACCTACAGTCTTAGTTGAGGCGGCGTATTTAAAAACGCAAATAATTTCATTTGATTGTCGATATGGTCCTTCAGAGCTAACCTCGAAAGGACGTAATGGTTACCTTATTAATGAAAATAATGAAAAGGATTTTGTCACAGCAATTGAAAAGGTAAATTCGGGCAAAATAAAAGAGTTACCTCAACTCACTGATTTTCATTTAAAATCTGCGGCTAAAAACTACCTTTCACTTTTTAGAGAAGTATCTTGATTTTTATACATATGAACATATATCCCTTAGAAATACTTAAAAGCGCTTCAAATTTAATGGAACTAAATTATGGTACAGCGCTCTCTGGTGCAGAGGGATGGGAAGATATTGAAGACTTTGGGCACCTAAAACTTGATTAGTTAAAAAATACGGTACTTTCAATGCTGGCATTCCAAAGCATGACACCATAGCGCGTGTCATTTGTCGGTTAAAAGCTGATGTGAAATAGAAAGCGTTTTCAGTCTTGGATATCCTCACTTGTAAAAGATACTGACTGCGACGTCATTGCAATTTATGGCAAAACGGCACGACGTTCTTTTTCTACCAAAGATAGAAAAAGTGCGCTTAATATCGTTAGTGCCTGGAGCTGTCAGCATCAGCTCGTTTTAGGACAAGTGGCTGTAGGCAACAAAACCAATGAAATTATAGCAATCCCAGAGCTGTTAACTGGGATGTAGATATTAAAAACAGCATTATTACACTCGATCTGTCTTTCCGCACCTAAAAATTTAATAATAAAAGCTTGACGCAGATCGCCATATTGGATCTATTACTTATCTTTGGATGATGGAAAAATAATGGTGTCGTACTCAACAAAAGGTCTTGATCATTTAGGTTTGGTTGCAGGGATGAACAAAGAGCTTGGTATTGCCAAGATAATTGATCAGGCATTACCTAAGCAGAGTGATGATAAACTTATTTATTACGGTCAACTCGTTGAGGCTATGATTTTAAATGGTTTAGGCTTTGTGGGTCGAACCTTACACATGTATCCGCAATATTTTAAAGAACGTCCTGTTGAACGCCTCTTAGGTGAAGGGATAAAAGCTGAGAATATTAACGATGATGCGCTAGGACGTTGTCTAGATCAGCTTTATGAAACAGGTGTATCTCAAATATATCAGACGTTATCAGCGAGTGTTGTAAAGCATTTAAACCTACCATGCGAAGGCATCAATTTAGATTCAACCAGCATTCATGTTGATGGCAAGTATGAGCATGATATCGACAGTAAAGCCGTTAAGTTGGTGCGAGGGTACAGCCGAGACCATCGTCCGGAGTTGAATCAAGTGGTACTTAATCTGATCACTGAAAATCAGGCCGGCATCCCTGTGTAAATGCAAGCTGCCAGTGGTAACATTAACGACAATGAAGGTTTTAAACACATTGTTAAACACCACATCAGTAGTTTGAAAGCGGCTCAAGAAAGCCAATATTTCATTGCTGATGCCGCCCTTTATACCGCAGAAACAATCCAATTGTTGGATGAACAAAAACAACTATTTATCTCTCGTGCCCCTCAAAAATTAAAGCAAGTAAAAGAGGCTATAAGCCAGAAAAACACGCTAGATTTCATCACATTTGATAACGGCTATAGCGCTGCATGGCTTGAATCTGACTATGGCGAAGTAAAACAACGTTGGTTATTAATAGAAAGCGAGCAAGCACAAAAACGAGAGCAACATACGTTAGATAAACGCATGGAAAAAGAGTCAAATGCCGCACTTACATCATTCAAGAAACTAAGTCGTCAACGCTTTTCCTGCGTATTAGATGCAGATAAGGCAGTAGACTTATGGTTGAAATCATACCCTGAACTTGCCATCAGTGAGCGTGCAATACTCAAGCGAGCCATATTTAAGCAAAGTGGGTGCCCTAAACTAAATCAACAACCTGATAGTTATGAGTATCAAATCACAGGTCAAGTGTATTGGTCACTCACAAATCGAGCACAACGGTTGCAGGAAAAAGGCATGTTCATGCTAGCGACCAATGATTTAAACGAAACTCTCACGATGGAAAAGATGCTTGAACTGTACAAGTCTCAACAAAGTGTAGAAAAAGGTTTTCGTTTTCTAAAAAGTCCTGACTTTTTAACTTCATCATTATATTTAAAAAAACCAGAGCGAATAGAAGCACTGTTGATGGTAATGACCTGTTGTTTAATGGTTTATGCGGCATTAGAGCATAAAATCAGAAGAGAGCTAAAGGCTCAATCGGTGTATTTCCCGAACTTAAAATTCAAACCGTGCCAAAACCCAACAGCTCGTTGGGTATTCTTTTGCTTTCAAGGTATTCATGTCTTAACAATTAGTGATAAGCAACAGTTGGTGTTGAATATTGAGGGTAGGCATAAAAGTATCATTAATTGTATGGGCAGCACCTACCAGAAAATTTATTCCTAAAAGTGCTGCGGAATGTCGGCTCGATGCTATGGACTGCCAAAAAGAAAATGGCAGGGCTAGACGATGAATATCGTTCAACACTGTTGGAATCTGGGATTAAAATGCGCTAGCCGTGTATAAATAGATATAAATTTTGTGATTTTAAGTAAAACATTATAAAATGTTCTTCAAAATACATCGTTGTCAAGTTTTGCTATATTTATAGATAGGCCTTTGGTCATTATATTTAGATAAAATATTCAACTTTTACTTTCAATAAGCGCCGCTTTTCAATAAATGAATATAAGCATAATAATAACTATATATACTGTTTAGGTATTTTTCTTTTGAAAGTAAATAACTTATCAGTACATTATATATTTTGGACTTTCCTTTTACTATTCCCTGCCCTTTCGTGGTTGCCAGGAGGGGTTGGTACTGCGCAAAAATTACTTCATATCAGCGTTTTTCTATTTGTAATGACCTTAGTTCTAATAAAAAAACCAGCTATGCCTGATGCTAAAATGGTGTTTTTTCTTTTAGGCTATGTACTGATCACGGTTTCGTATTATATTTTTACAACCTTAGTATTCACCGCTCATTTAAGCTGGATGGATGTTACAGATTTCACTCGCCCTATTGTTTATTTAGTCTATTTATCCATCCCCCTTTTATACCCTCTATCAGGTGAACAACTAAAAGCATTAATGAAGTTTTTTGTTGTCGCTTGTGTAATACAAATAGCGTTTTCAGCTTTTGTTTATTTTCCAGCATTGTGGGGAATTGCTGATATTTACAAAGGAAGAATGAGTAATGATTCTGTTGCATTTCATTTTTTTAGGTGGTCTGGCACTTATGGTTATCCATCAGATTTTGCATTTTACCTATCATTTTTTTTATATTATCAATACTTTAAACTGATAGATGCAAAAAATGAATTTCAGTTTAAAGATTGGCTTTTTGTTGGGGTTGTTTTTCTTGCTTTAATTTTAACTTTATCGAGGGGGGGAATTGGCACAGTTATTATAATGCTTGGTCTAAGCTATTTGCTCGGTAGCGGTAAAAAAAGTAAGGCGGTTAATGCATCGCTAATTTTAATCATTGTTGCATCAGTCACTTTAGTTACGAGTATCTCGCTGACTTTTGAAAAGTCGAATATGCTAAAGCTAGATTATATCGAGAGTATGTTTGGCGGCGAAGAAAAAGACTCATCAACCAATCACCGTGTTGTTGAAATGGAACTTGCTGTAGAATACTTTGAAAAATGCTTCCCTTTTGGTTGTGGCTCAAATCGAATAGAGCTTAAAAAGCGTATTAGTGTTATTGAAAGTTTTTATGGGTATCAATTAGCAAAGTGGGGAGCTATTGGCATCATATTATATTTTGTATTGTTATTTTGGATGGTTAATATTTTAAGAGCCTCAGCAAAAACTCATGAAAAAGGGAGCTTTGAATCCATTTTTTCTTATGCAACTTTACTGTTGGTTTTGTCTATCCCTGTCGCTTTTGGTTTTTCTTCAGCGATGAGTGATAGGTTTAAAACACTCCCGTTACATTATCTTTTAATTGGCTATGTGATCAACTTGCATACAATAAAGAAAAAACAACAAAAGATTAAGATTGAAAGACTTGAAGTTAAGGATATGAATTGAGACAAAACATCATGAAGAAGTTAGATGATAAAATATCTAATAGTTTAGATTTTCCTTTAATATTGTCTTCTATTAAGGACGAAAAACAAACATTAGTATCTTTTGTTAATCCATTTTCATATAACGTATTATTAAAGTCGCCAGAAATTATTGATGGTATAGACTATTTTTATTCAGACGGTAGCCTGTTACAAAGACTTCACAATATTTTTCATCCAAAATCAAAGGTTGCTAGACTTAGCTTTGATTACTCTTCCATTGCTGGCGAAGTATTTGAGAATGCTCAAAATAATGCGATAAAAATAGCATTGGTTGGCGGTACATCGTCCGAAATAATTAAAGCCAAAGAAAATATTGAATCTTGCTTTCCGTCTTTAAATATTACTTATGTTCGCTCTGGGTATTTTGATAACCAACAAGATAAGAATGAAACATTTAGACTCATTGAAAAGTCGGATGCAGATATTTTGATTGTAGGAATGGGAACCCCCATTCAAGATGAATTTATTATAGAAGCTAAAGTTAGCTGTCCCAACGTTAAGTTAATGTTTACTTGCGGAGGATTTTTAACTCAAACTTCAATTAAAACAGATTATTATCACCCTCTCATTAAAAAATTTGGATTGAGGTGGTTGCAAAGAATGGTCATGCATAAACATGTTCGTCAGCGCGTAATTAAAGATTATCCAAAATTTTTAATTTCCTACTTATATGAACATATTGCGATGATAGCCTTTCGTAAAAGTTAACAGATAGAAACATTCTAAATTAAATGCAACTCATACTTTAACGCTATCAAGATCGGTTGTATTTAATTAAATTTGTGTAAAAATAACCTTGTGATTTTTACACCTAATAATTCACTAATAAATGGCGTAAGTTAAGTGATAAAACAAGAAGAAAATATAATGCAAGATGAAGAAGTAAATTTCAGTGAATTATGGCGAACTCTCTGGGCAAGAAAAATAACGATTATTAGCGTAACCCTAGTATTTTCAGTCGCATCTGTACTTTTTGCATTGTCAAAACCTAACATATATAAAGCGTCAGTTATTCTAACTCCTGTATCAAATGAAGGAGGTGCTGGGGGATTAGCTGCATTAGCTGGAAAATTTGGTGGTTTAGCCAGTATGGCTGGAATAAACCTTGGCTCTGGTGGTAGCGATAAAACAAACCTGGCATTAGAAATCATTAAATCACGTTCTTTTTTAGAGAGCTTCATTTCAAAGCATAATTTATTAGTGCCTATTATGGCTGCGACACATTGGGATGAAATGACTGATAAACTAATACTTGATGATGATATTTATGATCAAGCTAACAATAGATGGATCAGAGATGTTAAAGCACCAAAAAAGCCTGAACCATCACTATGGGAAGCTTATAGAGAATTTTCTGACCTTCTATACATTGACTATGATAAAAAAGCGGCAACGATAATAATAGATATTGAGTACTACTCCCCTAAATTAGCCCAACAATGGCTTGAATGGTTAATAGCTGATTTGAATGCATTTATGAGTAAACAAGATTTTGAAGAAGCCCAAGCTTCAATCAATTATTTGAACAATGAATTAAGTGGAATAAAGGTCAAAGCGATGGAAACCGTCTTCTATCAATTGATTGAAGAGCAAACAAAAAACATGATGCTAATTAGTGTTAAGCCTGAATATGTGTTAAAAACTATTGACCCACCTCAAGTACCAGAAGAAAGAGCGAAACCTAATAGAGGTCTTATTGTTATTTTAGGTACTTTACTTGGGGGATTATTATCGGTATTTATTGTATTATTGAGAAAAAAATAAATTACAGCCGATCCGTAATTACAATAATTAAACTTAAGAGCGGTATTATTTACTTGAAATATATTGCTCAAAGCTTCATTAATCATTAACTCTTAGACAAAATGATACTTTATCCGCTGAAATTGGAGACAGATTTTCAACCAAAGTGGTTTATCGTTAAGAATCACGCTTATAAAGTTCAATTTATAGACTTGTTCATTCAGGATAAAACAATACAGTAGTAGAATATTGTTTTATCAAAATTTAATTAATCGAAAAAATGTTTATAGAATTGACTATTTTTTTGCTTAATCAATAAATCACTGGGTGATTTATAAGAGCATTTAAACTCTTGATATACTGGCTGATACCATTTCCCTTGTGCTTTATTTTCATACTTTAGTTCAACATTATCTCCGATAAACAGTTCTAACTGCTCAGTGCAATTAGCTAATTTATCAGTCCGTATACAAAGTACTGTAGTTTTACCTTTTTCAATAACACTATACCCAGCTTCTTTATCAAAAAGTTGACTGTAGATATTAATCCCCGTCATCGGTAAAAATTCGTTATCAAACCAATTTAACGGATAATTATGATTAAACTCATGGCTAAAGATATCCATGAGTATATCTGCGCTTTGACTCCGCGTTGGTAAAGGAGATTTACGCGTATTTAAGCAATTGGTATGTGCAGCATAAAGATACGCATCAAGATCATGAAAAAACATCGAAATGTTACGTGCTTGAGGTTCTCGTACTAAAGTAATAATTTTGGTATGACTACGTTGTTTAAACGCTCGGCGTAATAAAAAACTAAGCAGTTCTTGCTCAGCTCGATAAAAAAAATGTTTAACGCCAAATTTTGAAAGCCCCTTTAGACGAACAGGACAGGTATGGTTTTTTAAAAAAAAAGCATGAACATGCACCGCATTTTTGATACTCGACTCTAAACTAGTAGAACCCACCTTTCCCATTTGATAGATAAAAACAGTATCTTCATTAGAATATTGCTTAATTAGTTTTTTATAATATTTAATGCGATGACGGATTTTAGTAATTAATTTTTTTATCAATGCGTATCTTACCTAGTCAGTGGGTTGTTAATGACACACTATTTTTTTAGCGTATTATTTATCAAAACTTTGTCAATTGATAGAACTAAGTTTATTATACAATAAGCTTAATAGAACATGATATTATAGTAAAAAGAAAGGCTGATTAACTTATTTACTTATTCATTACAGGACATGAACATAGGAAATGAATTTATCTCATTTACATTTTAATAAACAATTTATTATCTCTCAAAATAATATCAAATCACCGTTTTTTTCTCATTGGTCTAATAAAGCACTCAAGAATAAGTTAACACTGAAAACACACCCTGAGTTATTAGTCACACAAACTAACAGTGAAGCAAATCAGCTTACTTTACTTGGTTCAATAATAAACCCAGAAAAGCCGACAGATTCTAACCAGTTAATACTCAATTCAATGTTGTCTAAAACCAACAGTTTTGATGAGCTTGAGAGCTTTTTTTATTCTTTAGGTGGCCGCTGGGTGCTCATAGCACAAATTGGTCAGCAATGTAGAATTTATCATGACGCTGCTGGTTTAAAGCCTGTTTTTTATACTCAAACAATCGATAAAACAAACATTATAGCTTCTCAACCTGCATTATTAGAGAAGTTAGGAGTGACTAAAAAAAACAAAGCTAATATTGATACATTTAATCAATATCCAAACTCTCAAAGTTGGCCACTCGGTGTTATTCCATTCGATAATGTAAAACAATTACTTCCTAACCACTTTCTTGACTTAAATAATCTCCATGCAATTAGGTTTTGGCCTAGAGAATCAATTAAACCTGAGAATATTAACTCGGTAGCCTCAGCTATTACTTCACTTTTACAAGGTAGTATTTCGGCATTATGCCATAGAAATAAATGCAGCATGTCATTAACCGGTGGATACGATTCTAGAATGTTGTTTTCAACTTCAATTAAGTCATGCAGCAATATTGACTTTTTTACTGTTAAATCTAGTTTTACACCAAAATATGATATTGATATTCCAAATAAGATCGCACAGAAATCCAACATTAATCACCAATTCAGTCCTTTAACCAAAGGCTCAGAGTCTGATCAAGCTATAATTAACATACTCTCTAATAATGTCGGCAATATGTATTATGATCGTTCAATGAAAAATATTGTGGTTTACGCCAAAATGATAGGTTCAAACACTCACCTGCCCGGATCAGTATCAGAAATCGGTCGCTGCTACTATTTTCCTTACGGTAAAAGATTTTCAGCATTAAATGGTAATTCACTTGCTCGATACTGTGGTTTTAAAGCTAATCCCGATGCAATTAAATCCTTTAACAAGTGGCTTTCAACTACGCCTAATCATCTGGGTTATGAAGTATTAGACCTTGCCTATTGGGAACATAGGCTCGGCGTATGGGGAGCTTGTGGCCTAACTTTTCGAGAAGGCTTAATTGAGCAAATCCCGCCAATGAATAATCGAAAATTTATGGCGCTATGTTTATCAGTCCCTATTAAAGATAGGATCGCGCCTCATAATTTGATCAGGAAGATAATAAAAACTAACAAACCGGACTTACTCAACTTCACATTCAATAATGAGCAAGAAAAATCGATGTTAAACAAATATCCGTTACTTAAACGGGTGAATATGATTTTAAAATATAGGTTTAATCGTATATTCAACTTTTCCTAAATACCGATTGCGTTATTTGATACAAACCAAAAATATTATTTAAAATCACCGAAAAACAGACCGCTTGAGCAGCCCCTATAGCACCTGAAAGAGGAACTAGGTAAAAACAAGCAACGATAAGAATTACAGCAGACAATAATAAATTATTCCGTTGAGCACTATGCTGTTCACTCATCATTAACAGTGTTCCTGTTGGGCCAACGATAGTGTTAATCATTTTACCTATTACTAGCCAAAGTAGTACGGTTTCTGCCGCTAAATACTCCTCACCAAAAAACAATAAAATATCTCTAGCAAAATAAAGCACTAAGAAAAGCATAGGTATAATAATCATTATGCGAATTAAAGTTTCTTTGATATATAAATTTCGTAATACAGAGATTTTACCCTCGGCATACAATTGAGCATATATTGGTGAAATAGCATTATTAAAAGCCATAACAACAAAACTAACGATAACTGCTATACGTACTGCAACTCCATACAGAGCTGACTCTTGAGGTGAAGACAAGACCCCTACCAAAAACTGTCCAGCTTGCTCCATTACAATAACAAATAAAGAGGCAAACCACATAGAAGGTAATAAAGAGTACAAGTCTGTTTTTACTTTCGTCGTGTTTCCATTTTCCGTTACACTATTATCTTTCTGCGAAATAACATGTTGGAGCCCAAAAAAAGCCAATAACAAAGTGATAGATAACGCTAAAATTTGAGAAAACAAAACAAGCTGAATCGTTAATACACTGCTAATAAATACAAACAGTAATAATAGTATTAACTGAATGGGCCTAACCAATAAATTTAGAACAGCATATGTAGACGTTTTACGTAATCCCTGAAAAAACTGAATATGTATCGCTAGTAAAGCCGTTAAAAAAGGTAAAAACATTAAATAATAAAAATTAATATTCTGACTAATATTTAATAATGTGATGAATGGTTTATTAAAAACCAAAAGACACCCCCCTACTAATACCGATACGATACCTATTAGTTTTATTACGCAAGAATAAACACAACGTATACTGTCAAATTTGTTTATTTTTGCATAACGGGCGACTTCTCGCGTTATCGCATTATCCACACCACATCGAGTTAAACTTGCAATAATAGCGACAATACTCAGAATAAAAAAATAAGTACCTACTTCACCTACAGCTAAATGCCTAGTGATTAGTATAGATAATAGAAAGCCACATACAGCCCCAATGACTTTAAATAGCAATATAACCATAGTTGCTGAAATTAGCGTTTTAATATCTCGCGAAAAAAAATTTGATAGCCAATTAGCTTTACCTTTATCTACATTGCTAGTCATTAGTTTTCTCAAAGTGATAGCCAAAGACACTAATGTCTTTCGCATAAATTTCAGCGATGTATTCTCTACTTTCTAGATCAATGTAGTGACTATAGTGTTTTTTTTGTCTCTGGTTGAACAAGGAGAAAAAATTCCGTTTAAAATAAGCTAAAAATCCATTGGCAGCTGTTTTGTTTTTATGCGGTAACGTAGTTAAATCAAGGGCAAGTTGCTTACAAACCTTATCGAAATCTTGTTGTAGGGTTTCGAACCGACCAATGAAATCAACCAAGCAGTTGCCTTCTTGATCATAAAGAAAGTCAACCTGAGGGATCACATGACGATAATAATCTTTAGCAAGTAAGTAATTATCATCACATACTTGAGGGAAAGAATTAAATAAAAAACTCTTAAAGTCCTGCTGATAAATAGCATCGCCATGTGAGCGGCGATAATTATATTCTGATACTATTCTTTCCCATGGGTTCCTTACGAAACTAAACTTAAAGTACTGCTGATAAAGGCGCGTTGAAATATGACCACAACTCGTATATTCACCTGCCTTTAAATGTGCTAACCGAGGAGGTCCCTTACTAGGTTCTGAGTTAGGTTTAAGCAACAGTGCTTCACGTTCTTGCCAAGTTAGACCAAGGCGTTTAACAAAGATACTTTCAATGCTTTGGCCTGCAGTTTTAGGGATATGAACAAATAGACATTTATCTTGGTGGCAAATCATTATTATTTTATAAAGGGCTATCAGTAGCGACTAGAATAAGTGTTTTCTAATTAAGAGTCTAGGTAGAATACTAAGTATTGGTTTTTAGCCAGTCGTATATTAAAGGTGTTAAAATACGTATCTTGCAATTTTTATCATGTTTTTCCTGAAATACTGGTCAACTTGTTAATTAATTCAAGGTTCAGTTTTTCTACATCAGACATAGCTTCAATTTTGCTTCTTGCATTTTTTGTTAATTCATTTACTAGCTGCTTATCACGATAAAGTGTTTCTATATTCTTAGCTAAGCCTTTATAGTCACGCTCTTTTGCAAGTAATCCATGCTCGCCATGATTTATTAACTCAGGGATAGCACTATGAAAAGTAGATAACACAGGTGTCCCCATTGCCATAGCTTCCATTAAGGCGACAGGAACTCCTTCCATATCACCATTATCAGCGGTTACGCTTGGTTGAACAAACACATCAGCTGCTAACATGTGCTTGGTTACCTCATGTTGTTCTAGTGCACCTAAAAATGTTACCTTATCTTCGAGTTTCAGCTCAACGACTAGCTGCTTTAGTTCGGCTTCTAGTTCACCAAACCCTCCTAAATAATAATGAAACACAATATCTTTAGGCAGTTTTTTTAACGCGCGGATCACATATTCAAGCCCTTTTTTTCTAGAAAACCGTGCAACGGTGAATAGTTTCATATTCTTTGCTACACCATCTAACATATCAAGTTGGTAATCATTTTTTTTTCTATATTGAAATAAATTTAAATCGACTCCCATTCGATGAACACAAATTTTTTCTTCACAACAACCTAATTCAAGCAATTTATTTTTCCACAAATCACTGATTGGTAAAATTAATTCGGTTTGTAAAAACAACTTTTGATAATCATTATTATATTTTTCCAGTGCTGATTTAGCTGATATATCAAAACCATGGAAAATAGTTGCAATCTTTCCCTTAATAACTCCTAGTTGGCTCAGTTTATTAGCAACAATACCGTTGTAACCAAAATGACAAAGTATTACATCAAACTGTAAAGAATGTTTAAACCTGCTAGCAATGCTGGCTAATAGTAAACTTTTTCCATGATGACCTAACCTTAAGGAAAGAGCTTTCATAACCCGTTGCCGACGCTCCTGATTAAAGAGAGCCTTCACTACCATCATTACACGCGTGTATAACTTTGCTTTTGAAGACTTGCCATGCTCATTGAGTAAAAAAATGGTTCTATTAACCAATTCTGGGTGGATCGCTATCAATTCTCTTTCACTGTTAGTGGTCTTCGATGAAAGTGAAAGAATTGTAATATCTACACCTTGTGACAGTAAACCAACTATTTGGTTAATGACAAAGGTTTGTGAGCGTGAAGGAAATTGGTCAACAAATATCGCTAGTTTCATAGAGTAATAGGCTCAATAATGAGTATTTTTTGTAAGTTATTGGCAGATAAATATTACGCGAGTAACAATGACTTTCCTACTAGTTACCTAATAATATGATGATAAAAGTAGTTAACATCGATTTTACGCTTAAAACATTCGTAACAATAACAACTCTTAAAATTTGGACAAAAAAAAACGAGCCGAAGCTCGTTTTTTATTTAATCTAGCTAATTACTTAAAAAAGTAATTACTGATTATTAGTGATTTTGGTCTGAAGAACCGTGCTCACCAAATGTACCTACAAAACCACGATCTGTTTCAGAGTGAACTTTGTATGCAGCATAAACAGTGATATCACCTTCTGGAGCTTCAGTAGTGATTTCAATCGCTACCTTACCAGAAGTTGTAACACCAGAATGAGCTTTAATTGCCGCTAACACTTCATCAGCAATGTTTAAAACACCGCCAGTAGAAGGAGTAGGAAGAGGCGTAGGGATTGAAACCCAAGCTGGATCTGCAGCACGCGCACCTTTAGCTTCAAGCATGTAACGGATAGTAATGTTACCATCTTGGTCACCAGTGTTAGTGTGACGTAAGATGATTTGCGTGTTATCACCAAATGGCATATAAGGAACTGTTAATACTGAACCGTTTAACACCCACTCACCTGCATCAAGGTCACAAACTGTACCTGTAGCAGCATCACAAGCCATCATTTCTTTAACTACTGGAGCAGTAGAGAAAGCAGAGAATGAAGCTTGAAATTTCTGAGCATCAATAAATGGTGATAATGGGTTAGTCATACCAGCAGCATGTAACGCAGCACTGTTAAAGTTAACTTGGTAAACTAAATCAAGTGTTTGATTAGGAGTAGGAGTTGGGCTTCCGTCAGCACTAGTTGTATATGTTAATACAGTATTAGTAGCATCTAAAGTACCAGGGAAGATAGTATCCGCACCAACAACAGCTGTAGATGATACTGCAGCGTTCGCAGCAATTTCACCAGCAGAGATAGTACCATCACCATCTGTATCCATCCAACCGAAACCACCAGTTTCTAAACTAGTAATTGATAACGCAGCACCAGTAGAGGCTAATTCAGCACCAATACCTGCAGTAACTTCTTGAGTTACTGTAAATACGGCACGGTCATTATCCAATGCTGAAGGGTAAAGACCGCTTGCATCAGCTAATAATGATTGACGTTGTTCAGTTACATCGATAACCGCATCGTATCCATGAGTTACAACAGCAGAGTATTGTGGTTTAAGTTCTAATACTGGCGTCCAGTCAGTTACATCGTAATCTAAACTTGCCGTGTTAGTTGCTTTAGATTTGATATCTACAACAGTAGTACCAGTTAAACCAGTAGCGCTTAAGAATACATCTTCAATTGAAACAACAGCTAATGCTGGAATATCTTGTCCAACAGGCACAGTAAAACGTACACGATTTTCAGTAATATCTAATACAGGTACAGTTAAAGTACCTGTAGCAGCAACAGGATTTCCAGCACTATCTAGGTAGGCACCAACAGAGTACTCTAAGAATGGTGCAACAGTTTTTGTTAAATCAACGCTTGCATTACGAATATCAATTGTAATTGTTGATTCATCTTCGTAACCACCAATACCAGCAATAATAGCGCCAGGTAACTGAGCAGCACCAACTTGTGCAGCTTCAATTGAAGCTTTGATTGTAGTTGTAGTACGGGCTTCTGCTTGAGTTGCTTGACAAGCATCAGCGCCAGTCATAACTGCAGAACCCACATCACCACGACCAGTTGCGTTGTTAGCAGTGATAACATCATCACTACCACCTTCTGAATTACCAGAATTTTGTAAAATCGCACCTAGTTGAACGGCTGCAATATCACAGTTATTTACAGCAGTACCTGTTAAAGTAACACCTGCATCTGTATGACCAGTTACAATTTCAGCCGCATTAGCTGCGCCAGTTACAGCACCAGTAATTGCGAACGCTAATAAAGTTTTTTTAAACATTTTTATTTTCCTTCGTTTCATGAAACATGAGATTTCTTCATCTCAAAGTTATACTTACGTTAAATTAACACTTAGGTATTAACACTTAGGCCGTCGCCTAAGCGACTTCTAACGCGAGTTAGTTTACGCAGTGTATCATTGTTGTCAACATCAAAGTGAATACAAACAGCCGTTTGCTCATTTTTCGTCCACTACACTTACGCAATTTGTTAACGCAAACTGAACGTTAACTAAAATTCAAACATAATTCAAGCATATTTCTGCCTAAATACAACAATATATGTTATTTTTACTCATTAATGTTTAATTGAGATAAACCTGCGCCGAACTTGGCCTTAATATCTTGCCATTCTTTAGCTGATTCGATCACACGCGGAGTGACAAATATCACTAATTCTGTCTTATCACCTGAATCAGTATTACCGCGGAACAGCGCACCTATTAGTGGTAAGCTCCCTAGCAGTGGTACTTTAGTTTCTTTGTTCGAGCGATTTTCACTAATGAGCCCTCCCAACATAATGGTTTGCCCACTTTGCGCTACCACTTCTGTTTTAATACTTCGTTCAAATATCGATGGATTAAGCGCAGATGTTGACCCCAACTCAGGGGTATTACTAACACTTTGAGTTATTTCCATTAACACAACCCCTTGGGCATTAACCGTTGGGGTAACACTTAAATCTACACCTGTTTTACGATATTCAATCTTTGTTGTTTGTTTACTCCCCCCAGGGTTTAAGGGATCAGATGCGGTTTCACCAACAATAGGAATATCAGTACCTACTTTAATATTCGCATTAACTCCATCACGAACCACAATAGAGGGTTTTGAAAGAACATTCACTAGGCTATTAGATTGAAATAGTTCCATACCCACACTAATATTACTGCCACTTATAGCATAGGCTAACCCGCCAAAACCATCACCAAAAAACGCTTTTTCGGTAGTCAAACCATAACTACCATCGTTTAATGCAAATTCAACACCTTGCTTAAATTCATCAGCTAAAGTAACTTCAGCAATCATTACCTCTAACATCACTTGTTTAGGTAATACGTCTAAGCGTTTAATTAAGGGCAATATTTGCTGGTATTCTTCTCCAGAAGTATGAAAAATAAGTACATTAGCACGTTCATCAACAACCATTCGCATATTTTTCGAGTTCGCAACACTTAAGCCTCTACCAGCGGTAGAGCCTTTCTTATTTTGTTGTGCAGCAGATGTCCCTTTTGAAAGACCTTGTGAACCACCTATAAGAGCTTGTAAACTTTCCCCCATATCCACAGAGCGTGAATATTCAGGTGAGTATATAAAGTATTGCTTTTCTGCAGTAAGTACAGGTTTATCTATTTTTTCAGCCCAAAAAACGGCCCTTTCTATCACTTGTGTATTATTAGCAAAGAAAAACACCTCACCTTGTTGAGGTACTTCTACTATCGAAATAGCAGTAGATATTGACTTAGCGGTTCCTATAGAAATACCTTCTTGCTTTAATAGTTCAGTTAATTTATTTACTAATTGATCTGTAGGTACAAACGTGGTTTTGAATAACCCAATTTGACGATCTCTCATTGATGGTTGATCCATTATCTGAATCAACTCTAACGCTCGAATCACATCTTTTCTTTTGGCTTGAATTGTTATGGTATTGCGAGTAGTGTCTACGGTTGTTTTAACCCCCAACATTTGGCGTAGCGTATTCCCTAACGTTGCTTGCATACCATACTCAAACTGTACCATTTGAATTACATCAAAAGAGGTTTGTGGTACATCATTAATATTTTTACCGTAACCGTAAACTACATTCCCCTTACTTTGATCACCTTCAGCTTTATGAATATAAAATATATTATCATCATAGCGTATTGCGAAACCTCTTTGACTTAATAACTCTTCCGTTAAGGTAAATAGTTTTTTTTCAGTTATTGCCTCTTTTAAATTTAATGTCACAGGCTTACCGACCGTTTTAACATCGTCACCTAATAAATAGCTAACTTTTAACTCTTGCCCTAAAACCTGATGAAGGTAGTCTTTAAAAGGTAAACCATCTGCTTTGATGGTGATCATTTTTTTATCGCTAAACTGCTTTAATACATCTTCAGCTTTTATGGCTTGTGAAGATGCAAGTTTATTCGGGGTAACAAACCTAAATTGCTTATCATTGATTCGTTCATTAATAACAATATCATCATTACTGTCTGGCAATTGTTTATTGCGTTGTGTTGACTCTAAATATGACTTTTCAAGCTGTGCTCTTTTAGAGGGTTCTGTGGCACAAGAGCATAAAAAAAGTAATAAAGTAAAACTACAAAGATTATATATTTTCATTATTGACAACTATTGTATTAGTAATTGATTTAGAGCTAAGTACAATCATGAGTTTTTATACATAGCTAAAGTTATTTTTTGAAGTTTGTTATTGAATTTTCTTTCTAACAATACTCGAGTATCTTTAATTTCTTTTATCGTAAAACCGTATATCTGATCAGCTTTTGTAAAAGTTTTAATGCTACTTTTATTCCCCTTAATATTGGTCACCAATATTAAAATTGAAATAGGGTTTTGGCCATTCGCTTTATTATCAACAACGGCTTTTAATTCTAATTTGTTATTTCCTGAAAAAACAGTTGTTAATACACCCTTTTGATTCGCTTCTCGAAGGCGTCTTAATCGTTCAACTTCTTCAGCTGAAGGTTTTTCAACCTTGTTAGCCACCTTATTTTTTGGTTTAACCTTAGGTTGGTATTGCAAATAACTCTGTTCAAATAGCTTTGACATTTTTTCAGAGGGCTGAGGTAAATAAAACTCCCCCAGTTTATAATTTCGCTGTTTTTGTTTCTCTAGATTAGATGAGAAGTCAAATTTTTGAAAATTTTCAACAAGTAACCAAATAATCATTACGCAAGCAACAATTAAAGTAGACTTATTATCAGATAATGTTGCAAACCCGCCATTTGAAAGTTTTTTTATCAAGATTCACCAGCCTTCTGTTCAATACCTGATGTTGAAGCATCTTCAGAATAAAAGTTAATAATGAGCCAACCGTTAATATTGCCTAATTTGTCATCTATCTGACCATTTATATTTAAATTAAAATCATGAATTGAAATGCGTTTAGGGTTACTCTCGAGTGAAAAAATAAAATTAAAAACATCTAAATGCTCGCCATTAAATTGTACCCTTAATTGATAATTTATTGCATTATATTCAGGCAGAGCAGATGTAACTTGCCAACCAATATTTAAGGCTCTAACGTTGTGTTTTTGTAAAAGCGTTTCAACTAATTTTTGTTGAGATAATTTAAAGTCTGATTCTTTTTGAAAAGCAAAAAACACACTTTCTCCTTGAGCGACATTATCTTTAAGGGCATGGTAACTTTCATTACCCTCTTCTTGATTTAGGAGAATATTTTCAATTTTTTCATGCTTTTTATTAAGCATTTTTATATTAAGGATCTTATCATCTTGCCATTGAAAAACAGGCACAAATACGAACTTTACTACAATAAGAATCGTTAAGATAATAAGTAAAAATGCATGTTTTTTAAGTTCAACCATAACGACTCGCTTTCATTAGTTGCTTATTATTAAGTTTAGCTACAGAAGTCGTTGCTTTAGGTGTATCTTTAATTATCTTAAAGCTGATCACAAAGAATTCCTGAACCCCTCCTTTGTTGACAGGAAAGTCAAATTTAACATCATCTATTTCGGTTTGTTGATTCATAAAGGTTAATAAATTCAAGGCGTTTTTAGTATAACCACGTAATATATAACGATTATCTTTAAATCTTATGTTACTTAATCTAGCTTTAGGGTACAGCTTGACTAACGAGATTAATAAAGGTGTGTGGTTGACTTGAGTATTAATGAATTGAGTTAACACTTCATACTTGTTTTGTAACTCTTCACTTTTATTTTGTTCATCCAATAGTGTTGTCACTGCTTTATTATTCGCTGATAACTTACTATTTAAATCATTTTCTTTGTAGACCAAATATAAGCTTGTTAGCGATAAATTAACAAGGTATATGCTCAGCGCCATAATAATCACTTTCTTAAATCGCTGTATTTCTATCAACTTTCCAATTGATGGAAAAAAACTTAACGTTAAAGGAATCGTTAAATTTTTTATACCCGATATTAACTTGTTTGGAATGTCTCTTTCTTCACAATCATTAGCACTTTGATTAGGGTTGATACCGATAGACATCATAAAACGCTGTACCGAGTTAATTATCGGCGATTGCAAAGCGGATATCACTGAACCATTAGATACACTAACAAATAGTTTTTTTTCTGTGTTTAACGTTATAACGCCTTTGTCTTTTATGTTCATAGCAAACAACAAAGACTCTGGGATACTGAGCCAAGCTTGAGGAACTCTTTCATCAAAAGACCAAATATTTACGGAGCTTTGATCATTTAAATACCCCCAGCAATGATATTTAGTTCTCTCCAGATCTGAAAACTCTAGAGCGAGGATTTTTTTTAATTCAGAGCGATTCTCTATTGGGTATTGGCTAAGTTTTTCAGTATAAAAATGTCTTGATACTATTAGGACTTGGTAAGGTTTTCTCTCAGGTAGAGAAACTAAAGTAAGTGAATGATTACGCTCGATAGAAAAACCATAGTAATTGCCATTGTAATAACAGAAGAATGATAAAAAAAACTTTTTAACCTGGAAAGTCAACTTCAATAACATGGGAAATGTCTTATTATTCATATTTAAAATTATCCACGATTGAACGGGATAGATACAGGTGAAACATCTACTGTTGCATAAGGGTTTATTTGAACAACAATTTTCTTTTTAACCATTGACTCGCCTATTTTACTTGTCATCTCTATTGCTATATTATTTGACGGATAAAAGAAAATATCCCCTTCCTCTCTCAGGTTAGTCAATTGGCTAAAGCTTTCTTTCGTTAATTGCTTATTCTTTCTTAATTGTACTATTTGATTAGCAACCCCTTCAGTTACTATACTTTTCAGTAATTCTACGGGAGAATTCATCGGATTATAATAACCTATACGGTTTATTGTCATATTCTTTTGTAACAAAGTAAATAACTTAGATGAAATAGCGCTGATATGGACTAAGTCTTGTATATGCGGTATTTTTCCATTTCGTATTGGGCTGTTAATAGTATCATTTTCATTCCCATTCCGACCCGGAATATTATCAAGATCTTGCCAATCTAACAAGGTATCTACTACAACTGCTGAATCACTCGTGTCATTGTGTTCAATAAATTTTTGTAAACGCTCTCTAACAGGGAAATGAGCATTGATTAGCCCTGCTTGATCTTGCATTTTTATCTGTACTGTTTTAGTTATCTTGAAAGGTTCATTATAAAAGTTCCATTTTTTTGCAATGGATGAAGTACCTTCAAATTTGGTTTCAGTCAATAAGGTAAAGAGTAACTCAGCTTCAGTACTGTGAAGATCAACTATGGCTTGCGCTTTATCAACAGACCATTGAGCTATTCGAACTTGATCCTGCGCTGTTTTAGAAAGGTAAAGCGCCAGTACAGACAATACGGCAACAATCAACAACACCTGAATTAATGCGATACCTTGCTGCTTCATTCTTGATTCTCTATATAGGGAGAAAGCCAACGTTCTGAGTTTTGTTCAAGTCTTATCGGGATAACAAGTTCGACTCCTTCTCTTTTAAGTATGAGCTGAAAATTTTCAGGCATCATTTGATTATCAATGCCGGAGAACCTTGTGTACCATAGCGGTTTATCTCCAGACTCTGCTCTAAAACTTTTGCTGACAAAACTATGCCAACCAAAATAGGTAAAACTGATGTCTTCAATATCATTAAAAAGTGTAATGTCATTATTAAATTCAATTGATTGATCTGTTCCGGTTAGAAGCACATTCTGTGTTGACTCTGCTTGATAAACAAGATCAAATAACCCTTGTTCATTTTTAATTGCAGAAATACGGAATATTTCGGGATAATCGCTTGTAAAAATTCCTGAACGAGTAACCGATAGTAAACTATCACCATCACCAATAAAAAAAAATGAAGGTTTATTTTTATCATTAACTACAACAAAAGAATGTACACCTTCGAGTGCTCTTTGCAGTATTTCGATACTTTTTAATGTCCTTACAGACTCAGAAAACTGACCTAACTCTTTATTCCATCGTTCTGACATTAAGCTATAAGTATAAGAGCCAGTAAAGAGTAATAACGTTAATATGCTTATTGAGATCATTAACTCGATTAATGTAAAGCCCTTTTGATTTTTCACATGACTAGTAAACATTATTCCAACTCAATTCTTTAAAGCTATATTCTTTAGTTAAACTACCAGCCTTCAATAATAATGTTACTTGCCACAATTTATATTTTTTCTCTGGGGTAAGATATTCTCCAGAGTCAGGATCTAACTTATCAGGCGCCCCTTTAAACTCTAACTGAACTGCTTCCCACTGGTATTGAACATCCCACGCGTTTCCCTTCTGATTGATAGTTACCTGTGAAGTATTACCTAATTTTCTAATATCCCTTTTAATTTGAGCGAGAATCGGAGGCAGTTTTCCCACCAGTAAAACTTGCTTATTGGCGGTTTCACTGCTTATGTATGCTCCTCTATAGACCATAGTTAACACCGCTATTGAAGAAATTAAAATCACTGTTGCAACTAACACTTCAATTAGGGTAAACCCTTGACTTTGTTCAGCACAGAAACATCTACGAATTTTAGTTTTAAGCATATTTGTAATTTATAAAAGTGACAAGAATAACTTAATTACTTTTAACCTGTGTGTTAAGTTCGATTAACATTGGAGCACCTTTAAAAGTGCCGACTATGCGATCAGGAAAAACAAAACCTTTGGTATTGTATGTCATTAATTGTGGTTGAAAAAATACGTACGTCATTAGCTCTGTGTGGATAATATTTTTTTTATTATTATCCTTTGAATACAAGACCGCCTTTTTTCCCTTAAGCTCTAGGTATAATATTTCTCCGGAAGAGAATGCTCGATAACTAATTTTTTTAAACCATTGTTTTGCTGTTAACAATTCTTGTTTTGCTTGGGCTTTTTCTAAACTATTCATCATCATTGGCCCAACAAGACCCATTAACAAAGCCATTATGGACATGACTATCATTAGCTCTATTAAAGTAAAACCCTTATTAATCGTTTTTAATGTCATAAATTGAACAATACTTCAAAATATAAATGGTGACTTTTAAATGCCCATTTCATTGATTGAAACCATACTCATCAACATGACAACAACAACACCGCCGACGAATCCCCCCATAAATAAGATCATCAAAGGCTCTAATAACGTTGTCATTCTGTCAGTCCAGCTTTCAAACTCTTGTCTAGAGCGGTTAGCTATTTCGTCAAATACGCGCTCTAAATTGCCAGACTCTTCACCCACCTCCAATAATGAAATGAAAAAATCAGGGTAAAGTGATGTTTGTTGTAAAGCAGGGGTTAATAAACTCCCTCCTTTTACTTTAGATTTGGCAATATCCATTTCTCGCTGGAGTATTTTATTTTTTATATTACCCGCTGAAAGGTGAATCGCTTTATCTATTTGTACGCCAGCTTTGACCATCATAGCGAGTCCACTATTAAAGCGAATTCGTTCAACCGTAATGATTGCTTTTCTAACAACTGGCAATCTTAAACTGACCTTCTGCCACCATTTTATAAATACAACTTGTTTGGATAAAGTGATTAAAGCAAATACTGAAGCAATTAATCCAATAACCAGAAGTCCTTGATATTTAATCATCCATTCGCTAGTAGATAACATTGCACTGGTATACCAAGGTAATGAATCCATATCAGTAAACATTGCTGACATTTTGGGGATGATAAAATTAAAGATAAAGAACACACTAAGTAGGCAAACAAGAAATATTACCATTGGGTAGGCAAGTGAGCTGATAATTTTTCTTTGTAGATCACGGCGAAACTTTAAATCCTTCGCTAAGCCTGCAAAAATTTCACTCAAATTACCTGAAGCTTCTCCTAAGGCAATAAGGTTGCAATATAAAGGATCAAACACATCACTATATTGACTAAATGATTCTGAGAGACTTTTGCCTTTTTTAAGATTATTACTAATATCAGTCAATAATTTTGCTAAAGCAGGTTTTGCTTTAGTTCGCTTGATGATATCTATACCTTTATCAATGCGAACACCAGACTCAAGTAATAAACTTAACTCAGCGGTTAAAAACTCTAAATCTGCAAGAGAAACTTTTTGAGAAAACCCAAGTATATTATCTTTATCTGTCGTAGCTTCTTTAACTTCAGAGGGTAAAAAACCTAATTCTTTGATCTTTAATAATGCCTGAGTTTTATTATCTGCGTCTACCTGACCATTGACTTGAGCTCCAGAATTGTCATATGCATTATAAAGGTATATTGGCATTATCCCGCAACCCGAACAATTTCATCGATTGTTGTTAACCCCAAAATAGCTTTATACAAGCCATCTTCAAGTAGAGTTCTTCGTTGCATTTTATTATTATGTGCTTTTGCTTTAGGGATAAAGCTTGAATCTTTTGGCATTGCCTTAATCTCATCATCACAGCGTAAGTACTCTGTCACCGCCATCCTTCCTTTGTATCCAGATTGTGAGCATTTCTCACACCCAGTACCTATTTTTAAAGTAATTGAAGGAACATTAAACTTTTTAGCTAACAATTCAAGCTGATATTTTTCAATCAACTTTTCTGACTCTGGATTATCTTCAATGCAATGACTACAAATTTTTCTTGCTAGCCGCTGTGCAACTATAGAAACAAGTGCGGCATTTAATAAAAACTCTTCTACGCCTAAATCTAATAAACGAGTATAAGCACTAGCGGCATCGTTAGTATGTACGGTCGAAAAAACGAGATGACCTGTTAAAGCTGATTGAAGTGCTATTTGTGCGGTTTCTTTATCACGAATCTCACCTAACATAATGATATCCGGATCTTGTCTGACAATTGAACGTAAACCTGCAGAAAAATCGAACCCTATATCACTATTAACTTGTACTTGGTTAATACCTTCAAGCTGATATTCCACAGGGTCTTCAAGGGTAATAATTTTTACATCATCATTATTTAAAGCATTTAAAAAAGTATATAAGGTTGTTGTTTTACCTGAGCCTGTAGGACCGGTAAGTAAAACAACGCCAGAAGTGGTTTTGATATCTTGGCGAATTAATTCTTCTATATCACTAGATAAGCCAATAACCGACATATCATATTGAACATTATCTTTTCGTAAAAAACGTAAAACCATTGACTCTCCATCATTTAATGGCAGAGCTGAAACTCGAATATCTAATTCTTGATTAGATATTTTCATTTCAATTTTACCATCTTGTGGCCTACGCTTTTCAGCAATATCCATACCTGATAATATTTTCAGACGAGTTACAATAGGGAGTTGCATTCTCGGAGATAGCATTTCGGCTTCGTGCAATACACCATCGACTCTAAACCTTGCTCTATATCTACCTTGATACGGCTCAAGGTGCATATCAGATGCACCTTGTCTTAACGCTCTTGATATTAAAGAGTTCAATAAGTTTACTGTAGGCGCTTCACTCGCTAATTCCCTTAATCTTTCTTCTTCGTCGCCAACAAAAGCATTTTCAATTTCATTTTGAATTTGATTATCATGTCTGCCTTTTAGTAAAAGAATATCAGCGTCTTTCGCAATAAAAATTTCGGCATCGATATTTTCACGGCTCAATAATTCATCAATTTGACTTTCTAGAGGAAACTTACAAGCGAATACCCAATGACTCTTATCGATAAATAGAGGGATCCAATCATGCTTCAAAAATATAGCTAATAATTCAGGCTTAACATTAGGTAAGTCACTTCCTTGCCAATCTTCGATGTTGAGTAAAGGTAGGTCTAAAAATTGACTATAAAGCAGGGGAACTTGATCATCAGGAAAACTCCCCATATTAACAAGAATTTGATCTATTCGACCACCAAAGCGAGCTTGGTAACTCTCAGCACGGGTAATATCATCCTTTGGGATGTTGAATTTATCGATTAAAAGCTGATTTAATAACATTAGTGATGGACGATATCTTCATTATTATCTACGCCGCCTTCTTGACCATCAGCACCATAAGACAATATTTTATAAGGGTTACCATTTTCGCCTGGCGTCGCATAAACATAAGGATTTCCCCAAGGGTCCAAAGGAATAGCTTTAGGTAAATAAGGCCCATCCCAACGAGGTTTATCACTTGTCCGTAAGTCTTCAAGCTTTTGCGGATAACTTCCCATATCTAAACGATAAGTATCAAGTGCAGTTTCAAATGCATTCATTTGAGCGGCAGCAATCCCTCTTTCAGCAGTACTTAATTGTGAGAAAAATTTGGGCGCAACTAAAGAGGCAAGTAAACCTAAAATAACAATGACGATTAACAATTCAATCATTGTAAAACCTTTATTCTTAAACATATGTATTCACTTGATTTAAATGTGGATAGGGAGTGTATCAGCTGGAAAATCTACTGTCGAATATTAAGAGTCTATTGAAATATTTTTAAACAAAAAAATAATAATTAATTTTTAAAAGTTCTTATAAACTTCCAAGCATGTTGTAATGCAAAAGAATACGTTGAAAATACAACGCCAAATAAGGCAAGCATGACAAATTCAGCAATATTAAATATTTCACCTACAATACCAATACATGACAATAATATGGCTAACGCACTGATCACCCATAACGATTGACGAGAAGATAAGCCTAATCGCATACAAATATGATGTAAATGGCCGTTATCGGCTTGAAATGGTGAGACACCTTTGCGGATCCTACGGATCATAATAGCAAACATATCCATTAGAGGAATAGCAATAATCCAAAGGGCGGTAACTGGTCGAAAAGACGCTGCTGAGTTATCAGTATGTTGGGTGCTAAGCGTTAATAACCAAATCACGGTTAACCCCATAAACATACTTCCCGCATCACCCATAAATATTTTTTTTCCTCTAGGGTTACGCGTACTCACGTTATAAAAAAGATAAGGAATTATCGCGACAATTAATATCATCGGCAATAAAATATCAGCATTACTATTATTTAATAGCGTAAGTATGGCAACAGAAGTAATGGTTACAATACTCATAGAGCCAGCAAGACCATCTATACCGTCAATCATATTAAAAGCATTAATCGCTGTAACACAGGCAAGCATAGTAAAAATCATTCCATAATTGCCAATATCTACTTGCCCTACGGCTAATATGTTGCCAAAGTCATGAATATATATACCCGCACCAAACACCATAATGGTGGCGACAATGCCTTGAAAAATCATTCGGGGTGCTACACTTAAATCATAGATATCATCCATTGTGCCAATGAAGACAAGTAAAGCAGAAGAAATAAAATAAAGGTTCAATAATTGACTTTGCTCTATAAATAAAGTGGAGGCAATCAATACGCCTGTATAAATTGAGATCCCACCGATAAGCGGGATAGCTCCATCATGATTTTTACGCGCATTAGGAACGTCGACTAAGCCAATATGGGGAGCAAGAGGCAATAACACCTTTATAGTCGAAATTGAAACAACAAAAGCAACAAAAAGTGCACTTAATATAAATAGCATTAAAAAAACCTTGAGGTATTAATTTTTAAATAATCCATTATATTTAAAAGTAATAAACAAAAACGCGATTATTATAGTCGTCTATCCAAGGGGAATCTAGGCTTTCAACAGAATTTTTACTGAAAACCGCCCTTTATTAACAAATTAATACATTTAGTACTAATTACTTAGTACTTAACCATTTACTACTAAATGATTAAGTACAGGGTCAAAACAAAAAATAGTTATGGCTTAATAGCTAATTACACCTTTTGATATTCGTTATAATCCAGAGATTGCTCGTACTGCGACTGCTGCTTGATAAACAATTTGTGTGGCGGCTTGCCATAATGATAAATCTTCCATGAAATAAGAGTCTAACGGCACTACCACAGTATCCCCTGGACTTAACTCATTGTTTTCCGTTTCAAACCAATTCGAATTATTAGGGATTTCTACTGAGCCATTTGCTTTTATAATGTAAATACGCTCATCATCAGCTTGCTTTTTGATCCCACCACTTAAGCTAACATAGTCATATGCGGTATAACCTGATTTATAGATATGGGAAGAAGCAACTTGAACTTGACCAACAACATTAATTGAATTTTGTTTTGTGGGGATATAAAGCACATCGCCGTTTTCAAGTATGACATCAAAATCACTATCAGAAAAAATCAAAGGAACGTCGACGACTAACCGCCCTATCGGTTTTACATTAGTTAAATCCGCTAATAACTGATTAGTCTGTTCATAATCAAAGCTTGCATTACCTTCTCGTTGAGAAAGGCTCTTAGACGCTATTTCCATACGCAAACTTTCAGACACTTTAACCAGGTTTTTCAGCTCCAACTGTTTCAATTTTTCACGAGTAAATAATGAGCCTTCGATATAAGCATAATCAGTAAAGCCACCGACGCGCTCTATTAATTGCCCTAATGTTTCACCTCGACGAATAGTATATTTACCAGGAAAGTTAAACTCGCCTTTGAGTTCAACAATATGATTTTCTTGCCACGCAGGAATATGATGAATATTAATGCGATCTTTACTCATTAATTTTTGATTGTCAGTTTTACTGCCATTAAGTGCCGCAGATAAATTAAAATTAATGGAGATTTTTTCAGCCTTATTGTCAGTAATCATATTACGGGTTATTTCTGATTTGACTAAATAGGCTGACTCTTTCAAACCGCCAGCAGCCATAATTGAGTCAATAACTTTGCCGTTCACTGCTAATGGGTAGAGTCCAGGATATTTTACTGCCCCGTCCACTTCTACCATTTGTATTGGTTGTCCCGCTGAAGCCTGACGTTTTAATTGTTCAATAACAGGGGCAAGTAGCCGTTTACGAGAAAAGAAGCCCAACTCTCTTATTTCAGGCTCTTGCTCTTCAGCACCTGTTAGTTCTTCAATTGATTGGTAAGTTTGTTTCAACGTTTCTTCTGCTTTATCAACTTCTTCCAATTGATTAAAAGATGCAGATGAACTCTCTTCACTATAATGTTGCCAAAAAAGTCTATCTTTATATTCCTGCTCAGCATTTTCTTTTTCTAATTCAAGCAATTCATTTTTTGTTAAGGCAAAGCTTTCAAGAGAGCCTTTTTCTGTTGAAGCTATTTCAACATTCGAAAATACCAGAATTTTATCTCGAGGTTGTAATGGTATATTATCCAATGAATTAGCATCACTAATTGCGTTAAAGAAGCTAAATTGCAATACTTCTATATTACGCCCGATATCTTTCTCGCGAATAATTAAACTGTAGGTCAAATCAGCATCATCTTCTAAATAGGCATGAATATTGGGAATTAAATCACTAACTCTTTGCCCTTGCTGCCATTGGTATTTCCCTGGACGGGCAACAGCGCCAATTATCGTGACAGAATCTTCAAATAATTCAGAGGTTTTCATCACCTTGATAAAATCACCTGCTTTGACATGACCATTTAAAGCTTCTTTATTGGTTAAATCGACATTTCTAACCGTTCGTAAATTTTTATCATTAAAACGTTCAACAACCGTTGATGAAGGATAAGCAGAAGGTAGTAACCCACCAGCCATTGTTATGGCCGAGGCAAATGTTTCATTTTCAGAGAGCTCATAAATCGCAGGACGATTGACTTCTCCGTCAACGGTAATACGGTCACCAACGGGTTGAATAAAAACAACATCATTTGATTTTAGGATTAAATCATTTGAAGAATCGCCATTAATAAGTAGGTCATATAAGTCAAGGCGCGTAACTAATTTCCCCGCCCTTTTTAATTCAATATTCCGTAATGAACCAATATCATTGATTCCACCCGCTGAAAAAATTGCATGAGTGATACTTGATAAAGAGCTGAGTACATATTGCCCGGGTTTAAATGCAGCCCCTAACACAAAGACACGAATAGATCGTAATTCACTTAATGTGACAACTACATCTACCCCTAAAATTTTATTTTTGATCTCGCTGGCAAGAAATTTTTTCAATTCTAATACTGTCATTCCTGACACAGAAAAAGGCCCAAGTTCAGGGATGACGATTTTCCCTTGGCGTGAGACAGGAAGTTCATAGTCAAAATTTTCTTTTCCAAAGATTTGAAGACTTAACATATCTCCGGTCCCAACAATATAATCATTAGGGACTGCAATATCGTTAGCAGGATTAAAAGTTAATGGGGCATTAGCAAACACTTCATAACCAAAGGGTTTTGGTTTTCCATCATCTTCCTTTTCTTCAGTTAAAACTTCATCCTGAAAAGTAGGATTGCCAAATTCATCAAACTGAGTACCTCTCGGGAAATATTGCTGGAGTTCCTGAGAATTATCTTCCTGATGACTTTGTGGCTGACTTAATTGTTTTTGAATGGTGCGAATATCTATCCCCATACTCTGGGCAAGTGACTTTTGTTGAGCTGGTGACAGCTTTTTAAATTGCGCTAATTGCTGTGGAGAAATATTACTTGGGATCTGTGCCGCTTGCACTAATTGGCAAGACATCAAACCGATATAAAATCCCAAAAACAAACCGATTACTTTATTATTTTTAAACATTAATACGCCAACAATTTTATTTATATACACACTATTATTACCATTGAATAAAAGATTACTCAATCTCGTCAAACTCATCCATAAAAGCTTCTAATTCTTGTTCATTTTCGTCAACTTCAATAGGGGGGTTTCCATCATACACTTTATATTTCATATTTTGAAAATAAGCATTTTTAACAAATTCATAAGAGTCAACAGAATCATTGATTATCTGTTCTTGGTCTACTAATAAAGCCCGTTGTTCTAATGCCATCACCCCTGCTCTTAAAACATTTGGCCAGAAATCTATAACGGCAAGTGGCCAGTAATAGCGATCAACATAATCGCCAACTTCTTTTCTTAATGACGTTGGTCCCATACCAGGAACAACTAAATAAGGCCCATTACCCACACCGTAAACGCCCAGTACTTCGCCAAACTCTTCTTGTTTTCTTCCCCAACCGAAATCGCTTGCTGGATCATACATCCCCAAAAGCCCAATCGTTGAATTTAAAACAAATCGCCCTGTGCTTTTAGCGGCATCACTAAATTTTCCTTGCAATAAGTTATTAATGATCGCTGACGGTTCATTTAAGTTCATTGCCATGTTAAATAAAGCCGAACGCACTTCTTCATTAACATTTTCAACATACGCTTGAGAAGTCGGCTTTAATACATATTTATCGGCATAGTCCCAAGTAAATGTCCAAAAAGGTCTATTAATAGACTCCAAAGGATCCATGGGAGCATCTGCATTGCTCGTTGTTTGGGGAGTAGATGAGCAGGCTGAAAATAATAACGCAAAACTAAATATACAGAAAATTTTAGTTAAAAATGATACTCGAAAGTTAAATAGAACCACGCTATATGTTCCCTAATATGAAGATTTATTTATCCTGTAAATCTTTAGTTTTATAATAAATTAAGTGTTTTTTTACAAAGGTGAAGTTTAACACGGAAGAATTATTACAAACAAAGAGAACTTCAACTTTTTTGTTAGAAAACGTAAGAAATTAAATTAATAGTTTCAAAGGTTATCCCAATACTGGCTCATTATTTTTCTTCCATGTATTGTTAAATTATACATTATGGTATTTCTTTTTTAACGAGAGCAATTTCCGCTTCTAATATTGCAAGCTTTTGAGCCATTCTATCAATCTTAACTTGCGTCTTAGCTCTTTCGATATCGGCTAATAAAGCTTTCAGTATTAATAATAAACAGGCTAATAGGATTGGAAGTATTGGTGGATAAGAAATTCCAACCATTTTGGCAGAATAATCGGCAATTTGAGGGAAAATACCTAAAATTAAAATGCCAACTGATAGTACTAACCAACGAAATGCAGCGCCCATTAAAATAGAATCTTTTCGTATTAAAGAAATAACCAAAACAAAAAAAACAATTGCTGATATAGCTGAAAAATATTGATATAACTGCAAAGCTAATCCTTTATAGAAATTCTAGGTGCTGAAATGAGCTGATTCGTTTTCGCTAATTTGCAAAAACATAATAAAGTGGTATACGCCATATAATAAAAGACAGCCCACCATGAATAAAAGATTCGAGAAATACCTGCAGTTCTACCTTGCATTTTCACTTCAACCTCTCCTTTAGACACTTTAAAACTTCGTAGAAGTAGTAAAACACCAACATCCTGATATTCTAAAAGAGTTGCTTCTTTCCGGCTGAGAACATCAATAGCTTTAGCATTATATAAACGTAAGCCAGAGGTTAAATCTTTAATTTTTATCCCTGACAATTTTCGAAAAAATTGCCATGCAACATGCCTTGCTTTTGTTCCCCTACTTAAACATGAACCAATGATTATATCTTTATCAGTTTCAATTTGATGATTAATGAGTAACTTTAATTCACTCGCTAGGTGTTGACCATCAGCATCAAATGTAATTGCGTGTTTGAAGCCTTTTTCATACGCATAACGCAAACCGGCTTGTGTTGCTTTCCATGCTCCAATATTAAAAGGTATGGACATGACTATGACCCCACACTCTTTGACTACTTTTAAGGTATTATCCGTACTGGCGTCATCTATAACTAAGATTTGTTTAAAGCCATTTAATCGAAGATCAGTGATAACCGCCGCAATTGTTTGTTGCTCATTATGTGCAGGGATAATAATTAAAGGCGAATGCATTAGAAAATATTTAATCGTTAATATAAAAGGGGAATTCTATAATGATTTAATGACAAATGCGAGGGCTTGGCACTGCAATTCTTAAATGTTTAAAATGCTAAACAGCGAGATTAGCTAAATAGGTAATGTTAATGATTTAATACCTAAAGTATTTAGGTCATTTCCTAATGAGCTTGAGCAGATACAACATCGTGCTTTTCCCCCTTGAAAAATCAAACTTAATAAAAGCATTCAGAGACAAAAATAGTATATGTAATTTTATGATATTTTTCTCATTAGCGATTCTTTGAGCTTTTTTCCAACTCAATGACATTGCTTTTATTGAAATATCATCATACAAAGCTATTTCTTCATCAAATCGCTTAAAATTATTCGTTAATTTAGCAGTTTGGTTATTTTCATGTCTTCTATATTTGTATGCCTTTTCTTTAGTACCAAGAAGCGTTAACCCGTCCATTAATAAGCGAATATATAAATCTAAATCTAATACCATTTGCCATTTGTTACGAAATTTATATTTTTTAATAATATCTGTTTTATAGCAAATAGAAGGACAAAAAATAAAACATCCTTTTAATATACTCTCAAGACCAGAACTACCTGCCAAAATAGTTTTTTTAGAACGAGGTTGAATGAAACTTTTAACTTTATCCGCAAATGAAAATTTAGGTTGAGAGTGGGTATCTATTATTTCGGCACCACAAAAATATAACGCATGATTTGGATCTTTTTCAAAAAGAGCAAGCATAACTTCAATATAGTTGTGAGCAAGCTCATCATCTGAATGCAAGATTGTTATATATTGAGATTTAACAACATCAATACAATTATTCCAATTACCACAAATTCCTTTATTATTATTTGATACAACAGAAATTCTCTTATCATTTATACCTTCAAGATAAGAAATAAATTCATTTGAAAGCTCTGAATCTAAAGATATTATCAATCGCCAATGAGGTGATGATTGTGTTAAAACACTTTTAATTGCTTTTTTTAACAACAACTCATTTTGATAAAATGGAATGGTGAATGTAATTAAATTATTTGACATAACATTTGAAATACAACTTATATATCATCATTTTTTAGTTGGATTAACATCCTATCTAATCCATCTCGCCATGAATTATCTAGATCTCCATATTTAGCTATTTTATCTAAAGATAAACAAGAATTAAAAGGCCTTTTAGCTGGTGTTGGGTATTGTGATGTTGGAATTGGTAATAAATTAGGACTATTAGCTATTAAGTGATGTTCTTGTGCTTTTTTAAAGATTACGGCAGCAAAATCAAACCATGTAGTCTGCTCATCCCCTGTATAATGGTAAATCCCCCAATCTAGCGTCCCTTTCATTATGAAACAGTTCACTAACCTAATAATTAACTTTGCAATATCTTCAGAATACGTTGGCGAACCTTTTTGATCTTCAACGATGCTTAGTTCTGGTTTGTTTGCCAGATTAAGCATGGTTTTAACGAAGTTGTTGCCATGGTAGCCAAATACCCAACTAGTGCGAATAATAATATGTTGCGGTAAAGCATTAACAATAAATTGCTCACCAGCAAGTTTAGAGTACCCATATTCGGATTTTGGCCCAACCGCATCATCTTCTAAATAACAGCCTGTTTTCAAACCATCAAATACATAATCTGTCGATATATGAATCAAAGGTATGTTCATTTTTCCTGCAAGCTCAGCCAAAACTTTCGGCGCTAACGCATTAATTGCAAAAGACGCTTCCTGCTCTTCTTCGGCTTTATCAACGGCAGTATAAGCCGCGGCATTAATAATAATTTCTGGCTGCTGGCGGCACACTTCACTTTTTAATTGTTGGAGATCGGTTAAATTAAGTTCTGAAGAGTTGTAGCTTAATAATGTATGATTACTTTCAGAAAATAATCGTGCTAATTCCCACCCTACTTGCCCATTTCGCCCAAGTAATAATATTTTCATGGGTTACTCTTTAGCTCCAAGACGTTCACGTTGGTAGCTACCATCTTGCACTCTAGCGCACCAAGATAAATTATTTAAAAACCACAGAACTGTTTTTTTTATTCCCGACTCAAACGTCTCTTCGGGCTGCCAATCTAATTCATTTTTTATCTTATTTGCATCTATTGCATAACGCAGATCATGTCCGGGTCTATCTTTAACAAAAGTAATCAATTGTTCAAAAGAAGTAATTCCATCCGGTTTTGTAGCAATAGTTTCATCTAATATCTGGCAAATAGCTTTAACAACATCAATGTTTTTCCGTTCATTAAAACCACCAATATTATAGGTTTCGCCAATAACTCCTCGCGTTACCACTCTATAAAGTGCTTTAGCATGATCTTCCACATAGAGCCAATCTCGAACTTGAGAACCATCACCATATATCGGTAGCTCTTTCCCTTCTAATGCATTTAATATGACTAAAGGGATCAATTTTTCAGGGAAATGAAATGGCCCATAGTTATTTGAACAGTTAGTTATAACTACAGGCAGGCCATAGGTTCTATGCCATGCTCGAACTAAATGATCTGAACTGGCTTTACTTGCTGAATAGGGTGAGCTTGGATCATAAGAAGTTTCTTCAGTAAACAAACCTGTCTCACCTAGGTCTCCATAAACTTCATCGGTTGAGATATGATGAAATCGAAAGTTTGACTTTTTATCTCCAGATATACCCAACCAATATTTACGCACACACTCTAATAATGAATATGTACCAAAAATATTTGTTTTAATAAACTCGGCTGGACCATCTATAGAGCGATCAACATGGCTTTCAGCGGCTAAATGCATCACTAAATCTGGCGCTTCAACTGTAAGACACTTAGCAATAGCCTCTTCATCACATATATCTATCTGATGAAAAGAATATCTCTCATTTTCTTCAATAGAGGAAAGCGACTCCAAATTGCCCGCATAAGTTAATTTATCAACATTAACAATAGAATGAGATGTTTCTTCAATTAAATAACGAATAAGTGCCGAACCGATAAAACCTGCACCACCAGTAACCAATATTTTCACAAAACATGCCTTTCTTATTTAAGATGAAATTAATAATAAACAAACGTAAAACTAATGTTTATTCGATTTATGTGAATGATATACTAACGGGCATTATATATTCTATACATAACCAAAATTAAATAGCGGAAAATTACAATATGAAACGTAAAGGAATAATTCTTGCCGGTGGTTCTGGTACTCGACTACACCCAGTAACTGCAAGTATCAGTAAACAACTGGTACCAGTTTATGATAAACCTATGATTTATTATCCTTTATCAACTTTAATGCTAGCTGGTATTAATGAAATATTAATTATAACTACTCCACATGATCAGGCATCATTTAAAGCATTATTAGGCGACGGGACCCAATGGGGTTTAACATTAAGCTACGCAGTTCAACCATCCCCTGACGGCTTAGCACAAGCCTTTATTATTGCAGAAAAATTTTTACAAAACTCTCATTGTTGCTTAGTACTAGGTGACAACATATTTTACTCATCCCACCTTTCACAATTGCTCGCTAATGCGAATAGCAAACCTGTAGGTGCTTCCGTTTTTGGCTATCGGGTTAATGATCCGGAACGATATGGTGTGGCAGAGTTTGATAGTAACGGTAAGGTACTTACCATTGAAGAAAAGCCAGAAAACCCAAAATCAAATCATGCTGTTACTGGTCTATATTTTTATGATAATAACGTCGTAGAATACGCAAAACAAGTAAAGCCATCCCATAGAGGCGAACTCGAAATCACGGATTTAAATAATATTTATTTAGAAAAAAACTTACTTAATGTAGAGGTTTTACCTAGAGGATCGGCTTGGCTAGATACTGGCACCCATGATTCTTTATTAGAAGCAGCAAATTTTATTGCGACTTTAGAAAAAAGACAAGGGCTTAAAGTTGCATGCCCGGAAGAAATAGCCTTTAGAATGAATTTCATTAATAAAGAACAATTATTAGCTCTCGCGCAACCTCTTCTGAAAAGCGGCTACGGTAAATACTTAGAACAAATTGCTTGTGGTGAAATTTAATGAAAATAATAAAAACAAATATACCCGATGTCATTATTTTTGAACCTAAAGTATTTGGTGATGAACGGGGTTTTTTTATGGAAACTTTTCGCCAATCTTGGTTTGAAGACTTAAACATTAATATACATTTTGTTCAGAGTAATCATAGTAAGTCTAACAAAGGAGTATTAAGGGGCTTACATTACCAAGTACAACAACCTCAAGGAAAACTTGTCAGAGTCACCAACGGTGAAGTGTTTGATGTCGCTGTTGATATTAGAAAAGACTCCCCTACATTTGGGCAACACGTAGCAACTATTTTATCAGCGGAGAATAAACGATTATTCTGGGTACCTCCAGGCTTTGCTCATGGCTTTTTAGTGCTAAGTAAAGAAGCTGAATTTCAATACGATTGTACCGATTATTATGCCCCTGAATTTGAAAAATCAATACAATGGAATGACAAAGATTTGTCAATCGATTGGCCAGAAGTTGAAGATGGTATTCAATTATCAGAAAAAGATAAAAACGGCTTACCCTTTAAAGCTATCTAACCAAATTCTAAATGTGCTCTTCAGGATATTTTAACAAATAAAATATTATTAGCTTAGGGGCTGTTGATCTTTCGATATTGTTTTTGCAGCAGTTTGTTGGGTATTTATACAAAGCAGAGCCTTTGTAATGTGGTAGTTCCACATAAGAAGGTGATAACGGCGTAAAAATACCCAACAAACGCTGTCCGAATAATTCGGCTAAAATCGTTTTATTCTTTGTTGAGTAGTATTTGCTTAGAATGACTAGGCTACACACGACTCGCCGCGATTAAAACGATTTTATCTCGAACAAAATTCAACCGCGAAATATCAACAGCCCCTAGATTAATACTAAACTAATAATATTTTTCATGATGTCTTTAGAAGTAACATCATGAGTCAACCGATTGAAAAACTTGCCTCATTCTTCCAATTTTTTCATTCTTAAACTGTATTTCTAGAGCGTCTTTTTCTACTAACTGAGAATTAAACTCGCTCTGCAAGTTCCCATCTTCTAATATTTTAGCCCATCGTTGCCATTGCCAGCCAGTATTGCCTTTGAAATATGATGGATTCTTTAATATATTTTTGTGAATGTTTTTCACTTTCCTTTCAAACCTTGAAAAATCTGTAATGGGCAAGTGTAAATAAGCCAATTCAGTTGTCGTAATACTCTTCTTTAAAGTTTCATGACGTACATCATGAAAGCCAGGTAAAAATAAAGCATTACATGCTTTAAATAATACTTTTGGTGCAATGGTATGCTCTAACAACGATGAATTTAAAGGATGGTCAGGGGATAATCTCACTTTTTCCCTATAAACAAACATATCTAAAAGTTTATCTTTAGATGAGTAGTCAATATTCATACCAACATATGGCACAGCATTAAAGCGGGGAATTTTAATAACGTCGGCATCACATCCCTGTAAAAAATGTACGAAGTCATGATTGGGAGCAAAAAACATCTCATCTGGATCTATATACATTAAATAATCAGGTGAGTATTCAGCTAAAGCGAACTTTTGCATTTCAATTCCCCAATCAATAACCTCTAGGCAAGGATCACCTTTAAGAAGGGCTATTTCATATTGCTTCTGGAGTCTGCGAATAATTTCAATGCTACCATCAGTTGACCCTAAATCAGTTATGACAAGACTACTTATACCAGACGAAAACAAGAGAGTTACTGCGGCTTCTATTAGGCTTTCTTCGTCCAAACATCCCATTAATGCTGTGATTTTCATATTTTTTACTTAATTTAATGATTAACTAATTAACAAACATTTGATTAAAAGTCTTTTTCAACAGGTATAAATTTACCTATTTCGGAAACTTTATCATTAGTCGAAGGAGACCCTTTTAAATAAACGTCAATATCTATATATTCTCCAATATCAATAGCTTCTTTGTCGTTAAATCCTTCATTAGAATAGCTATTAATAGGAATATAATCTCCTATATTTATCGCTTTTTCGACGCTATCTATCGACGTTAAAATAAGTTCTTCAGGGTCGATATAGTCGCCTATATTCACTTCTTGAACATCCGAAGAATTAACAGACATATCCATATCATCAGGGTCAATGAAACGGCCAATGTACTCTTTCTCTTCTATTTTATTTTGCGTACTAGTACTAGCCGATACTTTTTCTATTGTTAATTCAGCAATATCAGTAGTTATGTTATTTTCAATAACGAGTATGGGAGGTTCAATTATCTTATTGCCCAGTAAAGAACTATTATGTGAAACATTGTATAAATACCACCCTGCCAACAAAAGTACTATTATTACAGCTAAAGTAAATTTATACCTAAAATTTAAAGAAGTCACTTTCATCGGGATCTCTGCTATTATTGAACAAACTCAGATTAATATTTAGGAAGAATAAAACGAATTCGCCAGCCTTGCCATTTAGATCTTATTTTTTGTTGAGCTATAGCTTCGTCGCCATCTAAAATGCCATCACCGTCTGAATCTCGTTTCAAAGGGTTTAAGCCTAATTCGACTTCCCTGCCATCTTTTATGCCATCGCCATCTGTATCATCTACTTGAATATTTGTACCTAATTGCAATTCCTCACCATCTGACAACCCATCATTATCACTATCAAATAGTAACGGATTTATCCCAAAACGCACTTCAAGTTCATCCCATAATCCATCACCATCAGTATCCGCTAATACAGGTGATGTACCATAATTAAATTCTTCAATATTAATAAGTCCATCACCATCAATGTCAATAATTGCATCTGTTTCATCGTTAGGGTTTAGTCCATACTCGATTTCCCAACCGTCTGACATATTGTCGCCGTCAGTATCGCCTTGGTTTGGTAGTGTGCCATTTTGATATTCTGCTAGATTAGACAAACCATCCTCATCGGGGTCGTTTGTAGCATCATCAACAAATGGATCTAAACCATATTTTCGTTCGTAATAAGATGGAATTAAGTCATTATCATGGTCAGCTTCTAAAGTATAAGTTCGAATTTGATTAGCATCGCGATCTTCAACAATTAATAGTCCAATAGGGTTTAATGAAAACACATCTACATTATTAATCGTTGAAACTAACGCTCCCGTTGAAATATCAAGGAGATACAAAACTCCAGCATCATTATAAGTATTATTAATGAAAATATGATTACTCGACGCTGCAAGTGTCTGTGAAATATCTTGAGTAGACACAGTTACGTCAGACTCCCACAGAAGGTGCCCGTCTAGCATTGATATCGCTTTATAACCATAACTATCATCAGACAATTTACCGTAGAACACCAATAAATTATCAGCAATAACAAATCTTCCTGCTATTTCATACTCACTTTCATCATCTTGAAAAATAATACTGTCTATTTTTGTTTCAGGATCATGTTTATAAACATTGGATCCCAAATCGAAATAAAATTTATTATCGTTAGCCGCAATCACGCGACTATTGCCTGAGTTATGACTACCTCCAGTTTGAAAAGTGATAGTTGATGAGTGACTTTCTAATGTTTCCGTATTAATTAGCTGGTAATTTCCTGTTGATGATGAATCACTTAAAAAGAATAAATACGGTGCAATTACAGCAATACGATCATCATTAATATTGTGATAATGCTCTAAATCAGATGCAGATTGGCTTGCTTTATTATATCTTTGAAAATGATTACCGTATTGCCAATAAATAGAGTCTTCAACTTCATAGAAGTAGCTGAAATTGTCATAATAATTAGATACTTCCTGTTGTGATATATTTTCTCTATTGTTTACATTCAAAGCATATAGGTTAGATTGCTGGGTAGTCGTATCATACCCAGAAAACTGAATAGTATCGTTAATCAATAGTAAATGTTGATAATTATTGCGTGATTGTTTAGTAGAATAGTATGACCAATCAATTAAGCCTGTGACAACATTCAAGGCATGTGTAGTTATACTTGCTGCATTACTATTATCTCGTATAAATATATTGTCTTGATTACTAACAGACCCCGTAATGCCATCAACAACATTAACATTCCATAATTCGCTAACACTATTACTGTCAGTAAGTATTGGACGGTATCGAGTATTTTGATAATCACCATTAAGATTTGACCAAGCTGCATTATTTGGTATATCACTATTGCTAGTTAAATCACTACCAAAATAATTTTCTGTTCGGTTACTATAACCATCATTATCAAGATCAGTTAATGCGTCAGAGGCTAAATTTGGATTTAAACCTGCATTCACTTCATCGCCGTCTATTATTAAGTCTTGATCTGTATCGACTAAAAGCGGATTGCTACCATAAGTATTAACTTCAGCACCGTCAGATAAATTATCGTCATCAGTATCACTATCAAGAGGATTAGTACTATTGTTAAATTCAGCTAGGTTATTTAAACCGTCATTATCAGCATCTAAAACAATATCTGTAGCATCATTTGGGGCTAGTAAGTATTGAACCTCAAAATAGTCACCCATGCCATCATTGTCTGAGTCAGTACTGTTAGGGTTTGAACCGATTACAAATAGCTCAATATCATCATCTAAACCATCACCATCGCTATCGATTAAAATTGGAGATGTTAAATAAGTGTTGACCTCATCATCGTCAGTTAAGCCATCACCATCAGTATCTTTTAATAGCGGATTACTTAACGACGTTAATACTTCATAACCATCGCTTAATCCGTCATTATCAGAGTCTGCTATTCGCGGGTCGGTATCATTTTGAAACTCTTGTAAATTATTTAATCCATCGCCATCAGTATCTGTAGCACTATCGTCAGAATTCGAAGAATAGTTATATAAACGCTCCCAAGCGTCACTCAAACCATCATTGTCTCTGTCCGTAGACAGATCAATTGATAAGGTGGGTAAATCAAGTTGAGTATTTGAGTTGGAAATAAACAACTTACCTTCTACTAATTTAATATTTCCAACTGTAAAGTTAGTAATCGTTTCATTATTAATTTCTAGTGAAGCTAGCGAGAAAGTTTGTATTTGGGTTCTATCATTAATATCAACAAAATGAACTTGTTGGCTACCTGAACTTGTTATTATTAAGAACTGTGGAGTAACTCTTAGAATAAGGTTTGAATTACCTTCTAAGTCACTGGCATCAAACTCCCAGAGAGTTTCACCTGTTACTTCTGATATTTTACTAATAGAATAATTTTCTTCAACAATGGCATCTGTACCTGAATAGACCACATTATATTGACCACCGCAGCATCCATTTTGCTGAGGGCGCGTAAAGAGATGGTTTTTATCAGTTAAACTAACACTATATAAACGCTGGTTGGTATCACTAAAGAGCAAATTACCTGCTTTGGTTATGGTGTATCCGCTAAGTGTTAGTGGAAATTCAATAAGATTATCTACCGATTTAGAGAAAGGTATTGTTGAAATTTTTTCCCCTGTCAAAAGACTATATATTTGAATTTTACCTTTAACTAACACAAAAATAATATTACGTTTATTGTCAATGCCAAAGCTATCATGTCTTGTGACATTAATATTTTCATAAGGTAAAGATATTGACCATCTAATTATTCCAGTTTTAGCCATTAAATTTAACTTGTCATTACTGCGAGACAATACATCACCGTTTTGAGTTAATATTGCTTCTCGCACTGAGACTGGTGATTTAATGGTATTCGTAAACTTACCATCTAATGACTTTAAATAAACATTATATCCATCATAAGTTAACGCCATTCCATTCTCTATTTTCAGTCGTTCTGTACTATCAATTAATAATTGGTCGACTTCAGAAACCATATCAAAATTAAAACCATAAGAACTGACTTTACCAAAGCCATTGGTATTTGAATTTCCTATTGTCACAATATGGATTTTATTTTTGTGGGTTATCAACGAAGATAAGTTATAGTCATTTACTGCGGAGGTTATTGACCAGCTTATTGGGTCAATTAACGCGTGAAACTGATCCGGCGCATCATGATATAAAATTTTAAAGTTTGATTCTTGGTATGGAGGAACAGAGCTAACATCATCAAGGTCACTATGGGTTAACGCCTCTTCCAAATTAGTATAACCATCATTGTCTTGATCTAAACTAGTGTCATCAGCAACTAATATATCTAAAAATGCATATTGATTCTCGATGCCATCAATGAAACCATCGCCATCTGAGTCTTGATCTAATGGATCAGACGTCGCAGCAACTTCATCACCATCATTGAGTAAATCTGCGTCTGAATCTGAAACAAGTGGGAAAGTATTATTGTTAAATTCTTGGATATTAGTTAAACCATCGTTATCTGTATCCATCGCGGCGTCATTTGTAAAAACAATGGTGCCGTTGTCAATTTCCCATTTATCATCTAAACCATCACCGTCAGTATCCGCAAGAATTGGACTTGATAAATAAATAAATACTTCGTCGTAATCGGTTAAGCCATCGCCATCTGAATCCACTAAAAGAGGATCAGAACCATATAAAATGACTTCGGCATCATCGTCTAGTCCGTCATTATCACTATCAATATTAATGGGTGATGTGCCATATATATTAACCTCTGCTCCATCTGAAAGGTTATCACCGTCAGTGTCAGCTTGGTTTGGATAAGTAAAATTCAATGATTCTTGTAAATTAGATAAGCCGTCATTGTCAGGATCTAGACTAGCATCAGCAGCATTGTCGGGATTAGTGTCAAAATATTCTTCCCATAAATCACTAAGACCGTCATTATCAGAATCATCCATTTGTGACTTGGTTATAATATGATAAACAGATGAATTATTGTAGTTTCTTACTAATACCAATTGATTGTTAGAAATTTTGTACTCGTTAATAGTCGAAGCATTCGAAACTATAAAATGGCCATTATCAAGTAGCTCTAAATCAGTTATTGCGCGATTAGTATCGCTAAATTCAGTCGAGTGTAGAAAATCACCCTCTTCGTAATCAACCAAATAGAGTAACCCACGATTATCACCCACTATTAATAAGCCGTTATTACTGACACTTAATTTAGTTAATGATGCATTATTAATCGGATTAACAATTATCGTTTGCCTTATTACACCAGTAGATGCATCTAATTTAAATAATTGGTTAGAGTTATTGCTTAATACCCATAAACTATCATCGGTTGTGTAGCTAATATCATCAACATCGTTTGATTGATAGAGATTTGTACTAACTCCATCAGATAATCGAACTGACTTAATATAATCACTAGCATAATCATAAAAATACACATACGTATCTGTAGCTCTAAATGTGATCGAATTAAGACCCCAGTTTTCACCTACGCCATATTTAGCATCCGTTATTTTTGTTCTTAAATTAAATATGCCTATATGATCAGGAGATGAACATCCATACACTAATCGACCATCTGGCAAGTACTCTGATGATACGACAGAGTTATTATTACAATCAATTGAAGGTAAATGAAAATTGTTAATCACAGATTTATCGGTATAGTTAATTTCCGAAAAACTGTAAGGGTACTGATTGCGAAATAGAAAAGAGTACGGGTGTAAGCCTGGCGCCGCCTTTTTAGTAAACTGGAGATTATCAATATATATAGCATCTACTGATGTAGATGCACTGCCATCTTTATAGTATTCCCAAGTAACTACATGTTGACCTTGTCCTACCTCAATAGAAAATTCTTGCCATTGCTGATGGCTTAATAACCGATACGATACTTGTATACCATCAACATAAACATTTAAATAGTCACAGCAACTTTCAGTATCTGTATATAAATCAAAACCCAGCTGACCATACGTTTCAAAATTCCCGGTGAAAGTTAAAATGCTTTTTTGATTATCATTAATATCACCACTTTTAAGGGATTTACTCCCTAATGAAGCTTGTTCTGATGATACTGCCCATGGCGCAGAAGAGTTAGCCCCTTCACGGAAACCTCTAATGGCGACATTTTCAAAACTTTCGTTATAACCTGAAACGATTTCAAGCGCAAAAATAAACGTTGAATGCAGACAAATGTATGCAGAAAAAAGCCAAAGTATATAATTTTTATTTTTCATTTTTCATTACTATAAGGAGTATTTGTCAACGTAATAATTTACAACAATCAACAATTTCATTTAGGTTAATTTTTATTTTAAAATGTCGATGCGTGTCACCATACAAAAACCATTATGTTTTTGTAAATCTGTGACTTTTAATACAGCTCTTTTATTTAAAGCAAGTGACATCTGAGCTGAGTCAAACATTCTCATTGCTTCTTCTTTACTTACAAAATCACCACTACAACTAAACGTAACCCAACCATTAGCAGGGCAATTTAGTCCAGATGCTGCAACACTGACGTCTATCTCAGCCATACAACCGCCATATAGGTTATCTTTAGTGGTAAGTGTTTTAATAAACTTACCTACAACCTTAGCTTCTGCTGCATAGGCATTTGAAGTTATACAAATCAAACTAACTAAAACTAATATTACTTTTTTCATTACTTTTCCTTATTAAATATAATTTGGTTATTTTTCAGTTACTGTTTTCAGCCGCCAACTGTTATATCGGCTTCTATAAAGTTTTGTCGCGATTGACTCAAGGTTATCTGCAATACCATCACCGTCACTGTCAACACTCTTTGGGTTAAGTCCTAACCTAAATTCTCTCCCATCATTAATGCTGTCACCATCAGTATCGGCGTTTAGTGGGTTTGTCTGCAATTTATACTCTTTTAAGTTAGTTAAACCATCAGCATCAGAATCAATATTTTTATCAGAAGCATCTTTAGGATCTAAACCATTAGCAACTTCCCAAATATTTGGCAAACTATCGCCATCGTGATCGTTGTTTATCGCTAAGGATTCGAAGCCATTGCTAATATGTGCTAATAATGATGTGCCTGCAGATTGCTTATTAATTAAAAATACTTTTCCTAATTCAGCTAACCCTATTAAATTCATATTGGCATCAACGGATAAACCTGACTGTTCACTCAACGAAATATCGTTGATATTTCCTATTTTTATTCCTGTTCCTGAGGTAGGATTGATGCTAATAAGCTCATGTGATTCCCCAGTTCTTAATCCATAAAGCTTGCTAACATCCCAAACAATTGAGTCAACACCAGCGATTCCTATTGCTCCAATTTCTCGAGCAGAGCCATTGTTTGTATTAATACGATATAAAAAACTATTTGTATTATTTGTTGCAACCATATAAATATTATTATTAATATCAACCGCTAACCCCACGGAATAAAACGAACGCCTTAAATTAAGGTTTCCGACAATAGTTGCCTCAGCTGTAGTTGTATTTATTTTTATTAATCGGTCATTTCGATCATCTATTGCATATAAATTGCCAGCCAAATCAAAAGTTAATCCCTCATAATCACCATCTATATTAAGAGCTCCAATAATGTTTTCTCTACCTATTTCAACTAAAATTCTCACTAATTTATTAGAGGAGTTTATGGAATAAGACACACTTAAATCTGGGATTGATTGTTGATCATGAGGATCAGATGAGAATTTGAATTCAAGCACATTTTCAAAGCTATCGTTATCAGGGTCTAATTCAGAATCATCAACCAATAAATTGAGGTTGTTATAATATTCCCAATAGTCAGCCATTCCATCTTCATCGGTGTCTATTGAAAGAGGGTTAGAATTAAGCGTTATTATTTCTAAATAATCGTTCAACCCATCAACATCTGTATCTATTACTGATGGATTTGTTCCATATTGATACTCTTCTAAATTAGTTAAACCGTCACTATCTGCGTCTCCTACTGCATCAGAAGAATCATTAGGATCTAGCACTCCTTCAACTTCGAAAAGGTCTGGCATACCATCATCATCAGTATCAATATCATTTGGATTTGTTAAATAAATGAATATTTCTTGATAATCGTCTAGACCATCATCGTCACTGTCTTGCTTATTAGGATCAGTTAAGTGAGTGATCACTTCGTCATAATCATTTAGAGTATCACCATCTGAATCTAATAAATTTGGATCAGTTAAGTACAACTTTACTTCTTGGGAATCACTAAGGCCATCAGCATCTGTATCCGATATAGTAGGGTCGGTTGAAGCTCTATATTCTTCTATATTCGTTAAGCCATCATTATCGGTATCGACATCAGCATCATTCGCATCGTTTTTATCAAGACCATATAAATCTTCCCACTCATCAGACATGCCATCACGATCAGTGTCTAAAACAGCGTTCTCTAAAGAAATATGTAATTGATAGGTATCGCCTTCAAGAATATTTGAATTAGGGTAGCGTGCTACTTTAATAATATAAGTGCCAGTATTTGTAAATTCGTATTCTAAGTAAGAGTCAAGCCCGCTAGAACTCCCTCCTTGTCCATTGCTTACAGCTGAGTCATCATTTTGGCTCAATAACTTTTCTGTTGCATCATATAAATACAGGTAAGCATCAAATGAGTCGTCTCTTGCTGAATCGTAACCATAGTCAATATCAAAAATAACTTTTGAGGGCACTATATCAACATCGAAAGAGTAATAATCGTAGGAATTATTTCCAGTGCCAATAATAGTAACGTGAGGAACACTTTCTGAAGTGTTTACGTTTTGATCTCCAATATTTTTTGAATAAGAAAAATTAAAAACATCTCCGATAAGCTGAGCATCAATGAATTCACTGTTTGGTTCAGTGCTTTCTATTTCAACTTCTCTAGGGTTAGTTCCTTGTCTATATTCTTCGAGATTACTTCGACCATCATTATCAATATCGCCGGCACTATCATCTAATAATGGATTTAACTGATAAATAACCTCCCAGCCATCAAACATACCATCTTCATCGCTATCTGCGACTAAAATATTTGTCCCTGCCGTAATTTCATCACCATCATTCAAGGCATCATTATCTGTATCAGGATTTATTGGATTAGAATTGTATGTATTTATTTCACCATAATCAGACAGTAAATCATCATCACTATCAGTATCATTTGGAAAGGTATTTCTTTGATATTCTTCTAAATTAGTTAACATATCACCATCAAGATCACCACTTGCATCAGATGCATCGGTAGGATCTAAACCATATTTGGTTTCCCAAAAGTCAGACATTAGATCTTCATCTTCATCTGTAAAGGGTAAAGTATCACACTCAACGCCAACGTGACTGAATGCGTCTATAACATCGTAAACTAAATACCCTCTACGATGGGTAGCACTAATGATGCCGCATAAACCTTCATTAAAGGTGCTATTAGGTGTCCAATAATTCACATTGGCATCAACCATCACATCAAATGCTTTTCTAATTCCCCAACCCTCAGTATTCGCCAATAAGTAAAAAGCTCGGTTATAAATACCACTACTGTAATGAACATCAATACCTTCATAATATTGGTCGATATGCCCGATTGATCGATTATCTAGTGTAGGGTCTTCAAAATAACGCAAAGCAGTACCTGTTTTAAAAATATCTGCTCCCATCAACCAATCATTACTGCCGCGTAAATAAAATTCTGCAGCTTCACCCGCCATATCAGAAAAAGCTTCATTCATACCTCCTGATTGGCCTGAATAAATTAAATCAGAATTTTGATCAGTCACCCCGTGCGCAACTTCATGTGCAGAAACGTCAAGCGAAACCAATGGATAAAACCTTGAGGCCCCATCGCCAAACGTCATACTAGAACCATTCCAAAAGGCATTTTCGTAACCGGAGCCATAATGAACGCGCATAGTGAGTTGAAAAGATAACGGCGCTACGTTATACCAATCTTGAAACAAGTTAAAAACAGTATTTCCAAAAAAATGAGCATCGTTTAATGGAGAGTATGCACCATTAACTTCACGTTCAGTATTTTCATAACAAGAAAAACTATGAACACTTCCCCCACTGGTAGCATGGTTTAAATCAACCGTTTTCACATTACTATTTTCTAAAGTACATGTACCATTAGTTTCGGTAACAGGCAAAGCATCATAATCAGTCCCGTATTCGTAACGACCAATTTTGGCATTCCCGCCTGGGCCAGTTCCATCAGCTGTTTTTAGATTATCCCATTCATCAACAATAAGTCCTGTTTGCGCATTTACTAAGACAATACGCATTGCATATGCGTCGTTTTTTTCATAAGTAAATTTAACTTGATAAATTAACTGGGTGCCCTTTTCAAGGTACACGTATAACTCAGTACTTTCATCGGAAAATACTGCGGTATTTGAGGTTTCTTCTTGATCTTGGTAAGGTAATGGATCTCTATCATCAATAACGCAAGGAGCAATATCATTCTCGGGCTCTGAAGCGAGCACTTTAGTTAAAAAATAGTGTTGAGCAATTTTATTCGCCTCATCCTTATTGATTTTCGCATTAACACTTGGTAATGAAGCACTTCCTACTGACTTAATAAATGTACCACTAACATCGTTAATCTTACTTAAACGGTCTTGATGAATGATAAATTGATGCCCCCAAATAGGGATCCCTCGATAATATTGCTTATAACGTTTATGTTTTGTGGAAGCGAGTGGTGAAATATTTATCACAGGAGTAGTTATTAAATTAGAAGGGCTACTTACTTGGCTTTGTGTGCTTAAAATAGCAGTATTAATGCTGGCTACATTTGATTTATTTAATTTAATAACTTCAGAAGCATAGCCGAGATTAGACAAGAAAATAGCGGTAGTGAATACAACTCCTTTTAACACAACAATCCTTTATTTATTCTTATTTTTTTAGTAGCTATATTAGAGTGACAGCACTTACTTCTAAGGTACGTAAAGCAAAGTACTTATTTTTAGTTCTCTAATTAATGTTACGTAAATGTTACGTAAATGTTAACCCATTAAAAGATAAATGTATATTGATTAATAGTTAGCAAAATAGTTTAAAAAGCAGAATATTTTTTTATAAATCGAATAAGTACGGGTATTTATTCGCATACATCTTCCCAGCCATTTCGGCGAAACCTCGAGACAAATGATGTTGATCATAAAACATTGGGACACCATCTTCCGTTCGATTAAAACAACTTTCAACATTGCCTTCACGACATAATAAACTCACTCTATCAATAAAGTGATGCGTAATTCCCATAATTTTTTTATACGATGGTTGCTTACTTGGACTATGTGCAAAGTAACTAACATTATCAATATTGGTGCAATCTGTCGTGGAGCCAGTATCATTTAAAATTTTTGAGCAAGGGAGTTTGGTATTGATATACCCGCCTATCGTAATAATTTTAATGGCGTCATTTTTTAACTTTATATCATTAAGTAAGTTAAATAAAAGTATCTTATTGGCAGCAAAAGGTCTATTTGCTGAATACACAACATAATCAATAGAGTCTAAAAACTGATGTCCAAACAAGTTAACTAGCCTCTTTTGACAATTAGAGTTAGTTGACACCCAGATACTTCCTGCTTTTTTCAACCCTTTGCATAGGTTAATGGTGCCAAAATTAATGATATTTAAATTATGCTCCTTTTGATAACCGGCATTAATAAAATTAAAGCCATCTGGTTCATGAGAATTGCCAAGTACAAGCACTTGTGTTGGCGATTTTCTATCGCATTTTAGTGAGTCATTATAATTATTTATTTGACAAGCTTTGCGATATTCTGAAAAACGATCTTGTTTACCATTTTGTATATCTGCAGCGGTTAATTTGAGTGATTGAAAGCGAAATTCCCAGCCATTATTTAGAGCTGCGTGCCCAGCAATAACAGAAAAAAACAAGCCTATACTAAGTGTTATCAAGCTAAATTTTCGTATCGATGTGCCTTGACTTTGCTTAATTGTACTCATATTTCGAGAATAAAAACGCTTTTCAACTAAATAGTGTAATAATGCCCCACCCATAAAAGTTGCTATTAATAAGTAAACCTTTTCAAAAGATGTTAACGCTGTTCCTGTTTGATATTTATAAAGCACAATTATTGGCCAATGAACGAGATACAATGAATACGATATTCTTCCAACCCAAACACTAAAACTATTCGTTAATATTATTCTACTAAAGCTGTACTTCCCTCCAGCTCCACCCGCGAGTAGTAGAAATAAAGTTCCAAGCGTTGGAAGTAAAACGGCAACATTCGGGTATTTTGTATCTCCATCAAAAGCCATGGATGAGTATAAAATTAACGTGATACCAATAATAAATAAGCAATTGCTGAAAGCGATTTTTTCGATATATTTATTTGCATACTTGGCATTTAACACTGCAAAGATTAAGGCTCCGGCTGAAAACTGAAATATACGAAATGGGAAAAGATAGAATGCCGCTGATAAATCAAGCTGGCTTATATAAAATGTAAGCGCAAAAAAGAGTGTTGTGATGAAAATAAATACAATACACCAACTTTCCCTTTTAAATTTACTTAGCAGAAAGAGTAAAAATATTGGCCAAATAAGATAGAATTGTTCTTCCACGCCTAAAGACCATGTATGTAGAAGAGGTTTCAGCTCAGAGACTGTATCCCAATAACCTGATTCTAAATAAAAAGTTATGTTAGAAAATGAAAATAATGCTGCAATTGTAGATTTAGAAAAAGAAGTAAAATCATAGGGTTGCAATATAAAAAAGCTAAACAAAAAAGTTAATAATATAACGGTATATAAAGCAGGGAATAACCGTCTGATCCTATTTAAATAGAAATCAGTTAAAGTAAATTGAGAATTACTACACTTTTTAATGATAATACTGGTAATTAGAAAGCCTGAAATAATAAAGAAAACATCGACACCAATATACCCACCAGAAACTGAGCTGAATGATAAATGAAAAAGGATCACAAGAATAACGGCTAAAGCTCGTAAGCCGTCAATATCTTTACGGTATTTAATGGTTGCCATTATGTTTTAAAACTCTATGAAATTCATTCGTTATTTTTGTTTACTTAACCACTTCAGATTCAATAACATTTCTATATTTTTTCCCATTTTTTTATATAAACAAGACCATTATTAAATTGAAGAACAAGTACATCTTTCGTTTTCACGCATATATTTCCAGGCATGATGTGTTTGAACTTATCTATAAAGAATTCATTATTTATTTGTGTTGCAGAAAACACCCGAAAACTTCCCTGCTCAGACGCAACAACAATACCGACTTGTGAGGACGAAAAGCCACGAAAATAGTTAAGGAAATTCTCAACCGTAGAGTCAGTAGAAGAAATGGTCACAAGATCATTTTTTCTTGAAAAATAACTACCACTTCCAGTTTGTTTTTTCCCAATATACTTGAAATTATTTTCAATAAGTTTATTGATAGATAATTCAAGCAAGTCTGCTTCAATTTCGAAAATACTCGTATATAACAAACTAATATCAATATCTGGTGTTAAGTCGTATTGGACTTGTTCAATGATATCTCCACCATCTAAAGCCGCAGACAAATAATGTATTGTTGCACCGAATAAATTATGTTCACCAATAAAACACTCATTGATAGGATGAATACCCTTCCCCCAAGGTAATACGGAAGGATGGCAATTAATATAAGTTTTATTATTCGGAAAGTTATTGACTGGCAAGATATAAGAACATCCCGCTGAGACAAATAAATCAAAATCCTGGTTTGCTACATAAGCAGTGATTTTTTGTAGATCTGATTTAGCATCTATTCTCTCTAACCAATCGTCAGAATTATCATAATTAATCAGGGGTTGATCAATTATAAAGGCTTTAACTAAATTAACAGAGTTATGCTCAATCAGTTTTTTGAGTACACTTGGTCTGTTTCCAACATATACAACTTTATTCATTTTTGTGTTCCAAAAGTACTTTATCTATTTCTGTAATCAAAAGCTTCATTTTACTTTCATCAATCCTTTCATCAATTGGGATAAACAGCGTATTATTGTATATACTGCTCACAAAATCATGAGCACTATTCATTAAATTAGGCCAATATCGCGGGAGAAAAATGTCCTTTTTGATGAGAGCAGAACATAAATTAGTAACGTCATAGCTTAACGTTAATGGGTAACAAAGCGGTGATTCATTTCCGTTTAAGTAAAAATTGAATTTATTTATATGTTGATAATAATCAAATAAGAATTCAAAATTTTCTTTTCTCTTCTTTTTAATATTTTCAATGTCAAATGATTGATATAAACGTCTTGATACTGAGGACATTTTTTTAGGCCTATAATCATCAAGGGCTGCTTCTGCATGTAAAAAGTGCTCATACCCTTTTTGTGTATTATCGGCATTCCTTAGTAATAAATGCGATAAATAATCTTCGCCATTAAATCCTTCAGTAGGCTCAATGACTTTAGCTTCTGTAAATAATAAGCCTCCGTCAGGTAATGCTAAAAATTTTCTTAATGAATAAATATTCGCAGCACAATCTACAGGAGGAGTAAAAAACGCTTGAGAATTATCGACAATAAAATGACGAATACTTATATCAGGTTGAGTGATGTATTCTTTGATTGTTACACCACATAAGCCGAAATAATTCACAAGTAATACATATTCATTCTTCGTAACGTCTGGCACTTCTACCGGTAATAACTTTTGATTCAATTGATAATGTTTAATAGAGATATTTAAGCTTTCTAATGCTGGATATAAGCTCTCACATATGTACTCAGGTAAATAAATAGTTTTTGCCGTAGAGCATTTTAAAAAAGCATATAATGCAGATCTAGCTGACTGAAATAGCATCGCATTATCTGGAACACCCGAATTTTTAATTGGCAGCCCTATTTCACCATATCCACCTATAGCTTTAGCGTAATTCAACATTTAAATTAACTCATATTCGTTTAAAAGTTTTCTAATCTCACTTTTTGAGCACCACATAAGGACATCGACCATAGATAAATTAGCTACGAATGGATTTTGAGGTTGATGATATTCGATTTTTTTCATTTGAATAAAGGATAATTTGATTCCATCATTTGCAAAGTGTTCTTTTTTATAAAGTTCTCGGCCTCCAATGCTGTTCACATATTCATCACAATTTAACTTGTGTGATAATGCCATTAATCTATTCTCAGCAGATAACTCTCTATTATAATCAATCAAGCTAGACGTTTGATATTCTTTATCTTTTTTCAAATAATGAAAGACATCCACAATACTACTTTTACACATGCTCGCAACATTGCGATCATCTTGGAGGAGTATTTTTTCCAAAATGGGGAAAACCTCAGAGAAGTAAGGTGCTTTTGAATATGCTTGAACAATTGTTTTAATTACTTTTTTAACATTTTTATCAAAGTTAAGTTCTTTGATTAATACATTCGATGATGCCCCTAAAACAGGTATTGTAAAACGTGATTGCTCTCCGTTTACCAATATATTATTTCGGTTGATATAACCGCCCTTAATGAAAGTTACATCGTCATAAGCAACAAACACATCAGAACAATTTACCAGCTGATAATAACCTAAATAAGGAAATAGGTAGGGTTGCATTACTGCTAGTTTCATTTATAAATCAACTCCAAAAGTGTATGTGCTATCTGTTTTATACTTGAACATCAGTGAGCGTAAATTTTGCATTTTCTGGCTTAAGTTCGAAACATTCAGATATTTCTTCAAACATATCTTGAGTCCACTTAAGAGAAGGTGTTTTTTCTATCAATTCAGGTTTAACTACATCAAATACTCTCCCTAAATCAAAAAGCGCCACTTCAATACCTAATGGTTTAAAAACAGCGTCAATATAATATGCAAGTAATGGAGCAAAAGCGGCCGCCTGCACAAGAATACAGATTTTTTTGTGCTTTTTAGTTAGATTGGTAATTCCACCAATAACTGTAGGAATCAAAACACGGTAAAGTTCTTGTACTACTTGGCCTGGCATAATGAGATGATGAACCTTTCCTTTAAATGAAGGAAATGATAATCCTTTAAGCCCTGGGGGAACAAGTAAAAGTAACGCATCATACTCAGACAAAGACTGCTTGAAAAATTTTTTATACTCCCCATTTTTTAAAAAATCTCTGGTTGCGGAGCCGTCATAAAAGCTAACTTCTGGAGTATTTTTAATTGTATTAATAAAGCCAAGCAGACCAACCAAAGCGCCGCGTATGCATGGGGTAAAAGGCATTTCTAATGCGCTATATAATGATCTTTCTCCAGCATTAATTCCCACAGCAACCTTGACTCTACCGTTAGTTTCAGGTTCCATAAAATAACGAAAAGATTGAGAAAATAAAGAATGAAAACCACAAAACTTCAAACTAATAGGATAGCTTTTTCGAGTAAGATCTCGATATTTATTATAATCACTAATATCAAGAAACGAGTTTAATAAAAACTCCCAGTGCCCATGATTTACTTTGGTAAATATAGTTGATGCGGACTGATTAGAGAGCTCGATATCCGAAATTTTAAGGATTAGTTTTGCTTGTTCTTTTAACATTTCATCTGTCAATAGATCTAATGATTGATAATTCTCACTAAATACCTGTTCTTGTTCATCTGAATCAATCAACGAAGGCATAACGGAGACTGCGGTATTAATAAAGTTTTGAGGTGTATACTCAAACTTTGTATTAAACGCCGATAAATTTTCTACAAAATCATTATGTAAACCAAGTTGAAACGAAAGATAAAATAAATCTGGATTCATTAAGTGACTATTTCGTTCATCACTAATGATAAATTTAATTACCTCTTTATACATTTTCTTATTTTTATCGTGCTGTGTACGATAAAAACATTTATCGTTAGCATGGTTGTCTTCAGAGATAACAGATAAACCAAGTTGATACATATCAACAATAGTTTCTATTTGATTATGTTTATCATTAAACATAAAAGTCCTTAATAATGTTTAAACAATAAAAAAATCTATTAATAATTAAATATTTCTGGGTAGTTCTTTTTAACTAAAAGATGTTTCTGTGCAAAGACTCCCTTGCCTTTATGAGCATGTACCGGTTCAATATTTTCATGATCACCTGGTATATTTAACCAATTAGCTAAATCCCCCCACAATGTTTCATCTTTAATTGAAGCAGTAAATAATGCATCTGGCGCAACTCTAGCGAAGAAGTCCTTGACCTCTCTATTATATCGTTCATAAACGGCACAATAATGTTGAGCTTTATCATACAAAACCATTTCTTGATTTTTAAGCGTACCAAAATCTGCAATATTAGCTTTCAACCAGCTATATTCGTCCTCTCTTCGATAAAGCTTACAATGAACTTCAGTAACTCCAACACTAAACCCATTAGAATGGCGGATCATAGATTTAAACCAAGAGTCGGCATCCCTTTCAACTAAAATAAATTTTGAATTAGGAAAACGATGGTAAAGCACTTTATAAAAATCAGTAAACCACCAAGGGTCGTCTTCTAATACATCTGCAGCAATAAAAGTTTCATCATTGAAGATGGCTTCAAAATCACCATTATACCAAGCTAATGGCCATCTTTTTTTATTGCTTATAGGGCTTCCTACACGGTTAAGTCCAAAGTTCTGGAAAAAATCACCAACAGACGACGTTCCATTTCTCTGCATAGATAAGCAAAAAATTTTTCCTTTAATCCCAAGCTTTTTATTTGATAAGTTTTTCATATATTATTTCTTTTTTGACAAAATTATTTCAACAATCTGACTTATATCAGAGTATACAAGTGCCCCATATAGAGGTAAACATAAAACCTCTGCCGCTGCAGATTTTGCTTCTTGTAAGTTTTCACTTCTAGCCGAACTCAAAGAGCTGTAGCATGGATAATCACTTATTAATGGATAAAAATATTTTCGTGCCATAACATTATATAATCTTAAACGCCCATAAACATCGTCACGACTTTCACCAAAACTATGTTGATGTACTCTGATACAAAAATATTGTTCGCTATTAGTTGTCCCTTCAGGAACTTTTAAAATAGTTATTCCTTCAATATCAGATAAGAGTTCCGAATAAAGTGAACGTATTTTAGATCTTTTAGCTTGTTCACTGCGCACTAACGGTAGAACATTAAGCCCCATTGCAGCTTGTAACTCTCCCATTTTACCGTTAATACCAGGTAAAATAACCTCTTCTTCACTCTTTATGCCAAAGTTTTTGAGATACTCAATGCGTTGTTTTAAGTTAGTATCATTATAAACCAGTGCTCCGCCTTCGCCCGTGTGAAATAATTTTGTAGGGTGAAAACTAAACATTGATATATCGCCGAAATCAGCGATTGGCACACCATTAAGCGTTGTGGTAAATGCGTGAGCTGCATCATAAATTACTTTTAAGCCATGCCTATCGGCAATATTTTGAATTTCTTCTACATGACAAGGAATGCCATATACATGAACTCCCAAAATAGCGGTTGTTTTTGCGGTGATATGACGCTCTATCTTTGTAGGATCAATGGTTAAACGAACAGGGTCAATATCACAAAATACCGGTGTAATATCATTCCAAGCTAATACGTGCGTTGTCGCAGGAAATGTAAATGGCGTAGTGATAACCTCTCCTTGCAAACGTAAACTTTGAATCGCTGTCATTAACGCGATCGTACCATTATTAAATAATGACAGATTAGGGGCGATTATATAATCTTTAAGTGCCTTTTCCAAACCCACATGTTGTGCGCCACCATTCGATAACCATTGAGATTCCCATATTTCTTCTAAGTTTGCTTTATAATGATCAAGTTTCGGCATCAAGGGTCGAGTAACCATTATAGGTGAATCAAATTGTTTCATATTTTTATTTGCTTAAATTATATTCTGGAAGTGTCAATAACTCATTGACTTTATATATCAAATCAATCGACTTGAATAAACTTGCTTTACTTATGTTATTCTCTAACTCAGCAAGAATACTACATAAAAATACAGAGCTTTCTAAATAGTCATTTTCATTATTAAAAAAGCTTTTCCTTTGCTTTGGGTTTAATGGCCAACCATATCCTAAAGGTTCTATCGACCAGTTCCCTAAAGAAATCAAACCGAGCTTACCATTTTTATCAGCGATCAAGTCTTTAAGTACCGCACTCGATAATACTACTTTTAATGGAAGACTACTTAAAATATCTTGTAATTTAATGATATCATTTTTAAATTTACTTAACTGATTATGATCCTCTACTGAGCTTACACCTAGTATTAATTTAGAAATAATTGTGTCATCAATCCTTTCCCAAAGAAAAGAATGTGCAGAAGAATACTGAGATAAAAACTGATTATCAAATTCAATACTTAATATTCGATTATAGATATCTGCTTGAGCATTATTTACAGCAGATAGGTCTGTATCAAACTGAAAGATATGCGTTGTTATATTGTCTATTTTTGTTATAAAACTTAGGTTATGAACAATACCTTTCTCACTCAACTGCTCAAATAACACTTCTTCTCTTTGAGCTAGTTTAGTATTACGCTGAGGATACAGTTTCACTAGAAAATAATTTACTTCTCCCTGCTTATCTGAACACTCCACTTTAAAACATAACACATTCGGCGTGGATAATTGAAACCAAGCTGAGCTCACCTTTTGAATATTAAAATCAACAATATTTTGCAGCACTTTATGAAACATTAAATCTCTTTCATCAGATAATGCTATATTCCAAAGCACATCAGTTTGCTGTAGTTTGCCCATTGATTTGCCGTAGCCTTTATAAATTACTCCATTGACTTTCGCTTTTTTCTGGGCCAGCAAAAAAATTGATTGAACATTAAATGACAATCCAGCTAAAGCTTGTCTAGCTAAAATCAATGAAATAATAGCGATAATTAGGCTTGGAGGACTTAAGGGGTAAAGAAAGTCAAAAATTATGCTTGCAAATAAAATCAAAAACAACACGGCTGATGTTGTTTTCATATATTGATTTATATCGTGAAACATTCTCAATTTAAAATTTTGACTCATTGATATTCTTATCAAAAAAAATAATATAGCCATTAACAACAAGGAAATAAACACTTGAAAAACAAGTGGATAAACCATACATATAAGCGCAATAATTAGAGCAGAGAATAATATCTTCGAAATACTGGCTGTATATTTATTATATATATATCTAGTAAACTCAGCATCACCCCACTTTAAATTTTCATTTGCCTTAAGAAAAGCGTAGGAAAAGCTTTTAGAAGAATTAGCTAAGTGTTTAGTAATTAAAAGATTACAAAAAAATGAACAAACAGCAACAACAGATAAAACAATAACAGTTTCAGCTTTATTAAAACTATCGGGTAAAATCTGTATATATTTAGGTATAGATTCACTCCCTAATAGCACAATAACTTTAATAGGCAGCACAAAAGTTAATAGACCTAAAACTTCGTTTATCAATTCAAAGGAAATGTCTTTTATAACGACTAGTTTTTGTTTCTTAAATATTTGCCCAAATATTTTCCAATACCAGCGTATTGAACTTATAACGACTTTAAACGTTAAACTTAGCATTTATTCAATACTCTGTATTTATAATTGTGCACATCTTAATTTGAATTTGTCTAATTTCTCGGAAAAATCTTCGATCTGCCTGATTCTCTCATCTAAATAAAAGTTTGCTTGGGTATACAAAAACATATCCGCAGAATTATTTTCAAAAACCTTCCCTATTATTGGTAAAAGCTCTTGTACAACTTCTAAACGTTTATTGTCCACATCAGAACTTGACTTATCTGTTACGTTTTGTCTGATATAAGAAAGGTCAATATCAGGGAATGACGTTTTTAAATATTCTTCAAAAACAACCATGCTTTCATCATATTTATCAACAATACCTACGCAATTTGAATTCTTCAAATTTTTCATCGCCCGTGAAATAATGTCTTCATTAACAATCAATTCTGGTCTTCTTGTTTGACATCCAGATAAATAAATTGTTTGATAATCCCGAATAGTGGCATTAACTTCTGGTTGCATTCTCCATTTAACATAATCAACAAATGAATACTTTTTGGCAGCAATAGCACCTGGAGTATCGACCTTTTGCTTTCGCTCAAAACTATATACCGAGCGGATCCTTTCAATTGGATGCCTAATTAGATATAAAGGAATAATGTTAATATTTTTTATTCCTGATAAATCGCACATATGGTGAGATGAAATGGCTTTTATTTTTGGATTTTTTACTAGGTAGTTTTCTAAATATTCCCCTCCTTCTCTTCTCATAGGTATATCATCTCTATGATCACAAAAACCATTTCCAAAATTTCTTTCGAATGCCCAATCTAGTGAAGAACCTGCATTTTTAAATATATGTCCGTGAGCAACTACCGTTCTCATTTAACTCTCTCTGTTATGATAATAACTGCCTATAAACTTACTAATAAGCTTAAAAGATATCTTTATAAGCAGTTAAAACATTAATTATTTAACTTAAATCGACAAAATATGGTATTAATTTTATAGCTTATGTTAATTAAGGTACATCCATTCCAATGTTTCTTTTAAGCTATGCTTTGAAGTATCACCTATGACTGCCCTCAATTTATTTTCACAGCCAACTAAAGATTTTATTTCATTTTCCCTAACAAATTCAGGATTAATTTTGACTTCAACCTTATGTTGAGAAATATCTTCAAGTATCGAAATAACTTCCTTTATTGAAGTTTCTTTACCGGAACAAAAGTTGAAAATACCACTATCAGCTTCGCTTTCCAATAATCTCACGTAACTAGAAACTAAATCTCTAACATCAGAAAAGTCTCTATATACATCAATATTACCTAATTCTATAACTGGTGATTTACTTTTAAAATGCTCAACTACTTTAGGAATTAAAAATTTATTATCCTGCCCTAATCCTGTGTAATTAAAGGGTCGTGCAATAACTATTGGTAGCGAAGAAAACAATTCTGCAGACATTTCCATCATTCGTTTTGAGGCTGCATAATGATTTTTTAAATTAATAGGAGCATTCTCATCAATTGGAGATTCTGAGGAATCTCCATATATATTTGCACTGCTAACTAACAATATTTTATTACACTCAACATTGGCACTAACTACTGCTTGCAATAAAGAATTAGTACCTAACAAATTAACATTATATAAAGCATTCACATCTTTAGTATTTACAAAAGCATTAGCAGCTAAATGCACAACAAAATTAGGCCCGACTTTTTGAATGATTTTAGATAATTTATTTGTGTCTAAAATATCACAAGTAAATACATCTTTTGAAGATTTAGCTGATTTGCTAGAGCCATAAACCTGATAGCCTTTAGCTTTAAATGAATTTGCTAAGTATGAACCGGTAAAGCCCTCAATACCTGTAATGAAAACCTTTTTCATTATTAAATCATCTTCAGATTTTTAATTAGATCTGCATCTACCATTTCAGCACATAATTGCTCTAAAGTAGTATTTGCTTGCCAACCGAGTTGTGATTTTGCTTTAGTTGCATCACCTATCAATAATTCTACCTCAGCAGGTCGATGAAAGTCTGGGTTAATAGTTACAATTTTATTCCCTGTATTACTATCAAAACCCACTTCATCTACAGCCTTTCCTTCCCAAGCAACATCAATTTCTGCAGCTTTAAATGCCATTTCGACAAAAGAACGTACAGTTTCAGTTCTCCCTGTCGCTAATACAAAAGCATCTGGACTGTCTGCTTGTAAAATTTTATGCATACCATCAACATAATCTTTTGCATGACCCCAGTCCCTCTTAGCATCTATATTTCCAAGTTCTAATGTTGATAGTGTGCCTAATTTTATTTTGGCTACAGCATCAGTAATTTTTCTTGTAACAAATTCAAGCCCTCTAAGAGGAGACTCATGATTAAATAAAATTCCACTACTTGCGAAAATATCAAACGACTCTTGATAATTTATAGTCATCCAATGAGCATATAGTTTTGCTACCCCATAAGGACTCCGAGGGTAAAACGGTGTTGTCTCACTTTGCGGAACAGATTGAACCTTACCAAACATTTCAGATGTCGATGCTTGGTAAAATTTTATTTTATTGTTAACAATTCTAATCGCTTCTAAAAGATTAACACAACCTAACCCCGTAATTTCACCAGTTGTAATAGGCTGTTCAAACGAAACACCAACAAAACTTTGAGCAGCTAAGTTATAAACTTCATCCGGCTGGGTTTTTTCTAATAATCTAACACTATTACCGAGATCTGTTAAATCATATTCAACAAGCTTTAAATTTGGATCAGAAAAAACTCCTATTTCCTTTATTCTCCAAAAATTTACAGAACTTGTTCTTCGAAATGCTCCAAACACTTGATAACCTTTACTCAAAAGTAATTTAGCTAAATAAGCACCATCTTGCCCTGTAATACCTGTAATTAACGCCTTTTTCATTATTTTACTCTTTTGTTAAAAAATATTAAAAAGTTTTTCTGTAACATTGCATTCTACAAATTCTTTATCAAAGCATTCGCCTAGCATTTTACTTTGATCTGACCATGATTTTTCGCATGTTAAAAATTTACAAACCTCTTCAGCAAATGTTTCCGCATCATCCTGCGGGTAAACTTGCCCTAACAAAGACTCAATACCTTCTAAAGCGACTGTTGTAGCAACTATTGGTGTTTGGTAATACATAGATTCAACTACTTTACCTTTAACTCCTGCTCCATGTAAAAGAGGAACAACATTCAATTTTGACGTTTTGTATAGTTCTTCTAATTCAACATCTGTTATAAAACCAAGTAATTTAACATTATCACATTCCATTTCTTTAATAATATCAGGCGGGTTTGAACCTGCAATATTTAATACTATTTGAGGATGGGTTTTAATAATTATTGGTAATACCTTCTTAACAAACCAGTTTATCGCTTCTAAATTTGGCGGATGATTAAATCCTCCTATAAACATTAAATTATCTCTTTCTTTAAAAATAGGAACATTTAAAAATTTATTTTCATAAAGAAATAACGGTATTTGCTCAAACCTATTGGCGGGTAACTCAGAATTAAGTATATCTACTTCTACTGAGCTATAAGATAAACCAACATCTGCCTTTCGAAAGATATCCATTTCGAGATCATACCAAGTTTCAGACTCTTCAAGGTGCTTTGGTGATTCACTTTGCTCAAACGCTCTTTTAAGTCTAAGGTAATGAAGGTCTACACATTGATATATCACTTTGGCCTTTGTATTCTCTTTTATGAAATCAATGTACTTTTCAGCAATATGTGGGCGGTTTAACATAACTACATCTATATCGCAGCTATTATCCTTAATCCAGTTTTTCCAGTTCTTTTGGTAATAAACTCCATGTAATACTTCTATACCTAGCTCATTTAATGTATCAGTGTATGGTTGATGAGGGTAAAAATTATCACCTAAAAACTTCACATTATAATCATGTTTTACTAAAAATTGTAAATACATAAATAAAGCTCTTGAACCAGCATCTTTGTCATACCAAGGAACATAGCAATCAATAACTAATATTGTTTTTTTATTAAATGTTCTATCCCTAGCTTTGAATATATTCGTTGCATTTTTGACGTGTTCATTAGTAAGTTTGTCCTGCCATTTATTTCTAAATTTTTTCTGGTTTTCTATTTGATATGCTTTTATTCCGCCAGAAGTGTCTGTACCGTGGCTCTTACCTTCAAAATGAATAATTGTTGAATGAGGATGAAAAACGACTTTATAGCCTCTTGATCTTGCTTCAAACGCTAAATCAGCATCTTCGTAATATGCAGGCACATAGCGTTCATCAAATCCATCGACTTCTAACCAGAAATCTTTCCGGATCATTATGCTTGCGCCAGAAATATAGTCGACCTCTTTTACATAACAATATTCTGGCTTATTAGGATCATCATTTCGTCCAAAATTCCAACCTGAAGCATCATTCCAAACAATGCCTCCCGCTTCTTGCATGGTTCCGTCAGGATATAACAACTTTGAACCACAAATAGCAATTTTGCTATCTTTTTCCATTTTGTCAAAAAGCGCTTCTAACCAATGGGGGTTAACTACAGTATCGTTATTTAGTAAAACAATGTATTTACCTTTTGCATGTCTCGCAGCGTTATTGCAATTTAGTAAAAAGCCTAAGTTTTTTTCAGGTCTTACTACAATTAAGTTTTCAAAAATTTCTTTAGCTTTAATAGTATCGTCAGATGACCCATCATCAGCTAAAATAACTTCGTAGTTTACACTCTTAACATTTTGAATAATTGAATGTAAACATTGTTTGGTAAATTCCCATTGATTATAAACAGGCACAATAATAGATACATCTATTGTGTTAAATGTAGGGATTTGTCCATTACCATGTTCAAGGTTTTCGATATTGGTCAAATTTACTTTGCTTTTACCATGCTCAGTATAAATATTAACAATTTGATTAACTGTTCTGTCAACATCTTGGCTTGTTGAGCGAAATAGAACGACATATATTCTTTTAATATTATCGAGTGATAATATTGAAATAAAATATTTAGGATCACTAAAAAAAACTTTAGTTAGTTTCCAAAAATTATTAATAAAACTCACTTTTATTTACTTCCCTATTCTTTATGTTTAATTATTATTAATATTTTTTAAAACTTCTTCACTTAAGTTTTTAATATTTTCTATATTTTCTTTTTGTTTTGTCATTTTATCGTTAAGCTTATCAATTATTTCTCTCAACACTTCTGACTCTTTACTTCTGTGCCATTCTAATTGAATGTACATAGCCTTTAATGTTGAAGGCTGAATTAATTCAACTTCTGTTATTTCGTTTAATAAATGACTAATTTGTCCTTGAGTCAATATTGTAGCGCTTTCAATATTATTTATTGCTTTTGATAGCGGCGAGTTTAATATATTTATATTTTTATTTTTATTTTTATTTTTATTTAAAAGGTTCGGGTTGTAGAATTCAGTTTCAAATATATTATATTTTTCATCATTAATTTTTCGTTCTAAAAATTGTCCTATGTTAATCATATTTTTTTGCATTAAAGAGATAAAACTATCAAGTTTTATAAACAGGGGTTCTATTTCAAATTGTTTAAAATATCCTAACGCCGACTTTGTATAATCAAGCCATAAAGAATACCCCCCTTCAAAAGCTATACCATTTCTATTTAATAGTGAAATTGCTACTTCATTAAAATTACGAGAGATAAAAACAGTTTTAAAATCAATATTTAGTTGTTCACAGGCCTTGATCCAAATGGGTAAGGTCCTACATAAACGAGGGTCTTTTATCACAAAATAATCTTTAACATTATTATGCGTTAGTTTAACGTCAATTAAAGCTTTAGCTTGTTCTAAATATTTAGATACTAGATTTTCAGGTATAACTCTAGGTTCTTGAGATATTAAGGTCCATTGATAATCACAAATATTTAAAATTTCATCATTTAATGCAACAACATCTAGATCCTCAAAAAAACCTTTTGGGTTGTCATTCGCAGGAGGCATTAGATTATCACCTAAATCAAGATCAAAACATTCTAGCCCTTTGGTTAGTAAACTAGAGCCTGAACGATGCATTGACACTACAAATAGGATTTTTGCAGTCATAAGTCTGTCTCTTTTTTCATATTACTTAACTATTGAAGTATAAAAATATTAGATTCGTTTATAAGTATCTTCAAAGCGCACTATATCGTCTTCACCGAGGTAACTACCACTTTGCACTTCGATCAACTCTAATGGCAACTTTCCAGGATTGGTTAGTCGGTGAGTTTCACCAATTGGGATATACACAGATTGATTTTCAGTAAGTAATTGTTCTTTGTCGCCTATTACCACTAATGCAGTTCCTGAAACCACCACCCAATGTTCGGCCCTATGGTGGTGCATTTGTAACGATAAAGATGCTCCGGCTTTAACCGTAATACGCTTTACTTGATAGCGCTTACCATTATCTATTGAGTCGTAACACCCCCAAGGCCGTTGAACTTCGCGGTGTACTACATGCTCACTTCGATGATTGTTTTTTAATTGTTCGACCACTTTTTTAACATTTTGAACATGATCTTTATGTGATACCAACAAAGCATCTTTAGTTTCTACAATAACAATGTTATCTAGTCCTAGAGTTGCTACTAATTTATCACGACTATGCACTAAATTATTTTGACTGTTAATTGAAATAACGTCACCAATGAAAGCATTGTTGTGTTCATCCTTATCGGCAATTTCCCATAAAGAGCTCCAACTTCCTAAATCACTCCAGTTTGCGTTCATAGGCACTACAACTACATCAGAAGAATTCTCTACTGATTTTTCCGCTGCTTTTTCCATGACGGCATAATCTATAGAATCGTCTGGGCATTTCTCAAAGCTAGCTTTATCGATTCGGATAAAATCTAAATCTTGTTGTGCATTCTTTATTGCTTCATTGCAATATTTAATAATGTCAGGATTTTCTTGTTCTAATGCTTTAAGATAAACAGAGGCTTTAAAAACAAACATACCACTATTCCAGTAGTAGTCACCTGACTCTATATATTGTTGGGCGGTTTGCAGATTTGGTTTTTCAACAAACTTTTCTACTTGATAGCAATTAAGCTCAGAGTTGATTGCTTTGGCTGCTTTTATGTAGCCATACCCGGTTTCAGGTTTATCCGCTACGATACCAAAAGTCGCTAATTTATTATCTTTAGCAGCCTCAATTGCTACCTTCAGTGATGCATTAAATACTGGTTGATTTTCAATAACGTGATCTGCGGGGAAAATGGCTATGATAGCATCTGGGTTTTGTTTCATAGCCTCCAATGCAGCTAATGCGATTGCAGGAGCCGTATTACGCCCTACCGGCTCTAGCATAATTGCCGAAGGTTTTACTCCAATACTATGGCACTGTTCCGCAACCATAAAACGATGGTCTTCATTACAAACAATAATCGGCCTGTCAAAATGTTGCACGCGATTAATCGTCTCTTGCAACATAGTATATTCACCACCTGTTAGCTCTAATAACTGCTTAGGGTATTGTTTACGCGATAATGGCCATAAACGAGAGCCGGAGCCACCTGATAAAATAACGGGAATTACTGACATAAAAATCCTTGATAACTAAACCACCACACACTAATCCATAAATTTAAGGCGGCAATTTTATAATGCCCGCATAGGGTATAGGAAAGCGGATATATTTCAACAATAATTATTCGTTTTAAGGCGAATATGAATAAAAAAGCCTCATGATAATAAATAGGGGTCAAATATCTCCCCCTTTGAATAATATTAAATTCCAGTTTCTTTTATCGCTTTATGTATTTGCCTAGCTCTTGGTGACACCCTTAATGCACGTTCAAACATGTGCTTAGCCATTTCTTTATCACCCATTTCAGCAAAGCATTTACCCACACCAACAATGGCTTCAATCATATTGGGTTCTATTTTCATTGCTTTAAACATATACTTAGTACAAAGTAAATAATTTTTATCTTTCCAATAGAAAACGCCTAGATTAGTTAATATACGGGCTAAGAACTGATTTTCTTTAATTTTAGGTAAAATTTCTAATGTAATTTCGATGGCTTCTTTCGATTTACCAATTCTCCCTAATGCGGCGGTATAGTTAGTAAAGTAACCAAATTTATCTCTATAACCTAAATTATCTAAATCATCGAAGTCACCTGCATTATCAAAAGCTTTTTTAAAACTTTCTGCTGATTTTTTATGCATTTTCTGCTCATAATAATAATTCCCTAACATGCCATGAATTCTTGTTTTCTTGTCTGACATTTTAAGTTCATTTTTATATAAGGCTTCTTCGTCTGCCCATATAGAATTACGTTGATATGTTAATATCGATATTGCACTTAGTGTAATGATTAGAATAAACAGCATACTCTTTTTATTATTTTGAAAAAGAGACAATAATAAACACCCAACAATTAAACAAAGGCTAATATTAGGCAAATAACTGCGGTGTTCAAAAACTAGATCAGATATAGGAATAAGTGCTGATTCAACAAGGTGAGTCAAAAAGAAAAACAAAATAGCAAAAGAGAGTATTGGCTTTGTTTTAACTTTCCATATAGCAAAAGAAATCGTTATAAAATAAACAAATATCAAACCTAAGCTATTGAAAAAATTACCATCCTCTAAAGGATAAATGTACTCCACTTGTTGGCTTATTGGTAAGAAAAACAACTTTACATAAAGTAAAACAACACCTAATTGGGTTTCAAGATATTGCATTCGACTAAAATCGTTTGTTTCTCGCGTCAATGAGTCAAGCTTTGAAATAAATTCAGGATGGGCATTCAATACATAAAAAACAGCAAAAACAGATATCACACTTAATATAACCACAGGTTTTATTAAGTGTTTATATGGTCGATTATTTAGCTGATAAATAAACACTATTTCAATTAATAAAAGGGCTGCAGGAAGCGTATAAGTGTTTTGCTTACTAAAAAATGCTAACAACATAAATAAAAGCGTCAGAAAAGCAAATAAAGCTTGTTTAACACTTTTCGTTGATAATCGCAGGTGTATATAGCTAAGCAAAGTAGCGATATAAAATAATGCAGCTATGGATGCTCCCCTTTGCACAATATACGTTACCGCTTGAGTCTGCAAAGGGTGTAATGCAAAAATGAGTGTAACAATCAATGCAAATATATATTTAGAGTTTTTTTTATTTCTGTCTTTACTCAAGATATTATTCATTGTAAATAACTGAATAGACAACAAATACACGCATGCGGATGTTAATAAATGAATAAATAAATTAACTAGGTGATAACCCCACACCTCAAATCCATTGACTTGATAATTAAGCTTAAAAGTTAAATAGGTTATGAAACGGCTACCAAAATACTTGTACAATGCATAAACATCTTGTGAATATAACTGAGCTTTACTTTCAATTGAGGTGTAATCATCAAATAAGAAAGGCACGTCAAAAGTATTTGAATAAACTAACACAGTCATTAGTATTATGATTAAAAAACTAAAGGAGTAGGGATATTTAATTTGATTGTTTAGCACAGTAATCCATCATTGCGGAAAATTTCTAAGAAGCGGTATACTATCTATTTGGATAATACAATACTATAAAATATTGTACTTTATTGATGTAAATTGGTTGGATTATTGACGCTTTTTATGATGCATTGCGATGAGTATTTCTGCTTCTGCATAGGGTAAATCACATTCCCTGACGAGTTCTTCAACATCTGCACCTAGCTTTACCATTTTTTGAGCTCGGCTATAAAGCTTGTCTTCTGGCTGCTGTTGCTGCATTTGTGAGACTAGTTCATTAGTAGCGGCAAGTTTTTCTTGTAGCACTTTAATGCGATGTTCAAGTTGCTGGCTTATTTGCTGGTGTTCAAGCTGCCATTTACTTAGTTCTTTCTCTTTATCTGAAATATTTTCTTGTTGATGTTGAACGGATAACTTTAGCTCATTAATAATAAACTCATAGCTTTCAATCTGCGTTTCTAATAAACCACACCGATCATTAATTTTTTTATTTGTTATCCGAAGAATAATGTAGAAAGTTATGAATATAACTATAAAAACAACACTATAAAAAATATTTATATCCATTAACCAATAGCCGTTTTAGCTTACTTTGTTGTTACAGCACTTGATTTATTTATCAAGTGCTATGATTAGAATTGTTTCAATTCATCCCATTCATCATCAGATAACAACTTATTTAAATCAACTAAGATCAATAATTCACCTTCTCTATTAGAGACACCTTGGATGAATTTTGCACTTTCGTCGTTACCAACATTTGGTGCTATATCAATTTCAGAAGCTCGTAAATAAACAACTTCAGCCACACTATCAACTAAGATCCCAATCACTTGCTTTTCGGCTTCAATGATCACAACACGAGTATTATCTGATACTTCTGAAGACTCAAGACCAAAGCGTGAGCGTGTATCAATTACTGTTACTACATTACCACGAAGATTAATGATCCCTAAAACATACGAAGGGGCACCCGGTACAGGGGCAATTTCGGTATAACGCAAAACTTCTTGAACTTGCATTACGTTAATACCGTAAGTTTCATTATCTAATTTAAATGTTACCCACTGAAGTACTTCATCATTGGTATCAACATTGTCATTTGCACTGCGTCTTTCATCAGACATACCGCTTGCCTCTTAAAGTTATTCACTTTTAAACTAAATTATTATTAATATAGTCTATTGTTAAACGTTTATAAAATAATACTATAAATATTAATATGTTGCCTGATTGATATTTGCACCTTCATTGAGCATATAAATTAATGCGTCAACATCGAGTAAAGCACACATGCGCTCTTTCACCAATCCTGCCAGCCAAGGGCGTTTAGCAGAGCCCTCTAGCCATTTAACATCGTCTTGTTCTAATGTCACTGTATCAACTAAATTTTCAGCCATTAATCCCCAATGACTATTATTTAACATAATAATATATTGATAGTTTAGCGAATCTTTCATTGTTTGGTTACATTTTTCTGGCATAACCCATAAAGCTGTATCAACAACGTTTATTTTTTCTTCACGGTGAAGCATCACACCTTTAAACCAATCAGGCTTACCGACTATACTGTTAGTTTTCTCAACATTATGAATCCCACCTAACTCAATCAGCGGCACCGCTATTAATAAACCAGCCACATCAAAAAACATGGCTTGAAAGCTTCCTTTTCTATAATCTTTCTCTGAATTTACTTTAAAGGTTCCTTGGCTTTTATTTGTCTTTATAACCGGCTCAAGCTCAACGGCCACTTCAGGCTCAGGTGTTGTTGTTTCTTCTTTTTTGATTAATGGCTTAACAAGGGTTTTATTTTCTGATTTAACCGAAGTAATAGCATCTAATTTAGATTTTTCAATCTCATTAGCGACACTTGCTTGCTGCAACAGTTTGTCTAGTTTTATTTTTTCTCGCAACTTGTCGTCACTGATTTTATCGACATTCACCTGCTCTTCCGTCATTAATTCGGAGAGGTAGTTTTGCATTAATTTTTGACTAGCAGCTAATGGTTTTTTCATGAAAAATTAGCTCTTTTGTTTAGCTTAACTAAATAGTCTAGCAATTTTTTATAGGCAAAAACGCCCCGACTTGATGATGAATAATCAGAAGGGGTTTTTTGAATTTGACTGGCGTTTCTAAAATTGGTGTCGATCGGGATCACACCATTCCAAACGGTTTCGCCATATTGCTCTTGCAATTTTTTATACGCAAGTAATGAGGCTTTAGTGCGTTTATCAAACATTGTCGGCACAATTGTATAGTTAAAAGGTTTCTGTTGTTCGCCTTGCATAATTTCCATGGTTTTCATCATGCGGTCTAAACCTTTCAATGCTAAAAATTCGGTTTGTACTGGCACAATGATCCGATCTGATGCAACTAATGCATTAACCATAAGCACGCCTAAAACTGGTGGGCAGTCCATCAAAACATAATCATATTCGTCAGATAATTTTTGAATTGCTTTTTTAAGTACCAACCCCATGCCACCTTGGCTACCTAAAGAGCGATCTAAAGTCGCCAAGCCCATTGTTGCTGGCAATATATCAATGTTTTTATAAGAGGTCGGACAAAGGCTTTGCATAATTTGTTCTTTAGTTGAAACTTGAACAAATAAATCATAGACACTCAAATCAAGATCTTCTGATTCAATGCCAAAATAATAACTTAATGATGCATGGGGGTCAGTATCAACTAATAATACCTTTTTACCACGATCAGCAAGTAAACCGCCTAACGCAATGGTAGAAGTTGTTTTACCTACACCGCCTTTTTGATTGGCTATTGTCCAAACAAACAATTGTTCACCTATAAGTTATAAAAATAAAATAAATATCAAAGCTAAGTATGCTTGAGTTCTTTTAATATTGCTTTAGGAAACTCTAACAATGGTAATGACAGTGATGAAATCCCCGCATTTGCGACAGCTTGTGGCATACCATAAACGACGCAAGACTCTTCATCTTGTGACCATATTATAGAGCCGTTATTTTTTAGCATTCTTGAGCCATCACGACCATCAGAACCCATTCCAGTTAAAATAATGGCAAGCACGTTATCCGAAAAAACTTTCGAAGCTGAGCCAAAAGTAATATCTACACTAGGTTTAAAAGCAATACGAGATGAGTTATCGTCCAACACTTTGACCTTTGTATTATTAGCTTTTCCCTCTAACACCATTTGTTTACCTCCTGGTGCTAAATACGCACAACCCGCTTTGAGAATATCACCATCTTCAGCTTCTTTAACCGATATTTTACATAATGAATCAAGTCGACTTGCAAAAGCTTTAGTAAAAGCTGCTGGCATATGCTGAACCATCACAATTGGCAAAGGAAAGTTTTCTGGAAGCTGCGTGAGTATTTTTTGAAGGGCGACAGGACCTCCCGTTGAAGTACCAATAGCGAGTAACTTATATTGTTTGTCAGTAACTTTATGATGGTATAAAGGTCTATTGGTAGCCTTAGCGGAATCTTCTACGACTTCTCTAGGGGCTTGCCTTTTATTTTCAACACTCTTATTTAGCTGGACACTTTTAGCATATACGGGTCGAGTAAAACTAGTCGTTTTTTTTCTCGCTAATTCAAGTACTCTTTGCTTTAGAACACTACCTGCATCACCCGACGTTTTAGCGATTTCATTAAACTTTTTAGGTAAAAAGTCTAATGCCCCGGCATCTAATGCTTCTAATGTTGATTTAGCCCCTTGATGAGTCAATGAAGAGAACATTAATATTGATGTAGGCGCTGTTGCCATGATCTGCTTAACGGCTTCAATACCATTAAGCAATGGCATTTCAATGTCCATAGTAATGACATCGGGTTTTAACTCTTTCGCTTTTTCAACCGCTTCAATACCATTTACGGCAACATCAATAACCGTTAAGTTGCTATCACTGTTAATGATGTCACTTACTCTGCGGCGGAAAAAACTCGAGTCGTCAACAACCAACACCTTATAGGCCATTTATTATCTCTTTAACTTGCTTATATAGTAATTATGAACGCAATTTCTTATTTACGGCAGATTTTTTTGCATAATATTTCAACATACTAGGTACATCAATGATTAATGCAATACCACCATCACTAGTGATAGTAGCTCCTGCCATACCTGGCGTACCATGTAGGAGTCTGTCTAAAGGTTTTATCACCACTTCTTCTTGACCAATTAAGCTGTCTACAACAAAACCGATTTGTTGTCCTCCTAATTGAACAATGACAACATGACCTTTATCTCGAGGTTTTTCTTCATAGTTTCTCACTAACCATTGATCTAAGTAAAAGAGCGGTATCGCCTTTTCTCGAACAATAATGGTAAGTTGACCATCGACGAGATTAGTATTCGTTAAGTCTAAATGAAATATTTCATTAACGCCGGCCAGAGGTAATGCAAACGTTTGTTCACCAACAACCACCATTAAGGTAGGCAATATAGCTAAGGTGAGTGGTACTTTTATTTCAAGAACCGTACCGACGCCCATTTCAGAATCAATATTAACGGTGCCATTTAGTTGGGTGATTTTTGTTTTAACCACATCCATCCCAACACCACGACCTGACACTTCTGAAATTTCTGTTTTGGTTGAAAACCCTGGTGCAAATATAAGATTAAACGCATCTGAATCTGACATTCTATTGGCGGCATCAGCATCTAATACACCACGTTCGATAGCAATTTCTTTGAGCTTTTCTGCATTCATACCAGCACCATCATCTCTGATGGTTAACAAAATGTGATCGCCTTCTTGCGATGCCGATAATACGACAGTACCTTCGCGAGGTTTTCCCGTTGCTTCTCTTTTATCAGGTTCTTCAATACCGTGATCGACTGAGTTACGTACTAAATGCACAAGAGGATCGGCTAACGCTTCTACTAAGTTTTTATCTAAATCAGTTTCTTCACCTTCAAGAATAAGTTTAATTTCTTTATTTAAACTTCTTGCTAAGTCACGTACAACCCGAGGAAAACGACCAAATACTTTTTTAATTGGCTGCATACGGGTTTTCATTACAGCACCCTGCAGATCAGTAGTTACCGCATCTAAATTTGAAACAGCTTTGGTTAAGTCTTCATCTTCTTTGGTCATTCCTAAACTTGTTAAGCGATTTCTCACTAACACAAGCTCACCGACCATATTCATAATTTGGTCTAACCTTTGGGTATCAACACGTACAGTAGTTTCACCTTGAGGTGCTGCTGGTGCCGCTTTTTTCTCAGCAGGCTTTTTAACTGGTGGTTTTATAGGAGCTGGTTCAACAACCGCAGGTGTCGGCTTAGGTGCCTCGACTGGCTTAGCTGCTTCTGGTTCAGTGGGCTTCGAAGTATTCTGTGGTGCTTTACCTTGGCCGTGCAGTTCATCAAGCAAGTTCTCAAATTCATCATCATTAATGTCATTTGAAGATGACGAACTCCCTTTATCACTGCTAGAAAGATCCGGAGAAAAGGCGCCTTGACCATGCAGTTCATCAAGCAAACTTTCAAATTCGTCATCAGAAATATCATTACTGTTTGTGGCCACTGGCTCACTCGGCGGGCTAGGTTGACTTGGTGTTCCTCCGCCATGTAATTCATCTAATAATCGTTCAAATTCATCTTCAGTCATGTCGCCATCTGACGAAGTTGATGCCGCTGGAGGCTGAGCTTCGGCTTGCTGCGCAGCTGCCGGTGCTTCAACTTCCGTACCCTCAGGCATGCTTAGACGATGCAATTCAGCTAAAAGCTCTGCATCGGCAGCCACTAATTCTTCTCTTGCTTGCACTAAAGCAAACATTTCATTAATCGTATCTAGGGCCTGTAAGATCACATCCATCAAATCTGAAGTGACTGCTCTTTGCCCATTACGAAGAAGGTCAAAAATATTTTCCGCACCATGACATACGTCAACAAGTTCAGAAAGTGCTAAAAAACCTGCTCCGCCCTTTACAGTATGAAAACCGCGGAAGATGGCATTAAGTAAATCGGCGTTATCAGGATCATTTTCTAACTCAACAAGTTGCTCAGATAAACTCTCAAGTATTTCACCGGCTTCAATCAGGAAATCCTGAAGAATCTCTTCATCTGCTTCGTATGACATCCAGAACTCCTATTAAAATCCTAAACTAGATAAAAGATCATCAACGTCATCTTGATCTGCGACAACGTCATCTCTTTCATCTGCGTTAACAATTGGCCCTTCGACTAGGTTTTCACCCACTTTAGGTTTAGCAATATTATTCGCTTCATCAGAGGTAATACCAAAAGCGGTTAACATATTAATTAAGCTATCCTCAACTTCTCTTACTAAGTCGATAACTTTTCGTATAACTTGACCGGTTAAATCTTGAAAATCTTGTGCCATCAAAACGTCAGTCATCAACGCATGCATATGGGTTGTTTCTTTATCTGTCGTTTTTAATAGAACATCGATATCTTTGCAAAGTAGCTTAAACTCATTGACATCTAGCTCATTTCCCATGAGCTTAGCCCATAATGGTTGAACTGCTTTGACTTGATTTTGTATTTTGTCTACCACAGGAAAAATTGACTCAACAGCATCCATTGTTTTGTTTGCAGCTTCTTCCGTACAGGTTATCACGTAGTTGAGTCGCTCTTTAGCATCGGGTATGTCAGCATTAGCCAAATCATTTAAACGTGAATCGAGTTGAAAATTCATTAATGAGTCATGCAACTGACGGGTTAATTTACCAATTTCTGCAAATAACTCTGAATTAATTGGGTTTTGAATTTCAGCAATTAACTCATCAGCTTTATCTTGTTGCTCAGTTTCTAGATATTCAACAAGTAGCTTGGCTTGTTCCAATGAAACATGCACACTAGTATTAATACTCATGCAAGATCCTTACGTGACAGAAAGTGTTAATTATCCTAAGCGTTCAAAAATTTTATCGAGCTTAGTTTTTAACGTTGCCGCAGTAAAAGGTTTAACAATATAACCATTTACACCTGCTTGAGCTGCCATAACAATCTGCTCTTTTTTAGCTTCTGCTGTCACCATTAACACTGGAATGTGAGACAGGCTAGCATCAGCTCGAATAGCTTTAAGTAGGTCTATTCCTTGCATACCGGGCATATTCCAGTCGGTAACAACGAAATCAAATTCACCTTCTTTAAGCATAGGCAGAGCCGTACTACCATCATCAGCTTCTTGGATGTTAGTGAACCCTAAATCACGCAATAAGTTTTTAACTATACGTCTCATTGTTGAAAAGTCATCAACAACAAGTACTTTCATATTTTTATCCAAGGCACCCTCCAGGGAGTTCATTCAAAATTTTTTATAGACCCAATAACATGGGGAATATTGTACTTAGCTTTGCCAGGTTTGCATACGTGCTTTTAATCGATGTAAAGCCTGGCTATGAATTTGGCTTACTCTTGATTCACTCACATCAAGAACTTGACCTATTTCACGTAAATTTAATTCTTCATCATAGTATAATGACAGTACTAAAGCTTCTCTCTCTGGTAAAGTAGTAATGCACTCAGCTAACGCTTTTTTAAAGATAATTTGTTCAATGTCTTGATAGGGATCATTGCTGTTTTTATCTTCATACGACTGGATGGCGTCTTCACTTATCCCCAAGTCATCAATGCCTATTATTTTACCTGAACTTACTTCATTAAGAATATGATGGTACTCATTGAGCGAAATATCAAGTTTTTCAGCAACTTCAATATCTGTTACATCACGACCCAATTCAGCCTCTAAATTTTTAATTGCTTCACTGACCATACGACTATTTTTATGAACAGAACGTGGAGTCCAGTCACCACGGCGTATTTCATCAAGCATAGCGCCGCGAATACGAATACCAGCAAAGGTTTCAAAACTCGCTCCTTTACTATTATCAAAATTATTGGCTGCTTCAAGTAAACCAATCATACCTGATTGGATAAGGTCATCGACAATAACACTGGCAGGAAGCCTTGCCAGTAAATGGTAGGCAATACGTTTTACTAAAACGGTATGCTGTTCAAGCAACGCGCTTTTATCTATTTGAACATTATATGTATTAGCTTTTACCAAAGTAGTCCGCTCTTTTGACTAAATTATAAATATATTAACTTTCTAATAACTGCTCGATAAAAAATTCAAGATGGCCAGATGGATTATGTGGAATTGGCCATTTGATAATTTTACTCGCTAGTGACTTAAATGCTTTTGCCGCTGGAGAATCAGGGTATGCTTCAACAATCGCTTGTTGTTTTCTTACTGATTTTCTAATATTTTCATCAAATGGAATAACACCGACTAAATCGAGTGCGACATCTAAAAATCGGTCTGAAACTTTTGAGAGTTTAGCAAAAAGCTGCTGGCCTTCTTTGGAGCTTCTAACCATATTAGCGACAACCTTAAACTTAAAAACATCATGGTCGCGACTTAATAGTTTCATTAGGGCATAACAATCTGTTATTGATGTAGGCTCATCACAAACAACTAAAAGTACATCCTGAGCAGCACGCGTAAAACTGAGAACCATATCTGATATTCCAGCTGCGGTATCAACAACCAATACATCAAACTGGGTACGCATGTCACTAAAAGCTCTGATTAATCCGGCATGTTCTGAAGGTGTTAAATCCACCATAGATTGTGTACCAGAAGTAGCAGGTATAATATTGATGCCTGCTGGGCCTTTGATAATGATGTCGTCAAGTTCACATTCGCCAGAGAGTACATGTGAAAGATTTCGTTTTACGCGCAAACCTAGCATAACATCAACATTAGCTAGACCTAAATCAGCATCTAATACGAGAACCCTTTTGCCTAATTGCGCCATAGCAATTGAGGTATTTAATGAAACATTGGTTTTACCTACACCACCTTTACCACCAGAAACCGCTATGACTTTAATTTGATTATCGTCGTGCATTTTTCGTAAGCCACTTGCCTGATCTATCATTAATTTTTACTCTTTTAAATTCACTATAAAAGGACAATGAAATTTACACACCCGCCACTTGAGTTACTGGCATTGGTCGCCATGTGTTTTGGCAATTAACTTTTGTTGCTAACCTATCTGCAAGCGTAACTAACTTTTCAGCATTTGCAACCTTAATATCTTCAGGAACTCTTTGCCCATCAGTAAGATAACCTATTGGTAACCCATTTTGAATAGACGTAGCAATGATTTCACCAACACTAAGACTTTCATCAAGTTTAGTATAAATACAGCCGGCTAATGGTACTTTCTTGAAACGTTCTACATTTTCTTGCATGACGCGTTGTTGTGTATTGGCAGCAAGCACTAAATAATTACGAATTCTAACACGAGAATTAGCAATTAAGGTAGTTAAGTGTTCCGATAATCGCATATCTCTTTGGCCCATACCCGCCGTATCAATTAAGACTAATTTCTTATTAGAGAATTGTTGCAACAATGTATCTAAAGCGGGGGCATCTTTGGCCAACTTAACTTGACAACCAATAATACGTCCGTAGGTTGACAGCTGTTCAAAACCGGCGATACGGTAGCTATCAGTTGAAATCAATGCGACTTGATCTGCACCGTGTATTTGCGCAAAACGTGCCGCTAATTTAGCAATGGTCGTTGTTTTACCTACACCAGTAGGTCCTACAAGCGACACAACACCACCACGATGAATAATATCATTATTGGTCGTATTTAACTGCTGTGTTAATAATTGCTTCGCTTCTTGCCAAGCCTCTTCTTCATTATTTTGTAGAGGGATACAGCTGGCAATTTGATCTGAGACTTGCTCATTTAGGCCAATTTTTAATAATCGATTGACCATCAAGGCTTTACAAGGATCCTTTTGCGCCATGTCTTGCCACATTAGCCCTGAAATTTGATGTTCAAGCAACTCTCTAATTGATGCCATTTCTTGACGCATTTTCTCAACTTCATGTGAAGTGTCTGATGACGCAGTTTTTTGACGTTGAAATGAAGGGCGTTTATTTTCATTATGAAAGCTCGTTGACTGGCTGTTGCTTAACTCACTTTCTTGCTGATTATTGTGTGAGTGAGATGAATGAGTCTCGTTAGAATTTAATGAATGAGTAGAGCCTTGTTCAAGACGGTCGGTAAAACTTTTGAGTTGTTGCTCAATATTGTCTGTTGGTAAATTGGTTGACACTTTTTGATGACTGGCTGCTTGTTTAGTCTCTTGTTCAAGTTGTACTTTTCGTCTTAGCAAGGCCGATAAGCTATCAACTTGCGGTTGCTGTGCTTTATTGGCTGATTGCGTTGCCGCTTTATCATTAACAGGTGCCGTACTTTGCTGACCAATAGAAACAACATCATTTTCCATTGCTCTATTACCTACAGTTGAAGGATCAACCTGGTGATTTTCTACGGATGAATCATTTGCTAATGTAGGTGCTTGTTGGTTGTAATCAACCGCCGCCATAAGTTCGACACCTTCAGGAATTTTTTTATTTGACATGATCACAGCATCAACACCTAATTCATGTTTGATTTGCTCTAAAGCTGTTCTCATATCTTTTGCTACAAAACGTCTAATTTTCACGTAAAACCCCTTACCGAATACTTAACGGCTATGTTAAAGCTATGTTGACTACGTTGCAGATAATTACTGGCCGATTGAACTCACAATTTTTATTTGTTTGTCATCGGGGATTTCCTGATAAGAAATAACTCTTAAACCAGGAATGGTATATTTAACAAACTTAGCGAGTACTGTTCTTAAAATTCCTGAGGTTAACAATATAGGGGTTTCACCCGCCAATTCTTGTTGTTGTGCACCATCAGATAAAGACGTTTGTAATCGTTCTGCTAAGCCTGGCTCAATACCTGCGCCATCATCACCTGCCATTTGCATTGACTGGTGCAACATCTGTTCCAACTCTGGTGACAAAGTTATGACAGGTACTTCGGCCTCAGGGCCAACCAATTCTTGTACGATAAACTTGCGTAAGGTTATTCGTACTGCGGCAGTTAACACTTCAGGGTCTTGACTCTTAGGACCATATTCTACGAGAGTTTGCACTATGCTGCGCATATCCCTAATTGCCACCCCTTCATTCATTAAGTTTTGTAGCACTTTAACAACTGAGCCTAAGGTTAATACATCTGGGATCAAGCCTTCGACCAATTTAGGGTAGTTCTTACCTAATATATCAAGAATATTCTGTACTTCTTCATGCCCTAATAATTGCGAAGCATTATTCGTTAATATTTGGCTAAGATGTGTCGCTAGTACTGTGGCAGAGTCCACAACGGTATAGCCTAGTGCCTGTGCTTGTTCTCGTTGTGCATGAGTTATCCAAACAGCATCTAAACCAAAGGCAGGATCTTTAGTTGCAATCCCATCAAGCTTGCCATAAACCTGACCGGGGTTGATCGCTAGGTCATGATCATGGCGAATTTCAGCTTCACCTACAGTAACCCCCATTAACGAAATTTGATAAGAATTGGGATCTAAATCTAAATTATCGCGAATATGTACGGCAGGGACTAAAAAGCCAAACTCCTGTGAAAGCTTTTTACGTACCCCTTTAATTCGATTTAATAATTCACCACCTTGAGATTTATCTACCAGAGGAATTAAGCGATAGCCAATCTCTAAACCGACAATATCTACATGGTTTACATCATCCCAACCTAAGTCTTTCACTTCGGCTTCTTGTTGTTTATTTTCTATTTGCGCGGCTTCTTGTTGCTTGGCATCATCTATCACTTTGGCAGCTTTATATTTGCTACTGAAAAAGGCTCCACCAGCAATTAATGCGGCAAACAATAAAAATGCCATATGAGGCATACCAGGTACTATCCCCATAATAAACATAACACCAGCCGCAATATAAAGTGACTTTTCTTGTCCGAGTTGTCCACTAACTTGTGAACCCATGTCTTCACTGGTATTTTGACGGGTAACAACAATCGCAGTACCTACAGAAAGTAATAAACCTGGGATTTGAGCAACAAGTCCGTCACCTATAGTTAATAAGGTATAAATTTCAACCGCACTGTTAAAGTTTAAGTCATGCTGAACCATTCCAATAACTAAGCCGCCGACAATATTAATCACTAGAATTAAAATCCCGGCAATAGCATCACCTTTAACAAATTTACTCGCACCATCCATCGAACCATAAAAGTCGGCTTCACTGGTGACTTCAATACGTCTTTCCCTTGCTTCATCAGCATTGATAAAGCCAGCATTTAAATCGGCATCTATTGCCATTTGTTTACCCGGCATCGCATCTAAGGTAAATCGTGCGGTTACTTCTGCAATTCTGCCCGCACCTTTGGTCACAACAACAAAGTTAATGATGATCAATATGATAAATACCACTAAACCCACTGCATAGTTGCCACCAATTACCACAGAGCCAAAGGCTTGAATCACTTTACCAGCTGCATCAGGCCCTTCATGACCTTCGAGTAACACTACCCGTGTACTGGCAACATTGAGAGCTAAACGTAAAATGGTGGCAATTAATAATACCGCGGGAAAAGAGCCGAATTCTAAGGGTTTGAGGGTATAAACTGTGATTAATAAAACCACCAATGATAGCGCAATATTAAAAGAAAATAAGATATCCAACAAAAAAGCAGGCATAGGTAAAATTACCATACCCAAAGTTGCCATGACGAGTAAAGGTGTACCTAAACCAGACAAGGCGCTGAACTTTTTTTGTTTTAGTTGATTTAAATGAGCGACTAGTTGCATTTAATTTATATGATATTTTTTTGACACGTACTGCGATTTTGCAATAGTTATACCAATAAATTAGAAACGTAAAATATAGTGTTTTGTAGTGCCCATTTAATATTTAAAATCGTCAGGTATTGGTAAGTTCCTCGCTAAAGGAATTGGCCTTTTGGCTTTACCTTTTTTATGGGCATTTAATTGAAAAATAAATGCAAGCACTTGAGCAACCGCACCGAAGAGTTCTTCAGGTATGTCTTCATCAACTTCAGCGGTATAATACAATGATCGAGCTAAAGCAGGAGAGGCAATAATTTCAACGCCATGTTCTTTGGCAATGGTGCGTATATGAATGGCCATTTCATCAACACCTTTAGCAATGAGTTTTGGTGCCCCGCCGGCTTCGGCATCATATTTAAGGGCAACCGAAAAGTGTGTGGGGTTAGTGATCACCACATCTGAATTTGGTACTTCTGCCATCATTCTACGTTGTGACATTTCATATTGTGTTCGTCTTATCCGCCCTTTATTTTCTGGACTACCTTCTGAACTTTTATGCTCGTCTTTAACTTCTTGTTTGGTCATTTTTAATTCTTTGTTATGAGACCATTTTTGATAAGGGGCATCGACGATTACAATAAGAATCAATGATAACCCTAAGGCTAAAAACATCCATAAAAGCAAAGTCACCGCATGAGAAAAATTAAAGGGAATAGCCTCAATACTTAACGATAATATTTGATCAAACAAACTCGTTAATAATAAGTAGGCAGAGAAGAATACGACAAAAAACTTCATAATTGACTTGATCAGTTCAACATAAGCTTTTATGCCGAACATTCTTTTAAATCCGGCAATGGGGGACATTTTACTTGCTTTTGGCATCATAGCTTCCCACGACCAATTAATGCCACCTAACATAGTATTGCCAATAAAAGCGGCCAATATGATGATAGCGAACATCCAACCTAGTGGAGAAAAAATTAATGTGACATTTTTACTCACCTTACCGAATAGCGCATTCACATCCATAATTTCTTGACGAGTTAAGCTAAATTGGCTTTTCATTATTGTTGACAGGCTTTCAACTAAAGCATCTCCCATTAACATTAATGCAATTGCACTACCGACTAACACAAACATTGTGCCTAAATCTCTAGAACGCGCTATTTGGCCTTTTTTTCGGGCATCGCCCATTTTCTTCGCGGTGGGTTCTTCTGTTTTTTCCCCACTGTCTGACTCTGCCATTAGCGCACCTCACAATCGATCAGGTAACAACTAAAATCTAGTGCCCGTTGCCACTGCGCTTCAAAATGCGTTAAAAAATTCCCCATAGTTAGCCACATAATAAGTAAACCAGAGCACATGGTGATTGGGAAACCAATCGCAAAAATATTTAGTTGTGGGGCGGCTCGCGTCATGATACCAAATGAAAAATTGATCAATAACATCGCCGTTAATGGCGCCATTGCTAATGAAAGAGCCGTGGCAAACATCCAAGTTCCCCACTCAACCACCTCTTTAAACTTCATTGAATTAAAACTTTCCATCGGAATAGGCAATGTTTCAAAACTCGCGGTAATAAATTGTAAATAAGCGAGATGACCATCCATCACCCAAAAAAGTAACGAGGATAAAATAAGAAAGAACTGCCCAACAGCGGGCACATTCATACCACTGGCAGGGTCGACAAGAGAGGCGAAACCTAACCCGGTTTGCATGGCAATAATTTGACCTGCCATAGTAAAGGTATTAACAACCATCACAGTAACTAAACCTAGCATCACACCAATTAGCGTTTGTTCAAATACCAGAAGTGTTGTTTGGAAAGAGAAAAGCGTTTCAATATTGGTGGGGGGAATTGCCGGCATTATCGCCACAGTGACTATAATCGAAAGAAATAATTTTATTCGACGAGGTATGGCTTTAGCACCAAACCCTATCATAGACATAATCAATGCGGAAACGCGTGCTAGTGGCAGCAAAAAATCAGCAAGATATTGATTAATAATTGCTTCTTGAAATTCCATTGCCTCATACTACCTATCAGCTAATCACACTAGGGATACTAGTGATCAGTCGAATAGCATAATCCATTAACTTTTGAACAAGCCAATGGCCTCCCATGATCAGGGCGAGTAACGTCACAATCAAACGCGGTAAAAAACTTAATGTTTGTTCATTAATAGAGGTTGCCGCTTGAAATACTGCAACAATTAAACCCACAATCAAACTTGGAACAATTACCGCACTAACTAGAACGATGACAAGAAATAACGCATCACGCAAAATATCAACAAATACCTCAGGACTCATTACGTGACTCCCATACCATAGCTAGTTGCAATAGTACCTATCACTAAGTTCCAGCCATCAATTAATACGAAAAGCATGAGTTTAAACGGTAAAGAAACAATCATTGGCGATAACATCATCATCCCCATCGCCATCAAAATACTGGCAACAACCAAATCAATAATCAGAAAAGGAATGAATAACATAAAACCAATTTGAAAGGCTGTTTTCAATTCACTGATCACAAAAGCTGGAATGATCACTGTCATGGGTAAATCGGTTGGTTTATCTACTTGTGTTATCCCGGCCATTTGCGCCAGAGTATCTAAATCTTTTAAACGTGTTTGTTCAAGCATAAAAGCTCGTAGTGGCACTTTAGCTGAATCTATGGCTTGTACAGAGGTCATTTGGTCAGCTAAATACGGCTGAATAGCCGTTTCATTAATTTTATTATAAACCGGCGTCATAATAAAAAGTGTCATAAATAATGTTAACCCAATGATCACTTGATTAGATGGCGTTTGCTGTAAACCAAAAGCTTGCCTAAGTATCGACATAACCACGACGATACGGGTGAAAGAGGTCATCATTATCACCGCCGCTGGAATAAAGCTCAGCGCGGTCATAAAAATTAAAATTTGTAAGGTGACCGAATACTCTTGAGAGCCATCGGGATTGGTTGTTAATTTAAGTGCTGACATCGATAAGTCATCGGCAGCATAAACGCTAGAACTCAAAGTAAACAATAAAAATATAGAAAAACAAACCAAATATATTGGCGAAATTTTTGAGAACATAACGCTATTTGGTATTAACTTATTTTTCATAGAATGATTAACTCTGGTTATTTGATGATGGCTTTTTGTCAGAAAAATGTCTTGAACCACTTTCTGCTTTTGAAAATAAACGCGTTAATGATTGCCCTAGTTCTGCAGACATAGGTGCATCTAGCTCAAGCGGTTTATCTAATATTTTGATCAGCGATATTTGCTGTGCACTCACTCCCAACAATAGTTGCTCATCGGCAACTTCTACCACCACTAACTTTTCCTTAGTCCCTAGTGGTAGCGTTGTGATCACCTTCATCCCTGCAACTGATTTATTAACGACATTAAATTTTCTTAGTACCCACGCGCTAATAACAATCAGCACTAAAACCATCAATAAAGACATGATCATACTTAAGGCGTCTAAATTAGGGTTTGCGTGCTTACCCACTTCAATCACTTCCTCTTGAGCGAAAGCATTGACGGAATAAACAGTGGCTGTAGCAATCGTAAAGATAAAGGTTAATAATTTTATCACGGCTTCCTTAACTCAATGTTGATAAGTCTGTATTGAGATGTGTTGATTATTTAAGTTTCTTGATACGTTCAACTTGACTAATAACATCCGTTAATCGTATACCGAATTTATCATTGACCACAACCACTTCGCCATGAGCAATCAAGGTACCATTTACTAGTACATCGAGGGCTTCACCGGCCACACGATCAAGCTCAACAACAGAGCCTTGGTTTAGCTGTAATAAATTTCGGATACTGATATGACTTCGACCCACTTCCATCGAAATGGTCACGGGAATATCTAAGATAGCATCTAATTTTCGTTGCTCATCTCCTGTAATGGGGGCATCTTCTTCTTGAAGCTCATCCAATTCAACAGGTTCGGCTTCAGCATCGGCTTGTTCGTCCATCGCCTCATCCCACATGCTTAGATCTTCGTTTTCTTCATCACTCATGCTTTTGCCTCTTTTCTAATACTCTAAATCATCTTCAAGAAGATGTAATTCGGCGTCACTATCCAATCGTTTACCACCTTTGGTTAAGATAGTAAGTTCATTTTTAACGGATTCAGGACGTTTAATTTTTTCTTTAATTTGTAGTGCAACATTGTCACGGCTACGACCTAACTTCGCTCTAAAGCTTGGTAAGTCTTCAATTAACACGGTAATATGCTCAGGCATCTCAATAGGAATAATATCACCAGCTTCTAAACTCATAATTTTTGAAAGCGGAATATCTACTTCTAAAAATTTTGTTGATAGCTCAACTGGCACATCTAATATTTCATCTCGAAGTGCTTTAGACCATCGCATATCAGTGTCTTCTTTATCACTTTGTACACCCGCATCAAGCAGCTCTCGAATCGGCTCCAACATTGAGTAAGGTAATGCAACATGAAAATCACCGCCACCACCGTCGAGTTCAATATGAAATGAGCTGATCACCACCACTTCCGTCGGACTAACAATATTTGCCATCGACGGGTTAACTTCGGAATCTAAGTATTCAAAAGAAACGTCCATCACTGGTGACCACGCCTCTTTATAATCTTCAAAAATTACTTTCAATAACATTTGAATAATCCGACGCTCAGTTGGCGTAAATTCTCGTCCTTCTATTTTTGCATGGTATCGACCATCGCCACCGAAAAAGTTATCAACCAAAATAAACACTAGTCGTGCTTCCATGGTGATAAGTCCAGTACCTTTTAAGGGTCTAAAGCGAACCATGTTCAAACTCGTTGGTACGAATAAGGTATGAACATATTCGCCAAATTTGATCATCTGAATACCATTTATTGATACTTCAGCTGTTCGTCTCATCATATTAAACAAGCTTATTCGCATATGACGAGCGAATCGTTCGTTAACCATTTCAAGGGTTGGCATTCGACCACGAACGATACGATCTTGAGATGAGAAGTCGTAGTCACTTGTACCTTGTTCTTCGGTAAAGTCCTCGACAACCTCTTCTTCTTCAACGTCATCAACACCATGTAATAGCGCATCAATTTCATCTTGTGATAATAAGTCGCTCACTCGATAGTCTCTTTTTTAACTCGTTTAAAATAATTATATAAAAGCGATATTATATAATTCTACTCTGCTCTTTTGTATCGTTTTACTGCATAACAAAGCCAGTAAACAATACTTTTTCAACAATATTACTGCCTTCAACATCAGTCATGATCTTATGTACTTCAGATAAACACTTTTGTTTTAATGAAACTTTTCCTGCACTTGTTGCTAAATCATCGGCATTAGATTGAGAAAATACCGCTAACAATGTACTTTCAATTAATGGAATATGTTTTTTTGCGGCTTCTTCATTGTCAGAGCCACGAACCAATAACTGCACTCTTATTTCTACAAACCTGTCGCGAGCAGCCCCAGGAACATTAAATCTAAATGGTCTAGGCATAGGTACATATAAAGCAGTACCTGCAGCGGCACCCGTTTTTTGTGCTGCCCCTTCTTTGCCAGCAGACTCACCGCCACTGGTATTTAACGCAGCATCTAACTCGGCTTGACTAACCTCAGGCTCTCCTCCTAGAAAAAAGAACGCCCCTCCTCCAATGGCTAGAATTGCAACTATAGCGCCGATAATAATAATTTTTTTCTTTTTACCTGAACTATCTAACTCTAATTCTTTATCATTTTCTTCATCAGCCATGAATTCTTCCTATCAGTTTAATCTTGATATTCTCAACTATATCCTTGATTTAGCAAGCTGCAAACGCTTTTCTGTAATTAAGCATAGTAATCAACGTTACTTGTTGAAGCTTTATACAAATTTGCGGCTGACATTGTGATTTCTTGCTCAAGTGTGTCATTGTTCGATGAACGGTTATTTTCGCCTTGCTGAGCAAACTCATCACTGTCAGCTGATTGTTGGTTTCGTTGTTCAATGTTTGCCTCACCAACATCGACACCACTTTGTGCAAGCATATCTTTTAACCTGCCCATATTTTGCTCTAATGCTTCTTTTGCTTGTTGGTTTTGCACCACAAAGTTAACCGCAGCTTGTTCGTTCTGTAAGTTAAGTTTAACATGCATACTGCCTAATTCTGGCGGATCTAAACGAATTTCTAGCTGTCTAATTTTTTGATTAATCATCACCATCACTTTATCTTTCACGGCATCAGAAAAATCTTTACGATGAATGGCAATCGTTTCATTATGAATATTTATTGCGGTTTTTGTCGATTGTACTGACATTGAATCAGCACTTGCTTTAGCAATACTGCTTTGCATCGCTTGTTCTTCCGCATGGTTTAAACTTTGTTGCGACAAAGTGCGATAAGCACTTGATTCATCAATGCTTGCTTTTAACAGTTGTTTTTCACCCACAGTAGTCGTCATTTTTTCATCTATATCACTTTTGACTTCATTTTTCACAAACTGTAATTGCTCATCTTTGACTTGTTCGGTGTTATTTTTATTTAAGCCCTGGATATATTTTTGTTCTGATTGTTCAGATTGCCCTTGAGAGTGACTGCCTGACTGAGATGAAGAGGGTTGATTAAAGGTAATCGACTGACTCCCGGCATTATCAACTTTAAGGCTGCTTTTTTCATCACCTTTCAACTCTTGTGCTTTCACTTCCGCCAGCTTTATTTCCGCTACGTTTGTAGGTTGACGTAAATGAGTGTCATCTTCAGCAGTGACTTTACCTTGGATACTTTGTTCTTTTTTCGCACTTTCAAGGGTAATTTTATCTAGCGTTTTATCAGACACATTAATACTTTTTTCTAACTTTTCCTCTGGTATATCATCCATCTCTGTCGTTGAGTTTGACGTTAATGGCGAGGTAGATAAACTTTCAGCACCTTTGGCGTTAATACGTGCTTTTTCGCTTTCAGTATCAGCTGACTCATTTTGACTCTCTACTATGGCATCGCTAGCGGATGAAACAGTCGCAGATGGTTTAGCTTCTTTTGCTAATTTTTCACCCTCAAAATTTTCAGCGCTTCCTTGTACTTTCCCCTCTTGCTTTACATTGTTTTGAGGTGATGTTTCTTCTGCTTTGCTTCCTGCTTCCATTGCTTGGCTATTAGTGTTTAGGGTCGTTATCTTGATGGCTTTATCCTGTGCTTTGCTATCATCACTACCTTCTATAAGTCCCTTATTTCCTTTAGCAAGTGACTCCTTACTAAATTCATTCACTTGTTCTCCATTCGCTAATTTGCCATCTGTTGGTATTGTTTTGAGATCCACATGTTTTGTTGACACTTCATCAGAGGCGGTTATAAAAGATAAAAGTTTCTGTGCTATGCTTTGTTCGGTTTCGGATTCAAATTTTTTAAAGCTTTCTGTCTCAAGAGAATAGTAAAGCTCCCCATCCTTTACCTTGGCCATTTGATTCTCAACATCGCTATTATCAATGCCACTATCAACTCTTACTTGGCGCTGAGGATCAGTTTCATCTGTCGACTCACGCTTTACTTTACCCTGATGAGTGTTTGGCCCTGTATTGCTATTTTCATCAACTTTCGTGCCGGCACCTTGTATACCTTCTTTGCCACTATTTTGAGAATTGTTGCCGCTTTCTTGGTTTTCGTGCTTTGCCATAACATCAGAAAAAGCAGAAGATTTCGACGCGTCACTTTGGGTGGGTTGCTCAGAAATACCTTTTGATTCAGTGGCTTGAGCTATATCAATCGCTAAAACATTTATTTGTGGCATAATTCAACCTTTACAATTTATCGAATAAAGTCATTTGACTTTTTTATCTCTATAGCTGGTTAAAGCAAAACTTGTTCCAATTCATATAAAAACTAGGCTTGTCTTCTAATAAACTGTTGTGTGGCGATTTCATCAAACATTTTTTGCTCTTGTTTATCGGCTTTAATTTGCATCACTTTTCGTTTTTTATCTCTTAAATGCTCAACAGCTTGCACTTTTCTTCTTTGTGCTAACCACTGAATTTTTCGTTGTTCAACTAGTGACTTTGCTTGTTTAATGGCTATTTCTACTTGTTCGGCAGCATTATCAAGCTTGGCAACAAACGCATGAAAATGTCGATACGTCGCGCTATCTATCCCTTGCATAGAACGTTGATTAAGTCGTTTCATATACTCTAGGCGATAATCACCCACACTTTGCAAGCGCAATAAATTGTCTTGGTATTCATGCTCAGCAAGTTGCAATTGTTGTGCAGCTTTTGTTTCTCTATCGCTTTCATATTTAAATAGCGTATCTAATTGTTTCATAGACATAGTTAACTCGACCTCTTTTCTCAGTTAACAATCAAAAGAAAAATTATCTTCAATTGTCTTATTGATTGGGTACTTGTTGATTATTTGCATGCGCTTGTGCTGCTGATAATATTTCTTGTAATTGACTTAAACTTTGATCGTAAGGTATTACCTCGGTCATTTTTTGCTGTAAGAAGAAACGGATCACAGGCAGCAATTGAATTGCCTGATCAATTCTTGGATCATTTCCCTTACTGTATGCACCAATGGCAATCAAATCTTTATTTTGCTGATACAATGAATAAACTTGTTTTAACTGCTGGGCAAGTTCTTGGTGTTCAGGACTTGTGACCATTGGCATAACACGACTGATAGACCCTTCAATATCAACCGCTGGGTAATGGCCTGAATCAGCAAGCTCACGAGATAAGACAATATGACCGTCTAAAATAGCTCTTGCGGCATCTGCGATAGGGTCTTGTAAGTCATCGCCCTCGGTTAACACCGTAAAAAAAGCGGTAATAGCGCCTTGTCCATCTCCACCATTCCCTGCTCGTTCAATAAGTTGTGGTAACTTTGAAAACACTGAAGGCGGGTAGCCTTTTGTCGCTGGAGGCTCACCTACAGCAAGGGCAATTTCACGTTGTGCTTGTGCATAACGGGTAATTGAATCAATCAGTAATAAAACATTCAGTCCTTGATCTCGAAAATATTCGCTGATCTGTACCGCTGTTTCACATCCTTTTAAGCGCATTAATGGTGAGTTATCAGCAGGCGCTGCAACGACCACTGAACGCGCTCTCCCTTCCTCACCTAAAATCTCTTCAATAAATTCTTTAACTTCACGACCACGCTCACCAACAAGACCAACTACAATCACATCGGCAGTTGTGCCGCGAGTCATCATGCCAAGTAAAACACTCTTACCCACACCTGAGCCAGCAAAAAGCCCCATTCGTTGACCTTGCCCAACGGTGATAAAACTATTAATTGCTCTAACACCAACATCTAATGGCTCTGTTATTGCTCGCCTTGATAAAGGGTTAATTGGAGCGTTATTGGCTTGGTAAACGTCAGTGCTTTTAATTGGGCCTTTGCCATCAAGTGGTTTTCCCACGCCATCAATCACCCGTCCTAATAATTCCATAGATAACGGCAGACGTGATTTTGTTGATAAAGGAACAACTCTTGCTCCTGGTAAAACACCTTGCAAACTTTGCTCAGGCATTAAATAAGTGATGTCTTTAGAAAAGCCAACAATCTCAGCTATTAAGTCACCTTGAGCTGTTTCAACTAAGCATTGACTACCAACTGCTGCTTTAACCCCCACGGCTTCAAGCGTTAAGCCAACGACACGTACTAACTTTCCCGCCACAGAAACGGTATGGGGATGGATAAAGTGTTGACAGTTTTCTAATCGTTGATTGATTCGTTGAACATCTATCATGGCTGATTATTGACGCTTTATTGCAATTTTACTGGTGTAAGGCTTCTTGCAAAAATGAGTCCAACACTTCTTTCATGCGAGACTTTATCGAAAGATCGATATTGGATGTGCTATTTTCTATTTGGCAACTCCCTTGAGCAAGCTGCGGGGAAGGAACTAGTCGCCAACCTTGCTCTTGGATGTGTTGCTCAGAAAACTGTTGTTCGATTATCGTAATATCTTCAGGGTGAAGTAATATTTGAGTTTGAGCATCTTGGCTAGGTAAAGATTTCATTCCTTGGGCAATAGCTGACAAAATAATATCAGGATTGGTTTTGGCTTCTTGCAAAGTAATGGCTTCTGTTAATTGTACCGTCAGCTGCAATAATTGTTGTTCGATATTTTTTTCCACTACCGCTAAAGGCTGATGGAGTTGCTCGGTGAGCTCACTCCAATTATCCGTTAGCTCTTTGATCTGCTGCTGACCTTCCTCGAGGCCGTTGGCAAGCCCTTCTTCGTGTCCTTGTGTTATCCCTTCTTCGTGACCTGATTTTTTACCATCTTCAAAACCTGTTGAAAACCCTTCTTCTTTTCCTTGGTTGAAACCTTCTTCATAGGCAGCTTGACGTATTTCTTCAATCTCCTCAGCTGTTAACGGCTGAATTTCTTCCACTTCTTCAGGTGGCTCATACTTCCAAGTAGGCTTTCTACCTAACGCATTGGTTTTTACTAAAGATTCGTCAATTTCAACTTCCACCGAGGGAAGTGACCAAACGTCAAGTTCACTTTCATCCGTTCCTTTAACTAACTCATCGGCTGTTTGATTATTTTTAAACGTTTTCATCATAAATCACTGTTAACGCATTATAAGAATTCATCGCCGCCACCTGCGCCACCAAGCATAATTTCACCCGCATCTGAAAGCCTGCGAGCAATAGATAATATTTCTTTTTGCGCAGCTTCAACTTCACTAATACGCACAGGTCCCATAGCTTCTAAATCATCAGCCATCATTTCTGCGGCACGTTTAGACATATTCGACATTATCTTATCTTTAAGTGTTTCATCCGCCCCTTTAATGGCTTTCATTAAGGCATCTTGTTGCACTTCACGAAGTATGGCTTGAATGCCTCTATCATCAACATCCGCAAGATTTTCAAAGACAAACATCAAGTCTTGAATTTGCTGACTCATTTCTTCATCGTGTTCGCGAATTGAGTCCATCAACATACCTTCTACGTTAGTATCTAGGTAGTTCATGATATCAGCAGCGGCTTTCAATCCGCCCATTTTCGCAGCTTGTGCGCCCGCTTGACCAGCAAACTGTTTCTCCATAATTTCATTTAACTCTTGTAATGCCGCCGGTTGAACTTCTTCAAGGTTAGCAATTCGCATCATCAGATCTAAACGTGTTTTTTCAGCAAATTGACTCATAATTTCTGCCGATTGTTCCGGCTCTAAATAAGATAAAACAATGGTTTGAATTTGAGGATGCTCATTTCGAATAATATTAGCCACTTGCTTAGAGTCCATCCATTTCAATGAATCGAGTCCTTTGGCACCACCGCCCATGACAATTTGATCGATCAAGTTACCGGCTTTATCTTCACCTAATGCCGCCGTCAATGCTTTACGAACAAACTCATCACTATTAAAACCTATGGTACTAAAGTTTTGAATTTCATTGATAAATAACTTGTGTACGGCGGTGATTTTTTCTTGAGTAAAATCTTCCATCGCCGCCATGATCATGCCGACCTGCTGTACCTGTTTGGGTTCAAGATGTTTTAAAATTTGCGCAGCATCTTCTTCTGAAAGGCTGAGCAATAATATTGCCGCTTTTTCTGAACCGTCTAATTTATCAACGTCAAAGCCTGTAGGCATTGGCGCTAATTCTTGGCTTTCATCACTCATCTTCTAACAACCAACTTTTCACTACTTGCGAGGATAATTCAGGCTCATTAGCCACTAATGCCCGAACCGCTTTTAAGATATCTTCATCTCGATGTAAATCAGGTAACTGTAAACTGCCATCTGGGGCAAAACCTACTGCTGCTGCATCAAAGTCTGATGTTAGCATATCCATGGTTTCATCGCCTAAATCAATGTGCGAATCAAGTGATTTATCGCCATAATCAGAAGGTGTTTGATCTGGGTTGATTAATCGATTCACCATTGGGCGAACAACCGTTAGCAGTAAAATAGTAATTAATAATAAAGCGCCACCTAGCTTCGCATATTTGAAAAACCATTCTTGTTGATAAAAAGGTAAAACAACTGCTGTGCCTTGATCAACACGATTAAAGGGTAATGTCACCACCTCCAATGCATCACCACGTTGTAAATCAAAGCCTATGCTGCCTTGAAGTAAACGGCGAATGTTGGCTAATTCTTGTACTGAACGAGGTACTTGCGTTGTGGTAGGTTGAGCATCTTCAACACCTTCGGCAGGAGGAACGGTCGAAGATAAATAATCAAGCGCAACCGAGACACTTATCCGACGAATAACACCTGTTTGCTGCTTAGTATAGCTAACGGCTTCGTCTAATTCATAATTTTTGGTTGATTCTAGGTGCTTTCTGCTTGGCATCGCTTTTTGTGCATTCGCTCCCCCAGCCGTTTCAGGAATACTTGAATCAAGCGGAGGTTGATTCGTTAACGCACCAGGTATTCCCCCTAACGCACCACCTAAGGTGCTATCTTCAACTTTCATTTCACTGCGAAGTGCAGGTAAGTCTGAATTATAACGGCGTTGTGTTTCTTCTGTATTGGTAAAGTCCATTGCAATATCGACTTGAGCAGTATAATTTCCTAGGCCAACCACAGGGATCAGAATACTATCAATTTTGTCCATGTATTCTTTTTCACGTTTTTGCTCTATTTCAAATTCTTTTCTTGAACGTGAGGACACAGAATCTTGTGATCCTGAGTTGAGTAAACGACCATTTTGATCGGTGACTGTCACGCGGTTTGGATCTAAGCTTTGTACCGCAGACGCAACAATATCGACCACAGAATCAACTTCTTCTTCTGATAATAAACGGCCTTTACGTAAAGTTAGTACAACGGTTGCAGAAGGATTTTTTTCTCGTTTCGCAAAAACGTTATCTCGCGGTATCGCTAATAATACTCGTGCACGACTAATGGTTTGTAATTCTTCTATTGTACGAGAAAGTTGCTGTTCACGTGAGTGTTTTAACCGCTCTCTTTCTAAGCGCTGGCTCACACCAAACCCCATATCTTGCATCAAAATATCACTGCCTTCGTCAGGCTCATCAGTTAAACCTTCACGAGCGAGTAATAGGCGAACATTTTGATATTCTTCTGTTGGTACAGAAATGGTGTTATTTTCTTGACGATAATCGACTTTATTTGCATCAAGAAAGTCCATCGTGGTGATCAGTTGCTCTGTTGGCAACTTTGTTAAATAACGATAGTCCGGTTGATTAGCCCACATAATGACAAATATTGCGATGGCTAAACAAATAGCCAGTGCCATTATTAAGGTTAATTGACGTAAAATATCAACATTGCCCATAGCGGAAGCAAAGCCTGATTTTTGCTCATCTATATGATTATCAGCATTGTCGTCTGCAACAAGATCTGATCCGCCATCTGCTGCTGTTAATGCTGTATTACTGATATCTGCCACTTAACTTCTCCGCTTAATTGACTGCGTTACTGCGCTTTATACAAGTTAATGATAATTTCGACTAAACTGGCATTGCCATAATTTCTTTATACGCTTCAACAAATTTATTACGTACCTGTAATGTCGCATCAAATGCGATACCAGCTTTAGCTGCTGTCACCATAGTGTCAGCCAATGTCACACTTCGGTCGCCCATTTCAAAAGCATTTCGTTTATCTTTGGCTTCATGTTGCACATCATTAACCGCACTCACCGCCTGCTTAAGCATATTACCAAAGTCGCTGGTGGATTGATTAACCGGTGTTATGTTGTTTTCAACAGATGACATACGATTACCCATAGCTTCAAGTTGCATACTTTGCATTTGGGCATAAAGTGAATTGGTTTTGATATCCATGGATTTCTCGCTTGTGTCAATATTTTGTTTATTAAACGCTATACCGTGTTACTGCAAGCAAAGTGCCAATTGGGACGCTGAGGTTTATATTAAAATTTTACTATATAAAACAATTAAATAAGATGTGAATTAACATAAACAACTCATGTGGATGGGGGATTTTATCAATAGTTAACCATTGGGATAAATAGATAAAAACACCAATAAAGTGACTTATTGGTGTTTATTTTATTCTCGATATTAGGCAGGAATTTGAATACCAGAATCTCGCATTCGCGCAATTTTGTATCGTAAGGTACGCGGACTGATCCCTAACCTGTCTGCAACATCTTTTCGGCTTCCTTGACAGGCTTGCAATGTATCTAGAATAATTTGATGTTCTTGCAATTTCAGCTCATTACCTAATTTATCTTCGCAGGCAGCCTCACTAGGAGACTCAATTAAAGTCGGCGTATCAAAATTTTCAATCAGCAGATCACCAGCGTCAATTTTATGGTCGCTTTGTAAAATTAATGCACGCTGGATCACGTTATCTAATTCTCGTACATTACCTGGCCAATGATAAGCACTTAATTTATTGCGTGCAGAAGCGGTAAATTCAGGTATAGCTTCTCCACTTTTTTGACATAAACGCTCAACTAAATGTTTTGCTAGAGGAATAATGTCATCTCTTCGCTCAGCTAATGCTGTCCAAGTTAAAGGAAATACGTTTAAACGATAGTATAAATCTTCACGAAAAATTCCCGCTTTCACAGCCTCTTTTAGATCACGGTTGCTCGTTGCAATAACACGTACATCAAGGCTAATGGTTTTTCTTCCTGCTAAACGTTCAACTTCTCGCTCTTGCAAGACACGAAGAATTTTTGCTTGTAGGCCTAAATCCATCTCTGTGATTTCATCAAGTAAAATTGTCCCACCTTGCGCTTGTTCAAATTTGCCAGGACACGCTTGAATAGCGCCAGTGAAAGCCCCTTTCTCATAACCAAATAACGTAGCTTCAAGCATGTTTTCAGGAATTGCCGCACAATTTATCGCAACAAATGGTTTATCAGAACGTGCCGAATTATAATGCACATATTGCGCTAAAACTTCTTTACCTGAGCCACTTGGCCCGAGAACCATCACGGATGCGTCAGTTGTTGCAACTTTTTTCGCTAACCTTAATAACTCGATACTTCTTTTATCGGCAACCACTGGCTCGAATACGTCATGTGTTTGTAATGGCACATATTGGTTGACCATATTGAGCAATACTTCGGGTGCAAAAGGTTTTGCCATATAATTACACGCGCCGTCTTTTATCGCTTGTACCGCATCATCAATAGTTCCATATGCTGTCATGATTAATACTGGCATTTTAGGATAGGTGGATTTTATACTTTTGAGTAAAGATAAACCTGACATCCCCCCCATTTGAACATCACTCACCACAAGATCAACCGATTGGTTTTTCAATAACAGTAAAGCGCTTTCGCCAGAGTCTGCTTCCACACAGTGATAACCCGCGAGCATTAATGTATCTACGAGTGCTTCACGAAGTCCTGAGTCATCTTCAACCACTAAAATTTTATTTTGTGTCATGAGTATTCTCCTGTGAGAAATTTATGTCGCTATCATCAGGTAAATAATCTTCAGATAAGGGATTATTCAGTAACAAAGGCAACTTAATACAAAAATGCGCTCCTTCATTTGGCTGACTTAATAAATGCACCTTACCTTGATGAGCTTGTGCAACAGATTTAACAACCGCCAAACCTAATCCTGTGCCTTGAACACGAGACGTATAAAAAGGTTCGAAAATTTTATTCGCTAATTCAGCACTAATACCTTCACCATTATCTTTGACGCTGATATAAGCATATTTGTCTTTACAATAAGCAGATATTTGAATTTGAGCATGCTGCTTGATGACTTGTATACTGTTGTGGATCAAGTTTTGTATTGCGCCTGACAAGGCACTTTTATTGCCTAAAATATGACAATCTTCAGGACAGGGTTGAATAGTCACTTCGGCCTGAGCTTTTTCAATCAAGGCTTCTAAACCTTGCGTTGAGTCATTAATAACTTCATTGACAGAAAGAGGCTCTACGACCTGCTGTTGTCCACTTTTCGCAAATAACAGCATGTCGTTTACTTGTTGCTCAAGATCCTTCAATCGAGACATTAATTTATCTTGAAAATTATCGCGGTCTTGATCTTTCAGCTTTTTGTTCTTTAAATTAGCGCCATATAACATGGCAGCAGATAACGGGGTGCGTATTTGGTGCGCCAATTTTGAGACCATTTGACCTAACGAAGATAGGCGTTGTAATTGGCTTAATTTGTCTTGTAGTAATCTCGTTTCCGTTAAATCAGTGATCATGATCAATTGACCTGGCTGATCTTCTAATGCAGATATTTCTAATTTAACGCGTCTACCATCATTTAGTGACACTTCATGCCAATCATCCGCTCGGGGTTTAAATGAGCGACGGATCACATCAAACCATGGATAACCTAATATAGGTTCATCCAATAATTTACTGGCAATTTTGTTTATTTTAACTACGACACCATTTCCATCTAGCATGATCATACCGGTTGGCATCGCATCTATGATTTTTTCGAGCTGCGTTGACTGCTTTCTTAGGTGTGGCAATTCACCTTGATAAGATTCTTGTTGTAAACCCGAGCGAGCATTGACTAATGGCTGTTCAATAAATGGAAAGACAGTTTGATGATGCAAACTGCTAGAACAACTCTCTGTTTGTTGATTAGAATAGGCAACGGCCATAACATTTCACTCGGTTTAGAATAACAACCAAATAAAGCATTTTTTATGCCATTAGATTTTATGTATGTTTTTCAATTGATTAAGTGGGATTTTTGGTCGGTCAATAATTTGGCATTAGAGAGATAACACCAAAATACAATTGTTGACGGATAAAGATTATTACGTGCTAATTTGAATTAATTATCGCTTTTTTGTAGGGCATATTTACGCATTTTTTCAACCAATGTGGTACGGCGCATACCCAGTAATTCAGCAGAGCGTGCCACCACCCATTCGTTTTTATCCAGTGCTTGAGTAATTAAAGACACTTCTAAATCAGCTAGATATTCTTTTAAGTTCAATCCATCACTAGGTAATTTATCCACTTTATTTCCTGAGTCCTCTTGTTCTTCAAAACTATCAGAAAAATCATTGTCGTCGCTTTCATCATCGTCATAATCAAAACCAGCAAATAACTCATTAATCGCTTCACGTTCTTGAAGCTCTTCAGGATATTCAGGGGTATACTCTTCGACCTCTATATGGCGGTACTTGTGGGGGAGTTCACTTACATTCACCACCTGTTCAGCATACATAATGATCATACGTTCGATTAAATTAGACAGTTCTCGCACATTTCCTGACCAAGCGTGTTCTTTTAATGACTCGACTGCTTGCTCGGTAAAACGAACCGTTTGTCCTTGCTCATGCTCGAAACGTGTAACGAGTTCTTTTAACAACAAAGGAATATCTTCTTTGCGAGCTCTTAATGAAGGGGTTTCAATTGGGAAAACATTCAATCGATAATATAAGTCTTCTCTAAAACTGCCTTCTTTGATCATTTCTTCAAGATTTTGATGAGTGGCAGCAATCACACGTACGTCTGCCTTAATGCTTTTCGCACCTCCAACTCTTTCAAATGTGCGCTCTTGTAATACTCGTAATAATTTCACTTGCATGGGTTGCGGCATATCACCAATTTCATCAAGAAATAACGTACCACCTTCAGCAAGTTCAAAACGTCCTTTACGCGTAGAAATAGCACCAGTAAAGGCGCCTTTTTCATGACCGAACAACTCACTTTCTAATAAATCAGGCGGGATCGCACCACAGTTAACGGGGACAAATGGCGCTTTACTGCGGTTAGACAAATTATGAATATTACGCGCTACCACTTCTTTTCCGGTACCTGACTCACCTAAGATCAACACATTCGCATGAGTAGAGGCAACTTGTTCAATTAAAAATCGTACCTGTTGCATCGGTTCACTTGCGCCAACTAATGAGCGAAACAACGGACTATTACCGGAATTTTTACTGTGTTTATGAGGAAGTTTATTATGATATTGATGGCAATGGTGTACCATTTCAGTCAGTTGTGCATAGTTGAGCGGTGTCGTTAATTCTCCGATCACATTAACACAATGCTCAACCTCACCTTGATCGATAACATCATGAATTATAAATGGGCAAGCAGGGTTGTTTTTGACAAACTCGGCAACAGCGCCTGAGACACGCCCGCATAGTATGACGGTTAACGTATTACCTTGTTGTTTAAATATTTCAGCTATTTCGTCTTCGGCGCATGTTTGATAATGCTCTCCAACAAAAGATAACACAGTTGCTATTTGCTGACGTCGAGCGACATCATTATCAACGACAAGAATATGTTTTTGACCATGCATAATTCTTTGATAAACCAATTAGTTTTGACTCAATATCTTGATTGTAACTAGCAATTATAAATTTTCAACAAACTTTTGACACATGGCATCATAAAAAGTCATTAATTTGACTATTTAATTATTGGATCGATATATGCTTTATAACCTCACCGAAGACAATAATATGGCAGTAATGCCATATCAATAGGCAAAATAAGTGAGAGAACTATGTTTGTAATGAGTGGTTATGCAAAATGCACATTAGAGAATCATACCAAATTTGAGAAAGGTAACAGACATAATATTGGGCTATTTACTCTTGATACTGATTACCAAAAAAACATCAGTAGCATCAAAAAATTCATTAAAGAATTGGGTTGGGATAGCGTTGAATTTTATTACACAGAAGAAATTCACGATAAAAGATGTATTAAACATGATGTCCTCATTCAAGGGATGAATCGTGCCTATAAAAATGGTCAAGCATTAATCGTTAATGACACACCAATTTATATGCATTAATCATATTTAATTATGTCTCAATGTTCTATGATCAATCTTAATAGAAACAATCACCATTTATTGATTAAAAACGGTTGTCTCTATATAGAGATAAGCACATAATCCACTGATGTTAATTAAAAAAATTAATAATAGGTTATACTTGAAACTGACTGTTGAAATAATGTTTACAGTAAGGACTTGAGGTTAAAATGACAACTATATTCGATAATAAAGTAATTCTAATAACGGGTGGAACAGGTTCGTTCGGCAAGCTATACGTAAAAACATTACTTGAGCGCTTCTCCCCTAAAAAAATAATCATTTATTCTCGTGATGAACTTAAACAGTTTGAGATGCAACAAGTCTATAATGACAAATGTATGCGTTACTTTATTGGTGATGTTCGTGATGTAAATCGTTTACGAAGAGCGATGAGCGGCGTTGACTTTGTGATTCATGCCGCCGCTTTGAAACAAGTGCCTGCGGCAGAATACAATCCAATGGAGTGCATTAAAACGAATATCAACGGTGCTGAAAATGTTATTGAAGCAGCACTTGATAACAATGTTGAAAAAGTCATTGCTCTTTCTACCGATAAAGCCGCTAGCCCTATTAATTTATATGGCGCCACCAAATTGGTTTCTGATAAATTATTTGTCGCCGCTAACAACATAAGTGGTGGTCATAAAACTTGTTTCTCAGTCGTTAGATACGGAAATGTTGTGGGCTCACGTGGCTCAGTTGTCCCTTTCTTTGAGAAATTGGTTCGCGATGGTTCAGATCATTTACCCATCACTCATCAAGAAATGACTCGGTTTTGGATATCTTTACAAGGCGGCGTCGATTTTGTATTAAAGAACTTTCTCAGAATGCTTGGCGGCGAAATTTTCATTCCCAAAATTCCTTCAATTAAAATTACCGACTTAGCCACAGCTATAGCTCCTGATTTAGCGCATAAAACGGTAGGTATTCGACCAGGTGAAAAACTGCATGAAGTGATGTGCCCTGCTGATGATTCCTATCACACTTTTGAGTACGAAGATCACTTTGTTATTGCACCGAGCATAAGTTTTAGTAGTCGAGGTAACGATTTCACAATCAATGCACTTAATGAAAAAGGTAAGCCAGTGGAACACGGCTACGAATATAACTCGCATGATAATCCTGAATTTATGAGTGTTGAAGAAATTAAAAAGTTTAACTATGAGGCCTGTGAATGATCCCTTATGGTCGTCAACAAATTTTACCGGAAGATATTAAGCAAGTTGTCGATGTTTTAACCTCTGATTTTATTACCCAAGGGCCAAAAGTTCCTGCCTTTGAAAAAGCAATAGCGAATTATTGCCAAGCCACTTATGCGTTCGCGGTAAATAGTGCTACATCTGCCTTACACATTGCCACCTTAGCTTTAGACATTAAATCTGGGGATATTGTTTGGACCTCCCCCATTTCATTTGTTGCCTCAGCAAATTGTGCTCTTTACTGTGGGGCAAGTGTCGACTTTGTTGATATTAATAGAAAAACTGTGAATATTTGCCCGAAAGAACTTCAGAATAAGCTCATTCTTGCTAAAAAAAACAAACAACTCCCCAAAGTCCTAATAGTTGTACATATGGCAGGTTTAAGCTGCGATATGCAACGGATTCATCAACTTGCTCAAGAGTATAATTTCAAGATCATCGAAGATGCTAGCCATGCAATAGGTGGTGAGTATCAAGGTAAAAAAATAGGTAATTGTCAATATAGTGACATGGTGGTTTTCAGTTTTCACCCCGTAAAAATCATTACGACCGCCGAAGGGGGAATGGTCTTAACGAATAATCATCAATACGCCCAAAAATTAGCACAGCTTCGTAGCCATGGCATCACAAAAGATCCAGAACAATTAACGGCGAATAAAGAGCAAGCTTGGTACTATGAGCAACAAAGTTTAGGTTTCAATTTCAGAATGACTGAGCTTCAAGCAGCCCTAGGGTTAAGTCAGCTACCACGCTTAGATGTATTTATTGAACAACGTCAAGCATTAGCCAAAAACTACCTACAAGCCTTAAAAGGTTTGCCTCTTTCATTTCAACAACAAAATGAACAGTCAAAAAGTAGTTATCATTTATTTTTAATTCAATTAACTGACGAATCACCTATTGATAGAACAACTTTATTTAACCAATTACGAAAAGCAAATATTGGTGTAAATGTTCATTATATTCCAATTCACACTCAACCTTATTACCAAGAAATAGGCTTCAATGAAGGGGATTTTCCTCAGGCAGAGTCTTACTATGAGCAGTGTTTATCATTACCTTTATACCCTGATCTTAGCAAGGAAGACTTCAAGCATATCGTTTCAACACTCACTGATTTGTTAAGTGATAGAAAATGAAATTAGCATTGGGGACAGTACAATTTGGCCTTAATTACGGTATCACCAATGTTAAAGGTAAGGTTTCTGTCGCTGAAGTTGAAAAAATATTAGCCTTAGCGAAAAATATTGGTATTACTACATTAGATACAGCCGCAGCCTATGGCGAAAGTGAAAGTGTTTTAGGAGAGTTAAACGCAGGTAACAACTTTACTATTGTCACTAAAATCCCTGAGTTATCTACGCAATCATTATCCATTGCTGATATTGTCGATAATAGTCTTACTCGATTAGGCTGCAAAAAAATTGACGCGCTTTTATTTCATCATGCTGACGACTTAACATCTTCCCAAGCACATGAATACTATCACCAAGCAGCCCAGCTAAAAGAGCAAGGTGTAATTAACAAATTAGGTATCTCGGTTTACCAACCAGAACAAGTTGTTAATATATGCCAACGCTTTAACATTGATATAGTGCAACTTCCGATGAACTGGCTCGATCAACGTTTTGTTAAAAATGAGATTAAAAACGTACTTTTAACGACTGAAGTTCACGTAAGATCTTTATTCCTTCAAGGCATATTGTTAGCTGACATCGAAGACTTACCAGCATATTTTCTCCCATTCAAAGAAAAAATAAATAGTTTTCATCAATACTGCCATGCTTTACATTGCCAACCGTTAACTTTAGCTTTAGCACTTATTCACCAACAGCAATTTATTGATAAAGCTGTAATCGGGTGCTGTTCAGTGACACAGCTCGAACAAATTGCCGAGCATTACTTACTTGCTCAACAGCTGATCAATCAAAATACAGAAAAAATGCAACACATTGGCCAAAAGCTTGCTTCAAATAACGAGGCTTTAATCACTCCTAGTCTATGGAATATTGACAGTTAAAACATCAAGTTAAGGTAGAAAAGACGAAAAATGACAGTTAACGTAATTTTACAAGCTAGAATGAGCTCGACTCGCTTACCTGGAAAGGTGCTTAAGCCAATATTGGGAAAAGCAATGTTGACACATCAAATTGAGCGCCTAAAAGAGGCTAAATTAATTGATAAAATTATTGTCGCTACAAGCGATGACGCAAGTGATAATGACATTGAGGTATTATGTAAATCAATCAAGATAAAGTGCTTTAGAGGCAGTCTTCATGACGTATTAGCAAGGTATTATCACGCCAGTATATCGTATCCTAGTGATCACATTGTTCGCATCACTGGCGACTGTCCAGTGATTGACCCAGAAATAGTTGATAAAGTCATTTCGTTACACTTAACGACTAAAGCTGATTATACCAGTAACTGCACCCACCCTACTTTTCCTGATGGGCTTGATACAGAAGTTTTTACTTTTTCGGCATTAGAACAAGCATTTAAAAATGCAACGTCACCAGAAGAGAGAGAGCACGTCACTCCTTATTTATACCATGAAAACACTAAAAATGTTTGCCGAGAATTGCGCCATCCTGACAATTTATCTCATTTAAGGTGGACAGTAGATCAACCTGAAGACTTCACATTAATTGAAACTATCTATAAAAATCTCTACCCCAAAAACCCTAAATTTAGGTTTTGTGACATTTTAACGCTGATTAATACTCAGCCACAATTATCAGAAATTAATCATCAATATGTTTTAGAACCTCAGCCTCTAAAACCAATAAATAAAGGTTAAGTTTTGCTTATGAAAAACAAGTACGCTAACTCTGAAAAATTATTAATTAGAGCTGAAAAAACCATCCCATTAGGAAGCCAAACCTTTAGTAAAAGTAAATTAGTTTACCCTCTTCACGTGTCACCGTTGTTTATTAAGCGAGGGAAAGGCTGTCAGGTTTGGGATGCTGATGACAATCAATATACTGACTTTGTGAATGGTTTATTATCTATTTCATTAGGCTACTGTGATCATGATGTAGATCAGGCCATTCAAGCGCAACTTAAAAATGGAGTGACTTTTTCACTCCCTCATCAATTAGAAATGGAAGTCGCTGAGCAAATGGTCGAATTAATCCCATGCGCGGAGATGGTTCGATTTGGCAAAAACGGTAGCGACGCAACCTCAGCAGCAATTCGCTTAGCTAGAGCTTATACTAAAAAAGACCATATTGCGGTTTGTGGATACCATGGCTGGCAAGATTGGTATATTGGTTCAACAACTCGCGATTTAGGTGTACCAAAAGCAGTTAAAGCATTAACCCATAAGTTTACCTATAACGATATCTCCTCACTTGAACTATTGTTTGCTGAACACCCCGATAAAATTGCAGCTGTTATTTTAGAGCCGATGAATGTTTTTTACCCTAAGGATAATTTTTTACAAAGAGTAAAAGCATTATGCGAACAAAATGGTGCTGTACTTATTTTTGATGAGACCATCACCGGCTTTCGATTTGATCTCGGTGGTGCTCAATCATTATTTAAGGTAACGCCAGATTTAGCGACCTTTGGTAAAGGCATGGCGAATGGCTTTCCCTTATCTGCCATTACGGGGAAAAAAGAAATAATGACCTTAATGGAAGACATTTTCTATTCGGGTACGTTTGGTGGAGAAACATTGTCTTTAGCCGCCGCAAAAGAAACTATCAACAAATTAGTCAGCGAAAAAGTATTAGATCATATTCACGATATGGGCACCTTGTTAATAGATGGCCTAACAGCATTAATTGAGAAACATAATGCAAAAAACTTATTTTCTGTTTCAGGGCACCCTGCATGGTCTTTTTTATTAATAGGTAAAATCAACCAGATTTCCGAACAACAGCTATCATCTTTAATTCAACAGGAAATGCATAGTCGTCATATATTAGTTGGTGGTGCGCACAATATTTCTTATTCTCATCAAGCATCACATATTAAGTTATTACTTGACGCATACGATGAAATCATCCCTCTTGCCGTGGAAGTCAATAATAACGGAAATTTCAATCAATACTTTCATGGAGAAGTAACTAAACCAGTATTTAAGGTGCGTTAATGAGCATTTGCTTTCGTTGCGATGCAAATTCAGCTATTGGCTACGGTCACTTTTCTCGCTGTGTGTCATTAGCTGACGCGCTTTACCTTCAGGGGTATTCATGTTTATTTATTATGAGCAATGCAGGTAATGATGTTAGAAAAACGCTGACGAGTAGTCATCATCAATTACTCAATCTTGCTAGTAAATACTCAATTGAAAATAGTGGCGAATTGGTTAATTGTGAGTACATTGTTGCTCAATTACAGAGCAATAACATAAAAAGCCCATTACTTATTATTGATCATTACCAGATCAGTCATCAATGGATGATGAACATAAAAAAGACGATACCTAAAGTAATGCTACTCAATGATTCAGGAAAACCTTACCCTGATATTGATCTCATTTGGGATGCCTCCTGTGCAGATCCAGATGAATATAACGTTATTTCGACAACAACAACGTTATTACTTGGGCCTCAATATGCTTTGCTTAGAAAAGAATTTCAACAGTCAGGTCTTGAAACTAAAGCAGCACTAAAATTTCCCCTTAATAAACCTATTCAGTTACTTATTGCTATTGGGGCGACAGACCCTTTAAACACCACTTCAAAATTATTGACTTGGTTAACCCAAGTTCCTGTGAATATAACTATCAATGTATTAACTACCTCAATTAACCCACATGTAGAACAACTACAAAAAGAATTTCACAGCGAACTAATTAACTACTTTATTGATTTCGATAATATTGCTGAGATAATGGCAAAACAGCAACTAATCATCACGGCTGCAGGAAATATGATGTGGGAAGCATTTAGTTTAGGCGTGCCTTGTGCGATTTTAAAAACGTGCGAGAATCAATCGCGGAATATAGCCTTAGTAAATGCAGTAATGAATGATATATATTTGGGGCAAGAAAACGCTTTAAACAAAAAAACTCTGGTACGCACATTGCTTCACCTTATTAATAACACGGATAACTTATTACTTTTATCGCAGCAAGCTTTAAAATTATGTGATGGACAAGGTGCAATAAGAACAGCTGAAATTATCGCTAAAAAACTACGAGGTTAAAATGGCAAAAACAAATCCACCAACAAGAAGTGAGCTTTGGCAATCTCGGTGGGATGACACTGTAAAAAAAGAGAATCCATTCGCCACAATGGGTCGAAGTGGCGCAACCATAGGCGACTACTTTGCATATATGAGTGACATTGTTAATGGATTAGACGGCGTAGATAAAAATACTATTTTATTAGACGCTGCAGGTGGTTGTGGCTTTTTGTCAATGTATTTTTCCCCATTAGTTAAAGAAATCCATTTATTCGATTATTCTGAAGAAGCAATTATTCGTGCTAACACAAATTGTAAAGAATTTAGCAATATTCATCCTTATGTCGACAACTTATTAAAATTAGAGAATACCAAGAAAAAGGGCATTCTCTTTAAAAAGATATTAGTCGGTGGTGCGTTACAATATTTTGATGATTATGATGAATTAAAAACAATTTTGAAAAATATTTATCAAGTGACCGCTCAAGGTGGGCGAGTATTTTTAACCCAAACCCCCGACTTGTCTCTCCGTGAAAAACATATCGCTTCATACCAGCGGCTAGATTGGCCAGAAGAAAAAATCAAAAATGCAATAGAAGAAGAATTAATTAATCGCTTTTGGGTAGATTATGACAAATTAAAAGTCATTGCATTAGACATTGGTTTTACACAATGCGAACAAACAATTAATAACCCAAGTTTGTTTCAATCAAGCCACATGTTTGACTTTTATTTGGTGAAATAATGACCCCTTTAATTATTGGAAAGAAAACGATTTCATTAACACATGCCCCTTTTATCATTGCCGAAGCAGGCATTAATCACAATGGGAGTATTGAAACCGCATTTAAAATGATCGACGCCGCAATTGAAGCAGGTGTCGATGCAGTAAAGTTTCAGACGTTTACCGCCAAAGAATTTTGTAGTGATTCTACCCAACTATTCACTTATCAATCTCAAGGCAAAGAAATTACTGAACCCATGCTAGATATGTTTGAACGCATGGAGCTATCTGAGCAAGAATGGCGTCAACTAAAAGCATACTGTGACACTAAAAACATATTATTTTTATCAACGCCTCAGAATCCTTCCGATTTAGCCTTGTTACTTGATATTGGCATAGACGCAATAAAAATAGGCTCTGACGACTTTACCAATTTACCCTTAATATCACACTATGCTAAAACTGGATTACCGATCATTTTATCATGTGGTATGGCAGATTTAGGCGAAGTGTACCAAGCACTTTCAACATTAGGGGCATTAAAAGATGACGCCTACCCCTGCGTGTTATGTTTATGTACATCACAATACCCGACACCACCACAAGATATTAATTTGAAAAAATTAAAGACGTTGGCAGCTGCTTTCCCAAATTTACATTTAGGTTTTTCTGACCATAGCCAAGGACCGTTAGCCTCATCATTAGCAGTAACTTTTGGCGCACGTGTATTTGAAAAGCATTTCACTTTAGACAATGATTTAGCGGGCCCAGATCATTGGTTTTCTGAAAACCCACAAAGTCTAAAACAATGGGTTGAGCATATTCACAGTGCTTTCACTATGCTTGGAAGTGAAAAAGTAGAGCCAACAGAAAAAGAAAAATCAATGCGTGTCTTAGCTCGAAGAAGTATCGTTGCGTTAAAAGATATTTCCGCCGGAGAAACACTAAATGAGAATTCAATTGGTCTGAGGCGCCCAGGTGATGGGTTACCTCCAGCTTATTACGCTGAAATATTAGGTAAAAAAGCCAGTAGAGATATCCCGGCATTTAATTGTTTAAACTTTGGTGACTTTACAAATGATGAATAAAGATTTCGCTAACGCCTTCTCACAACATATCAATTTTAAGGAAAATCCTTTCCATCCATTAGTATGGATTAATGGAGATCCTGAATTTGGCAAAAACATTTACATTGGAGGTATGTCTGAAGTAAATGCCAATGGTGCTAATGTTTCCATTGGCGATAACTGCGATATTGCTTCTTTCGTATCAATAAACTGTGCTGACTCTCACAAATTGTGCCTAGGAATTTCAACTGAAGTTGAAAGACGAGACATTACGCTAGAGAACAATGTATTTGTCGGCTCTCATTCAGTGATTAAAGGAGGCGCCTTTATTGGTCACCACTCAGTAGTTGCCGCAGGAACCATAGTAGAGGCAGGGAACTTCCCACCTTATTCTTTAATTATTGGTAACCCTATGAAAGTAAAAGCAGGCTATTATAAAAATGACTGTGATCCCACATAACAAGCCTTCATTAGGACAAGAAGAGTTAAATGCAGCTATGGATGTATTAAACTCAGGCATGCTCGCTGGTGGAAAACAAGTCACTTTTTTTGAGAATGAGATGTGCCAATTTCTAGGTTTACCAAACGGACATGCTGTTGCAACCTCAACAGGTTCATCGGCATTGTTTTTAGCCATTCAGCAATTGAACAGTAAAAAAGTTGTGATGCCCTCTTATGTGTGTCAATCCTTAAAACAAGCAGCTCAGCTTGCTCAGATAAAAACTGAATTCATTGACATAAAAAAAGGCTCAACAACGATTTGTCAAAATAGTCTATCAAATAGTAATGCAGACACGCTCATTTACCCATACTTGTACGGTGAAGCCAGTAAGCTTCCGCATTTTTCTGGTCATATTATTGAAGATATAGCTCAAGCACTAGGAGCAAGCTATAACAATGAAAAGTTGGGCACAATAGCCGATATAGGCGTACTCTCATTTTATGCAACTAAGCTAATAACAAGCGGTGGTCAAGGAGGAATGATCGTTAGCAAAAATAAAGAGCATATTAATCAAATAAGGCATTACCTTGATTTTGATATGACAACAGATGATGCAGCTCATTTCAATTTTCCAATGACAGAAATGCAAGCTGCTATAGGCCGTGAACAACTGAAAAAATTGCCATCATTCATTAAAAAAAGAGCAAAAATTTGGCAAATTTATCAACAAGCAGGTTTACCTTTACTCGATGTAAATTCAAAGATGGTAAATCAAAATAATCGCTCAAATTCTCACTCTGTTAGGTATAGAGCGATTGTTGTCACCGATAAGCCAGAATCATTAATTAAATATTTAGCCAACAAAAATATTACCGCAATAGTCCCCATTGAAGACTGGGAATTACTTTCAGCAACTGAAAATGCGATAAATTTAGCGAATACCACCGTTTCTTTACCTATTTATCCAGAGCTTTCACTTGTTCAGGCACGAGCAATAGCACTAACTTGTCAAGAATTCTTTGAGCATGAAGAATAATGAATAAAAAAAATCAAACAATAATTTCTATTAACCAGCCCGCATATTTGCCTTGGTTAGGCTATTTTGATCGAATAGCTAACAGTGATCACCATATCGTGTTAGATCACGTACAATTTGAAAAAAACTCTATGGTAAATCGTAATAAGCTTCTGTCTAAAAATGGTGAAGTCATGTTAACAGTTCCAGTAAAAACATCAGGAAATTTTGGCAATTTAGCGATTAGTACGATTCAAATAGGCAACCAACCAAAATGGCAAAAGAAACATTGGCAAAGTATTTATTTTAATTATAAAAAAGCCCCTTACTTTGAACAATACGCTAAAGAATTAGAAGCTTTCTATAATACTTCCTATCTACAACTGAATGACTTATTAAAAGCACAGTTAGCATTTTTTCTTAAGGTGTTAAAGATAGAAACAAAAATCAGCTATAGTAGTGAATATGTTTGGCATAAAAACAAATCTGATCTGGTACAAGAAATATGTCAATATTTTAAAGCAACACAATATATTTCGGGCATACATGGTGAAGATTATTTAAACACCCAAAGTTTTTTAAAAGAAGGCATTCTAGTTGATTTTCAACATTATCAACATCCTTGCTATTCACAAATGAAAGATACTTTTACTTCGCATTTATCAATCCTCGATTTACTTTTTAATCATGGTGATAAAAGCTTAGAGATTTTAAGGAATTCACAATGAATAAAGTACTGGTGGTTGTCGCACACAGTGATGATGAAACCTTAGGGATGGGCGCTACCATTGCTCGCCATTATGCTCAAGGTGATGAGGTAAGACTTATTGTCATGACTAACGGTGTAAGTGCAAGAAAAAATATACCAGAAGATATTAAAACCAATCAAGATGATGCAAAAACACGCCGTAACTCTCTTAAGCAAGTAGCTAATATTTTAGGCATAAGCCAGATTTATCAATTTGAGTTACCTGATAACCAAATGGATAATGTCCCTTTATTAAAAGTGGTTCAAACGATTGAATCAGTCATTGAAGCATATCCTGCTGAAATCATTTACACACACAGTAGTACGGATCTAAATATTGACCACTCGATCACGCATCAAGCAGTTATTACCGCCTGCCGACCCCAGCCTCAAAGTAGCGTAAAAAAAATATTCAGTTTTGAAGTAAGGTCGGCAACTGAATGGCAAGCAAGTTCAAAACAACAATTTATCGCGAATTACTTTACAGATGTGACTGATTTTATGGATAAAAAAATCCAAGCATTGAATTGTTACCCAGAAGAATTAAGAGAATTTCCACACAGTAGAAGTATAGAAGCAATTCAAGCGCATGCAATAACAAGAGGAACTAGCGTAGGTATTGCCAAAGCTGAAGCCTTCTATGTAGAAAGGATCATAAATTAAATATGTAACTATCTTTTTGTTAATTATATATTTTATAACATGCATCAACCTTGTATTTAACCTTTAAAAGATGAAAAGTATTATGGTATGTAAAAATAAAGACAACTCTGTAGATTATTTTGAACAAGAACAAGGTTTTGAAGAGTTGAATAAAGTTAGTCAGCGACTCTTTAAGCGGAAAAGTAAAATTCAACCCTCGGATTTTACCTCAAAACTACATGCTAGTTTTAAGAAAGTCATTGATAAAAACACATGCAAGCGAATTGTTGAAGGCACTGATGAATCTGAAAGCGCTATTTACCATCCTGATATTATCAACGGTTTACTACCTGAATTATTAAGTGATGATATCGACAGCATGATGTGCTCATATTTTTTAAGTGAATATACTTTACTATGGTTTTCCTATACTAAAACTGAAGTAAATAAAACACACAAAAAACCTTTAAATCAATGGAATTGTGATAAGGGCCCCATCAAACAATTAAAAATGCGCCTTATCCTTGACGACTTAGAAGCCCAACAAGATTGTTCACTTTTTATAGATAAAAATGCAACGATTCAATTAAAAAAACAAGGAGAATTACTAGGGGTTCATCAGGCTTCTCCCACCGAAATTGATGCTATTTTGGAAAAAATCGGTGCTGAAAGTGAAAAGACGAAATATGATAAAATGGGCGTTGGTGATGTCTTACTTTTTAATCCAAATCAACTTGGCTATCAACATTACCAGTCAGCAAACTCAACACAACATGTTTTAGAATTTTGCTTCATACCTTCTCCATTTCATTGGAAGTTCACTAAAAACAATGTCTGTTATACGAGCCCTAAGCCTATTGCTTTTGATGGGATAGCAAAAAAGATATTAAACTATACTCAAAGAGATTCTAATCATTTATCAGAATACACTTTTATTCCCCCTACCAATAAAATTGAATCACCAGAGTTTCTAAGTTTACTTCTTCACAATATATATTCGAATAAAGTTTTTGCTAAAACAATGTTTGAACGATTAATGGAATTAGATCCTCAATTAAAGCAAATACACAGTATTGATATTTTATTAGAAACATTGAAAATGTCTTTTAGAGACAGCACTAACTGGCAAAGCGAACTCAACGTTGAAGATATTGAAAACCTTAAACAACTAGCAAAATTTGAACACGAATTTAATGATAGTATAAATCGATATGATGAGCAGAATAAGCCGTCGAGTTCAGGCATATATTGGCCAACGCCTAACCATCCTTCTCACCCTTCATCAATGTATGAGTCTCTTCCTTATGTCAAAAAATACCCCATAGTGGATTATGATACTCCAATAGGTAGTGCGGGAAGTTGTTTCGCTCAGGAGATTGCAAAAATTTTCCAACAAGAAGGGTTTAACTACGTCGTAACGGAAAGAAATGACGAACCATGGTCAGGTTTAATAGTCGATAATTATAAAGCGGGAGATGAGCTTGCCATTGCCTGTGCAAATTATGGCATTATATTTAATAGTCCTAGCTTCAAGCAATTAGCCGAAAGAGCCTTTGGTATAAAACCCACTCAAAAACTTTTGATACAACAAAACGACGGTAGTTGGGTTGACCCTTACCGTGAGAACGTTTTGTTCATGACTCACGAGGCATATGTCAATGACTATGACAAACACTTAAATGCCGTAAAAAAAGCACTCGAGGAGGTTGAAGTATTCATTATAACTTTAGGGTTAAATGAATGTTGGGAGCTCAGAGATGGCTCCGTTATTGCGAGGATGCCAAGAACAAATAGAGCGAATCTTTATCGCTTAATAAAGCATAAAACATTAACGGTGCAAGAAAACGTCGACAATATTCAGCAATTTTTTGATATTGTAAAAAATCACAACCCAAAACTTAAATTAGTGATCACTGTTTCACCTATCCCCTTCTTAGCCACAGGAAGGGCTGACGAGCACCATGTTATTACCGCTAACGCTCACTCAAAGTCAGTACTTAGAGTCGCAGCAGAAGAGCTAGTAAAGAACAATGACGACATGTATTACCTACCTAGCTATGAAATGGTAACTAATTGTATAAAAGATCCTTGGGATAAAGATGAAAGACATGTCACCAAAGCCACCGTTAAAAAAGTTGTCGGTTTATTTAATGAGATATTTATTAAAGATTAGGTTTGTTATTAGGGAACTATTACAGGATAAAATGGTGTGACACAATGAATGAAGAAGAACAACTTGCCAAAATTAATCAACGGCTAATAATGGAAGAAGAATTTGCTCAAACAGCTCAAGTTCGTTTTCAACAAAACATGGAAGCGTTTCAAAAATATTTCCCTGATATTTATGAAACATTTATTAATTTTCAACCCTGTGAAAAGTTTAAACTTATTCTCAATACTAATGGCACGCCAAATATAATTGATTACGATTCTGGCGTTCCGATGTATTCTGATGATCCTATATCACAGGTCAATCAGCAAGCAGAACGAATTATTGCCAACCCTAAAATCATCAATACTAACTTCACAAACATTGCAGATTTAAAAAATGAAGCAGACTTTCTTCATCTTGAATTAATACAAAAAATTTCCAAACATTATTGCGCCGCAGCAGAAAACTTATCGTTAAACGAGAAGCTTGATAAACATATCCCCAGTCAAGTGATTTTAGGTATTGGCTTGGGCTATCATTTAATGCCCCTAAGAGAAGCCACAATAGCATCATATATTTCTATATTTGAACCTAACCCAGACTATTTTTTTGCCAGTCTTTACTGTTTTGATTGGAAAACTTATTTAGAAACAATTGATGCTGATGGCTCATATTTATTTATTGGCGTTGGCGATTCAGAAGTAGAAATCTATCAAACACTTAAAGATAGAACTAGGGACATAGGAGCATTCAGTGTAGTCGGTGCACTTTTTTACCTTCACTACCCTTCCAGTGCTATGTCAAGATTAATGGCGAAAATGAAGCTAGAATCTCATCAGTTATCATTAGGGTTTGGTTTCTTTGATGATGCATTAATGAGTATTGCTCATACGGTAAATTTAATTAAAAAGTCACCTGCAATTTTAAAGCCTGAGTATAGTTTACCCAAAAAACTTGCTCAGTATCCTGTTTTTATTGTTGCCAATGGCCCATCTTTAGATAATGACATTGAAGTAATAAAAAAAATGCAAGACCATGTCATTATTGCTGCCTGTAACTCTGCCACCACAGCATTGTTATCACACGATATCGTACCTGATTTTCATGTCTGTTTAGAACGAACAAAATCAACAGCTGATTTTATTGAAGCCCATATAGATGAAGAAGATAGAAAAAAAATAAATTTACTGGTACTTAACCTCATGTACCCTGAAGTTGCAGATTTATTCCCTTGGACAGGTGTTGCTTTAAAAGGAGGCGAGCCGGGTACGTCATTATATCAGCTTGCTTCATCTGCAGCTGGTTATAATACAAGTACCCTTGGTTATTGTAACCCCTTAGTTGGAAATATGGCTTTAAGTTTCTTTGCTCACATGGGCTGTGAAAATATATATTTATTCGGTAATGATAATGGCTATAAACATAAAGATCACCACCATTCAAAGTCGAGTTATTATTACGATAAATCAGGTAAAGCCAAATATGAGTCAATATCTTTAGAAAACGAATTTGAAGTCGAAGGAAATTTTAGCGAAAAAATGATGACAGAATCATTTTTATTTTTAGGCAAACAACAAATGGATTTATTGTTAGCATCTTTTCAAGGGAGTGCACTAAAGTGTTACAACTGTAGTGACGGTGTAAAAGTTGAAGGAGCAATCACATTACCTTCAAGTGAAATTATGCTTGATTCAAAAAGCATTAATAAACAAGCAATTATTAGTGAATTAAAAGCAACACGATTTGAGCCTCCTCATAAAGAGTTAAAAATAGAATCCCTACTAGATTTTGAAGTCTTTGAAATTATTTGTAATAACATGATAGAGATTTTAAACCAAAAATTAAACAGCCGTTCAGACTGTTTGCAAATACTATTAGCGCAGTTACGCTACTTTAACTCTATTAGTACCGAAAGGCGTTATCAGCACCTTTACCTTCTATTAAAAGGACAATGCGCATATGTAAGTTCTATTTTGCTTAGCTTGTTATATCGGTATGGAGATGAAAAAGAGATAGTGCCTTATTTCAATGATGCTCTTTCGTTATGGAAAGAATTTATAATTAAATCTCCTCAACATTATCGTGACCTATGGGATAAAAATAGCCGATATGGGTTTGATTATGATAACGGTGTACCTAGAGTAGAACCGAAAAATTAATTTTTGAACCGCGAGCCAGTAATATGTTCAACAAAGGAGTTATTTTTCAATAACGACTTTGTTTAACATACTTTTCTGTTTGCTCAAAACCACAATAAAATATATTAGCCAAAGTGATGCCCGAAGAGTATTACTTCACATATAAAAGTACGGAACAATTACAAACCCATTCAACTAATATAGAGCACAAAATTTCTTAAATATAATCAACAATAAATATAAAAATTTTCATCGTGATTATGTCAACATAACATTGGTTTTTGGCATAAAAACTGCTTTATTTTAAAATACATTAAACTTTGAACATTAAGGCGCTAATAGTATGAAAGTTCGTAAAGTTAAGTTTCATTTTCAAGATAAATATCCCATGGATGAAATTGAAAAAAAAATCGATGACCAAGTCTATTATTTAGTACCTGGCGCCGATCAGGCTTCACATTACTATTATCAAAAAAAACACAGTTATGACGAACTTGATAACGTTAGCCAACAAATGTTTACTCGAAAAAATGAGAACCATAAAACAGACATTAACGATAAACACCATGCTCACCTGAAACACCTTATTCCTCAAGAGTTATGCGAAATACTCATTAAACAAGCCCAAACGGATAAATCAGCACTGGCACACCCTGAATTAATGAATAAGCTCTTACCTTTAATACTCAATGAAGAAACAGATAAATTGTTTTGTTCATATTTTGAAAGTGAATATAGCTTACTTTGTTATAACTTTTGTGAATCAGACCCAAACGAAGAAACACCACCTTACTCAAATAGCTGGCATTGCGATGGTGGTCCAGAAAAAATGCTAAAAATACTTGTTTACTTAAACGGCTATGATGAACATCATGGTAATACAAAGTTTATGGATATCAAGGCCACAAATAAGCTTAAGAAAGCGGGATTTATTTTTGGAGATATCACTAAAAGAGCACAAGATATCCACCCTCTTTGTCTTAGGGAAAATATTACTCCTGAAATATCAATGTATGAAAATATAGATGCTGGCGATGGCTTATTGTTTAATCAAAATAAATTAGCCCATATTAGAAAGAAACCAGAAAAAGCACCAAGACATATGTTGCAAATGTGCTTTATTCAATCGCCTTTCCATTGGCGATTTACTCACGACAAAATATTACCACCTAAAAGCCACTTGATTGGCTTTGAAGGGGCTGCAGAGATTTTATTGTCTCATACAAACAGACAGCTTAATGATAACGAAGCTGTTGTAATGTTTCCTGCTTCAGGCAACATCACCTCACAACCACAACTAAAATTGCTCTTGAATAATATTTTCTCTGATAGTCATTTTTCAGGCGAAATGTTTAAGCGATTAACGGAGCTAGATCCAAATTTAGCGCAAATTAATAGCGTCAATATTTTACTTGATATATTAAAAAGCTCATTTAAAGATAGTATTAATTGGCAGGGTGAATTAGGGATTGAAAATATTCAAAACCTTACTCAACTTGCTAATTATGAAACAGAGCTTGTTGACAGTATTAATCGTTATATTATTAAAAACAAACCAATCCCCGAAGCAATGTCTTGGCCTAACCCAACAAGTGATACAGCACCTTCATCTAAGTACCAGCAACAGCCCTTTGTGCTAAAGCACCCTATTTTTGATGCAAATACAAAAATAGGTTCAGCAGGTAGTTGCTTTGCCTTTGAAATTGCCAGGATCCTTCAAAAACAAGGATTCAACTATTTAGTGACTGAACGTAATGATGATCCGAATTCAGGCATCATTATTGATGGCTACACCCCAGGCGATAAATATGCTCGTTTTTCTGCGAATTACGGTATTTTATTCAACACCCCTAGCTTTAAACAATTAGCAGAAAGAGCCTTTGCTGTTAAGCCAACAAAGAAACTTTTATTCCAACAATCTGATGGACATTGGCTTGATCCCTACCGAGAAAATGTCATGTTTTGTGATCATCAGGCTTATTTAAATGACTACCAACGCCACTTAGATGCAACACGAAATGCATTAGAGCAAGTTGAAGTATTTATTATTACATTAGGGTTAAATGAATGTTGGCAATTTAGAGATGGTAGTGTCATGTCAAGAAACCCACGTTTTAACACTTACCCATTAGTGACACATAAGACCCTCACTGTTCAAGAAAACATTGATAACATACAAGCTTTTTACGATATTATTAAACAACACAACCCTGATTTTAAACTTATTATCAGTGTTTCACCCATTCCTTTTATGGTTACAGGACACGCCAAAGAGAAACATGTTATTAGTGCTAATTGTCACTCAAAAGCCGTACTGAGGGTTGCTGCTGAGCAATTAGTGCATAATAACTCTGATATGTATTACCTACCGAGTTATGAAATGGTTACTGAATGTTTAAAAGAGCCATGGGCTGAAGATCAAAGACATGTGACCAAAGAAACTGTTGAGCAAGTCGTAAAATTATTTAGAAGCATTTTTGAGAAAACTGACTAACAAAAAATAACTAGGTGAGTAATTTTTAGCTCGCCTTTATTTTTGTTTAATCAGCTTGGATGATTGATAAAAGCCACAATTAAATAACATATCTATCATACTTAAATGGCTAATAAATTCACCGTAAAGTTGGGGGTATACTGGGTGGGGAAACTTTTGATAAGTGAGTGTTATACCATTTTTTGCTATCGCACCACCTGGAGATGTTTTTTCAATGTAGTTTGCAGCTCCAATTGGTGAAATATATTCATTGGCGCCGACCTGATTACATATTTCCACAAGGCGTTCATCCTTAACTTTATCAGAATGGCTGATCTCTGACGCCAAATAAAACTCAGTATCAATATGTAATTCTTTGGCAATTGACTTAATAATATCAATGGTAAAATGGCTTAATTGAGAATGAGATGACAATATTTGAGCTTCAATAAATGGGAATATCTGTTCAAAATATGGTGATTTTCTATAATTGGTATAAATGCTTTTTAGATGTTTTACTTTGCACGTGCGTGTAAAGTCTAATTGTGCCTGATTGATCATAGTATTCATTCTACCATGTGGTAAATTTACACTCAGGCTTAGCATAAGTTCGCCATTAGCTGACTTTATCCGATTTCTCACTTGCCAATTACTTTTTTCTAATTTGACATCATCAAGAAAAATAAACTTATCAACTGAGTGAATTAAATTAAAATAACCACACCAAGGAAGATAGGTAGGTTGCATTATTGCACATTTCATTACATATCTTCCTTATATAGATATATTGTATATTCAAAAGGAATTGAGCCGCTCTTAACTGTGTAGTCATGCTTCAATGTAACTTTTCGACTTAAATTTTTCTTACAGAAATCAAAAACTTCCAATGGGTCTGAATAATAAAGTGCTTTATCTTGGTAATCAACATAGGTAGACATTGCATTAAATGCAATTCCTTTATTCGCACTAGCAAACATTTTTGATATTGTTTCAAACATAAATTGTTTGTTGTTTTCCATTTTATTATTAAAAACACCGCTTAATAAAGCATAATCATAGCCACACGGAACGTTAGCTGAGCCGACATCAATGCATTGAAAACTTGCTTGAGAATAATCAGCATATTTTTGTCTTGATAGTAGAGTGAATTCATCTAAAAAGTCTAGACCTAAGTATTGCCCAGAATATTGATTATCTAATAAATACTGATACATATCACCCAATCCACAGCCGACATCTATAATTGATTTTGCGTTTTTATCAATAGCTAATAAGATTTCAAAACGCTTATACTGAGACTGCCGGTTAATATGCTGGACTGATTCCACCGAGTCGCCAAACTTATCAAATAAGTGCTGATAGTGTCTTTTTAAGTCCTTAATCATAAGCGAACTCATTAATAAATTGCGTGGTTATTTGTAATTGCTTTTTAGGAGTATCAGGCCGAATAAATATGTTAATCATTCTTTGACTTAATAGTTCGGCATTTTCTAAATACAAACCGGTATAAAAATGATGTAAGGAGAGGTAATGTTTAGGAATAACAATCCCTTTTTGTTTCGCACTATTGATCAGTTGCTCTCTATTCGATTTGACCAAGATAGGATAACGCCAAAAAATCACGTCATCATGATAAGGTAATTTTTTAACGATGGCGCTATCTAATAGCTCTCTACAAAGTAAAACATTTTCTTTTCTTTTGTAAATAGCCTGTGGTAATTCTGCAAATAAAGTGAGTAATCTGTTGTCTAATCCATTGGTTAAATCAAAATTAAAGAATGGGTTTTCATAAATAAATTTATCTGCATTTTGAGCATATTCATCATTATTTGTTAATAATGCTCCGCCATAATTCACACTCACTAATTTATCATAACCAAAACTAATGATACTGATATCTCCGAAACTCCCTAAAGGCATCCCCTTATAGGTTCCACCTACGGCTAAACATGCATCTTCAATTAGCAACAGATTATTAGCTTTTGCCAATTTACTAAGTTGGTCGATTTGGCAATAATGGCCATAGGCATGCACCGCAACAATCGCTTTAGTTTTATCAGTGATCTCCTTAGAGGTTAATTGACTATTAATACAATAGTCATTTAGACCTACGTCGGATAATACCGGAATATAACCAGCAAACTGTATAGCGACTAAAACTGCGGGGCAACAAATTGCCGGCATAATAACTTCGGCACCTTTTGGTATTCCTGCTGCTTTCAAGGCAACAATGAGTGCTGAACTTCCAGAGCTTGTTAAAACAGAATGTTTTCTCTGTAACTGAACAGTTAATAATGTTGATAATTTATTCACCGCCAAATGCGAATATCCTTACGATAATGGCTCAATTTAAAATTTTTAGGTTGCGCTAATAATTCAGCTTTCAATCCCTTCCTTTCTATATAGCATATGATTTTCTGAAGATCACAAAATAGCCAATTCGAATACCTAAAAATAAGTGGGATATTTTTTTCATATTCCATATCACTATGACTTTTTATTTCATCCTCAAAAGTTTTATCCAGTAAGTCACCAATTAATATAACTCCCCCAACTTTAGTGACTCGTATCATTTCATCGATAACGTTGTAGACATAATTTTCATTAGGGAAGTAATGAAAAATACTATAAGAAAGCAGTCGTTCAAACTTTTCATCTTCAAAAGGTAATGCTGCAGCTTCAGAGGCTGAAATTATCGCATTAGGTAACGTGGCTCTAGCATTTTCAACCATACTTTGCCCGTAATCGACACCGTAAAGTTGCTCAAAAAATTGACTAAACTTAGATAATAGTAAGCCATTCCCACACCCAACATCGAGCATTTCATTTAACTGGGGGACTAAATGTAACTTATCCTGAATATCTTCAATTAATAAGTGCCAGCTGCCATCGTCAAATGGTCGACATACCTGTTGTTTAAGATCCGATGTACTTCTCGCCTGCTGCTCCCATTCTACTTGCTTTTGGGTAAATGACACTCCATCAGTGAGGCTCAATATTTGCTTGGACAAATTAGATAATGAATCACGATGAAAAGCTTCATGACAATGACGTATGATTAGCTGCCTTGTTTTAATTTCAAAAAATGAAGTTAACAATGCTTTTACTTTCTCTGGGTTATCATCAATATCCGTAATGATACCAAGATCAAAAGTAAGATTATTTTTTGCCAATATTTTTGTATCGTCAGCTTGTTCTATCGTTTGAGAAATTGTCGCGTTAGGGATTTGACAAAAACCCGCTTCATATTTACTTCCTCCCCCACCAGAAATAAAGATATCAGCCTGTTGATAATACTCCTCACTTTTTTTACTTAAGGGCAAATATACTATTTGATTATTCTTTGATTTTAATGAACGTGATGTAGTTGTTTGACTGTCAATTAAATAAATTTTTTTAAAGTGAACTAATTGGTCAATTAAACTGATCAACTTACTGCCTGTATTGTTTTTATCGGAACCACCGATAAAGACAAAAATATGATTAAAATCACAATATTCTTTGACTAAGTTTTTATCTCTAATGTTCACTAAAGAAGGATTAAAGGGAAAATAATTAAGACCTAAACAACTCTGTTTAGATGAATAAATTTCTTTTTCTGCATTAAAACGCATATTAATCACTAAATCGACGTCAGAAAAATCAAGAAGATTAAAGTCATCAATAACAATTAATACGCCAGCTTTATTTCGATAGCCGTTAATATCTGTTTGTAAGGTATCGTAATTATCTACGATAAGAGTATCCGCTTTAGTTAAGTCTGTTAACTCTGCGCTCTGATAAGCCCAGTTGTTGTCACACAGCAATGAAATAGCAAAATCATTAAAGTCACCACAAAAAATGATAGCAATTTCACTTGATAGGCTTTTTAATCCTTTAGCAATATTAATACAACGAATTAAATGGCCTAATCCACTTTGAACATTTGCATTACATTGAAATAGAAACCTTTTATTCATTATTGCTCAATTACCCTAAAAAACTGACAAAGCATTATAATCATGATAGCAACTCACATTATTGTATCTAAGTTCCAAGAAAGACTGAACAACTTACAAAAAAATGACAACAGGATAATGCAGCACATATAGTGCCATATTGTTGAAATAGGCTTATTCAATAAATTTCAATTGTAAACGCTCTCCTTTTTTCATTGATTTAAGTACTTTTTTACCAATAACATCATCGTAATATTTTGGATGTAACCCATAGGAAGGTCTAACTGACTGGATATTATTAACCGTGATTTCGCCCCCTTTTACAATATCCGCTGAAATATAAAGCGACCTTCTGGCTAAAATATTCTTTTGCGATGCGGGAGATATTTCATAGCTCACTTTTCCTAATGCTTTTTCAATTAATCTAACTTCATTTACCATCGCTGAAAATTCATCTGGTGATAATGAAAAAAAGGCATCAACAGACGTGTCTGTTTTATCTAGCGTGAAATGTTTTTCAATAACTTTAGCGCCTAAAGTAACTGCGGCAACGGGAACACTGTGGCTAAGACTATGATCAGAAATACCACTAAGACAACCAAATCTTTTAGACATATCAGGAATAGTCTTCAAATTAATATCTTCTGGTGGGGCTGGGTAAGCTGTTGTACATTTTAAAAATACATATTGAAAACAACCATTATTTTCAAGGGTTTCTATGGCTAACTCAATATCTTCAAGAGTTGATAAACCCGTTGATAAAATGACAGGTTTACCCGTTAAAGCAACACACTTTATTAAAGGGATATCGGTAATTTCAGGTGATGCTATTTTGTATACCGGACAGTTTAACTCTTCAAGTAACTCCACAGCACTTTGATCAAAAGGCGCAGAAAAAATATCAATACCAATTTTTTTAGCTTCTTTAAACAATGCATCATGCCACTCCCAAGGCGTATAAGCCTTTTCATAAAGTGCATGTAATGTTTGATGCTCTTGCCATTTGTTATCACTTGGTAAGCGAAAGTCGGCCAAATTACTCTTTAGTGTAATCGTATCAGCAGTATATGTTTGCAATTTTACTGCATCGGCTCCACTTTCCTTTGCAGCATGAATAATAGCTATTGCTCGATCAAAGTCGCCTCCATGATTAGCAGACATTTCAGCAATAATATAACAAGGGCTTGCCTCGTTAATTAATTTGTCGTTTATTTGTATACTTGGTTGTATCTTTTCTTTTGCTGTCATCATTAATTTAATCTGCTAAATCCTGAATGGCATACTGGCCCGTTTAATAAAGATTCTAACTGATTTAACTCTATCGATTGGTTAATTAATTTAAATACGTCTTTAACTGCCGCTATATAGAGTTGAATAATAACTTCTGTATGAGCAATTGAAACATAAATAACATTACTTGCTAAAAAGCCTCTTTTAAGCATTTCTTGAGTAAAAGCTGTTTTAACTAATAATGCATTTTGATAATTAAAAGACAAGATCAAAACGCTATCAATGCCCAAAACATCTAATTTAAAGGATTCTTCAATCGCTGCTTCCATCAACTTCGTTCTGATTGACTGACCGGTATTTCTAATTTTTTGGATCACATTATCACGTTGAAAAATATCTATCGTTGTTAATGCGGCAGCAAAACCGACCCTCTCTGACCAATAAGAACTACTAATAAATGAAGATTGAGCTGCATCCATCACCTCACTTTTACCGATAATAGCGCCTATAGGATGACCATTTCCCATCGCTTTACCTAAAACACAAATATCAGGTTCGATATCCCACAACAAATGCGATGCTCCAACATTTAATCTAAACCCAGAGGATATTTCATCAAAAATTAAAATGATATTATGCTCACTGCAAAGCTGTCTTACTTTTTGTAAGAACTTAAGGTTAGGCGCAGAATGGCGAAAAACTTCCATAACAACTGCTCCACATTCTTTCCCATGTGTCTGCAAAATATGTTCAAATTCAGCGATATTTCCTTCATTAAAGGGTAATACAGACCCCCCTAAGGCTTTAGGTACTCCTTTAGGTGCCAAACCTGGTAATAACTGTTCATCAAGGTTATTTTCATCTTGAATATTGGTAGCTAAATACCAATCATGCCAGCCATGGTAGCCACAAAAAGCAACTTTATCTCTACCTGTATAAGATCGTGCAATTCGAACGGCGATTGCGCAACTCTCTCCTCCCGTTCGAGCAAATCGAACTTTAGATGACCACGGATGTAATTCAATTAATTTTTTTGCTAATGCGACTTCCTCATAACAATTTAAACTGCTCATACTTCCATCAGAAATCGCAGAAGTAACAGTGTTATTTATTTCATCATTTGCATAGCCAAGTACACAAGTTCCAATTCCCATAATACTCATATCGTAATAATGGTTATCGTCAAGATCCCATATTTCACACCCTTTCGATCTTTTGTAATACGAAGGCCAAAAGTCAGGAAGAAACATTTCAGCACGCTTGGACAAAAGTTGGTTGCCACCTGGAATAATTTTTTTAGCTTCTTGCCATAAAAGAGCACCCGAATTTTTACTAGTAGATGTCATAATTACCTTTTGTGAGTGTTTTGTTTATCGTTTGAAATTGATTTCCAGTAACAACATAAAATTAATGTTTATCAAAACATGTTGTTTATATCAAAATATACATCTTTGAGCACATCTTGATGAAACCAGCTTTTTCCAGCAAATCGCCCAGCCAAATGGACATTATCAAAAGCGGCAGTGAGCGTTTCATTGTTACTTTGTACCGCTTCATCAAATTCAAAAGTAGGTACTGGGAAAGTATTATGAATAACCTGCTTTAACTGTCCAAGAATATTGGAGTCTTTATCAATAATTCCTGAACTTTGTAATTCTTTGAACATTTCCTCCAAACTGGTATCTTCAACCTCTTGAGCTGAACAGAGCATTTCAACGGTCAGCTTATTCTCTTTATTTTCCATATCACCTTGCATGTTCGGATACAATGTAATTCTAAATCCTTTATAGTTAACATCCCAGTTCCACAAATAATAAGCGTTGTCATTTAGTAAAGGCTTATCAACTGTATAATGAAAAATACAAGCACTTTTAAACATAACATTTCTTTTTTTAACTTTAATTCCAGCTGCATTTAAAGCGAAAATAGGAGGTGCTGTCCAAAATAAAAAATCACAAGGTAAAGTTTCACCACTTTCCCCTAAAAGAATTGAAGTGATATGCTTTTCTTGATGATTTATCTTTTGAATAGATTCACATGTCATGAAATTGACACCTTTAGCTTTAGCTTGAGCAAGTAGAAAGTTCACCCAAAAGCCAACACCTTGGTTATTTTTAGGATAATAACTTGTTGTTTGAGGTATTCCCTCAGAGGTAATACGCTCTTCAAAGCTTTTTTCATCATGATAGGCAAGTTTACTATCAAAAGCGGGAAGCTCTTTTAATTTTTTAGTAACTTGACTATTCAATGCTTGCACTCGATTAAGGCCAAAATAACTGACCGATGAATTTTTGATTAATTGCGATAAATCAACTTCATTGCCATAGAGTTTTTTGGCAATGGGTGCCACAGCTTCCGTTGTAAAAGTAGGCCCTAATGTTTCACATAAATAAGTAACGATATCATCTGCTGTGCTTTCTTCTGTTAAAGATAATAACTCCATAACACCTTGCTGATAAATAGCTGATGGCAAATGGCGAACATCGATTATTTGTGTAATTAAATTCCATTTATCACAAAAATAATTTCCGGTACGTAACCTTCCTAAATCGAACCAATCATTTTCTCTGTCTTGTTCTTTACCAAATAATATTTCATCAATTTCAGGTACTAAGGTTGTATTAGGTACATGAGTTCCTTGGTCGTAAATATGACCCGAGTCATCTTTCACCGACTTAAGTAAGCCCCCACACTCAGCTTCTTTTTCTATGACATAGACATTTTTAAATTTATCCGCGAGCAAAATAGATGCAAAAATTCCACAAATTCCACCACCGGCAATAACACAATTTTCTAACTTCATTTTAAGCCTCGGTAACTATTTACTAAATTGATTATTGTATGAATATTCAATCGACCAATTAATTACAATACTAGTATATTCAACACTAAACAATTGAATTGAAAATATAATAAATAATAATTGATATAGATTAAGGTAGTTTGCTTTACTCCAGCATGCCAATTAAGCCCCCAAAAAAACAACACCATGGCTTATAAATTGCTTGTAAAAATAAAACACTCTATATTTTAGATAGAAATAAGTAGTTACTTAAGTATTTTTATTATTTGCCGATAAACTTATAAACATAAGAACTTAATTGTTGTAGTTAAAGAAATGGCTACTAGAATTAGAGTTAAGGCAGTACTATATATTTATTGAAATATATAGTAACAAGTAACAATTTAAGAGGCTATTATGGCAGGAATAACATCAGCAGGTGTCGGTTCAGGTTTAGATTTAGAAGCTATTATCCGAGTATCAATAGAAGCGGAAAATGCTCCTAAGTTAGCAGCCCTTGAAAAAAAAGAATCGGCTTTAAATTTGCAGCTTACCGCGTTAGGACAAATTAAATCCGATATTAGTGGTTTAGAAGATTCCTTAGCAATATTATCAGACATTAATAATTTTAATAAACGCTCTGCGAGCATTATTCAACCGCCTAATGGTGATGTAATCTCTATTAGTACAGAAAGTACAACGACCCCGGGTAACTTCGATATAGAAGTAAAACAATTAGCTCAAGGTAGCCGTGCCGTTCAAGATGACACAAATGCCTATTCGGCTACTACAGATGTAGTTACCGCTTCTGGCGGTACATTATCATTCACTGCTGGAGCTAAAACTTTTGACGTGACATTATCAGCAGGGGCAACATTAGAAGATTTACGAACTGCGATAAATGAAGCGACAGACAACTTTGGTGTTTCTGCGAACATTATAAATACGGGGGGTGCTACCCCTATGTCAAAACTCGTATTTTCATCTTCTGAAACCGGTGCAGGTAATGATTTAACAGTTACGAATAATACTGCAGAGCTTGATAGAGTATCAACGACAGCAAACGCTGGTGGCAGTGGTGGTATGGTAATTGCTACAGCTGATGAAGCAAAAGATGCCATTATGATTATTGACGGTATTACAACAAATAGCAGCACAAATACTTTTTCAGATACGATTCAAGACACAACAATTACCGCGTTAAGGGTTGATACTGAGAAAGCACGAATAAATATTGACACTGACAAAGAGTTTGTTCGAGAAACGATAGAAAAGTTTGTTGAGTCTTTTAATAGTGCTATGGCAACAATAGATCTTGTGACTACTTCAAGAAAAACTGAGGGTACAGCTCGAGGATTGAAAAATGCACTTATTAATCAAGTAGGTCAAATGGTCAGTGGAGCAGGAAAGTTAGAAACCATTTATGATTTAGGCATCGAATTAACAAAAGAAAATACATTAAAGATAAGTAGCACAGGTATAAATAACTTATCCGATGTTTTAGATGAATCATATGATGATGTTGGAAAACTATTTACGAGTGCTGGTGGTATAGGTCAATTGCTTAAAGACACTGTAGAATTATATACGGGCTCTGGAGGCATCATTGCATCACAGACTGACTCAGTAAAATTACAAAAAAAATCTGTTGATTCTGAAAGAGAAAGACATGAATACAGAATGGAAAGATTTGAAAAAGGGCTGAGAGATAAATATGCCTCACTAGATGTATTAATTGCATCGATGAGAGCACAGGGTAATGCAGTAACTTCAGCGTTATCTAATTTACCAGGCTTCACAAGAGATAAATAAAGAAATTAAGAGGAATACATTATGGCTAATATCAATATTAAAGCTTACGGTAAAGAAAACATTAAAAGCCAAATTGCAGGAGCAAATCCATACATTATCATTCGTATGCTTATGCAAGGTGCTTTAGACCGATTGGCTCAGGGTAAAGGCTGTATTGAACGCAAAGATTTGCAAGGGAAATCAAAATGCTTATCCGGAGCCTCTGACATAATAAATGCATTAAATGAATCATTAGACTTTGATGTTGGTGGAGAAATTGCGGGTAACATTGGTGGTTTATATGATTATATGATCACTCGTATTGCTGATGCCTCAATTGACAACTCTCCTGAAGCAATTACAGAGGTAATTAACCTACTATCAGAAATTAAAGGGGCATGGGACAGTATTCCTCCAACAGAAGTTGACAAAGCATTAGCATTACAAGCTGAACAGGTATAAAAATGAGTGTGCTTTGCAAAATGACAGTCAAACAAATATCTGATTGCAATGAGTTGCTAAGTAAATTACTCGAAGAAGAAAAGTGGCAAGATGTTGACGCTACTCTAAAAAAAAGACTTACATTATTGAACAATTTAGTTAATCAGACAGATCAATATGATGATGATGATAAAAAAGAAATTGCTCATTTATATCAAAGTATGCTTAACACTGATAATATTTTTATTAAAGACGCTTTGCAGCAACAAGAAGATATTGTTGAGCAGCTTAAAAAAATTAAGCTGGCAAAAAAATCACTACCAGCCTATCAGGCGTTCGAAAAGTAAAAGGTAACCTGGATGTCATTAGCAGATGAATTGGAGCGTTTAGTAGAACAAGCTGAAACTCAATTAAATAAACTCTCAGATAGAAACCGATTAGAAAAGAAACTTGCTCAATCATTGCCTAAAAAGTTTGCAGAAAATATGGAAGCTTTTTCTAAATACCTCCCTGATATTTATGAAAAATTCAAAGACTATACACCTGAAAAAATGCAACTAACTTGCTCACCATCAGGTGATGCAAATATTTATGATGATACGAGAGGTTCATACCTTTACGATGATGACCCAATAAAGCAATGTCGTAAGCAAGTAGATAAGAAATTAAAACATCCTCAATTTACTCGTTGGTCTTTCCAAAAAGATGAAGCGGAATATGGCTTTATTCATACTAAGTATTTAAATAAATTAAACGATATATATTTAAAGGCTGCAGAAGAGCTTCCAGCGATAACAAGAATGCCAGACCACCTTGGATCGATGATAGTATTTGGTATTGGCTTGGGATATCACCTCAAACCTTTATTACAAGACATTAGTATCGATTTTCTATATTTGTGTGAGCCAAATTGTGATTGGTTTTATGCAAGCATTTATACGGCAGAATGGAAAACTATTTTAGAAACGATTGACGAAAGAGATGGCTCTACCCATTTATATTTAGGCGCTAGTTATAAAGATTTTACCAATGACTTTTTAGATAGCTTAAAAGACAAAGGGTCTTTTAATGCCGTAAACGCGGCACTTTATCAGCATTACCCTTCAAAAGAGTTAGAGAAATTAGTTAAAAACTTTTCTGAAGATTTTCATCGTTGTTCAATTGGCTGGGGTTTTTTTGATGATGGCGTTTTGAGCATTGCACATGATTATGAAAATGGAAAACGTAAAGTCCCCTTATTAAAAAAATCGGCTCAATTGCCTAAGCAATTTTCAAATATTCCCGTGTTTGTTGTCGCAAATGGTCCATCTTTAGATAAATCCATTGAAGCAATAAAATCATATCAAGGTGATGCTGTCATTTTTAGTTGTGGCTCTGCGATTCAACCATTACTTGCCAACAATATTATTCCTGACTTTCATGTTGCCAATGAACGAACCAAAAGTACCTACCACTTTCTTAATGAGTTTGTAGATCATGATATAATGAAAAAAATGTCGTTATTGACAACTAACATCATGTACCCTCAATGCGTTGACTTATTTAAATGGACGGGAATGTCATTTAAGCCAGCAGAACCATCAACCGTTATTGGTAGTGACTTTATCGACAGACATCAAAACTTTAATCATTTAATGTTCTCAAACCCTGTAGTTGGTAATACCGGAGCAGCATTTGCTTGTTATATTGGCTTTAAAGATATTTATTTATTTGGCCTAGATTTTGGTTACAGAGATCCAACTCATCACCATTCTAAAGATAGTCTTTACTACTCTGAAGGTAAAAAAGAGATTGAAAGCTTAGGAAAAGAAGTCAGAAAAGGTGAAATTGAAGTAGAAGCTAATTTCGGCGGAAGTGTTTTTAGTACGACTTTTTTTAATGTTGGAAAACATTGTGCGACGAGTCTGTTTACAAGGTTTTCTGCTGTTAATGGCTTTAACTGTTCTGATGGCGCCAAAATAGGCAATACATTACCACTGAATAGTAACGATATTCTCATTTCCAAAAGCCATGCATCCAAAGAGTCATTGATTGAATATATAAAGACTAACTTATTCATTGATAGAAACTTCTCAGAAGATGAGTATATAGAATGGCTAGATATGGACAAGTTTGATTATATTTGTGATAAATTAATTGAATATTTAAATAAAGACTTCAATAGTAGAGCTGAGTTAGCTAACGCTTTAAAACTGCAAGCACGTTACCTTTTTTCATACGCAAAAACAAGATATCGTCACATATACTTCTTATTGCAAGGCTCATTAACATACATCCAAGCGCTGTTTCGTATGATGTTATACAGCTTTGATGATGAAAAAGCGTCCTTAAAATACGTACAAGAGGGAATTTTAGTATTTAATCAATTTATGGAAGAAGCGAAAATAAAAAATCGAAATTCTTTAGATGAGACATCAACACATGAATGGGGTGTTATTGATGTAATTAAACAAGAGCGAGCTAAAAAATAATTAAAGTTTATAAAATGCTACCAACTAGGTTTTATAAACTTTATTAATTCAGGTTCCATTATACTTGAGATTCAAACAACAATCCCTGGGCAGAATTTAGCTCCTCAGATAAATTCGCAATTCTTTTAGCAACACGAATGAATTCTTCAGACGGTATTTGCCTGATCACTTCATCAGTTTTAGTATCTGTCACTTTAATGACAAAATTACCTGAGTCATCATCAATACTAAAAGCTAAATTTCTATTACGGATCACAAGCTCATTATCTTCAACTTCTGCAATAGCTTTTAAACTTTCTAAAAGTAAATTTTTCTCATTCTCTTTATCTTCTTCCCTTAAACTAGTTTCATTATCTGTTAACGCAACATTTTTTATCTTAATAAAGTCGTCTGATACTTGATTGTCGACATTTATATTACTTTGTTTATTCACTTGAATTGGTTCATCAACAGTAACTTCAATTTTGTCTTCAGGCGAGGCATCAACTTTTAATGCTGAAATACCGTTCATCATAGATCACCTCTTAATTTACTTGAACTTTAATACTAGTGTCCAGTTAAAATAAGCCCTCCACAGAAACTTACCTTAACTTTCCACTCAAATAATAGCATAGCTTTGACTACAGAGTTTTATCCAAGTAAAGATAAAGCTGTTTGTGGTCGTTGGTTTGCCTGTGAAAGAATCGAAGTACTTGCTTGCTGAAGTATTTGAGCTCTCGTTAAACTTGCTGTCTCAGTAGCAAAATCAGCGTCTTGAATACGAGAGCGAGCAGCAGCTAAGTTTTCAATAACGTTTGATTGGTTACGAATAGTAGAACTAAAACGGTTTTGTACCGCACCTAATTCTGCACGTTTCGCATCAATAGCCCCTATCATAGCGTCAACAGAAGCTAACACGTCTTGTGCTTCAGCAATGGACGAGAACGAAAGCTGACTTGCTGCAGCAAATGCCGTTGTTGCACCAGAGCCTGTACCACTAATTTGAGAAGCCGCAGCGGCTAAACCACTCACCGAAAAACTAGCTAATGCAACCGTACCACCAGAAGAAGCTGCCACTTCAGTCATTGTCATACTAATAACTTGATTTGCATCAGCACCCACTTGGAATTCGGCAGAATAAGAACCATCTAGTAAGTTTGCACCACCAAAAGTAGTATCATTTGCTACACGGTTGATCTCTTCACCAAGTTCACGCATTTCTAATTGAAGTGCAGCACGGTCACCATCAGTATTTGAGCCATTCGATGCTTGCGATGCTAACGTTCTAATACGTTGAAACATATTAGTCATTTCATCTAACGCGCCCTCGGCCGTTTGTGCTAAAGAAATACCGTCATTAGCGTTACGATTACCTTGGGTTAAACCACCAATTTGACCAAGTAAACGATTAGATATTTGCATACCAGCCGCATCATCTTTCGCGCTATTGATTCTTAACCCAGATGATAACCGTTGAAAAGCGGTATCTAATGAGTTACCTGATTTACTTAATTGTCTTTGAGCATTAATGCTCGATACATTAGTGTTGACATATAAAGCCATAATGGACAGCCTCCTGTTATTTATATGATATTAAATAATCTTTGAGTTTTAAATTTTCTACAAACGCCCGAATGAATGTAGAAAGCACAAAAGTTATTTATTTTGAAGAAGTATAAATAACACTTCCCCAAACAGGATATCGGCACGATAAAAAAAACCTTTAGCATTTTTTTACTATTTTTTATAAAAAAATTAATCCACTGATTTAAATAAGATTTATTCACTAAAAGGTGAAGGTTTCCAATGAAAACTCATATAATCTATAATGAATAACATTAAAGTAAATTTGACATTAAGTTTATACACTCATGACGAATTCTTTCAGACTAACGACTCAACGATTTATTCTAAAAACATTAACACCAGATTATGCATCACAAGAATATTTATCTTGGTTATCACAAAACGAAACAGGGAAGTTCATTTTAAATAAACCCCAAACTATTGACGATCTGAAACAATATATTAAACAGTTTTGTGATAATCATTTCGTTTACTTTTTAGCAATTATAGATAAAGACTCTAACTTACATATTGGCAATATAAAGTTTGAGTTTCTCAACAATAGTTTTGACAATGTAGAGATGGGTATTCTTATTGGAAATAGAAACTATCATGGTAAAGGGGTCGCAGGAGAGGTTATAAAAGGATTCGCTCATTTTTCAGTCGATAAACTTTCAACAAAAACAATGTCATTAGGGGTAAATAAAAGTAATACTGCTGCCGTAAAAGCATACGAGAAACTAGGCTTTCAAGTAGATAGTTCAACATGTACTGATAATGAAATGATGATGTCATGGGATTTACCTAAATTATAACATATTAGACATTGATTTTATCCCAAAAAAAACCGAGGCAATGCCTCGGTTTCATATACTTAATGTTTACTATTACCCTTGCAGCAATGATAATGCTGACTGAGGCCTTTGGTTCGCTTGAGATAAAATAGTACTACTCGCTTGTTGCAGTACTTGAGCTCTTGTCAATGATGCTGTTTCAGTAGCAAAATCGGCATCTTTAATTCGCGCTCGGGCAGCTGACAAGTTTTCTATCACATTAGCCTGGTTTCGAATTGTCGAACTGAAACGGTTTTGTACCGCACCCAATTCCGCGCGTTTGGCATCAATAGCACCAATCATAGCGTCAACAGAAGCTAACACATCTTGTGCTTCACCAATCGACGTAAACGAAAGCTGACTTGCTGCAGCAAATGCCGTTGTAGCACCAGAGCCAGTACCACTAACTTGAGAAGCAGCGGCAGCTAAATCACTCACGGTAAAACTAGTAATAGCAACGGTACCACCTGAGGAAGCAGCGATAGCAGTCATTGTCATACTAATAGTCTGATTGGCATCCGCGCCAACCTGAAATTCAGCAGAGAAAGAGCCATCTAATAAGTTTTGCCCACCGAAACTAGTATCATTAGCAACTCGGTTTATTTCTGCAGTTAATTGCCTAACTTCTAATTGCAGTGCTGCTCTATCACCTTGAGTATTAGAGCCATTCGCCGCTTGTGCTGCTAAGGTTCTGATACGTTGATACATATTAGTCATTTCATCCATTGCACCTTCAGCTGTCTGTGCAAGTGAAATCCCATCGTTAGCGTTACGGTTACCTTGGGTTAAACCATTAATTTGTCCTGTTAGACGATCTGATATTTGAAGACCGGCTGCATCATCTTTAGCGCTATTAATTCGTAAACCAGAAGATAAACGCTGGAACGCTGTATCTAAATCATTACCAGATCTCATTAAGTTACGCTGTGCATTTATACTTGATACATTAGTATTTACAAACAAAGCCATTGTTTTTCTCCTGAATATTAATTCAAATTACTGTCACTTTTAATAAGTACAAGTATTAAAGCAAAATACGAACCAATGAGTGAAAAATAAAATAAAATAAAATAATTTATTCATTTAAACAATAGGTTGCATACAGAAGAAGCTTACATATAGATTAGAAACAAACTAAATTATAAAGCGACTAACCGGAATTTTTCTTTTGGCTAATTAATGAGCGGCAATAAATTGCCATAGAAGATATGATTTGTTATCTGGCTGAAGTATTTCTATAAGAGGTAATAAATTAAAATGTTGGCACGTATGATGCTTTATTCAATTTAAGTTAGATGATTTTATATTAGCGTTAAATATTTGACGGTTAATGTTAAAGAGGTTTACCCGAATAAACCTTTTTACTAGAGGATTTAAAGTAAACAAGTAACGCCTCCTGTTATTGCTTATTTTTATCCTTTGATTTACAAATATAAGTTGATTAAATTGGCTAACTTTAAACGGGAACTCTCGGGTATTTCAGCATTTTATATATTCATTTGTAATCAAATGTAATGAATGAAATGCCCGAGAGTCTTCTTATTATTCATGTAAATCGCTATTAGTGACTTACATGAACCTACTCCGTTATCCTAACCAATAAAATAAACGAGATGAAAATCCTATTAACCAAGTAAAGATAAAGCAGCTTGAGGACGTTGATTTGCTTGAGCTAATATAGTACTACTTGCTTGCTGTAATATTTGTGATCTCGTTAGATTTGCTGTCTCAGTTGCAAAATCAGCATCCTTAATACGAGAGCGAGCAGCAGATAAGTTCTCAATAACGTTTGATTGGTTACGAATAGTAGAACTAAAACGGTTTTGTACCGCACCTAACTCTGCACGTTTCGCATCAATAGTCCCTATCATAGCGTCAACAGAAGCTAATATATCTTGTGCTTCAGCAATCGAGGTAAACGAAAGCTGACTTGCTGCAGCAAATGCCGTTGTTGCACCTGAGCCTGTACCACTAACTTGAGAAGCCGCAGCGGCTAAACCACTCACCGAAAAATTAGCTAAAGAAACCGTACCACCAGAAGAAGCGGCAACGGCAGTCATTGTCATACTAATGACTTGATTTGCATCAGCACCTACTTGGAATTCGGCTGAATAAGAACCATCCAGTAAATTTGAACCACCAAAAGTAGTATCTACAGCTACACGGTTGATCTCTTCACCAAGTTCACGCATTTCTAATTGAAGTGCAGCACGATCACCAGTAGTATTTGAGCCATTCGCTGCTTGCGCTGCTAACGTTCTAATACGTTGGAACATATTGGTCATTTCATCTAACGCACCCTCAGCAGTTTGAGCTAATGAAATACCATCATTTGCATTTCGATTACCCTGAGTTAGACCATTTATTTGACCTGTTAATCTGTCTGAAATTTGTAAACCTGCCGCATCATCTTTCGCGCTATTGATTCTTAACCCTGAAGATAAACGTTGAAAAGCGGTATCTAAATCGTTACCTGATTTACTTAATTGTCTTTGAGCATTAATGCTCGATACATTAGTATTGACGAATAAAGCCATGACTAATTCTCCTATGCTATTGGTTAGTCTTAAAAGAACAGTATCTTTTAAGTGATACTTCGAAAACTTTAACGATTAGAAAAGCAATATATTTAAGCGTTAGATGAAAAATTAAAGTGTCTATTTCAAAAAACATATACTTATTTAAAGTGATTTATTTTATTCTGTGGAAATAAAATAAATTTTTAAACAAACAATAAATACATGACTACCTTTTCTAGTTGCTATTAAAAATTTTCAAATCAAGCTTTTATCAAGCTTACTAACGATATCGACAAGGAATCTTAAATCTTTAGGAAAAATATTTATAAATTTTAATTTTTAACGATTTTAATAGCTAAAAAGGAATTTTTTAGCATGAAGGGAGATTGAAAACATATAAATGTTTAAGTGAATATAAACATTAAACGATTTTTATGTGGCTACAATATTCGATAGTAAGATAAAAAAGTATATATCCGCTATAAAATAACTTTACTTTAAAAAGTGATTATTAATTAACTCCCTTACTTAAAAGTAAAGAAGCGCTCAATAAATACAAAAAACTTCTGTAAAGAATATAACCTTGCAATTTATACTAAATATAATTAAACAATGATAAGTCTTTAACTTGAATAAATGTCTGTTGTGATATTTGCAATGCAACCTGTGCTTGCTCAAAATCAGATACCGCTTTCGCATAATCTAAATCTTCGATCGCTGACGCCCCTTGAGATAAATATAAGTGTGTATCGGCATGATTACTTTCCTGATTAGCAGTCAATTGTAATCGTATGCCCATTTCCGCCCTTTGGCTACTCATGTAATTTAATGATTCATTGATTTGACTTAAAACATCATTGTATTCCGCTGTTGATTGGGCGGCATTGGTCGGATTTTTTATCCAATCGATAGCATTTTTTATTGTGTCAAAAATACTAATATTTTCTTTAGGCGCAATATCTATTTGGTCGCCAGGTAATGGGGTACCATTAAACTGCACTTCTAAACCATTAAAGTTCATAATTTGTCCCGTACTATAGGGATTAATAACTAATAATGTATTCGATGCACTATCTGTAATAGTCACCTCATTAACGTTACCATCTGCTGTAGTATCCGCAAAATCAAACCTGTAATTAGGTGGATTTGTTATGCTGTCATAAGTAGAAGGGTTAATAATTTGAGCTTTATTGAGTGTAACTCCCCCCATATTGGTTTGATAAACAGCAGAAAAATCACCTACCGGATTTGGCGCTTTTAAAAATGCGACATCACCTGGCTGATTTGTCGCTACAGATAAGTTTTTTCCAACCTGTAGATCTCTAACCCCCGAATCACCAGCGTAAATAACGGTGTTATCGAGCTGTAAAGTAAAAGGTGTTTTATCCGTTTGGTAGCCTGAAAAAATATAACCACCACTTTCATCTTTTGTATTCGCTATATCCAGCATCTGATTCAAAGCAAACTTTGTTTGTGCCGCAATAACCGCACGCTCCGATTTACTTAATGCACCATTATTGGCTTGAATCATCATTCTCTTAACTTCTTGCATAACATCTTCAGCTTGTGCAAAAGAAACTTCTTGTAAACTATTTCTGTTAGTTGCTTGCGTAATGTTTCGTTGATACTTATCAACGGCAGCTAATTGTTCTTTATAACCAGTCAGCGTACTAAATTGGACAGCATCATCTTTAGCTGTTAAGACCCTTTTTCCACTACTAAGATATTTTGCTTGATCATTTAATCCTGACTCTTTATTACTCATTTGCAAAGCATTCTGATAATAAAATTGTGACGTTGAAACGCGCATATACTACTCCTACCTTGCTGCTGCTAATAAAGTGTCAAAAATAGTTGTTGCGACAGAAATTATTTTTGATGATGCTTGGTATGCTTGTTGATATTTCAGCATATTGGCAGCCTCTTCATCTAAGTTAACTCCAGATGTCGCTTGATTGCGATTGAATGCTTGAGTAAACATAGCCTCAGCAGTATTAGAAACTAACTCTGCTGATTTTGCATTAGATCCTACATCAGCAGTAGCAACCCCCATACTTTGCCCAAAGGTTTGCTGATTCCCGTTAATGATCCCTTTTTCTTGCGTTAGTGCCATAAAGCCTGCATTCGCACCATTACCTACACCAAAGGCATCATTAATAGAGTATTCCTCAGGAGCTAAAGGTCCTTGTCCAACAGGATCACCACTTATTTCTATTTGAAAAGCCATTGCTGCTGGCAGTGGCGGTAAGTCAATAACCGCTGTATTACCTGCCGTAAAAGTTCCTGACGTTATTGCACCAACCACTGATGGCGGCGTTGGTGGTGGCGTAGCTGGATTTCCATCATAAATACGATATGAATATGTTCCTGGCGCACTTTCATAGACATCCACTAGTAAGCCTGTATTAGTGACACTAGTGAAGTTTCTTGCGGCAACTGGGTTATCCATCGTAATAATATTTAGTCCACCTGAACTGATATTATTAGTTGATGCGGTGGTTTCGATTGATGTACTCGCTGCGATACCATTTTCATCGCGCAAAGTAACGGCCATAAATGATGCACTATTTTCTGAAGGGCGGATATTAAATTTATCCCCAGCGGCTGGTACACCTGAATCTATCACCAACGAAAAACCTAAACCTGTATCGTATTCATTTGGAGGAGTTAGCACTAAAGTTTGGATTGAACCTGTATTAAGGTTCATCATATTGTAGTTAGCACCATCCCATTCAACTTCATATTCATCAAGAGGAATAAGTGAAATATCATCCACTCGAACACTCGCTGCAACTGTCCCGGTATTATCTGAAGGAATACCAACTCGCCCTTGCATCAAAGTTGTAGTGTTAATATCGGTAAAAATATTTAAGCCCTGTTGCTGATTTAAATCTAAACCTTCGCTTTGTACCGTATTAAATGTGCTTGAAATTCCCATTGCTAGTCGATTTATCGCACTGCGAGTCTGAGCTAAGTGTTCATCTCTAAATTCAATTTTTGCGGCTAATGCCCCGCCCATGGACACACCACTTAATGAGAAAGAGCTATTATTACTGACGAGTTCAATTTCTGTTTTCAAAGGGTCTGGATCACCGGCTCGAACTGAGGCGGTTAAAGGGGTAATACCCGCAACCAAAGTCGCTCCGTTTCCAATAATAACCGTCATAACACCATTTGCATCTTGCACTGTATTGACAGAAGTGTATTCGCCAAGTTCGGTAATTAATTGATCTCTTCGGTCGAGTAAATCATTAGGCTGACCAGCATCAGAAAAACTTTTATTTTGTAGAATTTGATCATTAATTTTGGCTATTTCTAAGGATATCTTTGATATTTGGCTGGCAATTACCTCAATTTCTCCATTAACTGATTTTTCAATTTGATCAAAATTTTCATTTAGTGATTGAAAATCCCTTGCTAGAATCCCTGCTTGGCTTAGGGCAATACTTCTGAGTCCTTGATCATTTGGATTATCAGAAATGCTGTTAACTGTTTGATAAAGTTTATCAATTGAACTTGCAACAGCGCTGCCTGAAAAGCTCATCACTTCATTTAATTGATTCAAATCTCGATGAAGAGTATCTGCATAACCTAAATTGCTTTGAGAAAATAACTGCTCTTTATAGGAAAATTGATTATAAATACGAGTTACATTTTCAACATAGGTGCCAGTGCCAAAGTAATTACCACCACTTGCCACACCAATCGTAGCATTTTGCTCTGCTCTTTGGCGGTTATAACCTTCGGTATTAACATTGGAAATGTTATGACCAGTAGTTGACAACTGTTGCTGAGCAGCTAATAAACCACTTACTCCAGTTTGAAATAAACTTACCGCCATAATTGATACTCCTAAAAGGGTTTCATCACTTATTAAATCGAATATTTTCTATTCGCTACTTTTTAATTAAGCTAGTTACCGTTCGAAGAGTTCCCATAATTTTGTTTGCATAGTTGGGATCAGTTGCATAACCAGCGCCTTGTAAGTTATGCAGGAATTGTTCCACATTACCAGTTTGTTTTAGAGCATCTTGATAACGTTCACTTTTAGAAAGGAAATTAATATAGTCATTAATACTTTCACCAATGTTTTGGTAGACACGGAAAGGTTCCCGCTTCTTCACCATAGCGCCTTGTTGGTATTCTAATGTTTCTTTGTGGGTTTTATCGCCAGACCAACGTGAGTCTGCCTTGATATTAAACAAGTTATTCGAGCTATTACCTTGTTCAGTTTTGATCACTTTCTGACCCCAGCCGGTTTCTAAGGCCGCTTGAGCAATAACGACTTCAAAGGGAATATTCAGCTTTTTCTCAACCAGTTTGGCTGGCTCCGTTAGCGCAGAAATAAAATCCTGAGGTTGCTTAAAATCGCTATGATCAATTGCGGTATTTGACGATGTATCAACATTGGCTTTGCTTACATAGTCAGGAAATTGACGTCGTTGAGGTTGAAGTAAATCATTGGATTTATCCGTCAACTGACTTTTATCAGCGCCTTGAAAAACATTCGCTTTAAACTGACTTTGAGGTGTGAAGTTTTCACTATCCCCCCCTAGTTGGCGGACAATTAACTCAGATAAACCCAATGAACCATTGTTAGATAACTCAAGTGACATTTGTTGATCATGCATATCACGATAAAATTTTGTCGATTCTGAATTAAATGGGCTATCTGACTCTAATACTTCTTGGGCTTTACGCATGCTTTTCATCAGCATTTGCATAAAGATCGCTTCAAACTGTTTTGCCGCTGTTTCTAATGCGGCTTTTTTAGAGGCTTTATCATCCGCATTGGATTGCTGTCGAATACTGTTTAAGCCATTAATATCTAAAAAGTTTTGTGCATCACCAAGTTTAGTCGTCATAAGTTTGCCTGATCATTAAATAATGATCAGTTCTCCTCTTAGTGCGCCCGCTTGCTCTAACGCTTCAAGAATGGCCATAACATCACCTGGCCCTGCTCCGACATTATTAATAGCTCTGACTAAAGTATCTAAAGTAATACCAGGATCGAACACAAACATTCTATTATCACTTTGATCAACATCGATAATTGACTGGTTTGTGATAGCTGTTTCGCCATCGGCAAAAGCATCAGGCTGTGTAACATCTTGAATTTCATTAATCGTAACGGTAATACCGCCATGGGTTATCGCTGCTGGCAATAACCTTACATCTGAGCCGATAACAATCGTCCCCGTTCTTGAATTAACAATCACTTTGGCAGAAGGCGAGTCTGGTTCAAATTCAATATTCTCTAATACGGCTAAAAAGCTCACCCGTTGACTGGCATCTCTTGGCGCTGAAACTTGTACTGAAGTCGCATCAATCGCTCTAGCGATAAAAGTAGAAGGATCATTTGGATTGGCAAATTCACTATTAATCGCTTTCTCTAAGTTCTTCGCCGTACTAAAGTCTGAATTACGTAAGTTAAAGGTAATATGATCTCCTGTAGCAAAAGGAGATTGCACCTCACGTTCAACTATTGCTCCATTAGCGATACGGCCGACAGTTGGGGTATTGACAATAACTTTTGAGCCATCAAGCCCTTCGGCACCTAAGCCACTAACAACCAAACTTCCTTGAGCAACAGCATAAGCATTTCCATCGATGCCCATTAAAACAGTTTGCAGCAGCGTGCCACCACGTAAACTTTGTGCACTGCCCATAGAAGAAACAGTAATATCAATCGTTTGACCTGGCTTGGCAAAAGCGGGTAATTCAGCATGTACAGCAACCGCGGCAACATTTTTGATTTTTGGTTTCAAGTTTGCTGGCATGGTTATCCCAAAGTTACTTAACATAGTTTTGAAACTTTGTTCCGTAAAAGGGCTTTGTTCACCTGTTCCTGGCAAACCAACGATTAAACCATAGCCAATAAGTTGGTTAGGACGAACACCCGCAACATCAGTAAGATCTTTTATTCGTTGAGCGTTAACTAAGGAACTTGATAAAAACATCACCAAAATACCTATTATTTGAATAACAACTTTCATATTCGTATCCACCTATAGTGAGTATTTATAACGGCCACCAAGAGCTACTAAAGAATTTAGATAACCAACCTTGCTCTTGTACCTCGGCAAAAGCACCAGTACCGGCATACTGGATACGCGCATTGGCAACTTTTGAAGAAACAATGGTATTACCGGAGCTAATATCTTGTGCACGTATAATGCCTGTTAAGCGAATATACTCATCACCATTATTTAACGACATCCACTTTTCACCACGTATCATTAGGTTACCATTAGGTAATACTCTCAAGACATGAACTGAGATATTGCCACTTAAGCTGTTGCCTTGATTAGATTTAGAGTCGCCTTTAAAGTCAGACGTTTGGTTTAAACCAAATTGAATAGCATCATTGTTAATCTTAATAGGTACAGCACCAAAGCCAGTAACAGGGTCAAGTAATGCACTATTCGCTTTTTTCAACTCTGTTTTAGCATTTTTATTGGCTTGTGTACTTTCACTCAATATCACTGAAATAATATCGCCAACGCGATGAGCTTTAGAGTCAGAGTAAATATTATTCACATAATTAGCTTTAAATAATGAGCCTGTAGGAACAATGGGAGTTTCTTCCATTTCAGGAAGGATCGGTGCAAAATCAGGATCATCGGGTAATGTTCTCGCCTGTTCAATACTGGCACAACCCGCTAACGTCATCCATGCACATAATATGACTATTGCCTTTTTCATATGACGCCCCTTAACCTTTATAGTTGTTGATTAATATAACTAAGCATTTGATCAACAGCTGAAATCACTTTCGAGTTCATTTCATAAACTCGTTGGCTTTCAATCAAATTTACCAGCTCTTCAGTGGTATTTACGTTTGAGGTTTCTAAAGCCCCTTGCACCACCATACCGAAGCCTTCTAAACCGGGTACACCTTCTTGAGGAGCACCACTTACAGAGGTTTCGACATATAAATTTTGACCTATTGGCTCTAAGCCCGTTGGATTGACAAAATTAACTGTGTTTAACTGCCCAACAACGGCTGGCTCTGCCTGACCTTGTAAAGTGACTGATACTTCACCATCTTGAGACACAATAATACTTAAAGCATCAGGCGGAATAGTGACTTGCGGCTGAACTAAATAACCCGCTCCTGGGGTCACCATATTGCCTTCTTCATCCATGGTAAATTGACCATTTCTTGAATAAGACAAAGAGCCATCAGGCATTTGTACTTGAAAAAAACCTTCACCTTGGATCATTAAATCAAGGGCATTGTCAGTGGTGATCATATCCCCTTGGGTATGTACCTTTTGTGTCGCCACAACTTTAGCACCAGCACCAAGCATTAAACCTGATGGCATTTCTGTATCTTGTGCTGAACGTCCACCGGGTTGATTAATAGTTTGATAAAGTAAATCTTCAAAAACGGCTCTGCTTTTTTTAAAACCTACGGTACTGGCATTCGCTAAGTTATTGGATATAACCGCAATATCTTTTGTTTGCGCGTCTAATCCTGTTTTACTGATCCATAATGCTGGGTTCATAAGTCACCTCAATAACTGTCTTAATATAATTAGAAAGCACGCAATAACGATGCGCTTGCTGAATCGATTTCTTCAGCGGTTTTCATAAGTTTCAATTGCATTTCAAATTGACGTTGTATTGAAATCATTTCTGTCATTTCGCCAACAGGGTTAACATTACTTGACTCTAATGTGCCACTTTGTACAACAACACTTATATCAGCAGCTTCGTCGTTTCCATTACCGCCTCTAAATAAACCATCATTGCCACGCACTAAATTACGAGTTTCAGGGTTAACTAATTTAATTTTGCCAACCTCTTCTTGCACCGTACTTGGTGCACCTGCAGGCTGAACCATTATCGTGCCGTCTTTTGTGATCTCAATATTATTGACTGGTAAAGGCAAAAATAACGGACCGCCATCACCTAGCACTAAATCGCCATTCGGTGTTTGCAAGTTACCTTCTTCGGTTAAGGTTAAATGTCCATCACGGGTATAAGCTTCTCGACCATCTCTTGCTTGTACGGCGATCATGCCATGACCTTGAATAGCGATATCTAAATCGCGACCTGTAGTAAGAAGTGCACCACTGTCAAAGTTTTGGCTAGATTTTTCAGTCATGGCAAAAACACGCGATGGTAAACCTTCACCAAAAGCTTGCATTGAACGAGCTTGCGCTAAGTCTGCTTTAAATCCCGTTGTCTTAGCATTCGCTAAGTTATTGGCATTTATTGCTAATGATCTCATGTTTTGCTTCGCGCCACTCATGGCGATATAGAGCATCTTATCCATCATCAATCCAACAAAATTAAATATTACCTTAACAATGCAAATACGATGCCAAAGGAGGAGCTTTTAAAAAAGGATATTAGTGGGGCAATAAAAAAGCCCTTAATCTGGTATTAAGGGCGGTATTTCGACAAACGACTACTATGAGTTTTGGATTATCGGATCTGTAATATCGTTTGATTTAACTGATTATCAACTTCTAGAGAACGCGAGTTAGCCTGAAAGTTTCGTTGAGCTGAAATTAGGTCAATAAGCTCACTAGTTAAATTAACGTTTGATGACTCTAGTGCAGAAGAGTTTATAGTTCCATAGGTCCCTTCACCTGCTTCACCGGCTAAACCTTCACCCGATAAAATACTTTCTTTCCAATTAGTATTACCTACCTGAGTTAAACCTTGATTGTTAGCAAAATTTACCAAGGCAACTCGTGATAATGGTTGTGAAGTACCATTACTATACGTTGCCATAACAAGGCCATCAGGACCAATATCTAACCCAGTTAACCGTCCAACAGGTAAGCCATCTTGTTCTAATGATGTCACTTCAAAGTTTGATGCAAACTGTGTCGGTTCATTTGGATTTGGCCCTGCCGTATCAAGATTAAAGTCAACCACTATCTGTTGAGAAGAATCCGAACCATTAGTTAAAATTGCCGCCCCCAGTTGAGCCGTTTGAAATCCCGCCGCAGGCACTTGTGAAATAAAATCACCACCAGGGCTAAAATTCAACCTTGCACCATCAAAACCGTTCATATTAATACCTGTAGCGGCATTAGCTGGATCAACCAAATCAATACGCTGATTGTCAATCGCGGCGGTTACTACCCATGGGTTAGAGGCTGGAGGACCAGCAACAGGAGCCTCTTTTATAAAGTAATAGGTCATAATATGACTATCACCTAAAGAATCAAAAACAGTGACTGATGTCGAATGATTAAACGTTAACGGGTCAGTTAAATCAAAGTTACCTGGTGAACCGGTTATTACTGGTGCACCCGCAGGTAAATTCATTCGAATATCTACTTCAGATGTTTTTGCTGGAGCTCCTGAGGCTGTAGGAATTCGAATAGGCTCAGAAGTGCTCAGACTAACAGAAGATGAACTACCATCAGGATTAACGGGAAAGCCTAATAAATGCTCCCCCGCAGAGTTAACAATAAAGTTATCATTATTTAACTTAAATTGACCGGCACGTGTATAAGAAAACTCTAAACTGTCAATATCAGGTACAACAGCAAAAAAGCCATTACCTGTGATCGCAAGGTCTAAAGCATTATTGGTAAACTGAATACTCCCTTGAGAAAACTGTTGAGCAACATCAGAGGTCAGAACCCCGTCACCTACTTTAGTTTTACCAGCCGCGAGTAATGATGCAGCATAAACATCGACAAATTCTGCACGTGACTCTTTAAAACCAACAGTACTTACGTTTGCAATATTATTTGATGTAACATCCAAATCTTTTTGCGCGGCATTTAACCCGCTTAACGCTATATTAAATGACATAACTTCACCTCATATAAATAATTTATATACTTAACCTAAATAGGTTATTAAATTTGATTTAACTTTCTGAAACTTCTACAACATCGGTTAATGCCATTGAAGTTCCCCCATTTAGATTTAATAAAATCTTACCGCCAGCTCCTGCTAACGTAACACTATCGACTTTACGATAGGTCATAGCTTGTAACTCTGATGCTTGCCCGTCTACTAAACCAGCAATTCTAAAACGATATGCGCCTGTCGCAGCTGGCTCTCCATCCGACCCCATGCCATTCCAGGTAAAGCCAAATTCACCAGCTTTAACATCACCAACAGGTACTGTTTGAATAATTTCACCCGCAGCATTCTCGACATAAATATTAACGTTACTTGCGGGTTTATCCGTGATCAGTTTACCCTTAACTTGCTCACCTTCTGCCATCCCAAAAACATTATCATCGACTAGAACACTTCGCCCAACCAATGATGAGGCTTGTAGTGCTTGGCTTGATGACATCGATGAAGCAAAGTTTGTAAACTGCTCATTTAATTGAGAAACCCCATCAGTGGTCGAGAAAGCCGTCATTTGCGAGATCATTTCATTATTATCAGTAGGCTTTGTAGGATCTTGATGAGCAAGCTCTTGTGTTAACAAAGCAAAAAAATCTTCTTGCGTTAACATCCCTTGCTTACCATCAGAAACCTTTATCTCTTCCTTCTTCCAGCGCATACCTTCTAAGGGGCTGCCACCTGTTACAGATTCCATAATCACTCCTAACTAAAAACTATCGTTGACCTAACATTATGGTTTTGTTCAACATATTCTTTGCTGACTCAGCCAGTTGAATGTTCGTTTGATACGAACGTGAAGCAGAAATCATATTCGTCATTTCTTCAATTACATTTACGTTTGGTTTATAAATATACCCATCAGCATCCGCCATAGTGTGCTCTGGTGAATATTCAACATTTAATGGTTTGTTACTTTCAACAATTCCTAAAACCTTAACCCCAACTGACCCTTCTTGTCCGGCGGCAGCTTTTTGCATCTCGGCGGCAAAAACTGGATGGCGAGCACGATAAGTTTTATCAATACTACTACTCACACTATCAGCATTAGCAATATTACTCGCTGTAGTATTTAAGCGTACCGACTGAGCACTCATGCCCGTGCCTGACACATCAAAAACGTTAAATAAGCTCATTAGGCTTTCCCTCCAGTTATCGCTTTTTTCAATCCTTTAATTTTGCTATTTAAGAATTGAATACTTGCTTGATAATGCATTGAGTTTTCTAGATACAAGTTTCGTTCCACTTGTGAGTCAACGGTATTACCATCACCTGTATCTGGTTGATTTGGAACACGATAATCTACACCGTTGTTAATTTCAGTGCGAACATCAAAGTGTTTTTCATGGGTGCGAGACATGCCAGATTGTTGCCGACTTGCCGCTTGAGCCAAAGCAGATTTAAAATCCATCCCCTTTGCTTTATAGCCTGGAGTATCGGCATTAGCGATATTACCAGCAATCACTTCCGCATTTTTTGCTCGGATCTGTAAACTGTCAGGATGAATACCAAACGCTTTTTCAAAACTAATAGCCATAACTACCTCCAATCTAATGAAAGTAATCATTCAATATTTATGCCATTAAGTAATTTTAAGGGATGGATTTACTATTTTTTTTGATAAACAATACCGGGATTACAGCGGATCATGTCAAAGTCTTGGTTTAAACCAGAAAGGGATTCAGATGCGCCTAAAAACAAATACCCACCTGGATTTAACACGCCGTGAATCTGTGACAAAATTTGTTTTTTTATTTCAGGAGCGAAGTAAATCAATACGTTACGGCAAAAAACAATATCAAACTTTCCCATTAACGTATAACTGCCTAATAGATTTAACTGGCGAAAGTTCACCAATTTTTTGACTGAATCTTTGACTTTGGACATACCATTATCACCATTTTCAAAAAATAATCTTTTACGTTCTGGTGATAAACCACGAGATAAAGCTAAAGAGTCATAATGAGCATATTTGCAATGCTCTAACATCGTATTTGAAATATCAGTGCCAATAATTTGAACATTTCCAGAAAGGCTACCCGGCTTATTCTGTTGATATTCTAGCGACGACATCGCAATTGAATAAGGCTCTTGTCCCGATGAACTAGCAGCAGACCATATTTTCAAAGGCGTACGCTGTGTCTTAAAGGAAGGAAATATTCGACTCTTAAGCAATTCAAAAGGATACTCATCTCGAAACCATAATGTTTCATTAGTGGTCATAGCATCAATTACAGCAGCGCGAAGTTGTCGCTCTGTCGGGCTTAACGTTCGAGAAACAAGATCGCCTAACGAGCTAACATTAAATTTAGCCATTAAAGGTGCAAGACGACTTTTTACAAGATACTGTTTATTCTCACCGAGAACGATACCGCATTGTTGTTCGAGAAACTCTCTAAACTGATGATAACTCTTATCATCAAGTTGTCTGGCTGACACTATAATATATCCGACTTAAAAAGGTTTATTTCGCTCAAGATAATTCACTTTTTTTCAACCATTTCTTAACCGCTGTGGCCAATTCATCAGGGTGAAATTTTGGAATAAAATCCTCTGCCCCTACTTTCTCAACCATAGCATTATTAAATACCCCACTTAATGAAGTATGAAGGATCACTGGCATTTTTCGCATTAATTCATTACTTTTAATTTCAGCCGTTAAGGTATATCCATCCATTTCTGGCATTTCTATATCGGAAATAAGTAAAGCAACTTTTTCTACTATAGAGTCAGTTCCATCGGCGAGTGCTGTCAATTGATCTAATGCATCTTGACCATTTTTTGCTAAGACCATTTTTAAACCAAGTGGCTCTAAAGCCCTTTTAACCTGATTACGTGCAACGGTTGAATCATCGGCGATCATAATAACTCTTTCACCAATACTTGCACCGACACTCTCATCTCTAACATCATCACTTAGCTCAGTTGAAACTGGATTGATTTCATTGAGAATTTTTTCGACATCTAAAATAGATACCATTTGCTTATCGATTTCAGTCACCGCAGTTAAATAACTCGACTTACCGGCACCTTCAGGTGGCGGCATAATATCTTGCCAACTTAACGTGACAATTCGCTCAACTCCAGCAACGAGAAAACCTTGCACACTGCGATTATATTCCGCAATGATAACAAAAGAGTTTTCGTCTGGAATAATTTCAGGACCACCAGTAGCTTTGCTTAAATCAATCACCGAAATGGTTTGCCCTCGAATATGAGCAACCCCTTTAATGTATTGATCCTGTTTAGGTAAAGACGTTAAACGAGGACAAGGCATAACTTCTCTAACTTTGAAAACATTGATTCCAAATCGCTGAGGACCGACTAATTTAAAAAGTAAAAGTTCAAGTCGGTTTTGCCCCACAAGCTGCGTACGCTGGTTAACCGAGTCTAAAATTCCTGCCATACAAACCTCTTATAAAAATGAACCTGTATAGATTTTTATCTAAAAGGCACAGTTCTTGAAAGTAAATAATATATAAAAATTAACTGTCTGAATATTGACACTAATGAAGCATTTACAATCTCTCTACTAAGCATAGACGAGTATTTTAATTTCCCTAGTAATAGATTACAAAATTTATGAGCAAATTAAAGATATTTATAACATTTTTACTATTTTTCGATTGTTTATTATCAATCACACATGCAAATAACTATGATCGTGACTATATAATGAATTTTGCAAAAGAGTATGTGGAAAAAAACACTACTGTGCCCATCAAAGGGAAGTTAGTCGTGTCACCCTCAAAAATTGACTCAAGGATAACAATAAAGCCTTGCTCAATACCTTTGACGGCAAATATACCCGAAAACTATTCAAGTAGGAATGTAAATGTTAAAATTTCTTGTTTTAGTTCAACACCATGGCATATATTTCTACCGGTAAAAATTACTACAACAATACCTGTTCTCGTAACCAAGAATAAAATGAGTAAAGGGTCTATTCTTGATAAAAGCAATATCACCACTGAGTGGCGTGAAATTCATAAAATAAGAAGTGAAGTCATTGAAGACGAACAGCTTATCATTGGTGCTCGGCTTAAAAGGTCGATTTCAAAAGGAACAATCATTACTAAGAAATCAATCTGTGTTGTCTGTAAAAATGAAAATGTGACGATCATCGCTAAATCAGATAGTTTTATGATTAAAACAGCTGGCGTTGCCCTTAAAAACGCAACGTTTGGCGAACAAGTCAAAGTTAAAAATATTCGCTCAGGTAGAACAATTAATGCACAAGTAAAAGCTATTAACCAAGTGATAATTAATCTATAATAAATAGTAAAGAAATTAAGCTTTGTGCCGATAACAATATATAAACACAGTTTAGGTGCCAATAGGAATTAATTATGGCTATTAATATCAATAACTTGTCAAACAACAATCAAGTTAAACAAAAAGTCGATCAACAATCTCAAGTTAAGCAGCAAGCTTCTCAAAGTGCTGTAACTGCCAAACAATCTAAAGTAGCCAGTGCGGACTCTGTGTCAATTACTCCGCAGGCTAAGCAGTTAACTGAACTTCAGAAAAAAGCTCAAGATGCGACAGAGATCAATCAGAAAAAAGTTGAGCAACTTAAAAAGGCAATTATTTCTGGTGAATATAAAATTGATCCCGAGAAACTAGCAAAGAGTATTGCAGGTTTTGAATTCAAACTTGCCTAGTTTAGTTTATCTAAAGAATAGCATTAACAAGGACTTATAGGTGTCAATTCAAGCAACTCATTCATCTTTAATTGAAAAACAGTTGGTTCAGTTACAACAGTTAGAAATCGTAATAGATGATGAAAAGGGTATATTGCAGCAGCAAAACCCTCAAAAGTTGATAGCTATTACAGCGAAAAAAAACCAACTACTACTGGATATACAATCGCTAGATCAAAAATTTGAACAAAGTATTTTATTTAAACAAGAAAAATCGCAAGGTTTGTATACTGAGCAGCTTGATGAAATAAAAGCGATATTGACGCGCTGTAAAGAAAAAAACCACGTAAACGGGCAAATCATCGAACACTCTCAACTTGCCGTCGAACGCATGAAAACAGCGCTATTACAAAACCATAATAAATCATCGATGACCTATGATAATAAAGGTAAAGCCAGTGGCGGCTTAAGCAGTTTAGGCATAAAAGCCTAATCGCAGAGTAGAACAAAATTTATTGAAAAAAACGCCAGCAAATTGCTGGCGTTTTTTGTTTTAGGATAATATAAATAATCCACTCAAATTTTAATAATATCGCACCTTTTTAATTTCCTTATTACGGCTAGCTGCAATATAGATATCATAAACATCTTTAAAGTCTAAATGTAATTCAGTGGTATAAGTATCCCCTACAGGATAACTTTTTATCACCTTGGCACCACGAATAACTCCTTGTACTGAGCTCTTTAATTGATGGTCATTGATAAGTAAATTTGACATAGTGACATCATTACTCACTTGTTGCCCATAAACTTGCTCAGCCAATTCAGCATAAGCCGCTATTTTAGAAGCATTTATCGCCATTAACATGCGTTGAGTTTTATTAGGCGAGTTCTGCAAACTTATTGGTGCTTGTCCAATTGCAGTAATAATAGGAAATGTTTCTGGTTTGATGGTTTGCCATTGCACATGTTTATCATATACCGAACTACACGCCATTAAGGTCACTACTGAAGCCCCAATAATTACCACTTTTTTTAATGCGTTGATCATATCAATCCCCTCATTATTGATGAATTTCTACCGCGCGAGCATCATCAGTTAGCGTATCTGTTTTTCTTAAAATCATGCCATCTTTTATTCTAACATTTTCATTTCGATGCAATTCATCGCCTATAACCCAGTTTGGAATAAATGACTGTGCTGTAGCAACGACAACTCTCGACTGCATTCCTATCATTCGCGCATTCACCATAATTCCATCTTCTTGTTTCATCATGGTGCCGGTCACTACATAGTCAATTATCTGGCGTTCAGGTAATTCTTTCCAATCACGACTAAATACATAATCGCCTTCTTTGGTGACTCGAATATGCCCTGTCGTTTTAAAATCCACAATTATCAAACCATGGCGTTGCAATTCATGAACAAAGTTCTCTGACAGTTGATTACCAAGCCAGTTAGTTGATTCGAGATCTTTTAAATCAACAAATGAAGCCACCGCAATTGGCGTTTGTGGATTGACAAACGAGCTACTTTCTAGCATTTGATAAGCAAGTCCTTTTACAACATCGTTAATCGCATGCTTGGGTAAGTCATAGCTGTCAATTTCACTCCTTTGTTGATGTGAAATCCGATAAAAATCATCTTCTTCTGATGACATCATACTGCATGATACCAATGCCGGTACCAATAAAATATATAGCCAATTTTTCATTGGGCTTCCCCTCAATTACAACACGATATTCTTTATTATACACAAGCATAAACTGCGCCAACATTTATTACTTATAATGTAGGCATAAAATATGCATTATCTGAATAGATTGATTCGCTTGTCTATTATTACTTGCGAAGACTTTTATAATAGTTTGTTTTCGTCCTTTTGATAAAGACACTGTTTATCTCGAAATTCGTAATTAGTAGGAATAAGTATGCGCGGCTTAGTTTTTATTTTATTCATAGCATTTTTAAGTTTACCAACTTACGCACAATGGTATGAAGCTAAAGGTCATGCCTTCATCAATAGTGATAATCATACCGCTAGAACCAAGGCGATTGAAAATGCCTTAAAAAAAGCATTGTTAGTCGCAGGAGCCTCAGTGTCTAGTGTTCAGCAAGTCGTTAATGGATTATTAACCCAAGATGAAATCAATATTAGAGCAAGTGGAAATGTGAATTCGTTTGAATTAATTGATGAAAACTACAGTAATAATATCGTCACTGTAACCATTAGGGCGGATATATTTCCACAAAAAAATCAGTGTTTCTCTGCTGATTATCGCAAGTCTCTATTGCTGACTAAAAGTCATATTAAGTTTCGAGAACAAGCTAACATTGGCGGTATTTATCAGCTTGATAAAATTTTGGTTAAAAAACTAGCACATAAAATCAAGCACGACGGTTTATATTTAGATACCAACCTTGTTTTAAAAAATAGTGCTGAGTTCTCACGATATAACAATAGTTTACAAGCCGAAAAACTCAAAAACATCACAATGTCATTAGCTGACATAAGTGATAGCCAATATGTACTATTTTCAGAAATTGAGGATATTTCATTTGCCGGTGAAGAAAATAATAGCTGGCAATTCTGGCAAGAAGACATCTATAACCGTCATTTTAATTTCAGTGTATACATTTATAATGGCAGCAATGGTGAATTAGTATTTAATAAATCGTATCAAAACTCTGCCCCTTGGGATTTTACCAAGCGCGCTCAGGTGGATGTGAATTCCAATACTTTTTGGCACAGCCAGTATGGCAGTATAATAAACCAAACCCTTAATGAAGTGATTACGGATATTGATGACAATATGATGTGTCAGCCAACAAGAGGAAAAATAGTCAAAGTATCAGGCAATGAAATTATGATCAATTTAGGTAATCGCCATGGTGTTAAAAAAGGTGATGAGTTTTCATTACTGCACGTGAAAAATTTTGTCTCTGATGCTGGAAAAACCTACGCTGGATTTAATGTCAGCCCATTTACCGTAAAAATTATTCAAGTCTCAGAGCAAAGTTCAACGGCAATCACTTTGGAAGGTGAGGTGCTGGATAATATTCAACTGCAAGATATTGCCGTTAGGTATTAAAATAAATTGGCCTTATCCTTTACAGCTAATACTCTTTTGTTAATATACAAAGACTTAGTCCCCTTAGTTTAATGGATAAAACAAGGACCTCCTAAGTCTTAGATACAGGTTCGATTCCTGTAGGGGACGCCAATATGATTAAGCATATGCTGTTAAGGGCAATGATACCTATGACTAATAGCCCATCTCCCACTATCCATTACTTTATTTGCAAAAATAAAGCTGATAATAGAGTTCGTCTCAAGCGACTGACTATTAGCTCCAAATATTGAACTAAAAATAAAAAACCCCGCTATTGCGGGGTTTGATTAATATAAAAACTAATTAGATTGTTCTATTGTTACGTCCCTGTCTGCCGCTATTGAGGTATTACTCAATATGGCTGACAATGCTAATATAAGTACCGCAAATATTACCGTTGTCAGTTTGATCCCTTTTGAAGACGATTTACTCATCATATGATCCTGTCAGCAGGTTTTATTCTTTTTGTAAAATTTTACTGCGAGTAAAACTTATACGATAAAGAATGCTATTTCAATGATTTAAGGGTAAAAAGTCATAAAACCACAACATTTGGTTGATATTTTGCTAAAAATCGTCGTAATTTCGCTAAAAAAGTTTTTTATTAAAATTGAAATTGACCATTGAAAGTCAACAATGAATCACTTACTAACAAATCAAAAAGTTAACTGGTGAGTATTATCCTTTTGCCAGAGAAAATGACGGCCATTTATTTTGACAATAAATAACACTTCAGTTCATTAAAAGCTCATTTTTACAAATTAAAATGGCCTTATATTAAGAAAATAGCATAAATCTCATAATATCATTTGCAGTTAAGGGGTACTCTAGGCGAAAATAGCGCCAGTTTTTACACCCTCATTTTCGAAAAATATTAGTTGGAGCAATTATGCCGTCGCGTCAAGAACTCGCCAATGCCATTCGTGTATTAAGTATGGATGCCGTACAAAAAGCCAAATCTGGTCATCCAGGGGCCCCAATGGGAATGGCTGACATCGCTGAAGTTTTATGGCGTGACTTTCTAAAACATAATCCTACCGACCCAAATTGGGCAGATCGTGACCGATTTATACTCTCAAACGGCCATGGTTCAATGCTTATATATTCTCTCTTGCATTTATCAGGCTATGACTTACCGATTGAAGAAATTAAAAACTTTCGACAGTTACATTCAAAAACACCTGGGCATCCAGAATATGGTTATACCCCAGGCGTTGAGACTACAACAGGTCCATTAGGAGCTGGTATTTCAAATGCTGTAGGTATGGCCATTGCTGAAAAAACCTTAGCGGCGCAATTTAACCGCGATGGGCATGATGTCGTCGACCATTTCACCTACTGCTTTTTAGGTGACGGGTGTTTGATGGAAGGTATTTCCCATGAAGCTTGCTCGCTTGCTGGCACATTAGGCTTAGGTAAATTAATCGCTTTTTGGGATGATAATGGCATTTCAATTGATGGTGAAGTTGAAGGTTGGTTTACCGACAACACGCCTCAACGCTTTGCTTCATATGGCTGGCATGTTATTGCCGATGTTGATGGTCATAATCCACAAGCTATTGCCGCAGCAATAAAAGAAGCAAAATCAGTTACTGATAAGCCAACAATGATTTGTTGTAAAACAATTATTGGCTTTGGCTCACCTAATAAAGAAGGGACTCATGATTGCCATGGCGCACCTTTAGGTGACGATGAAATAGCCTTAACACGTGAGAAACTTAATTGGTCGCATGGTCCGTTTGAAGTTCCTGCTGATGTGTATGCGGATTGGGATCAAAAAGATAAAGGTCAAAGTGCACAGTCATCATGGAATGATAAGTTTGCCGCTTACCAAGCTGCCTACCCAGAGCTTGCTGCTGAATATGAACGTCGTGTGATTAAAGGTGAATTGCCTGCTGAGTTCGAAGCAAAAGCAAGTGCTTACATACAAGAGTGCCAAGAAAAGTCTGAAAACATTGCTTCTCGAAAAGCGTCACAGAATATCATTGAAGAATTTGGTGCGATGTTACCCGAACTATTAGGTGGCTCTGCCGATTTAGCCGGTTCAAATTTAACCTTATGGTCTGGCTCAAAAGGTATTCAAGACGATGCTTCAGGCAACTATATCTTCTACGGCGTTCGTGAATTTGGTATGTCGGGTATTATGAATGGTATTTCATTACACGGTGGTTTTATCAACTACGGTGCGACTTTTATGATGTTTATGGAATATGCTCGCAACGCCGTTCGTATGTCGGCATTAATGGGTATTCAAAATATTTTTGTTTACACTCATGATTCTATTGGTCAAGGTGAAGACGGTCCAACGCATCAACCTATTGAGCAATTAACCAATTTACGTACCACACCTAATATGGTGACCTGGCGTCCTGCTGATGCGACAGAATCTGCTGTTGCATGGAAAAATGCGGTAGAACGTCAAAAGGCACCAACCTCATTAATATTCTCACGCCAAGGTTTACCTGCACAAGCGCGTAATGCTGAACAAGTTGCTGCTATTGCCAAGGGTGGTTACATTCTACGCGATAGTCAAGGCACACCAGAGGTGATCTTAATAGCTACGGGATCAGAAGTAGAATTGGCACTAAAAGCGGCCGATGCAATTGGTAGTGGTGCTCGAGTAGTTTCAATGCCTTCGACCAATATTTTTGACGTTCAAGATCAACAATATAAAGAATCTGTATTGCCAAGCTCTGTCACGAAACGTGTTGCTATTGAGGCTGCTCATACTGACTTTTGGTATAAATATGTTGGTTTTAATGGTGCTGTGGTAGGTATGACGACTTTTGGTGAGTCTGCACCTGGTGGAATACTCATGGAGCACTTTGGCTTTACTGTCGAAAATGTTGTCAAAACAGTTAATAGCTTAACTTAAAGCTTTAAGCACCTTAAGCCGTAACACTTAAGGTGCTTTTATTCCTCAATTAATTTTTCATAATGCCTGTAATTTATGCCCACAAATATTGCGATTAACGGTTTTGGTCGAATTGGCCGTAGTGTAGCTCGTGCACTCTACGAAAATAACCACCAAACTGATCTCAAGCTCGTTGCGATTAATGAAATAGCCGAGCCAGAAGGCATTGCGCATTTATTAAAGTATGACAGTACGCACGGACGATTTTCTTTTTCCGTAGAGCTAAATAATAATTATTTGAATGTTGCGGGTGACGATATTTTGTTAACACATCACCACGACTTTAAAGAAATTAATTGGCATGAACAAAAGGTCGATATCGTCTTAGATTGCACAGGAAAATATGCCAGTAAAGCAGAAGGTGAACAGTACATAACCAACGGCGCAAAAAAAGTGCTCTACTCTCATCCTGCTAATAAAGATGTTGATGCAACAGTTATTTTCGGTGTGAATGAAAAAATATTAACTCCTCAAGACAATATCGTCAGCAATGGCTCTTGCACCACTAACTGTATTGTCCCCGTGATCAAAGTTATTGATGATGCGTTTGGTGTGGAAAGTGGCACAATCACCACGATTCATTCTTCGATGCATGATCAACAAGTCATTGATGCTTATCACCCCGATTTACGAAGAACGCGAGCCGCGAGTCAATCAATCATTCCTGTTGATACCAAACTTTCTGCAGGTATTGAACGCATTTTACCGAAATTTTCGGGCCGATTTGAAGCTATAGCCGTGCGTGTTCCAACCATTAATGTTACAGCGATGGACTTAAGTTTAACCGTTTCAAGTGACGTGTCGATTAAAGAGATTAATCAAGCCATAGTTAATGCCCAAAATAATGGTTTACAAGGGATCCTTGGTTATACTGAAGAGCCACTTGTCTCCATTGATTTTAATCATGATCCGCATTCTGCCATTGTTGATGGTAATCAAACTCGCGTCAGTCATAAACGCTTAATTAAAATGTTAGTTTGGTGCGATAACGAATGGGGTTTTGCCAATAGAATGCTTGATACTGCAAAGGTAATGTCAACACTACTATAGTTTTTTAGAACAACCAAATTTTAAACTTTTATCATTTAACGAACAGGAAATTTCTCATGTCAGTGATTAAAATGACCGATCTAGACCTAGCAGGACAACGCGTGTTGATCCGTGAAGATTTAAATGTCCCCATCAGCGAAGGAAAAGTCACTTCAGATGCTCGTTTGAAAGCCGCTTTACCAACAATTAAACGTGCATTAGATGCCGGTGCAAAAGTCATGGTGATGTCTCATCTTGGTCGCCCTACCGAAGGCGAATTTAATCAAGAATTTTCATTACAACCGGTTGTTGATTACCTAACAAAAGCATTATCGGCTCCAGTAAAATTAGTCAGTAATTACTTGGATGGCGTTGATGTTGCGGCTGGTGAATTAGCGGTATTTGAAAATGTTCGCTTTAATCAAGGCGAAAAGAAAAACGATGATGCTTTAGCTAAGAAACTTGCCGCTTTATGTGACGTTTTTGTTATGGACGCTTTTGGTACTGCACATCGCGCGCAAGCCAGTACACATGGCGTAGCAAAGTTTGCTCCTATTGCCTGTGCAGGCCCTTTACTTACCGCTGAATTAGACGCTTTAGGAAAAGCCCTTGATAACCCGGCTCGTCCGTTAGTAGCGATTGTCGGCGGTTCAAAAGTTTCAACAAAATTAACCGTGTTAGATTCTCTTTCTAAAATTGCCGATACCTTAGTTGTTGGCGGTGGTATATCAAATACGTTCGTCGCCTCTGCTGGTAATGAAGTCGGTAATTCTTTATATGAAAAAGACTTGATCCCCGAAGCACAACGCCTTTGTAAAGAAACCCAGGTTATTTTTGCTGATGACGTCACAGTAACACGTGATGGTTTTAGTGATTGGAAACATGACTCTGTTACTGAAATAAAAGACTTATCTGACATTTCAGCAGAAGATGACATCATTGATTACGGCCCTAAAACAGCCGAGAAAGTGGCTGAAATAATTAAATCTGCGGGCACTATTTTATGGAATGGCCCTGTGGGAGTTTTTGAAATGGATGCTTTTGCCAAAGGCACAGAAGTTATTTCGCATGCGATTGCCCAAAGCGCTGCTTTTTCGATAGCTGGCGGTGGTGATACTTTAGCTGCTGTTGATAAATATGATATTGCCGATAAAGTTTCCTATATTTCAACGGGGGGCGGTGCCTTTTTAGAGTTTTTAGAAGGGAAGAAATTACCCGCTGTTGAGATACTAGAACAACGCGCTAATCAAGCGTAATACTTTGGCACTTGCCAGTTCATAACACATGTTCATATAACGACTTTTAATCCTCAAGTATTTGCTTGGGGATTATTTTTTATAAAAACGATTACCTATCCAGTTGTAAACTCCACATCACCAATCCATTTATTTATCGATGATTTATTCCTCACCCTCACCTATATTTTTATATGAGTAAAAAGCCAAATTTTTTTAACCTTATTCCAAGCTAAATAAGTAGTAAAATTACATCAATCCAAGTTATTTTCCGTGAAACTTTCAAAATATATACAAAAATTTTAGTAATTCTCGAACAAAAACTAAAATTGATGCTCAATTCAGATTTATATACTCAATTTTTTACTTTTCAGTTAGTGCAAATGTATTTTTTTTTCTGATACAATTACGACTTGAAAGCAAATAAGTTTCGTTACGAAAGTTATTCGCAATATATTTTGATAACAATGACAAATTTAGGAGTTCATTCATGGCTTTAGTATCTATGCGCCAAATGTTAGATCACGCAGCAGAAAATGGGTACGGTATCCCTGCGTTTAACGTTAATAATTTAGAGCAAGTACGAGCAATTATGATCGCTGCTGATAAAACCGATAGTCCGGTAATTTTACAAGGCTCTGCAGGTGCACGAAAATATGCTGGCGCTCCTTTTTTACGTCATTTAATTTTAGCTGCAATTGAAGAATTCCCCCATATTCCGGTTGTAATGCATCAAGATCATGGTACTTCACCGAGCGTTTGCCAACGATCTATTCAACTAGGTTTTTCATCGGTGATGATGGACGGTTCATTAATGGACGATGGAAAAACACCATCAAGTTATGAATACAATGTCGACGTCACTCGCCGTACGGTTGAAATGGCGCATGCATGTGGCGTTTCAGTTGAAGGGGAATTAGGCTGCTTAGGATCGTTAGAAACAGGTGAAGCCGGTGAAGAAGACGGTATTGGCGCCGAAGGCAAACTAACAATGGATCAAATGCTTACTGATCCTGAAGAAGCTGCTGATTTTGTTGCAAAAACGCAAGTAGATGCCTTAGCAATTGCGTGTGGTACATCACACGGTGCCTATAAATTCACGCGTCCACCAACCGGTGATATTCTCGCTATCGATAGAATTAAAGCCATTCATCAACGTATTCCTAATACACACTTAGTAATGCACGGTTCGTCATCTGTGCCACAAGATTGGTTAGCAGTGATCAATGAATATGGTGGCGCAATACCTGAGACTTATGGCGTTCCTGTAGAGCAAATCTGTGAGGGTATTAAACACGGCGTAAGAAAAGTAAATATCGATACCGATTTACGTTTAGCATCAACGGGAGCTACTCGTCGCTTTTTAGCGCATAACCCAAGTGAATTTGATCCTCGTAAGTTTTTAGCAGAAACGACCAAAGCCATGTCAGATATCTGTATTGCCCGTTATGAAGCTTTTGGCACCGCAGGAAACGCAAGTAAAATCAAACCAATTTCGTTAGATAATATGTTTGAAAAATATAATAGAGGCGAGCTAAACGCCTTAATAAAATAGCAAGGTCTCTGCCTTTTTATTTAAAATTTTGCTATCGCTTTTAGCGAACAACAAATCGTTATTTCAATAATGGACGCACCCTCATTTGTGATAACGTTATCTACAAGGACGTAGATAGATTTCCCCTTTAGTACATAGTGATTAACTTTAGTTAGAGTTAATCACTCATATTTTCGATATTTACCCTAAAATTTGAAAATTTAGTTGGTATGGTTATACCGATTGATTATAATTCGCGCTCAAAATATTTGGGAGATTATTTATGGAATTTATCACATCTTGGATTGATAACAATCAATCCTTACTTCAAGAATTTGCAATAAAGTTTGTTGTTGCACTACTTATATTAATAATAGGTAAAATGATTGCTAAGCTTGTTCGCAAGGGTGTGCAAGCTTTATTAGCCCATAAAAAAGTTGATAATACGGTTATCTCTTTTGTGTCCAGCTTAGTCTATGGTTTAGTTGTTCTCGTTGCTTTTATCGCCGCAATTTCCCACTTAGGTTTTAATACCTCTTCACTTGTCGCTATTGTTGGTGCTGCAGGTTTAGCTATTGGTTTAGCCTTACAAGGCTCATTATCAAATTTCGCCTCAGGCATATTACTTATCTCGTTAAAGCCATTTAAAGCGGGTGATTTTGTCGAGATTTCTGGCACCTCAGGTGTAGTTGAAGAAGTTAATATTTTTTCAACACAGCTGCGTACTGGTGATAATAAAACAGTGATCATTCCAAACGGTTCAATTACAAACGGAACCATTACTAATTACTCTAAAAAAGCAACAAGACGCATCGATTTAATTATTGGTGTCAGCTATGACGCAGATTTAGCGCTAACGAAAGAAATTCTAACGAAAACGGTTTCAGCAAATGATTTAGTTTTAAAAGAACAAGCTGTAACGATTGGCGTGAGTGAATTAGCGGATAGTTCAGTCAACTTTGTTGTTCGCCCTTGGGTAAAAACTGAAAACTACTGGCCTGTTTATTTTGCACTTTTAGAAAATATAAAAATTGAACTCGATAAAGCGGGTATTGAAATCCCTTATCCACAATTATCTGTAAATGTAAACCAAGAGAACTCTAATGAATCATAAAATTACTATCGCTGCATTATGCTGTACTTCATTCATCACTTTTGCTGAAGATAAGGTAGCAGAGGTTTCCCCTATTACCGCATCAGCTGAATTAGGTATGCTCTATAAAACAGGCAACACTAAAAGTGCCGATATTAAGTCTGGCTTTGACATCAAATATGAAGAAGCACTTTGGCGCAGTACGTTCGCTTTTGACATCTTGATCAAAAAAACGGAAAAAGCCGATGAAAATGGTGAAAAAAGTTTTGAAACATCTGACCAAAAGTGGACAGCCGAGTCAAAAACAAATTACACCTTAGATAAAAATAGCAAAAGCTATATCTATGGAGATATCGCTTATGAAGATAATCGCTTTAGTAGTTTTGAAAATCAAAGCTCTATTTCAGCGGGTTGGGGTCGTGAGTGGTTTAAAAATGATAAAGCCTCTTTATTTGCAGATATTGGTCCTGGTTATAAACGTGATGTAATTAAAGCAACAGAGCTTATGGCAAGTGAGACGAGAAGCTCGTTTATTATTCAAGCACAAGCCCTTTATTTAAGAAAGATAAATGAAAATGTAGATTTTAAACAATCTTTAAGTGCTAAGTATGCAACAGAAAGTGGTGAGAACAGTAAGTATAAAGCTGAAACTTCCATTACAACAAAGTTGATTGAAACTTTAGCGTTAAAGTTTTCTTTTATCGTTGATCATAATACTAAAGTTGATGAAGGCGCAGAAAAAACCGATACACAAACGGCGTTAACATTGGTGTATAGTTTTTAGTCAACAGGTATTAAAGCGTTACTATTTGATAATAAAGCAATCTTGAATAGGTTGCTTTTTTCTTTGTGAAAATCAACTAGACAATTAAAAACGTGTAACAACAGGAATAGCTCTATGAAGTTTATTGTTTTAGTCATATTAATCGCCATAATAGCACTCTATTTTTCAAGAAATTCACATAATAAAAAAATTGCCACTGAAAACATTTCGATTGGTAAAGCGTTTTTATCAAAGAATAAACTTGTTGAAGGGGTGAGTGAAACACCTTCTGGTCTACAATATCTAGTTCTTCAGCAAGGTAGTAGTACTGAACATCCAACATCAAGTTCAAAGGTTAAAGTGCATTATCATGGCTCTTTATTAGACGGTACTGTATTTGACAGTTCAGTGGATCGGGGTTCACCTATAAGCTTTAGGTTAAATCAAGTAATAAAGGGATGGACTGAAGGTGTTCAGTTAATGGTTGTAGGTGATAAATTTAAATTTTTTATTCCCGCTAATTTAGCATATGGCAATAGCGCAGCAGGTAAAATATCCCCAGGTTCTTTACTTATTTTTGAAGTCGAATTATTAGATATCCACTAGCTGTCTCTACTTAATTCGGTAAACAGACAGATATTTAGTTTTTTCAAGCCGAAAAAAAACAAATAAAAAGCCACGTTAAAGGTAATGTTAACGTGGCTTTTATTCTAGAGAAAATTTCAATCCATAGTTTATTAACTAAATTGGTTAGAGGTATTTTTTGCACCACCAGCTTTTAACGCGTTTTCGCCAGCAAAGTATTCTTTATGATCGTCACCAATATCAGAGCCCGACATGTTTTGATGCTTGACACAGGCAATACCTTGACGAATTTCTTTACGCTGAACACCTTCAACATAGCCAAGCATTGCCGAATCACCGAAGTATTCTTTGGCTAAATTATCAACAGATAATGCCGTAGTATGGTAGGTAGGAAGCGTGATCAAGTGATGGAAAATTCCTGCTTGGCGCGAAGTGTCAGCTTGGAAGCTACGGATCTTATCATCTGCTTTTGCAGCCAACTCTGTATTGTCATAATCAGCACTCATCAGGTCATCACGAATATACCTTGATACATCTTCCCCTTGGGCAACCATCGCATCGTAGGCTTGTTGACGGAAATTAAGCGTCCAGTTAAATGATGGACTATTATTGTAAACAAGCTTGGCATTGGGAATAACTTTGCGTACATCGTTCATCATCGCAGTAATATCGGCAACATTAGGTGTTGCGGTTTCAATCCACAGAAGATCAGCCCCAGCTTTAATCGCGTCAATGCTATCGAACACACAGCGTGCTTCTCCTGTTCCTTGGCGAAATTGATACAAACCAGAAGGTAAACGCTTAGGACGAACTATTTTTCCATTGCGATTAAAACAAACATCTCCCTCTGCCATGTCTGCTACGTCAACCTCTTCCACATCCAAGAAAGCATTATACTGATCCCCTTGATCGCCTGGCGTTTTAACAACAGCGATTTCTTTAGTCAGGCCAGCGCCTTCTGAATCAGTACGCGCAACGATAATGCCATTATCAATACCCAACTCAAGGAATGCATGACGTAATGCACGTATTTTAGCGTGGAAATCAGCGTGTGGCACGGTCACTTTTCCATCTTGATGACCACATTGTTTTTCATCAGCCACTTGGTTTTCAATTTGAAGAGCACAAGCACCCGCTTCAATCATTTGCTTAGCCATTAAGTAGGTTGCTTCTGCATTACCAAAACCGGCATCAATATCAGCAATAATAGGTACAACATGTGTTTGGTAATTATCAATTTCGTCTTGAATACTTGCAGCTTTAGCTAAATCCCCGGTCTCGTTTGCAATATCTAAAGCACGAAAAAGACCGCCGAGTTCTCGGGCATCAGCTTGGCGTAAAAACGTATATAACTCTTCCACTAAAGAAGCTACGGTCGTTTTTTCATGCATTGACTGATCAGGAAGTGGACCAAATTCGCTGCGAAGAGCGGCAACCATCCAACCCGAAAGATAAAGATAACGTCGCTCAGTTGAGCCAAAATGCTTTTTAATAGAAATCATTTTCTGTTGGCCAACAAAGCCGTGCCAGCAACCTAATGACTGCGTATATTTAGTATTGTCAGCATCGTAAGCGTCCATATCGGCACGCATAATATCAGCAGTGTATTGCGCGATTTCTAAACCCGTTTTAAATTTATTTTGAACCCTCATTCGTGCAACCGACTCAGGATTAATAGCAGCCCAAGAGCTACCTGCTTGTTCTTTTATTGCTCTAACTGCTTCAATAGCGCTTTGATAATTTGACATACTGCTTTCTCCGAAAATAAACCATTAAAGTGAAACAACCTAGGTTCAACGATGTAACCCAAAATGTAAGTTGTCATACCGAACAACAAAAAGAGTACGCGATCAAAACACCATTTATGAAATATATAATTATTATCACCAGTATTCACAGAAAAAATATCAACATACTAATTGAACATTAATACTTATATTTCAGTTAGTAATGAGTAAGAAATAATTTGAAAATATATTTTGTTTTTACAGCAAGCTGGAAGTTAGACTAAAATCTACTTGCAATCCTTAGCCAGTAATGACATATACTTTATTTATATTTTTTATAAGTAGCATTTACTACATGAATATATCAAAAATTGATTTAAACCTTCTTATTTACTTAGATGTGTTATTAAGAGAAAAAAATGTAACCCGCGCGGCAAGTCAGTTAAACATCACTCAACCGGCAATGAGTAATGGCTTAAAGCGTTTACGAACGCTATTTAATGATCCTATTCTAGTACGCACCTCTGACGGTATGGTACCGACAGAAAGAGCAAGAACACTATCGCCAGTGATCAGAAAAATTCTTTTAGAGCTAGAAGAGGCTCTCCAAGGAGAGGAAGAATTTAATGAACAACACAGCCAACGTGTTTTTAGGATCATGGCGAGTGATTATGCGGCTTCTACCTTACTGCCTCGCCTATTAAGAAAAATAAATCAAATAGCGCCAAACATCACCATCGACATAATGACACCTAGCGATGTCAATTTTCATGATGTTGAGGCGGGTAAAATTGATATGGCAATTAATCGCTTTGATGAGTTACCTCAATCATTTCATCAAAAAACAATCTGGCGAGATACATTTTCTTGCTTACTGAGCGCAGATAATGAAGTGGTTACTAAGTTTAATCTTAACAGTTATTTAGCTTCAAAACATGTTTGGGTGTCTAAAACAGGTTTTGGCGTAGGTGTAGGAATGGATCCAAAAGATGTGCAAAAATTAGGCTGGGTGGATGAGGCGTTAGCGCGGCTGGGGAAAAAACGCGACATTAAGGTATTTACCCGTAACTACCATGTTGCAATGCAGCTTGCCTATGAGGATGGACTCGTTGCTACCTTGCCCACAAAAGCCGCAATGCTCCATAAAGACGACAGCAATTATACGATTTTAAAGCCACCTTTTGAAATACCTGATATTGAATTAAAGATGATTTGGAGTCCACTATTGCATCATGATGCTAGCCATATCTGGTTTAGACAATTAGTGATAGAAGCAGCCCAAGAGCAAACAGCTAGTTAATACTCACTTATGATAAACTCTATTTACACCATAGCTATAATACTAACATGCTTATTTTTTGGCTATGGCATTCATTACCTTTTTGGAGGTCTGCCAGCAAGCCTTTACGGTATGGTAACTTTTACATTGATGTTGCATTTACGGCTATGTAACGCTCAACGAGTAACGTCATCGATTAGTTGGGGAATAAAAAATATGGGGGTATGTTTTGTTCCTGCTGGGGTTGGAATTATCAATCATTACCAACTAATAAAAAACCATGGAATAATGCTAGTAACAATTACCTTTTTCAGTACTTTTTTAGTGCTGACTTTCGTTGGTGTTATTTACCAACACATAGAAAATAAAAATGAGTCATAAGTTCTTATGTCATTAGTCACTTCTTCTGCGTTATCCGCAACAATTATCTTTTGCTTGATCACTGTCATTACCTACCAAGCTTTTGTTTGTTTACAAAATAAAGTCGGTAAAGTTTGGCTCAACCCTATGCTTTTAAGTATTTTAGTACTCATTGGTTTGAGCACACTTTTTAACATTGATTATCAAACTTATCATCAATCCACAGCTCTTTTGGGTAACCTACTTGAACCTGCGGTCGTCGCACTTGGTTTTCCGTTATATCAACATCTAAACTCGATGAAGTCTCAATGGAAAAGTATCGCCTACTTACTTTGCTCAGCGGCTGTATTAGTGATCTCAATGACTTATATCTTCACTATGTTAATCATCAATCTGCCCGCTATCGCTGTATCACTCTCTTTAAAATCGATCACTACACCAATTGGCATCGCATTAACTGAGCAGCTAAACGGTAATGTTTCAGTTACAGCTTTTGCGATAATTTTAGCCGGGCTTTTTGGCGCTATTTTTGGTATCAAATGGCTAACCTTCATCAATGTTAGCTCACCTAAAGCACAAGGATTAGCCATTGGCGCAGCAAGCCATGCACTTGGCACAGCAACTATCAGCCAATTAAGCTATCAGCATGCGGCATACAGTTCTTTAGCATTAATTGTATCAGCGACAGTAACAGCAGTTGTTTCACCTTCTTTGATAGGTCAACTCCACGCATTTTTCTTTTAAAATGTTACCTAGCCAATCCTCTCTCTTTAAATATTCATAAAATAAACCAAAAATTAATAATCATTCACTAGGTGAATATTAGCTATAAGAAATGACAATATTTCTCATAATTGTTCACTACCACCATACCAACTGCAAATTTAATCCAGTAAATACAATACGATACAAAAACTCACCTAAAAGAATTTCTGCCGATAATATCTAAAAGATTGACTCTGTTCATTTCGAGCTATTGCTTGTTGATCAGAAAGTTTTTACATTCACCTCTCACTTAGTGAAATTCATCATGAAAACTTTTTTAATTAACATCAGCTAAGGATTTTCTTATGTCAGCTCGAATTAGTATCGCTAACCTGCAAATAGCTCCCTGCCTTTATGATTTTATCGAGCAAGACGTACTGCCTGACTTAGCCATTAACTCAAAAGAGTTCTGGCATGAATTTAGTCAAATTATCGCAGAGTTAATGCCAGTTAATCAGCAACTACTCACAAAGAGAGATGAGCTTCAGCAACAAATCGACAAATGGCATCAGTCTCATCAAGGTGATCACTTTGATTTTTCACAATATAAGGCGTTTCTTGAAAAAATTGGTTATATAGCGCCACAAGTAGATGACTTTACAATATCAACAACTCAAGTCGATAAAGAACTAGCCACTATGGCAGGGCCACAATTAGTTGTTCCTATCATGAATGCGAGGTTTGCGCTTAATGCAGTAAATGCGCGCTGGGGAAGTTTATATGATGCGGCATACGGTACAGATATAATTTCTGAGGCTGAGGGAGCTGAACGTTCAGGCCAATATAATCCCGTACGTGGGAGTAAAGTTATCGCATTTGCACGAGATTTTCTTGATGCACATTTACCGCTAGCCCTTGGCTCTCATCATCAGGCCACTCAATACACTTTAGTCAATGACACCTTAACTATTACTTTAAACAACACTATTGAAACGACCTTGCAGTCACCAGAGCAATACATCGCTTTTCAAGGAGATATTGCAGCACCACACAGTATATTATTTGAAAATAATGGCTTACATTTTGAAATTAATTTCGATAAAACCAGTGAGATTGGCCAAAATGATATCGCCAGTATTAGTGACATAACTGTAGAGTCGGCACTTACTACCATTATGGACTGTGAAGATTCTGTTGCCGCTGTCGATGCGCAAGACAAAGTGCTCGCTTATAAAAATTGGTTAGGGCTCAATAAAGGTGATTTAACCCAAGAGATCAACAAAAATGGTCAACGCTTTACCCGCGCCATGGCTGAAGATCGAGTTTATCAAACAAGTGATAAAGAAGAGATTTCCTTAAAAGGTCGCAGTTTAATGTTTATTCGCAATGTTGGGCATCTAATGACCAACAGCGCTATTTTAACGGCAACAGGCGAAGAAGTTCCTGAAGGCATTATCGATGCGATGATCACCTCATTAATCGCACTTTATGATGTTAAGCAACAAAACAAACTCACCAATAGTCAAGAGGGTTCAATTTACATTGTTAAGCCGAAAATGCATGGCCCTGAAGAAGTGGCTTTTGCTAATACGCTATTTGATAGAGTAGAACAGGCCTTATCGTTAACTAAAAACACCATAAAAATGGGTATTATGGATGAAGAGAGACGGACCAGTATTAATTTAAAGGCCTGTATTTACGCTGCCAGAGAAAGAGTAGTATTCATTAATACCGGATTTTTAGACAGAACCGGAGATGAAATTCATACTTCAATGGCTGCGGGGCCTATGGAGCGAAAAGGCGATATCAAACTGACACCTTGGATAACCGCTTATGAAGACAATAACGTTGATGTTGGCTTGGCTTGCGGCTTTAGTGGTAGAGCACAAATAGGAAAAGGCATGTGGCCAATTCCAGATCAAATGTCCAATATGCTTGCCAATAAAATCAATCATGTAAAAGCAGGGGCTAATACCGCCTGGGTACCTTCACCAACAGCGGCTACTTTACATGCGCTTCACTATCATCGTGTTGATGTGTTTGCTTTACAAAAAGATATTAAACAAAGATCACCAGCGAATATTGATGACATTTTAACCATCCCACTGGCTAAAAATATTCACTGGTCTGCAAATGAAATTCAGCAAGAACTAGATAATAACGCTCAGGGAATTTTAGGTTATGTGGTGAGATGGGTTGATCAAGGTGTTGGTTGCTCCAAGGTGCCAGATATTAATGATGTCGGATTGATGGAAGATAGAGCAACTTTACGAATTTCTAGTCAGCATATGGCAAACTGGTTAAAACATGCAATTTGTACCAAAGAAATGGTATTAGCAAGTTTGAAAAAAATGGCAGATATTGTCGATAAACAAAACCAATCAGACCCGATGTATCAGGCAATGTCTGATGACTTAGACAATAGCATTGCTTTTCAGGCTGCTTGTGATTTGGTATTTAAGGGGGAATGTCAACCCAATGGTTACACCGAGCCACTGCTTCATCAGTTTAGGCTGCAAAAAAAACATCAGATAAAAGGTCAATAAGTTCACCATTAAATAAGAAAAGGTTAATAGCTGAAATTTTTTAGTAACTTTTCCTTTCTACTCATGATGGATATTTATTCACTAAAGTTGAGTAATACTTAATTAATTGCTCATATATGCAGCTGAACTGAAAAATACAGCCAATTATCTTATATGAATAGTATTCAATAAAAATAATGGTACAGTTAAGATGTAACAACATTTATCATAGTTGATAATTATACCTAGTGACACATTATGGAATTTTGGTGAGGATGGAAATGAAATCATTAAGTAAAACACTCATACTCAGTAGTACGTTAAGTGTATTAGCACTTTGCTGCTCTTTAGCAAACGCTGCACCCAAAATGGATAACACCATCAAGGCACAAACTACCGCCAATCACTACATGTATTTTACTCCTCATATTGAAAGCGAAGGACAATCACGCCTTAAAATCGTTTACATAAATAAACAACCTTTATTACCCATTTTATCCCCTGAAGCGCAAACTAATCAGGTTGCACATAAACAGTGTAAAACAAAAAAGAAAAATGAACTTTATGAACTTTCGGCTATTTTTAACGATAAACTGCAAATATTCTTAGCTTATTTTGACGACTCAAGAATATATAGAATCGCTGAGAAGAAAGCGGAGAAAAATGATCGACCTTTAAAGAATAATGTCAGAGTTAATTAAGTTAGACAATCATAAACTTCAATAAAATAAGCCACTTTCACAGTGGCTTTTTTATAACTCTCTTTTACTAACTGACATTAACAATCACTTAACGCTCATTAAAATTGATAGCCTTTGCCTCTTTCGAGTAGTTTTGCAACATTGATTTTATCTGAGGCACAATCACTAATATCTTTCTTACTGAAAACAAAAATTTTATCTTTGTAAGAACGGCCTGATTTTTCGCCCCCTGATTTAATGATCAAACTGACATTTTCATTTCTAGGTACTGACTTTAAACCATTACCGTACAAACAAAAGGTATCGATTAATGAAGAGGTTAAGTTTTGGTAGTACGTAACTCGTTGTTGTTCTTTCACTTTAATTTTTGCCAGTTGATTCTGACGAAGTTCTTTTGATTTTGCAGATAACTTTGCGCGTAGTTTTTTGATATCTTTTTGTTGTACATCTAATTTTTTCATTTGTTTTTCGATATCAGCTTTGGAAGACTTATCCGCTCGGCGCATTTGATATTCAAGATCACGTTTTACTCTTTCAAGATCTCTCACTTGATAAGATAAATCTCGCTGCTCTTCCCTCAATTTTCTATTAATATCTCTTTCAATATCGAAAGAGTCCAAGGCGTATTCATGCTTCTGCTCAGCCATTCTCAACGCATTTGAAACCTGCTCATTAATATTTTTTTGAAACTCCTCGTTATTTTGCATTGCTAATATCACTTCATTATCTATTTCAGCAATCGGGGCGATTGGAGGAATATCAGGCATAACAAAGTTAAAGTTATGATTTCCCCAACTATTAGCACTTGAATATGAGTTAATCGTAAACACAACTCCCTGCCCTTTTAAATACGTTGTTTCAACACCGCTAATCTTGGTATTTTTATCTGACGACACGGATGAGGTTATGATGTTACTCATAATATCTAATTGCTTATGCATAGTTTCAAAATTATCAGCTGAAGCGGCTGTGCTTAAAGCCATCACTACGCCTGAAACTATCGGGATATATCTATTCATGTTGTTATTCCTCTGTTGTCCAGTCTGCAGGCTGAGGCTGCAAACCTAAATTATTTAACATGTTATTTTCTAAATTGACAGTACGGTATTTTATTGCCTGTTCGAGTTGCTGAAATTTAATGTTTTGCTCATACTTTTCATCAGCACGTTGATCATTGATATACTTGATAAAATCTGTCATATCTTCTTTTCGCTCTTGCCGAGAAGCTCCCATAATATAACTCGCCAGCTGTAAGTTACTTTCTTGCTGTTTAACTTTAATATCAGCTACATAGTTCGCCAATATCACTTGCTGCTCACTGGCAAAACTTTGCAACCTTTGATCCACTAACTGAGCAATTTTTTCATCTTGACTTGTTTGTTTACTTCTTTGATAACTATCCGCAAAGCTCAGCACAATGCCTTCTGGTTGCACCACTAACTCCACTTTAAATAACACCAGTGCAATAGCAAAACAGGAAAAAGCAAAAGACATTGCAGGTAAGGCACTCCATTGCCACCATGGCTTTTTATCAGATTCAAAAGTCGAAGCTCTATCCCATGGCGGCACTTCATATTCAGCTGATACATCCACTTGATGCGCAATATGATTAGCCGTTGACAAGCGCTGTTGCCAAAGACTTTCTTGAACAAAAGTTTCCTCTTCTACTTGCTGATTTTTCTTGCTGGTTTTTGCTTCTAGCCAATCGGCAAATTTTTGTTCTTGGTTGATATCTTTATCTTCAGACATAATCCAACTCCAAATGACCTTTTAATTTATCTAACGCGCTATATAATCGCGATTTAGCTGTGTTAACCGATATTCCCAGTTGATAAGAGATATCTTCAAATGTCGCGTGCTGAAAAAACTTTAACTCAACCACCATTTTTTGATTTAAAGGTAACAGCTGTAGTGCTTTTTGAATGTCATTAGCTTGTTGCCCCGACGTTAAATTTTGTTCAGGGCATGCATGCAAGTCTTCTTCTTCCTGCTCAGGCACATCATCGAGTGACTGCATCGGCTTTTTACGTCGGTAAAATTCAATGCAGCGATAATGTGCTATTTTAAAAAGCCAGCCTTTAAATGGACTATCACCACGAAAAGATGACAGGTTACGAAATACAGCGACAAATACATCTTGCATTAAATCCATTGCATCATCCCTATTACTTACCATACGCATGGCGTAATTAAATAAATGCTTTTCATAACGCTTTACAAGTGTCATCCAGGCTGATTTTTTTCCATTAAGCGCTTGCTTAACTAGCGTTTCATCGCATCGTTCAAACACGCAGTTTCCTATTATTTGGTTAATTAACTCGTTTGTTATTTATAAAGTAGTGTGAGCTGAGTAAATAGTTTGAAAATAAATTAAAAAATTTGTTTTTATTTCTTTATCATAAACACATCAACGGCTCATTGATATAACTCGCACAATCCTCCCTTTTAAAAAAAACACAACTATATATTTAAAAAACAATAAGATATTAGCATTCTCTTCATGATAATCTTTGATAGATTTGTCATTAAAAAACATGTTTGATTAAAGGTAAAATTAAGCTAATGTTAACCAATATTTTTTTTCAATTTATAGGTGAAAGATGATCACAGCATCAGCACGACATATTCTTGTCGATACAGAAGAACAATGTTTAACGCTAAAAGCTCAGATTGAATCAGGTGATGATTTTGCTGAAATCGCAAAGCAACATTCTAACTGCCCATCAAAAATGCAAGGCGGCGCACTTGGCTCTTTTGGCCGTGGACAAATGGTGCAAGAATTTGATGAGGTTGTTTTTACTGCCGAATTAAATAAAGTTCAAGGTCCAGTGAAAACACAATTTGGCTATCATTTAGTGGAAGTCACTAATCGCACCGATTAGTCAGTGTTGCATTAATTTTAGCTATCTTTAGGCCGACTAAAGAGTCAGTCAAAGGTAGCTAAAAGCGATACAATCTAGCTCCCACATAATAAACAATAATTAAACTTTTAGCTTTAGAACATGACTACGAAAGTCATTCGTTGATTGGTAATCGCTCTTTTATCCCGCCTTCTTAACACTATCTTCATTATAATTCAGAAAACTATAATTCTTATCAGCCATAAATCTTATGAATAGTGCTTATTTAATCAAATGATTAGGTCACCATGGTGAAAATCAGGTAAAATACGCGAAAAATTTTTCCCCTGCTAATATTGTTCTATTAGCATTTTGTAGATAGATAGAGAGAGTAGCAAATGAGCCTATATTTAGAATATATCGCAGAAATTGAGAATCGTAAAAATGAACTAGGTTTATCGCCTAAACCAATTGACAGTGCTGAATTATTATCAGAAATCATCACTCAAATAAAAGATCAAAGTCACGCACATCGTGAAGATTCACTTAACTTTTTTATCTATAACACCTTACCAGGTACAACAAGTGCTGCTGGTGTAAAAGCTAAATTTTTAAAAGAAATTATTCTTGGTCAAGAAACTGTAGCTGAAATTACCCCTGAATTTGCATTTGAATTACTTTCACATATGAAAGGTGGCCCTTCAATTGAAGTGTTGCTTGACCTTGCCTTAGGCGATAACGCAGCATTAGCTGCTCAAGCATCAGACGTATTAAAAACTCAAGTTTTTCTATACGATGCTGATACTGCTCGTCTTGAAGCGGCTTTCAAAGCTGGTAATGCCATCGCTAAAGACATTCTCACTAGCTATGCTCAAGCTGAGTTTTTCACAAAACTTCCAGAAGTCGCTGAAAAAATTGAAATTGTTACTTATATTGCTGGTGAAGGCGATATCTCAACTGACTTATTATCGCCTGGCCATCAAGCTCACTCTCGTGCTGACCGAGAATTACACGGTAAGTGCATGATCACACCAGAAGCACAAGAAGAAATTCAAGCATTAAAAGCAAAACACCCGAATGCAAAAGTGATGCTTATCGCAGAAAAAGGCACTATGGGCGTAGGTTCATCTCGTATGTCAGGTGTTAATAATGTAGCACTTTGGGCTGGTAAACAAGCGAGCCCTTACGTACCATTTATTAACATTGCTCCTGTTGTTGCAGGTACTAATGGTATCTCTCCTATCTTCTTAACCACCGTTGATGTAACTGGCGGTATTGGTCTTGACCTTAAAAACTGGGTGAAGAAAGTAGATGCAAGCGGTAATACAGTTGTTGACGATAATGGCGATGCCGTTTTAGAAGAAGCTTATTCAGTAGCAACGGGTACTGTATTAACTATCGATACTAAAGCGATGAAGTTATATAACGGCGATAAAGAGTTAGCTGACGTATCTTCTGCATTTACCCCACAGAAAGTAGAGTTCATGAAAGCGGGTGGCTCTTACGCGGTTACATTCGGTAAAAAATTACAAACTTTCGCTGCAGAGGCTTTAGGAGTTAAACCTGCACAAGTTTACGCTCAATCAAAAGAAATTTCTCATCAAGGACAAGGGTTAACGGCTGTTGAAAAGATCTTCAACCGCAATGCAGTAGGTGTTGTTTCTGAAACACCACTACATGCTGGCTCTGATGTTCGTGTAAGAGTAAACATTGTAGGCTCGCAAGACACTACCGGTCCAATGACTTGTCAAGAATTAGAAGCGATGGCTGCTTCAACTATCTCACCACTTGTTGACGGTGCGTACCAGTCAGGTTGTCATACGGCATCAGTTTGGGATAGCAAGGCAAAAGCAAACATTCCTAAGCTAATGAGTTTCATGAATGCGTTTGGTCTTATCACTGCACGTGATCCAAAAGGCGTTTACCATGCAATGACCGACGTTATTCATAAAGTATTAAATGACATTACTGTTGATGATCGTGCGATCATTATTGGTGGTGACTCACATACTCGTATGTCTAAAGGTGTTGCCTTTGGTGCTGACTCAGGCACGGTAGCAATTGCACTAGCAACAGGTGAATCGGCAATGCCAATTCCTGAATCAGTAAAAGTCACCTTTAAAGGTAAGATGCAAGACCACATGGATTTCCGTGATGTTGTTCACTCAACTCAAGCGCAAATGCTTAAGCAATTTGGTGGTGAAAACGTCTTCCAAGGTCGTATCATTGAAGTACATATTGGTACGCTAATGGCTGACCAAGCATTTACCTTTACTGACTGGTCTGCAGAAATGAAAGCGAAAGCGTCTATCTGTATATCGAATGACGAAACGTTGATCAAATCTATTGAGCTAGCTAAAAGCCGTATCCAAATAATGATCAACAAAGGTATGGAAAACGAAGCTGGTACACTTAGCGGCCTTATCGCTTTAGCTGATAAACGTATTGCGGGTATAAAATCTGGTGAACAGCCTGCACTTGCACCAGACGATGCAGCTAAATACTACGCAGAAGTTGTAGTAGATCTTGACGCGATTGCTGAGCCAATGATTGCTGATCCTGACGTAAACAATGATGATGTTTCTAAGCGTTACACTCACGATGTTATTCGTCCAGTATCCTATTACAGCGACAAATCTGTTGATTTAGGTTTTGTCGGTTCTTGTATGGTACATAAAGGTGATATGCAAATTGTCGCGCAAATGTTGCGTAACCTTGAAAAGCAAAACGGTAATGTATCATTTAAAGCGCCATTAGTAGTTGCTGCCCCTACCTATAACATTGTCGATGAGCTAAAAGCTGAAGGTGACTGGGAAATACTGCAAAAGTACGCTGGTTTTGAATTTGATGATGCAGTACCTAAAAATGCTGCACGTACAAAGTACGAGAACATTTTATATCTAGAACGCCCAGGTTGTAACTTATGTATGGGTAACCAAGAAAAAGCTGAACCAGGTGACACAGTAATTGCTACGTCAACACGTTTATTCCAAGGTCGTGTCGTAGCTGATACTGCTGAGAAAAAAGGTGAATCTTTACTCGGTTCAACACCGTTAGTGGTACTTTCAACGGTACTTGGTCGTTTCCCTACAATGGCAGAATACAAAGCTGCAGTAGAAGGCATTGACTTAACTAAGTTCACGCCACCAACACATGAGATGAGCACTAAGTACACAGCTCAAGCGGTGCCAGTTAAAGTCGTTTAAGACGTACAAAAAAGCTATTTCTTAGCGAATATAAAGGGGCTGCTTGTTTAAGCAGCCCTTTTTTAAATTTCTCATTAGTTAATCTGAACTTGATGGACAATTAAGGTTAGCTATTAAAGCGGGCTGAATGTAACTTTTAGCAACGACTCGATCATAAAATCCTTCAACTCCCGATAAAATTTCAAGAGAATAACCATAGCCTTTGCAAGTATCATAAGCATAGCGAATTAAAAATTCAGAAAGCTGGCTAAAAGCAGTATTTTTTTTCCGATAAATCGTCACTTGATACGTATTATCACCTAACTCTTCAAGCTGAAATTGCAAGTTGTGATCAAAATCCCATTGTCTCCCCTCACCATTAACCTTGTTAACAGTGCAGCCAACAGTAAAAATTAAAAACAACAAAACAATGACACACTTCATAAAAGACCTAGAATTTATCTGACTGAATAGCCAGTACAAAGTAACACTAACTCATCTGATATCCAAGCCTACAATAAATAACTAAAGAAGCCTTTTTTATATAGCCAAAATAATTTAATAACGTAGAATACGCCCTCTTAAAATACTTCATTAGCTTCAACCCAAAAAGGAATAAATTGAATGCGATTCTCAACTGTCTCTAAGATTTGCCAAGCGATCAGCTTCTCAGTGCTTTCACTCTCTACTCTCGCCAATGAACAACCTAATGCGGAATCATTAGTTGGACATAAATACATTGGTGGTCACGCTATGTACATTAAAACCGATCACGATCGTCTATTCACAAGCAATGAACAGTCTTCTATTGACTCTGGAGCGGGTGTGGGTGGTGAATTTGGCTATCGCGTATCGCCATTTTATGAAGCACGTATCTCATATACGCACCTAAACATTGATGCCGACCATAAAGCTTATGATATTCCATCAGGCTCAAGTATTGCATTAGATTTATTGTATTTTCCCTATAAAGAAAACTTTTACGTTGTTGCAGGTGCCGATTTTTTAGATATTGATAAATCTAATTTATCTGCCGATTTAGGTTTAGGCTATCGCCATTACCTGAGTCAAAATACAGCAATTTATCTTGAAGGAAAAAGTCATTATCAATTAGACGACAGCTTTAATGATTTTTCGACCAAAATAGGGTTTGTTTATTATTTTGGCACCAAGCCAGCGCCAATTAAACGCAGACAAAAAACCGTAGAAAATACTCATAAAGTGGTTGAGAAAGTAGCAAAAGATTCAGATAACGATGGTGTTATGGATCCAAAAGATCAGTGTCCGAAAACACCGATGAGCAATAAAGTGAATGACAATGGCTGTACGATTTTCACTGAACAACAAGAAACTATTAACTTATTAGTTAATTTTGAAAATAACAAAAGTGATGTAGCAAGTGACTATTTAGCTGAAATAGCTAAAGTTGCTGAGTTTATGAAGCAATATCCACAGACGCAATTAACGATCAACGGCCATACATCATCTTTAGGTGATGCAGTATATAATCAGCAACTTTCTGAAAAACGCGCTAAAGCGATTATCGATGTTTTGGTAAATAACTTCGATATTAACAAGAGTCGTTTAACTGCAGTTGGTTATGGAGAAGAGCAATTGATCAATGAAGCTAATACAGCTGCCGCTCATGCCCAAAATCGACGCATTCAAGCGAAAGTTCAAACCACTAAGAAAGTCGCTAAGCAACGATAATAATTCTTTTGATTATCGTTTAGCTACAAAAAAGCCAGCTTTTACGCTGGCTTTTTTAATCGTATTGACAATAAACAATTTATTTCTTCTTTTTAACGGCTTTAGCATTTGGTAGGTCAGTAATTGAACCTTCAAATATTTCTGCGGCTAAACCAATAGACTCGTTTAACGTTGGGTGAGCATGAATCGTTAAACCAACATCTTCAGCATCAGCGCCCATTTCAACTGCTAAACAAACTTCGCCTAACATTTCGCCAGCATTGATACCGACAATAGCACCACCAAGCACACGACCGGTTTCTTTTTCGAAGATCATCTTAGTTTTCCCTTCAGTACGTGCAGAAGCGATAGCACGACCAGAAGCTGCCCAAGGGAAATTTGCCACTTCAATGTTTAAGCCTTGTTCTTTTGCTTCACGCTCAGTAATACCTACCCAAGCCATTTCTGGATCAGTGTAAGCAATTGAAGGAATACAACGAGGATCAAATACATGCTTTTTACCAGCAATCACTTCAGCAGCAACATGTGCTTCATGAACGGCTTTATGAGCAAGCATAGGTTGACCAACCACATCACCAATAGCAAAAATGTTATTTACGTTAGTACGTAATTCATTTGATACATTGATAAAACCTCGTTCATCAACATTTACACCAGCTTTATCAGCAGCAACTAAGTGACCATTTGGCTTACGACCAACGGCAACTAAAATTTTGTCATAACGAACTTGTTCAGCAGGCGCATTTTTACCTTCAAAAGTCACGTATAAACCGTCTTCTTTTGCATCAACGGCCACAACTTTAGTCGACAACATAATGTTGAATTTTTTCTTGTTGTAGTTAGTGTAAATTTTAACAATATCTTTATCAGCAGCAGGTACTAATTGGTCAGCAAATTCAACCACAGAAACGTTTGAACCTAACGCTTTATATACTGTACCCATTTCTAAACCAATGATACCGCCACCAAGCACTAACATTTCACCCGGCACGTCTTCTAATTCAAGCGCACCTGTTGAGTCAATCACACGAGGGTCATCATTTGGGATAAACGGTAAGTCGATCACTGAAGAACCACAAGCAATAATAGCGTTATCAAATGTGATAGTGGTATTGCCGTCAGCACCTTCAACTTCAATGGTTTTATCAGAAGTAAATTTACCAAAACCTGTCACTGTTTTAACTTTACGTGCCTTAGACATGCCGCCTAAACCACCCGTTAATTGACCAATAACGTCTTCTTTCCAGCTACGAATTTTATCTAAATCAATTTTAGGTTGACCAAAAGTTACACCGTGAGATGCCATTGCCGCTGCATCATCAATGACTTTTGCTACGTGAAGTAATGCTTTAGAAGGAATACACCCAACATTTAAACATACACCGCCTAATGTTGCGCGGCTTTCCACTAATACTACATCTAAACCTAAATCAGCGGCACGGAATGCTGCTGAATAACCGCCAGGACCTGCACCTAAAACGACTACTTGAGTTTTAATTTCGTTACTCATGCTAACCTCAATTAACTTGTTGTTTTGTCATTTGTCACTTTAAAACTATTATCAGCAACAAATATAAATTTTTATGTGTTTTTCTGGGCGGAATTTTACTTAAACTCGCACCAGATCGCCATCTTTAATCGTATCTTCTTTGACCAAAGATGTAAAAAGTGAGAAAAACGGATTATTCTCACTTTTTATTTAATACTTTCATTACAGTATTAATTTACGAATATCGCTCATCACGCCCGCTAAGTGCACAGTAAAACGTGCCGCTAATGCCCCATCGATCACACGGTGATCGTATGACATCGATAATGGCAACATTAACTTAGGCTCAAAGTCTTTACCATTCCATTTAGGCTTCATTTCAGATTTTGAAACACCTAAAATAGCGACTTCTGGCGCATTCACAATCGGCGTAAATGCCGTTCCGCCAATACCACCAAGACTTGAAATAGTGAAACAGCCACCTTGCATATCCGCTGCTTTTAATTTTCCTTCGCGCGCTTTAATACTAATTTCAAGTAATTCACGAGATAACTCATGAATGCCTTTCTTATCAACATCACGCACCACGGGAACAACTAATCCATTAGGTGTATCAACAGCAACACCAATATGAATGTACTTTTTCAAAATTAAACTTTCGCCATCTTCACTTAAACTTGAGTTAAATGTTGGGAAAGTTTTAAGTGCATCAGCCGCAGCCTTTAAAATAAACACTAATGGCGTAATTTTAAAACCAAGCTTTTGCTTTTCACAGACAACGTTTTGCTCTTTACGGAAGGCTTCAACATTGGTGATATCAGCTTCGTCAAATTGGGTAACATGTGGAATAGTGACCCAGTTTTTATGTAAAAACGGCCCTGATATTTTTTGAATTCGAGTTAATTCTTTTGTTTCAATTTCACCAAATTTCGAGAAGTCTATCGGCTTGCTGGCAACAACTTGTAAGCCGCCAGTACCGCCAGCAACATTACTGCCAGCATTAGCTTTAGGACGTGACAATTCATATTTAACATACGATTGTACGTCTTCTTTCAAAATACGGTTTTTATTACCAGTCCCCTTAACTAACGTTAAGTCAACGCCAAACTCTCGAGCTAAACGACGAATTGATGGTGATGTGTAAATAGCCCCTGAAGATTTCACACCTGATTGTGGATGATGAGGAACCGGCGCTGCTTTTTTAGGTGCAGGCGCTGGTGCCGCTTTAGGCGTCTCAGCAACCGGTTCAGGAGCAACAGGCTGCTCAATGGCTGCAGGTGCACCGCTGTTAGTTTCAAGTTTGATAACAAGTGAGCCTTGTTTTACTTTATCGCCCGTTGAAACTAATACTTCTTTAACAATTCCGGCATGTGATGAAGGTACATCCATGGTGGCTTTATCAGTTTCTAAGGTGATCAGGCCATCTTCTTCAGCAATTTCATCACCAACAGCAATCAATACATCAATGACATCAACTTCACCGTCTTCACCAATATCAGGTACAACAACATCAATCACTTCACTACCACCACTAGCAACGGATGCCGGTGCCGCTACTTCAGCAACTGGCGCTGACTCGGCTGGAGTTTCAACCGCAGGTGCTGGTTCGTTTTCTTGCGCTTGATCAGCAGTAGGCGCTTCTTCGCTAGCACCACCTGCGACTTTCATTTCACCAATCAAGTCACCTTCTTTAATTTTATCACCAACGGCAACATTCAAAGCCGTTAATTCGCCGGCAACTGGCGCAGGAATATCCATAGAAGCTTTATCCGTTTCAACGGTCACAATCCCTTCGTCAGCTTCTAAGGTATCGCCAATAGCGAAACAAATTTCAATAACTTCAACTTCATCGCCACCAACATCGGGAACTAGAATTTTTTGCATATCAGACATAATATTTCTCCTAGTCCTAATTAAGCGTAAAGTGGGTTAATTTTAGTGGTGTCAATATCAAAACGTTTAATCGCTTCAGTAACAACAGAGTGTTTTATTTCGCCACGGTTTGCTAATTCAAACAATGAAGCAACGACAATATACGGTGCATTCACTTCAAAATGACGACGTAAGTTTGCGCGGCTATCACTGCGACCAAAACCATCAGTGCCTAAACAACGATATTCAGTGTCAATAAAGGCACGTACTTGATCAGAATATGATTTCACATAATCCGTTGCCGCAATCGCAGGACCATTTTCTTTAGTGATCACAGTACCAATGTAAGGCACTTTTTTCTCAGCTTCTGGGTTAAGCATGTTTTGACGGGTAACTTCTTGTCCATCACGTGCTAACTCATTAAATGAGGTCACCGAATAAACATCAGAAGAGACATTGTAATCTGCGCTCAAAATCTGTGCGGCTTCGCGTACTTGAATTAAAATAGTACCAGAGCCCATTAACTGCACATTCGCTACCGATTTCTTTGCAGGAACGGTTTCAAGCTTATAAATACCTTTGATGATTTCATCAGCAATATCTTTATCTTCAGGCATCGCAGGGTGCTGGTAGTTTTCATTCATTAACGTTAAGTAGTAAAAAATATTCTCATTATTTTCGTACATACGACGTAAACCATCACGAACAATCACAGCAACTTCATAACCATAAGTTGGGTCATAAGTAACACAATTTGGGATCAAGCCTGCCTGTACATGAGAATGACCATCTTGATGTTGTAAACCTTCACCATTTAGCGTTGTTCGACCTGCCGTTGCACCTAATAAGAAACCACGTGCTTGGCTGTCACCCGCTGCCCATGCTAAATCGCCAACACGTTGAAAACCGAACATTGAGTAGTAAATATAAAATGGAATCGTTGTCGCATTACACGTAGAGTAAGAAGTACCAGAAGCAACCCAAGACGCCATTGCACCCAATTCATTAATCCCTTCTTGTAATACTTGGCCTTTCTTATCTTCACGATAATAAGCCACTTGATCCGCATCTTGAGGAATATATTTTTGACCTTCATTCGCGTAAATACCTACTTGGCGGAATAAACCTTCCATACCAAAAGTACGCGCTTCATCAGGAATAATTGGCACGATACGCTTACCAATCTTCTTATCTTTTAACAGACTGTTTAATACACGCACAAACGTCATTGTTGAAGAAACTTCACGCTCTCCTGAGCCTTTTAAAATAGCATCAAAAGATTTAAGTGGTGGTATTTCTAATGTTTCTTCTGCTTGAACACGACGTGCAGGTAAAGATCCCCTTAAGGCTTCACGACGCTCTTTCATGTATTTGTATTCAACACTGTCTTCTGGAAATTTGTAAAACGGTAAATCGCCAATATCTTCGTCAGAAATCGGCATATTAAAACGATCTCGATAATATTTGATCGAATCAATATCCATTTTCTTAACGTTATGCGCGATATTCAAGCCTTCACCTGCAGCACCTAAACCAAAACCTTTAACAGTTTTAGCAAGAATTACCGTTGGACGACCTTTAGTTTTGATCGCTTTATCATATGCAGCATAAACTTTAACAGGATCATGGCCACCACGGTTTAAGCGCCAGATATCATCATCTGACATATTAGCAACCATTTCAGCGGTTTCAGGGTACTTATTGAAGAAGTTTTCGCGTGTGTATTTGCCACCTTTCGCTTTACAGTTTTGATATTCACCATCCACTGTTTCATTCATAAGCTGTAATAACTTACCCGAAGTATCGCGGGCAAGTAATGCATCCCAATATGAACCCCAAATAACTTTTGTTACTTCCCAGCCTGCGCCGCGGAATGTTCCTTCAAGTTCTTGAATAATTTTACCATTACCACGTACCGGACCATCTAAACGCTGTAAGTTACAGTTGATGATAAACGTTAAGTTGTCTAAACCTTCACGAGAAGCTAAACCAATAGCACCTAATGATTCAGGCTCATCAGTTTCACCATCACCAAGGAAAGCATAAACTCGTTGCCCCGAACAATCTTTGATACCACGATCAGTTAAATACTTTAAAAAACGTGCGGTATAAATGGCTTGCAATGGACCTAAGCCCATAGATACCGTTGGGAATTGCCAAAAGTCTGGCATTAAATGTGGGTGAGGATACGAAGATAAACCTTCACCATCAACTTCTTGGCGGAAGTTAGCCATTTGCTCTTCTGTTAAACGACCTTCCAAAAAGGCACGTGAATAAATTCCGGGAGAAATATGTCCTTGAGCGAAAATAAAATCACCACCATCTTGAGGAGATGCCGCATTAAAGAAATGGTTAAAACCTACATCATAAAGTGTTGCTGATGAGGCGAAAGAGCCAATATGCCCCCCTAACTCTAAGTCTTTTTTAGAAGCACGTAATACTAATGCCATTGCATTCCAACGAATGGCTGCACGAATACGAGATTCAATGGTTTGGTCACCGGGCATATGAGGCTCTTGACCTGGTGGGATAGTATTGACATAAGCCGTAGTCGCATCAAATGGCAAATGTGTGCCACTTCTTCGCGCATGGTCGATCAGTTTTTCTAGTAAAAAATGGGCACGTTCTGGACCTTCGTTTTCCAAAACCGATTCCATTGATTCTAACCACTCTTGTGTTTCTAATGAATCAATATCAAAATTTGGGAGCTCAGACATAATTACTTAGTCTCCAATAATGTAAGTTAAATGTTTAAAAATTAATAATTTGTAGATTAAAGATAGCTAAAACCCTTTAGATCGCTTTAATCTGCCAACTGCTTTTGTTAATAACCCTATATTTTTTGCATTCGACGCATTGAACGTTCCATACGACTTTGCTCTTGGGTTAAATTTAATAATACTTCTTCTATAAAGGCTAAATGGCGATGACTCGCCCCCCATGCCTTCTGGGGTTGACCACTTAAAATTGCATCCATTAAGTGGCTTCTATAATCCGCTATTTTCGCAAAAATATCAGGACGTTGAGCTAAAATAGTTAAATTCTGCTCAATGTTATCTATCACAATTGACGACATACTTCGTGCAAGGTGCAAAATAACACCATTATGTGATGCCGAACAAATCGCTAAGTAAAATTCATATACGGCATTTGCTTCATTAGCATAGTCATTGTCTAGCTGTGCATTACCTATCGCTTCATGCTTATTTTTTATTTCTTCAAAGTCTGCAGCAGTACCACGCATAGCGGCATAATACGCCGACATACCTTCAATACCATGACGAAACTCTAGTAAGTCAAATTGTGATTCATTACTTTGCGACATGAGATCGAATAAAGGATCTGAAAAGCCGGTTAATATTTTATCACTGACAAATGTGCCACCGCCTTGTCGACGAGTAACAAGCCCTTTCACTTCTAATTTTTGAATGGCTTCGCGTAATGATGGGCGAGAAACATCAAACTGTTTCGCCAACTCTCTTTCCGGCGGTAACTTTTGACCCGCTTGTAAACTTCCCTCCAAGATCATCCCCTCTAGCTGTGACAAAATCACATCTGAAAGTTTTGCTTGTTTCACGGGTTGTTTGATATTCGCTAAAACCATGTCAATTATAAACCTATCGTTTTTTCTTAAAAAAACATGCGGTAAATTGGTATTACCATTATAAAAAGTGACGTAAAAATAACAAATTACTATTGTTTTGTAAATAGAACATAGTTCACTAGGCTAAAAATTCAACTAAATGTAATTAGGACAGCGTAATAATTAACCTGCCCTCTCAAAAATGAATGTGATAAATGCATCATTTTAGGCAGATAACGTAATGGCAATGAAAATAAAACCTGTTGAGTGTCTCACAAGTTTTTTTAACGACTGATAGCATCAGTTTTAGTAGTAAGGAAGGATAACAAAGAGGCCCGATGAAATTATCATCAAGCCTCTTATATTGGACTAAGAGTTAATACAAGGAGTTAGTACAATGATTTAAAATAATAAGTTAGAACATAAATCCATAAAAACAATCGGTGATAACTTAACTAATCACTCCTGTTAAAATCAGCATGGCAATCACAGCTAAACATAATAATAAAGAACGTTTAGCTAATCGAACAAGCAAGCATGGCTCGGCAGTACAATCGTCTTGATCGACCATAAAATCTTCTGACTTTACCGCGACATCAATGAGTATTTGATGGGGGGATTTTCCAATATCAAATAAATTTTCAAGCCAAACAGGTAAAGCTCTAGAAAAGTGACCAACAAGCATATAACCAAAAGAAACCAGACGAACGGGCAACCAATCTAGCCAAAATAATAGTTGCTGATTAAAGTCACTTACCTGAGTATTCTCTGCTTGATCAGCAATTTCATTATCAATAACTAACTCATGCTCAACAACCTCTTCCTTTAGTTCAGGCTCTTGATTTACTTCTGGCTCTTTATGTAGTGTTTTTTCTTCATTTAATTTACAAACTAATCGATAAAACAGTGCACCTGGGGCGCCAAAAATAACAAAGAAAATCATGATGGCAATAAAGTATCGATAATTTAGCCAAATTAACATATGACCAAAGGCCATTTCTGATAACTTCTTATCTTGAAGCAATTGCTTATGATGCATATCACAAGTGGTACTTTCACCTCTAAAAGCGGCCATTAAATATTCTTTGTAGGTATCACGAGTTTTTACACAACCAAAACAAGCGATTAGAACAATCGTTGAAAGTACAATTTGCAGCAAACTGTTCTCTACTAAATTTAAGAGAAAGTAACAAGCAATCACAGGAACAAGAATAAAAACACTGTTCGCAATCAATGTTTTATCTGGCGATCCCAACGCAGAGAAGCTTTTAAATAACTTTAAATAGCGCGAAAAATAGGACGAAAATTGCCATGCAGGTGAAGATAAATAACGCTCTGCTGCTAAAGCAATTAATAAACTAATTAAACTCATTTTAAAATTCCAATAATGTCATTTTGTTTCGCCTTAAAAATTGTCAAGCCAAAATCCATGACTTCACATCCCTTACCCATTATAAAATACTACGAATTATTGACCTTGGCTAATACTGCTTTTATATCTGTGCCAGTCAAATGATTGGCCTGGATCGGTTTTTCGCTCAGGAGCAATATCACAATGACCGACGATATTGTCACTTATTTTTGGGTAACTATTAAGTAACAAGAGTGTCAGCTGACTAAGTTGTTGATATTGTTCATCAGTATAAGGAATATCGTCTGCACCTTCCAGTTCAATACCAATAGAAAAATCATTACATTTTGTTTTTTGTTGATAACTCGAAACACCAGCGTGCCAAGCTCGATCATTAAAAGAGACATATTGAATAATTTGACCATCTCGTCGAATAAGGCAATGGGCTGATACGCGCAGTTGATATATTTCTTCAAAACTAGAATGCGCTTTAGGATCTAACTGCCCTAAAAATAAATCACTGATATAATTACCACCAAATTGTTTGGCCGGGAGTGAAATATTATGAATAACAAGCAAGGATATCTCAGCACTTTCACAATGTTCTCGTTGATCAAAATGAGGAGAGTAAAGCTTTTCAGTGTGCTCAAGCCAGCCATTATTAATAAACGGTGAGGTTTTGGTTTGGGAAATAAAGTTATTCTTCATACAATATGAACAGTAAGGTATTGTTATAATGAATATCATACTGCTAGCAATCTATTTATTAAAGTAATAGTTATCAATTATATTGAGCCAGAGCATTGACGTACTTAGAACAAGATCAACATAAGAATAAACACAACGATTAACATAACAACTAATACAACAGTAAAGGTCAAGTATTCACCCATGTCACCTTCTCAAGATTTTACCTCTAACAAAATTGGCAAACTATTTATTTGGATTGCTTGGTTGTTGGTGTTACTACTATTAGCTTTTGTTTTCCAAGACATACTTGAAGAGCAATGGAACCCCAATAGCCAACCTGAATATAAATTAACAGCAAAAGGTAAAGCAGAAGTCATCCTCCAGCAAAATAGGCAAGGACATTATATTACGCAAGGAAAAATTAACGATCAAAAGGTGGTTTTTCTTTTAGACACTGGTGCGACTAATGTGTCTATTCCCGCACATATAGCAGATGAACTGCAATTAAAAAGCTTTGGAAGTCATATTGCTCAAACGGCCAATGGCAATGTTACTGTTTATCGAACCCAAATTGACCAGTTAAATATTGGTAATTTATTTTTATACAATGTCAGTGCAAGTATTAACCCGGGTATGAAAACAGATGAAATTCTATTGGGCATGAGCGCCCTAAAAAAGGTAGAATTTAGTCAATCAGGCAAACAACTCATATTACGTGAGCAATAAATCATTTTATAAGAGAATACAGCGCATGCTAGCCCCTCAATTACCAAAAAGTTTACAACAAGATATCGCACAAACAGTCTCATGGGCGTTATGTGAAGATCTTGGTGTCAGCGATAGTCAACAAATTTCAAATAACCAAGATATTACCGCTGAACTCATTCCAGAACACAATCAAGCTGTGGCAAATATTATTAGTCGTGATAACTGTGTAATATGTGGCGTGGAATGGGTAAACCAAGTGTTTTTACAACTTGATCAAGCGTTTGGTTTCTCTGGTGAGAAAGCGACAAAAATCACTTGGTTCGTCAATGACGGCCAAACGGTCAAAGCCAATACCACCTTATTTGAACTTTCAGGCAATGCCCGAATATTACTCACAGGTGAACGAACGGCATTAAACTTTTTACAAAGCTTGTCAGGCACAGCAACAATCACTAGCCAATATGTTGAGTGCTTAGCAGGAACCCAAACTAAACTCCTTGATACAAGAAAAACATTACCGGGGCTTAGGAGTGCTCAAAAGTATGCGGTAAAATGTGGCGGAGGTGTTAATCACCGTATTGGTCTATTTGATGCCTTTTTAATAAAAGAAAACCATATCGCAGCATGCGGCGGCATAGAAAAAGCGATTGCAACCGCGAAAAAAAATCACCCCAGCAAAACAGTGGAGGTTGAAGTTGAAAGTTTAGATGAACTGACTCAGGCTCTTAATGCTAAAGCCGATATCATTATGCTCGATAATTTCACCCCTGAAATGATAGAACAAGCGGTTACTTTAACGGCTCAAATTTCACAAGGTAAAACAAAATTAGAAGTTTCTGGCAATATGACGATTAACACTTTAACGACATACGCCAAGGCAGGTGTTGATTTTATTTCGGTTGGCGCGTTAAGCAAACATGTTAACGCAGTCGATCTTTCTATGCGGTTTGTGTAAATAAAATTTAACCCTGAAAAGAGCTATGGCATTTTTATCGCTGAGAAAATTTACAGCATGATGAGTTTTAACTGCCTAGCTCTACAAATATTAACTCGAATGCCGTTAAAAAACTGTTAAAAAACATACAAGTTTTATACAAAACGCGACCACAAAACAAAAAAACAAAAAAAAACTGTCATAATATTTTACATTTTATGAAATTTGTCGCAGTATGAAGTAAGCCCCCGTAATAAACAGTATGGATTTACTTATTATGAAAAAGACACTACAAAACTTAGCAACAGCAAAAACTGGCCAAAAAGGCTTTACACTAATTGAATTGATGATCGTTGTGGCGATAATCGGTATTTTAGCCGCGGTAGCATTACCGGCTTATCAAACCTATACAGCACGAGCACGTTTTTCTGAAGTAGTATTAGCAGCAACTCCAGCTAAAACAGCTATTGAACTATGTGTTCAAACAAGTAATCCTGCCGATTGCTCTACAATTGCAGTAGCAGCATCATGGAGTCAAGGTGCACAAGTCAATAATGTTGCACTAGGTGGTTCGGCAGCTGCTGGTTATACTATTACAGTTACTCCTAATGCTGTAAATGGTATTGCTGCAACAGATACTTTTGTACTAACAGCCGATGCCGTAGCAAATAATGCGATTCCAAATTGGACAGTGAGTGGTGGTTGCCTTACATCAGGCTATTGTTAATAGTTAATTTGTTAGCAAATTAACACACTCTTTTAAAAGCTCCGTTTGGAGCTTTTTTAGTTTTTATAGATATCTTTTTTTCTTTAATTAAAAAAATACGTTACACTGTAATACGATAGTAAATAATTGAGTATAACCAAAGTCTTATGAAAGGACTGCACCAACAATCCAGTGTTTTATCTGCATTAGCAAAGCACGATATTGTCCCCTCTGAAATGGTGGCAGAAATCAGTGCTGGCTTTATTCAGCAAAAAAAACCTTTTGTTCGCTACCTCGTTGAAGATAAAAACTTTAACGCTCAACATATTGCCAATATATTGTCTCGCAGTTTTGGTTATGCCTTAATAGATCTAAAATCCTTTGATACAACCTTAGTCCCTGAAGGGATACGAAACGAAAAACTTATTCGAAAACATAACGCTTTACCCTTATTTCTGCGCGGTAAAATATTGTTTGTTGGTATGTCTGACCCAACAAATATGGACGCTTTAGAAGAAATTCAATTTAATACAGGATTCACAACAGAGCTAGTATTAGTTAATGAAGAAAGCCTACAAGCCTGTATTGAAAAAGTATTAGAAGAAGAAAGCGATGCCTTAGATATCAGTGATATTGATACTGAAGAGCTTTCAGAAATTGATGTACAAGAAGAGCGTAACGATGAAGACGATGGCGCTACTGGCGGTAAAGAAGATGCTCCCATCGTCGTGTACATTAATAAAATATTACTCGACGCCATAAAAAAAGGCGCTTCAGATCTCCATTTTGAACCTTATGAAAAATCCTATCGAATCCGCTTTCGTGTTGATGGTATTTTAACTGAAGTTGCAAAACCTCCTATTTCACTTTCATCAAGAATGGCGGCTCGGTTAAAAGTCATGTCTAAACTTGATATTGCAGAAAGGCGTGTGCCACAAGATGGTCGAATTAAGCTAGCACTCTCCAAACGGAAATCGATTGATTTTCGTGTTAGCACTTTACCCACGATGTGGGGCGAAAAAATTGTAATGCGGATTTTAGACTCATCCAGCGCAATGCTCGGTATAGACATGCTCGGCTATGAGCCTGAGCAAAAAAAAATCTATATGGATGCTTTAGCTCAACCGCAAGGGATGATTTTAGTAACTGGCCCGACAGGCTCAGGAAAAACCGTTTCTTTATATACCGGGTTAAATATCTTAAATACCCAAGAGCGAAATATTTCAACGGCCGAAGATCCGGTAGAAATTAACCTTGAAGGCATCAACCAAGTACAAATCAATACCAAAGCAGGCTTAACTTTTCCTAGTGCACTGCGCTCTTTTCTTCGTCAAGATCCTGATATTGTTATGGTTGGTGAAATTCGTGATTTAGAAACCGCCGAAATCGCAATAAAGGCTGCACAAACCGGTCACTTAGTTTTATCAACCCTTCATACCAATTCAGCAGCAGAAACATTAACGCGACTGCTTAATATGGGGGTTCCCTCTTATAACGTGGCAAGTTCGGTTAGTATTATTATTGCACAGCGTCTCGCACGTCGGTTATGTACCCAATGCAGAACCGAGGAAATCATCCCTGAAGCCGAATTACTTAAACAAGGTTTCCCACAAGATAAAATCGGCCAGTTTACTTTATTTAAACCTGTAGGTTGTGAACAATGTACTGGGGGTTATAAGGGACGTGTTGGTATTTATGAAGTGATTAAAATTGGTGAAAAAGTGGCTAATATTATAATGGAAGGGGGAAACTCCTTAGATATTGCAGCTCAATGTCAAAAAGAAGGTTTTGATAACCTTCGGCAATCTGGCCTTAAAAAAGCTATGCAAGGCATGACCAGTTTAGAGGAAATCAATCGAGTAACAAATGCATAAAAATCCATTCGAGTTTGAATAATTAGTCAAATAAGACAATGATTAAAAATACCGTGATGAGATAAAGTTAGCCTCATAAATAACAATAACCCTGCATTTGCGACTAAGCTTATTTATAAGTTAATTAGATCATTACAATAATATAATGTGTTACTAAGTTAGGAATTAATATGGCAGTTTCAGCTACAGCAAAACCTAAAATGGCTACCGTAAAAGAACTCGATGTTTTCCAGTGGCAAGGAGTTAACCGAAAAGGTAAAAAAGTTTCCGGTGAGCTTTCTGCTGCAAGTCTGTTGGAATTAAAAGCACAACTAAGAAAGCAAGGGGTGACGCCCGGCAGAATAAAGAAAAAAGCTAAACCACTTTTTGGCTTAGGCGGCGATAAAAAAATACTCCCCGCAGACATCGCTGTTATCACTCGTCAAATAGCAACTATGCTAGGTGCCGGTGTACCACTGGTTCAAAGTATAGAAATGATCGGTAAAGGCCATAATAATGGTAATATGCAAAAGCTGTTAGCAGATGTTGGGAATAAATTGCAATCAGGTATCCCTTTATCGGAATGCTTACGTGAACATCCACAATTTTTCGATAGTTTGTACTGTGATTTAGTGCAATCTGGCGAGCAATCTGGGGCTCTTGAAACCATTTATGAACGTATCGCCACTTATAAAGAAAAAGCTGAAGCTTTAAAAAGTAAAATCAAAAAAGCAATGACCTACCCTATCGCGGTCTTAGTAGTAGCGGCAATTGTAACTTCCATTTTGCTTATTTTTGTCGTTCCGGTATTTAAGGAAATTTTTGATAGTTTTGGTGCGGAGTTACCCTCATTTACATTGCTTGTTTTGGCTATATCTGAATTTATGCAAGCATATTGGTATTTAGGATTAGGGGCTATTTTTTTAACTATCTTTCTTTTTAAAAAAGCGCATCTTAAAAGTCAAAAATTTCGAGACAGTGTCGATAGAAAAATCCTCAAACTTCCTGTGATTGGTGAATTATTAGAAAAAGCGGCAGTTGCCCGTTATGCACGCACGCTGTCAACAACTTTTGCTGCAGGTGTACCTTTACCTGATGCTTTAGAATCTGCGGCAGGTGCTTCTGGTAATGCGGTTTTTCGGGACGCTATTTTAGAAATTCGCTCTGAAGTAACATCAGGTATGCAAATGAACCTTGCAATGAGAAATTGTAATATATTTCCAGACATGGTGATTCAGATGGTGGCAATTGGTGAAGAGTCTGGCGCTGTTGATGACATGCTGGCAAAAGTTGCCACAGTATACGAGCAACAAGTTGACGATGCTGTTGATAATTTAACAGCTCTTCTTGAACCCATGATAATGGCGGTACTTGGTGTCGTTATTGGCGGATTAATTATTGCGATGTATTTACCTATATTCCAAATCGGCATGGTAGTTTAATCCTAAATAATCTTCATGAGAATCATTTCTATTCATTACAGATTCTAATACACTGTAGCGAGAATTATTCGCTGCAGTCTTTTGTTCAAATTATAAGTAGGTTTATTGTGTTTTCTGATGTTATTCAAATGTTTGAACAATACCCATTAAGTTTTTATTTAACCATCATGGCAATTTCATTAGCTATTGGTAGTTTTCTTAATGTTGTGATTTATCGTTTTCCTAAAATGCTGGAACAAGGCTGGTATGTAGAATGTCGTGACTTCCTTGCGGATGAAGTTGAAGGGATCCCAGCGAAAAAACAACAATTAATGAGTCTATCAAAACCAGACTCGACCTGTCCGCATTGTGGCCATAAAATTCGCTATTATGAAAATATCCCTATCATAAGTTGGTTATTTTTAAGAGGGAAATGTAGCCAATGTAAAGCGAACATCTCTTTACGATATCCGATAATTGAAGCAACTACCGCAGCACTTAGCCTAGTGGTTGCCTATCATTATGGTATAGAGCTAGTTACCCTGTATGTATTAATACTGACATGGGGACTTATCTGTTTAACCATGATTGACTTTGATCATATGCTACTCCCAGATCAACTGACCTACCCTTTATTATGGTTAGGTTTATTAATTAATATTAACGCAACAATAGTTCCATTAGAACAAGCTGTTATTGGTGCTACAGCCGGTTACATGAGCTTATTTTCCGTATTTTGGTTATTTAAGTTACTTACAGGTAAAGAGGGCATGGGCCATGGTGATTTTAAGCTACTAGCGGTATTTGGTGCATGGATGGGCTGGCAACTTCTCCCTTTGCTCATACTCATGGCATCAGCCGTTGGCGCTATAGTCGGTATTTCATTAATGATACTTAAAAACCACGGCCGTGAACAAGCCATCCCGTTTGGCCCTTATTTAGCGGTAGCGGGTTGGATTTGTCTGTTATGGGGGGAAGGTATTTGGCAATGGTATTTAGCTATCATATTGTAATTAAGCGAACGTATACTTATGTCTAATTATATTGTTGGTTTGACGGGTGGGATAGGTAGCGGAAAAACTACTGTTTCAAACATCTTTGCAGAGCTTGGTGTCGAAATCATTGATGCTGATATTATTGCAAGAGAGGTCGTAAATCCTAACAGTGACGCCTTAATTAAAATAATCCAACACTTTGGTAATGAGATTATAAATGCGAATGGAGAGTTAAACAGAAGTGCATTACGGAGTAAAATATTTTCTAATGATGAAGAAAAACAATGGTTAAACGCATTACTCCACCCTATTATTCGTCAAGAAATTTTAACGCAGTTAGCTCGAGCATCAGGTGATTATTGCATTTTATCCGCCCCTTTATTATTTGAAAATAATTTACAAGCTTTAGTTAATCGCACTTTAGTCATCGATGTCTCACTCAATACTCAAATAGAAAGAACTTGTCAAAGAGACGATAAAGCTCCAGACGAAGTCCAAGCAATTATTAATAGTCAAATATCAAGAGATAAACGCATGATATTGGCCGATGACATCATCAATAACGACAATATTCATTTATCTCATCTCAAAGAAGAAGTGTTTAAACTCAATTTAAACTATAAATCACATGCAAATTCGGCTAACTGTAGATAAATAGAGGTTAAAATTAAAAAAATTAGCCATTTAGCAACTCTCTATGTAATATAGAAATAATAATTCACTAAGTAATTTGTTAATGTCGTCTGTTTTATACGAACATCCGCTCAATGAGCGCATTAGAAACTATTTAAAACTTGAGCAATTATTTGCTCAAGCGACAGACTGCCTGCAATGCGATATTAATCTTAGTCATCAAATATTTTTCTCTTCATTTTTTGCTATTATCGATACACTTGAACGTAATGATATTAGAGGAGAGTTAATTAAAGATTTAGAAAAATTAGAGCAAAACCTAGTTGTCTGGTCTCGCGCCCCTGACATAGACACCAGTGCATTAGAAGATAATTTAAAACTTGTTGTAGCCTTACTCTGCCAGCTAAAAACTCCAACGCCTGAGTGGATACAATTGAAAGAAGATAAATTTTTAGCTGGGTTAAAGCAACGTTACGCCATGCAAGGTGGAAGTTGTAGTTTTGATTTACCACAATTAACTTTATGGTTAAACCAGTCTAATTCAGCGATTGTAAAAGATATCAATGGTTGGCTTTCATTATTGGTACAAATCTCTTCCGCACTTGAAATTATCCTTAAATTTATCCGGCAAAAATCACCTTTTGAAGTGATAAACTGTGATAATGGCTTTTATCAGGATAATGGCGAAGGTATTTTATTACTGCGTATCAAAGTAGCTGACAATTCCATTTTTTACCCAACGGTAAGTGGTAATCGTTTCCGTTACTCAATACGATTTATGTTACCCTGCAATGAAACAGGACGTAAGTATTATAATCAGCACGTCAAGTTTGAGCTGGCTCGCTGCTAAATTCTGGCATCAAAGCCATTTATTTTTTATAATCCCCTTTATTTGACTAATGACCCCAACATGACATTAAAAGTTCCTTGCCCTACCTGCGACAAAAAAGTTGACTGGTTACCTGAAAATGAATTTCGGCCTTTTTGTAGTAAACGTTGCCAATTAATTGATTTAGGTGACTGGGCGGATGAAAATCATAAAATATCTCAACCAATGCAAAAAGATGCACACATTAGTGAAGAAATGTTAGATGCGCTAGAAGACGAATTTTTACTGCACAATAAATTTTTTGTCGAACCGGAATAGTCTAGGTTAGTTTAAGCTTGGTATTCTTTGCTAGTTGCTTAAGCATACAAGGCTTTCAATTTTTCAACGATCGCTATATTCGCTTCTGGGAAATCAACACTACTTAACTCGCTCAAATTAAACCAATTTTGCTGCTGTCCTTCTTGAGCAGTCGGCTCCCCTTGAAAGTTATCGACTAAGTAAACATCAAGTTTAACTTCCTTATCTCCATAGTCATGCGTTATTTCCAGTAATGGTATACATGAAAGCACATCAATCGCTATTTCTTCCTGAAGCTCTCTGTGAAGCGCTTGGGCGACTGATTCACCTGTTTCAACCTTACCTCCTGGAAATTCCCACTTTCCGCCTTGGTGGACATGCTCAAGACGTTTAGTAAGGAAAAACTCGCCGTTCGAGACAATAACACCAACAGCTACATGAACTTGCTTCATAACTTTCTCAAACCTTTATTAACGCGTTGTAATAAAACACCTTTGTAAAACACTTTCTCAAAATAAAAATGCCAATCAGATGATTGGCATTTAAAAATTGATAAATAATAATTCTTAAGTCGATTTATTGAAGCTAGTTTTTACAAGAGCAATTAAGAAGCACGGAATTTATCAGTATAAATGAGTGCTTCTGATGCTTTTATTATGAAAACTAGCAATAATAATCGTTTAAGAAAGTTTGCCGTGACACTGTTTATACTTTTTACCAGAGCCACATGGACAAGGTTCATTTCTTCCTACTCTTGGCGTTGCAGGGGGAGCAGTAGCATCACTTGTAGATTCATGAGTAAACTCTTTGGGGACTTCTTCTGATTTGCGGTGTTGCTCTTCTACCGCTTCAACGTCAGACTCAGCGCGAATCTGTACTTTACTCAAAATCCCAATAACATCATATTTCAGATTATCTAGTAACTCAGAAAATAATTCGAATGACTCACGTTTAAACTCTTGTTTAGGATTTTTTTGTGCATAACCACGTAGATGAATACCTTGGCGTAAATGATCCATCGCCGCTAAATGTTCTTTCCAATGTGAATCTAAACTTTGTAACATTACCGCTTTTTCAAATTGACGTAACACTTCGGCGCCAACCATTTCTTCTTTAGCGGCATATTGTTCTTCAACGGTCGCTATTATTTTTTCTCGAAGAGTTTCTTCGTGTAACTTAGTATCTTCTTTTAACCACTGTTCCACCGGCATATCAATAGCTAGATCACCTTTTATACGCTCTTCTAAACCACTGGTATCCCACATTTCTTCTAATGATTGAGGCGGAATGTGTTGATCAATGATGCCATTAACAACATCTGTACGAATAGCTGAGATAACATCTTTAATATCTGCTTCATCCATGAGTTCATTGCGTTGCTCGTAGATCACTTTACGTTGATCGTTAGAGACATCATCAAACTCTAAAAGTTGTTTTCGAATATCAAAGTTACGTCCTTCAACTTTACGTTGAGCATTTTCAATACTTTTTGTTACCCAAGGGTGTTCAATAGCTTCACCGCGCTCCATACCCAACTTACGCATCATATTAGTGATACGCTCTGAGGCAAAGATACGCATTAAACCGTCTTCCATTGAAAGGTAAAAACGCGTTGAACCAGCATCACCTTGACGACCTGAACGACCACGCAATTGATTATCAATACGACGTGATTCATGGCGTTCTGTAGCGACAATATGTAAGCCGCCTAATTCAAGCACTTTATCGTGCTCTTCTTGCCATTCAGCTTTGACTTTAGCAATATTTTCTTCTGTAGGGTTCTTTAACTTTTCAACGATCGCATCAAAATTACCACCCAATACAATATCAGTACCACGCCCCGCCATATTAGTTGCAATAGTTACGGCACCAACCTTACCTGCATCGGCAACAATTTCAGCTTCTTGTTGATGAAATTTAGCGTTGAGTACTTTATGCTTGATTTTCGCTTTTTTCAAAAATGAAGATAAAAACTCAGAAGTTTCAATACTGATAGTTCCCACTAAAACTGGCTGGCCACGTTTTACACAGTCTTGTATATCTTCAAGAATCGCTTCAAACTTCTCTTCTGCTGTAAGGTAGATTAAATCCGACAAATCTTTACGGATCATTGGTTGATTGGTTGGTATAACAACGGTTTCTAAACCATATATATGATTAAACTCAAAAGCTTCAGTGTCGGCAGTCCCCGTCATCCCCGAGAGCTTATTATATAAACGGAAAAAGTTTTGAAAGGTTATAGAAGCAAGTGTCTGGTTTTCATTTTGAATATTGACACCTTCTTTCGCTTCCACTGCTTGATGTAGACCTTCTGACCAACGACGACCTTCCATTGTACGACCAGTATGTTCATCAACAATAATGATCTCATCATCTTTAACAATGTAATCTACATCTTTTTGGAATAATTTATGCGCGCGAAGCGCTGCCATCACATGATGTAATAAAGTAATATTGGCGGCGGAGAATAATGAATCACCGGGTTGGATCAAGTCTTTTTCTTGCATGATCTCTTCAATTCGTACTTGTCCACGCTCAGTTAGATAGATTTGTTTTGCTTTTTCATCTATGGTGAAATCACCTTCAACAAAATCTTCTTTTTGTCCCGTATCTTCGTCTTTATCTTCTTCATTTTGTTGTAATAATGTCGGAACAACCGTATTGACCATCTTATATAATTCAGAACTATCTTCTGCTTGCCCTGAAATGATCAATGGCGTACGTGCTTCATCGATTAAAATAGAGTCAACTTCATCGATAATGGCAAAGTTAAGCGGTTTTTGTGCGCGCTCTTCAGGTGAAAATGCCATGTTATCGCGCAGGTAATCAAAACCAAATTCATTATTGGTACCATAGGTGATATCAGAATTGTATGCCGCTTGCTTCTCTTGTGGTGACATGCCAGGAATATTACATCCAACGGTCATACCTAAAAATGAAAATAAAGGTCTTGCCCAATCCGCATCTCGACTTGCAAGGTAATCATTCACGGTAATGACATGAACACCTTTCCCCGTTAAAGCATTTAAATAGGCTGGTAAGGTTGCTGTTAAGGTTTTACCTTCACCGGTGCGCATTTCAGCAATTTTACCATTATTGAGTACCATTCCCCCAATCATTTGCACATCAAAATGACGCATACCAAACACGCGTATACTTGCTTCTCTAACAACGGCAAACGCTTCAGGCAATAATGCGTCAAGCGGCTCATCATTGGCAATTCGTTCTTTAAATTCGCTTGTTTTAGCTTTTAATTCTTCATCACTCAGTGCTTGTAAAACTGGCTCTAGTGCATTTATTTTTATTACTTCTTTTTGCATTTGTTTAAGTAATCGATCATTACGACTACCAAACAGTTTTGTCATTAAATTTACAAACATCGTGTTTAAACCATTCTAAAAATTTAGTAGAAAATCTTCTACTATAAAACAAAAGTGACCAGCCTAAGCCGATCACAGAAAAATTACCTATCCAAAAAACTATTTTGCTTTTCGATAAACGTATTTAATTGGGTCTATTTGGCTATTATTGCGCAGGATTTCGTAATGAACATGAGGGCCCGTTGAACGACCAGTGCTTCCCATTTTCGCTATAACTTGTCCTTTACTGACCACATCACCCACTTTTACCAATAATTTCTTATTATGCCCATAGCGAGTTTTTATCCCTTTACCGTGATTTATCTCAATCAACTTACCATAGCCATATCGGTTATCGGCCCAAGTAACAACACCAGCGGCGGTTGTAATGATTTCAGCATCTTCTTTTCCTGCAAAATCAACCCCTTTGTGCATAGCTGGTCGTCCATTAAATGGATCTTTACGCGTTCCATAATAAGATGAGAGCCAGCCTTTTTTAATAGGTCTACCAGATAAATAGCTCGTATTTTCTATATGGTGACCTAATGTAATAGATTCAAGCATTTTTAATTGTTTTTCTTCAAATGCTAATTCAGATTCAACTTTTGAGATATCAGCTAGTAATTGTGCAAGCGATCTTTTTTCACTCGCTTGGCTTTGAATTATCGGGCCACCACTAGGAGGAAGGCTTTGAAAATTAAACTCGTTTTCGGGAATATCTGCTTGTTCCGCCAAACGATCACCTAAAGCATTTAACCGTAAGACCTGGCTTTGCAACTCTGCAAGTTTCATTGTTAAGGCAACAACTTGCTGATCATTAACTTTGACTTTATTGACATCTAATTCAGCAGCATTAAAGCGATAAAGAGGCGCCTCAGGTTTAGCATCTGAAGAAATAATAAGATGCACAATCAAACCTGATACTACAGCAAAAACCGCCATCGCTGATAACCAATGAAATTTATTTAACTTCATTGCAAATCTTACATTTTTTCCACGGTATAGTAGTGTTAAACTCATAAAACTCTTTATTGCACTCACACATTGATGGGTGTTAATTATAACCGGTTGATTTATGGCTAGAAAAACAAAAAAACCTCTCGACACTTCTAGCTTGATGAAATCATCAACGGGCACTTTGGCACAAATAGCGGCAAAAACCAACTCTTTAACTATTCTAGCAGATATTGTACGACAAACATGCCCCGACCTACCAGCAGAAGTATGGCATATTGCTAATTTCAAAAGTCACTCAATCGTTATTGAAGTTATTTCTGCCACTTGGGGGCAAAGATTACAATTTGAACGAATGAAGATCAGTCAAAAACTTGAGCAAATAACGGCAGGTGAATTTAGTCAAATTGAAATTAAAATATCACCTTATAGAAACCAGCAACCTACAATACAACAAACCTACCAACCTGTTGAGCGAAATATTTCACAAAAAACAGCTCAACAATTAAATGAAGTTGCTAAAAATGCTCCTGAGGGTTTAAAGAAAAAACTGCAAAAACTCGCCAGTTTAGCCAATAGAAATCTTTAACTTTATATTTACTAATAAAAAAACCAGCTGAGTAAGCTGGTTTTTCATAGCGTGTTAATAACAATTAAAATTGGTTGGCACTGATCTCTTGGAACTCAATTGGGGAATCCACTTCATCTTCATAAGTTACCCATTCCCATGAGTCTACCTGTTTAAACACTTCACGTAATAACAAATTATTTAAACCATGTCCTGATTTAAACGCGTTTAACTCGCCCAATATGCTACTACCACACATGTATAAATCACCGATAGCATCTAATATTTTATGCTTAACAAATTCGTCGTCATAACGTAATTCATCTTTATTAAGCATACGATAATCATCAAGTACAATCGCATTTTCTAAACTACCGCCAAGGGCCAAGTTATGAGAACGTAAAAACTCAATATCTCGCATGAAGCCGAAGGTACGTGCGCGACTGATCTCTTTAATAAATGAGCAACTTGATAAATCCATACTCATTGTTTGGCATGTATTGGCAATAACTGGATGTTCAAATTCAATAGCAAAGTTCACTTTAAACCCCTGATAAGGTTTTAACTCTGCCCATTTATCGCCTTCTTCAACACGAATTGTTTTTGTAACACGAATAAATCGTTTTGCTACATTTAAGGTTTCAATACCTACCGATTGTATTAAATATACAAACGGTAGAGCACTGCCATCCATAATTGGAATTTCAGGGGAATCGACATCGATAACAAGATTATCTATCCCTAAACCTGCCACAGCAGATAACAGGTGTTCGACGGTGGAAATCTGAACACCTTGTTCATTCACTAAACACGTACACAAAGTTGTTTCACCTACCGCATCGGGGGTGGCCTTAATATCAACAACTGGTTCTAAATCTACACGACGAAATACAATACCTGTATTCGCAGGCGCAGGTCGGAGAGTGATCTGCACCTTTTCGCCTTTGTGTAAGCCAACACCGATTGCCGATACGCTTTCTTTAATGGTACGTTGTTTAATCATAAATAGCCTTCTTAAGCCTTTATTTCACTTAAATACACCGTCGGAATTTGACGGGCGCATAATATAGCAAAAAAGCCTAACAAAATCAAAACCTCAGCTTTTAATCATTAAAATTAAATTAAAATCTAATAATTAGTCTGCTTGTTTTCTCAAAAATGCAGGAATATCTAGATAATTATCTAAGTCAGCCGCAGGTACTTTTTGTACTTGCGCGTTAGCTTCTTGCATTGTTATTGGTTGTGAATTTATTTCTGCTTGTGGGCTGCTAATAAACTCTTGTCCTACCGCAATAGGTTCAACCGCTGGTGCTGGGTTTACTAAAGTAATATCTGGCTTGCGTTCTGCCCCAATACCTGTTGCTACAACTGTTACTCGTAAATCTTCGGTCATTTCAGGATCAATTACCGCACCAACAACAACTGTTGCATTTTCTGAAGCAAAGGCTTTAACCGCATTACCTACCGTTTCAAATTCATCGATAGTAATGTCCATGCCTGCCGTGATATTCACTAAAATACCACGTGCGCCTGCAAGGTCGACATCTTCTAGTAATGGACTTGAAATAGCTGCCTCTGCTGCTTCTTCTGCTCTGTCTTCGCCTGATGCTAAACCAGAACCCATCATTGCCGTCCCCATTTCAGACATAACCGTTCTTACATCGGCAAAATCCACATTTATGAGTCCTGGGCGGGTAATAAGTTCCGCAATACCTTGCACAGCGCCTAATAAAACATTATTTGCTGCTTTAAATGCATCTAATAATGAAGTACCAGGCCCAAGCACTTTTAATAGTTTTTCATTGGGGATAGTGATTAATGAGTCAACATTTTTCGCTAAATAGTCTATGCCTTGATCAGCATAGTTCATACGTTTTTTACCTTCAAAAGGAAAAGGTTTTGTAACAACAGCGACCGTCAATATGCCCATTTCTTTTGCAACTTCGGCGACAACAGGTGCAGCACCTGTCCCAGTGCCACCACCCATACCAGCAGCAATAAAGACCATATCCGCACCTTGCAGGGTCTCTTTTATCGTTTCTCTGTCTTCTTCAGCGCTACGACGACCAATTTCAGGATTAGCCCCAGCTCCTAAACCTTTCGTCACATCGCTACCCATTTGCAAAGTGACATTTGCAGATGAGTTTCTTAATGCTTGTGAATCTGTATTGGCGGTAATAAATTCAACACCTTCAATGGTTTGACAAACCATGTGTTCTACCGCGTTTCCGCCGCCACCGCCAACGCCGATGACTTTGATTACTGCTTCTTCGTTATGATCTTCCATCAATTCAAACATTTCTCTCTCTCCGATTATTATCGTTTTGTTCCACCAAAACTTCTTTTTAAAATATTGCTATCTTACTTTTTACCCATTAAGTTCAGACAAGTTTAATCCTCTACTCATCTACAACTAAAATTCACCTTTAAACCAAGCCAACACTCTGGCGCCAATGCCTGCGACGCCTTCTGTTATCTTGCTTTCATTATTTGTTTGCTCATTTGCTTGCATGCCATAATGTAATAACCCAACAACTGTCGCATATGTTGGATCGTTGACATACTCTTTTAACCCTGCCACGCCCTGCGGTACAGCGACACGTGCTGGCATTTGAAAAACTTCTTCAGCAAATTCGACGACACCTTCCATTTTTGAAGTACCGCCAGTTAGCACATAGCCTGCAGCTATTTGATCTTCTAAACCACTTTCTCTTAATTCTTCTTGAATCAATTCAAATAATTCATGATACCTAGGCTCTACAACCTCAGCTAATGTGTGACGAGACATTGAACGGGCTGGTCGCCCTCCGACACTCGGCACTTCAATGCTTTCTTCCATACTCACCAATTGACGAAGTGCGCAAGCATATTGCACTTTAATTTCTTCGGCATGACTCAGTGGCGTTCTAAATATTTTGCCAATATCACTGGTCACTTGGTTGCCTGCAACTGGAATAACTGCTGTGTGTCTTAATGCTCCACCTGTGAATACTGAAATATCCATGGTGCCTGCACCAATATCGACAACACAAATACCGAGTTCTTTTTCATCATCAGTAACTACAGCATAACTAGAGGCCAGTGCTGAGAAAATCAATTGGTCTACTTTTAAGTTACAACGCTCAACACATTTAACGATATTCTTGGCCATATCATTTGCACAAGTAACAATATGAACTTTTGCCTCCATACGAACACCCGACATGCCGATTGGGCTTTTAATGCCATCTTGACAATCAATTGAATATTCTTGCGGCAAGACATGTAGCATTCTTCTTTCTGCAGAGATAGGCACTGAACGGGCTGTATGGATCACATTATCAACGTCTTCTTGGATCACTTCTTTATCGTTAATTGGCACCATGCCATTTTCGTTCTGACAACTGATATGTTTACCCGAAATACCTAAATAAACAGAGCTAATATGGCAATCAGCCATTAATTCGGCTTCATTAATTGCCCGTTGAATCGACTGAATGACTAAGTTTAAATCGTTAACTCCACCCTTATCCATACCACGAGCAGGTTGACTTCCCACACCAACAATACTTAGTTGGTTGTCAGGGGTGATCTCTCCGACTGCGACAGAAATTTTTGAAGTGCCAATGTCTAGTCCTACTACGAGGTTTCTTTCATTTACTTTTGACATTAATGTTAAACTCTTTCTTTTTCAGTTAAGGGTTTCCAGCCAACGGCTAACCCTGTGTCATACCGTAAATCAACGTAATCCACCTGTTGATCTGCTTTTTTATTTTTTTTAATCAAAGGATAAATATCCATAAAGCGCTGTATACGTTGTACTCTTTCTTCTCTACCTAAATTTAATGTCACACCATCATCAAGTGTTAATTGCCAAGAAAAACGTTCAGACAACACAAGTTCATCAATCACTAATTCTCGATAATCTAGCAATTTACTCAAACTGCCATAGTTGTCTAGTGCTAAATTTTCCGTCCCTTCTGGACCAAAAAAAGCCGGTAACACATGATCAATGCGTGATATATCTGCCTGAAACGCAACTCCTTGTTCATTAATCAAAAAATCACCATTCCAATAAGCAATAGGAGTTTGATCAACCACATAAATCTTTAATTCATTTGGCCATTTTTTTCTGACAGAAACAGAATAAATCCACGGCAAATTCGCCACAACATCTTGTACTTGATTAACATCGACATTAAAAAAGTTACTTAAGTTAATGTTATCAATTGCTTGTTCTATATCTTCTTTTTGGGTATATCGCATTTCCCCACTGATCACCACTGACGTCACTGGCGCTGATTCATCGGCTGACATTCGCTCAGTCACAAACCAACTTAATGTACAAATACCAACGATCACCAACACAAAGAAACTTACACCTAGCCAAAAGCTCCAATGCAGTGTTTGTTCATTGCTTGATGTCGGCAATATTTGCTTTTTACGCTTTTCAGCCATTACTTATTGATACCTAATTCACCAGCTTGTGCTATCGAATCTGCTTTACTTAAATGAACAATTTCACAAACCAATTGATTAAAACTTAAACCATGTACTTTTGCAGCTTTTGGCACTAACGAAGTTTCAGTCATCCCAGGTACGGTATTAACTTCTAAAATTTGCCATTCATTTTTTTCATTGCGCATTATGTCTACGCGCCCCCAGCCTTTTGCGCCTGTTGCTTTAAATGCTTTTAACGCTAATGCTCTTAATGCTGATTCATCTTTTTCAGGCAAGTGACAAGGGCAATGATATTGGGTAGTCGCTGACTGATATTTGGCGGCATAATCGTAAAATTCGTTAGGGGTTTCCATATGAATAGCTGGTAAAGCTTCATTTCCTAGAATGCTCACTGTGTATTCAGGGCCATTGATCCAAGCTTCAACCAAAATTTCATCATCAAAAGTGAAGGCTTCAGCTAACGCCGAGTTTAGTTGCTCGGCTGAATTAGCCATTGACATACCGATGCTTGACCCTTCATGCGCAGGTTTAACCATCACTTTGCCACCTAATTTTGCCAGAATGCTTTTTTCATCGCCTTGCACAAACTCTGCTTTATTGACGATTGCAAAAGGAGCCGTAGGCAAACCGATTGCTTGCATTATTTGTTTACTGCGGTTTTTATCCATTGAAAGTGCAGAGCCTAATACACCTGAACCGGTATAGGGAATACCCATATACTCAAGAGCACCTTGGACGCAACCATCTTCACCACCACGGCCATGCAATGCAATAAATACGCGGTCAATATTTAAATCAACTAATTGTGATAAACAATACCCTTTGGTATCGACAAGGATCACTTCAAAACCAGAGGCTTTTAACCCTTTAGCAATTGCTTCCCCTGAGCGCAATGACACTTCTCGTTCAGCTGAATCACCACCGTATAACACGGCAATTTTTTCTTGTTGTGGTGAATTAGTCATTATCAGCTCCTAAAAACAAAGGATTAATTGCTAATTCTCGTGAGATAGCGCCAATATTTCCTGCACCTTGCGTGATGACCATATCACCATCTTGTAGCTGTGCGTTTAACAACTCAGGTAGTTGTGCAATGTCACCAACATAAATCGGTTCTATTTGACCACGTTGGCGAATGCTTCGGGATAAGCTTTTACTATCAGCACTTAAAATAGCTGTTTCACCTGCTGAGTAAACATCTAGTAGTAATAAACAATCGACTTGTGACAGAACCTCAACAAAATCTTCATACAAATCTCTTGTACGTGAATATCGGTGCGGTTGAAAAATCATTACCAACCGCTTTGTAGGCCAGCCACTTCGCATTGCTTTAATCGTGGCGGCAACTTCACGAGGATGATGCCCATAATCATCGACAAGCACCATATCTCCAGCAGGAGTATGTAAATCTGCTAACTGCTCAAAACGACGTCCAATACCCGCAAAATCACCTAATGCATTAACAATGGCATCATCGCCCACTCCCTCATCCGTTGCTACTGCAATGCTGGCGAGTGCATTTAACACATTATGTTGCCCTGGTAATTTTACACTTAAATCTAAATCTGGTAATCCTTCACGCTCTACCGTAAAGAAACTGACATCACCCTCTTGTTGATAGTTTGTTGCTACCACATCCGCATCATCAGAAAAACCATAAGTGATCACTTGACGGCCAATGCGAGGTAATAACTCTCGAACAACAGGATTATCTAGACAAACAACCGCGAGTCCATAAAAAGGTAAATTGTGAAGAAATTCAATGTAGGTATCTTTAAGTTTTTCAAAATCTCCTTGATACGTTTCCATGTGATCTTCGTCAATATTGGTGACAACAGCTACCATAGGTTGTAAATGCAAAAATGAGGCATCACTTTCATCTGCCTCAGCAATTAAATAGCGACTCGTACCTAACCGAGCATTCGTCCCTGCACTATTTAATAATCCACCAATTACAAATGTTGGGTCTAAACCACCTTGCGCAAAAATACTGGCAATTAAACTCGTTGTTGTTGTTTTACCATGTGTGCCAGCAATGGCCACACCATGACGAAAACGCATTAACTCAGCCAACATTTCGGCACGACGGACTACCGGGATGCGTAATTTAGCTGCCTGCACTAGCTCAGGATTATCTTGATTAATGGCTGTTGAAACAACAATAACGCTCGCACCATTAATATTTTCGTGATGATGACCAATCGCTATTTTCGCGCCTAAATCTCTTAAACGTTTTACAACTTGATTCTCGCCAATGTCAGAACCTGTAATTTTATAACCTTCATTGAGTAGTACTTCTGCAATACCTCCCATTCCTGCTCCGCCAATCCCAACAAAATGAATAGTATTTACTCTACGCATTTCAGGTATTTTTATCGGTGCATTCATTTCATTACCTGCAGTTTGGTTAACATTTACATTCAAGTTATTATTCACGTTATTAATTAAGCTCTTCTTTGTTTTCTTATTCATCACGCACCAACTCTTTACAAGCTTGTGCGACTCGTATTGTTGCATCCGCATGGGCCGCATCTTGTGCCGCTTTTGACATAGATTGAATCACAGAGTCTGAGATAAACAAGCTGTTCAGCATTTGCGCTAAACTCGTACCATTAAATTCTTTTTGTGCAATCAGTTTTGCTGCATTTCGTTCCACTAAATACATTGCATTCTTCGTTTGATGATCATCTACTGCGTGTGGTAAAGGAATAAATATTGCCGGTTTTGCAGCCATCGCGAGTTCAGACACCGTCAGTGCTCCTGCTCGGCACACAACCACATCAGCCCATTTATAGGCCTCGCCCATATCATCAATAAACTCTGTGACTTTAATATTGTCTGCCGGTAGACCGTATTCCTGATAACTACTCGCAACAACTTGCTGGTTACCTTTGCCGGTTTGGTGCCATACCGTAATATTTTGCAACTTAATTTGTTTCATCGCTTGCGGTACAGTGTCGTTTAAAATTTTTGCCCCTAAGCTGCCCCCTACCACTAAGACTTTTTTACTACTCGCGGGTTGCTCTGGAATTTTTTGCTCTAGCGCGACAATTTCACGACGTAATGGGTTGCCCACCACTTGGTGTTTAATACGCTTTTTAAATGCCCCCGGAAACGCGCTTAAGACTTTTGAGGCTATATTTGCCAAAAAACGATTACTCATACCCGCAACGGCATTTTGCTCATGTAATACTAATGGTTTTCTTAATAGCCAAGCTGCAACACCGCCAGGAGCACTAGCATAGCCGCCCATTCCTAAAACAACATCCGGATTAACTTTACGAATAACGGCCATTGACTGTAAAACTGACTGCATTAATTTAAATGGTGTTTTAAGCCAAGCTTGCCAGTTTTTATTCCTTAACCCTGCAATATTAATAAACGAGATATCAAAGCCATGTTGAGGCACAAGTTCAGCTTCCATTCGTTTTGCGGTTCCTAACCAATGAATATTCCAGCCCTGCTCTTTTAAGTGTTCTGCCACAGCAATACCAGGAAAAATATGACCGCCAGTGCCACCTGCCATTACTAATAGAGTAGGATGCTTAGATTGACTCATTAACTGCGCCCCCTCTTTTTTCCATATCCCGCGGTTGCTTGAATGCTTTGTAAACGTATTTCATGGTCAATACGGATCAAAATTGCTAAAGCGACACTCATGATGATCATTGAACTACCGCCCGAACTTATCAACGGCATGGTTAACCCTTTAGTAGGCACAATACCTGCGCTCGCGCCAAGATTAACGGCGGTTTGAAAGCTAAACCAAATACCGATAGAAAACGCAAAAAAACCTTCAAAGTATTTTTCTTTTTGTACCGCTTTACGCCCTAACATTAGCGCTTTAAAAACGAGTGTCATACTCAACAATAAAACAACTGACACCCCGACAAAGCCAAACTCTTCGGCTAAAATGGCCATCACAAAATCTGTATGTGCTTCTGGTAAATACTCAAGCTTTTGAATACTATTTCCTAGCCCTTGCCCCAATAATTCACCACGACCATAGGCCATCAATGATTGAGTTAATTGATAACCTGTACCAAACGGATCGGCCCAAGGGTCTAAAAACCCAGTAACTCTTGCCCAACGATAAGGAGAAAAATAAGCGAGTGCGCCAATGGCTGCTAAGCCTACGCCAGCAAGGCTTACAAATTGCCAAAGTTTAGCGCCAGCTAAAAAAAGTAATCCAAATGTTGTCACAAACATCACAATAACGGTGCCTAGATCCGGCTGAAATAACAGTAAGGTTGCTAGCGCACCAAAAACGACAAGCGGTTTGATAAAGCCTTTAATATTTTCCATCACTTCTTCACGGCGACGCACCATATAAGCGGAGAGATAACAAAAGAAATAGAGTTTCGCGGGCTCTGCTGCTTGTATGGTAATTGGTCCCACCACAATCCAGCGTGTTGAGCCGTTTACTGTGCGCCCGACTAACAAAACAATGACCAATAACACAAGACTTACTATTAACAAGTGACTACTGTGTTGATGCCAACGGCTCATGGGTACTTGTAAAACAACAGCTGCGATACAAATACTAATGATAATATAAATGGCATGGCGAATAAAAAAGTGAAATGGATTATTAAACAAGCGCTCTGCTACTGGCATTGATGAGCTCATCACCATCACTAAACCTATCGCATACAAAGCGAAAGCTAAAATCAAATAACTTCGATCAAAAGTTGAGGTGACAGAAGATTGCATAACCAACCACTGTGGCAACTTAAGCTGGCTAAATGATGAAAGTTCAGCAGACATTAACTCGCCTCCTGTAATGCCATAACGGCATCTGTAAACATCTCACCACGTTGAGCAAAGTTATCAAACATATCAATACTTGCACAGGCTGGAGACAGTAACACAACATCACCGCTTTTAGCCTGCTGGTTTGCTAAATGAACCGCTTCAGAAAGGGTACTTACATGCTGGCCATTTTTTGATAACAACGCAATTTCAGCGCCATCTTTGCCAATGGTGAACACACAGCTTACAGCGCCTTCAATCACTGCTTTTAATGGCGTGAAATCAGCCCCTTTGCCGTCACCACCTGCCACTAAAATCAACTGATTATCCCCGATTGTCGAAGACAAGCCTTTAATCGCCGCTATAGTTGCGCCTACATTGGTCGCTTTTGAATCGTTAATCCAAATAATGTTATCCGTAGTATTTATCCGCTGACAACGATGCGCTAACCCTTTAAATGAAGAAAAATGGCCAACCATGTCATTAATTGACCATTTCAAACAATGGCCAAGGGCTAATGCCGCAAGGTAATTTTGAGCATTGTGCGCACCAGCAAGCGGTAATTGGCTCAGGGCAATAAGCTTTTGATCACCAAAAGCTAAATAATACTCAGTGCCATCAACCCGTAAACCGAACTCACCAGACAAAGGCTCATTAGTCCCAAAAGATAGAATAGGCTTGCTTGTTAAGTCGACGATTGAATAACTCAGCGTATCATCACGATTAATCACGGCGGTTTCACATTGTGAATAAATTCGTTGCTTGATTTTACTATAATTTTCTATGGTGATATGACGGTCAAGGTGATCGTCACTTACATTGAGTACAGTAGCTGCAATAGCCTTCATACTCTTTAACGTTTCTAATTGAAAGCTTGATAGTTCAAGGATATAGCAGTCAATATCATCAGAGAGTTGCTCAAGCACTGGCACACCAATATTCCCGCCAAGCGCGACATTTTTACCTAACTGCTTTCCAAGGTGGGCTAATAAAGAGACTAACGTTGATTTACCATTTGAGCCTGTGACCGCTAACATAGGTTTATCTGTTATTTGGCAAAATAACTCAACGTCACCCATGACTTGGCATTCATCTGAAATTGAATCAACTAATTGCTCAGCCACTAAGTCAATGCCTGGGCTAACAAGGATGAGCTCGGCACTTTTGATCAGTGTTTTATTCCAAGCACCTTGATGTAACACACAATGAGGAAATTCTTGGGTAAACTCAGCGGGGTTAATAACGTTTTCACGGCTATCATTTATTTGGCACGTCACTTGATGTTTTGTTAAAAAGCGCACACATGACATACCGGTAAGGCCTGCGCCTAATACCAGTATTTTTTTGCTTTTTAACTGTGCGATAACTCGCTCTAACATCTTATGTCTCATTTAATTTTATCAATTTTTAACGAAGCTTTAATGTCGCTAAACCAATTAACACCAACACTAAAGATATGATCCAAAAACGGACGATAACTCTCGGCTCTGGCCAGCCTTTTAATTCATAATGATGATGAATAGGTGCCATTCTAAAAATACGTTGTCCGCGTAATTTATAAGATCCAACTTGCAAAATAACTGAAACGGTTTCCATCACAAAAACGCCGCCCATAATAAATAGAACGAGTTCTTGTCGAACCAAGACCGCAATAACCCCTAAAGATGCTCCAAGGGCTAACGAACCGACATCCCCCATAAAAACTTGCGCAGGATAAGTGTTAAACCATAAAAATCCGAGTCCAGCACCCACAATTGCCGTGCAAACAACAACCAGTTCACTGGTCATCGCGATATGAGGTATATTCAAATATTCCGAGAAATTCGCATTACCCGTCACATAAGCAAATAGCGCAAATGCACCAGCGACCATAATAGTTGGTACTATGGCTAAACCGTCTAAGCCATCGGTTAAATTCACTGCATTACTGGTACCCACAATCACGAAATATGTCATTACAATGTAAAAAATGCCTAATTGCGGTAAGACATCTTTGACGAAAGGTATTATTAAAGACGTTTCTTCTGGGCCTTGTGCCAAGCTATATAAGAAAATAGCAGTTGATAAGCCAATCACCGTTTGCCAAAAATACTTCCAGCGAGCAATAAGGCCATTGGCATCTTTTCGGATCACTTTTCGGTAATCATCTACAAAGCCAATGATACCAAAGCTCACCACCACAAATAGCACCACCCAAACATAGCTATTTGACAAGTCTGCCCACAATAAAACGCTCGCCACGATAGAGGCTAAAATTAATATGCCTCCCATCGTTGGTGTTCCTGATTTAGATAAATGACTTTCAGGCCCATCATCTCTTACAGTTTGGCCGATCTGCATTTTTTGCAATGCCCGGATCAGTTTCGGTCCAAAATATAACGAAATCACCAACGCCGTTAATGTCGAGACAATGGCACGAAACGTTAAATATGAGAAAACGTTAAAAGCACTGAAATATTGCGTTAGGTACTCGCCAAGCCAAAGTAACATTAAGCACTTTCCTCTGTTAATTGACTCGTTTGCCAATTAATTATGTCATTAACAACGTATTCCATATGTGAACTGCGTGATCCCTTCACGAGTATTGAAACTTGTTGTGCTTCATCTTTAAGCAGCTGTTCTAATTGAGCGATTAAGTCTTCTCGAAGACTAAAATGCAAACCGTGCTTATTCTTGCCATGATTGAAGGCATCGGAAGTACTTTGACTTAAAACCCCTAATGTCAGTAATTCATCAATATTTTTTTCTCTGGCGTATTCACCCACGTCTTGATGATAACTTCGAGCTTCAGCGCCTAACTCCCCCATATCGCCTAAAATTAAAATCCTGCGACCAGGGTAACCGGCTAACAGGTCAGTTGCCGCTTTGATTGATTCAACGTTGGCGTTATAGGTGTCATCAATTAACTTACAATTTTCACTTAACTGATGAAGGTTTAATCGACCTTTAACCGACTCCATTTCGGCTAAACCTAAACGAATATCATCTAGACTTGCACCAAATTCGATAACAATAGTGGCAGCCGCAACGGCGTTACAAACGTTATGACGACCCGGTACGGTTAGCTCAATATAGGTACTACCTAATGGCGTATTTATTTTAAAACTCGCACAGCCATTTTCATCAAGAACAACATCTGAGCTATAACAATCGGCTTGATTAAAACAAGAAAAACGGCGCACATCTTTATCAACTAAACGCCATTGCCATTTATTTGCCAACTTACAATCTTGATTGTACAGCGCAACGCCATTGTCTTTTAAGCCTTCAAAAATTTCGCCTTTAGCACGTGCAACACCACATAAATCACCAAAACCTTCTAAGTGAGCCGCAGCAATATTATTGATAACTGCGACATCAGGTTTAACTAATGCTGAGGTATAAGCTATTTCACCCATGTGATTCGCACCTAACTCAACCACTGCGAAATCATGCTGCGCTTCTAAACGTAGTAAGGTTAAAGGAACACCAATATCATTATTAAAATTTCCTTTCGTCGCTAGCACACTACCTAAGCGAGATAAAATAGCGGCAACCATTTCTTTAACGGTTGTTTTTCCGCTACTACCGGTAATAGCAACGGTTTTTGGCGAGACTTTATTTTTCACATAAGCCCCTAACTCTCCGAGGGCTTTATGTGTATCACTGACGATGATTTGTGGTACGGATAATTGACAATCATGATCGACAATAACAGCCGAACAGCCTGATTTTTCTACTTGAGTCAAAAAGCGATGACCATCAAAATTGACTCCCTTAAGAGCGAGAAAAACGTCATTTGCTTGTAAGGCTCGACTGTCAGTGCCCACTTGATGAATTACCTTATCTTCACCAATTAATTGACCATTTAAAGCCGTTGCTATTTCAGATAAATGTAAAGGGATCATGATGCTGCTCCATGAGCATAAATTGAGCGAACTAATTCTCGTTCGTTATAGTGAATGTGTTGTTCACCCATGATGATATAATCTTCATGACCTTTTCCGGCAAGCAATACCACATCTTCTTTTTTAGCTTTCTTAAGTGCCGACATAACCGCTTGTTGACGCTCAAGTAACACAGTAATTTTTTCTGGGTGCTGGCAACCTTTAAGGATATCGTCAGTGATTTTTTCAGCACTTTCATTGCGTGGATTATCATTAGTGACAATGACATGATCACTTTGCAATTCTGCAATTGCTCCCATTAACGGGCGCTTACCAATATCACGATCACCACCACAGCCGAACACCACCCACAATGAACCTTTACAATGCTGACGACAGGCAATTAATGCATTTTTCAGTGCGTCTGGCGTATGAGCATAATCAACAATCGCAAGTGGCATATCTGCTTGAATGAATGACTCCATACGGCCAACAACAGGAGATAATGCTTTTACCGCAGTTGCAATATCAACAAGTGAAATTTTCTCAATAAGTAGCACTGAAATTGCCGCAAGTAAGTTATCGATATTAAAATCGCCAATTAGCTGGCTCGTGACATTAATTTCGCCCAAATGAGTATTTAATAGAAATGCAACACCATCTGCTCGATGTTGTATTTGGTTTGCCTGAGCAAAAGCTGGGTATTGACTAATATTTTCACTTCGCCCAAAAACAAATACCGGTTGTGAATTCGACCAATTTTCTAACCAAGCTTGCGCTTGTAAATCATCGCCATTAAGTACGGCTATTTGCTGTTCAGATTGACTAAACACTTGAAATTTTGCATCGGCATACTTGGCCATCGTTTGATGATAATCAAGATGATCTCGTGACAAATTTGTAAAAATTGCCGTATCAAATAATTGTGCTGTCACTCGCCCTTGCTCTAAGGCATGAGATGACACTTCCATCGCAACATGGCTTTGCTTATTTTCTTTAAATTGATGTAGCAGCTGATGTAATTGAGGTGCGCCTGGCGTAGTATTATTAATTGGCGTTAACGCGTTAATCTGCCCTGCGCCATTAGTACCAATAACTGAACAAGGTCTGTCACACGCACCTAACAATTGCGCAATTATCTGGCTAGTGCTGGTTTTGCCATTCGTTCCGGTAATGCCGATAATATTAAGCTTATCTTGAGGGGCTTGGTAAAAAGCTTTTGCAAGGTTAAATAGCTGCTGATTCAGTTGATAAAACTGAATAATTGTCACCTTGGTTTTATCTAAGTTAACTTGTTCACTTTGCTGACCATGTTGCTCGGCTAAATCACATTCCACGATAACTAGGTGACAATTTTTAGCTAAAGCCTGTTGAATAAAATCAGCGCCTTTTTGCACAGTACCATTAATTGCGCAAAAGATATCACCCGAGTTAAGTGAGCGGGTATCGTTAACAAGATGACGAACTTGCTCAGCAATATTTAATTCGACCGTAATACCGAATTTAAGCAATAATTGTTCAATCGCATGAGCGTTGGAGCTAAACATGGCTAGGCTCCTTTTGAACTTTAACTTTCACGGCTGTAGCTGTGTTAGCATCAGGCGCCACATTTAATAAACGTAACGCGCCTTTCATCACACGAGAAAACACTGGCGCAGCAACTTCACTCCCGTGATATAAATCACCACCGGGTTCATTAATAACAACCACTACCGCTAATTCAGGATTTGAAATGGGGGCAATGCCGGCAAATGAGCCAATATAATCATTACCATAGCCACCGGCCATCGCTTTAAATGCCGTACCGGTTTTACCACCGACTCGGTAACCAGCCACTTTTGCTTGTTCAACGGGGTGATCATTCACCACATGTTCTAACATGCTAACAACTTCATGACTATAGCGTTTTGAAAAGACTCGTTGTTCTTCAAAAATAGTTCGTTCGCCTGATGATTTTTTATCGGGATTTTGCTTAATTATGGTTAAAGGGCGTTTAATACCGCCGTTCGCAATCGTTGAATAAAAACGAGCGATTTGCAAAGGCGTTGCGGCTACTCCCATACCATAGGATAAGGTGGCCAATTCCATTTTTGACCAACGTTGGCGGTCATGCATCATACCGCTACTTTCACCAATTAACCCGGTTCCAGTTAACTCACCAAAACCTGCTTCAAAAAACTTGTCCAAGAAAAATGTTTTAGGCATATCCAAAGCCAGTTTCGTTGTGCCCATATTAGAAGAGTTGACCAAAATATCCGTCAAACTTTGCTTGCCATGGTTACGCGGATCACTTACTCGACGGCCACCAATGCGCATTCTGCCCGGATTTGTATCAACGATAGTTTGGCTATTAGCAGAGCCAAATTCTAATGCCGACAACACAGTTAATGGCTTCATGATTGAGCCCGGCTCATAAAAATCGGTGATTGCACGATTTCTAAAACGATGAATAGCAACATTACTGCGATTATTTGGGTTATAAGATGGGCTATTCACTAAAGCTAATACTTCACCGGTATGCACATTCGTCACAACGACAGAGCCAGAGCTTGCTTTAAATGCCTTTACCGCACCTTTTAATTCGCGATATGCAAGTGCTTGAATACGTTGATCAATACTTAAAGTTAAATCTTGTGGTGGTGTTGATTTTACATCTTCCAACACTTCAATGCGGTTCCCTTTGGCATCTTTACGATAACGCTTCTTACCATTTTCACCTGTTAGAAGCTGATCATAAACACGTTCAACCCCTTCTATTCCTTTATCATCAACATTAGTAAACCCAACAATGTGAGCACTGATCTCACCCGTTGGATAAAAACGCTTCGACTCTTTTCTTAAATGAATACCCGGAATTTTTAATTGCTTAATATAGCTTGCCATTGCAGGAGAAACTTGGCGTTCAATATAAACAAAACGTTTTGTTGGACTGCGCGTAACTCTTGATTTGATTTTATTAACATCTTTATCAAGCACGTCGGCTAATGCCTGCCAATGCTCAACCATAGCAAGCGCATTATTTTGCATGATGATTTTAGGATCAGCCCAAACGGTTTCAACAGGGACGCTTACCGCAAGTTCTCGTCCATTTCTATCAACAATAGAACCACGGTGAACTTTACTCGATGCCGTTCTTAGTGAGCGCATGTCACCTTGTTTTTTTAACATTTCAGGTTCAATTACCTGAATATACGCGGTTCGTGCTGCAAGCCCTGCATATACAAGCCCAATAACACCTAGCACGAGGTAAAAACGCCATGCTAAAGTGGTTGGTTTATATTTATCAGATTGCTTTTTCACACTACTCTTCATTTTAATTTGACTATCACTTCAGACGTTGCATTGGGTTTAACCATGTTAAGTAGCTTTTCTGCTTTGCTTTCAATTGCGCTATGTTCAGCCAAGCTGTTTTGCTCTAACAATAAATTTCGCCATTCAATATCTAACTCATCTCGCTGTGCTAATAATATTTCTAATTGACTCGTACTTTGTCTATTCATATGGGTAAAATAAATTACCGCAAATGCTGAAATCACCACCATTGCCAACAAAATATAAACAACCATGTGTTGTTTAATATCTCGCCATAATTCAAAAGCCAATATGACTTTTGGGTTTGCCATAATTATTTAGCCAGTCTCTGTGCAACTCTCATGACTGAACTTCGAGAGCGCACATTTTCTTCAACTTCTTGCTTACTCGGCTTATGCTTTCTGCCGATTAATGACAATTTTTTTCCTTTATTTAATTCTTCTTCACTTATTGGCATACCTCGCGGTACTTTTTTTCCTTGTGAATGTTTTTTCATAAACTGTTTAACAAGGCGATCTTCTAGTGAATGAAAACTTATCACCACTAAGCGTCCTTCTTCTTTTAAAACATCCAATGAGGCATTAAGTGCTTTTTCAATTTGTTCAAGCTCACTATTTATGTACATTCGAATAGCTTGAAAGCTTCTGGTTGCAGGGTGCTTTTTGATCTCACGTTGCGGCGCAATTTTTTTAATCAATGCCGCCAACTCCCCAGTACGGGTTAGTGGATTTTCATCGCGCGTATCAACAATGCCGTTAGCGATACGCCATGCATGTTTTTCTTCGCCAAAAGTTCGAAGTACCCACGTGATATCCTCAACATCAGCAGTTGCTAACCACTGTGCAGCTGTTTGTCCACGCGTAGTATCCATACGCATATCCAGTGGGCCGTCTTTCATAAAACTAAAGCCGCGATCAGCTTCGTCTAATTGTGGGGAAGAAACACCTAAATCAAGCAGAACTCCGTCTACTTCACCTATCAATTGATGTTTTTCGACTATCTGCTGAAGATCAGCAAAACCCTGATGTTCAATACCAAAACGCGAGTCATCAGCATATTTTTTTGCTGCTTCAATAGCGGTAGGATCTCGGTCGATAGCGATGAGGCGCCCTTGGTCAGAGAGCTTAGAAAGAATAAGTCCGGAATGGCCGCCGCGACCAAAAGTACAGTCGATATAAATACCGTCTGGTTTTATCGCGAGTCCAGTAATTGCTTCGTCAAGCAACACCGAAATATGAGACTTATCTGTTTGCATTTTTTATAAACGCCGTATTGTTGTAATGCTATTTTAGTAATACTGTTGTTGAAGTGATCTTTATAAAGAAAGGTCAAGTAACCTTTCTGTTAATTCGATTTCACCCGACTGCATCTTGGCAATGCTTTGTTGCATTTCGTTTTGCCAAGCTTGCTCACTCCAAATTTCAAATTTTTTCAGCTGCCCAATTAGCATAATATTTTTATCTAACCCGGCATGGTTTCGCAGGGGACCATTTATTAATAAGCGACCACTCTTATCAATGTCACATTCAGACGCGTTTCCAAGTAAAACTCGTTGCAGTTTTCTTTCAAGTGGATCCATACTCGATAAACCACAAAGTTTTAATTCGATTTCTTCCCATTCAGGAAGCGGATAAAGCAATAAACACGGCTGTTGAAAATCAACTGTACACACCATTTTCCCTTGGCAATCTGCAAATAGCTCTTCGCGATACCTTGTAGGTATCGTGATCCTATTTTTGCTGTCAAGCGTAATTGAACTGGTGCCTCTAAACATAATCCCGTTTTATTATTAAGAATCCCTTAAGATCCACAATTTCCCACTTTTTTCCACATTTATACAGTTTAGTGAGTTATGGGAAGTTATGTCAAGCAAAGATTTGTTATTTCAATCGCGGTGATCGCTAATAAAATTAAGGGATTTAGCGAAGGTGATGAATTTGTGGGGTTTTGTGGATTTCTGTCCCTAATAATGATGAAAAATTAAATTTTTTATCAAATATTTGAGGTTTTAGGAGATAAATTGGGTAAATAATTGATATTAATAACCATTGAGTTACATAGCGATGAATTCACTCAATTCTTATTTACTGAGCTTGGGATTTTCTGATAACCAACTAAACCTTGATACCGACTAATCCAATGACCAAGAGCCAGAATGCAAAGAACAACTTTAAACGTGTTGCTGACAAATACGTGACTAAGGTTTTAGCAAATATGCCACCAAGCACCGCTCCTGGCCCAGCAAAAATAACAACTTGCCAATACACTTGAAATGATACTAAGGTGTGCTGCCAAATAGCTGCCCATACAGTTAACGCAGACACAATAACAGCTGCGGCTACAGCCATGCTAATGTCAAATCGTCGTAAAATTAAATAAATAGCTAATAACTCACCAATACCAACCGATAACCACGCGGTAACGGCACCACCGAAAAGTCCGATAGTTATCAAAGCAATATAGTCAAAGAAATAGATTTGACTGCGTTCCCTTGAAGGTTTGGCAAAAAATACGGTAGCGACAATAAAGAGGCCAAGCACTAATGAGAACCAACTGAAATTTTGGTGTAACGAAGATGGCGTATTTGTACCCGTTCCATATACAAACCATAATCCCAAAACTCCACTCAGCGCGCCTACCGAAATGATCCGTTTGAAACCTTGCCATAAACGTAATTCGGTTTTTTCAGCTTTGTAATGAAACCACCAAGTAATAGCTCCCGCAGTCATGCCAAAACATTGTATAGCAAAGCTGGTTGCTATTGCTTGCTGCTCACTAAAGGCTAACTCGTTAAAAGCGGGAATAAAAACAACACCACCACCCGCACCAGTAGAATTAGCAAAAATAGCCCCAAGTACCCCTAATAAACTGAATAATCCATAGTCGGTTATCTGTTCAAATAATAATGGCGATAAAACAATTAGCAGAAGCCAGCAAGCGATAAAAGGAATGATAAATTTTGGACTGGAAAGCCTGATTGGACTTTTTTGACTACTCATTGTTGTTTTCTGTTTCACTTGAAGATAACGTTGTTTTTTTATGCTTTAAAAATTCAAGACATTCCTCATTTAAAAAACTCGACGAGATATAGCTCTTTCCTTTGCTGTGGACAAACACCCAACCTTTGTCTGTTTGCTCTAGCAGGGACACATCTTGCCAATGTATCATTTCATCAATATAAAAAGAATGGCTTCTCACCCCTTCTTCGCTTATCAATAGGGTCACTTCGCTTTTAGAAGACTTACCCAGCATTTGCCGAGTCACCCACCAGGGCTTTTTATAATAAACACCTAAGGCTTCGACAATGCCTAACGCAAATAAAAACCACGCTACATAGGCATTAATAGGGGTAAATAACACTAATAATGCGCCAAATACAGAAAAGAAAATCGCTTTAAAATAAGCCTGCCCGAAGCTTTCAACTTTACTGGATTGCTCAAAACACTCGGTAAAGTAGCTTTTATCTAAAATAAAGGTAGTGGTATAAGAATACGCTGTTGTCATGGAAACCTTAAACTTAAATGTATTGCCTTTAACAAAGGCGCTATTCTAACGGCTTATTAAAAGAGATAACACAAGAATGTCGTCCTGAAATTAATTATCTATTTATTGATGTTATCTTGAAAGCTTTCATACAAACCAAGAAAATAGCACAGCCCAACGAGAAACCAAACCGCACTTGAAATCACCATAAAATCATCAATTAAATATAAATGACTCAGCCACAACGGCACGATTGCTCCTCCTCTTAACAAGCAAAGCACAGTGATAACAGCCATTGCAGTTCGACGAAGAGGTAATTGTCGGATCATGCCTACTGTTGAAAGAGCAAATACAGAACAAGCAAACATTAAGCCGGCAACCAACATAGTGCTTATTGGAGCCAACCAAGTCCCTTGCTTTGCTGATTGAATAATAACTTTAGGTGCACGAGCAAATTCATACCAGCTTGGACCACCAACTACACAGAGTAAATGCCAGACAGCGGCTATCGAGGCAATAATGCAACCTAGCATCAGTAGTTTATGACGATAAGTCGGAAAATACGGTTTTTGAGAACGAGCGTATTGAACCTTGCGATCAGAACAATTGTTATTGGTCATTCGTTTGACTTGCATTATTCGCAGGTGGGTTTGTTTGGTTATCCTTACTGATTTTTTGTAACACTGCATCTATTTTAGTTTTAGCGGCAGCCGTTAGCCCACCTTTAGCATGTTGCTCACGTAATAAATCTTCAATTTTATCAAATAGTTGATCAGCATTGTTTTGTGAAAAATCGCCTTGATAGGTTGAAGAAGCATGCTCTGCTTCTATTTCTGTTTTCGTTAGCTGATGTTGTGCTTTTTTAAGAGTTTGCTCGTGTTGTGAGAATAAATTTAACCAACTATCGGTCTTGCCACCAAAGATCATCAGCTTTTTAAAATAGCTCTGTTCATCACTGTTATTGTTAATAATATCAATCAGCGCACAACCAAAAGAGATAGGACTTAAAAATAAATCTCGAATAGCATCAAATGCTAATTTCACTTGAAATATCACGAGTTTTTTACACATACGCCAGCGATTTGAACGGATATCTGTCATTTATCGTCTCAATAAGGGAAGGTAATAGAGGTTATGTTGTTAGCATAATGCTTTACTCAAATCAGGTAAACCAAAGAGTTGAGTCGCTTTGTATTGTTTAAACCAATAAAAATGCGCTTTAATGGAAAAACCATTAAAGCGCATACTCATGAAACAAAGAAGTGGAATTTTGCTTTGCCTTTATAGTGTAGACAAAATTTTATAAAATACTAATTTTTTTACTCGTGACTAGGGGCTGTTGATCTTTCAGTTTAAAGTTCTGTTGCACTTGAAAAAGGTGGCACTCGAGGCGCTTAATATAATGTTTGGTTGTTCCAAATGCATTTTAAGCAACAAAGAGTGACGCTTTTTCAAGGCAACCTAAAGGGCTATGACCAATTTTCAACCTAACAGCGTTAAAAATAGTTAAAGTAGAGTGACTACATAACACTTTTTTCGCCTTGTTATCTTAAAAATTACGCTATAGCAGAAACTAAAATGAAAGATCAACAGCCCCTAATGTCGTTATTTTAATTAACTTTTCATCGCATGCTCTATTAGTTTAAAGCGCGTGTTGTCACTACCGTAAATAAAAAGGCTGCAATTTTCCCAACTCTTAGGCAGTTTCCACGTATTATTATTTTCAACGGTATAAACATGGCGTTTATTCGCACAACGAATGTCGAGCTTATTAAGAGTTCCATCGATATCCGTTAAGCTAAACTCATTTCGCACTAATGAATATTGCCAAAATTCGTTATCTTCAATGTTTGCACTAACAATAAAATCTTCAGCACTGCCAATTAAGTTGTCAACCTTAGTAATGATATCATCGTATTTTTTCATATCAGACTTTGCTTCTTCAATTTCTGCTAGCTGTGTATAGACATGATAAGCATTGTGAAATTGATTTAAGTTGACAGAAAGTAAAAAGCGACTATTTAAAATAGACATTTTTCTATCTACACTTAACGTATTTAAGCTAATTCTTTCCAAATGATATAATTGCTTTGCATTATCGCCACTTTCCCTTGCGTATTCAGACAACAGCGTATGCAAATAATTATTCTCAGATAAATACCTATATTTCATTTCGGACATTTCATCTAAATAGCCTTTCATTAATTGTAGGTCTTTATTTTTTAATGCTTCAACGGCTAAAGAATAATTACTTCTAAATTTACGACGAACCACAGAGCCAGCATCATTTTCATGCAATCTAAAATCCATTTGAACTGAATTTGCGCATTGTTGAATAGGTTTACCATCCTCTAAAGCGGGCTGATACTTCCATTTAAGCACAGCACGTTTTGCTGCTTTGTCAAAATCTTTACTGCCAGATGTTTCTGTCACTAAGACATTAGAAACACTGCCATCTTTTTCAATCACAAAACTCAATTTTGACCAACCTTCTCTATTGGAGCGAGCGGCATCTATTGGATATTCTGGGTGTACACGCTTTATTGGAACGGGATTAACTACCGTTGATAAATGCTTAGCGACTTCAATCGCATAAACTGATGATGATAATGCAGATAAGATGAATGGCAGTAAGGTAAACTTAATTAATTTGTTTTCCATAACAATTTACTTTTATTAATGATTGTAAACAAAATGTTACCATATATTTTGATATTATCAATAATTTACCCTTTTCACTATAATTGCTCATTAAATCTCTACCTTAATTTACCTTCATTTTTATCATCACTGTCATTAAATCACTGAAAGCTATCACTAACGATTAACTCATTACGTTATTATTCGTGGCATCAAAAGACACACAAAAGATGTAATAAAACAACAAAAATAATAATAAAACATATAAAAACAGATTTTAAGCAACTAAAACTTGCATAAAATAAAAAAATAACGTAAAAATATTACATAAGTTTATAGAGGAATAAAATATGGAAGAGCAAGTTAACGAGTTAAAAGAAAGTAATAATGAACAATTTACGAATTTTGATTATAACAATACGGGGTTACCTCGTGACTTTGATATTCGCATTGAAGTAGCGGAGCAACGAGAAATACTAGAACAGCAATAAATGTTAAAGCGCTAGTCGCATTTCCACTAAATTAGCGGTAAAACCTGCTTTATTATAAGCTCGAATCGCGGTTTCATTGTCGGAAAAAACATCTAAGTGCATCATAGTAATACCTTGTTCTTTACTCCAATGTGCTAAGGCATCAATAATTTTTTGGTTAATACCTTTTCCTCTATGCTCTGGTGAAACATACATAAAACCTAAATAGCTATAAAAGGAATAATTGACATAAGGTTTGGCTTTTTCTATTCGCGCATACCCACTAGCAATCAGCTCACCATTTTCTTCAGCAACAACAAGACAGACGTTATCATCAACTAATTGTTTTTCAAGATTATAGTATTGTATAGGGTCTGCATTTAGGGTGTTGTCAAAGGGGCGTTCGGCGTTTATCACTCCTTGTTCAAAAATTCGAAGTTGCTCAAGATCAGAGTTTTTTGCTGGACGAATAATCATGAAAAAATAATAAATAGCTAGCCATAAGAGAAAATAAATTATGACATATACGGCATTTATTAAGCAACGGCGTTCATTAACCAGTATCAGCTTTTTATTCGCTTTAAACATTTAAATGGAATGTTTTGATTTATTTCACAATTACTCACAATAAATTATCATGATAGCTATTGCTTAACGAATTGGCTTGGATAAGATAGCAGTAATAAAAATTATAATACAATGTCGCTGATATATCGCGCACATGAGAGGTTATCTTGATGACTATTGAGCATTCAAATTTGGTTCGAATTACCGAGCAAAGTTTTGGTCGATTATCGACAGGTGAAGAAGCAAGGCTTTTCACGTTAACGAATCAGCAAGGAATGCAAATAAAAATCACCAATTTTGGTGGTATTATTGTTTCAATTTTTACCCATGATAAAACACAGCGCTTAGCTGATATAGTCCTTGGCTATGATCGAGTCAGCGATTATGAAAATGATACATATTACTTAGGTGCTGTCATTGGTCGATATGCTGGTAGAATTGATAAAGGCCAGTTTGAACTTGATGGCGAGTTGCATCAGCTCGAACTTAATGCGCCTGATAGTCAATTACACGGGGGGAAAAACGCGCTTAATAAAAAGCTTTGGCAAGCCTCTACCGAACAAAATGACAAGAGTGCCAGTGTCATACTCAACTACACCAGCCTTGATGGCGAAGAAGGCTTTCCGGGTGATGTCGATTTCAAAGTAAAATACCAACTGAATGATGATAATGAATTCATCGTCGAATATTTTGCTACCACCAATAAAAATACCATTGTGAATTTAACTCAACACAGCTACTTTAACTTAGCAGGTCATAATGCAGGTAACATTCATCAACATCAGGTGAGTATCAATGCTGAACATTTCTTACCTATGTCAGAGCGTGCTTATCCCACAGGTGAAATTAAACCAGTAAATAACACTGCACATGATTTTACCGTGTTAAGACGTTTAGCGGATAATATTGATAATAATCATGATCAACAAATTAATATCGGCTTAGGTTACGATAATTATTGGCTGTTAAATGATCAAGCGACAAAAGCAGAAGAAAACGCAGCGTACGTGGTAGAAGAAAACTCTGGCAGAACAATGACACTGTATACCGATCAGCCAAGTATAATTTTATATACGGCAAATTATATTGATGGTAGCCATTACGGGAAAGCTAACTTTTGCTATCAAAAAAGAGCGGCCTTATGTTTAGAGCCACAACGCGCTAATAATAAACATACCGGCGTTAATATTAACAATTGTAAATTAACGCCAGAGCAACCTTTTTACAGTAAAACACGCTATGTATTTGGTGTGATTTAAGTGCGACTAACTATCAAAAATAAGAACAATAAAATGTAAAAAGTGACTACCTAATAAACATTAGGATACATCTAATAATCTTTTTATATCTTCGGTTATTGCATCAATATTATTGACATCAACAGGGGCAATAAAAATAGCATCGTCTCCTGCAAGCGTACCTAAAATCCCTGCTGATTCTCCCATGCTATCAAGCATTCGAGAAATAAGCGGTGCACCACCTATCCCTGTTTTAACAATGATTTGAGTATTATTATGCTTAACGCTTACCACAACTGATTGGATAGCTTGACGAGATTTTGGGATAGCTAATTCATCGGGTAAAATATACACCACTTGATCATTGGCATTACGCATTTTTACCGCGCCTAACTTTGACAATAAGCGAGAAATTTTTGCTTGCGACATATTTTTAAAGCCTTGAGCATCAAGCGCATCCGCTAGTTGACTTTGTGAGCCATAACATTGCTCATGTAATAACGCTTTAAAGGCTAATTGTAATTCAGCTTCATTTTTCTTACGTAGTGATGTCATTGTCATTTTTATAGTGAAATTTTCGATAACAGATATAGTAGCTATTTTCCAATATAAATCCTACTTTTTATTCACTTAATGTTAGGAGAAATAGATTACTTTAATGACCTTAGGCAAACTATTACTATGTTTATTTATTTATGTTGAATAATTATACGAATTTTAATGTATTTGTAGTAGGCTTAATCAGTGTATTTTCATCTCAATCACTGGAAGTTAATTAGCAATGCTACAACACTATATCTCTTACCTATCAGTAATAATTTTATCGATGTTTATTCTTGGTTGTCAGCAATCCCCTTTGTCTTCGAACAAAGATGAAAGTAATAAAAACACTGTCACGGATAAAAAACGACGCTATGTTCGCATCAACAATTTAAGTGAAAAAGACACTCCGGTGTCGCTTCATGAACAACGAGCTAAGGCTTATCCGTCATTTTATATTATCGAAGGCAACAATAATGATAAAAAAGTCGCCTTAACCTTTGATGACGGCCCGGATCAACATACCCAGAAAGTGGTAGAAAAACTCAATAAATTCAATGTTAAAGCGACATTTTTCATGATAGGTCAGAAGATTAGCAGTCAATCATCATTAGTGAAATCAATGCACCAGCAAGGTCATTTACTTGCGAATCATTCTTGGGATCACACTAAAGCGAGTCAGTATCAAGATGCTGACTCATACTGGTCAGAGCAAATTGCCCCAACAAACCAGATCATTCAAGAAACAACTGGACTTATACCAACATTGTTTCGACCTCCCTATGGCAATATTAGTGATCCGCAAATTTTAAAACTCATTGATAACAAAATTAAAACGGTGATTTGGTCAATAGATACCCAAGACTGGAATGATAATATTAATACCAAAGAAAATGTCGCTAGCCACGCGATAAAGCATGCTCACCCAGAAGCCATTATTTTAATGCATGATGGTGGAGGAAATAGGCAAGGTACCGTTGATGCTTTAAGTGACATTATTGAACATTATCGACAACTTAATTATCAATTTGTCACCGTTGATGAACTGTTTTAGAAACATTACTGTTAATGAATCATACTATTTATCACGCAAGTTCAGTTTTTGAATAAAAACTAAAGGCAGATCAACAAATCACATGAACTTCTGTGAAAGAATTTATTTTTCTCAGTAGAAAATATTAGCTATATATTATGGAGTGTTATGTCCTTTATTAAATGGGAAGAAGCAACGCTAGGAGTTGGTGTTGAGTTAATTGATAATCAACATAAAATGTTAATCCATTTGATCAATAAACTTGCAGAGGCGGTTGATAATAAAAGCGACGGCCAAGTCATTGAGTCAATTTTTTCTCAACTACTTGATTATACCCAATATCATTTTAATACCGAGGAAACCTATTTCTTTCGTTTAAATAATAGCGATACCCAAATGCACATTAAGCAGCATAATCATTTTATTAATCAACTCAGTGAATTTAAGCAAAAACACCAAGATTTAACCAAGGTGTCCTCTGAATTACTTAACTTTTTATCGGATTGGTTAACCAATCACATTCAAATTGAAGACAAGAAATTTATTCAAAACAATCCTCTCACTTAACAAGCACTAAAGCACTTGTTTTCGCTGCTCGGTGATCCCCATAGAAAGGATAAAAGGTTCTTTTTTCTGTAATTCTATAAAGTCTTTCTTATTAGTTAACCCCAGCCAGTTATGATCAATCAAACACTGTGCAACTGCACCACCCAATGTAGCTCCTGGTCCTAAAATAATTAATTTATCTGGTGCATATTCTTTTATAGCAACTTCAATTGCCTTACTAAAATTATACGGTTCCGTCACTTGTGTTGTTAACGTGTAATCATGTAATTGTTTGATGTCAGTTGAGTAGGGTTGCCAAATATTGCCAAGACCGTCAATTAAAGGAATCTCGGGCACATTAAACAAGTTGACCGATAACTGCTGCAACGCTTTTTCAGAAATACTGTTTAATAATGGTGTGTGAAATGCGGCATGATTGAAAAGATTCATTGGGTAACGATCATCAATCATCGGCAAAATTTCTGCTAATGCTTTTAAGCCTTTTTTGTTACCACCAAAAACTAAATATCCGCCTAAGAAAATTGACAGGTACACTTCACAATCTTTTTGTTGATTAACCTCAGCAAGCCATTGTAATACTTGCTTTTCACGCGCGGCATCTTTTTGCCAAACGTCATTAATAATCGGATAAATGAGCTGACCACCAATCAAACCATCCGTCATCATTGACCCCATGGTATTGATTAATGTTATTGCACTCTCCGGCTTTAACGCTCCCGCAACTGCGAGTGCAATATACCAACCCATAGAGTTGCCAGTTACCGCAACAACATCATACAGATCTCGATTAATCATTTGATGATCACTATGGGCACAAGCGTATATAAGTGCCGAAGCGTTCTCGCCAGCCGTGTGAGTACGCATATTATAATTTTCCATCGCATCAAGTTCGCTAATTGGCACTTGACCTTTTAGCGCACGGTATTGATCAATATGCTCAATAAACTCAACTTTATCACCGTGGTATAGTGATAAATAACCAAGCTCTTCTTTGTTATAAGTGCCTCGCCCTGGACATATCACCACAGCACGTTGTTTTTTATTTTCTGTCATTAGGGTTGTCATCTCTTTTCCTGATCAATGGCTTGAGCACATTTTACTGGCGACATTTACAATATCTTCTTTTGAAGGCAGTACATGATAAGCCGCGCTACCCAGTGGAATAAAACTGTCCTTGGCACAAAGTCGCTGAACATTTTCTGAATTTTTATTGCTATTTTCAGAGAGTAAACTCATTAATGCTTCACTAATTGAGCCTGTTTTACGACATTCATCAACTATTAATACTTTTTCACAAGCATTGACCTGAGCAATGATCCCAGCTTCATCAAGTGGCGCTAACCAGCGCAAATCAATCACGCGACAATGAATGCCTTTATCATCTAATATTTGCTGTGCTTGACGTGATAAATAATAACCATTGCCGTAAGTTAATATACACAAATCAGTGCCTTCCCCCTGAACTGAAATAGTTAACGGCGGAGCTTGAGTGACGACTTGCTTTTTATCGGCAATAGCTTCCACTGCAGGCGCTTGATAAGGGAAAGTCCACAAGCCATCCCCTTCTTGATGTAAATCTTTGGTCATATATAGCGCAATGGGTTCTAGAAATATCACCACACGTTGCTGTTCTTCAGCTAATTTAACTGACGCTCTTAACATCTCAACAGCATCGCCACCATTTGATGGGCAAGCGATGATCACACCTGGAATATCACGAAATACCGCAAAAGAATTATCATTATGAAAATGTCCGCCAAAGCCTTTTTGATACGCTAACCCAGCAATACGGATCACCATTGGGTTGGTATATTGACCTTTTGAGAAAAATGACAACGTCGCCGCTTCACCACGAATTTGGTCTTCGGCATTATGGACATAAGCAAGAAACTGAATTTCAGGTATCGGTAAAAAGCCATTATGCGCTAAACCAATCGCACCACCTAGAATTGACTGCTCATCCAACAAGGTGTTCAGTACACGATTTTTACCAAAACCATCAACTAATTTTGATGTCACATTATAAACACCACCTTTTCTGGCAATATCTTCACCTAACATTACCATGTTGTCATGCTGTGCCATTAAATCGAATAGTGTCCAGTTGATCAGTTTTGCTAAGTGCTGAGGTTTAGCTAAGTTATGCTTTTCGTGCTTAAACAGTGCTTGTCTTTTTTCATCGCTAACATAAGCTGCCCTACTAGCAACACTGTCAGGAATAATGCTTTGCATCACTTCATCAGCAGTATTTAGGCGAGGCTTTTTCACGACTGCTTGGGCGACACGTTCAATACGTTCAGCAATATTTTGATAAACAGCAATAATTTGCTCAGCAGTTAAAATGTTATTTTCTAGCAATATTCTTGCACTATGCAGTAACGGGTCATTGAACTCATTGGCTTGTATTTGCTCCGGTTTGCGATAAACAAATTCAGCATCAGAGCCGGCGTGTCCAAGTAAGCGCACTAATTTTACATGTAAAAACACTGGCTGCTGTTTTTCTCTTGCGATTCTCTCGGCTTGTTGACTGACACGATAAGTATCAAGTAAATTTAAACCATCGCAGCTTAAATAGGTAAGCCCTGGTCGATCTTTATAATTTGCAGCAACCCAACCGGTAGGTGTTGAAGTTGAGATACCAATACCATTATCTTCACAAACAAAAACAATCGGCATAGGAATAGACTGAAAAGCCGCCCAAGCAGCGCTGTTAATTGCCCCTTGCGCCGTCGAGTGGTTTGACGAAGCATCACCGAAACTGCAAAGGATCACGCCGTCATTAGGGATTTCACCTTGATGCTCTAACCTGTTGGCTAATCCAATCGAAAATGCAGCGCCCATCGCTTTGGGAAGATGAGAAGCAATTGTGCTGGTTTGCGGTGGAATTGCGAGTGCTTTACTACCTAAAACTTTATGCCGCCCGCCAGAAATAGGATCATCTTTTGCGGCTGCAAAGGACAACAACATATCGTAAATTGACGTTTGACCAGCAACTTGTTTACCGCGCTGTAAGGTAAATGCACCACTACGGTAGTGCAAGAAAGCCATATCATCGGCTCGAAAAGCTTTAGCGATAGCGGCATTGCCTTCATGACCAGAACTACCAATGGTGTAAAAACTTTGCCCTTGCTTTTGCATCACCCTAGAATGCAAATCAAGGTGACGACTAGTGACTTGGGTTTCAAATAAATCCACCAGCTCACTATCAGATAATCCCACCTCTTGCGGTGTTAATGGACAACTTAATTGCGGTAAATCAAATTCTTTTACAAAGTGAATAAAATTTTCTTTTACACACTGATTACGATCTGACATTTATGATGTCCTTCTCTTAATAAATTTTGATAACAAAATAACGCGATTGCGATTAGGGTCTGTTGATCATTCGCGTTTAGTTTGAATAAAATTTAATCTCGAAAGATTAACAGCCCCAAGTTACTGATTATTAAAAGAAGGCTTGAATGCCTGTTTGTGCTCGTCCTAAAATAAGGGCATGAACATCATGTGTTCCCTCATATGTGTTCACCGCTTCCAAATTCATCATATGACGAATAACATGAAACTCATCGGCAATACCGTTGCCACCGTGCATGTCACGTGCTGTACGAGCAATTTCTAACGCTTTGCCACAAGAGTTACGCTTAATTAATGAAATCGCTTCTGGCGCTAACGTGCCCGCATCCATTAATCTTCCCACTTGCAGACAAGCAAATAAACCTGTGGTTATTTCGGTTTGCATATCGGCAAGTTTTTTCTGAATAAGCTGTGTAGCCGCTAAAGGTTTACCAAATTGTTCGCGATCTAGCGTATATTGTCTTGCTCCATGCCAGCAAAACTCAGCCGCTCCCAGCGCCCCCCAACCAATACCATATCGAGCTTTGTTCAAACAACCAAAGGGGCCTGACAAACCTTGAACATGCGGTAATATATTTTCGTCAGGCACAAAAACATTATCCATAACAATTTCACCCGTGATAGAGGCACGCAGTGAAAATTTACCTTCAATTTTAGGGGCAGATAAACCATCCATACCTTTTTCTAATACAAAACCTTTGATAACACCGTCAAGCTTTGCCCAAACAACAAAAATGTCAGCAATAGGTGAGTTGGTGATCCACATTTTATTACCAGTTAAGCGAAAACCACCGTCAACTTTAGTGGCTCTGGTTGATAAACTGGCAGGATCAGACCCCGAATTAGGCTCAGTTAAACCAAAACAACCGATCATTTCACCTGTCGCCAATTTCGGCAGGTATTTCATCTTTTGCTCTTCAGTCCCATACGCATGAATTGGATGCATGACTAAGGATGATTGAACACTCATCGCACTTCGGTAACCACTATCAACACGCTCAACTTCACGAGCAATTAAACCATAAGTCACATAATTAACACCTGCGCAGCCGTATTTTTCTTCTATGGTACAACCGAGTAATCCTAAAGCGCCAAGCTCTTTCATAATTTCAGGATCAAATTCTTCATTACGGTTTGCTAATAAAACACGTGGCATCAATTTTTCTTGGCAGTATTGATGCGCACTATCACGGATCATGCGCTCTTCTTCTGACAATAATGAATCAATTAATAGCGGATCTTGCCAGTTAAAGCTCGGTTTTGAAGTTGAAGGTGCGTTTGACATCGTAATTCCTATTTTTATTAGCGTTGTATTTTTATGATCGCCCTTGCCATTTGAAGTTACCCATCCCAAAAGGCTAGCAATAAATTGAATGAGATAAGATTAAGCAAAATCTAGCCAAAGTTAAAATATAGTTTTTCTTTATCAAGTATAGTTTTTACCTATAGCTATTTTCAGAAAATTTCTTAATAATAAGGACATGGACTTAAAACACCTCAATTATTTTGTCGCTGTTTACGAACAACTTAGCTTAAGTGCTGCGGCTAAAAAATGCTTTATTGCTCAACCTTCTATCTCTGCTGCAATTGCTCAATTAGAACAAGAGCTTAATCAATCATTATTTACCCGTCATGCCCGTGGCGTAACAGCTACAGAACAGGGGGAGCAACTTTATCCACTTGCTAAACAATTGCTGGGGCAAGCCGATGCCATTAAAAAAACCTTCTCTACCCATGAAAAAAAACAAGATTTTCAACTCGGTGTTACCAAAGGACTAGGCGTTAAACGCATGAGTGCATTATTAAAAGATTTCACTTCTGCAGAGCCTTCAATGAAACTCACGCTTGTCCCTCAACATGAGCGCTGTGATGCCAGAATTATCATTAAAGAAGAACTTAAAGATGACGAAAAATATCATCCCATATGGCAAGAGGATTATCTTTTAGCTTTACCAATAAACCATCCTTTATCACTAAAAGAACGAGTACAAATAGCAGACCTAGATCATTTACCTTTTATACAGCGCTCTCCATGTAATGCTTGGCAAATGCTCAATGACACCTTAACCTTGTCAGGGATCCAATTAGATGTCAGGGCAAAAATTCAAACCATAGACTATGCACTTGGTTTGGTTCGCGCAGGTTTAGGCTGCGCACTTGTTCCTGCTTATTCTGAAATTATTGACAATAATGACCTTTCCTTTAAAGCAATACATGAGCTAAAACTTACTCGAGAAATCGTTTTAGCGTATCAAGAGACTTCTCCATTATTAGCCACGTTATTGCAACAAGTGAATTTCATTTCAAACAGTTAAAATGCCTAGAGTAAAAATTCAATGTTTTCACAATATACAGTTCGTGAGATATCTTACAAAAACTGACATTTACCAACAGTTTTACAACAATTAACCGCAAGTTTCATACACTAATATCAATAATAATGGTGACAAATACATTCACTAAACTTTTAGTATGTCGACACGAAATCATAAACGGAATTTACTTACACTGATCATTTTAGCTAATTGCTCGATTGCTTGTCCTACATTTGCCAATGAGCAAAATCAACAAGAAAAAGCCGACAATACTATCGAAAAAATCGAAGTAGTCGGCAGACGTAATCAAGCAAACACTGAGGTCAGCATTGAAACAGAAAAACTACTCGCTATTGCCGGTTTAGATCATGACCCACTTAATGCAGTGTTTAGTATGCCAGGAGTGGTTTATGCTGGTGGCGATGACGCAGGTGAGCCAGCAATTAGAGGCTCTTCACCTGATGATAATGCTTTTTACATTGATGATATGCCTGCAGGTTATATTTTTCATTTATTTGGCGATAGTATTTTTAATGAAAACCTTGTGCGAGATTTTTCATTGCATCCTGCGGCCTTTGGAAGTCAATATGGTAATGCGACAGGAGGTGTTTTTGATGTACAACTGCGTGATCCTAAAAATCAACAAATCACCACAACGGCTGATTTTAGTCTGCTAAAAACGGGGGTCATGGTTGAAGGAGGCGTTAACGACAATCAAGCCTTCTATTTCTCTTATCGTCGCAGCTTAATTCACTTATTTCTCCCTAAAGGGGAAGAGGAAGATGGCTATACCATTTTTAAAGCGCCCGTGAGTGATGATTATCAAGGTAAATACCAATGGCTAATTGGAGATAATCATAAATTAACATTATCAGTTACCGGAGCCAGCGATATAGGTGGCATTAATATTTCAGCGGCATCAGAAGCCGGACGAGTAAACCCTGATTCTATTGGTGATTTAAAAATTAAAGCACAATTTGATAGCCAAGGAATAACATGGCAATACTACGGGGATGGCGGAAAAATAATGCAGGCGGTTTTAGGCCACACAGTAGAAGAATCTAAAGAATCGTATGGTGAAGGTCAGTTTATTAAAATAGAAGAAGAGCAGTTTAACCTTCGTTTTAATTATCAAATTGATTGGTATACCGATCACACCCTATTAATCGGCGCTGATTTACAGGACAAGCAGTTTGATTATAGTTTTGATGCCATTCCTTATTATTGCACCGATCATGATCAAGACTGTGAAAGCAAAAAAGGGGGTCGCATTCAAGATACCGATAAGCTTAAAGATCAGACCGTTGCGTTATATATTGATGATATTTGGCAAATAAATGACGAATGGCAACTAAAAGTTGGGCTACGAGGGGAAACAAATGATTATACCGAGCAATCTTTTTTGCATCACCGATTAGCCTTACAATGGCAAGCCACAGAGAGTTTTTCAGTCAATTTAAAACAAGGCAGTTATAGCCGTTTTCCGGATGTGGGAACTGTCTTAAAAAAAGTGGGTAATCCATCTTTACAATCACCAAAAGCACAACATTATGCACTTGGGTTTGATTACCAACTAAATGACTTGTGGCTGACTTCAGTAGATATTTATTATAAGAAACTAGACGACTTAGCACGTTCATTAGATGACGACGATAATAATGCTCACTTACATTACAGTAATGATATGTCGGGAGATGCTAAAGGTGTTGAATGGGTATTAGAACGTGAATTAGCTGATGGTTGGTATGGTTGGGCATCAATTAGTTGGTCAGAGAGTGAACGGACTGATGACTATACAAAGATGACAACGGAGTATTACCTTGATACACCATTATTAGGTAATCTTGTGGCTAATTATCAATGGAATGAACGCTGGGATTTTGGCGTACGTTTAACCGTACGTAGTGGGCAAAAATATACTCCCATTGTTGGATTAAAGGTTAACCCTGATCATCAAGATCACTTTCTGCCAACCTATGGTGAGCTTAATTCAAAAACCTTACCCACTTATCAGCGCTTAGATATTCAAGCAAGTTATAAAACACAATACTGGGGAAATGATGCCCAGTGGACATTTGCTCTGCTAAATGCAACGGGTAGTGACAATATCTCAGGCTATTATTATGCCCCAGATGGCAATGAAACATTAACGAGTTACACAATCGAAGGGGAAAAAGGCTTGGAGATGTTCCCTTCTATCGGATTAAAAATGCAATTCTAAGCTAATTTTTACATAAGGCATGTAGGATCAAAACAATTATTTCTTACAATTTTTAAACATTTCGCTGCGTTGATAAACTGCCCAACAGCCATTTCATTTGTTAATATATGGTAACGAAGAGCGTCTCTCTTTATTGTCATTTAACAACAAAAATGAATAGTTGGCGCGAAGAAGCGCAGCGGGAAATAACAATCAGATGTTTAAAAAGCTAACTTGTCTGCTATTACTCTTACTCAGTGTAAGCAGTTTAGCTAATGAAAAAAAACTGAATAAAGAAACGACTGTCTTTAATGAAACCTTTAGTTGGCAGGCTCAAATGGGGTTTTCAATTAATTATGCAGACTCAATTATTGAAGAGATAGACCAAGAAAAATTCTTACATTATTTGAATATTTCATTATTGTTTGATGTTTATTATAAAGGTTTTTTTATCCAATCTAATCATCGTCGAGCTGATACACAAATACTCGGCGCTGAATTAGGTTACCAGCTGACGGTTAAAGATGAATGGGCTCTAGATATTATCTATAAAACCTATGTCCCAGGATTTATTGCTGAAGATATTATTGAAGGTTCAGATAAAGAGAAACCTATCTTAGAAGGGTTAAAAGAGCGAGATTTTGGTAATGGAATTGGCCTTAGGTATTCACGTTTTTTTGATGACAGTATATTCTCCGTTGATGTCGCGACCTTAGCCCCTTTTACAGACGTCAACGGTTGGGTAATCGATGCTTTTTATAGCCATACCGTCCCTTATCGCAATTGGGATATTTACCTCAATGCGGGCATGACTTATTACTCTCAAGGCGTCATCGATTATTATACAGGGATTGATGCAAGCGAAGTTTCACCATTACGCGAAAAATATCAAGGAGAACACGCATTAAGAGGCCAGCTTGAAATCTTTGTTCAACACCCTATTTCAGAGTCATGGACATTTAACGCTGGCTTAAGCCAAAGTTTGTACACCGCTAATATCAAAAAAAGTCCGATCGTTGATCAGCAAGGTGCTACCCGAGTGATGTTGGGGGTACTCTATGTATTTTAAACGAAGTAATGGATTTACATCGTTCGTAATATTATTGCTCTTACAATCTTTAAGTATGGATGTTCTAGCTCAGCGGGATCAAAAGCTCAACTTAAACACTGAGATTGCATTTTCAGCAAAACCCGCCAGCTGTGTCGCGCTGCATCAAGGTAGAAAATGTTATGCCCAAGTATCTCTTGTTTGGCAATCAGCGCAGTTAGGGAGTTTTTGTATTTACCAAAAAGTCAGTAATAAGCTTGTACAGTGTTGGAAGGACAGCAAAGGAAGTCAGGTAAGTTTTGAATTCGAGTCAAGTGAAAAACTTGAATATCAATTAGTATCAATAGAAAAAAATCGTGTGCTTGCAGAAGCTGCTGTTGATGTCAGCTGGGTTCATAAAGCAAGCCCAAGAAAAAGACGCTGGCGTCTCTTCTAATTGCGTCATAGAAAATAAGGAACAATCATGACCAAACAATTTAAAATTTTATTAGTAGAAGATGATCTTACGCTGGCTAACTGGGTCATTGAATATTTACAAGAACAACACTTTTTGGTTGAACATGTTGCTCGTGGAGACTTAGTTAAAGAAAAGGTCAGCGATTATCTTCCTGACCTTGTGTTATTAGATGTGATGCTACCAGGCTTAAATGGTATAGAAGTTTGTCGTTTATTGAGAGAAGATTCAAATATCCCCATTATTATGCTGACCGCTCGGTCAGATGAATTTGATGAAGTCATTGGTTTAGAAGCAGGAGCAAACGACTATGTTATAAAACCTGTCAGACCCCGTGCATTATTAGCTCGCATCAACAGCGCATTAAAAAGTCAATCGACACCTCAATCAAATAACAATGAAATTGTTTTGGGGCAGTTAGTGATCAATGGGGAAGCGAATCGAGTGACTTTTCTTGGTAAAGAAATTGAATTATCAACAAGTTTATTTGCCTTCTTATCGTTTTTAGCTAACCATGCTGGTGAAGTCGTTGATCGAGACACCGTATTTAAGGCCTTAAAAAATAGGGAATATGACGGACAAGATCGTCGCTTTGATGTCATGCTCTCCACTTTGCGTAAAATATTTAATGACGATCCGCACAGCCCGAAAAAATTTAAAACCGTCTGGGGAAAAGGCTATTTATTTGTTGCCGATGCTTGGAATGATTAATTCATGACTCGACTGTTTTTAAGCATCATCATTGCCGTTTTAGGATCATTATTCATTATCGGTTGGGGGTTAGACAAGCTCGTTGCCGATCAAACTCATACCGAAGAAAGTCCTGAAATTGTGATTTATAAAAAATTGCTTGAGGGCTTTAGTCAACAACTTGGTTCCGTAGCACAAAGTGAGTTAGTAGCAACGACCGAAAACATGGCGAACAACTATCAGGTTGCTGTTACGTTAGATACTATTAGCAATGTCGCTTTACCTGAAACATTGCTTGAGCAACTTTCTCAAAGTGGCGGACTATTATTAGCGACAGATCAGCAAACTTACTTACTTCGAAAAATCCCCTTTCATGATGAACAATTATTAAAACTTGAATTACCCGTCACACTCGAAGAAAACCAGCATTTAAGCATTGCCCTAACCGCACTATTATATTTAGGCGTCTGCGCAATTTTAATCTTATGGTTATTTCCGCTAGCTCGGCGGTTATTTATATTAACTAATGCTGCCGCTAAGATAGGTAAAGGTGAGTTAAATGTTCGCGTTGCTATTAATCAATTTTCTTATATTTCCCCGTTAGAAAAAAGCTTTAATCAAATGGCAGCTCAAATTGAAAAGCTGATGGCGGATAATAAATTACTTGCTCGTAGCCTTTCACATGATATTCGCACCCCCATGTCATGTTTACGATTTGGCGTAGAAGCGGCATTAGATTGCCAAGATATCGAGAAAAAAGATAACTATTTAATCCGAATAGAAAAAGAACTGACTAATATGGAAGCGATGACCAGTGCTTTTTTATCTTATGCGGGAATGGAAAGGCAAGGAATACACCTAAAACTCGACACGGTTGATATTAACCAATTTACCAGCGATATTTGTCAAGACTTTCAATGTCTCGCCAAACAACATAATATTTCGCTAACCTGCCAATTACTTGAGCAATCGCTCACTTACCCGTTAGATTGTCACTGGTTTCATCGCGCACTACAAAACTTGATCAGTAATGCCGTTCAATATGCTAATACGCAAGTGAAAATAAACTTAATAGCGAGTATTGATCACCTTAAATTCATTATTGAAGATGATGGCATAGGGCTAGTTCAAAATAAACTCGATGTAATATTCGATCCTTTTGTCAAACTCGACACCAATAGGTCAAGAGAGCAAGGTCACTTTGGTTTAGGCTTAGCGATTTGTCAAAAAGTCGTACATTGGCACAAAGGCGAAATCTCGGCTAAAAACTCCCAACAGTTTTCAGGCGCATGTTTTACTATCACCCTACCCAGATGACTAGCACTTTAGTGGCAATTGACACACAACCACTTGCAAATTACATTTTCCCCGAGTAAGTTATTGACAACAAACTTATTAATCTAAAAATAAGCCTTTTCATGAGTACATTTGACCGTCGTAATTTTATAAAATCAGTGGCAGCTGTCACCGCCGCTACGCTCTCAGCCAAACAAGCTTCAGCCGATACTTTTACACAAGTACCAAAGACTTCACCCATAACAAAAAACAAAACAGTTATGGGATTAATAACTCCTAAAATGCCAGTGGTGAGAATTGGCTTTATTGGCGTTGGTGAGCGTGGTTCAGGGCATGTCAAACACTGTTGCCATATTGAAGGAGTAGAAATAAAAGCAATTTGCGATATTCATCAAGATGTCTTAGATAAGTCATGCCAATATGTGGTTGAACAAGGTTTTGCTAGCCCCGATCAATATACAGGTTCAGAGCTCGCCTACAAAGATATGCTTAACAGGCAAGATATTGACATTGTGATAATTTCTACTCCTTGGCGATGGCATACACCAATGAGTGTGGACACAATGGAAAGTGGTAAACATGCTTTTGTTGAAGTCCCCGCCGCCACGACGGTTGAAGAATGTTGGCAGCTAGTGGATACCGCCGAACGTACACAAAAAAACTGCATGATGATGGAAAACGTTTGTTATGGCAGAGACGAACTGATGGTTTTGAATATGGTTCGTCAAGGTTTATTCGGTGAATTATTACACGGAGAAGCTGCCTACATACATGAACTGCGTTGGCAGATGAAAGAGGTTGACCGTAAAACCGGTTCATGGCGAACATACTGGCATGCAAAAACGAATGGTAATTTATACCCAACTCACGGTTTAGGTCCAGTTTCACAATATATGAATATAAATCGTGGTGACAGGTTTGATTATTTAACCTCTACGAGTTCGCCGGCATTAGGTCGACAAATTTACGCACAAAGAGAATTTCCCGAAGATCACCCGCGTAATCAGCTTCAATATATTGCTGGTGATATGAATACTACCGTGATCAAAACCAAACTTGGTCGAAGCATCATGGTACAACACGATACATCAACTCCACGGCCTTATTCTCGTCATAACTATATTCAAGGAACGAATGGCGCGTTTGCGGGTTTCCCAAGTAGAATTGCCATTGAAACCCCGCCAAAAAATATTGCAAAACACTATGAAAACGAATATCAACAAACACTTAAACAATGGCAAGACGCCGGTGCGATAGGAAGAAAGCCAAGCGCTGCCAGTTTCCATCGCTGGGATCATCAATTAAATAAATGGCAAGCGGAGTTTGATCATCCTTTATGGATAAGAATGGGTGAAGATGCCAAGAAAAATGGTGGTCATGGTGGTATGGATTTTCTAATGCTATGGCGAATGATTTATTGTTTACGTCAGGGTGAAGCACTCGATCAAGACGTTTACGACGCCGCTGCTTGGTCAGTTATCGCACCGTTAAGTGCCGATTCAGTGACCGATAGAAGCAACAGTAAAGACATTCCAGACTTCACTCGTGGTATATGGAATAAAGCGAAACCTCTTGGCATTGTTAGCTAGCTTTTTTGATGAAACAATTAATAAAGACACTCGTCATACTGGCCGCCGGACGTGGTTCACGTTTTGGCGGAGCTAAACAATTCCACCAATTTGGTGTACTTAACAAAACCTTAATGGAATATAATATTTGCCATGCTATTTATCATGGCTTCACTAAAATAATTTTCATTACTCAAGAAGCTCATCAAGCGCAATTAACTCAGCAAGTGATCACCCACTTACCTAAACATGTAGATTGTCACATTGTTTATCAACAGTCAGATAACTTGCCTAAAGAATGCTTCATTGATGCTTCAAGAACAAAACCATTAGGTACTGCTCATGCTTTATGGTGCGCAAGAAATAAACTTAATGAAAGCTTTGTGGTGATTAATGCCGATGATTATTATGGTGAACACGCATTCAAACTTGCCGCTCAACATCACGAAAAAGAAACTTTTGCGATTGTTGCCTATCAATTGAAACAAACCTTATCTAAAAATGGCGGGGTGAATAGAGCGATTTGCCAAGTTTCAACAAACAAGCAACTGTTAATGTTAACCGAGTTTGAGAATATAAAACGCATAGACAACGGTGATGTCATAGGTAAAGCAACTCAGACAACAGCTCAAAAAATTGATGATAACTGTTTAGTTTCTATGAATTTTTGGTGTCTCAATAAAGATGTTTTTCCCCTATTAAAACAATTATTAATCAACACTTTTAGTTCCGAGAAGGATAATAATAAAGAATGTTATTTGCCCAGCATAGTGAACATAACTAAAGATGCTCCCTCACAGATAACAAGGGTTTTAGCTTCACATGCTCCATGGTTTGGCGTAACATATGCGACCGATTCAGCCAATGTAACTAACCAACTGACTGAGTTAACCCACAAAGGATTTTTTCATCCTTTACAAAAATAATAGATGAAATAAGTGACAGTAAGGAAGTTGTAGATAATGAATGTTGTAGAAAGAGATTATTTAAATCAAGTGCTTCCTTTTTATCAATGTTCATTGAATAACTGCACCGTTTCATCACTAGGTAACGGCCTAATTAATCAAACATTTTTAGTTCGCAACATTAATAGTAGTTTTGTTTTACAGCGTATTAATCATCATGTATTCAAACAACCCGAACAAGTGATTAATAACGCCGAATTAATTAACAAACATCTTCAAGAGAAAAAAGAACAAGCGCAATATCCATTAGAGCCAATGTGGCAAATTACCGCCAAACATGACTCTCCGCTGGTTGTTGTTGATGATGACAATTATTGGCGTGCTATTCAGTTTATTCCTAATTGTTTTACCGTAGAAGCGGTAGACACGCCCGAGCAAGCGAAACAAGTCGCCACCGCTTTTGGCCAGTTTACTTCAGCGCTTAGTGATTTTCCGGCAAGCCAACTAGATGAAATAATACCTAATTTTCATAATTTAGATTTTAGGCTCGCACAATTAAAGCAGGTCGTCGCCGAAGATCCTGTCAACCGATTAGCGCAATGTCAAAAGCTGGTAGATTTTTGCTTTGAACAAGAAAACTTTATTAACAAAGTCGCTGAGTTAGTGGATACATTACCCGTTCAAGTGACTCATAACGATACAAAAATTAATAACTTACTATTTAATAGCGAGACAGAAAAACCAATTGCTGTGATTGATTTAGACACTTGCATGCCAGGTTTTATCATGCACGATTTTGGTGATATGGTTAGAACTTGTTGCTCTAACTTGCCAGAAGATGGCACCGACTTAGCCAAGATGAAAGTACGGCTGGATATTTTTGAAGCCTTGTCATCAGCATATATCGAAAGTTTTAACGGAAACATAACTCAACTTGAGCAACAAAGCTTAATTGTTGGCGCGCAATTATTACCTTTTATGATCGGTATCCGCTTTTTAACTGACTTTATCGATGGGGATAACTATTTTCAGACGAAGCATTCCTTGCACAATTTAGAGCGTGCAAAAAATCAATTACACCTTTTTAAGTCCCTCAATACCATTGAAGAGACATTAAGCACCATTATTTTATCCTCTTAATGGTTATTTGTACGCTTAGTTAATCTTAATATTTCTAACACTAGCACCGTTTTGTTGCTAGTTTGTTACCCTGCTTTTACTTTATCTCTTTTCATTTATAATCAAATATATCATTTTAAAATATTGAAGTTTTATTTTTAAATCAATTGATTATTAGCATCTATGTCTAATTAAGTGATAGTCTAATAATTAATGAATTTCTCCATTTGTTAATTAAGCTGTATTTGCCATAATTAATAAAGGAAACGATAGCCTGTAATTTTATCCATAAGGATATTAATTAGTTAATGCCTTATTAGAGGATGCAATATGAAATTAAGCTTTAAAGTCGGTGCCTTAATTGGCTTCATTTTAGTCTCATTTTTGATGTTAATGTTTATTGGTCTAACCGCGCTAAGAATTGCGAGTAGTGATGATAATCAGGCAAGAGTTGAGCAACTTTTTAAATCAACATTCAATATTGTGACTGAATTTGAAAAGTATGTCGCCACAGGTAAAATGACAGAAGCCCAAGCGAAAGATCTTGCCTCAAAGGTACTTCGTGAAAATAAATATCACAAATCAGAATATGTATATGTAGCTGATGAAAATATGGACTTTATTGCTGCTCCTCTAGACCCTCAACTTCACGGCACAAGCTTTCATGATTTTAAAGATAGTAAAGGCAGCAGTGTTGGTAGAATATTGCAAAATGCCGTTAGAAAAACACCCAATGGTATAGCTCAGTATGAATGGAGCCAAAAACAAGCCGACGGCACTGTTGAAGAAAAGTTATCAATAGCTAGAAAAACGCCTGTTTGGGGCTGGTATGTGGGCACTGGAATTGGCTTTGCAGAAGTTGAAGCACGCTTTTGGTCAAATGCCAAGTGGCAGGTTTTAATTTGTCTAATTTTAACCGCCGTCATTGGTGTTATGCTCTTTTACACTACACGTAAGTTATTAGACGATTTAGGTGGTGAGCCAAAGCGCGTATTACGCCTTGTACAAAAAGTTGCTTCGGGGGATTTAACAGGCTCCACGACTACTCAAAATTGCACCTCAAGACCCGATTCTATTTTTGGCTCGATGATCCAATTAAGAGAATCTTTGGGAGAAATTTTGGGCAGTATTGATGATTCGGTTCAAAAACTTCGCAGTGAAACCCATGATGCTAATAATCGCAGCGCTGAAATCGATAGAACCTTTGAGGGACAACGTACCGAAATAGACATGGTTGCTACGGCGATGACTGAAATGTCTTCATCATCACAAACGGTTGCCGATAGCGCGAGTGCCGCTGCTCAATCTACCGTTGAAGCAGATCAACAAGGGGTAAAAGCACATGATATTGTTGATTCAGCAGTTAAATCGATTGAAACGCTTGCGAGTCAAATTGATGATGCCAGTGTCGTTATAACCGAATTAGGTAATGATGTGTCAAACATTGTGTCGGTACTCGATGTTATTCGCGGTATTGCGGATCAAACGAACTTATTAGCATTAAATGCGGCTATTGAAGCGGCTCGTGCAGGAGAGCAAGGGCGAGGTTTTGCGGTTGTTGCCGATGAAGTACGTAATCTTGCAAAAAGAACCCAAGATAGTACCGCTGAAATTCAAAATATGATCGAACGACTTGAGTCAGGCTCACATCGTGGTGTTGAAACCATGAGCATGAGTAAAACATCAAGTGTCAGTACCGTTACTCAAACACAAGAGGCTGCTGAAGCACTTAATCAAATAGCTCAATCACTAAGTTCAATCACTGATATGAATAATCATATTGCGACAGCAGCTGACGAGCAAAATAAAGTCGGTGATGACATTTCACGTCGTATCAATATGATCGCAGAAAGCTCACATGACGCTGCAGAATTAGCTCACTCAGGTAAAAATGCCACTCACATTCTCACTAAACTAACCGATGAACTCGAAAACATGATGAAGCATTTTAAAACGTCCTAAATGATTCATTAAACTTTATCCAATCATAAGCCGATAAATTATCGGCTTTTTTTGGCACTTTCACTTTTACGACCACTTAGCTTTGCTTATCTAACCTGATGATAAAACATACAAAAAAGCAACCTATTGCATTAATGTTAACCTCTTTGTAACTTTTATTTTACAAATGTGCAGATTTATACTGTTGCAAATGCAATAAATATTTGCTGGTCGCTCTATCATTTTACCTTTAATTTGCTATGCTTAATTGTGTCTCAGATGACCACTGAGATTACAATGTAAAAACTGATTATATCAAAAACATGTTGATTTTGGGCGGTGCAGTATACAGGGGTGTTGGTGCGCAATCATCATTATTCACTTGTTTTTGATCACTAACTTGTTTTTATCTAAGCAGGCCTTGTTCTCCCCCTGGCCTGCTTAACCTTTACTTCTGTCACCTTAAGTTTCATCCGATATCAACAATAATCATCTGCTCATTTAAACTAATTTATATGTGATGCTAATTCATTCACGTGTTTTACAAAAGTTTTTCATGATCTAAATCAAACTTTAACTCATTAATAATAATGGTTTTTTTATAAAAGCCACGCGTAATTAGCGTTTATTGATTTTACGTAAAGATTTTAGTACATAGAGTTATCACTATAACCATATAACAAATAAGGTTATTTACCTTATTTACTATCAGAATGAATTCTCATGTCAAAATCACCTGACACTATTTCTGTACATCTATCATTATCAAACAGTTTTTAACTGGCTATCAATTAATCGCAGGACAATAAATAATAGTAACAAATGATACCAAGAAAATTTGTTGTTAATAAAAACAAAAGAAGATAGGAATAGATATGTCAGACCTTAATAACCCGCTTAACTTATGTGGAATAGAATTTACCGAGTATGCAACACCCGATGTAAATTTTATGGATAAAGTTTTTACTGATTTTGGCTTTTCAAAATTAATGAAACTTAAAGATAAAAATATTACCTATTACAACCAAAATGACATTCACTTTTTATTGAACCAAGAGAAAGGGGGATTCGCCGAACGCTTTGCACAAGCACATGGACCAGCGATTTGTTCAATGGGCTGGAGAGTAAAGGATGCTCAAGCAGCGTTTAATACCGCAATTGAGCGTGGAGCAAAGCCCGCTAATGACGCAACCAATAAAGATCTCCCTTATCCCGCTATTTATGGTATTGGCGATAGTTTAATATATTTCATTGATACTTGGGGTAATAGCGATAATATTTATCAACAGGACTTTGAGGCGCTTACTTCTCCCAAAATTGTTGATAGCAAAGGTTTTTTAGCCATTGATCATCTAACGAATAATGTTGCTAAAGGTACAATGAATTACTGGGCGGATTTTTATAAAAATGTCTTTGGTTTTACTGAAGTCCGATATTTTGATATTAAAGGGCAAAAAACGGCCTTACTATCATATGCGTTACAATCTCCTTGCAAATCATTTTGCATTCCCATTAATGAAGGTAAAGATGACAATAATAATCAAATTGACGAGTATCTAGATGAGTATAAGGGGCCAGGAGTACAGCATCTTGCTTTTTTAACTGACGATTTAGTCGCTTCTCTGGACAAGCTTGATAAATCATCTATACAAACACTTAATATTATTCCTGAATACTATGACGATATTTTTAATCGTGTTCCATGGGTAAAAGAAGACAAAGAAAAGATCAGAAAACATCAAATATTAGTCGATAGCCAAGCAGACAATACTTACCTGCTACAAATATTTACCAAGAACCTTTTTGGTCCAATATTTATTGAACTTATTCAACGAGTTAATGATCAAGGTTTTGGAGAAGGTAATTTCCAAGCATTATTTGATTCTATCGAATTAGATCAGATGGAGCGTGGAGTGCTTTAAAAAAGATGCTTTACTTACCAATCATATCAAGAGGAAACCTATCAACCTCCTGATATGATTATTTATTTCAGCCTAATCAATTATCGCTTGAATATGTTTAGTAAAAGAATCAAAGTCGATATTACCACCCGATAATATCACCCCAACTTTTTTGCCTTTCATCATTTCTTGCTCTTTAACAAGACCGGCTAATGGAACAGCCCCTGCTCCCTCTGCAACATTATGTGTCGTTTGATAATACAAATACATTGCTTGGGCAATTTCACGATCTGATACCGTTATTACCCGGCTAGCACCGTGCTTAATGATGTCAAAAGCTTCTACCATTGGTGCCCTCGTTGCCACACCATCAGCAATAGTATTGGCGGCATCGGTATTGACAATCTTACCAGCTAAAAATGACAAAGAAAAAGCAGGAGCCCCTTCAGAGACAACACCTACTATTTTAGTTTTTAAACCGAGTAAATCTCTTGTTTTAATCAAACCACAAATGCCAGATCCCATTCCAATAGGGACATAAACCGTATCAAGATCCTTTATCTTCGAGAAAAGCTCTAAAGCATAGGTAGCAACGCCGACGACCAACTCTTTCTGAAAAGGTGCTATAGCAGAAAAACCTAAGTCTTCTTGTAGTTGCAAACTATGTTTTCTTGCCGCCTCAAAGTCTTCACCGTGTACAACTAAATTGGCTCCAAATGATTTAATCAAACGATTTTGATCACTATTATTACACTCTGGAACGACAATGGTCACGGGTAAATCAGCCTTGCCACCCGCATATGATAAGCTTTGTCCGTGATTGCCTCGAGTGGCTGATATAATGCCTTTAGGTTGCTGTGAATTTTTTAATATTTGATCGATTAAACAAATACCTCCTCTCACTTTAAATGCAGCAGTCGGAGTATGATTTTCATGCTTTACCCAAACATCACACCCCACTATTTTTGAAAGTAATGACCAATTATATTGTGGGGTTGGTGGCATCAATCGATAGACAACTTCTGAGGCACTCTCAAGCTCTGATAATGTAAACATCCATTTATCCTTTCTCATTAAACTTGACAATCATGCTAGCTTAGTAAATTGTATGCCTCAATATATTTATTGTATGGCATACAATATAATGTGGTCACCTAAATTAATTGCAAATAAACAACCTATTTATCAACAACTGGCTGATGCTATGGCAAAAGCTATTGAGCAAGGTGACTTAAAAGTTGGTGATAAGCTCCCTCCACAGCGGAAACTTGCGTGGCAACTAAATATTAATGTAAGTACAGTAACCAAAGCATTTCATTTAGCAACACAACGGCACTTAATTTCAGGAGAAGTAGGAAGAGGAACTTACGTATTAGCTCAAAGCTCAGAAGCAAAACTTTATCAATTAAAAAACAGTTACAATGCTGAACACATTGATTTAAGCACTCATGTTCCGGCATATAATACTAATAGTGATGATTTGGCGAAGACGTTATCTGTGATTTTGACAGAAAAAAATACATTTTCTCACTATAGCCAATACTTACCTCCACACGCAATACAGCGAATTCAATTATGCGGACAGAAATGGCTGCAGCAACTACATTATCCCATTGAACCACAATATTGTGTGGCAACCACTACCGCTCAAAATGCATTGCTGACGACACTGCTGGCTTGTACAAATAAAGATGATGTGATTTTAGTGGGTGAATTTTCATTTCCTAGTATCCGAACTATTGCTAAACAGTTACACCTAAAATTGCATGGTATTAAAATGGATGAGCAAGGGATCAAGCCTGAGTCACTTGATCTTGCGATCAGAACGACAGGTTCCACTATCCTAGTCTCTGATCCTACTATGCAAAATCCAACCGCAAGCAATATGAGTATGCAACGTAAACAAGAAATAGCCGAAATTATAAAGCGTCACCAGCTGTTATTTATTGAAGAATTTGTCATAGGCATGTTATCGAATGAAGCCCCGCTAAGTAACACTATTAAAGAAAATGCTATCCTCATCACCAGCTTTGCTAAAGCCATAAATCCTGGGATTAGATTCGCATTAATCGCAGGAAAACACCCAATAATTAAGCAATTAATAAATGATCATCATGCAACCACTTGGCAGTTAAGCCCTTTAATGGCTGAAGTTGCTTGCCAATGGATAGAGTCAGGCATCAGTTCACACAGACTACAATGGCAGCAACTTGAAATAGAAAAGAGGTTTAGGTTATTTAAGAAACAATTTCCCTCTGCTATTTTTCCTGGCAATCCAGTGTCTTCGCCCCATGTATGGCTAGCGACGAACAAAAACTCCGAAGTAGCTGCTCTTGAGCTACACAAACTAGGAGTTGAAGTTGTACCAGCAAAATTTTTTGCTGTGAGTCACCAATTTCCACATTTTATTCGAGTAAGTTTAACGGCGGCAACATCACACCAACAATTAAAAATTGCCTTAGAAACTATCTATAATGCTAATGTTATTTTGAAGAAAAACGCCCAAAACTAACCACATTAATTCTTTCGATGTCATTTGACATCAATAATATTACCAGCTTGATTATTGGTGTATAACTTAACGATCTGACGATACAAATGCTTTTCCATATAATTAAGCCGCATGCATAGACACCTTTGGGTTTTCGACCATTCTGCTAACATATCAGGGGCAACTGCTTTTAATTGCGCCATTTGCTCTTAGCTACCGCAAACATAGGTGAGCTTTAGTCGAGGGGACTTTATTCTCAGCAATTGCCATTAAAAAATCCATACTTAGTGCATTTCTATAAAAGGCTAGCGTCTCTTTTTCATCTATACAGTAAAAAGCTAGATGGTGTCTTTGTTGCTAATTGGCTTATGGTTTTTCCTAAAATCAATTTGGCAGCCTATGTGACTAAATCATTTACCGAATGGTATGCTTTAAATAAAAAATGACTTAGTTACTTGCTCAATAACAGACGATATAATATTGACATTAGCAGTAACGACATAAAATGAAAATGACTAAGCAATTAAATTTAGAGAATTTTTTCCCTTACCAGTTAGCAAAACTACAAGCAATGGTCAGTAACACTGTTGCTGACATTTATATGGGAGAATTCAACTTATCAAAGCAAGAGTGGCGAGTGCTGGCAATTCTTGCCAATCAAAAACCAATGAACGCTAAAGAGATTGGTGATAAAGCAGATCTTGAAAAAATGCCCGCAAGTCGCGCGATAAAAAAGATGATAGAACGAGCGTTATTAGAAAAAATAGAGAATACCAATGATAAGAGATCCTCATTACTCACCTTATCTGAGGGGGGAAAAAGTCTCTACCAAAAACTGGCACCGCTAGTAAAAATCCGTGAAAACGAGTTACTTTCAGTGCTTTCTCGCCAAGAGTTAACAACTATTAACTGTGCATTTGAGAAGCTACAGGAGCAAGCAAAGCAAATTATCAAACAAACTCAATAAGCTAATTAGCTAATTAGCTGGAGTAGCTAAAACATCGAGAATACTATTGAGCAGCACCTCTGCTTTTACTGGTTTAGCGATATGCAAATTCATTCCCGCAGAAAAGCTATTGTCTTTATCTTCTTGTCGTGCATGAGCCGTCATCGCAATTATCGGTAAATCTTTATAGCGCTCATCTTCTCTAATGAGTTTAGTTGCTGTCAAGCCATCCATTACTGGCATTTGAATATCCATCAAGATCACATCAAACGTCTGTTCTTCTAAACAATTTATCGCCAATTGACCATTATCGACGACAGTCACTTCTGCCTGCATATTTTTCAATAGCTCTTTAGCAACCAGCTGATTAACAAGATTATCTTCAACTAATAAAATGTTAACTTGAGCTAAATTTCGTGGTGCTTCTTCAGTAATCTGCTCTTCAATTTTTTGCCCCATAAGACTGTTCTGTTTCGATAAGCGCTCATTTGATGCAGCATCAACTAGTTTTAATAAGTCATATCGATACAGAGGAGATGAACAAACTATGTAGGGAAGCTTGTATTGCGCGAGTAACTCAAAGTGAGCATTATAGTCTTCACTACTCGATGATAAACAAATAGCTAAGATGCAGTTTTCAGGGCGTGTGTTATCAGGTAATAATTGACACAGCTCTTCACTTAACATTCGGCATATAGACTCATTCACCTCTTCAATTCCCATAAATAAAATATTTACATCTGTTTTAGGGTGGTTTGCTAACGCTTTTATCGATGATAAGCAGTGATATTTAAAACCATAAGCGTCAATGAGTTTTTTGAAATCTGTGGGTAATGGGTAAGTGATAGTGAAGGTTTGCACATCAACGGCTAATTCACTTAACGCATCATCATTATTTGTTTTAAGAGGCAACACAAAGTTAAACTCAGTTCCTTGCCCAATATCACTGACTAACTTTATTTCCCCACCTAATAAATTGATGATCCGTTGACAAATTGACAACCCTAACCCTGAGCCGCCGTATTCTCGTGTCATCGACTCATCCGCTTGCATAAAAGCTTCGAATAAATGTCCTTGTTTGTTCTTAGCGATACCAATACCGGTATCTTTGACGCTAAAACGTACTAATGTATCAGCTTCACTACTCGCTATGGCTGCAATAAGAATGGTTACTCCACCCTGATGCGTAAACTTTATGGCGTTATTAAGTAGGTTACTCAATACCTGAACTAAACGCATTTCATCGATGAACACCAAAACGGGCACATCAGCTTCAATACACACATTAAGGGTTAACCCTTTATCTTTTGCTTTACCAATATTTAAGTTAATTGCTTGGTTAACAATATTGTCTAGTCGGCATTCTTCTTTAATAATCGACATATTTCCTGACTCTATTTTGGCGAGATCAAGAAGTTCATCAACTAAGTGTAACAACGCATCAGAAGCACTTTGAGCATTTGCAAGGTGATTAAACTGTTGATTTGTTAGTGATGTTTTTTCAAGTAAGCTTTGCATCCCTTGTATCGCATTAATCGGTGTTCTAATTTCATGGCTCATATTCGCTAAAAATTGACTTTTAGTTTGGTTTGCTAATTCAGCTTGCTCTTTTGCTGCTGCTAAAGCGGCATTAATTGCGTATTGGGATGTCACATCACGTATGATAACAATTGAACCCAGCACCTGTTTTTCTTGATTATAAAAGTCAGATGTAAACAGCTCATAGGTATTTTCAACCGTTTCAATGACTTTGAATAATCCATGCTCATTTAAAGTCTTTGAGTCATTTTGTGTTGATAATAATGACTTTCCTAATTCATTAGGGATAAGAGCGCCTGCCTGAGTACCCAGAATCGATTTTTCTTTTTTTCCAATAAAAACTTCAAAAGCTAAGTTACACCCTATTAATTCTCCTTTAGGATCATTAAAAATGAGATAATCAGGTATAGCATCCATGACAGAGCGTAAAATAGCGTAGTCATGCTGGTGTTGCTCACTCTTTTCCAATAACGCCTGTGTCTTTTCATTAACTCTGATGTCTAAAATACTATTCTGATCTTTGAGTTGCTGCATTAAGCTTCTGTTTTGACTAAAGATATCACCAACAATATTGAACCAATGCAGCCAGCCTTTAGGTGGTTGAATTTTTCCATGATCACCTTTGGCACTATAAGCAATATGATTAATAAATTCTTGTGTCGGTTTAATAAACGTTTTGCTTGTCACGACATAAACTACTGCAAGCAACGCGAGTTGTCCTAAAAACAGTAAAAAGAATAACCACATAAAGCGATTAAAAATAGGAGCAGAAAAAGCGTCATAAGGCTGATATTTTACTAATGTCCAACCAGTAACAGGTAAGGTACTCTTTTGAACAAGCCATGATTGATAATGAAATGAAGGTGGAGAGCCTTCTAAGGTATTACTGGTTATTCCTTTAAGCTCATCTGGCATAATATCACTCCAGAGTAACTCATCTTTTAGCGCTGGGGCATCTTGAGTGCGATGCAGTAAAACTTTGCCAGCAGCATCAACCATAATGTAATGATAGTTTTTACCTTCTGTTATCGCTATCTGTTTGTGTAATCGCGCTAGATCTATGTTTGCCATAACAGTGCCAACATATTCTTCTTTACGAAATACCGCAGAGCCCACCGCTGAAAATAAACTATTCCCTGAGGCAGCAATGTAAGGTTCCGACCAGAAAGTTTGCTGCGAATAATAATCAGCTTTTCTGGTTTTCTGGATAAAATCACTTTCATTTAGCACGTCAGAATATTGCCAATTAGTTTTATTTATCCATGGAAAAATACTCACGAAACGCTTTTTAGAAATATAATAAAACCAGTTAGCGGATTCATTCGCTTTTTGTGCAATCATAAAGGCTGGGGTCAATGCATGAGCCATTGCCAATTCATTTTCTAATAATGGATCTTTCTTTTTTAAATCGCCAATTCCCGTAATATTTACACTCAGTTGCTGGCGTTGCTTAATAATGTCATGACGGGTTTTATTAAGAAAATACCTTTCTCCTTCCTGTGAAAAAGTCGGCATTTTCATGGTAATTTCATTTGGAAAACTTAAAGAGTAACTCGCAAAGTGTTGAATGGCCTCAACAGAATTCGCTGCTTTTTCTAACTGCTGATTAATAGCGTTGGATTGGGTAATCAACCCTTGAAGCTCAAGGTTTTCAAACGAGTTTAATTCTGTGTAATAACGATAACTAGAGAGGAATAATGAAGCAAAGGTAATAGCGATGAAAACACCGAGAATAGAGAGTTTGTAACGCGTTACAACTTGATTTTTACCTGCTAATGTCATTACAAAATTATCTTATTAAGTATAGGATGAAACGATAGTTAACTCGATGATATAACGAAATAAGCAAAAAATCATGCCTTGTACAATTTAGAAACAATAACAGCCTTACTATTATTAAAGTGACATCAATAATTTATATTGAAAAAACGCTGCCCTTTGGCTGCAACTAAAAATCAGCGTAACATCTCATCCTTTCCGATCGAATCACTCACATTTTTCTATTCGACTGTTCATTTTTCAAAACTTTTGGCGGAAAACACAATTGGAAACTTTAGCCCAACATAGGCATACGGCTATAAACCAGCAGTTGAGTATTCTCTTAAAATTCATATTCTAATGCTATTCGAAGGCTATGATCTTTGCCTAAATTTGACAATTCAGTGATAAAACCAGCCTCCCATTTTAATTGTTTTTGACCATCAAAACGCTGGATCCCCATAAAAGCGGGACCAATACCAAAGAAATTTTCCCCCGTATAAACTTCAATGGAAGGTTGAATTTGTGGCATCCACCGATAGCGGTATTTAAGCCGAAACTCTATCTCGATTTCATCATCAATTGTCTCGCCCCATTCATAAATACCAAATAAGTTCATGGTGAGACTTGTTCTGCCGAACTCTTTCTCGAAAATAATGCCTGATGTCACTTCCCAGTCATTGCGTTTATGTTGCTTTTCTACCTCAAATAACATCCCCCAATCAGCCCAGAACTCACCTTGCTGTGTTAACATCCATCGAAATTCCACTTCATAAGCTTGTAGGCCAAAATCCTCTGTTTGGGTTTTCTCTCCAATTAAATACCCTTCCACCATAATGGTTTCAGTTAATGACTGCCCATAAGCAATTCGTTGACCAATCAAGCTGTGCTCATCTGTTTGTCTGGACATTAAGCGCCATTCAAATTCACGCTCATTTGGCAGTACATAGGGGTGGTATACCTTATCAACAACCATCCCATCGGCAATCGCTGTGATTGTGACGAATAACAACATCAATGCAAACAATCGAGGCCACATATTATGTCTCCTTAGCGATATCATATTGTTGATACCGTTTTAAAATTAACAGCGTAAAGTAATACCCACTAAAAATGAGTAAGCTGATGATGTATAACAAAATAAACTCCTCAGAAGGTTTTGCTTCATAACCAAAGAGTGTCTTGAATAAATGACCATATTCAGAACTATTTTGAATCCAATCGCTACTATCCCAAAACACTTCACTGCTTTGAATAATATCCACTTGTTGTAACAGGCTGACAACTTGAGTGATTTGTCCAGTTAAAAACAAAGCAAGCATTAAATATATTAAGATAAAGTGCTCTTTGGCTATCATCCAAAGTAATGAAAAATATAATAATGCGCTGAAACTTAAGCAGATACCTAGGCCGATTGACAATCCCGCTAACACTTCACGCACCGTTTGACTGCTGGCGACATAACTATCAAGGAACACGATGAATTGGCTGGCATTGACGACAATAAAAACAATAATCCCCACAGTTAATAAATGACGATTATGGGCTGATATTTTATCCTGAGTGATCAAAAAAGAGCAGCCAAATAAAAGGCAAAAATAAACCAATATTAACTCGACAGTTTTTAACAATTCGATACCAGCACCTTCAAATAGCTCAGCCATTGTAGGTAAAAAATAAAATGTCGCCATGATACCTAACACACTGGATAAAAAGATAAAAAGTAGTCTGTTAATCGACAGTTCACTTAGCTTAATATGACAACTCACTAAACACAGTAAAATAAAAATCGGCAATAAATCTTTAATGAATAAGATAACGGTATTAATTAACATCACTGCCTCCTACGGTTATCATTCCGCGCGCTGAACTAGGATGGTATTCCCCAAAATACTCATATTTACCTGCCTTAAGAGGCCCGACAAAAATGATACTTTTTGTTTTCGGAAAGAGCACTTTTTCTCTATTTAAATCAAAGCTATCAAACTCTTCAACAACCGCATCTTTATTAAAAATAATTAGTTTCACTTTTTGATTGGCAGGGATGTTTAATTCTGATGGAGTAAAAACATGATCTTCTAAAGTAAGGTGATATTCTGGTGTTTTTGCTGTTAAATGCGCGGAAAAGCAGAGCAACAGGAGTGTTACCCCCCAATGATATGACTTTAACTTACCCATTGTTATCATCCAAAGTATTAGCTTTATTCAGTTCGACAACAACCTTAAGCCCGCCTAATTCAGCAGACATTAATTCAATAGTTCCACCATGTAAATCGACAATATGTTTGACGATAGATAACCCAAGACCACTACCTGTTTCAGCATGTTGCTTGGTTCGATAAAAGCGATTGAACACTTTATCTAATTGCGCTTTAGGAATACCAATACCAGAGTCTTCTACCATTATCTGCACACTATGGTGTTTTTCAACAACAGAGATAAGGATCTGCGTATTTTGGCCACTGTATTTGTTGGCATTTTTGATCAAATTATCAAAAAGAATTTCAAGTGAAAAGGCATCCGCAAAAAGATATGTGGTGTGCGACTTAAGTGAGATGGTTTGGTGCTGTTGTTCTATTTTTTCGTAATTATCGGCAATAACACTTTGTAAAAGCTCTCTTAGATCTAAGCGCGTTTTATTCTGGTCAAAATTCTCTGGTGTTGTGCGGTTCAAGGCAATAATTTGTTCGATAACATGGGCCATTCTAACGGTATTGTTATTAAGCTCATCAATATGTTTTCGTTCAATTCGACCACTTTCAAACGCCACCATTAAGTTGTGAGCGGTTAGTTTTAAAACACTAATAGGCGTTCTTAGTTCATGAGCCGCATCAGCAGAAAGACGTTTTTCACGTTCAAAAGCATTCGTTAATCGTTCAAATAAACGATTGATCGTTTGTTCTATCGGCTTTAATTCTTCAGAGTTATCTTTTACAGTAATTGGCATGAGGTCATTAGCGTTTTTTTTCTTAAGCTCATTTGACAAGCGTTTAAGTGGTCTTAAGCTTTTATTAATAGCAAAAAACACTAATAAGCCAATTAAAGGGATCGCATAAACAATCGGCAATATCGCCTCTAGTAATACTTGCTCAACTGACTCAAATCGCAGCTTAATAGGTTGGGCGATAATCACTTTAATCCCCTGTTCAATCAAGACAAAAACTCGCCACCTTTGCCCTAAGAAACTTTGTTCGCTAAAACCATTCGACAACGAGGTAATAAGCACTTTGGGAGAATTATCACTTTTTAATCGCAGCGCATTGTTCTCCCATATTTGATAAGCAAAAACCGAGTGTAATACTACCTTGGTTGACGCTTGCTTTATCGGGCTATGTAATAAAGCGATAGCAAAAGATCGCATTTCTTCATCAAAAACTTGATTGAGCTTTTTCTGACTCGCTTTATAGCCTTGAAGAGCAGCACCGAATGACGCCAAGGTAACAACGGATAGGATCACAATAAGCAAGTATCGTTGTATGCTCATTTAGGCCTTACTCACAACATAACCAACACCGCGAACCGTTTTAATAAAATTTTCAGGGAGTTTTTTTCTTATATTACTAATATGCACCTCGATGGTATTAGAGGCGACCTCTTCCCCCCATTCATATAACTTACTCTCTAATTGCTCTTTCGATTGGATGCGACCTAAATTTTCTAAGAGTGACTTAATGATCATATATTCACGGCGAGAAAAAGGTTTATCCGTATTATTGACTGAAACCGTGTGTGCTTGCGTATCAAGTATGACGCCTTTGTGCTGAATCACTGATGAAGAGTGTGTACCAAGCCTTCTTTCTATAACTCTTATTCTGGCTAGTAATTCTTCTATATTAAAAGGTTTTGCTAAATAATCATCCGCGCCTAAATCCAGCCCTTTAACTTTACTTTCAATGCCATCTCTGGCGGTTAAAATTAAAATGGGTAGATTTTTCTTAATTTTTTTCGCTTGTTTTAATACCGATAAGCCATCAATATCGGGTAAACCTAGATCTAATATAACCGTATCAAATTCTCCACTTTTTATCGCTAATATACCGGCATTACCATTAAAAACGAGATCCGTGCTATAGCCTTCATTTCTCAATGACTCTTTTAATCCATTGGCGAGATGAATATCATCTTCAATAAGTAACAATCTCATTTTTTAACGATTCCTTCTGAGCAAGTTTTTACCTAATTGACCAATAGAGAATATCTTGCTGCTTTAAAAAGCTTTCAGCTTTAACACCTTGCAAAAGCGCTAAGGTAGCTAAAAAGCCAGCTTGAATACACTGAGGTGCAGCCACCGTTATTGCATTAGGCGGATTAATGACCGGCCAGCCAGTTTTGACATCGAGAATATGACTATATCTATGTCCATCTTTGAGTAAAAACCGATTGGCGTCTCCACTTGTCGCTATCGCGCCAGTTGTCATGGTCACAATCGTGTCATTATTATTTTTAAACGAGGGATGTTCAATGCCAATTTGCCAAGGTTCATTGCCTTTTCTTGCGCCGTAGGCAGCTAAATCGCCCCCATAATTGACTAAAAAAGGTATGTTAGCCGCTTGACTCAGTAATAAAACCGTTCGGTCAACGGCATATTCCTTACCCAAACCACCAAAGTCAATTTCCATTCCGTTTGCCATACAAAATGAGTCGGGTGAATAATTGACTTTATCCCAACCAACAAACTTAAGTAGCGAATTAACACTTTGTTTATTAGGAATATTATCACTACCATCAAATTGCCACACTTTTCTTAATATCCCTGAGGTAATATCAAAAGCACCATCACTCATTTCATAACACTGATGCGCAAATTCAAATAATTTATACGTTTCATCATCAATACTCACGCGTTGACCCGCGTTTTTATTAATTTGGTAACATAAACTATGTTGATCGTAGCGTGAATATTTATCCTCTATCCGCCAAGCTTCTTGTGCCGCTATATTGCCGAGTTTTTTAGCTAACTCTTCGTTGTCTGTATCGACTAGCACTTCGCATAAGCTCGCCATAGAAAAGAAGGAAAGTGAAAAACCTCCTTCTCTCGGCTGACACTTAACCACTCTATCGCGACAAATACCCTGAGACATAAAAAAACACTTAAAATGAATACGTTACTTGCGCAATTATAGCATCTACCTGCTCATATAACTCAACATCATTCATCACACCAATCGCTTTGGTACCATTACTTTTCGGCGTTTGGTGATAATACTCCAATCGAAAAGCTAAATTATGCCCATCTCCCATCGGCATTCCGTATTTTAAACCGAAGGTGTAGCTGTCTAATTCACCCATACGATAATCCGCACTGACAAAATCAGGCGTGGTATCTCCCGTCTCTATAAAAGGGTGATAAAATTCAGCGGCACTTTGCGTATATAAACGAATATGAGGTTCAATATAATGCCCATTATCCAAGGGGATTAGATACCTAAAATCAAAGGTATGCGAATCTATGTCCCAATCATCCCTCATAAAGCGATAGCTAGCATCGAGTATGGCACTATCAAAGTGATATTTTGTTTGCCCAAAGAATGCATGTTTGGTTCGTTCATCAGGCCTATGCTCATACAAGTAAGTTTGAGCTTCTCCGTTATTATTCACGGCACTCACTATTTTAAATGGGTCAGTCAAATAACCACTTACCGTTGAATAAGAATAATTGAATTGCACAATCATCTGACGATTGATCACCTGAGTAACACCTAGTAATAAATCGACGGTTGTTTTAGATTCATCAGTCTCTACTCGTGTGTTATTAAACGCATCGTCAAAGCTCGCTTCGTCTGAGTCACCAATCACCATTGCAGATAAGGGGTTAGGTATATCACCCTCGGGCGAAATTACATCATAAGCATAAGCCATTCCTGCAGATAGGGTCGTGTTCTTATGATTAAAATCTTTGCTGATATTGCCATTGATTGACGCTGACAGGTAATCATATTCTTTAGACAAATTACTACCGACACTCAAGGTGTAATCGTTTGACAGGGGCTGTGTCCATTGCCCAGTTAACTGCACTCTTGTATCTCTAAATGTATCATCTAAAGGCGTATCACCTGACTTAACCGTATATTGACCTTTACCTGATGGCCGAGTAAATGTTTGCGGTGTCGGTTGTGCAATAGCTCCATTTGGCGATGCCCCAGTTAAGGCATCAATGGTTAGCTTGACACTTAACACTTCATCATTATCAAATGTTTTTTTCGCCGCGATGATCGCTTCAGTTGCCATCACACGATCAACTTCAGCATATTGCATAATAGCGGTATCAAACTGCCAATTGTCTTCAGCTGTAACATCAGCCGTACTGCCAAGCAATGCGCAACTAGCCGTCGTTAACATGGCCTTTAGGTTAACTTTGTTATTTTTTAATTGCATCCGCAACCTCCGCCACCAAAACTTCGACCACCGCTAGTCGCTTCTTTACTAAAATAGATATGATCATCAAGAGCCGCATCGATTGGCGCAGCCGTTAATGCCATTTCTTTTTTCGCTAATAAGTCGCGTTCCCATGGCTCGACACCAAGACTAGAACATGCACTTAACCCCATAACACTTAGTACGAGTAACGCTTTATACCAATGAATTTTTGACATGATATATCCTTACAATAACTGCTGAATTTCTTGTTCGTATTTGATTTTTTTCTTATCGGTAAAACCGACATGGGCACTGACAATTTTACCCTTTGCATTGATAATAAAGCTGCTTGGCATCCCCTTAAGCTTAAGCGCTTTAGCTAGATTTCCTTTAGGATCATACAAAATAGTAAAATTAGCAGGGGTATGAGTGAGAAATGCCTTAGCTAACTTAGGTTCGGCATCAAGATTAACGCTGATCACTCTAAAATTTTTATCACTATACTTAGCTTGCATTTCATTCATCCACGGGAAAGATTTTCGACATGGTGTGCACCAAGATGCCCAAAAATCCAAATAGATGACTTCTTCTGGGTATTGTTTAACTATTTCTTCGAAACTCAGTGGTGTTATATCTTTCGCTTGCACTTGTGACATAGCGAAAGTAACAAAGATAAATAAGCAGGTAATGTATTTCATTGAATGACTAACTAATCGAATATTAATATCGAGTCTATGAGTATTTCCTTAAGGTTTTCTTAAGAAAGCCCTAAATTTTATAACTGAAAAATACCAAGGAGAATTTAAAGGGTAAAAATAGGCTTATCATTAAAATTTCAGTAAAGGCAAAGGTGAAAAATCAACAGCCACTAACATAAATCCATCCATACCTTGGCAATAATTGCTGCCAATTTATATTGCCACCTACCACCACCTTGATTACACTCATAACTTCATTAAAGGTTATTTTAACAAGGTGATCAATGAAGATTATCTTTATTGATTTTTAAGCTATTTAAGATTTTCTTAAGGTTAGAACAGTACCTTTTACCTCTTACATTCATTACTTCAGAGAAAATATGCAAAAACAACAAGGAGTTAAAAGAGTTTACTTAGCTTTTTTAAATAGTAGTCGGGCTTTTATGTGGCTTACAAAAAATGAAGCGGCATTCAAACAAGAACTCATCATTAGTTTATTGCTTTTTCCTGTGAGCTTCTTTCTTAATGTGACAGCGCTTGAACAATTAATTTTGATTGCTGTACTTGTATTTGTATTAATTGTTGAAATTATAAATACCGCTATAGAAGCCACCATTGATCGTATTGGGCTAGAACATCACCCTCTCTCTGGTTTAGCTAAAGATTTGGGATCTCTTGCTGTCTTATTGAGCTTATTTTTAGCCGTTGCAACTTGGGTGATAGTATTATGGCCATTTTAACGTTGATAAACGCAAAAGCACATAACTTCACCTCGGTTAACGTTTCAACCTTCATCGGAACCATTGTTAATATTGATTAGCTTTTAAGCCTAGTGGCGCTAGTTATTTTATCAAAAAGTGGTGCTGGTTAAAGTAGAAGAAATAATAAGTGTAGACTCAAGATAAAACAGCGACTGATCATGCTATAGCTCAAGCACTTATCGGTAACTACTGAGATAAAAAACTCACTCTTTTAGCCATCCTACTTGTATAAAACAAGGTAAATATTGACGACTATTAGAGAGTGAGTTTATAAGCTTAATTCAATAACAAAGCAAAGATTTGCCTTTAACGCTTATATCCACATTAAAGGCTTTCACTTTTTAAAATAACTGTTTAGCCATTAATTAAATAATGAACATAGATACTCGCAGCATACCCCAAAGCAATTGCCCAACTCCATTTCAAATGACTAAAAAAGCTATACATTCCCTTCGATTGCCCCATCAATGCAACACCCGCCGCAGAGCCAACTGAAAGTAAGCTACCACCCACTCCCGCGGTCATAGTGATCAACAACCATTGATAATTATCCATTTCTGGGTTCATCGTTAAAATAGCAAACATTACGGGAATGTTATCAACAATAGCAGAAAGAATACCCGCTATGATGTTGGCGTTAGTTGCGCCTAAACCATCATAAAGTAGATGAGATACATTGGCCAAGTAGCCGATAGTGCCTAAGCCACCAACACAAAAAATAACGCCAAAGAAGAATAATAATGTGTCCCACTCTGCCCTAGCAACTTTCGAGAAAATATTGAATGCCGCGGTGTTATCATGCAATTTTTTTTCTGACATTTTTAAATAATAAGAGAAGAAGAAAAGGTAAGAAAGACCTGTCATCATGCCTAAAAATGGCGGTAAATGTAAAAATTGCTCAAAAGAGACTGCCGTTATAATGGTACAAAGGAAAAGTAAGCAAATAAGTACTGCCCCTTTTTTCATCACCACATTGTCACCTGAAATCTGTGGCGTTTCATTGGGCACAGCTAAACTCATAATAAAGCCAGGTATGAGAAAATTAACCAGTGAAGGGATAAAGAGCGCAAAGAAACCAAAAAAGTCTACATTACCCGATTGCCAGACCATTAATGTGGTTATATCACCAAAAGGACTGAATGCTCCACCTGCGTTCGCGGCAACAACAATATTAATAAAGGCTATTGAGACAAATTTCGGCTTATCAGAGCCTACAGCTAAAACGACCGCCCCCATCAATAAGGCAGTAGTTAAATTATCGGCAACAGGTGAAATAAAGAACGCTAAAAAGCCTGTTATCCAAAACAATTTTCGGTAACTATACCCACGTTTAACCAACCATGCCCTCAGAGCTTCAAAGACATTTCGCTCTGTCATCGCATTGACATAAATCATTGCGGTTAGTAAGAAAAGTAATAGCGCTGAATACTCTAATAAATTGTGATTTATGGCATGCTCAACGAGTTCAGTTCCGTGCTCTACGCCTTTGGCAATCAGTGCAACCAATACCCAAATGATTCCAGCAGCGAGAATAACCGGCTTTGATTTTCTAAGATGTATAAACTCTTCGGCAATCACTAAAGCATAACCAATAATAAAAATAAACACGGCTGCAAACCCTAACATTGACGACGTCATATTAAGATGACCTGCAGATTCAGAAGCCCATACAGGGCTCACTCCAATACAAAATAACAGTATTGCGGTAAATATATTTTTCAAAATTATCTCTCTTAATTTAAAGTTGTATAAAATTTTTGTTGTCGCTTAACGAATCTCTATTTTTGCTTTGCTGCGAAAAGGCAGTCGTTTCTCTTCGCGCACTTAAATTGGCTAAAAAACGTTTTACATTTTTCACCAAAAGGGAAATTTTTGCTTTTGAGAATGTATTGAAAGCTAGCTAAAATACCAGTTACATCAACTATATAAACCTTGGCTAAAAAGCGATTTTTAGTTATTGAAAAGCAATAAAGAGCAGCTTTAATTAAAGAAATACAGCCTACACTAACTCCTGCGGATATCCCTTTTAAAAAGCGATCAAAGTTAAATTGGCTATCGGCTAATAATTCTCTAAGTCTATTGCCAACGCTTAAAGAAAATAAGTATTTCCTGTTTTTCATGAGCTATATGTCATTTTTGTACTTTGACATTCATCAAAATATAACTAGATTGCAATTATATTTTAATTAAAATACAATTCAATTATAAACGTATGTTAATCAAATTATAATACTTACCAAGGGAGACACTATGGAAAAGAGAACAGCTAGGCTTACCGTTCTCATCGATCCGAAAAAGAAAGCGACTTTTGAAGAGTTATGCGCTTTAGATGATGTGAATGCCTCTCAAAAAGTGAGACAAATGATCAGGGAATATATTGAAGAAAAATTGGGTGAGAACTGGCGAGAAAGCGTTTTTTAACATAAAAATATCGCTCACCTACATGAAGTATTTTTGCCAATCAAATCACCACGATATACTTGCTACAACTCCAATGCCTAATCATCTGTATCAGCTATTATCTCTAGACGCATGCTTTAATTCGTAAGCGTTAGCGTGTTTTTCTCTTTCTTTCATTTGAATAACAACTAACGTCAAAAATACTAAGAAATAGTGATAGCTAAAAAACTATATCAATGGCTTTTATTCAGTTTTTTATTTACTTTTGTTAACAGAGCCTCTATCTCACCTTGACGGTATTTATCAGCCAAAAGCCTATACTCACGAGCAGGAGCCGCCTGAGCTTTCAGTAGGTAACTTTTTGCTTGTTTATATTTCCTCTTGTCTAGCATATATTCTCCGTAGAAATAATTTGCATCAATTCCACTGGGATTAATGGCTATCGCTTTTTCCAAGAAGACTTTCGCATCGTCATCATCACCGAACGCAATCGGCCAACCCGGCACTTTATGATACAAAGTGCCTAAGCTTGTGTATGCTGAACCTGAAAGGGCATTTCCATCAATATTTATCGCTTTTTCTAACGATTTTTTAGCTTGCTTTGCCAATGAAAGTGCACCTAATCCCCCTTTAGCTCCTGCATAACTCGATTGTATAATACCTTGCCAAACCCATGTTTCTGCTCGTTCTGGGAATGCTTTGGCAAACGACTTAGCTGTAGTTAGCAGTTTTTCAAAGGCCTTTTTTTGTGCATCTCCGGCTATAGTGTAATTGACATTCGCCCACTTATGCTGGAGGGCTAATAACTGAGCATCAAAGTTATCTCCACTCTTGGCCATAGAAAAAGGTGACGATAAACTCATGATAACTAAACTGGTTGCTATAAGATTTTTCATTTTACTTTTCCTCCACTAAAGCGATTTTTGACGATCTCATGGTCTTTTTTTCAAGAGATAGAAATTGCTTAATTTTTTGTAATTTACTAGCGATAGCCCCATCAACAATTTCAGGGAAAGCGCCGTTTAAACGCACTAATATTTTCTCTGGCCAGCCAACAAATTTACGAATTTTATGACTATTAAGTAGCGCCATAAATTCCTTGCCGACAAACTCAGGTGAGTCACAAGCATTACCTAACACCTTATTCATATCATCCACAATCTTACTGTTAATTTTGGTATTGGTTGCTCTTGGGGCAAAGTAAAGCATCCTGATGTGCGTATCGGCCAGCTCTCGACTCAGTGATTCTGTGAATCCTCTTAGGCCAAATTTCCCCGCACAATATAGACTAAATCCTGGGTAACCGATTGAACCGAAAGTTGAGCCAACATTAACGATCGTTGTTTGGTGTTGTATCCCGTAGGCTTCATTGACTGTGTTAATATGCTTTAAAAATTGATGAGTAAAGAGCACTGGCGACAATAAATTGATATCCATTAGACTCTCTAAATCTTCAGGGTCTGAATCCGCAAAACTTGAAAAGAATGAACTGCCCGCATTGTTTACCAATAATTCAATATCGCCATAGTGAAACGCTTCGTTTAAGATGCGAGTGCGATCCTTTTTATTAGTCAGATCTCCAAATACGGCATGTGAGTTATGCCTAAGCTCTTTTCTGATCTCGACTAACTTATCATGATCTCGACCTTGAAGAATAACGGTGTAACCCGCAGCAGCTAATTCGCGGGAGATAGAACGACCAATTCCTCCCGAGGCACCTGTCACTAAGCAAAGTTTACGTTCTTTCATTTGATAGCTCCTTAAGCAGCATTTTCTTTCGCTGGAGAGATTGACAGTGTTCTAAAAATATCCCCATATAAATAAAAGAACTTTTTCGCACTTTCGACGATAAAATCTTGTTCGCATTTATCGGTGATCTTTGCCATTAATTCTTCAAAAAACTTAACATGTTCAATATCTAATGCCCCATGAGAGCGTAAATAACTAAAGGCTTTATCCGGTAATGAAGACACCTGCTTTATCTTTTCAGCCGCATTATCTGCCATAGCAATACTTGTTCCCTCAAGAACATGCACCATGCCAAAAAAACCTAATGGGTTGACTCGATTGATCGTGTCATAGGCATATGAAACCATTAACTCAGTCGCAAAATTTGGCTGACTATGCCGTGCTTCTTCCTTGTCAAAACCACACTGCTCAATATCATTTAATATCCATTCTTGATGACCTAACTCTTCTTCTATATATTCGGCAACGGCTTCTCTTAACCACTCTTTGCTTTCAGGTAGCTTAGCGCCTACGGACATAAGTAAGGGAACGGTATGCTTTACATGGTGATAGGCTTGCGTTAAAAATGAAACATAGTCACTTACCACTATGTCACCTTTAAAACATCGGGTGATAATAGGAGCTGATAATAAATAGTCACGCGCTGGTGTAGTTTCGGTTAATAATCGTTGATAAAGGCTCATCATAATCGTCCTATGCTGCTGTCGTGTTTAAATAAATAGTGTTAATTTGTCGATTAAATTTTTTCATTATTGCTGCTCTTATTGGCCTACCATTAGCGGTGACTAACCCTTGTGCAAAACTCATCGGTTCGTTAAGCGAAATAAACGCTTTGATTTGCGCATAATCAGGCAAAGAGTTATTCACTTGGTCAATGGTTTTTTGAATTACCGAATGTGTTGTATTTAAGGTACTCGGAGTAACAATAGCTAAACAAAACGGTTTACTATCACCTAAAACAACCACTTGTGAAAAACCACCGGTGGACAGCATTTCTGACTCAAGCCATTCAGGTGAAATATTTCTCCCAAAGGAGTTAATGAGGATGTTTTTCTGTCTACCATTTATGTATATTGCTCTATCTTCAATGGTTGCGATATCGCCAGTACATACCTCTGTTTGATACCAAGAACGCTTATCTTCTAAATAGCCTAAGAAGGTATTTCCTTTAACAATAAGTTCATTATCTTTAATGCTTGCCGTTAAATGGGGTAAAAGCGTGCCGGCACTATTTTCAAGATCATTATGAGGTGTACAAAGGCTGACAACAGAGCCTGACTCAGACAAACCGTAACCTTGATAAACAGGTAACTGGCATTCTCTAGCCTTTGCAATGAGTGATGATGAAATTTTGCTACCGCCCACCGCAATGAATTTAAGTGATAAGGGTGGCTTCCAGCCATTGTTGACCCCAAAAATCAACGCCTGTAATAATTCAGGTACTAAAATTAATGAGTCCGGCTGGTGCTGACTAATAGATGAAAACAGCTGTTGAGGATTAATCAATCGACTACCAGAAAAACCTCTTTCGTTATCATTAAGTACAATAACGGTTCCACCGGCTATTAAAGGACTATAAATCCCCGCAATATTTTCTAACAAGGTAGGAAAAGGCAATAAACATAAATGACGAGGTTTTGATAAACCAATACATTGCACTAAAGATTTAGCAACTTTTAGTTGATTCTCTTTACTTAAACATACTCCTTTAGGGCTACCAGTAGAGCCAGAAGTATAAGTTACTTTTGAGGTAGCTAAAGGAAATTCAACCTGCACCTCTTGTAGAGGTAAATAACTTTGTAAAGATAAGTGATGGGACGAACTACCCCTTTTAAACGCTAAATCACTATCACTAAAGATAAGGTTCGGTTGCACTGATGAGAGAAGGCTATCAAATTGCATCGCACTAAAAAATAACGGGATCGGAGTAAAGATAATGTCTGATTGCTGGCACGCTAAATCAATGATGATCCAATCGACAGAATTTTGAGCATAAACACATACCGATGTTGCACCTTGCTCTTGCAACCACAATGACAGCTTTTCAACCTTTTCAAAGAGTAAATCATAAGAAAGATCGCCTGTGCTAGATTCAATGGCAATATCACCCCCCTGATAACCTTCTAGTAATGCTTTCATTACAGGCCTCTCTTTAAACGAGAAGTTGTACTAATAATTTTAGGGCTTAAGGCGGTAAACATCGCAGAGAATAACTCATTGGCTTCAATGATTTTCATAACCCCCGTTAATGATACGCACACGACATTGGGTTTAGTGTCGTAATAACTCCCCCAATCATCGTTTGATGGTAAAAGCTTCTCTTTATCAGCAGTGGAAATAAAGGTCGTCTCTATGCCGGTATTTTTGATTAATTTTAAAACATGCTCAGTACCCGAAAACACCATATAGCGATAGTGATTACAAAATAAGGAAACGGCGGTAACCAAAAATAGTGGTAAAGTAAATCGCTTGGCATTGCTGTATAAATTGCCTATTTCGGCAATTTCTTTACGGGCAACGTTATCAGCCAAAGTTGAAATATATTGTTCAATGGGTTTGTCCAGATATTGCTCAACAAATAGCGTTTGTATCGCACTTCTTATGCCCAAGCCGGCTTTAAATTTTCCCTCTTTAATAGCCAATACCCAAGGCATATTCACCGATATGTCAGCCCCATAACTTTTAGCGAAGCCATGCCTAATGAATTGTTCAATATTTTGACGACCAATATCGCCAACAGAAAAGACATCCATGTCTAGCGAGCACTGGGAAAGAATGGCAAGGTCTCCTTGAGAACGTTTACGGGTATTAGCTAATACAGGTTTTGTTTGGTTATCACCAAACTGACTTGCTCTTAAAAAATCATTCGATATACGTTCCATCACAAAGTCCTCTTTACACTTTATAATGTAACCTTAAAATAAGAAGCTTAAGATAACCTGAGCACGTTAAAAATTTTCATCCTCAAAGCATATTTTGTAAAAATATCGATTGACGGTAGGCCGTAAATAATTATTCAGTTATTCAATAACAAGGTACTTTCTAGAGAAAAAAGCCCCAAATGACTGCACTTAAGCAATCTAAAATAGTGCCGGTTTAGTTCGTTTTTAGATAACGCTTACATCCAATCATTTTTTTTTATTAAAACAAGTAAATTATTGCGGTTGCTTGTTATGGCGTTATGAATACAATGGCCGTAAACCCAAGAAAAATTTACGTTCATTGAAGCGAGAAAATGAAAGAAGAAACATGGCATTTGTCGATATTGTTGTCGAAGGGATTAGCTTATTAGATACTAAACAAAAAGAGAGCAATTCGCGCTTTAACAAATTAGGCGCCGAGGGCACCTTATTACATTTAAAGCATATTAATCAAAGAAGTTTAACGACTTCATAACATAACATAACATAACATAACATTAGGTAAATAATTTCCAATGGAATTGTGGTACAGCATAGTAGATTTTATAGAATCATCAGGTAGTTTCTTTAACAATAAGTCCGTTATTACATTAGCGTTTATCTCTGCTTTTTATCTTTTAAAAAAGTCAATTTTAAGGTTGATTAAAAAAAAGTATAATCACGATAAGCGTTTAAAAATCAACTTTGTAAATAATATTTTCACAATTTTAATGATCGTCGTGATCTTTAATATATGGTCGGAAGAAATTCAAAAGTTTGCCTTTTCTATCGCGGCTTTTATTGTTGCCATTGTGTTAGCAACCCGTGAGTTTATTCAATGTTTTATTGGTTTTGTTTATTTATTATCAAGTCGTCCATTTCGCATTGGTGATTGGGTACAAGTCGGTAATCACTACGGGGAAGTACACTCTATAGATTGGGCTAAATTAACTTTACTCGAAGTTGATAAAGATAATTATCAATACACGGGTAAAACCTTGTATTTACCAAATAGTCAGTTGATAACATCAGCGATAAAAAATCTTAACTTTCTCAAACGCTATGCTATGCATCATTTTACAATTGTTCGAGACGATAGTGTCAATCCTTTTGAATTTATTGAGACTTTATATGAAAACGCGAATGCCTATTGTGCTGACTTTAAAGAGGTTGCTATTCGTTATAACCAACTGATTGAAAACAGATTAGATATAAACATTGCAGGCCCTGATCCTCACATTCAAATAGCCACCTCAGCGCTAGGAGATACCCAAGTATTTTTCACCATTTTTTGTCCAACAGATGTAGCGCTTGAAATAGAACATAAGCTAACGGCTGATTTTATGAAGTTATGGTTTAACAATAAGCCTAAGCTCTGAACAATGTTCTGTTTTTATATCTATTTAAATAAACCTTAAAAAGAAATATATGATGGTTGTTAAATTTGAAGCTACAATAATGATAATAAGCTAAGTTATTCGATGAAATGAATCATTTTATTTACAGTGAACAACTGCTCGTTTATTGATAATTAAAATGATAAAAGCAATGGCGATTTTATCGCCAACTCATTTATTCATGATATCACTATCAGTGCTTAAAATTTCTTAATATATGATGAGGAAAACGACTAATGGTGATATTTCGTGTAATTTTATTCACTGGACTTATCTCTTTTAGTTGTTTAATGAATTTAGCTTTTGGTCAAATTATTATTAAAGTCATCGACCAAAATAATAATCCCCTACCCAATGCGGTAGTTGAATATATCCTTGAAAAACCTCTCCCAAAAGAAATTGAACGAAAGAAAAACGCCCCCTATATAATGGATCAAGTCGATAAATCTTTTTCTCCATACGTGCTTATTGTACCCAAAGGTAAAGCGGTAATATTCCCAAATAGTGATGATATTAGACATCATGTTTATTCTTTCTCTAAAGCTAAAACCTTTGAATTAAAGTTATACGCGGGGGAACCTAAAAGTCCTATCAGGTTTAACGATGAAGGGGTCGTTGTGCTTGGTTGCAATATTCATGATGCCATGGTCGGCTACATTTATGTTTCCGAGAATGAAGCAATTTATAAAACTGACGCATTAGGAGAGATTAAGCTTGCTGGTAATCAACCAATTAAACAACTTTTGCTTTGGCACCCTAATGCTAAAAAAGGCGTTGATTATCGCAAGTTATATGAAAAAAAAGAAATAACAGCTATGGGCGAAGCACTCGTTTTGCAAATTGAAATCATTCCGCCCCCCAAACGAGACACTTTTGAGGATCAATTTTAAATGTTAAGTAGATTCAACCTAAAAACACAAATAACCTGGTTATCTACAAGTTTAATTTTACTGACGGTGACTTTTTTAACGGGGAGTAATTGGTTTCGTTTAGCCGAATATGTCAATGAACAAGTCGCACATCAAATGCAGTTTGCTCAAAATGCCCTGAGTCAAAACCTCTCCTCGCAAGAGCAAGTCTTGATCACTGCTGCAAGCGTGCTAACAGCTGATTTTGGCTTTAAGCAAGCAGTCGCAACAAGTGATAATAGTACGATTGAAAGTGTCTTAAAAAATCATGGTAATAGAATTAATGCCGATTTGATGATGCTATTAGATCTTGAAGGTAAACTGCTATCATCGAGTGTTTCATTAAGTATTTCACCTGAAGCGCTGAGAAAAAGCATCGAAAATTTAACTATCACAGGTATTCATGCCCAAGTACTAAATATTGGTACTAAGGTATTTCAAGTGATTATTGTCCCAGTAAAGGCACCAAGAACAGTTGCATATACATTAATTGGCTTTGAGTTTAATAAAAAGGTATTAGAAAAATTAAAAGAACTGGTTTTTTTAGATATCACCCTCATTCATCAAAATAATATCATTCAAACAAGTTTTGATAGTGAAAGTGTACCAGATAAAGCCAGGTTAATTGGTGATCATCAGCCCCCCAATTTATTATTAACTGCTGATGATTATTATCATAAACCTATCCCATTTGGTGACTCAATTAAGGTAACTGCGGTATTGTCGGTATCATTGCAAGAAATTCATCAAGATTTTAACCGCTTGATGTCTTATATTGTAATTATTGCCTTACTGGTTTTGATTATTGCTTTTACTTTTTCTAGCATTTTATCGCGTCGGATCACCGCACCATTAAAAGTGCTAATGAATTTAACGAAAAGAATTGGTCAAGGGCAGTTAGGCATTCCAAAACTATCCGGCCAGTTACCCACAGAATTAAAAGACTTGTATCAAGGTTTCTCAATGATGGGAAACGCAATTGAACAACGAGAAAAAGAGATAAAGTATCGAGCAGAGCGCGATCTATTAACTGGGCTTTTTAACAGAAATAAAATCCTAACAATTATTAGCTCTCAATTAGAAACGAGTAAGAAGTTAGTGCTTATCTCACTTAATATCAAAGGCTTTAAAACACTTAACGATACCCTAGGGATGGCAAATGCCGATCTTTTATTACAAGACATTGCCCAACGAATAACCTTGTTTGCTGAAAAACTCTTCAATAATTTCAACCTAGATATCTACACCGCTAGAATTAACTCTGATGAATTTTTACTCTGCATTCCTACCGGAACTGAGCAAAAAACGCATCATTATATTGAATTACTCAAAAGCGAATTAGACCAACCTTATTGGCTAGATGAACTAAAAATTAACTTGTCGCTGTTTTTTGGTGTGGTTGATTCTTATGCAAATAATACCAGTGCTGAACGACTTGTCAGACAAGCAACAATTGCAGTAAACGCGGCTTATAATGAAAAGTCGACCATACGTTTTTATCAAATCGGTGAAGATGAAGCGTATTTATATAAGCTCGCATTAATTGAAGAGCTGAAACTGGCACTTGAAGAAGAACAAAGTCCGCTTTTTATGAATTACCAACCCAAACTTAATTTTAAAACCGGTAAAGTCGATAAACTAGAGGCTTTAATTCGCTGGGTAAATGCTAAAAACGAATTCGTTAATCCTGAGCTTTTTGTCAGTTTAGCTGAGAAGTCGAGCTTAATTGTCACGTTAACGCGCTGGGTTATTTTAAATGTTGTTCAGCAAGTGGGGCAATGGAACAAAGCGGGTTATATCTTTAATGTTTCTGTTAATTTATCAGCCCAAGATATCCAACACGACTCATTTGTGGAATACCTGTTAGAAAAAGTTAATGAATATCATGTCCCCACCAAGCAAATCACTTTAGAGTTGACCGAACGCGACTTAGCCGAGAATGAGGAATTAGTCGCCACTCGATTAAATTACTTGAAAAGCCTTGGTTTTGAAATTTCTGTCGATGATTACGGTATCGGTCAATCATCACTAGCCAAATTGAAACATTTACCTGTGGATGAACTAAAAATTGATAAATGTTTTATTCTCAAATTAAATGAGTCAATAGAAGATCAACATATCGTTTCATCCACCATTTCTCTTGGTCATAAACTAGGGTTACGAGTAGTCGCAGAAGGAGTTGAAAACCTAGATAGCTTAGCTTTGTTGAAACAGTTTAACTGTAATTACGCTCAAGGTTATTATCTTTCAAGACCGCTTAAAGCTGAAGATTTAATCACATGGTATGACAATTATGAATCGCCTTATTAGCCTAATATTATTACTGATTTCTCCATTATCTTTTGCGAATGGAAAACTACTAGCAACACCGGGAGTCTCCCAAGTAGAAGGAGCAGGCGGAGGCGGTTTAGTCCCTTGGGCACAACTTGCAGGGTATGCAACTGAAGATGAAATTTCTGTGTCTGGTTTTTGCTCTCAAACATCTGTTAAAGACTTTATTTTGGCTAGTTGCGGGGCTCAAATAAACCTTTACGATCGACTTGAATTATCATTTACTGAACAAAACTTTGATGTAGAGCCACTATCACTTACGTTAAACCAACAAATTATTGGTGCTAAGTTTCGACTATACGGTGATCTTGTTTACAGCAAATTTCCTCAAATAGCGTTAGGTGTACAGTATAAAAAACTAAAAACACCTAAGGTTGCTAATTCTTTAGGTGCTAGAGAAGACAGCGGTACTGATATTTACCTAGCCGCGAGTAAGCTGCATTTAGGTGTACTTGCTGGCTATAATGTTTTATGGAATGTCACACTAAGGTATACACAAGCCAACGAGATGGGTTTATTAGGTTTTGGTGGCCCTGCGGGTAATGGCGCTATTCAAACTGAAATATCAAGCGCTGTGTTATTAAATAAACACTTGGCTATTGGCATGGAGTATAGACAAAAGCCCAATAATCTTAACCTTAAAGAAAGTGATTGGCGGGATATTTTTATCGCTTGGTTTCCAAATAAACACATCAATGTAACGCTCGCTTATGTTGATTTAAATACGATTGCTGCGCTACCTAACCAAGATGGTTGGTACTTATCTTTAATGGGATCTTATTAATGCAAACCTTACGAATAGCTTACTTGATACTCTGCCTAATAACTTTATTGGCTGGATGTTCAACTCCCCAAAAAGCTCAAACCCATGAAACATTATTTCATGCCCTTGGCAAACAAGAAGGGTTAGAAAAACTTGTTGACGCTTTTATTCAACAAATAGGCAAAGATAAGTCTATCCACCGCTATTTTGCCAAGGCAAGTGTCAGCCATTTTCGAAAAGGTTTTATTAATCATTTATGCAGCATTTCAGATGGACCATGTCAATATAATGGTGACAGCATGCAAGATATACATACGGGGATGAAAATTAACGAAGCGGACTTTAATCGCGTGGTAGAATTATTGATTAATGCGATGGAAAACGCTGATATTGCCTACCCTGTTCAAAATAAAGTGTTAGCCAAGCTTGCCCCATTAAGAGGAGAAATTATAAAAATTTGATCCCCTCGTTGATTAACGGCTCAAACATCATTTTTTACCAGTGTAATGGAACCATCGAGATGAACATCTCGTTGAGGAAATGAAATAACAATATTGTTTTCTTCAAATAACTCATCTAAGGCAAAGCGTATATTACTGCGAGCCACACGTAAGCCTCCTTCAACTTTAGAGTTGATCCAAAAATTAACCTCAAAAATTAAAGCACTATCACCGAAATCTTCAAAACTAACGACCGGTTGAGGGTCTGTTAAAACTTCTTTCTGGGCTAAAGTCGCTGTTAATATTAAATCGGCGACTAATTTAGCTTTGGTGCCATAAGCGACGCCAATACGAACACTTGTTCGAACCAAGCTATCACGTAACGTCCAGTTAATAACGGTATTTTCAAGTAACTTGCTATTGGGGATCAATAAATGAACGCCATCGACTCGTCTTATTCTTGTCGAACGGGTATTTATTTCTTCCACAACGCCTTTAGCCTCTTCTACTTCTAAAAAATCCCCAATTCTTATCGGTCGCTCCCACATTAAAATCCAGCCACTGATAAAGTTATTAATGATATTTTGCGCACCAAAGCCCACCCCTATCGCAATAGCACCTGATAAAAAAGCGAAAGCTGCAATTGGCACATTAATTAAGTCTAAAGTGGTAATTAACAATATAGTGATGGCTATGACATACACAACTCGCTGCAATAAATGGATGATGTTAGGATCCGTTTTTTTTGCCGTTAAGCGAGCTGTAATTATTCTCACCAGCCACTTTGTCAGTAATAACCCCCCATAAATAATAATCGGCACTAAAAGTAAACTACCTAAAGTGAGAGGTTGATCTGAAATCGTAATAACATTAGTAGATAAAATGGCTTTAACTTCAGTTAAATTCATATGAATATCTCTATTTCGCACCTAAAAACACTTTCGATGGATCAACTAAAAACCTTGTGCCAATCGCTTCTCGCCCAAATAACATCATATAACTCATATCAGACCTATCAGTTAATGTTATTTCAATATACCACTCTTCAGCGCCTAGCCGCACTAAGGTCTCGATAACATAACGCTCTTCCGATGTGCCATTAGAAGATTTAATTTTACGAATATCGCTAATTGGTGCAGTACATTGAACAATAGTATCGACATTATGTGCATCAGGATGAATATCAAAAGTAACACAATGGTTGCCATCAAGCTTTTTCTTGACAATATTATCAACATGTAACGAAGATGTTTTAGCACCAGTGTCGACTCTTACTTGTAAGTCATCAATCGCAAGTTCTGGTAATGAGATTGATTCTAGTTTGCCAATTATTTTCTTATTAATTTGAACCATTATATTTCTCTTTAATTATCATTAGGATCGGGTAACAATTGCTCTTGAATATTCTCAATATGTTCTGCAATTTCTTCATCATCTTCACTAAAATATGCAACATGAAACATCGCTTCACCTTCTTGAACTAAAGGGATATTTTGTTTACCTATCAATATGCCTGAACGAACCGCTTTAACTTCAGCGATAACTTCACCGTATGGGCTGCCTATTTCAGCTAACATTTGTCCTTTGGTGATTTGATCGCCTAAACAGACTAAATTATGAACAATACCACTGGCACTTGCTCGTACCCATTGGCTGCCATTAGCAATAAATGGTATCAACTTTTTTTTCTTAGTGACCGTTTTTTTTCTTGTCATTTTTAAATGTTGTAAAAAATTCAAAATACCTTTCATGCCTGCTCGAATAGAAAACTCATCAAAACGCAGCGCTTCACCCGCTTCATATAATAAAATTTTTGTTTCATTTTTTACCGCAGATTCACGCAATGAACCATCTACTAAATTGGAATTTAACACAACGGGCACACCAAATACCTCTGCAAGCTCTTTAGTTTCAGCATCAGACATATCGGCTCGAATTTGAGGCAAATTCGAGCGATGAATCGCTCCCGTGTGTAAATCAATCCCATAGTTACAATGTTTAACAATTTCATTTAAAAAGATATGCGCTACTCTGCCGGCTAAAGAGCCCTTTGCCGAGCCGGGAAAACAACGATTTAAGTCTCGACGATCGGGCATATAACGACTTAAATTTACTACGCCATAGACATTGACCATAGGGACAGCTATCACTGTCCCACTAGTGATTTTAAACTTCTTTTCATTAATCAGCCTGCGAATGATTTCAATGCCGTTTAACTCATCGCCATGCACAGCGGCACTAATAAAAATAATGGGGCCTGGCTTCTTTGCTCGAATAATATGAACAGGTAAAGAAACATTAGCATCTGTATATAACTTTGCTACCGGTAGCTCAATTTTTCGCTGCTCCCCCGGAAGTATTTCAAATTCACCAATACGTAGTACATCCATCAAATGATCTCTCTATTAACCTTTACCGCGGGTTTTAGTGTTATTCGGTTTGGCGTTTTTTTCTAAAAACTCAAATACCATGCCCGCTACATTTTTACCCGTTGCTGTTTCAATACCTTCCAACCCTGGGGATGAATTTACTTCCATCACCATAGGGCCATTTTGTGAACGTAATAAATCAACACCACATAGGTTTAGCCCCATCACTTTAGCGGCATTAACGGCTGTATCACGTTCTGCTTTGGATAATTTAACCACTTCAGCACTACCACCTCGATGTAAGTTCGAACGAAATTCACCTTCCGCCCCTTGCCGTTTCATTGCTGCAACAACTTTACCACCGATCACTAAACAGCGAATATCAGCACCACCCGCTTCTTTTACGAATTCTTGAACGAGAATATTCGCTTTTAATCCCATAAACGCTTCGATGATCGCTTCTGCTGATTTAGCCGTATCAGCTAAAACCACACCAATCCCCTGCGTCCCTTCTAATAACTTGATCACAACGGGAGCGCCACCAACATTTTTAATGAGATCTTTAATGTTATCAGGTTTGCTGGCAAAGCCGGTTCTCGGCAAGCCAATGCCTTTACGAGACAATAGTTGCAATGAACGCAATTTGTCACGTGATCGGCTAATGGCGACAGACTCATTGATATTAAAGGTTCCCATCATCTCAAATTGTCTCGCGACGGCTGTACCGTAAAAAGTCACTGATGCGCCTATACGTGGAATAATCGCATCGTACATTGGGAGTTCTTCACCTTTATAACGCACAGTTGAACGACTACTAGTAATATCCATATAGCAGTGCAACGTGTCTATAATATCAACTTCATGCCCCAACGCTTCCCCCGCTTCTTTTAAACGACGAGTTGAATAAAGGTTTTTGTTTCGAGATAAAATAGCAACTTTCATAATAATGCCTTTGATTAATAGGGTATTAAGTAAATAAAATATAAGGTAATAATTAATATAGCAGTGTATAGTCAACTCATTGAATAATAAAACGCTTAATTTTATTGGGTTTAATCAAAATATTTGATTACTCTGTAATATAAGGTTTATATGAAAATCGAACTATTAAAAACATTTCTTGAAGTCAGTAGAACATTACATTTTCGCATCGCTTCTGAAAACTTGTTTATTACGCAATCGGCCGTCAGTGCAAGGATTAAGCTTTTAGAAGAAGATTTAGGCGTATTATTATTTGATAGAAGTCAAAAGCATCTGAAATTAACACCTCAAGGTAACCGATTAATAAAACATGCGAATGAGCTGCTGTTTATGTGGCAAAAAACGAAGCAAGATGTAGGCATTGCTGATAGTGATACCCATCAGTTGGTCATTGGCTCAATGATGTCAATTTGGGATATTGTGTTACAAGATTGGTTAAAGAAAATCCATCGTAATATTGAAGATGTTAGCTTGCTCACCAGTACCTACTCCCCCCTAGAATTAAGAAAAAGCGTACTGAGTCGTGTTATTGATGTGGCTTTTTTATTTGAGCCCCCCTTTGTTGAAGACTTAATTACAGAAAAGGTAGCAACAGTGCCTTTGCATTTAGTAACCACTGAGCCACATGATTTATCAGAGATATTTTCATTAGATAATTATATTATGGTGGATTATGGAGAAGCGATTAACGCCCAACATTTACGAGAATTTCAAGACGCTCCTCCCGCCAAACATTACATGAGCCAACCGCGAATAGCTTTAAACTTTCTGCTCGATGCGGGTGGCAGTGCCTACTTGCCCAGACAAATGATTTTCGAATACACCGAAAGTAACAAACTCTATATTGTTGAAGAGGCGCCGGTATATTCTCGGGAAATTTATGCGGCTTATTTAGCGAAGAGTCAAAAAGTAGATATTATTGAGCAAACGCTTAACTTATTTCCTTATGTCACTATTTAATTAAATAAGTACACTCAAATAAGTCAGTTCACTTTAATTAATGAACTAAAAAATTTGAGTGACTTAAAACTTGTTATGCTTGTTACCTAAACATCTTTTGGTAACACTTTAATAAGCTTGTAATTGATAGCTTCTAGTTCATCATTAATGCAAGTGAGTAAGTATTTATTCAAATCTTTTTTCATCACTTCATCTTCAATCGCATCTTGCTTACAATTTTCTAACAAGCTTAACAAAAGCGCTTTAGGTGCTTCTTCTAACTCGGGTTGTTTCTCTTCACTGTTAGCAACATTAAAGAGCAGTGGTAGCATAATTAACACCAGAATGATTTTTTTCATATTTATTCTCGATAAAATATAAACCTGTTACATATCCCAATAATCACTTAATGAATTAAGCTGTTTATCAAGCATCCGCTTTTCACTTAAAGAATCCAGTTTATCTTTAAGTTGTTGTTTGTATTTAACCGTTCTTCTCATTGCTTTTTTGTTGATAGAACCATAGGCAATTTCAAAGCCGGCAATACCCGTCTCAAAATTTAAATCAATATCTACATCGTCATAAGTGTCAATATTCATCTGCTTACTCTTTAAAACATCAAAATTGGATTTCACCAAGATAATGTTCTTAAATTTAAGCATTGAAAAGCGAAATATTTTCGCTTTATTAATCGATTTTTTTAATCATGCAGTGAGTAAAAAAAAACACAAGAAAGGCTGTTCGCGCGGTAAACTGCTTAGGTGTAATCTTATCTGAGAAAGGACAATATTAATCATGCTTCACAAGAAGTGAATAACGTCAAAAAATCAACACCTACCACAAACAAGAAATGCGATAAAATCGAATATATCGGCTGCGATACAAATGAAAATTTTTTCAGTAAAACAAGTATCAGGCTTAGCCGGTTGCGCCAATTAATATCATCGCAGGATCATCATCCCTTAAATATTATTAACAAGCGGACTCATTTAAAACCACAGCGAGCTAACCATTTTAGTGCCAGTTGCGTCATACTTATTCAGCGTCTTTGCATCAAATGGGAAATAATTCCCTCCCACAAAATACATTGCGGATAAATCGGCAAAATATTCCATTTGGTTCTTTAGAGCATAGGCAGTTGCTATTTTTCTGCCCTTATAATCGTCTATATTACGATACAAGCCTTTATTCTTTGCGTTTAAATAGGCGTTATAAATAGGCGGATAACGTTGCGGCCAATTAGAGATGTGCCATGCATGAGCTAGTTCATGCATCAATGCTTTTTTTGTCCACATTTCATCTAAGTACATCAAGGTTTTAGCACTGTACACAACAATGGCATGTTGCCAACGGGGATCTAAATAATGGTAGTTACTTGGCTCTCCCGGACGAATGTAAGACATGCCGCCCTCGTCAACACCGGACTTTTCACCTTTCATTAAGTAAATAGTTAGCTTTTTTAATTGTCGTGCGGCATTTGGCGGAAGTTTTGCCACAATTTCATTAAGGTTTTTTTCAAGTTTATTGAGCGCCTTATCCGCATACTCTTTATCGGTATCAACCAATGTTCGCTCTAAAAAGATAGTCCAATGACTCTCGGTTTTATAGTATTCTCTGCGTGGTGTGCAATAATCGACTTTATGCTTATTCTTAACGACTTTTCCACATTTATCTGAAGCTTTAGTTAGTGTATTTTTTTGTTGAATGTTTTTAGTAGAAGGGCTTTCATTCGTTGCGCAATGGGAGCGGTTATCCGTATAAATCGTATTTCCAGAATGATCAAGGCAACTTAAAACCTCCCCATAAACTGAAGGTATTTCTGCTAAGAATAGTATTAAGAAAAAGCTAACAAAATAAAACTGACCGCCTTTCCCCCTATTATTAATCAATGCAAGTCGTATGGAATGAGATTTAAATTTTGTCATTAAAATAGCCATTAACTCTTTCAACTTTTCCTTGTATAAATGCATAAGAAAATTCAGGAAGCGTTTAGCTTCCTGAATCGATTACTCAAATTTACTGAGAAATTTACTTATAAATTTTCTTCCGCGAATGAGGCTAAACGACTCCTTACGACACCATTTAAATTAACCGTGGTACTGCCAGGAAAGTCTTTAAAACGCTCAACAATGTAGGTTAACCCTGATGTTAGTGCCGTTAGATAATTACTGTCGATTTGCGCTAAATTCCCTGAACAAACAAGTTTTGTTCCTTCCCCACAGCGTGTGATTATAGTTTTTAATTGGGAAGCGGTTAAGTTTTGGCATTCATCTAATAACACTAAGGCATTTTGTATACTTCTACCTCGCATAAAGTTTACTGATTTAAACTGAATGTTCGCCTTATCCATAATGTAATTTAAACTACCATCCATATTTTCATCTTGTTTGTGCAGCACTTCCAATGAATCAGTAATCGCCGCCAACCATGGAGCCATTTTTTCTTCTTCGGTGCCCGGTAAAAAACCGATAGACTCAGCGATTTCAGGTGTACTGCGTGTGACAATAATTTTATCGTATAACCCTCTTTCTACAACTTGTTCAAGAGCAGTAGCTAAGGCAAGCAATGTTTTACCACAACCAGCGGGGCCAGTAAGGATCACAAGGTCTATGCTAGGATCGAGCAAAGCGTCCATTGCCATTCCTTGATAAATATTTTTCGGATGAATCCCCCACGCTTGTTTCGACATTAAGCGCTCTTGGCTTAAATCGGTTATCGCTAATTTTTCATCGTCCCAACCGGTGACTTTTCCGGCAAAATGTTCTCCTTCATCCAGTAAGTATTCATTCATATAAACACTAGGAAGGTTATCTTTGTTAATATAATGGGTAGTATTACGCCCCTCCGTTTCACTTTCGCAATCTTTAATATGATCCCAAAAATCGCCGGAAAACTTATGATAGCCTTTAGTAAGAAACTGAATATCATCAATCAATTGATCAGTTCGATAGTCTTCAACGAATTTTAATCCTGCACCTTTCGCTTTCAAGCGCATATTAATATCTTTAGTGACTAAAACCACTTTACGATCTTGATGAAGGTTTTGAATATGAATTGCGGTATTGATAATGCGATTATCATTTTCATTAAAAGAGAGCTTTCCCGCGGTTTGCTCAAGCGTATAATCATTAAAAATTGAGAGGCGACCAGTAGCATTTCCATCATGGCTATTAGGCAAAGACACCCCTGCAAGGACTTCTTCTGGAGTTGCATCCGCTAATGCGTCTTCTAACGCTCTAATCGCCACTCGGGCATCTCGGCTGACGTCTTTACGGCGATCTTTTATTGAATCAAGCTCTTCTAATACCGTCATTGGCACAACAACGTCGTGCTCTTGAAATGAGAGAAAGGCAAACGGTTCGTGCAGTAAAATATTGGTATCTAAGATATAGGTGATTTTTTCTTCAGTCATATAAAAAGTTCCATAATTATTGATAAACAATGGGTTAATCAATGTGTCACTTTCTATACTTGTGGCTATGCACCAAAAGCATAACATGCTAGCTGACAAAATGATCAACAATCATTTTTGTAGCAATAACCTCCTTGAGCAAATCTAGCGAGAGAAGTTATATTCACTTTGACAGTTTATTTCTCTGCTGGCAAGGGGGTTTTGATGAAAAAGAAAGGAATGTTAAGCAAGCATATAAATTTATTAATTCAAGAACTAAGCATAAAAAAACCAGTTATTTTTCAATAACTGGTTTTATAAAGATTAACAAACCTAGGACGGTTCGTTATCGATTAAGAAGTCGCTTCTTCAATACTGTGTTCAACTGCCTTATTTTTTGCACCAAATAAACGTTTAATACCGCGTTTAGCATCCTCTATCATTAAATACATGGCAGGGATCAAAATTAACGTCACAATCGTTGCAAATAACACCCCAAACGCTAAAGAAACAGCCATAGGTATCACAATTTGTGCTTGCATACTTGTTTCAAAAAAGATGATAGGTACTAAGCCAATAAAGGTCGTAAGAGACGTTAATAAAATGGCTCTAAACCTTTTTGTTCCTGCAAACACCACGGCTTGCTTTAATGGAATACCAGATTTTCTTGAATTATTCACATAATCAACCATCACTAAGGAGTCATTAATAACCACCCCCGCAGCGGCAATAATACCAAATAATGACAGTGCATTAAGATCCATACCTAACAGTAAATGCCCAAAGGTTGCACCAATAATTCCAAATGGTATTACCGTCATAATGATTAATGGTTGAGAATATGATTTTAATGGTATCGCCAATAACGAGTAGATAACCATAAGCGAAATGACAAAACCTTTTAATTGTTCCCAAAAGCTATCTATTTCTTCTTGAATACGTCCAGAGACTTCACTATTGACTAGTGGAAACTGTCTTAATAGTTTTGGAATAAAGTTCTCTTTAATATCTTTAGCCACTTCAAATGGCTCTACTTGGTCGGCATCCACTTTCGCCCAAACGTTTATAGTGCGATTTCCATTTTCACGACGAATACGAGTCACGCCATCAGTTAAAACTATCTCAGCTAACTCTGATAAAGGTAACTCAGCGCCATTCGGTGCTTGGATCATTACATCATCAACATGACCAATGGAACTACGCTGATCAAGAGGGTAGCGGATCATGACTTTCACTTCTTCTGTATCACGAAGAATCCGTTGAGCTTCAAGCCCATAAAAGCTGTGTCCAACCTGTGATGCGATATCGGCTAAGGTTAACCCTAAACTATGTGCTAACGGCTTTAAGCTAAACTGCACTTCTTTAGCGCTCGTTTGACGAGAATCATTAACATCACTAACACCTTTAAGCGAGTTCAATTTTTCTTTTAACACTTTTGAAGCGGCTAATAATTGTTCATCACTTTGGCTTTCTAATCTAAAAGCGACATCACCATCTTCACGGCCTCCACCAAACAAATTATCATCAATAGAAAATGATTTAACACCCGGTAAATTTGGAATAGCTTTACGCCATAATTCCGCAAGTTCAAATGTATCCATAGGGCGTAATTCTGGATCAACCAACTTCACAGTAATGCCAGCATTGGTTCGACCACGTAAACGAACGGCCATATCTGAAATCATCTTATTACCGTATTCGTTTTCTATCTTGTCATCGACTGCGTAAAGTGTTTGTTGAATACGTAGAATAGTGTCTAATGTCGTTTTTTCAGCCGTGTCGACATTCATTTCAACATTAATATTTGGAAAATCGTGTGGGATCTTAGGTTGACCGACAAATTTAACAAAACCACCACTAACCAAACCAGCACTTAAGAGAATAATCGAAATAAAGAAAGTTAAAACGCCATAACGGTAATCCAAAAACTTAGTTAATGCAGGGCGATAGACGTTCTCTATAAAACTCTTTAATCTGTCATCAACTACTTTACGTAAGCGGTCTAAAGGATTTTTAGGATTAAAAACTTTAACTTTCATTCGAGCCAAATGAGCAGGAAGAATAAGTTTAGACTCTATTAACGAGAAGATTAAACATAAGATAACAACAAAACCGATCGATTTATTAAATGCTGAAGACGGACCATCACCTAATATAAAAGGTACAAAAGCTGCGATAGTCGTTAATACACCAAAAGTAGCTGGCATTGCGACACGTTTTACTCCGCGGATAACACTTTCTGTACTATGACCTTTTGACTCTACTTCATCATGGGCACTTTCGCCCATTACTATAGCATCATCAACAACAATACCGAGCACCATGATAAAGGCAAATAAACTGGTAATATTGATAGTAACGTTAACAAATTCCATGGGCATAAATAGCAGCGTTCCTAAGAAACACACAGGTAATCCCATCATCACCCAAAAAGCCAATCTAACCCGTAAAAATACCGCCATGATCAGAAAAACTAATACCGCGCCACTCATCATGTTACTTAGCATCATGTCTAAGCGACCTTCAAGGTAGTAAGTAAAATCAACCCATGGTTCTAGCTTAACGCCTTTAGGTAAGTCTTTAGATTTACGTTCAACGTAACTTTTTACTACTTTAGCCACGTCGGTAATTGATTGATTATCTGACGCACTGATACTAAAACCAACAGAGTTCTTTCCATTAAATTTTGAGTATTGTAATCCTTCTTGAAAACCATCAATAACGGTTGCTATTTCACCCAGTAACACCTTAGAGCCATCCGCTAAAGTCAGCACTGGCAATTGTTCAAATTCATGACCACGATAAGCTTGGTTTTCAACCCGTAAATTAATGTAACCATTTGCCGCTTTAATTTGACCCGCTGACATATTTCTAGATTGACCACGCACAGCACGAGCAACGTCATTAAAACTTAAACCGTACTCGCGTAATTTATCTTTACTCACTTCAACAGATATTTCGTACCCTAATCCACTGTGAAATTCTGAAATATTTACCGAGGGTAATTGTTGAATTTCATCATGAATTTTGCGGCCTAACTCTTTAAGTTCAGTATTTGTTAAATCACCATACAATGACATTTCTAATACTTGTTGCTTAATTTTAATGCGCTCAACTTTTGGACGTTCCATACCATCAGGAAAACTTGGAATGGAATCAATTGCCGATTTAACTTCATCCAAAACAACTTGAGGGTCATAAGATTCATCAACACGAAAATATCCTGAAGAGAAGTTGCGACTTGAATAAGTGATCACTCGCTCTAAGCCTTGGATCGTTTCCAACGCCTCTTCAATTTTAATGGTAATGCCTTCTTCAACTTCTTGGGGAGCCGCTCCAGGATAAGGGGCAGTAAATTCCAACCAGTTAATTTTAACTTGTGGGAACATCTGTTTGTTAATGGTCATCGCGGTAAAGAAGCCACCAACAATAATAAATATCATGAGTAAGTTGGCTGCAACGCTATTGCGAGCAAACCAAGCAATTAAACCTTTGTTAGTATCATCCATCACTTAGTCCTTAACGCTAGCTATTTGCGTATCAGTTTCAGTTTCAATATTTTCTTTATCTGATTCTGGCATATCTGTAGCTAATGCCAATTTCATCCCATCAACAGGATAATCTAGCGCAGAAACTATCAACTGATCGCCAGACACTAAACCTTTAGACACAATAACATCAGCGCCAACCTGACGAACGATATCAATATCAACATAATGAAGTTTTGACTCATTATTCAAAATGGCGACACGATTGTTATCCACTAGATAACGTGGCAGTATTGTTGCTTTGGCTAATTCAACACCTAATATTTTTGCATTAACATAAGAGCCAAAACGAATAGGTGTTTTCTCTGACCCTTCTTCTAGTACATAAGGGTCTTTTATTTCTGCAACTAGGTAGCTCATACGGCTTTTATTATCAATAACGCCTTCACTGCGAGCAACTTTTGCCTGCCAGGTTGTTTCAACTCCAGCAAATGTCCCCACTAAACTCACACTGGCATTTTTTCCTTGTTCAACGAGGAATTGCAATTGATTATCAGCAACCGGCAATCTAATTTCGGCCATTGCGGTGCTTAATACTTTACCTACTTTACTTCCCGTTCCAACAAACGAACCTAAACCGATTGTGCGAGATTCGATCATCGCATTATAAGGTGCTTTTAGCTCTGTTCTTTCAAGGTTTCTTTTGGCTCTTAAAACAGAGGCTTGTGCGGCTTTAACCCTTGCAAGCTCTTGTGCTAATTGCGGTTTACGTAAACTTAATTTCGTGGGTGACGCATCAATAATACGCTTCCATTCCTGCGCTGCTACTTTCCCTTTTGCACGTTCTTGCTCTAATGCCGCCATTGCCGACGCAAGCGTTGCATCCGCATCAATTAATGCAGCTTCATAATCATTAGGATCAATTCGTGCTAATAATTGGCCTTTTTTAACAAAGCCACCTCTGAGAAACGCCTCTGAAAGTTCAACAATCTGCCCACTGACTTGAGCAACAATTTCAGTTTCATATTTAGGTTTTACAATACCGTATGAATCTACACTTAAGGTTAATGGCGCTACAGTCACTTCTTCAACTGCAACGATAGGGGTATTGTCAACTTTCGCTTTTTCTTCTGGGGGCTTTTTCATACTTGAAAAAAACACAAAAAGTAAAACTCCTGCGATTAAAATAACAATAGGGACAATGATTTGTTTTTTTCTAGTCACCGCTAATTCCTCAAATAAATATGAACAGATGTAACATTAAGTAAAGTGATGACAATTATAACGAACTATAGGTCATGCACTTTAAATAAGTTGTAAATGCTTGTTACAAAGTTCGCGCCCAAATGCGACGAATAAGGTTAAAAACAGGATAAAAAAAATATCACATTGTTTTATATAGCTTTTTACTTTTTTTTAAGCAATAAAAAAGAGACCTGCAAGAGATCTCTTTTTATTAAGCCATTAGTCAATTTAACTAAAAATTAAACTTTTATAAATATTTTTCGACAATATAACCAATAGAGTATGCACCACTGTAAAATCAGCATGCCCCCGAATAAAATAACATCATCCCAACCAGCAGGAGCTATATTTAAAAGGCCACCAAAAAAGCTTTTGCTGGTGTATTTCCAATCAATAAGACTTGTCCCGATATAAACAATAATTGAATTAGTGCCAATAACGGCGAAAAACTTCGCCCAACGAGTTGAGCCTAACACATCAATTAAGGTGTAAAACAATGTCAGCAGTAGAATACTATATCCCACGGTGACTAAAACAAATGTACTTGTCCACAAGGTTTTATTAATAGGAAAATACATGCCCCATATATAACCAATAATGACTACGGCAATACCAACCAGTAATAATCGTGAAATTAAATACTTAGCGTTATGCATGTGTTTGATCATAAAACGCCCAGCAAAAACACCAGCCAATGCATTCACAATAGAAGTAACATTTGACAACAAACCTTCAGGATCTAAAGGGAGATTATGGTAGGTTATCCCTGGTAAAAGTGTTTGATCAAACCAAATATTGAGCGCACCTTCTGCGGTAAAGTTACCACCACCGACACCGCCTAAAGTAACAAATTGCAACATTAACCAATATACAAGTAAAATAGCTAATGCCACTATCCACTGTGTACGTTCACTAACATACCAAACCAACATAGCGGCAACAAACCAAGAAAAGCCTATACGACCTAATACACTTACGTAACGAATATCGTCAGGTGACGCAGGTATGCCAGCCCCCCAACCATGATTATACAAAATGCCAAGTAATATCAGCAAAAATAGTCTTTTATAACCATGTCGAACTAATGATTTTGCCTTATCGGCCGGATACGATGAAAGAGGCTTTGCGGCGATACCTAAACTTACCCCAGAAAGAAAAATAAATAGCGGAAAGATTAAGTCGTAGGCAGTAAAACCGTGCCAAGCAGAATGCTCCATTTGTTCAGCGCCGATTTGAAAAAATGACCAGCCTGTAATAATGAAAAAAGCAGCGAATAACTTTTCACCGCCTAAAATCCAAAACATATCAAAACCACGTAAAGCATCTATTGATAATAATCGTGTCTTTTTGTTTGTTTTTATTGTTGTTGTATCGAGTGTTTCACTCATAAAAACCCTTAAACTTTATTACATTAAGTGTAAATACGCCCATCAAGACAGCGCTGTCATGTATTAATTGTAATCAGTCGTTTTTTAAATAGCAAACATCCCATTTGCTTTGCTACGACTACTTTACATGAATCAGACACAATTTATTGCGATTTAGTGCTTGAGTTAACATAAATAACCATTAACATTAACGGCTTCGGAGGATGTTATTATGTTGATGAGAATTACCGCATTTTTTCAATCATTAAGCGAAGAACAAAGCTCAACGAATACTGAACTGAGTATTGAAATGGCTTGTACTGTGCTGTTATGTGAAGTCATGAAGGCAGATGGTCACCTAGACGATGAAGAGCAAAAATTATTAGAAAAAATAATCTCTGAGCAATTTTCTTTAGCGCCAGATGAAGTTCATGAACTTATTCTTCAAGCCATCGAGCTAAGTGAACATGCAATTGATTTTCATCAATTCACCTCTAAAATCAACAGTCACTATTCCCCCAAAGAAAAAGGTGAAATTGTCACTTTGCTATGGAAACTCGCCATAGCTGATGGTGAAGTTGCCAGTATTGAAGAACATATCATCAGAAAAATTGCCGACCTTTTGCATTTGAGCCATGCGCAATATATCCATGCTAAAAATGTTATCAAAGCATAATTAAACATCATGCCTTGTGAATAAAATAGAGATTTACTTGATTATCCGACATAACTTTTGTGCAATGGGATATAATAGTTAAAATTTTCTTATGCTAATTAACTATTGAGTGTGCACTATGGCAACTATTGGTCAATATAATACCCTTCCCGTAATCGCTGTCATGGCCAATGGAGCCTACTTGGACGCAGGTGACCTTGGGGAGATATTATTACCAAACCGTTACCTGCCTGAAAACTGTCAAGTAGATGATAAAATCAAGGTTTTTATCTATGTAGATTCAGCCGATAGGCTAATTGCCACGACTGAAAAACCATTAGCGCAGTTGGGAGAATTTGCGTCATTAAAAGTGTCTCAAGTAAATAAAATGGGCGCATTTTTGGATTGGGGTTTACCAAAAGATTTACTGGTACCTTACAACGAGCAACATTCCCCCATGGAAACTGGCAAGTATTATTTAGTGCATATCTATTTGGATAAAAGTACCGAACGTCTGGTCGCCACAAGTAAAATTGATCGCTTTATTGATATTTGGCCAGCAGATTACCAAAAGTGGGATAAGGTTGATTTAATTATTGGTGGTAAAACAGACTTAGGCTTTAAGGCGATCATTAATAATAAACACTGGGGCTTATTATTTGATAATGAAATTTTTCAACCGCTTCGTATTGGCAAAAAAGTAACTGGCTTTATCAAAAACATCCGTCAAGATGGTCGTATTGATTTATCGCTTTCCCGCCCCGGCGAAGGTAAAGTTAATGACTTTAGCGCTAAACTTATCGCACACCTTGAAGCAGAAGGTGGTTTTAGTTCACTGCATGATAAGAGCTCTCCAGAGCAGATCAAACGCACTTTGGGCGTCAGTAAAAAAACCTTCAAATCAACTGTTGGTAATTTGATGAAAAAAGGGAAAATCATCATTGAGAAGGAAGGCATCCGCTTAAAATAACCAGAACAACCAATAGCTATAGTATTCACTTAATAAAAAAGGCGCATTAATGCGCCTTTTTCATCAGTGAATAACAAACAAACCTAAAAACTTCCTCTTACACCTAAAGTAAAACCGCGAGCAGGTAAAGGAGCAACATTTTTCAGAAATGAAGTATGTACACGTGCTTCTTTATTTGTGATGTTATTCGCTTTAACGAAAATAACAAAATCATCACCAATACCGTCTAAGTAATAATTAAAGTTAGCATCAACCATTGTATAGCCATCAGTTTTTGTTTCTCGCTCGGCAATATCATCTTGATCAAAATAATGTGTTATCGATAGTTGTGCTGCATAGTGATTACTTTGATAGTCTAACTGTCCACCAACACGCATTGGCGGAATACGAGGCAAGTTCTTACCATCAGCTAATTCAGCTTTAATATAGTCAGTAAATAATGACGTTTTAAATTCACTGTTAATTTGATAAATAAACTCTGCTTCTAAACCATACATATCTACATCATGTTGTTGATATATATAGACAGGTAAGCCTTCCTCTTCGTGTTCATCGAGCTCTTCATGCTCATCGTGTTCTTCATGAGCTTCAGCAAAAGTACCCGTATTTTCCTGATATAAATAATCATTGATATGATTATAGAAAGCACCGATCACAAAACCAAAATCGCCTTCGAATTTTCGCCAAGTCACATCAATATTCGTTGCTGCTTCAAGTTCAATAGCTTTATTTGTTAAGTCAAAATGTAAGTCACCATCTTCTTGATGAATTTCATACAAGGCACCCACTTCATAACTATTCGTACCTATATGTGGCCCATTTGAAAACAACTCTGCAGCCGATGGTGCCCGTTGTGAATATGAAAGTGATAATCCAAGATTATAACCGTGTTGATAATCCCACACGAGCCCTGCTGACAGACTCATTGGGGTAAATGATTGCTTATTAAAAAAGCCCTCGGCTTCATGTTCGTCATGTTCGTCATGTTCATCATGTTCGTCATGATTAAATTCTAAACGACTATCGCCTGCTTCAACCTCAACACGTTCAAGCCTAGCCCCTACCTGTAATAAAATATCATCAGACAAATGCTGTTCTTCTAACCAAGCAAAGGCATAAGTCGTTGTATCTGAAGGAGGCGTAAAGGCTTCAGCACCAATTGCTTCAAAGTCTGTATTTTTATAATGGAAAGTCCATGCACCTTTCCAGCCCGCATATTCTTGGTGGAAGATATCAAAGCGTGCTTCGGCCATTTCATTATTAAAAATCGTACCGACTTCACCACCTTCAATTTCTTTATGCTGATAATCAGTATAAGAAACCTTGCTCGATACTTTATTAATAAATCCTTGTTCAAAACTTAATTCACTAAGAAACTGAATACGATCTTGTACTAAATCACCGTAAACATTTTCTTCATGCTCGTTGTGTTCACTGTCAACATCATGTTCTTCTTCATGGCTGTCATGACTATGTCCTGGAATACCATATTCTCGGTTCATACGTCCAAAAGAAAAACCAACAAAGCCATTGTCTAACACATAACTCGTTCCCAAGGTAAAACCTGAAGATTCTGACGAGCTATTAGGTAATTTACCTTTAACTCTCCCCTCTTCATGCTCTTCATGCTCTTCATGCTCTTCATGTTCTTCATGTTCTTCATCATGATCGTTTTCAATTTCCGCATAACCGGGTATTTTATAATCACTAGACTCTCGCCAAAAGCCGTCAGCATGAAAAGCTAGTTGACCTGAGTGAGTGTTTAATGCCATAGAAACTTCGTCTTCACTCGCGACATCATTATGCTTGACGATAAAATCAAGATTTTTCCCTAACGAGGTAGGAACGCGGTTATCCACTACATTCACTACACCGCCTATTGCTCCGCTACCATAAAATAAGGTCGATGGACCACGAAGCACTTCAATTTGTTGAGCCGTTGCGGTTTCTGAAGAAACAACATGATCAGGCCCTACCCGAGAAGCATCACCAACATCTAAGCCATTTTGGGTGACCATGACACGTGGGCCATCCATGCCACGAATTATAGGGCTACTCGCAACTGGACCAAAATACGTCGAGTGAACACCTACTTCATTTTTAAGGGTTTCACCTAACGTAGAAGCTTGTTTTAATCTTAATTCATCACTGGCAATAACATTGATAGGTAAAGCAGACTCAATAGTAGAGGAATGCAATGGCGTTGCATGTACATCAATCACTTCCATCACACTAGGGTGTAATTGAAATTCAACCGTAGTGACATTCGATTCATCTAATACAACTTGTTTATTTTTATGGCTATAGTTTTTAGCTGTTACATGTAACTCAAACGTGCCAGATGACAGTTCAGTAATAAGAAACTGACCTTTGTCATTCGTAGTAAACTGCTGTTTAGAATGGGCTAAGGTGATATTCGCGTTAGCAATAACTTCCCCTTGGCTATTTTTAACTGTGCCTAAGATCTCTTGTGAAAAAGAAAAAGGGGTAACAACCAACGACATACAACATGCCACTGCTATTTTTGATAATTTCATGGTAATTTCACTTAATTTTTTAATCGATAAAATGCTCACATAATAAATATTATGGAGTTAACCTGTCTAAAAATTAAATGATGTAAGGGGGCGCTCTAGGGCTAGTTGTTCGATATTGAGCCACTCTTGGTAAGCTGTTTACAAACGGTTCAACAAAGGCAGAAAAGTAACCTAGAGTTACTTTAACCAATTCAATCTTTTGTTTGGGTGGTTCACTGGGTTGTTGGCATAATTTACAATCAAGTTGTTCGATTGATTGTGAAGCCTCTGTTGATAATTCATGTGTATGACCAACAGCAGAAAACAGCATCACCGCCAGCAAAAATAAACTGGTAAAGTGAAAGCTAGGTGCTCGGTATTGAAAAGTCATCACATTCATAACTGTGATAATATAACATTACAATTATTGGCGCAATAACGATCCCTCTTAAACGAATGACAAAAACAAAAAAAGCGCCCGTTGGCGCTTTCAAATAATATAAAATAAAAGATTACTGCGTGCCGCCCACCGTCATTTCATCTATTTTTAATGTTGGTTGCCCCACGCCTACAGGTACACTTTGGCCGTCTTTACCACAAACACCAACGCCTGCATCAAGTGCTAAGTCATTACCCACCATGCTCACTTTTTGCATCGCTTCAGGTCCACTACCAATTAATGTCGCACCTTTTATGGGGGAGGTAATTTCGCCATTTTCAATTAAATAGGCTTCTGAACTGGTAAAAACAAATTTTCCTGAGGTGATGTCAACTTGACCGCCAGCAAAGTGGGGGGCATAAATGCCTTTTTTAACTGATTTTATAATATCTTTAGGATCATGCTCGCCTGCGAGCATATACGTGTTGGTCATGCGTGGCATTGGAAGATGAGCATATGACTCTCTTCTACCATTACCCGTTGGCTTAACCCCCATTAATGCGGCATTATGCTTGTCTTGCATATAGCCTTTTAAAATACCATTTTCGATTAAGACATTATATTGGCCAGGTGTGCCTTCATCATCAATATTTATTGAGCCTCGACGATTAGCCATAGTGCCATCATCAACAATAGTACAATGCTTAGACGTAACTTGTTGACCGACTTTACCAGAAAATGCCGATGAACCTTTACGGTTAAAGTCACCTTCTAAACCATGCCCTACAGCCTCATGTAATAGAACCCCTGGCCAACCTGAGCCAAGTACCACAGGTAGTGTTCCTGCTGGAGATTCTATCGCGACGATATTCACTAACGCTTGACGTACCGCTTCTTCGGCATAACTGAGATAACGCGCCTGACCACCTTCAAGTTCAAAAAAGTAGCTATAATCAGTTCTTGCACCGCCACCGCCAGTACCTCGCTCACGTTTACCATTATCTTCAACGAGCACAGAACAATTAAGTCGCACTAATGGGCGCACATCAGTGGCAAATGTGCCATCACTTGCTGCAACTAATATCTTCTCATAAACACCCGATAAGCTAACAATAACTTGTTTGACTCGGCTGTCTTGCTTACGCGCATGTGCTTCAACTTCATGCAACATGGTAATTTTTTGTTCTTGGCTTAAACTACCTATCGGGTCAATACCTAAATAAATTTCAGGTTGTGATTGCGCATTAAATGCCTTTACCTTGCCATTTTGACCTGACAATGCAATGCCTTTGGCAGCATCAGCAGCTTTAGTGAGTGCTTGCTCACAAATATCATCTGAATAAGCAAAGCCAGTTTTCTCACCTGATATTGCTCTAACCCCAACACCACGTTCAATGTTATAAGAGCCCTCTTTGACAACTCCATCTTCTAACATCCACGATTCATGTGAGCTTGCTTGAAAATATAGATCCGCTAAATCAATATTTCGTTGATATATGCGGTTGAGTGTTTCGTTTAAAAAGCTTTTATCTAGTTGGCTATCTGCCAAGAGCTCGCGCTCAACATTATTCATATTATTTCAACTTGTTACTTTAATTAAGTGCTTCAATTTGGTGGTAAATCGGTTATGTTCAGCCACAGGTATGGCTTTGCGTACTTTATCTATGTCATTTAAATCAATGTCGGCAGTTATAATACCTTGGCCTTCTTCTCTACAGGCAATAATATCACCCCAAGGACTAATAATCATACTATGCCCCCATGTTTCACGTCCATTGGCATGTTCGCCTTGCTGACCTGCTGCAACAATATAAACCTGATTTTCTATTGCTCTTGCACGTAGTAATGTTTGCCAATGAGCTTTACCTGTGACTTTTGTAAAGGCACTCGGCACAGTAATAATTTTCGCACCTAATGTTGTTAATTGCCTATACAGTTCCGGAAATCGCAGATCATAACAAACCGTTAAACCAACCTTAATATCGCCAAAATCGGCTGTTTTAACTTGATCACCAGCTTGGGTATAGCGAGATTCGCAATAGGTTTTTTCATTATCGTCAACATTGACATCAAATAAATGAATTTTACTGTATTCACTAATAAGTTCGCCTTGGGGTGAAAAAACGCAGCAGGTATTGGTAAATTTCTGGGTTTGAGCTTGGTACAAAGGAATACTACCCGCAACGAGCGTTATAGAATACTTATTCGCTAAATTGGCGAGTTGTCTTACTAGCGTATTATCGGCACTGGTGGCTTTTGCTAAGTCGACTTGCTCAGCGTCTCGGCCACCAAAATATAAACAACATTCAGGTAACACCACAAGGTGGTTTTGATGAGAAGCAATAGCAGATAATTGCTGTTCAATATTCGCAATATTTTCTTCAACATTTGGCGTTGAGGTTAACTGGATCGCGCTTACTCTAACCATCTGATTTATCCAAATTATCCTGCACTTTTTCTTCAATCAAGCCTGTTTCAGGATTAATAGATCCTGACTTAATAGTCTGAACATCTGGAATATTATCAACAATTTGTGGTGGTGTTCCTCGGCCCACACTGATGTTTTGTGTTTTACGGTCTACTTCTTTAAAACTCGGTTCGCTAATATCACCAGTGACTTCAAATTTTAACTCTTTATATACATTTGCGGTGATCACTTCATCTATTGCAATGCCAGCTAAAAAGGTCACAGGATTTAACGTTGCAATCCATGCTATGGCAGGCAAACTTGCACTATAATTAGGCTTGTATGACATTTTATAATCGAGTATTTCAGTATTTAAATCGGTGTTCCCTTTTACAGATAAATCTCCAGCGGAGCCTTTTAGGAAAGTGTTTTTAGTGTAAACAACTCCCTTTTGAATATGAAAGTCGCCTTTGATTTCACTATAGAACATACCATCACTAAAGATGTCTCTAAAATCAAATTTTAATTTTCGAACTAAAGATTGCAAGCTCAATATCGATAACGCTCTTGCTTTATCGGGCACTTCAGCTAAATAGCCTTCATCTAACTTACCGCTGATATCGCCATTTAAAGTGGCAATGGCAAAGTTTTGTGGCCCACCGAGCCAATTTAAATCAAAAGAAGATTTCAAACCACTGTCTTTAACCGTAGAAGGTAAACCTAAACGTTCAAGCTCACGTTCAATATCTTTTGTATTATAATCACCTGCGATAGTTGTTTGAGATGACTCTTGGTTATGCTGCCATTTAGCATCGAAAGATAACTTATTATTTTTTCGTTGTGAGACAAAATTATTCAGAGTTAATACATCGTCACTTTGTCTTTGTAAGTTAAAAGTCACTTTACCTAAATTCAAATTGCCATACGTGCAATCTTCACAGTTAACCTGCAGCGATGGAATATTGCTAAAAAACTTATCATTAAAAGCACTATCGAACGACGTAACAGTGGTTAATTGCTTATTCTCTGTAGATTTCGTCTCAGCGTTATTTTCATCTTGAGTATGGGAAAATAGCATTTTTTCAGGAGCTAAATGAATAAAGTCAGCATTTATATCAAGCCCTTGAAGGTGCCAATCAGGATAAAACTTTACCTTTGCCCGAGCTTCTTTACTCGTCAATTCCAATAACCACCAGCTAATTTCATCAGCTAAATTAAATGAAACACCATGAATGGACTCGTCGAGAAAATTGAGCTTTGCTACTTTGCCGCGAATACGTTGGGGTTGTTCCAATAATTGAATGCTTTGTGTTTGACTCTCGGGTTCAGGCAAACTTTCAATAATATCACTGACAAAAGGTTGCCATTGTTCAAACTTAGCCTCAGCTAAGTTAGCCGTAATATGAAACCCTCTCATCGGAAGATACATTGGCTCATCCCCCAAAATAAGGTGTGCTTGAGTAAATGAAACCTGCTGATGGTTTAAATTGCCATAAAAATTTAATTGCTCGCCAATTTTTACATCTATTCTTGATTGATTTTCATTGCCGTAAACCTTGATGTTGGCATTTTTTTCTTCATGGATCTTTTTCGCGAATGGCTGAGGTATATTAAGTTGTGTATCAACTAAATTTGATGCTATATCAAGTTGGTAAGAAAACTGTCCGTCATGGAAGTTTTTTATCGCTAATGATCCTTGCCAATTCAATGCTCCATCAGCATATGGTTTAAGAAGTTCAGGGACTTGTGCAAGCCATGCTTGCTCCTGCCATTTTGCTGAAATAGCAATATCTGTTTGGTAATGTTGGTCATTATCGTAAGCATTAACATCAAGCGTTAATGGCATATCACGCCACAGTAAACTGACATTATCTGTGGTAATTTTTTCATTTTCAAAACGTAAGCTACCGCCAACTTTAGCAAAATACATCTCTGGGGTTTGCAAGGTAATATTATTATTGTTGAAATGAATTTGACCTTTAGCTAGGGCTAATTTTGTATCCGCTAAAGGTAAAGACAAGCTAAAATCACCCGAAATATTTTGACCAATTTTTATTTGTTCTAACACGGCGCCTACGCTGTCATCTAATGGACTGGTGAGCATTAAATTTTTAACCAGCTCAGGCGCGGTTTCATTAAACTGAGCATCAACCGTTAACACTTGATTATTGGTTAAATCGGCAATACCTGCTTTTACCCCTCTGACATCAATACCACTTAATAAACCATCACGGCCAGTGATTAACATGCTGTTATTGGTAAAATTTAAATTAGCTGAGAAGTGATTTATTGCCGGCCAGTTTTGTTCAAATTTGAACGTTGCCCCACTCAGTTCGGCGTCTACTACAAATGTGCCACTGCCATCTTGATATGGAAAACTATTCACTGGCCCGTTAATAAGCACTAAAGCTTGCTCAAGTTTACCTTGTTGCAAGGCTCCCTTTAAATAATTAACTAAGTCATCACCCATTAATAAATGAGGATAGAAAGTTTGCGCATAAATAGCATTGCCATCGGTCGCTGTGGCTAACAGAGACATTTGTACATCTTTACCTTGCTCTGCAAACACCCCGAGTTTGGCACTCACTTTGATTTGCTCAGAAACAAAATCAATATGTTCACTAGTCAATTGCCAGCTATTCTCTGTCAAAGAAAGATGCATTGTCGAAGATAACGACTGATACCTTATTGGGGCAATAAAATGCTTATCAAAATCTAATGCACCTGAAACCGCATTTAAACTAACCTGTAACTGTTGCTCCGCAAAAACAAGTTCACCTGACACATTTTGTATGCCAGGGATCCCTTCGCTATATTGGCTGGTAAAATCGGTAAAAGTAGCCACTGAAGATAGTTCGTTGTCTACAAGCTGCAAATATATATCATTCACTGTCCCCATCGGGTTCAATTGCTTAATGATTGAGAGAGTATCAGGTTGTTCGACAAATAGCGGTATGAGATCAGCAACACCTTCAATATTAATAGTTGAGACATAACCTTGAAGTGCTTCATTCACTCGATTCACTTCAAAAGTTAACGGCTGCCACGTTTTATTATTTGAGTTTATGTTTATCTTAGAGGAATAGATTTGTAAATTTTCTGGGGCATCGAGGTGATTAACCACAATCTGCCCTTGATCAATATTCAGTGTTTGAATATTTTCTTTATACTGCCATGCAATTTGATTTTGACCTAAAGCAAGCTGCAGCTTTTTAGCCAAACCATTTTCAATAGAAAGCCATGCATTAAAGTTAATCGTTGAATGTGTATTTTCATCATCAATCACTAATACTTTATCAAGCCATGGCGTTATATTAAGTTGATTTGCTGAAAGGTAAAGTTTGCCTTGCATATCAGATAAAGTTTCACCGGTAACATCAAGATCAACTTGTAAATTATTAGACGTTAAACCATCAAGTATCACACTGCCATGGGCCTTATGATCATTGCCTTGATTTAACCAATCAATTTGGCTAATTAAAAAGGTACGTTCCTTAGTCTCTGTGCGGTAAATGATCTGACTATTATTAACAGTAAAGCGCCCGATTTGCTTGAGAAATAACTCTGAGACATTTTCAATCAGCACAGCGTCTTGCTCAGCGTTTGAGTTTTGAGCTAACACCTTTTTATCAAACAACACTTTCACCCCATCCAAGGTAAAGTTTTGAGTGACTAATCGTCTATTTCTTAAGCTTTTCCAAAAGTCGATATTGATATTAAAAGAGTCAATATAAACTTCCGCACCTTGTGCTCGTAAAATACTGACATTGTTAGCCTCTATTGTCGGTCCTGAGCTTTGCCAGCCCATATTTAAGGAACCAATAACAATATTACTTTCATAGGAAGCGTTAATATAATCTTGAAGATTTTGGCGATAATTGTGTGCATAAGGTAGAAATAGTCGCAATGCACTGATCAGCACAGCAAATGTCACCAAGAAAATGGCAATGCATTTGTATGCTCTATTTAACCAACGATTTGAAACCTTTGATATACCCATATTCTCTTATGCTTCTTAACTATCACTCATTTTTAAAACCATTATCTCCTCCATGAGAAAGTCGTTCATTTTTTAATAATATTTACATCATCACAACATCAAATTGCTCTTGATTATACAGCGTTTCCGTTTGTATTTTTATCTGCTTACCAATAAAAACTTCTAACTCAGCAAGGTTATGGTATTCATCATTAATTAGTGCTTCACTCACAGCTGATGCGGCATAAACGATAAATTTGTCAGAATCATAAGCTCGATTGACCCGCACAATTTCACGTAAAATTTCAAAACAAATTGTTTCGACAGTTTTTAAATGACCACGTCCCTGACAAACAGAACATTCACCACATAAAATATGCTCTAAGCTTTCTCGTGTGCGCTTGCGCGTCATCTCAACTAAACCTAACGCCGAAAAACCGCTAATACTATATTTGACCTTATCTTTGCTCATAGCAACATCAAGGCTATGATGGACCCGTTTTTGATGATCGCTACTTAGCATATCAATAAAGTCTACAATGATGATTCCGCCCAAATTCCTCAATCTGAGCTGGCGAGCAATTGCTTGAGTTGCTTCAATATTGGTATTAAAAATTGTCTCTTCTAAATTACGATGACCAACAAATGCGCCAGTATTAATATCAATCGTCGTCATTGCTTCGGTTTGATCAATAATAAGGTAGCCACCTGATTTTAGCTCAATTTTACGATGTAGTGCCCGCTGAATTTCATTTTCAACATCAAACAAATCAAAAATAGGCCGTTCACCAGGATAATATTCAAGGACTTTAGCCAGCTCAGGAACAAATTCTTGGGTGAACTCCCCTAGTTGCTCAAAAGTGAGTTTTGAATCAATACGTATGCGCTCTAATGAGGTCCCAACAAAATCACGAAGTACCCTAAACGCTAATGACAAGTCTTGGTAAATTGCCGATTGTGTTTGTTTTCTTTCCTTGCGCTCTAACACTTTTGACCAAACGCGACGGAGAAACTCAGCATCATGACGTAATTCTTGATCTCCTGCTCCTTCAGCGGCCGTTCGTACGATAAAGCCATGAGTTTCATCACAATACGGCGAGACAATATTACGAAGTCGCTTTCTTTCTTCAATATCTTCAATACGCTGTGAAATGCCAGCATGATTAGAGTTTGGCATTAAAACTAAGTAACGAGCGGCAACGGTAATATCCGTGGTTAGTCTCGCGCCTTTTGTACCTAAAGGGTCTTTAACCACTTGCACAACAATAAACTGTCCCTCATGAACCAAACTACGAATATCGGGTACCTGATCTTTACTCTCGTCATCATTTAAGATCAATTTTGAATTAATATCTGAGGCATGTAAAAAGGCGGCCTTATCTAGGTTTATGTCAACAAAAGCCGCTTGCATTCCAGGTAACACTCTGATCACTTTACCTAAATATATATTACCGACTAATCCACGTTTAGCTTCGCGCTCAACATGCATTTCTTGCAACACACCATTTTCAATTAATGCAACCCGAGTTTCACTAGGCGTCACATTAATTAATAATTCACCGCTCATTATTTTTCCTTCTTAAACATCAACGCCCACTACCTTTGAATAGGCGTAGGAAGTGAAAATTCAGCTAACAATTGCGCTGTTTCATATAAAGGTAAGCCAACCACTGCCGAGTAGCTACCTTTAATTTGTTTCACAAATTGTCCGGCAATACCTTGAATACCATATGAGCCAGCTTTATCCTGCGGCTCACCTGTTTGCCAATAACGCTCTATTTCACTCGTTGATAACGCTTTAAATTCTACGTCAGTTGATATTACAAGGGTTTTGCTTAACTCTCCCTGAACAACGGCAATTGCGGTAAACACCTGATGTGTGCTTGCTGACAACATAGATAAATGTTCAATGCATTGTGCTAAATCCTCAGGTTTACCTAAAATTTTACCGTCTTTGACGACACAGGTATCAGAGCCTAACACCACTGTGGTTTTTGCTTGATTTTTAGCAATGCACTGAGCTTTTTCGAACGCTAAGCGGGCAACATATTCAACAGGCGTTTCATGTTTTTTTTCTGATTCGTCAATATCCGCCGGACAAGCTGAAAATTGATAACCAAGTTGAGTTAACAATTCACCACGACGGGGAGATTGAGACGCTAAGATGAGTTTATTCACGTTAACTTATTTTAAAATGACGGCGAATTTTGCGCAGTAATAAAAATGCCCAAGGCCATAAGACAATAGTGGTAATCACGGGATATAAATAACTGGGAAGAAAAACAACATCCGTTAGAAAGCGTTGAAACCAAAAAACCAATAAATGATACAGCGACGAAACCACTCCAACAATTAAGGCTTGCTGCCATACAGAGAAATTCCGAATTTTTTGAAAGTTCCCTGCAATAATAAATACCGACAATGCCATGGCGGCGGCATGAACTCCAAGTATTGAACCTAATAATACGTCAAGTAAAAAACCCATTACCCAAGCGGTGATCACGTTAACTCGAGCCGGTAGGGCTAAGGTCCAATATAGTAGCACCACTAACACCCAATCAGGGCGAAACGCATCAGCACTTAAAGGCATTGGCATAATGCTCGCCATCAAGGCCACTAGTAACGTAAAAATGATAATAATGCCGTTATGTGCCAACATCATGAGTCTCCTTTACTAGTGCGAGATCTTCTTTTGATGAAAATATTTTAGTCGGCCGCTCTGGCCATAGCAGTAATACATAACGTAAACGGTTTATTTGCGCCATAGGCTCACTTTGTACTTGAGCAAATGGACGCGACTTATCTTGTCGAACTGCAGAGACTTTAGCGACAGGATAACCTTCCGGGTATTTTCCACCTAAACCGGATGTTACTAATTCATCTCCCACTCGCACATCTGTGCTATGCGGCACATAGTTATGGGTTAATCGATCAATATTTCCAGTACCATTGGCAATTAACCGAATACCATTTCGGCTAATACGAACAGGTACTGCGTGAGTAACATCGGTGATCAATAAAATTCGGCTTGAAATAGTCCCTACATGTAATACTTGACCAACAATCCCTTGATCATCAATAACGGCTTGACCTTCAAACACACCATCATTAGCACCACGGTTAATGACTACTTGATGAGAATATGGATCGCTATCAACCGATAATATTTCCGCTACCATTTTTTTAGCATCGGCTCTAACAGGTGACGAAAGAAGTGAACGCAAACGTTCATTCTCTTTTTTCAACATATTTAATTGCATTGTCTGTTCTTGAAAGCGCAATTCGTTGGTTTTGTACTGCTGATTATCAGCAATGAGTTGACGACGTGTCACCATATTCTCAACCGCCCAATCAATCATTTTCTTGGGCGTTGTGGCGAGGTATTGCAACGGGCTAACCATAGATTGTAAATAACCACGCACAGACTCGAAGCTATTCATTTTATGATCGAAAAAAATCAATAGCGCAGAACAAAACAGCACCAGAACTAGCCGGTGCTGTGGAGATGGTCCATGTTTAAAGATTGGATTCATCGAGTAATCTTCATCTCATATCAGTTAAAATCTGCATTTTTATAATGCAAATTCTTCAAATTTACCGCACTGCCATTTAAAAAATGAATACAATTTACTCATATGAGAAAAGATCGCCACCATGCATATCAATCATTTCTAGCGCTTTTCCGCCACCACGAGCAACACAAGTAAGCGGATCATCAGCGACGACAACAGGTATACCTGTCTCTTCCATTAATAAGCGATCTAAATCTTTTAATGATGCACCACCACCAGTTAAAACCATTCCGCGTTCTGAAATATCAGACGCTAGCTCTGGTGGAGATTGCTCTAATGCCACCATGATTGCACTGACAATACCCGTTAACGGTTCTTGCAAGGCTTCTAAAATTTCATTGCTGTTTAAGGTAAAACTGCGTGGAACACCTTCAGCAAGATTACGACCACGTACTTCAATCTCAATAAGCTCTTCGCCTGGATAAGCCGAGCCGATTTCATGTTTAATACGTTCAGCTGTTGCTTCACCAATTAAACTACCAAAATTGCGACGCACATAGTTAATTATGGCATCGTCAAACTTATCACCACCGATACGAACAGAAGATGAATACACCACACCATTTAATGAGATAATACCCACTTCAGTTGTACCACCACCAATATCTACCACCATAGAGCCCGTCGCTTCAGAAACTGGCATTCCTGCACCGATTGCTGCCGCCATAGGTTCGTCAATCAAATAAACTTCACGAGCACCAGCACCTAATGCAGACTCACGAATAGCACGGCGTTCAACTTGAGTAGAGCCACAAGGCACACACACTAATACTCTAGGGCTTGGACGTAAAAAATTATTGCTATGGACTTGTTTAATAAAATACTGCAGCATTTTTTCAGTAACGAAAAAGTTAGCGATAACACCATCTTTCATCGGACGAATAGCTTCAATATTACCTGGCGTACGCCCCAGCATTTGCTTCGCAGCCGCACCAACCGCCGCAACACTTTTTGAACCACCAGCTCTGTCTTGACGAATAGCAACTACAGAAGGTTCATTTAATACTATGCCCTGATCTTTGACATAAATAAGAGTATTTGCTGTTCCTAAATCGATTGATAAATCATTAGAAAACATGCCGCGTAATTTTTTAAACATATGGTGTTTATGTCCTTGCTACTTCGTTAAGGCGATAATGCCATAACGTAATGAAATTATTTTTTTAATTGTCGCCATCATACCCCAGACTTTACAAGATGTGATGCCTGTTTTTGCAAAAAGTGGTAGTTTTTTCATATTTTTTTCGCCAAAAGCCTAAAAAAAGTTAAATTCTCTTTTAATTACCGACTTCCCGCCATGAAATAATGCGATCGTTACCGCGAAATAAGCCAAAATTTATTAACCCTGTCGGGTTATCATCAAAGCTACCATCTTGTTCTTTCCAGTCATATTTAAGCCATGAGGGTACTTGATATTCAAACTTTAACGCCCCTTGTGCGCGATTGTTAGGTGCAGAAAAAACAAACTGATTAGGAGCTAGCATTAATTCCCCATTATCGAAACTGCCTGCCACTGTAGCATCAGTATTTTCAATGAATAATGCGTCTGTTATCTCTAAATCAAACAGGCGATATTGTCCATCATCCATGGAGGAACTCCAAATTGCTCCGGCTCTTTTATCCTCAGGGTTTGTTATTGAAGCCGGTACCATACAACTTTCATCTGGATTAGTGATAAAGTTACTGCCATCCCATTGTTGTATAGTCATAGGAACGGGTAAATTTTCGGTTTCAGGCCCATAAGCGTTATTAATTTGCCAACGGCCGAAGCGAATATTAGTACCAACAGGGTGTAAGGTTAATATAGTATTTGGAAATTCAAGATCATCAGTAGAGGTATAATCTTTTGTTTCAATATCATCATAATCGATAATTGAGGTAATACTTAAATTTATATCGGCTTCGAAAGGCGCTACCTGAGTGTTTTTCTCTCTCGGGTAAGTAAAATGGTCATTTTCTGAATAACGAATTATTTGTTCACCCGTAAAGTTTCCTGTTTCAGTATTTACCACGTTATCAAGATTGGCAATAATGAGTAAATCACCGTTATCACTGCCTTTTTTACTCCCATCTTTTGTGGTAGGAACTCCAAAAACTCGACTATTGTCCAGTTTATTAAAGTCACCTGAATAATTCATTGTCGTTGTAGCGTTGCCATCACTATCTAGAAGAGAAGATTTCGCCGTTAATAAAAACTCAGGCTCAACACCATATATTAATGCGCCTTCAGTAAGCACTGCGTTATTCATTTCGCCAATGTAAGTATAACTTTTAGGTGTTAGTCCTAAGCACAAATTCCGATTAACTATATCGCCATTCTCAACATTAGAAATTTCAAAATGATCCGGTGTAAATCGTCCGACGAATGGCTCTGTCGTATTAACGACACTGCCGGTTAGATAATCACCATTACTTTCAATTCGAGCAGTTAAGCTTAATACGCCAACTTCGTTCCAATTTATATTTTGACTTTTAACGCCATTTGAAAAAGCCGAATACAAGCCTCCAGATAAAATGCCCCACTCACCTGTGATAGGGTCAGGAGCAATTAAACTATGTATCAACTCAACGTTTACAGGTGTTATTTCATTGCCAAAATTCAAGGTAGGGAAATTATTTTTCAATACCGCATTACTATCAGGATAGCCATCTAAATCATCATCATCGCCATCTTCCCATTGCATGCTAGTGACAATAACCTCAAAGTTTTCCCCTGCTTTTTTAAATTTATCACCCGTAGCATCCGTCGCTTTTGGGTTAGTGGTATTGCCACTGCTATCAGGGGCAATATTCATATGAAAGCCAAAAGGGCGAACAACAAAGCTATTACTTTCACCCGTCATATATTGATTAACAGCGTTGTTAGGATCTGGCTCTGCCAATTTATATTTTGCATGTAATTTAAGTAGACCAACATCTGGATAGGTTAAATTAAATGGTGCATATTCTTGATTAGCGTCTCCAAAATTCAAATTAACCGTCGACAAACTGCCTGATAATCCATTATCACCGGCATCAAAGGTTAGAATATTAGTACCATTAATATCAACTTGAGCTCCAGCGCACTTTAAAGGGTTTTCACATTCGGCTGCTAACTCAACCTCGACTGTTCCTGTTAATGCCGCTTGGCAAGCCCCTGTTTCACTATTTTTTTCAACTGCTCTTAAGTATAAAGGTGATGCATCAAAGCCAAGGTTGGAAGGTTTACCCGCAATTTGCTCAGTTAGTAAAGCATTACTATTGGGTTGAGTGGAAAAGCTAAAACCGCTGTCAGCAAAGGTTATTATACAATCATTAGGGGCGTCATTATTACAAACATAACCATTATTAGCAGGAATACTTGTATTAGCTACCGATAAGGTAACAGGCTCATCGGGGTAAACATAATTCACATTAATAGTTGTAGCGCCGTTTGTAAAAGAAGGTACGCTTTGGGTAAACGTTTGGCTGGTTCCTGAAAGGGTCAAATCCAGAGATGTCTCGCCCGTAAATTGGGTACAGGTACCATCAAACGCATTAGTACACGCTTTTATCGTGATAGTTTCCGCCTCGCAAGTCAGGCCATTACCATCATGAATAATTTGATAATGATCGACCTTTGGTGCTGTAGAAATACATTGCGTATAAATACGCGCATCGGTACTTAAATAGACATTACTCCCCGATACCGCACCATAAACATGGGCTGACGGGTTGATAAACGTATTGCTTACTGAGTATATCAAACCTTTAACGCGTACAGCAGTATCAACAACAATTTGGTCATAACTGGCAATATGTAATTGGCGGTCATTATCAGCTTGATGATTAAACTCACTATAGGAGCCGATCCAAATTGAACTTTTAACAAATAATCGCACCACGCCAGGCTCAGTAATATACAGTAATGTCCCTGAACCAATAGTGAGGTATTCAATATAGTAATCACCCGGGGCTAAGTTGATCACAGCATTGGAGCCAGCAGAATATAAGCCTCGCATGTAATACGTTGAATGGGCATTAGAGGTTGTTAACGAGCCACCAGCTTCAACATTCACAAAGTCGTACTCGTTAATGCCATCATCACCAATAGTGATAGGACTGCCGATAGTGGCATCTCTTCGCTCTGTACTACTCGTTGTGATGAATGTGCCTAAATCAATTGGGGTAGTTGGGCTACCACTTGCCGAGCAATCACCAAATCCCCAGCAAGTTGATGTTGGCGCAAAATTTGTCACCGTTGGTGATTGCAACACACCATCTGGATTATCAAAAATATAAGACCAATCATCAAAGCTAACATTACCACTTGACGAATGACTAGTTGCCCCATCAACAAAAGTAGCATCACAGCTAAATACAGGATTTGGCAAAGGCTGAATGGTTCCTTGTGCAAAGCCATCACTAATGTTTGCCGCACTAGAGCCGTCAATAAAAAGTGTAAAGTTGCGGGTCACCTGATCGCCAATCAAAACAGTCGATATTGCTGGTAATGTAATTGAAGTTTGATCAGCCGGAATATAAGCAATAGTGAAGTCAACGTTAGAAAAGTGAGTGTCTCCTATTGCTGAACCGTTAATAGTTTTATATCGAAAACTGATGATGTTATTACTGGTTGTTGGCGCACCATTTTCATCGACTAAATAAACAGTAAAAGTAATATTTTGCCCCTGAACGGCAACGGCATCATTGATAACTAAATAAGGGAAACCATAACCATTTCCATCACCAGGAGTGTTAATTTTTGCTGCGTTTACGACAACCCAATCACCAGTGCCATCAGGAATACGATGTAATAATTTAGTGCCATTTTGTGTTGCAGGTACATCAAATACGTAGGCAAACTCATCTTTAATACAGTTAACTGTTTGATAAGACTTATTATTAACTTGTATATAATCAATATAATCGTCATTTTCATCTATTAGGGCTAAGTCAAAACCATTATAAAAATTAATATAGCTATCATCAAGAATAGGAGATTCAACATATAGCCATGGATAAGTGCTCCCTGTAGGGGGCTCAGTAGCAAAGCTCAGCGCTTTAGTAAAACAAGAGTTGCTACCATCACAAATTCTGATTTTCCACTGGTTGTAGATGCTAGCCGAAATCGCGTTAGGTTGGTTACTATCTAAGAGTTTAATTTCAATAAATGACGCTCTATCAGCACCTGTTTTTTTAAAGAAAACTTCATTCAATGCCGCATTAGTAATATAAGGCGAGCACTGGTTAACTGCTAACACAGGAAATGAAAGAGAAAAAAGAAGATAAGAAAAGTATTTCAGCAAATTTCGCATTCAACTAACTTCACAAACTAACGAGAGTATCATTAGATTAAAGTTACTCTGAACTTCGCCATTTAACAAGTAAGGATATGTATTAAATAGAAAAAGAAAAGGCTCTGCATCCTGCAAAGCCAAGTTTTCATGAAACGAAACTGGGGGGGGATTTTCTTAAAACTTAAGCTGTTTTAAAAATGTTTATTGAGAAAAGCGGGCTCTTAGCGACAGGGCAATTAAGCCGAGCGAAAAAATCAATAACGTCGTTGGCTCAGGAACTGGGTGAGCATTTCGGCGAACATAGATAGTTTCATACGTTGCAGTATCCATATCTATAGCGTCAATAAACTGAGTAAATCCAGGGGCTAACTCTATTTCAACACCGGTTGTCCACTCACTTTTTATTTTACCATCGATTAAATTATTAACATTGTTTTCATCGCAGCTACTGTCATCAGAGCACACTCGAACATCCGTAAAGTATGAATTCCAAAACTCAACCGCGTGCTTATACCTAAACTTACCTGGTTCAATTTCAATTTTGAAATCAGACAGTTGAAAGTGGTCTTTAAAAATATTTAACTCGGCATCCGTTGCATAATCCCAACCTTCATGCAAGTCAGGGGCATATAAATAATTAGTGGTAGGTGTTTCATTCCATGTTTCAATATTCACAGGGGATGCCCAAGCAAAATCAATTCCGCCATAGGTTTGATAATAATCACCCGTTAATTTTGAAGAATCGGTGATAAGGGTAGCTTGAGTTAAAGTAGAAAAAACTACTGACAAGAGAAAAATAAATTTTATTGTAAATTTAACCATTAGAACCTCAAAAGGATAAACAACATTACAAACAACTAACAAAACACAAGCAAAGTTTAAGCCAACAATAAAAAACCACTTATTTTCATTGGGTTAAATTTTTAAGCAAAACGGTCGGTCTGTTGACTGTAAAAAAATTCAACACTGCTTTTCATTATAATGTTAACACTGAGTTATAAAGATTTTGCGATAACTTCTAAGGTGCGTGACGTGATCACATCAGCGACCTCACATTGCCCCGTACTTTTAATCGTATAAAAACGCCTCGTATCGACAATAAGCGAATCATCACACTGAACGCTCACTTTACAGTTTTCTAATCCCTCTGTATTTTTTAAATCAGGTACAGTGCCTGAACATAATTGAGCAGTGTTATTTAAAGGAAACACTTGCTGTAACTGCCATTGCAAACCAATTTGCGCAGCATTATAAGCACGAGTGCCTAACACTTCATAAACAATCGTTTCTGCGCTGGTACTTAGCATACGCACTAACGCGGTGCCTAATAATGTCATTACAACAATAATAAAAATGGCAATAACTAGCGCGCTGCCTTTTGGCCTTACTGTTGGTGTTTCTTTTCTATAATTAAGGAACATTTTGAATTTGCACCTCGTTATTAAACGTCACACTTTCTAGGTTTAACTCAAACGTTAATTGTACCTGAGCGGTGGCGTTTCTTGTTTGTGAAGCTTCATTGACACTCAAATTATATGCAGCAATATTATCCGCCATTAGGCTTCTATCGGTGTTATTTTGGTAACGGTATAGCTGATAAGGTTTACTACTTCCTTCAATGCAAAACTGAGTATCGCTATCAATAAAGTAGATACGCTGTGTGGGTGAATCCGCTGAAAAATGAACATCAACAGGGCTGGCTATTGTTATTTGCCATGGTGTTGCAGGGATGTCGCTATTTGGTGTTAAGGTATCAATTTCATATATTTTACCACTATTAACATTGAGATCAGACGCCTTTAACGGATAAACGATCATCTTTAAATCAGCAGAAAAACGACCATCGTTATGGGCAAAAGGAATCACTTGTACTATTTTACTTTTAGCCTCAGGCGATACTGGAATATCGGTATATACGGTACTCACTTTAATTGGCGTGAAACTTAAACAATTCCCGTCATCATTAATTACTAAGCTATTAGGCAGTGCGTGGCGTAACTCTCTATTTAATCGTTCAATTGAAAACCTTGCCGATGAGATCAGCTCGTCTCGGGCACTCGTTTCAGAAAAAATGCGTGAGCCAAAGCCCAAAAATTGACTCATCCCCACAGCAAGAATTCCCAAAATAATGATAACAGTAATCAGTTCAATTAACGTAAAACCTTGCTGTTTAACCATTATTTTTTTCATCAGAAGTTAGCTCGATAGGTTGAAAAAGCAATAGCAGCGTCTGTTGGTGTCGTTACGGTCACCGTAATTAACTTAGCGGTAAAGGTATCCGAATTAGCCACATCTTGAGAGCTACACACCCCATCATAATTACCATCATTACATACTTTAATATCAACAACATAACCGACATACTTATCTGCGAGATCGTCACCAAAGGAATTAACAAAGTCATCTTCATCTAATACTACGCCGTTATAGTCGTCAACATCATCAAATGATGCCCTCACCCCACCCTCTTCATTCGTTAGTTTGTCATATGGTGTACAATCAGTACCTTCTCCACAACGAATAAGTCCGCCTGTTTTATCTGAATTTTCATCAAAGGCTTTATTTTGAATTTCGTTAATAATTGATTGCCCAAGCTCTGCTGCTTTGATCTGATGAAGTTGATCGGCACTTTGCCCAACTAATGGATAAATTAAAGTAGTGATCAGTGAAAAAGAAATCGCTAATACAACAATACCAACAATGGTTTCTATTAAGGTGAAGCCCTTATTTTTGTTGCTGAGCAAGGCGTTTTTAAAGTGCATGAATATACCCTTCAGCTTCAATTTTTATCGTTAAATTTTCAGCTCCATTAATCGTGACAATACACGGACTGCCACATGAAATGAGATCTGGTCGTCCCATTTGGTCAAAAGAAAAGTCATTACCGCCAAAGCTCACTGAATGTTCACTGTCAACCTGAACGCTTGTGCTGCCATCTTCTTTTGATAAGTCATACTTACCATTAACTTCATCAAACCACTGCCCTTCGTCACAATTGTCACTACTGTTATCGGTTGCTAACAGTCCGAATATTTTTCCATCGGCAGAAGTTTTCACTTTGTGACACTGAGTTGAATCTGTTTGTTGCATTGCCCTTAACTGAACCGCACGTAACGTTGCAACCACTTCGGTTCGATAGGCATATTCTTCAAAGCCATTTGAGGTAAAAAAACGCGGCGCAATTGTCGCAGCCATAATACCCAATATAATAATCGTGACGATAAGTTCAATTAACGTGAAACCTTGGGCATATTTCCTAACCCCCTTTCTATAGACAGTCATTAGTTTTAATTATAGGTTTAGGTTGTGAAACTGAAACTGGCAAATAATACGTAATACAAGGTACCGATATACTTTGAGGGGTTTCATCATCAAACAAGTACACTATAATGGCGCCACCAATTGTTTTAGTTATTTTGAACGACTGTGCGTCAAAATCTATTAAGCGTCTCCAATCAGCTGTTGAGTCTTTCGGGTAACCTTTATCAACCAATAAAGGGCCATCTTCTAATAAAATAAATGTTGGATCTGTCGGGCTAAAACTTTTACTTTGAATACCTTTAACCAATGACTTGCCATATACAAGCGCCGTTGCTCCTTCCATAGAGGCCTTAACTGCAAGTAATGTTGCCGTATTAGCTTCTGCCTCAAAGTTAACAAACTTAGGTGCAGCTGTGGCCGCTAAAATGCCAATAATGACAATCACCACAATTAACTCTATTAAGGTAAACCCTTTTGTTTTCATTAAATGCCTTTTATTTTCTGTTACTGCCGTTTTATGAAAGATGAATTAATAACTAGTTATTTAAGCATATAAGGTTTTTAGAAAAAAATATATCTGAACGACGATATAATAAGCTGTTAACTGGTTGTAAATCATATCAAAGCCACTTACCCTTTTACGTAATTATTTTATAAATTAGAAAAACACGTGACTCTTTATAAAGCCTTTTATGCATTTTTAGCCTTCTATTTTTTAATAGGTATGCACTTTTTGCTCGATACTCCCGGTGGCAGTGGCTTATATCTATCTTTTAATATTATGAGCTGGTTAATTGTCACTTGCTTAATATCGATGGCTTTGTGGCAAGTTTCTTCAACGAAAATAATCTACCATAATCGTTCTCATAGTATGTTCTTTATCGGTTTTCTCTTTTTATTAATTCCTTACTTTTACCAAAGTGAATTTAAAGAACATGTCACTTTACAATTACTTGGTGTATTTGCAGGTTTATTATTTCTACTTGCCTTAGAACAGTTTCAGCAGTTGAAAAAGCGAAAAGACGCATTGCTTTGGTTGATATTGGCAGCGGTAATGATCCAATGCATTGTGAGTTTTATAGAATTTTTTATTTTAGATGTTGGTGATCATCCAGGCTTTAATCCCCATAAAGCCCGGCCATTCGGCTTGTTTCTACAGCCTAATGTGATGGCAAGCTTTTTAGCGACGGGGATCGCTATTGCTTTATACTTATCGACAAAGTTAACTACTGATAACAAATTCCAGCATGCCGTGATTAAAGCGATTGTTTTTATCTGTACTTTCTTTCTGATCATTCAAAACTCTAGAGCAGGAATGTTAGGAGCCTTCCTTGCTATTGTGTTACTGGCACCACGACTTTTCAAAATACAGAAAAAAAACTTTATTCATCATCTATCCATTATCACTCTGGCAATAATATTGGCAAAAATAGCCTTAATTTATCATCCAATCTCATTAATTAAAAAATCTCACCAAAACATTCTCGCTCGACAAGAAATCTATCAAATATCAAGTAAAATGATTTTAGATAAACCTATTACAGGATATGGTTATGGTAGTTTTGAGCGCAGCTATTTAGATTACCATAATAATGCCAAGCTCACAGATTCAACGCTTTCTTCGCCTTTGTTGAAATTAGATCATCCTCACAATGAAATTTTATACTGGGGAGTGGAAGGAGGTATTGTGGCTTTAATTGGTTTAGGACTTTTCGCTTTTGGTTATTTACGGCTTTTTAAAAATGTGACAAAAACAACAGCAATGGCTTTAATTGCGCTAGTCATTCCTATTACCATACATAGTCAAGTTGAATACCCATTTTATAGTTCGGCGAGCCATTGGCTGATTTTATTACTACTCATTTATTACACAACAAAAGAATTAAACATTAACCTTGGTACTTTACCGCTTTCATCTTCTTTATTACCGAGGTTTTTTTCGCTGTTAGTTTTTGTGATATTCAGTCCGTTTTTACTTTCCACCTTTCATACCGCAAATATTGTTACAACACATGAAAAAAATGGCCATCAAAATATCCAATCATTTAGAAATATTATCAACCCGTTACCTTGGCGTAGCCGTATTGAAGCAAATATTTATGCTCATCAATTAATTGTCGGTTTTAGAGACAAAGATGAGAAGTTGTTACAAGGCTATATTGAATGGGGACTTCGACGTGTTAAACATGCTCCAAGAATAAGTATTTACAGTAATATATTGCTCTGTCTAAAAACCTTAAAGAATAAAGAGCAATATCAAAAAGTCTTGAAGGAGGCAAAAACTACCTACCCAGAACAATTATCATGGAAAAGTGAAATAATTAAAAAAGATAAAGAAGACTTTAACAGTATTTACTTAGATAACTAAAAACAAAAAACCGAGCAAAATGCTCGGTTTTGGTTTTCATCAAACTAAACCCTCAACTAACAACCACCTGTTGAACTTGTGATTGAAGGTCTAATTTCAGCATTTGTAATACCACTATCCTCGTAAACAGCTACACACGATGCAGGTGTTGATGCATCCTTATGCTGGAAAGTACCATTACTCCCTGAAACCTGCTCAATATCATCATCATAATCAATTAAAGAGGCAATTGAGTCTTCATCTGGCCATCCCCATTTTAATGTAACAGCACTACCGGCAATAGTCACAGAGCCTGTTACTTTAGTTTCTCCTTCTACTAAGGCTTTTGCATGTGCCATATCAGCGGCAGAATTTAATGACCCTCTTACGCCATCAACAATTGAAGCTTTAGCATCGCCGGTTAGATCAATAAACTTAGGCGCAGCGGTGGCCGCTAAAATACCTAAGATAACGATCACGACGACTAACTCAATAAGGGTGAAACCTTTTGTATTTGTTAAATTTTTCATATATACCTTCATATCTAATTAGTTAATATGTATTAATTATTAATTGTAATTGCGACAGAGCTATTAGCAGGCTGATAAGTAAAGAAATTTGCAGTAGTATTTATATTGGTAGTCACATAACTACCACTACTTTTAGCTAACGTTTCTTTCAAGTAATAAGAACAAGTACTGCCTGCAAGATCTCCAGTTTCTGTAACGTAATATTGAACATTCTGGTCAGGATCATTCAAGTCAGCAAGAGTAGCCGAAACAACCGGAGGTTGTTGTAAAATATTTTGCCAAATTTCAACACAATTTGCTGCATCAAAGCCACCACCTAATGTTGCTCCATCAGATAACCCTGTAACATAACCTGGGCGAATACCGGCAGCTTCAGTGGTTAATACTAAACTCACACCATCATAATTAACTATATTTTTTGGTGTTGCTCCACCATCATTGGGTCGACCTTCAGCTTCCCATTGAGCTCTTGCTAAAGAAATTGCGGTAGCAAAGCCACCCGCCATACCTTCAATATTGGCTTGTTTTGCTTGATCGGTTAAATCAAGAAATTTTGGAATTGCCGTTACCGCTAAAAAACCTAATATCACTACGACAATAACTAATTCAATAAGCGTAAAACCTGACTGCTTTTTCATAACAACCTCTAAGTTATTTATTATATTTAACTATCCTATATTAAATCGATTCTATCAACGTTTTAGTGATTAAGTCACTTAATTCGTTAATAACAAGTAAATAATTTACCTTTTCAAGACATTATTCATGGGTTTACATGACTTTTACAGCTTATTACCTGATAGTAACTTCACTCACTGTCCCTGTTTCAAGCTGGTAATCGAAACTTTCACCGCTTGGTAAACTGTAGCGGCAAACATTCCCCACATAACGAGTATTTTTATTTCCCTCGCCTTTCGTCGCTGAATTGATACTTAAAACGGCAATCGGTTGATTCATAAAGCTAAGTTCTGTTGCCATAATCGCTAGCCATATTTTTTGACAGTTATGTTCATTGCCTAAATCAACCCAGCCATTTTTATTAACCTTGAGTACCACAGTACTCTGATGATTCTCTTTAATGATCACTTCGTCTGGTTGGCCGTCCATATACCACTGTGCTCTTATTCCCATTACACTTGACGAAAACTTGCGTGCCATGGCATCAAAGCCCACTGTAGTTAACTGCTGTTCTTGCTTAAAAAAATAATATAAAAAACTCGACATCAAAATAGCAATCAAGACAATGATAACCACATTCTCCCCGAGTGTTTTTTCACGGCTATTTAACTCGGCTTGGTTTGACATTACTTACCTTTAAACGCCGACATCATATCCCACATAGGGGTAAAAATACCGAGTGCTAAGATCAGTACCATAGAAGCAACAATGGCGATTAATATTGGCTCTATTTTGGCCGTTAGTGTACCCAGCTCATAATCGACTTCACGCTCATAATAATCACCGACTTCTTCAAGTAATTCATCTACTCGACCCGTTTCTTCACCCACAGCAATCATTTGTAAAACTAATGGCGTAAATAATTTACTCGTAACCGCTGATCGCAATAAACTTTCTCCACTTTCGATCCCTGTTCTCATAGCAATGATTTTTTCACTCATGAAAGTATTATCAACCGCATCTGACACTAAGGATAAGCCAGATGTCATAGGAACCCCTGCTTTTAAAACAATCGCAAAGCTATGAGAAAAACGAGACAAGATAGATCTTTCGATAATAGAACCAACAATAGGCATTTTAGTTTTAAAGCGATCCCATTGATACAACCCTTTATCTGTTTTCAAATAAGCGCGAATACCAAAAAAAATCCCGACAAACGCAACGAATAGATATGGCCAATAATCTAAGAAAAAATTTGAGCTCGAAATTAGCGCTTTGGTCGCCCAAGGCAAATCAGCCCCGAGTTTTGAAAACATATTGGCAAAAGTTGGAATAACAAAAATATTTAAAATAACTATCGCAATGGCTATCGCAGCCAACACAAAAGAAGGGTAGCGTAATGCGGTTTTAATGCGTTTTCTTGTATCTTGCTCTCGCTCAAAATAACTAGCAAGTTTAATAAAAGCATCATCTAATTTCCCTGTATTTTCCCCGACATGAACCAAAGAAACAAACAGCGGTGAGAATAACTTAGGATGTTGATGTAATGCCGAGGAAAGCTCATACCCGCCTTCTAATTGTGTCGCTATTTCAGCTAATGCCACTTTTAACTTAGGAGAATTGCTCGACTCAGCCATACCATTTATCGCACGTAAAATCGGCACGCCAGAGCGAACCAATGCATACATTTGACGGCAAAAAACGATTAAGTCATCTAAAGATATCGCTGAAAAGCCTAATAAGTCTCCAATATCGACATGCGCGAGATCTGTCGAGGATGCCTTGGTTTTTTGCGCCTCTTCAATGGATGTTGGAATAATTTGCTGACGTGACAATTGCTCGGCAGCCGCACTTGAATTGGCGGCATCGATGAAACCTTTGACTTGTGCTCCTTGTTGATTTCGGCCGGTATAGCTAAAGTCTGCCATTGGGTTACTCTTTCACGTCAATAATTTCAACCAGACGTAAGACCTCTTCAACAGTGGTAATACCTTGGCACGCATAATTAAATGCTGAAACAGCTAGTGGGGTAAAAGTAGGATTCGCTTTAGAAAGCTCGGTAAATTTTTCTGAATCTTCTCGTTTTAATGCCGCCATCATAGGTTCATTCATTTCTAATAACTCAAAAACACCAATTCGCCCTCGATAGCCGGTATATTGACAAGATTGACACCCCTTGCCCTGCTTAAAGCTGGCGTTTTGCATAGCATCACCCGCTAAATGAGTTAGCCAAAGTTTTTCTTGGCTACTCGGTTGATAATCTTCATGACAATGTTCACATATTTTTCGAACCAGCCGTTGAGCAATCACGGCTCTTAATGAGCTACCGACTAAAAAGCCAGCCGCCCCCATATCCATTAAACGTAAAGCACTGGTGATGGCATCATTGGTATGTAATGTTGATAAGACTAAATGTCCGGTTAATGCACCTCGCAAGCCAATTTCAACCGTTTCATGATCACGCATCTCACCGACCATAAGAATATCAGGATCTTGGCGTAAAGCGGTTCTTAATACGCCTGAAAAAGTTAAATCAATTTTACTGTTAACTTGAACTTGGTTAATGCGTGGTAAGCGATATTCAACAGGGTCTTCAACGGTGATAATTTTTTTAGTTGATTGATTTAATTCACTTAACGCACCATACAGTGTTGTAGTTTTACCACTACCTGTTGGGCCTGTTACTAGCACCATGCCATGAGGACGAGATATTTGATGCCTCACTCTAGCAACTAAATCAGCTGGCATACCTGTTTCATCAAGCGACAATAAACCGGCTGACTGATCGAGTAAACGCATGACCACTGATTCACCATGCTGAACGGGCATAGTAGACATACGAACATCAATTGAATGCCCTTTTATTTTCAAATTAAAACGTCCATCTTGTGGTAGACGTTTTTCTGAAATATCTAATCCCGCCATTAGCTTTAATCGCAAGACCATAGCGGAGGCTATTTTATTCTCTTTTAAAATATTTTCTTGCAAAACACCATCAATACGTTGGCGAATACGTAAGAGGTTTTCATCTGGCTCAATATGAATATCTGAGGCGCGCATTTGTACTGCATCTTCAAACACCGATTGTAATAATTTACCAACAGTGGCATCTCCACCTTCATCTATAAATGAGGTGCTTAAGTCAAAGTCTGTGCTTTGTTCGTATTCTTCTTCTAATTGACTGGCAAAAGATTCAATATCAGCAGTTCTTCGATATAAGCCATCAAATGCCTCATAAAGCTGAGATTCCATCACAACGGCAAGTTTTAATGCTTTAGGTGCAAGCATTTGTTCTAACTGATCTAAACCGCCTAAGTCAGCAGGATCGCTCATTCCTAATAAAACAGCATCACCTTGATCTTCGATGATTAATGCGCGTAAACGTCGTGCATGCACTTCAGGTAATAACTTGGCAACTTCGGCTGGAATTCTTCGTTGGCTAATGTCTAAAAAAGGCACATCAAGCTGTTGAGCCAAAAATTCAAGTAATTGGCGTTCTGCAATATGTCCTAGTTCAATCAAGGTGTCGCCAAGCTTTCGCCCCGTCGACTTTTGACTATTCAGTGCTTGCATTAACTGCTCATTAGAGATGATATGCTCATGAACCAGCAAATCACCAAGGCGCATTTTTAATTTAGGTGCCGCCATGTTAACTATTCTCCTAATGCTTGAAGACGCTGTCGTGCAAACTGCTGGGCGTTTTCAGAAAGTTCATTGCTATCTAAAGCTTGACGATAAGCACTTTTCGCAAGTTCAAAGTTACTGTTACTATCATAGCCTACCGCCAATCCAAGCCACCAGCGTGCAACATTTGGCTCAAGGCTTGTTAAACGCTGATAAGCGCTTATTGCCACATCGAATTCGGATACTTGTTGTGCATTACTGGCTAATAGCGCCTGATATTCGGTGCTCTTCACAGTTGGTAATGCTTTAAGCGTATTCACCGCTTCAGCCACTTGGCCTTGTTTTAAGTATATACGAGCTTTCATTAAACGAAATTCGCTATCTTGTGGACTCAGCTGGATCCCTTGAGATAACAGGTTAATTGCTGCTTGATATAATTGCCTGCCAAACCATAATGCGGCTAATTGTTTTCGTGCCGTTTTATGCTCAGGGCTTACCAACAACACATCTTCAAATAATTTTTCCGCTTTGCTAAAGTCATTATCCACTAACGCTTGTTCGGCTTGAGATACTTTTTGTGCTGCGAGTTCACTTGCTGAGAGCTGTTTTCTTGAGATAGATAATGTCGGTTTATCAACCGTGACACTTCCATTATTGATAGGTCGCTTTACTTCCTTAACAGCTAGTGTATTTTCATTCTCGTTAACCATTTTTTCAGCTTCAACAATTCTTGCCTCTTGAAGTGGGCTATTTTTTACTTTAGCTGCCCCTTTAGCATCTGTATTAACATCAGAATCGTCGGTTATATCTCGTGATTGTTGCGTGTTTGCTAACTGTTCACCTGTTAAAGTTAACGCATTTTTTTCAGCATTAACTGCTTGAGTGAGCGTATTAATATGTTGCTGTTCAGCTTCAGATTTTAACCGAGTATCTACCTCTTTAACCGAGGGGTTTGCTTGCTGACTTCTCTGTAATTGAGATGAAGTTGACTCCAGCTTTAATGTTTCATTTTCGTTATATAATTGCCAAACAAAAATACCGAACACATTAATAGCAATTACAATTAACGTAATAATAACAACCAACTTTATTGGTGAACGAGTTCTGTTGATTAAGACTTGATTCGTCGCTGTGCCTTGCTGTTCACCTTGACGCTTATCTAAATCTTTTAACATCTGATTGATAACACTCATCGTAAAACCCCGTAATAATAAGCGATAAAAGCAAGCAAACAAATTGAACAGCCAACACTAGTAATCAATAAAACGTTATGACGTTGATCCACCGTAGCTTCAGTATCATCACTGGCTATTTTTAAGTGTTTGGCGGTAATATGGAATTGTCCTTGACCATAACTTAGCATCAGCATTTTGTGGCATAAAATGTTTACTAAGCGGGGGATCCCTTTTGATATTTTCGCAATTTTTCTACACAATTTATGATTAAACAAGGCTGCTCCTTTGTAGCCAGCAATCATTAATCTGTGCTGAATATAGCTTTCTACTTCACTGTTATTCATGGCTCGAAGCTTATAAGAAAAAGTAATACGCTGTTTTAATTGTCGAAAAGCGGATTCATTTAAACGCTGATCTAGCTCTGGTTGAGCAAAAAGTACCACTTGTAAGAGTTTTCGCGTTTCTGTTTCTAAATTAGTAAATAACCTTAACGCTTCTAAGCTTTCCGCAGGTAATGCTTGCGCTTCATCTAAAATCAATACCACGGAGTGACCTTGACTATGTAGTTCAAGTAAACGTTGCTGGATGCGTTGTGTTAGTAATTGTACGGACATCCGTTGTGCTTGTTTAACCCCTAACTCAACCGCCACAGCGCGTCGAAGCTCATCAGGTTTTAAGTAAGGATTAGGAATATAAGCGGTCACAAAGTGCTCAGGAATTTCATTAAGCAATTTGCGACATAATAGTGTTTTCCCTGTGCCGACTTCACCAACAACTTTTATAAAACCTTCACCGGTTTTCAATGCTGTGGTTAGCACCTCTAAAGCTTCATTATGGGGCTCTAAACCCAAATAAAAATTTGTGTTTGGGGTCAGTGTAAAGGGCAACTCTTTTAAACCAAAATGATATAAATACATAATTGAGTTACCCTGCCTACCTTCCCGCGAATTATTGCTGCGCGGCTTTTTGAATTTGCTCTTCTTCAGGAAACCATTCTTTTAATAATGCTCTTGCATCCTTTAACTGGTTTTTCCACGTATTCTGTCCAATAACAATGGGTTTTAGCATAATAATTAATTCTTTTTTCTGGGTCGTTTGGCTTTTGCTTTTAAACAATTCCCCCATAAAAGGAATATCCCCTAACAAAGGGGTTTTTGATTCTAAGTCAACTTTACGTGTTTCTATCAACCCACCAATCACAACTATTTCACCAGAATTAGCCCGAATGATAGTATCAGACTCTCGCACACTACTTTGTGCTAAAGGCAAGGTAAAGTCTTCATCACCTAATCGAATGGTTTTTGATTGTTCATCGGTTATTGTTACTGACGGATGAATATGGAGAATAACCTCACCATGCTCATCAATTTGTGGCGTGACATCAAGCGCGATACCAGAGAAAAATGGAGTTAATTGAACTTCTGGTGTTGTTGTTGTCGCAGTGCCCGTGGTTGTGGTACTAGAAACTTCGGTGACAAAGTACTCATCTTCACCCACTTTAATCACCGCTTTTTGATTATTTGTCGCTGTGATCCTTGGGCTAGACAATACCTGTACATTACCTTGTGTAGAAAGTAAGTTAATGACTCCTGAAAAATCTGCATTTTGAAAACCAATTCCGGTTAACCCTCCAATGGCCGCCGAAATGGGGTTATTCAAAATTTTCCCATTAGTCACAAATTCAAAATCAGTACTGCCAATATGTCCTAGAACACTATTCCACTCAATACCTTGTTGATAATCATCATTCAGTGTTACTTCTAAAATTTTCGCTTCAATAATCACTTGTCGGCGCAAGTGCTCTTGTGTGTCGTTAATAAATTTTTTCACGGCGCTTATTTCATGAGGTAACGCTCTAACCGTCACTAAGCCCGCTTGTGGAGAAACAATCACTGAACGTCCATCAGCTTCTCCAATTAAAGAGCTTAACGTTTCTTTTAATTCCGCCCAAAAATCAGATTCATTCTCCGTATAAATATTGATCCCGCTACTGCCATTTTGACTTCCTTGTTGGCCATTTTGGTTGTTATTTCCACCATTATTTGAGCGATTATTGTTATTGCCCCCATTACTGTTGCCATTTCTGCCTCCGCCATTATTCGGATCGTTTTCAGAAACGCCACCCGAATTGATACGAGTGCTTGATGTGCCAAAGCGTTTCACGAACAAATAATTTAATGGAATAGTTTCAGTGCGGATCCCCGCAGGATAAACTTGAATCACTTTGCCTTGTTTACGAATTTGATACCCGTAGAGTTCTTCGATGACCTTAAGCGTTTCATCTAAAGTGACATCTTTAAGGTTTAACGTGATCGCACCTGATACTTCAGGGTGTACCGCCACACTAAATGATGAATCTTGAACTAGTGCCGCAAAAAAGGCTTGAGCGTCTACTTGACTGGCAGCAATTTCTAATCGTTTTTCAGCTAACAATCCTTGACGTGCTTGACTGATGCTTTCTTGCATTAATTCTTGTTGCACTAAAGAAGGTACACTCGTCAAAGGCTTTGGCGCTTTTTGTTGACTCGATTGCGCAATTGCACTATCTAACTCGTTTTTAACCACAGTGGGTTGCGAAGGCACACTTTGACAACTACTGATAAAGACACAGAGCAGAGGGAGATAAAAACTTTTTATAGACATATTCATCGCTATTTTTCTTTTCATTTGGATTTTACCACGACTAGTGAAAACAATGACAACTTCATGTTTTTTTCAGGAGAAGACAAAAGCGCATAGCGACTTGTTATCTTTGCTAGTTTATATTGAAGAATACGATCTCCAACACTAAGTAACTGACCGTTAATCACTACTCTTTTCTCTTCGCCACTTTCTACGATAGTTTGTAAAACGAGCTCGGCTTTTTTCACCGTTTTTGAAGATGAACTTACTGAATAGCTAAAAGGTTTAGTGGGGTCTGCCGACTGTGCAAAAACCTGATAGGCAAACAATAACAAAACAATCAAACAGAATTTATACACCGACAAACTCCCGCTTGGTACTCAAGCTATACATTTCAATACTTAATTCACTGTTTGGGTATTCAATCAATTGATAATCAAATGTTTGCCAAAAAAACGTCCACTGCATTTTTTCTAACTGAGCTAAATAATCTCTTAATTGAAAATAACTCCCTTTTAACTTCAACCTAATTCCGTGCTTATATAAAGTAAGTGACTGCTCACTGTTGCTATTTTTCTCTTCATCATTGTTCGCTTGTGTCTGTTGTTTTTCCGACACCATAGGCTCAGCGGCTAAAACTTCAAAAGATAACAGGGTTACTGACTGTTGGGTTTTTAACAAATCAATTAATGCATAACGCATTTGTATTGGATTAATAAGATCCGAGGTTAATAATAAGAGTTCGCTGTTAACCGAAGAAAGCTTTTTCTCGTACTGAGCAATTTGCTTGTTTATCGCAACATTAGGATCTGTTGCCAAGGATTGCTGAAGAATATCAATGGTTGTTTGAGATGATTGGATACTACTTTTAGTTTGCGAAAGCTTTGTATCCAATTTTTTTATATTCGTGAGTTGTTCATCAATCATTAAATTAAAGAAGAGAAAAACTATAACAAACAACCCCGTTAATAAAACTAAATATTGCTCACGAGCAGAAATAGCTAAAAACTTGGTTGAGTAATTTTGCCATAACACTTTCATTATTATCCTCCCGAGTGCTCAGATAATTTATGAGAACTTACCGTAAACTCGGTCACCTTATCTTCATTTTCATTCAAACTAAAATGATTAAAGGTTTGACCGGCAAGAAATGTAGAGCCTTCGAATGCCGCTAACCATGCTGGCACAGCTTCTGGTTTTCTTGCTAATCCCGAAAAAGTCATACTTTTCGGCTTCATCTGAACTTTTTTTAGACTAACATCTTGATGGTGAAGTTGTGACAATTCCGTCATAGCGGAAGAAAAACCAGCGGCATACGTGCTAGTCGTATCAGTGAGCTGTTTATGCAAGGCTTTTTTATTGAGTAAGAGTAATTTAGTTGTTTCAAGCTTTTCTTGTAAAACTGCATCTGCTTTGTTTTGGCTGACTTTGATCTCTAGTTGCACTAACAAGTTATCTTGTTGTTGTTTTTGCTGTTTTACCACCTTGAATTCATTCGACAATTGAGTCAGTTGATACTGACTCATGAACAGCCAAGACAACATGAGCAATAAAGCAATGCTCCAAACGGAAACAACTCTTTTTAGTGTCCATAATGGCTGCTCTGGAATGAGTTCGGCTTGTAATAGGTTGATCGAGGCTTTTTTCATTATTCAGCAAGCTCCACGTTGTTTCTATTTAACATGGTAGCGCCAATGCAAGCAGCGTATTCACGATAGTCAGCATAACCGTCTGGCATAGTAAATAAATTAACCGTTACATTTGTGTTTTCTGCCAGTTTCCGGGCAAGAAACGCTTCATTAGCCATTGGAACTAATACTTCAATACTGCGAACTGGGGCTTGTTTTAATTGACGTTCAAAATAATCTGTAGAGCGTTGGATCTCTAAACTAATCGAGTCAATGATCCCCATACTAAGTTCATCTTCCGTTTTCAAGGCGATAGTTGCCATCCCTCTCAATCGGCGTTGAAAATATAATTCACCATTTTTGACAATAATAAGTAAAATTTCTTCATCAGGCTGTTGGCACACTAATAATCGGGCATCATTTTCAACAGGACACAAACTCGTAAAAGCAAATTCTTCAACCGTGATGGTTTTTATAGAGCAATTATCTTTATTAAACGTTTCTACTAAGCTTTGTAATTCACTCTTAGTTGCACACACAACATTAATTTTTTCAATACCACCAGCCATCGTTGGGCCGTCATAATAATCAACCACCAGATCGATTGGTGCAATAGAAACTAAATCTTTAACCTGCCATTTAACAGCAGCATTAATTTCATTTTCAGGCACATTGGGTTTATCAACTTGCACGATTTGGTTTTGTTTTGATGACAAAACAAGATGGCATTGACCCGATAAGTTATTTTTTTCTTTCGACTGCTTAAAGGCATAGTGGTATTGATTATCGACAACCTCGTCGCGATAAAATGCAATGGATTTTTGTTCATCCATTGAAAAACAGCTCAGTGTTTTCTGCTGCAAACATACGCCGAGTGAACCTAATGGCTCAGACGTTGAAAAAAGTTGATTTATCCGTGTGATTATTGACATTTATCGATATTATTATGCTTTAAAAACAAATTGCCTTTAAATTCATTATCCCTGATTAGCTGTTATGCGCAAGTTTTTTAGTGTAAAAGGTATGATTAATTAAATGAAATCATCAACTTTTATGTCAACACCTTCACCTTTACAAAAATTATCGCACCCACTTTTTGAACAATATAAGCTCGATATTCGACTCAAAAGAGACGATTTAATCAACGTGATTATTTCTGGTAATAAATGGCGAAAGCTAAAATACAATTTAGCGTACGTAAAAAAACAAGGGTTTAAAGGTATTGTAAGTTTTGGTGGGGCTTATTCAAATCATATTCATGCACTGTCATATGCTTGTTACAAACAAGCAATACCATCAATTGGTATCATTCGAGGAGAAGCCGAATTTTGCCATAACTTTACCCTGTCACAAGCAAAGCAATGGCAGATGGAGTTACAGTTTGTCGATAGAAAAACCTATCGACTGAGAAATAATAAAGACTACCTCAAACAATTAGCACAACAATACCCTGACTACTTCATTATTCCAGAAGGTGGCAGTAACCACTTAGCATTAACAGGTGTGGCTGAAATTTGCAGTGAACTTAATGAACAAACGTCTTACGATACCTTGATAACTCCTGTAGGTAGTGCAGGGACATTATCGGGGTTGATTGTTGGTGATAAAGGGCAACATTCTATTTTAGGAATTGCGGTCTTAAAACAAGAAGGCTACTTAGCCGATGAAGTTAATCAGTTAATTAACCACCCAGATCGCTCTTATAATAATTGGCACATTTTAAATGACTATCATGATGGCGGTTATGCAAAATTTAGCCAAGAAAGCCTAGCGCGTTTAAAAGCTTTTAGTCAAATAACAAAGGTACCTTTTGAGCCAATATATTCAGGAAAAATGATCCTCGCATTACTCGATTTAGTAGAAAAAGGCTACTTTGAACCTAACCATCGTATTGTTTTAATTCACACAGGAGGATTACAGGGTTTAGGTGGACTTATCGAACAAGGAAGAATTAATTCAAGTGAATGGCCTTTGCCACCTGAGCTACAGGCTCGGTAAAAAAATGTCCTTGCCCACCATGAATGCCTAAGCGTTTTAGTGTTTGCCATTCGTCAATACTTTCTACCCCTAACGCGTAAACTTCTATTTGATGAACATCGCTTATCCCTTTTAAGCTTTGGATAAATATTTGATTTTCTGGCTTTTGATGAATATTTAACACCAAACTCCTATGAAGCTTGATCATATTGATTGGACAAATTTTAAGGTATTCAGCACTCACCACATGTTGACCCACTTTGTCTGCCAGTAATTGAATACCTAATTGATGCAATAATACCAACACAGGCTTTATTTGCGCTAAGTGGTTAACCAAATGATACTCACTAATTTCAATAATAAGACGATGGTAAATGTTAGGATGTGCCGTTAATACCTGCATAAATTGTTTAACAAACTCTTCAGATAACAAAGATTCAATTGATAAGTTTAAACTACAATGGTCCTCTTCACTCGTATCGTAAGAGAGTATTCGACACACTTGCTTTAACACTAACAAGTCAATTTGCTGGGTCATACCGCATTTTTTGGCCATAGGTAAAAACACTCTGGCACTGATCAAACTGCCATCACTATCACGCACTTTAGCAAGCACTTCATGATGGAGAATTGCTTCATTGATAGAGGAAATTACTGGCTGAAAAAATATTACAAAGGCATTTTTATTAATGGCATGTGTTAAAAAGGTACGCCATTTTAACGATCCTTTAGCAGCACTATGTTCTACCTCACCAGGATCATACATAAACCACTGAGATGGACCTTGTAATTGTGCAGAGCGCAATGCCATATCAGCTTCAGACTTCACTTGATAAGCATTTTCAGCCTGAGAAAAATAACTTACGCCAATGTGAATAAATTCATCTTTATTGACACCAACAGGTAAAGGGACAGCAGCTAAACTTTTTAAGAGTTTTTCTGCTAGCTTTTCTGCGTCATTAAAAAATATATCAGGGGCAATAACCGCTAGCTCTAACTCCCCTCTCCTTGCGACAAAATATTTTGCTAAGCTTTGCAAACGGTTTTTTAAGGTATGCACAAGGGTATTTAACAAGGTGATCGCTTGTTGTTCACCATAAAGAGAATGAACTAAATCAACGTCATTGAATTGAATAAAAAACACAGCGCCTTGTATATCTTCTTCTTTTAGTAAAGCTTCTAACCTGTTATTAAAAAATTCTCTATTACCCACTCCAGTATCTTTATCAAGTAATGCATTACTCCTTAATACGTTGTCTAATCGACTGTCGCTATTTTTTGCAATTTGTAATTGCTTATATAACGTATTAATGGTGTCACTTAAACTGTCTTTCGAATTTGGAACGGCTTGAATTTCACCACATATTTTTGAAAGATCGGCCCACTTTTCTAACGCGATAATATGCTTAATATGTTTGACCAATAAAGCGCGATACCAAAAACTAGATAGAAACAAGCTGATGATGACACTTAACGATATCGACGAATACAGAATACTCCATTGAGCTTGGCCATTTAACCAATGATTCGTAAAAACAAATACAATGTTAGCAATCAAAATACCGAGAATTAATCGCCGGATATTGTGACGATATAATGAAGTGATTTTTTTAAGTGAGTTTGACATGTCTATTGAATAAAAATGAGCATACCTGCTAGTTTAGTCAATATTTATAAAAACGCTTGGAAAGTTTTAAGCAAAAAAAACACCGCAAAGGAAAGTCCCATGCGGCGTTTTTATACTTACATTTATTACTTAATGAATAAATTAAGCTTCAGCGATAACAATCACTTTAATGCTAGTATCAACATCATTGTGTAAGTGAATAGCAATATCAAATTCACCTGTTTCGCGGATAGTACCTAATGGCATACGTACTTGAGCTTTAGCAAGTTCAATACCTGCTTCAGTCACTGCATCAGCAATATCACGTGTACCGATAGAACCAAATAACTTACCTTCTTCACCCGCTGATGAAGCGATAGTGATTTCGGCTAATTCAACAATTTTTGCTGCTTTAGTTTCTGCGGCTTTTAATGTTTCAGCTAATTTAGCTTCAATTTCAGCACGCTGACTTTCAAAGTGCTCTACATTAGCTGCAGATGCAAATACTGCTTTACCTTGAGGTAATAAGTAGTTGCGAGCATAACCAGATTTAACTGATACCTTGTCACCAAGGCCGCCTAATTTGGCGATTTTATCAAGAAGAATTACTTCCATTTTCAAAACCCCTTATTAGGTTACTTATGTAAATCAGTATATGGTAATAACGCTAAGTAACGAGCACGCTTGATCGCACGACCAAGTTGACGTTGATATTTAGCAGCTGTACCAGTAATACGGCTAGGAACAATTTTACCACTTTCAGTGATATAGTTTTTCAGTGTAGCAATATCTTTATAATCGATAGAGGTAGCACCTTCCGCTGTGAAGCGGCAGAACTTACGACGTCTAAAAAAACGAGACATGGATTTCTCCTAATATGGTGAATTTATTTTGCTGTATTAATAAGCTAAAAAATTCCACCTTAATTAATCATTTCAATATGTTGAGCATGTAAAACCAAAAGCGGATTACCGTTTCTGGATTCATGACGGTTAATAAAACCAGTCACTTTTAATTTACTGCCCGCAATTAAATCACGAGTTAAGTGTTGTGACATTTCACCGGTTGCCACTACTTGTATTCTGACAAATGCTTGTCGGTTCATTCCAGCTTCATTTTGTATGGACTTATGGTCCATTGAAAACTGACAATGTACAATACCTGCAGGGCTTGTTGATGTTTTAGGTGGCTTAACCACTTCGCCCACCAACACAAGGCAATTCTCTAAAAAAGAGCTTGTCACGACCAGCTTATTCTTCGCTCGCAGCTTCTTCTTTTGTTTCTTCAGCAGGTGCTTCTGAAACAGCTGGAGCAACTTCTTGCTTAACTTCGCGGCGATCGTCGCGACGTTCTTCTTTAGCAGCAGCCATAGCTGATGCTTCAGTTACTGCGTTTTTAGTACGCATGATCATGTTACGAATAACAACATCATTGTAACGGAAAGAAGTTTCTAGCTCATCAATAACTGACTGTGGCGCTTCAATGTTTAACAAAACATAGTGTGCTTTATGTAGTTTATTGATTGGGTATGCTAATTGACGACGACCCCAGTCTTCTAGACGGTGGATCTTGCCTTCAGCAGCATTGATCAAATCTGTATAACGCTGGATCATACCAGGTACTTGTTCACTCTGATCAGGGTGAACCATAAATACGATTTCGTAATGACGCATTACGAGCTCCTTACGGTTGTAGCCTCATTAGCTGGCTCAGCCAAACACCAGAAAGAGGCAAGGAACAAAAAGTTCGGGCTGAATTAAGGACGCGTATTATAGAGAATAGGCGCAGCAATCACAAGCGTAAAAAACGTTCAAGGTAAAAAATTAAAAATGACTGAAACTTCGGCCAGTAAATTCACTATAAAATGTTTCAATGGCGCCACGTTTTTGCAGGGTAACAAAGACTTTTTTTCCCTCTTCCCCACCAAATGAGACATTGGTTGGAAACTTCCCTTTCAGCTGGACTTCCCTTAATAAAAGCCCTTGAGGGGACACTATTGCAATAACGCCTTTTCCATAACGCGCGATATATAAATTACCTTCAACATCGACTCTCATCCCGTCTAAACCATAGTCTTCAAATTGTATAAGTAACTTTTTATCCGTTATCTCTCCATCTGCTGATAACTGATATTGCCAGACCTTTCGTTGAACACTCTCATTAACATACAAGGTTTTATTATCTGGACTCACTTCTATGCCATTGGTTGTTCCCATATCTTTTTCTAACAACACCACTTGGCCATCGGTGTCTATTCGCCATAGCTGACCATTACTTTCAGACCAGTTAGGGTCGCTAGCAAATAACTTTCCGTCACTCCCAATCGCAATATCATTGGGTTGTGACATTAATTCAGAATGAGCATAAACCTTAACATCAGCTGAGTTAACACTATCGCTCTTCAATTTATTCGCACTAATTGTCAGAATGTTATGGTTAATGTAATCAGCAATATACATATTGCCTTTAGCATCAAAGCGTATGCCATTACCAATAGAGCCATTGGGTAAATTAACCAGTACCGAGCCTTTATTTTCGCCAACCACTTTCCCGATCGTGCCATTTTCAGCAAAATTAACCGCGTATAGAATACCATCAGGTGAAACGGCTGGACCTTCAACCCCTTGAGTAAATGTATCGTCATCTACCCAGTCAGTGCTTTGGTAGAGTGATTTACCAACCGACAAATTGTCTTGTGCCTTTTCTAAGGGTAATGTTGAATTTATTTGCTGTGCGCAAGCAATGGTAGACAGCGACATGGCCACTAGTATGCTTGTAATACTTTTTATGTTCATTGATATCTCACTATTTTCTAGACTCTAAAGGTTGTTGATTAGTGGCATATTGCGATTAACGTTTTAATCACTGACGCTGCACCTAAGACCATTTCTCGTTGTTTTTCTTGTATTGACGCTAGCTCTTTTGCTCTATCATTGACGGCATTAACTGATAAATGTTTTTTCTCACACTGCGCTATCACTGACAAGGCAATAATGTTTAAGCGTTTATAATCATTAATGTATTGAGTGAGACCCGCGAGTTTATTATTTCGGTTAACAGTCGCAACAAGTTGAGCTTCACGGTTTTGCCATGTGATAAATGTTTCTTTTAACCTCTTTAATGCCGACTTATCACCTTGTTTGTATGCGCTAAGTTGACGCTTCATAGCAAGCAAGGCAAAACTTTCAACTGGTAAATAGTCAACAAAATCAGTTAACGACGCGTCTTGATGGTACTTTTTCTCTTGGTATTTAATATGATGACGAGTGTAATAATGAGCAGGTTCAATCGCTTGCGAAAAATCAATCAATGTCTTGACAGTTTTTTCATCATCAACATTGAGTAAACTCAGTAAACCTTGGCGTTGTTGTGCTTTATGGCGTAAACCAATAATATCTGCGCCGTATAAATCCACTTGGGTTAATCGCTGATACATGTGTTCACTATCTGTAAGCGTTATTGGCGACCAAAAACGTTCGGCAATGGCAAAGAGTCTTGGCCATGTTCGAATATCGACATTGTGCTCATTGACCATCTCTGACCATAAGGTTGCTTCGCCACCTAAAATATTCTCAGCTTGCTGGCGAGATAATAAGGGTAAAAGATTCAATTGCTGAACATCTTGCTGACTATGGTTATCAACAACCATTGGATAGTAACTATTACCTACAAATATTTGCCCTGCCAAATTTGCTTTTTTCAATAGCTTTAATTCAAATCGCATGGGTCCCATCCAACTATCAAAACTAAAAATTAGTGTTTTATTTTGATACTCAGCCAAAGAGGATAAAAGGGTAATTTTTTTATAATAATGGTCATTTAATTTTAAATAACCCGTCAATTTCTCTTCTTCGTTATCCGCTGTTTTATCGCGAATAACGGTCAATTTGCCACGCACCGCACTGCCTTTTAGTCGAGGCATAGTAAATGACCATGAAGACCAATCTTCATTAGCTTTTTTACTTATTTTTACTTTTTGATTTTTGCCATTTATCGCCACGTTAGCGAAGGGATCATTGCGATAATGATAACTAGTCAATTGAGGCTGATCAATATAATATCCCGCTGAAAGCAACGCTTGATACCCTTGGCTGGCAATCACATTAATTGACTCAAGACCTCGCCATGATTGCACCACAACATTTTTTGATAGACCTTGATGAAGGATCTCATCCCAACCGATCATTTTCCTTTGATGCTTAGCTAATATTTTCTCTACCCTAGCATTAAAATAATGATGTAAATCTCCAGCGTTTACTAAGCCTTCCTTAAGCATTAACGCTTTTATTTGGCGATTATTCTGCCATTGTTTTGGGTTAACTTCATCACCACCAATATGAAGGTATGAATCAGGAAACAGTGAGGTGAGTTCATCAACGATATCATCAATAAATTGATAAGTTGTCGGGTTGCTTATATCAAGTAATGGTTCAAATACGCCCCAATGACGCTCCATGGTGTAGTTTTTTTTCTCTGCCATCAATGCCGGATAAGCGACAGCAATAGCAGAGGCATGGCCTGGCACATCAAATTCAGGAACAACACGTATACCTAACTCACTGGCGTAGCTTACAATATCTATAATTTCTTCTTGTCGATAATAGCGGTTATCCGCGCCTACTTGATGCAGCCTTGGGTACTTTTTCGACTCTATTCGCCAACCTTGATCGTCGGTGAGGTGCCAATGAAAAACGTTTAATTTCGCTGCCGCCATGCCATCGAGTTGACGCTTTATCGCAGAAACAGGCAAAAAGTGGCGAACACTATCAAGTAATAAACCACGCCATTTAAACCTAGGACTATCGATAATGTCACTAACAGGTAAAGTTAAGTATTTTTTATCAAACGATTTGGTCGAATCGTTATTCGTATGCGGTAAAGCGGCCAATTGTACCAACGTCGCCAATCCGTGTAATGCGCCAAATTCAGTATTGGCTTGAAGTTTGATGCCAGAGGAAGTAATGATTAAGTGGTAACTTTCGTCCACACCTAAAGTCGGAAATTGATAGGCTATTGTATTACTCTCACGCTTATTAATGCGTATTTCAATATCGGCATGCTCTGGGGTATTAACTACGTGAAAATCAGTAAACGTAAATGTCGCTATTTTTTTTAATTGCTTAGTCACGTTGGATAAAGCTACACGTCTTCGCTTTGAGCTCATGCCATGAATAAATACCGCCGCTGAAGCACTTAACCGATACTCTCCTTGCATGATGGTGACTGTTTCTGGGCAAGGCATTAACGATAAACAATTGATTGGCTCATCTGCTTTTGCCAGAAAGGTGAAGCTGATAAAAACAAAAGAGACTTTGAAAAATAAACTCGATATTGGTGTCACAATTTTTCCTACTGATTCATTTTGAGTACGGATAAGTTTCGATAAATAAAATTTTGATATTTTTTATCTGTCATCGGGCATTTCATCAAGCCCGATAATAGCGCCGTGATGTTGAATGACTTGACCTGCCAACTGATGAGCGCGCTTAGCAGCACTTTTTATAGCGCCCCCTTTTATTCTTTCAGCTAGATAGCCCGCAGCAAAAGAATCTCCAGCTGCTGTGGTATCAACAATGCTTTCTGGCGCTATAGTATTGCTGGCAACGTAAATAAGTGCCTGCGGGTCAATGCCCTGACACGTCCCTTGCTGATTTCCAGGTTTTATGATGCAGGGTTTTCTCCCTTGTTTAATCACCAATTCAAGCAAATTGAAATTTTTAAGGGGCTGATAACGTTCAATAATACTACTAACAGAGTCACCACCATAAAGTGAATATTCATCTTCATCAGTAAGAAAAGCGATATCGGCTAATTTCATCGCTTTATCATAAAGTGCTCGAGGATCACGTGATTGCCATAACAATGGACGATAATTGTTATCAAAAATAACTTGCCCCCCGTCATGCTTAAACTCAGCTAACATCTCGAAAAGCTGCTCACATTCTTTGCTCATAAAAATGGCTAATGTGATGCCACTAAAATAAAAGTAATCGATTTTTCCACTGGTTAAAGCATCAGCGAGTGCATTAATTGAGGGAAGCTGCTCGTGAGATGATACACCATGAAAGTAATGTTTAGCGGCACTATCGTCACGTTGATAACTAAATAAACGTTCACCTTTATCATCAATGGTAATGTAATAACGACCAAGTGTTTTTCCCGCAATAACTTTGACTAACTCTGTGTTAATCCCCTCACTTTGCCATGCGTTCATTAACACGCGACTTTCTTCATCATCACCAATACCTGTCGCATAAAAAACAGTGTTATCGCCTTGATTAATAAGCCTTGAAAAGTAGATTGCCGTGTTTAATGTATCGCCGCCAAAGTGTTGCTTACTTATATGTGCTTGGCTTTTGCCTTCAAAATATTCAAGCATACATTCACCAAAAAAAATCGCTTTCATTACTTGAACAACTCAGCACTTACGATATTTTTTTCATGATTATTTTTAGCCGTGACCAAGGTAACCAATACGCCAGCAACTAGTGCGCTTAACAATGCCGGTAATACAGAATTACCAAAAAAGGCGGTCCAAGCTTCATTCATACTTACAGTAATAGCAGTAAACATTGCACTGACTAATGTCGCAACAGCACCTTGCCAGTTATACTTAGGCCAAAGCCGTCCCAGCAGACCACATGCACACATCCCTGAGATCAAAACAGCAATCATTTGTGTGATATAGGTAATGATATTATTTGATAGTAAGGCGAGAAATAAGGCAATGATGATAGTAAATATCAATCCTAAACGGGAAAATAGCATCATCGTTTTCTCTGGCGCTTTTCTTGAAAACACGCCTTGATAGATATCCGTTAGTAATACGCTAACACCGGCTATAGCATCTGAACTCGCACTAGAAAGCGTCGCAGAAATACCCGCAATTATAATTAAAACCCCCAAGGCAATAGGCATCACATTTAACGCGATATGAGGAAAAGCAAAAGCCGAGTTACTCAGATCGTTAGTCATCACATAAGCACTCATGCCAATAATGGCTGGGATAATCGAAAACGCTAAGTATAAAACGCCTGAATATATAAAAGATTTTCGAATAGATATGACGTTTTTACCTGAATAAATACGTTGTCTGAAAGAGGGGGTACCCAAGACACCAACCATCACCGCCAAAGCAAATGAAAAAGCGGGTAACATTCCTATTTTATCTACCGCAAACCAGCTCACATTTTCTTCAGGTTGTTGAGCGATCATAGCTTGCCAGCCACCAATGTATTCCACCGAAAAATATGCCATTAAAATAAAGCCAATAAACAAGATCAATGCTTGTATTGAGTCAGTCCAGACCACTGCGGTATAGCCCCCAATAACGACATATATAGCAAAACTTAAAGCAATTAAAATTTTAGCATTATCGATATCTACCCCTGTTAGCCACGATAAATACATACCGCCACCAATGATATGGGCGCCTAACCATCCAATACTTGCGGCATAAATAATAAAGGCAAGAATATTCTTTAAGTAAATATTCCCTCCTACATAATGTGCGAGTTCTTCACTCATCGTGGTAAAGTTTAACCGCCGAATAGGAGCAAACAACCAAGCAAGTAATAAGATTCCGGTTGCCCCACCAAGCCCATATAACGTTCCGGCCCAGCCATTATGATAGGCAAATCCCACAGCTCCCATGGAGGAGCCTGTGCCAACCATAGTTGCAATTGTGGTTCCTAAGGAAAGTAACAAAGGTACATTACGTCCCGCTAACAAGAAATCATCACCAGACTTTTGCTTGCGTGAAACAAACCAACCAATGAGGATCATTAGCAAAATATAACCAACAAATGCACTGATAAATATCTTATCCACAAGCATGTCCCTTATTCTGTCATCATAAGTTTTTCGTTAGGTGCTTTTATAGCAGGTGACGTCAACTTCAACTTTACAGTCGACGACTAAGTCAGCCACTAAACAGATCCTTGCGGGAGGATGTTCACCGAAAAACTCTTTAAAGACCTTATTAAATGATTGAAAATAACGAGAATCAGTGAGCACCACAGAAACATGCGTCACATGTTCGAGGCCATAATTGGCTTCTGTCATAATTTCTATGCAGTTTTCAATAGCAATACGTGATTGCTCGATGATCCCGCCTTCAACGACTTCACCATCTCGCATCGGTGTTTGGCCTGAAACTTTTAACCAGCCTCCCGCTTCAACCGCTCGAGAAAAAGGCAAATGCTGTCCGCCTGTGCCTTTACCGCCTTCAATACCATAACGTTTAATTGTCATATCAACCTCTTAATGAATTAATGATTTACTGCTAAATTGTTGCTGATTGGCTATGTGCTAAAAATTCACCCGCACCGACATGTTTTCCTTGAACTAACTGATCGTTATTTATATCTGTACTCTTTTCTTGTTGGTAGCTTATACGCCCATTGACCCACACTTTATGGATACCTACTGAAGTGGCTACAGGATCAGAAAAACTGGCTTTATCTTTGATGAGGTTAGCGTCAAATAACACAAGATCAGCAAAATAATTTTCTCGGATAAAACCTCGTTGTTTCAACTTAAACTCAGTTGCTGAAAGGCCTGTCATTTTATGAATACCTTGTGCTAAAGATAAGATATTTTCATCTCTGCAGTAGTGCCCCAAAACGCGAGGAAAGGTTCCCCATAACCTTGGGTGAGGATGAGGATCACAAGGTAGGCCATCGGAGCCAATCATACTGTAAGGTGCTTGCAGTATTTGCCTGACATCTTGCTCAAGCATGCAATGATAAACGGCACCTGCTGGTTGTAATCGTTTTGCAGCCTCCATCAACGATACCTGCCAATCATCGGCTATATCCGCTAATTTTTGCTCTGACTTTTCTGGGTGAGGCTCTGACCAAGTAATAAATATATCAAAATCTTCAGTCACTTGAGATAGATCTAAGGTACTGGAACTCGCATTATATGGGTAACAATCACAGCTAATTGGCTGTGATTTTCTCTTTGTATCAATATGCTCGATAACTTCTTTTGCCCGACCCCAATTATTTTTCCCGGCGCATTTCAGATGGGAAATGACCACAGGAACATTACCTTGTTCTCCAAGAAAAAAAGCTTCATCTAACGCGTCAATAATACCGTCGAATTCAGTTCTTAAATGTGTACTGTAAATACCATCAAAAGCCTGTAGTTGATTGGTTAAGGCTTCAACTTCAGTGGTAGGCGCCGATTCAGCATTATGATAAGCAAGCCCAGTGCTTAAACCTTTCGCCCCTTGTTGTAAGGCGGTTTTTAATATGCTGGCCATCGATTTTATTTCAGCAGGGGTTGCTGGTCGATCTAAAGAGCTCATCACTTGCGCTCTTAAACTAATATGCCCGACAAATGCCGCTACATTAATATTAGGTTTTACTCGATAGAATTGATCAATAAAATCTTGTAATGTCGGAAAATTAAATTCCCCTAGCTCTCCCAATAAATTAATAGGATCAACCGCAACACCATCACTAACATAAGGGCTGGCACTAATACCACAATTACCAATGATAACAGTGGTGACACCTTGGCTAATTTTATTGAACATTTCAGGATTTCTAAGCACTTCAAGATCATCATGCGTATGAACATCAATAAAACCTGGCGCTAAAGTGAGTCCTTGAGCATCTATAACCTCATTAGCCGAAGCCTCTTGTAAATCACCAATTTTACTGATCTTTGCTCCCTCAATTGCGACATCACATTTGAGGCTTGTGCTTGTTGTACCATCAAATACTTGAGCATTTTTGATAATGGTATCAAACGTTTTAGTTGTGAGCGAATGAGCGGGAGTAGATTGCTGCACGCATTAATCTCCCAAAGGTAAACGTTTACCACTTTCTTTTGTAGTTTCACTTTGAGGTGCTCTATGGGCATCTAACTGAACTTTTAATCTACGCAGTTTTTCCCGTGATTTTCGCTGGTTTTTCATCGCAATTTCATTCGATAAAATATCAATCGCAGCCAACATGACATAACGTGAAGCACTTGGTTTAAAAATATAGTCACTTTCTTGTGTGGCGATAGGTAAGTGAAAATCAGCAAAGCTTGCTAATTCGCTGTCAGGGGCAATAGCGATAATGGTTGCGCCATATTCTTTCGCGATCTTTGCTGAGTCTAAAACGTCTGGGCTAACCCCACCTAAAGAGAGGCATAAGACCACATCATTGGCATCGACAGTCGACGCCGTCATGCGCATCATCATAGGATCTGAATGCGCATTACTTGGCACACCTAGGCGAAAAAAACGATTTTGACACTCCTGAGAAATAGCACTACTGCCGCCACCTACGCCAAACAACAAGGTATGCTTTGCCGCACAAATAGACTGAGCCGCTAACTCAACAACTTCGTCTTTAATTAAACCAGCATTAAGCGCCAAAATATCAAGAATAGATTGATAAACAAATGATATTCCTTGTTTATCAACCGACTCTTCACTCGTAAAACGTTCACCCACTGCTGCTGATTGTGCGAGTTTTAATTTTAAATCTCTGACATTTTCACATGTTAAGGTACGCGCTAAACGAGTAATACTTGCATGACTAACATTTGCTTTTTCTGCTAATTCATTAATCGGTGCATTAGCGGCGTAATTAATATCAGCTAATATAAATTTTGCCACTTTTTCTTCTGCTGGACTGAAGTGCCCTAAGCCTTCTTTTATTTTATTGACTATATCCATTATTAACGTAGAACCTTAAAATTCGTTTCAAATACAATGATTAAAACAATGTTGCGAGAGTTTTTTCTACAATATATTTATCATTTCTAATGGCAAGATAGCGCCATTTGTCGATGGTTAAACACGGGTGAGAACTTGAGAAAACGATAATGTCACCGGGCTTTAACACCAAGTCACTATCAAGTTTCATCATACAATGTTGATCCATTATTTTGATTAGCTCATTAGCCGACGACAATTTATGTAGTTCTTTGTCACCTGGCCTATAGACATATTCTGGTGTCGGCAAGCCGGCATCAAACGCCACATCACGCTTACCTAATCCTATGATAGCTAATTCTTTTTCAGGCGTTGAGTGCACATATGCCCATAACTCCAGACACGATGTCAATTGACCAGAAATATCACAAGCTAACTGACTACGTGCTAAGACATTATTTTGTGCTTCTTGATAAATACCCGTATCGTGGATCAAATAGCATCCTGGACGGATAATCATACTATATGATGCCAGCTCATTCGCTTGATCAGAGGTTAATTCTTTAGAAACAACATCGTACCAAGCAGACCCTGCGCCAGTTATAATAATATCTTGAGTCGTGAAGTCATTATTTTTACGTAATCTTTCGGTAATACTTTTAACGTCACCAATATACTTTGTGATTGCTTGCTCAGCCATTTCGCCATGAATAACGCCTTCATAAAAACTCACGCCACAAAGCTGTAATGACTTATACGATGATATTGCTGCTACCAGCTCATCTATAAGACTTAGGTCACGCCAACCACATCGCCCTGCTGGCACACCGAGCTCAATTAAAACATTTAGCTTTACCTTTCGCGCCAAGAAGTACTCTCCTAAACTCACGACATTTTCAATTGAATCAACAAAGCAATAAAACTCAGCATCATTAGCCGTTAGCAAGTCAGCAATTAATTCAAAGTGAAAACGTCCAACTAATTGGTTGGCGAGAATAATTTTTTTTATCCCATTTTTATAAGCATTGATGACTTGAGGTACTGTCGCTAAACTTATCCCCCAACAACCATGAGCTAGCTGTAACTTAAAAAGTTCTGGCGTCATTGTCGTCTTGCCATGTGGAGCCAGTTTAACCCCAGCTCGCTCACTAAACGCCTGCATCCACTTCGCATTGTCGACTAAAGAGCGTTCATTAATCACTGCAATCGGGAAGCTCACCTGCTCTTTTAACAAATTCCAGCCAGATGAAGATAAAGAGGATAAATGGCCACTTCCCTTTTCTAGAATATTGTTCATTTTGAATAGCTCATCTGTAAACACTTTTAAAAACTCCTCAATAAAATCATTTATACATAAAAATTAATGACAAATTTTCAAATTTTTGTTGATTATATGCACATACTAATGTTAAAAAGTAACAAGTTCAATAGTGATTTAATGTTATTTAATAACCAAGACAAGATAAAATGTAATGACTAGTGAACAAAGAGTGAAGACTTTGTTGTGAAAATTTATGAGAAATAAGATTGTTTGTTGAAAAACTGATAATCAAAAAAAATTAATAGAAGAGAACAAATAACGTCCTTCTATTACTTGTTAGCTCTTACACACGTTGCTGCAATATAATTTGATATTTTTGATATATTTTATTAAGTCTGCACTCTATTTTATTGCTTATTAGCAATAAGAAAGTAAATAATCAAGAATATAAGAAACAGTAAAAAGGTGTGTTAAGGGATGCTCATTGGGGTGGGCTTTAGTCTTCATCATAGGATAATAACAACTAAAGAGGGTATAAAATGTCTAGCAAATTTGAAAAGAAACGCTTAGCAATTGCAGTTTCTGCTGCGATTACTTGCTCATTTTCATCTATCGCAACTGCGGCAGAAACGGCAAGCAACAATAAACAAGTCAAAGAAGAAGAAGTTGAGGTCATTGAAATTCGCGGCATGCGAAATAATATTGAAAGCGCTCAAAGTTTAAAGCGCTATGCTGACACGGTGATCGACGTCATTACCGCAGCGGATATCGGTGCTCTTCCTGATAAATCAGTCACCGAAGCGTTACAACGTCTTCCTGGTGTTACTATTGAACGTTTTGCTTCATCAAGTGATCCAAAACATTTTGCCGATGAAGGTACCAGTGTTTTGGTACGTGGCTTAGACCGAGTTCGCAGTGAAATCAACGGCCGTGACTCTTTTAGTGCAAACCCTTATGGTGGCCTCAGCTATGAAGATTTTCCGGCTGAATTACTGGGCGCAGTTGAAGTGTATAAAAACCAGAGCGCTGATTTAATCTCTGGTGGCATCGCAGGCACAGTCAATTTAGTCACCCGAAAACCTTTTGACTCTGACGAACAAATGCTGGCATTTAGTGCCCAAGCAAATTATGGCGATTATCGCAAAGAAACCACGCCATCGTTCTCAGCGCTTTTTTCAGACAATTGGGATACAGATGCGGGTAAATTTGGTGTACTCATTGCAGCGTCTCATTCAGAATTTAAAACCCGTGGTGATGGTTTCGGTTTAGGTAATTTTCATAGTCGTGGACCAGTTGATACCTTTTCCTATGATCAATGGGGAACTCCCAGCCCAGGCATAACCGCAGGCAATTATTCTAACCCTTGTATTCCAGGTGCTACCGATTGGCGTGCATGTAGTGGTGATTTAGCCGATACCGTGCAGTTTACGGAAGAAGATGCAGCCGCTTATATTCCTGAATTTGAAGGTCAAGCATTAGAAGGGCAACCCGATGGTGCGACTTGGTATGCTCCGGCGAGCTACACCATGTCATCTGCAGAAAACGACCGTAACCGTGATGGTTTTACCGCCGCTTTACAATGGCAGAGTAAAGATGAGCGGATCACAGCAACGCTAGAGCATATTAACTCGAAAGCATCTTTAGAATGGCGAGAAAATGTTATTGCCTCAGGTGATCGAGGTTTCTTACCGTATGCGCCTAATGCGATCCAATGGTTTGATGGAAGTGACGAAGGATACCCATTAACAGTTGATGCCAACGGTTACGTGACTTCTGGTGTCGGTCGTTCTAATGAGCCAGAGCTCCCGCTACAATTTCGCTCGCGTTATAACTATAACGAAAGTACCGTTAAAGATACCTCATTAAATCTCGTCTTCAAAGCGACCGACGAGTTAACGATAGCGGTTGATTACCAACACATAGACTCTGAGCAAATTGTCCATAACAACTCACTGACTTCGCGAATTAATGGTAACCAAACCAGCGAGTATGCGCCTTTTTTCTTAGATTTAAGAGGTTCTAACCCAACGATAGAATACCTTAACGACAACACCTCTTATCCTGAAGATGTCGCCGCTGATACTAACCCGATTCTTCGTTTAGCAAGTGGTATGCAACAAGAAGAGCATAATGAGGCTGACTCAGATAGCTTTAAGTTGGATGTTCAATACGCACTTGATGGTGCATTTACCGCGATAAAAGCAGGCCTTTATTATTCTGAAAAAGAATTAACGGTACGTGATACCGCTTATGAAGGTTGGCAAGCTTTAGGAACGCCATGGAATGCGCAAGCGTCTTATAATGCATCACCGCAAGTTGTACCCGATTTATATGAACGTATTAGTTTTGAAGATCACTACAATGGTTCAACGCTTATAGGGGCTAACAATAGCTTTTTATTCCCACGTATGGATCTCGCCGAAAATTACGCTCAAACGCTACGTAATGGCTGTGGTACTTGGAGTGCATTAGGTAATACGATGGATGGCAGCGGTGGTTGCGCGTTACCTTATGAAGACTTAGCTGATCGTGTTCATTCTCATTTTGCTCCTCGTCATATAAGCTCAAGTAAAACCGAGCGTACTGAGTTTTATGTTCGCGGTGATTTTGACTTTGAACTCGATAACTCAGACATCACCGTAAAAGGGAATATCGGCTTACGTTATGTTGATTATCAATTACAATCAACAGGCGGCATTAACTTGCCTTCTACCTCTAGACGTGGCGCTAATTCAACAGACTCACTTCATCAGGTAATGCTAAACCAATACCCAAGTATTTTTAACCTAGCCTCAGGTGAAAGCTTCTCTAGCACCATAGACGGTACAGACTATACAACGGTATTACCTAGCTTAAACCTAAGCTTTGGCTTAACTGATGATGTCATCGTCAGATTCGGCGCATCAAAAGGGCTCTATTATCCAAGCCTTGTTGATTCAGCGAATAAAATGAACATTAGCTTAGATTACCAAGAAGTTTATCAAGACCCTTCTCAAGGTAAAGATGAGGCAACTAACCCAACTGTTGATTTAAGAAATATCGAAATCAGTGCCAATGCGCGTAATGCCTTTTTAGAGCCTGAAGAGTCGATAAATCTTGATTTAACGACTGAGTGGTATTTTGCCGACGCGGGTTCGTTAACGGTTGGTTTGTTCCATAAAAAGCTCTCCAACATTATTCGAAGCAAACAATTTTCAACAGAAGTGGAAGTGGAAGGCGTTAGCTATCCCGTATCAGCATACGGTCCAGCAAATACTGGCTCAGGTACGATTAGAGGTATTGAATTTGCTTATACCCAATTTTATGACATGTTACCGGGGTTATGGAGTGGATTAGGTCTTCAGTTTAACTACACTTATATCGATCAAGACGGTTTAGAAGATCCTAATACCAACCCAGCTCAAAGCCTCTCTTACAACGGTGCTGGCGATCCTATCACGGATAATCGTAATAGCTTCCGCCAGTTTACCGGTTTACCGTTACAAGGTTATTCCGATCAAAACTTAAACATTGTCGGTATGTATGAGAAGAACGATATTTCATTCCGTTTAGCTTATACCTGGCGTTCAGAATACTTATTAACGTTACGTGAGTCCGAAGAGTTTGTGCCAGCTTACTCAAAAGCACAAGGAATGATGGATGCTAGCTTATTTTACAATGTGTCTAAAAATGTGAAAGTAGGCTTACAAGTGAGTAATTTACTTGAGTCAGAAACAAGTACGCAATATCAGCAAAATCAAGAAGGGTTTAAAACTGATGCGTTTTCTTTCTCGCCAGAGCGTCGTTACTCGTTAACTGTTCGCGCTGTTTTTTAATCATTAAATAACCTGTCAATTCGAATAAAAACTACGCAGTAGCAATACTGCGTAGTTTTTCTTAATAACAAGTCATCTATTTAGCAAAGTTGTGAGTTACCCACTCAAAGTAACATTTGGAAAATCCCATTAAGAAATGGTGATATTGATGATGATTATTTAAGTGAACGCTGACGCACTATTTCAAATAAACAAATCCCTGTTGCCACTGAAACGTTTAAGCTTGAAACACTTCCTGCCATCGGTAATTTTACTAATTGATCACAGTTTTCTCGCGTTAATCGACGCATGCCTTTTCCTTCTGCCCCCATCACTAACGCCATCGGGCCTGATAGTTTCACGTCATACAAACAGGTATCGGTTTCGCCAGCAGTTCCTATGATCCAAACCCCCATTTGCTGGAGATGCTTCATGGTTCGCGACAAATTAGTCACTTGCACTAAAGGGACAGATTCTGCTGCGCCTACAGCAACTTTTCTGACGGTTGCTGTGAGCTTTGCCGCATTATCTTTAGGTACAATAATCGCTTGAACACCTGCCGCATCAGCATTGCGCAGGCATGCACCTAAATTATGTGGGTCAGTAACACCATCTAGAATGAGTAAAAAGGGTTGAGTACCCTCCTGCTCTGCTTGCGTTAAAAGATCTTCGAGATCATTCTCAGTATATGTTTTACCTTGCTTGATACGAGCAACCACCCCTTGATGTTGTTCGCCTTCTGATTTGTCATCTAAGACTTTTCGATTGACCATTTGAGTTGAAATACCGTATTTTTTCGATAAATTAACGATTGGCATAAATCGCTCATCATCACGGCCTTTCAATAAAAATAATTCGATAAAACGCTCTGGGGAACGTTTTAGTAATTCATTTACTGCATGAATACCAAAAACTAATTCGTCTTGCTTTGCCATTATTTTCTCTTCAATTTAATCTATTGTGAGCCGCTTGATTTTGCGGCTTTTACCCGTTGTGTTAATTTTAACCTTTTGCTTTTCTGGCATTTTTACCCGGGCGTTTTTTTCTTGCTTTTCGTTTTGCCGATTTCGACTTTTCAGGTTTATCTTTTTTAACTTTAGATTTTTTCGTTTTGTGCTTAGGTTTTGCCTTGTCTGATTTTTTTAGATTGTCTTGCTTTGCTTTTCTATCCCCAAATTTCGGTAGCGGCTTCGCTCGGCTAATAACAGCCTTCTCGCCTGATAAGGCCAAGTCGATTTTTTTCTCATCTAAATTCACGGCAGCAACTTGTACTTCAAGCACATCACCAACATGAAATTTATTGCCAGTTTTTTCACCACTTAAACACATACGAACGTCGTCAAAATGGTAAAAATCTCGCCCGAGTGAAGTGATGTGGACTAAGCCTTCAATATGTAAATCAGCCAAACGAACAAACAAACCAAAGTTAGTCACTGTTGAAATAACACCGGTAAATGTATCACCGACATGATCTTGCATAAACTCACATTTAAGCCAGTCCGAAACATCACGAGTGGCATCATCTGCACGGCGCTCAGTCATTGAGCAATGCTCACCAAGTTCAATTACAGCTTCTGCACTATAGCTATAACAACCATCATTCGCCGGATTGTTTTCTTGTGCTTGCAAAATAGACTTTATCACACGATGGATCACTAAATCAGGATAGCGACGAATGGGTGAGGTGAAATGGCTGTAGGATGCTAAAGCTAAACCAAAGTGACCGATATTATCACTTTGATACACCGCTTGACGCATCGAACGCAGTAACATGGTTTGAATAAGCTCTTGATCAGGTCGACCATTTACTTGCGCTAAAATATCACTGTAATCTTGAGGCTCAGGCAATCCTTCGTCATTTTTAACTCGCGGCATTTGTAAACCAAGCTCTGCCAAGTACGTCACAAAATTATTAAATTTATCTTCACTGGGTTTATCATGAACACGAAAGAGACCCGGCATTTTATGCTTTTCAACAAATTTTGCCGTGGCGACATTCGCTAAAATCATACATTCTTCAATGATTTTATGCGCATCATTTCGAATTAACGGCTCTATTGACGCTATTTTTTTATCGGCGTTAAAAATAAAACGTGATTCTTCCGTTTCAAAAGCGATAGCGCCGCGATTATTACGTGCGGTAATTAACGCATGATACAGTTTATTGAGATTTTCTAAGTCAGGCACTAAAGCTTTATACTGCTCACGAAGTGCTTCATCTGTGCCGGTTTCTTCATTACCTAAAATTGCAGCCACTTTTGTATAAGTAAACCGTGCATGAGAACGCATCACCGCTGGGTAAAATTTGCTACCAGATAATTTTCCTGCAGCACTGATGGTCATTTCACACACCATACAAAGTCTATCAACATCAGGATTTAACGAACACAAACCATTGGAGAGTTTCTCAGGTAACATAGGTATCACCTGACTGGGAAAATAAACCGAGTTCCCGCGAGAAAGTGCTTCATCATCAAGTGCCGATCCGGGACGAACATAATGACTAACATCGGCAATAGCCACCCAAAGCCGCCAACCACCTGACGCTTTAGGCTGACAATACACCGCATCATCAAAATCGCGTGCATCTTCACCGTCAATGGTGACTAAAGGTAAATCACGTAAATCAACTCTTAATTTTTTAACATCTTCTTCAACTTCGTCGGCAATTTTGGCAACTTCTTGCTCAACCTCACTTGACCATTGATACGGTAAATCATGCTCTCTAAGCGCAATTTCAATTTCCATACCGGGCGCCATGTGATCCCCCAATACTTCAACAATTTTTCCGACGGCATTATTTCTTTTTGAAGGACGTTTAATCACATTAACCACGACCATTTGACCATGACGTGCTGATAGCTTTTCATTGGGATCAATTAATATATCTTGCTTTACACGTGCATCATCAGGCACAACAAAACCAATATTATGCTCAAGAAAAAAACGGCCAACAATACCCGCTTTACGCGGTTGTATGACATCAATGATCTTAATTTCTTGGCGGCCTTTTCTATCCGTACGGTCGACTAATATTGCTTCGACAACATCGCCATGTATTACGCGTTGCATTTCATGTGAGGAAATAAAGAAATCTTTCGGTTTTTTCTCCCCTGGTTTCGTATCTGGGGCAAAAAAACCGTAACCATCGCGATGACCAATAACCGTACCCGTTAACAAATTATTTTTCGGGGCAATGGCATATTGTTTAAATTTATTAAAGATCAACTGACCCGCATTTTCCATTGCGCGTAAACGGCGCTTTAAGCCGATAAGGCGTTCCTCATCTTGATACTTTAATGTTTGGCAAAGGGTTTTAAAGTTAGGTGGTGTGGTCGACTTTTCAATAATTGATAAAATCAATTCACGGCTTGCCACCGGGTTGTCGTATTTTTGAGCTTCGCGTTTTTGATGTGGATCTTTAATGATGATGTACTTACTTTAGTGATTTGCAATAAGTATATATCAGTTAACCCGTTTGTATTAGTATTTTCCTTTTTTAGCTGCATTTACCACACGTTCTGGCATTTTATCTGCGAGCCCAACCAATAAACGGGTAATTTCCTGATGTGTTTTTTTATCATCTGTGACTGAATGATGCAATTGGGCATATAATTCAGGGAAATCTAATGGACTGCCTTCTCCTGAGTTATAAATTTTTGCAAGACGAATTTGCGCCTTTAAATTATCTAAACTTGCCGCTTCTTTGAGGAAAATAATTGCCTGTCTAATATCTATCTGCATAAACTTGCCGATATGATAATAACGTCCTAGCTGCTCTAAAGCTTCAGCCAAGCCTTGGTCAGCTGATTCGCGCATATAATGCAACCCTAATGGCACATCCTTTTTGACACAAACACCAAACGCTAACATATCACCCCATAAAAATTGAAATGCGGGCTTGTGTGCAATAACAGCGCGAGCTTCTATGTCTTGAACTAACTGACACTCATCAACAACCATTTGACTTAAATGTTTGTTTTCTTTAATCAAGTCAAGTAATACATCATCTGTATATATTTGAACAACATTCAATTTAGCACCATAAGCCGATGGGAGTAAACTCAAAGAAAGTAACAAAAACCCTAAAATCAAGCGCATAAAAGTACCTATTTAAACTCAAAAAATGTTAACCAATCCAGATGATATCTCTTTATCGGCCAACATGAAAAAATATCAAAAAATCTTTTAAAATTGTATCAATAATTTCATCGTCTATACTAAGATTTAAAGCAAAATTAATACCATAAATAATTAACGTTGGGACAACTATAAAATTATCACCCTAATTATTGCTATTTATCATCGCTGATTCAAAGTGGTTGCTATAAGTATGATTAAAGAAATTAATATTAATGAATTACAGGTTGGACATTTTGTTGTTGAGATAGTTAAGCAAAAAAGTCATTTTACTCTCACACATTCTGGCCATATTAAAAGCGATCTGGTTATTAAAAACTTAATGTCTAAAGGAGTGAAAAGCCTATTAATCGATACAAGTAAAACCAAAAATCGTCATCAAGACAATGAAGAAATAAAAAAATCCCCTATTATTTTAGAGGTTCATAAAGCGAAAGAAATTTTTAACCTGTCAAAAGAAATTCAAAAGAAAGTTTTTTCAGATGCGCAACACGGGAAACCTTTAGATTTAAGTCCGGTGATTGAGATCACTGACAAAACCATCGACGAAATTTTTAAAAATCCTGATGCGTTAGCCTGTGTGATTAATATTAGAAATATGGATGAATATTTACTTGAGCATTCAGTGTCAGTCTCGGTATTAATGACAATATTTAGCCGCTTTATAAACATTGAAAAAGCAATTATTCAACAGCTCTCTATAGGGGCATTTTTACATGATGTTGGAAAAATAATGATCCCAGAAAAAGTGCTAAATAAGCCAGGAAAGTTAACTGATGCTGAGTTCACAACCATGAAAACTCATGTAAATCATTCCATTGAAATTATTCAAAATACACCGGGTATTTCAGAATTAAGTTTAGAAGTCGCCGCTTTACATCATGAGAAGTTAGATGGGGCTGGCTACCCCTATAATATTAAGGCTAAGGATATTTCTTCTTATGGCCGCATGATTGCCATTTGCGATATTTTTGATGCCCTTACCGCTCACCGATGCTATAAAAATGGCTACAGTCATATTAAAGCGTTCAGCATTTTAAGAAATCTTGCCGATAAAAACCATTTAGATAAGCGATTAGTTGACCAGTTTATTAAATGTATGGGGGTTTATCCGGTAGGCTCTTTGGTTGAACTCAACTCAAATAAAGTCGCTATAGTTGAACAAAAAAATGAAAGTGATCCAACGAATCCAAAAGTTCGCTCATTTTACAATGCAGAACAGAATCATTACATTATGGCGAAAGATATCGATTTATCTAAAGATAATGACTTTATCGTGAAAGGGGTAAGAGCCGATGATTTCGATCTTGATATGAACAAAATCATCGAATTCTTGCTAATGGAAGGATAAAAAGCGAACAATAACGCATGTTCGCATTTCCATTACTGATTTTATTTGAAAGATCCTGGCCATTCAGCGGCGATAAAGGTAAAAATAGTCCAAACGGCCAGATTTTGACGCATATGTTCTGGGTTAACCTTATCAAAAGTATCATCAGGGGTATGGTGAAGATCAAAATAATCTGTTCCATCTTGCATTAAATTCACCGCAGGAACTCCTAATGCCGCTAAAGGGATCATATCAGGCCCACCACTTGTATCACCACTACGACGGCTCACACCTAATTTACCCATTAACGACGCCATGGTATCAATCACATGTAATGCACTCGGCGAAACGTTTTTAGAAGATTGAAGGCCATAAATTGGACCTGCTCCAAAGTCAGATTCTGAGCCAATCACGTGGTTGGCAACTGTACCGTCTTCTTCTCTTGCTTTAGCATAAGCACGAGCACCAATTAATCCTAATTCTTCTGCACCCCAAAGAATGACTCGAATAGTGCGGCGAGGCGTGATTGTTGCATTTTTCTTAATGAAAGCGCCTGTTGCCATGGCAATAGCAACACCTGCGCCATCATCAACAGCGCCAGTGCCCAAATCCCAACTATCTAAATGACCACCAATAACAACAACTTCGTTGGGTAACTCACGACCGGTAATTTCCCCGATAACATTTTTAGTCACGATGGGGCCTAAATCTTTGGTTTGAATATTTAAGCGTATTTTAGGCTGATGACCAAATTCCATTAATCGAACCAGCTGATCAGCATCAGGGTTCGAAAGCGCAACAGCAGGTACCGCAGTATACCCCATTGCAACACTCGTAGCCCCCGTGTGCGGATTACGGTGATCGTCTGTCCCTATCGAACGAATTAAAATAGCTTCTGCCCCTTTTTGAGCGGCAAGTTCATGACCTTTACTGCGGGCAATGTTAGCAGCCCCATAACCAGCGCCATTTTTAAAACGCTCCATACGGTTACTAATAAAGACTATTTTGCCTTTTAAGCTAGCATCTTGAGCTTTTTCAAGTTCCGCATAAGTGTTGAAATGGACAATTTCAGCTTCTAAGCCACCTTTTGGCGTTGACTTCGAACGACCAAGCGCTGTGACAACCATTTTCTGATAAGAAGGTAAAATAATTTCGGCTGTTTCCAATTCTCGAACCCAGCCATTCATTTTTACGTCTTCGGTATATACCTTATCAAAGCCTAATGCTTTAAGTTTTTTAATGCCCCATTCAATGCCGGCTTTTTCACCTAAAGTCCCTGGATGACGTGCCCCTACTTCAGTAGTGAGTGATTTTAGAATTTCATAAGCACTATTATCTTCAATGGCTTTATCACGAAGACTCACCGTAATATCTTTCGTTTCTTTTGAAACAGGAATAATGTTGTCATTAGCAAAAATGGGGGCAGTTAATGTAAAAGCAGCTAAGGCTGCCAGCTTAATAAATTTCATTTAAACTCCGTATTAGTAGTTATTATGCCAACAGGTTAATCGCTTTCAGACATTTGTCCAGAGCTTATTTTAACTGTTTTTAGACGCTTGGGTCGAAGTGGCTATTAGTCATCATATTTTTATGTTTTTATGTTTTTATGTTTTTATGTTTTTATGTTTTTATGTTTTTAATGAACTTATAGCGTAACGAATGCTCCAAAGGGAAAATGAATGGCAATTAAAGTTCACAGAAAATGGAATTCTCAATTAACCATAGCTCGCGATTATTTTCACCTACCCCCCTTAAATATCAAAAGCGTTCATTTTTAATTTCACTACTTGCTCATTGCTTACTTATTATCATGATTGTCCGCTTTTCACCGAAATTTATACGACCTCAACCAAGCATTCATAAAATAATCACGGCGACTTTGTATGACTTCCCCACAAAACCAATCAGCAAAACACAAAAGATTGCTCAGAAAACCATTGTTCAAGAAAAAACCGCCAAGAAACAAGTGAATACTCACTTACCTTCGAGCTCATGAAATAATAATCTTAAGCAAAAGAGCACTCAACAAAACGAAATCATTAAGCATAATCCCCAAGCAGCAAATGTTACTACGACAAAAAATAGCATCAACAATGCTGTACTTAGCCCCGAAAAATCTCAGCGAAACAACCTAGCAATAACAAGTTTAGAAAAGCTATCTCAACAGCTAATGGATAAAGCAATCAATGACAGTGCAAACATGAATTATCAACAATTTATCACTGACAAAAACACCATTGCTGTGTCAAAATCTAAGTTCAATCAGCTACCTGAGGCGAAAGCACGTAAGGTTGAAGTAGATTGCAGTAACACCTTTAACAAAGGAATAACAATGTTATCCGGTTTATTAGGTGGTTCAATAAAATGTAATAGTTTCAATGGTTCTCAGCAATATATTGATGCGAGATTAAAGAAAATGGGGGCAAAAAAATGACCGGTTAAAACCGGCCATTTGAGCTCACTAAAGCATACATTTCATGCTGCTGTTTTAATGCGTTTTAACTTTTTGATAAACGACAATTTATCTTCGCTTTTGCGAGCGTTTCTGTTGCGATCTCTTAATATAATTAAGCAAGGAGTTAACACTAAGGTTAATACCGTTGCAAATGCTAACCCACCCGCAATAGCAGTTGCTAACTGGGTCCACCACTGAGTAGAAGGAGCACCGAAAACGGCAGTTCGATTAAAGAAGTCTAAATTAACCTGCAACACCATAGGTAATAAACCTAAAATAGTGGTAATGGTTGTTAACATCACCGGGCGTAAACGCTGAGCGCCTGTTTGTAAAATAGCATCAACAGGCGATAACCCTTCTTTTCTTAAGACATTATAAGTATCAATTAACACAATATTGTTATTAACCACAATACCAGCCAACGAAATAACGCCAATTCCTCCCATGACAATACCGAAAGGTTTTTGCACTAAAAATAACGCTAAAAAGACACCGACGGTTGAAAAAATTACCGCGCTCAAAATGAGAAAAGCTTGATAAAAACTATTAAATTGCGTCACCAAAATAATCGCCATCACAAACAACGCAATCCCAAAAGCATTAACTAAGAATTCTTCTGACTCTTGTTGGTCTTCATTTTGACCTTTGATACTGATATTCACACTTGGGTCAATACCTAAAGAGGGGAATTGTGCTTTTAACGCTGGCAGCTCGGTTAATAATTGTGCACCGCTAATTAAATTGGCTTGAATAGTGACAACACGCTTGCCGTCAGTTCGACGAATAGTGTCAACTTTTGGTGCAGCCTCTCGTGTCACAAAACTACTCACCGGCACTAAACCTTCTGAGGTTTTAATACGTAAGGTATCTAAACGACCAATATTACGCTTTTCTTCTGGAAAGCGAACACGGATATCCAGTTCATCATCAACATCATCAGGACGATATTCGCCTAATTTCAAGCCATTTGTCACCATTTGAACAGTTGAGCCAACAAGTGCAGCATCAGCACCATAAATAGCGGCTTTAGAGCGATCAATTTTCAATTGCCATTCAATACCAGGTTTTGCTCCAGAGTCTTCAATATCTGTAAACTTGCCATTAGCCATCAAAGCATTTCGAATGATTTTTACCGATTCGTTTAACTTATCTGGGAAGCGAGAATTTAATTCTAAACGTAAGTCTTTGCCACTTTGTGGCCCTTCTTCATTTTTTCTCACTTCGATTTCTACGCCAGCAAGATCACTGGTGCGTTGATGAATTTCTTTAATGGTTTCATCTGATGGGCGACGAAATTGCCAGTTGATAAAATTCACCTGAAAAGAACCGATAATGTCATTGCCACCCGTTAAGGTGTATAGAGTCTCGATTTCTTCAAGATCAAGGATGCGCGTTTCGATATCACGCATGATTTGATCTTTTTCTCGCACCGATAAGTCGCCATGTGAACGCACAATCATAGTGGCACTATTCGGTTCTATCTCAGGAAAAAATACGGCTCCTAAGCCTGATGCGCTATAAAGCCACATAACGAGTATTGCGATTCCAAATGTTCCTGCAACAATTTTCCAAGGGTGATGAATAGCCTTTTTCAAAAGTGCGATATATTTTCCGGTAAAGCCCGTTAAATTATCTAAATCACCTTGTTCAGTATCGTCTACTTGTTGTTTTTCTCTGGCGGTTAATGCGCGTGTTTTACCTATGACACTCCCAATAGTAGGAACAAAAACCAATGCCATCGCAAGTGATGCGGTTAATACGGCTATCAGGGTAATAGGTAAGTATTTCATAAACTCCCCCATCATCCCCGGCCAAAACATTAATGGCGCAAAGGCTGCAAGGGTTGTTGCGGTAGAAGCTATGATCGGCCACGCCATGCGCTTTGCTGCCGAGCCATAAGCAATATAGCGTGGTTTGCCTTCATTCATTTCTCTATCAGCAAATTCAGTCACCACAATAGCACCATCAACCAGCATACCGACTGCCATGATCAAACCAAAGAGCACAACAATATTGACGGTTAAGCCTGCGATAGCTAATACTAATATCCCAGTTAAAAATGCCCCAGGAATAGCCAAACCGACGAGGAGTGCTGTTCGTGTACCTAATGCCGCGATAATAACAATAACGACTAATAATACCGCGGATAAGACATTGTTTTGAAGATCACTCAAAGTGTCTTTCACGTCCAATGATTGATCACCCACATAATCCACCACAACTTGATTAGGCCAGCGTACGCGCTCTTCTTCTATCAGGTTTTTAACATTTTCTACGGTATAAATGATATTTTCACCAGAGCGTTTTTTAACTTCTAATGAAATTGAGCGTTCGCCATTTAAACGTGCAAATGTTGAAGGGTCTTTGTAGGAACGGCGGACTGTAGAAACATCTTCAAAGGTAATCACCTTATCACCATCCACTTTAATCGGTAATTCTAATAAATCTTGTACGGTTTCAAATACCGAAGGTACTTTTATGGCAAAACGTCCTTTGCCCGTATCCATGGTTCCTGCGGGAACTAAGCGGTTATTACGTTCAACAAGGTTGTAGATATCATTTTGATCTAACCCATAGCTTTCCATTAATAATGGGTCAACAATGATCTCAACCATATCTTCACGATCACCACCTATATCCACTTCCAGCACTTCTTGCATGCCTTCTATTTTGTCTTTGAGATCACGCGCAAGAGTTAACAAGCCTCGTTCGGTAACAGGCCCCGATAAAATCACCGTAACAGCAGGCACTTGGTTTGCCATGGTCACTTCATGTACTTCAGGCTCTTCTGACTCTGAAGGTAATTTCGCTTTCGCTAAGGTCACTTTATCGCGAACATCGGCTAAGGCATCTTTAGGGTCTAATCCCGCTAAAAATTCAATATTGATCGAGGCATGACCTTCACTTGCCGTTGCGGTCATCTCTTTAATACCGGCAATCGTTTTAAGCTCTTTTTCCATTGGACGTACAAGCATTCGCTCGGCATCTTCTGGAGAAATACCGTCATGCACGATAGACACATAAATATTAGGAATGGTGACGTCAGGGTTCGCTTCTTTAGCAATATTTGCGTAGGTAATCGCACCAGAAATAAGTAGTAAAATAAAGACCATTAACACCGAACGCGTTCGTGTTAATGCCGCTTCAATTATTGTTAACATGAAGTCTCCTTACTTCTCTGTATGCATGACAGGGTCTACGATATCACCCGAACGAACAAATCCTTGCCCTAAGGTGATCACATCAGCCTGATCGCCTAAACCGCCAAGCCATAAACCATCATTTTCACTTTTCACCACATTAATAGGGATAAAAACAACTTTATCCTGCTCTACGGTTTTCACGCCAATATTACCCATTTCATCAAGTGCTAATAACGCTGGCGACATTTTAATAGCAGGAACTTCGTCTAAAAGAATATCGACTTCGCTACTTAAGCCGGCAAGAAGATCATAGTTCGAATTTTCAATACTCACTTCTATTTTAAAGGTATTGGTTTTATCATCAGCAACACTGGCAATATATCTCAGCTCCCCTTGTACCGCTGATTTATTTAATAAGCGAATTTGTGCTTGTTGACCAACCGATAATTGCTCGATCTGATTTTCGGTTACGTAGGCTCTAACAACTAGTGGATTTAAATCGGCAATCATGGCGACATCGTCACCACTTTGCACATAATCCCCTTGTTCAACATATCGTGTATTTAATACCCCATCAAAAGGCGCACGAATAACTGTGTAGCCAATGGCGATTTCTAAACGCTTGATATCCGCTTTTACTGAGGCAAGATTAGCCGCTGCACTACTTAGCTGTACTTCGCCTTGATAACCATCGGCATTTAATTTTTTCGCGCCTTGGTATTCTATTTCGCGCTGAACTAATAAGGCTTTGCTGTGTGCTAATTGCGATTCAAGACCGTTCATTTCTAATCGTGCGATGACCTGTCCTTTTTTTACAATAGAACCTCGTTTTGCTAGCACTTCTTTAATCTTGCCTGAAATTTCCGCTTTAAGCTGAGTTATTCTATCAGGCTCTGTTCTTCCATAGAGCTCAACAACATCACTGACATTTTGGGCAAAAAGTCGCTCAACTTTCACTTTCGGGATAATGCTCGTGCTTTTGTCCGTTTTTTCCGGAAGTTCTTGAGCTTGCATCACACCAGATGCCATCCAAAGAATAAGCAGTATTGTAATCGTAATTGCGATGATATAAGGACGTTCGGCTAACCATTGGCGTCCATATTTTTGTTGACTCATATCTGTCCTTTAATGAATTTGATCAGGGAATTTTTTTATCTCAATATCATATCGAGTATATATGCAGCAGTCTACTTTGCATTTGCAACAATATATGACCGCAAAGCTTAATCATTGCAAAGTAAGATGAAAGAATGGAACGGGGGAAAAAGGCGAAGTTGATAGGAAACTTAGCCTTACTGTTTATACGTTATATCGAGAAAGAAGCGCCACACCCACAGGTGGTAGAAGCATTAGGATTATTGACTAAAAAACGACTACCTTCTAGGCCTTCAACATAATCAACCTCGCCATCAACTAAATATTGTAGGCTCATAGGGTCAATCACCATAGTGACGCCTTTTTTTACTATCGTCATATCACCCTCATTGATTTTTTCATCAAAGGTGAATCCATACTGAAAACCAGAACAGCCGCCTCCCGTTACATAAACGCGTAATTTTAATTCAGGATTTTCTTCTTCAGTGATTAACGCTAATACTTTATTAGCCGCTGCATCAGAAAATTTAATCGGTAGTTCAGTGTCAGACATGAGGGTAGTGATCTCTTTAAATATAGGGGGCAATTATCTTAAAGTTGACTATTTTAGTCAAGTATTAGCGATGTATATTGCTATAAATTTTCCATGACGTCGTGCCAAAGGTAATTTTCATCAACGCGTTTATATTTTTGCCATTTGTTTTTAGGCAAAATCGCTGAAAGTAGTATTTTTTCTGGATTAAAATCGTCAGGAATTGTAAATTCACCTTCAATAATCTGAAAATATTGAAAATTAAACGATAATTGTTTTTTGGATAACTTAGCAATATTTTTCAAATTAAATGTATGCGGTTTGCTATGTAAACTACCGACAAAAGAGAGTTCAACATACCCTTTTGCAAAGCGCTTTTTAACCTTTTGTTGCACTAATGCTACTTGAAATCGAAAATGGTTTGGGCTGGTAGTAGGGGAAATAACAATATTATCAATTACGACACCATCGGCTTGTTTTTCTGGCGCCATCACTTTTTCATAAAAGGCTAATTCTGTTTTTACTTGATAATGCTGTTGCTCAATTTCTTTTAATAATTTTTGTGATTTTTGGTTCGCTAACCGTTCAACTTCGAGTTCAACTTCTAAGGTATTTATCCGCCGCGTTTGCTCACTCTGTTTATGATATAAATTATCTAAACGTTGTTTTTGTTGCAACATGGTTTGCTTTTGATAACCATGAAAAAAGTTACCAATACGATAACCACAAAATAAGCAGGTAACGATAAGCGCCAATAATAATAATGCCGAACGAAATGTTCCTAACCGACTTACAACGGTATTGAGATTTATTTTTGCTAACCAACTCATTTGTAAAGTATTATGATATCCATTAAAGAAAACTAATTTATGACCCCAAGGTAAATAAAAAAGCCGAATATGATCTCGTTAACGCCATTAAGAAAACATCTCGCTATGCCAAAAACATCTTGGCAGTTATGTTTGCTTGCGGCAATTGGCGGAGCGCTATCAGCTTTGTTAGTCATATTGTTTACCCTAAGTTTTAAAGGGCTACAACACTTTTACCTCAATCGAGTTGAAGATTATACCAGCTTAGATGGACTAAGTCGTTTTGAATTACCAATTATTGGCTCATTGCTGATCATTATTTTTGCTTGGTTTACCGGTTATAAATATTTACGCACAGGGATCCCGTTTGTTCTTCATCGTTTAAAAGTCGCCCATGGTATTATCCCGCTAAGAAATACCATTCATCAATTTATTGGTACTGTCATTGCCCTTGCTTCTGGATTTTCTGTCGGCAGAGAAGGACCCGCGGTTCATTTAGGCGCAGCTTGCAGTAGTTACATTGGTAGCCTATTAAAACTGCCTTTTAATTCAATTAGAACATTATGTGCCTGCGGAATAGCCGCTGGCATATCAGCAAGCTTTAATACCCCTATTGCCGCGGTAATTTTTGTCATGGAAGTTATACTACGCGAGTATAAAGTCCATATATTTATTCCGGTGATGATTGCGGCAATTATTGGCTCAATGATCACTCAACATGTTTTCGGCCCAGCCCATGAGTTTGATTATTTTAATCAAATAGAACTCACCTTGGTACATTACCCTTCAATCGTATTACTCGGTATTGTGCTAGGTTTATTAGCTTTTGCATTTAATCGCTATTTAACTCTTTTAATCAAACACTCCAGTAATTTTCATATCATCCCCCGGTTATTATTAGCCGCTTTCATCACAGGAGGATTAGGCTTTTTTATTCCTTACGCCATGGGTACTGATATCAGCGCGGTTAACTTTTCATTAAAGTATGATCAACAGGTACAGTTATTACTCGGCTTATTAATTGCAAAAATGGTGATGACTATCACCGCATTAGGTTTAGGGATCCCTGGTGGTATTATCGGCCCTATTCTTGGTATTGGTGCTATAGCCGGCACCTTTGCCTCAACCATTGCGATGAATTTTTTACCTGGAGAACATTTAGCCACCGACTTTGCTTTAATGGGAATGGCAGGATTTATGGCAGCCACCCTTAATGCCCCCTTAGCGGCTTTATTAGCCGTTGTTGAGTTGTCAAATCAAATCGAAGTCGTTATCCCCGCAATGATAGTGATCACGTCAGCTTGTGTGATTTCAGGCCAGTTTTGTAATAATCGTTCTATTATTATCATGCAACTTGAAGTACAAAAATTAATATATCGATTACCGCCTATAGAGAAGTCTTTGCAGCGGATTGGTGTCTTAGGGATAATGAGAGAAGACTTTTGCATCATTAAAGATAATAGCGAGATCAGCATTGCAAGTGCGTTGGATAAAAACAGTGATGAACACTTAATTATTAGTCAAAGTACCAAGCCTGAACACGGGTATATCTGGCATGAAGTTATAAGTTGTGAGCATGCTGAAAAGCCTCCTCAGGTAGTTCCCCATCAATTAATCCCTTTAATGAGTCAATCAACCTTAGCAGATGCCTATCATGTATTGCTCAAAAAGCGACATGGGGGAGTCTATATTTATCAAGATAATATTGAGAACATTCTCGGTATTGTGTCTTTTGAACAAATCAGGCGTTATTTATTAGAAGGAAAAACAAAAATATGACAATTCTTTGGTTAAAAGCCTTACATGTCAGTTTTATGATTGCATGGTTTGCGGGGATTTTTTATTTACCTCGATTGTTTGTTAATCATGCTGAGTCAAAAGAACCGAAAGTGATTGAGCACCTTAAAGGCATGGAAAAACGTCTTCTATATTTTGTCACTCCCTTTGCTTTATTAACGGTAATATTTGGTATCGCACTTATTTATCAATATGGATACCCATGGTTTGTGGCGGCAAAATGGTTACATATTAAAGTGACACTCGTGATTATATTGCTGATATATCATGGTTATTGCTTTACATTACTTAAAACCTTTAAAGAAGATAAAAATACCCGCTCGGGTAAGTTTTATCGCATTTTTAACGAAGTGCCGGTGATTATATTATTTACTGTTATTATTTTGGTTTATATCAAACCTTTTTGATCTAGTTCACATTCTAAAAATCCAGCAAATGTGCTATATTTGCGCGCAAATAAATATCGATAACACTAAATTCATCAAACATTTTAGTGTTATCAAATAAAAACAGTGCAGGCAAAAAAACAATGATGACCTTTCAAGGTAGCCATATTCTTTCCGTTTCACAATTTGATCGTGAAGCTATTTCAAAAATTTTATCTGTGTCAGAGCAAATGGCGCCTTATGCATTACGTAAAAAGCGTTGTTACGTATTAGAAGGAGCAATACTGAATAATTTGTTTTTTGAACCTAGCACTCGAACAAGAGTCAGCTTTGGTGCTGCTTTTAATTTATTAGGTGGTTTTGTTAGAGAAACGGTGGGTCAAGAGAACTCCTCTTTAAGCAAGGGAGAATCACTCTATGATACCGCCCGAGTGATCAGCGGTTATTCAGATGTTATCGCCATGCGTCACCCAAAAATGCACTCCGTAAGTGAATTTGCAACAGGTAGCACAGTGCCTGTGATCAATGGTGGTGATGGAGCTAATGAGCACCCGACTCAAGCGTTATTAGATTTATTTACTATTCAGTCAGAAATGGCCCCTCATGGGAAAACGCTTGATGGTATTAACATCACCCTGATGGGGGATTTAAAGCATGGTAGAACCGTTCATTCACTCTCAAAACTACTCAGCTTGTACAATGATGTTAATATCACAATGATCGCACCAAATGAACTGCAAATGCCTGACAATGTGATATCTACCTTAGAAAATGCAGGTCATAAAGTCACAATAACCGATAAAGTGGAAGGTAATCTAGCTTGTGATGTTATTTACCAAACACGTATTCAACAAGAGCGATTTGCCAGTCACGATGAAGCCGATTTATATCGCGGGCACTTTAGTTTGAATAAAGAAATTTACCAACAGTATTGTAAAAATCACACTGTGATCATGCATCCATTACCACGTGACTCTCGCCCTGAAGCGAATGAGTTAGATACCGATTTAAATGATTTAGATAACCTAGCGATATTCAGACAAGCGCAAAATGGAGTATTAGTGCGCATGGCCCTCTTTGCTTTGACTTTAGGGGTAGAAGAAAAATTAACGCAATATGAAAAGCCAATCACTTGGCATAGTACAAAAAACATATAATGTCCGTTGAATAAACGTGTCAAAAATTTAAGAAGAAAAGCATTAAACAAGGCAATAAAATGGATAAATCTCAACAACTATTTACTCACGCTCAAGAAATCATTCCTGGTGGCGTAAATTCACCCGTTCGCGCTTTTAACGGTGTAGGTGGCACTCCCTGTTTTATCAAACGCGCTGAAGGCGCTTATATTTATGATGCTAACGATAAAGCTTATATTGATTATGTCGGTTCATGGGGACCTATGATTTTAGGGCATAATCATCCTAAGATCTTAGCCGCAGTAATTGAAACCGCTCAAAATGGTTTAAGTTTTGGCGCCCCAACGGAACTTGAAATAACCATGGCTGAAAAAGTACGAGAGCTTGTTCCTTCGATGGAAAAATTACGTATGGTTAGCTCAGGTACTGAAGCAACGATGAGCGCTATTCGACTCGCTCGTGGCTTTACCGGCCGAGATAAGATTTTAAAGTTTGAAGGTTGTTACCATGGTCACGCCGACGCATTATTAGTCAAAGCTGGCTCAGGTGCTTTAACCATGGGCGTGCCTAACTCCCCCGGCATACCAGAAGATTTTGCCAAGCATACTTTAACCTTAAATTATAACAATATTGAAGAAGTTAAGCAGCTTTTCGCAGAAATTGGCCATGAAATAGCTTGTATTATTGTTGAGCCTGTTGCGGGAAATATGAACTGTATTCCACCCGTTGAAGGTTTTTTAGAAGGCTTACGTGACGTTTGTGATCAATACCAGTCAGTGCTTATTTTTGATGAAGTAATGACAGGCTTTCGTGTCGCTCTTGGTGGTGCACAAGCCCATTATGGTATTAGGCCTGACTTAACGACATTAGGCAAAGTTATCGGCGGCGGGATGCCAGTTGGTGCTTTTGGTGGTAAAAAAGAAATTATGGATTACATCGCCCCTGTTGGCCCTGTTTATCAGGCAGGAACATTGTCAGGCAATCCAATAGCAATGGCTGCAGGTTTAGCTGCGTTAAATGAATTAAGCCAAGGAGATAAGCATCAACAATTATCTCATGCGACTGAAAAATTAGCGATGGGCTTTAAAGCTGCCGCGGAGCGAAATGGGATTTCATTATCCATCAACTATGTTGGTGCAATGTTCGGTTTCTTTTTTACCGAAGAAGAAGTCATTACCAGCTTTGCTCAAGCAACAGCCTGTGACGGTGAAAAGTTTAAACGTTTTTTCCACTTAATGCTTGAAGAAGGGATCTATCTAGCTCCATCAGCATTCGAAGCCAGCTTTTTATCAACCGCACATAACGATGAAATTATTGAAGAAACATTAGAAGCAGCCAATCGTTGCTTTGCTAAGTTATAATGATATAAACGCCGTGGTACTTGGATGAGCTAGCGCCTTAAAAGACGTTATGGTTGAGAAAGCCTTTAGTTAACACTAAAGGCTTTCTTTTTTAATCAGCTAGTCAAGGAAATGAGGAAACTTAGGTAAGCGTTTAAAGTCTGCATGTTCATGTTGAATGACCACTTTAGCTTTTTCTCTTTTTGCTAACGCCTCAAACTTACTCCGGGAAGTTAGCGTAAGTTTTTTATCAACATTATATTGATGCATGGTATTTAATTCACGACCTCGAGCATGAATATATAAATCGCCAGACAATAAAATATTACCTGATTCTTTTAAGCGAACTAATAAAGTTGAACTTCCTGGTGTATGGCCCGGCATGGAATGAATGATCACCGAACCGTCATTAAAAACGTCATGTTCTGTATTAAAAACAATTGTTTTTGCAGATTCAAGTTCTTGATAAAATGCACCAAAATACGTTTTAGTTTGTGCTAAAAACATATACTCACGTTCTAATGCATTAACGATAAATGTTGAATAACTAAATTTATTGGCGTTGCCAGCATGATCAGGATGAACATGTGATAATGCTAAATATTCAATATCCTGTGGTTTTACTTGTAACAAGGCCAATTGTTCAATCAGTTTTGTACTTCGTTTAGAGTGCCAGACACCACTTACCTCTCCTTCTCGATTGTCCGCTAAACTGTCGATATGACCAGTTTCCCATAACAAATCGCCTTGTGGGTGCCTGATCAAAAAACAAGGATTAGCCATTTTAAGCTGCTGACCATCATATTCACCTGTACTTGACAGCACCGCAATATCAGCAACATCAAGGGTGCCGCAATCAATGGTATAAAGTTTAATGTTCGGTTCATCATTAGCTTTTTCAGCAAACGCAAAAGGAGCTAAAAAAATGAAAGAAATCAGCAGTAGTTTTATTTGCTTCATATGGCTAATGACTAAACCTTTTGTACTTTTAAACATTAATAATACCCCCTATAAATCTCAATTAAAGATTACCGTAATCTTTTTCAACTTTTGAAATACGTACTTTAAAAGATTGATACCAAGTTTGACGACCCAACTTTTGTGCTTGTAGATGCTCGGCGTTCGCTTTCCAACTTTTTATTGAATCAAGATCTTGCCAATAAGAAACTGTGATACCAACGTCTTCTCTTGCCGATTCCACGCCTAAAAAACCCGCTTGTTGCTCAGCTAATTCCATCATCCGATTTGCCATATCACCATAACCATGATCTCCCTTGGTACGAGTTGAAGTAAAAATTACCGCATAATATGGCGGAGTGGGTGTATTAGCGATAGTTGTCATAATTTTCCTTAATTCATTTAGTGTTGAGCTTACGCCTGTCAGTGTTATATCTTTTTTTAGCAAGGTATGACAAAACACGTTTAAAAATAAAACTGATAGCAACATTCACTCACGCGAAAAAATGAAAAGCAACTAACCAAGGTTCATTTACTGGCGCTCCCCGATAAAAAGCAATGGTTGCAAAAATAGATAAAGCTAAGTGCTTATTATACTTCCGCTTTCCCCAAAAACCTCAACAGGGCTATTCATATAAATAAATGATAGAAAACTAACAACCAACAATTGAACACTTCAAAAAAATATCACCACATTGTAGCTACTAATATGAACTTTAAATATTCAAATTTTCGTCTTTTCTTGATAATGTAAGGTATCCGTGAACATAAAATGCTATCTATTTTCAACGTATGAGTAATCAAATGGATTTGAGTGTGCAGCACAAGTTTGAAAGCTATCCAAAAGAAGTCTCTATTTTACTTAATCGAATTCGCGATCTTATTATTAATATCGCTAAACAAGACAGTATTTCTGATCTCACTGAAACATTAAAATGGAATGAACCGAGTTATGTTTCAAAAAATGGCAGTACAATTAGGTTTGATTGGAAAGCGAAATCACCCGAACAGTATTGTGTTTATTTCAATTGTAAAACCACGCTAATTGAAACATTCAAAGAAATTTATGGTGATATTTTTACCTATGAAGCTAATCGAGCGATCGTTTTTCAACTAGGCGACACTGTACCTGTGAAAGAACTATCTCATTGTATATCTATGAGTTTACACTATAAAAAAATCAAGCACTTAACGTTACTTGGTGCATAAACCTATAAGTCATCATTTAAAAGGAGTTTCTAATGCAGGTGTTAATATTATGGGCAGCAGTCGTTGTTAGTTTTATCACTTTTTTAGTGCATACGTTTGTCGGTGGCCCAAGAGTTGCCGTACCTTTATTAGAAAATACGACCCTAACTCTAGCCTCTAAATGGTTAAATTATTATTGCTGGCACATTACAACTATTTATACTTTTTTAATGGGTGGTGGTTATGCATACGTGGCACTAAACCCAAACAAACCTGAGTTAGTTGTGTTTTTAAGTATTTTGAATGTATCGCTTGCAACACTCAGTGTCTTAGTTGCATGTAAAGGAAATATCAATCCATTGCGTTTTCCATCTACTTCACTATTTTCGATTGTTTCAGTATTAGGCATTATCAGCTTATTAGTTTAACGCTTTTTATCAACAGAAAATATCAAAGACACTAATCGCATGTGTCGGCTTTACTTATTTTACTAAGGTACAAATGAAAAATTTAATTATTAGCATCACACTTTCGTCCTTTTTTTTATTTGCTTGTGGAGGCTCTGACGAAGACACTGAAACGTCAAAAAGTAGCTCGACAGTAAAATTATTAAATACCTCTTGGGAAAAAAAATGCTCTCCTTACAATAAATTTTCTAATGAAGAGTTAAAAGATTTATGGAACGTAAAAATTAAGCTCAGTATAGACGCCTCGCTAAAGTCGACCTATAGAACAACGTATTACCATCCAAGTGATACAGAATGCAATTCAATGATGTTTGATACTTTGGACATCTCAACATATAAGATTACTGGCAAAATAATAAGTGAAGAAAGCATTGAAGCTAAAGGGCTTAATGAAACTTATGTTTATAATTCAGAGAATAGAGATCTGCCTAAAAATTACACATTAATTTATATTGATAATGAAAAGTTATATTTTGGCCAACCCTCAGGTTTAAACCTTGGTAAAACCCCTGAAACAAGGCATGCATCTATATCGCTTGATGATTATTTTACTCAAATAATTAACTAAAAAACTTACACAGCGTTAATGCTGAATAAGTCATTAAAGAATGAAAATAACTGTTGGTTTTTACTCCAACCTTGGGTAATTTAATTACGGCTATTTGTCTCAAAGTGAGACCTCACATTTAGAATGGAATATCTATCAATGTCAATTATGAGAATGTGGCACGGGGAAGTGTCTATTGAAAAAGCTGATGATTATGAAAAATTTATGGTTGAGAAAGCAGCGCCTGATTATTCATCGATAAAAGGCTTAGAAAATTTATATTTTCAGCGAAAAAATGAACCAGAAAAAGCTCACTTTCTTTTGGTGACTATTTGGGATTCTATGGATTCGATCAAACAATTTGCCGGAGAAGAGCCTGAGCTTGCTAAGTATTACTTAGAAGATGACGACTTTTTATTAGAAAAAGAAAAATACTCAGTGATGTATGATATTTTTTATCAAAAATGAAGATAACAAGGTCATTGTACTTCGACAATTATCGCTAATATTATTAGCTAGTTATTTCGTTTTTTAATACAAAAGGGTTAAGCATGACAGTTGCCGTTGTCGTATTAGGTTCGCCTAATGATGAAAAAGGGAATTTATTACCCATTGCGATATCTAGAGCTAAAAAGGCGGCGATGGAGTATCAACGAATAGCTAATGGTAAAATACTGTGCACAGGCGGTTTTGGTCAACACTTCAATTTAACGAGCACCCCGCATGGACACTATTTACAAAAATATTTAATGCAATGTGGTATTCCACCTGCTTCTTTTCTTGACGTTGCGCTAAGTGCTTTTACCTTGGAAGACGCGACACTTGCTCTGCCAATTTTGGAGAAAAACGCGATTAATCGAGTTGTATTAGTGACTTCAGACTTTCATATGGAACGCGCTAAGTTAATATTCAACCATGTAATGCCCGATATAGAGTTTGAGTATGCTGAGTCCGAGACTTTAGTGTCTAAACATGCTTATCAGACATTAATTCAACATGAAAAAAATGCAATTAAACGTGAGTTAGCAAATTTTATGCGTGATCCGCATGTTAAAGGATAATATGAACACTTCGCTCAGTGTGGTTTCATCAGACATAGAAACAAAAATCAGTACAAAAATTAGTATTAAAAAGACAACGCACTCTAGTACATTTTAGCCTTCATTTTCAGCTTACTTATAGACACTAAATTAGACAAAGGTTTATCAAAATATGAATATTTTTTTAATCATCGCGGGAACATTAAGTGCTGTAGCGGCCCTTTTACATGTTGGTTGTATTTATTTTGGAGCGCCGTGGTATCGTTCGTTTGGTGCAGGAGAACATATGGCGCTACTTGCTGAGCAAGGAAGTATCAAACCAACTCTGATAACAAGCGGCATTGTGCTCGTTCTTACTATTTGGTCGAGCTATGCATTTTCTGCTGCGGGTGTTATTTTTAAACTGCCACTCATTCGTGTAGCACTTGTATTAATCACGTCTCTTTATTTGCTTCGCGGGATCGCGGGCTTCTTTTTTATCAATGCTCCAATGGGGCGAACGCCTGAGTTTTGGATTTGGAGTTCAGTTATTTGTTTATTCTTTGGCATTATTCACCTCCTTGGCTTAAAACAGCAATGGGCAAGCTTATAAATAAAGCGGAATCTGCTAATATTTTAAATTAATAATAAGCGAATGGTTGAATTGCTTTATTCGAAATATCATAAATTCACCAGATAATAAAACCGATTGCAGACTTCCTCGAGTTGGGCAGTAAGCATTAATGGAGTATTCATGAAGAAGAATAAAGCTCATACCATTGTAGTAGCTAATGGGAGAAAAATATTGAGTTCCAGCAAACTTCAGCCCTTCATCAGCATAAAAGTTTACCCGCGGGACAACATACTGTGACTTTGACCTATCAAACCTCAAGGTTATCCGTTGTTGAAATATCGAGCGGCGAACAGCAAACTGAATTTTTAGATTCTGTCACGAAAATATTAACCCCTAACGTGGTAGAAAACCTTCCACCCTATTTTCACAATGTTACTTCACTTTCTTGTGCTCAAGACTGGTTTAACCAAATGGTATCGGAAAGCCGTTTGTTAATGGTTAACTGCACAAGCAACAACACCACCATAGGCTTTGTTTTTGTTTCTGCAACAAACAATAGCGATGCTCATATTGGCTACCTTCTTGGAGAAGCGTATTGGGGAAAAGGCTTAGCGACTGAACTAGTAAAAGGATTAATTGACGCGATTATCACTGAAAATAAATTAAAGCGATTAATAGCAGGCGTCGACACTGACAATACTGCGTCAGCTAAATTACTCCTGAAACTTGGTTTTATTAAAAAGACGAGTGAAAATAATAATCCCCTGATTTATGAGTACCTATTATTACCAACAAGCAATGTATTAAAGAAAAAGGAGTAAAGCAAACAAAAATAGTGTTTCTATTGTTATTTATCAAGCCTTCGCTGAGCTCATTATTACTCAAAAAACGAGCATTATTTCACTCTACAAAGGTAAAACTTGGACGGTGAGTACATTTCGTTACGAGTCAATATCTCTAATCGCTTTAGCTGACATGGCGCAGCTTAATGAGGAGAAAATAAAAAACTCATCAACCTATAGAGGAAATCATTGATGAGTTACTTTCATTAAAATGCAGAAAGATCCTATAGATATTTATACCACTTAAATACCATTTCCTCTCTTTATTAACCTTAATATGCTTTTAAAACTCAGGGCCAACAACGTTTTGAGCCCCAGATCCCATTTGCATTTCGTCTAAGCTTTTCATTGATAATACCGCACAGTTGCTAGCTCCTTGACCACATTTTTTCCCTTTAATACGAGTTCCCGCACTAGAAAAGTCCTTTGTCCGTAAATCATTGAGCATAGCCGCTAGTGGTTCGATTTCTCCGGTATATGTCGGATTAACGGTAATCACCTCAATATCCAACGATGCGGTTAAATCATCAACAAAATCTGACTTTACCTGAGGGGGGTTGTTAGTGGCCGATGATGAGCTTTCACCACTTTCATAATATTTTATAATAGAAGTGAGCTGTTTTCGGCTATCTTTGTAATCTCTAGAAACTATTTTTTTAAAATGTGTCGCCGCTAGTTTAATATCTTGTGGTAAATATTCACCACTTCTATACATAGATGCTAATAAGTAGGTCGATGCTATGTTGCCACTGCTGCTTGCTTCTTTCAATAATTGAATACCTTCATCTACTTTGTTTTCTTTTAACAAATTAAGTGACTGTTTATACATGGCAGGTGTGTAGTTTCGCTTTAACATAATTGCCATCAGCTTATCAGCTTCTTCAATATCTACTGGCACATCTATACCATACCTATACATATTTTCTAAAATCGACATGGCTTTATTTGCGAATATACTTTTTCTATCAAAGCCTTTAAATGCTGTTCTTTTTAACCAAAAGATAGCTTTTTCAACATCTTTTTCAACACCTTCCCCTTTATAGTAAGCTGTCGCCATCACATATTGTGACTTAGGATCCCCCCACCGAGCATATTTACGGAGTTTCTTCATTTGTGCATCACACCTTTGAGCCTCACAAAAGACTTTAGATTGATTACTTTCACTATTTGATGTTTGATCAGCGAAAACAGCATGAGAAATAAATGCACTAAATAGCGCAGATGTGATTAAGAGATGTTTAACCTTCCTTTGTTTAAAAATCATAGTAAGTTCCTTTTTAACATTAATTTAACACTATTACTCTGGCCTCTAACATTTAAAAAGTCAAAGAATATAGCTAAACATTAACTTTTTGTTACATATCATAAAAAGAGACTGCTTTGACAATATATTGCCTTGGTATTAAAAGCAAACGCCCTTTCTATTATCTCGGTAAGGAAAGCGTAACGTCAACACCCTGATTATTTTGACGGTTATTAATTTTGATCAAACCATTATGATTAAATAATATTTGTCGACAAAGGGCTAAACCAATACCACTTCCTTGAGGTTTTGTTGTATAAAATGGCACAAAAATATTTTCTAAATTTGAAATGCCCGCACCATAGTCGCCGATCACTATCTGCTGCCAATTGCCCTCTTTTTTACAAGTAATGTCGATAACTTTTTCTTTTTGCTGACTCATGGCTTCTTCTGCATTTTTAAATAAGTTAATCAACACTTGTTCAAGTTGGCTTTTATCTGCTTCGATGAATAGTTCAGTATCAAAGTAGGTATTAATTTTACAAACAGGGTAAAGCGCTGCAATGTTTTCAATAATACTACTAAGTTTAAAAATGGATTTATTGGGTTTGGGTAAATGAGAAAGTTGACTATAACTCGCAATAAACGTACTTAATGAACCTGCCCGCTCATTAATAATACTGATCCCATCAAGCAATGTAGTTTTCGATGCCTCACCGTCAATGCGAGTTAATTTTTTTTGCATTGATTGACTAATTGACACGATGGGCGTTAACGAATTATTAATTTCGTGACTTAACACTCTTAATAAACTTTGCCATGCGTTGCGTTCTTTTTCCATCAGTAAGCGCTCAGCGTTAGTCAGCATGTAAAGTTGATGATTTTTTCCTTCACTTAGAAAGGACTCTTTAAATAAAAAATGCTCACCCGAAATTTGCGCTTGGTTAAACTCAATAATCCCCGTATTAGCTTCAACAATTTGCTTGCCAATAGGCAAGTCAGCAAGTTGGATCTCAAACATATTGTCACTGTCACCTAAAAGGAGTTTAGTGGCAGAAGCATTAGCCATTACAATAGCGCCTTGCTCATTCGTGGCTAATACCATTGCATCCATCTGTTCCATGATACGCTCTAATAATAACCGAGACTCTCTTGCCTCAATTTTATGTTTAGATAAGGTATCGGCAAGGTTATTAATTAAATCGAGTAGTTCTTGGAACGCTTGATTGGTTTGAACCCGTCCTCTTAACGTATAATCGCCATCAATCATTGATTCAATAAGGTTAGATAACGTGCGAATTTGGTACTCTGCGTTTTGTTTGCTCGCCACCACAACATAACTAGCAAGCAACAATAAAACGATTAGAATAAATGCAATTAAATAGCCCGATATTTGCGCTAAAAAAAGGGCAAACGCTGTCATTAGAAAACAAGGTAGGCAAATCAATAACACCAACTTTTGTTGGTTGTCGCCTTGCTGAGATTTAACTTGCTGACGAAATAATTGCCGGCATTTTTTAATCCAACGCATATTTACTTAACCGACGATAATAACCACTTCGACTTAACCCTAACGATTTAGCCGTTTCGGTTGCATTACCTCTATGATATTTTAAGCGTTTTTCTAATGCTCTTTTTTCAATTTCATCCATTGTTAAACTTGGTTCATCAAGCGAGTCTTCTTTTGTAGAGCTATTTCCTAACATTAATTCATCTGCATGAATAATATCGTTTTTACTGGTAAATAAAGATCTTTCCATTAAGTGACTTAATTCCCGAATATTTCCGGGCCAACTATATTGCTGCAAAGCACTCATAGCTAAAGAAGAAAGTTGCGGTAATGGGCGGTGATATTTCTTACTAAACGTTTTTAAAAAATGTTCGGCTAGTGCTGGAATATCTTCAATCCGCTCGCTTAACGCAGGAACTCTTAATTGAATGGTATTAAGACGATAGAATAAATCTTGTCGGAACGTATTTTCGGCAATTGCCGAAAGCAAATCGCTGTTAGTTGCCGAGATTATTCGAACATCGGCATACAGCGATTTACTACTCCCTACCGCTTCAAATTTTTGCTCTTCTAAGACTCTTAATAACTTTGCTTGTTGTGCAAGCGGTATATTGGCCAGTTCATCTAAAAATAATGTCCCTTGTTCGGCCATTTCAAAGCGTCCAATACGGTTTTCTTTTGCGTCGGTAAACGCACCTTTAACATGGCCAAACATTTCACTTTCAAAAAGAGATTCAGGAATTGCCCCCATATTAACTGGCACAAAAGAGTTTTTCGCTCGAGAGGAAACGTTATGCACATAGGAGGCAAGCATACTTTTACCTGTGCCGTTATCACCAGTAAGTAAAATGCTCATATCACTTTGAGCAAGATCATCTAATGTTGATAAGAGCGTTTGCATTGCCGCTGATTTTGCAATGATCCCTTGTCTACTTGCAGGATGAGCTTGTGAGGTGAGCAATTGATTTTGCTGACTAAGTCGTTGAGCTTTTTTATCAAAGTTCGCTAACGCTAATTGGTTCTCAATAGCGCTAAGCATGCGTTCATTTTTCCACGGTTTTTGAATAAAGTCTTTCGCCCCCGCTTGCATTGCTTCAACGGCGATGTCAATGGTCGCCCAACCTGTCATCACAATAATAGGAATATTTAAATTAAGTTCGCTAATCGCTTCAACTAATTGAACCCCTTCGGCGCCTGAAGTTGTATCTTGATGAAAGTTCATATCTAACAAGATCAAATCTACTTGATGACTTTGCAAGTTTTCTAAAGCGGCTTTTGGGGTAGTAACCGCCAAAATGTCAAAGCCTTCATCAACTAAAACAAATTTTAAACTCGCGATAATATTAATATCATCATCAGCAATAAGGATTTTTTTATTCACAAGCATTCATTTTCCGAAGTTATGCTTTCACTTTAAGGAATATTGAGTAAAGGAACAAGCAAAGCTTCATAAAAACTCCTCAGATAAAACAGCTTTATTTCTGAGGAGTTCGCTCAGTATCATTAATTATTCGTAGCGCAATGCCAAACTAGGTTCCATTTTTACCGCTTGTTTAGTGGGGACAAAAATAGCGAATAGAACAACAATAGAAAGCCCTAAAGTGACAGTAAACCCGGCAATAAAATAGAGATATACGGGAAAAAGTGCTTCGGTAAATTGATGAAAACCAAATGAAATCAAACTAAATACCACTATAGCAACCCCTAAGCCAATAATAAGCTGACGGGCCCCTTGCGTTAAAAACATATAAATAATATTTTTATCACTGGCTCCCACAGCTCTTCTAATGCCTACTTCATGTGTACGCTGAGCGACTGAGTTTGCCGTTAAGCCATAAATACCAACTAATGCCAGCAGTAGTCCAAAAAAACCTGTGCCAAAGGTGACATTTGACATTATCCCCATTGATTCTCGCATCATGTTACGGTTTTTATTCGCTAATTGAACGGAATAATTAATTTCTATTGACCTGTCAGTATCAAACATCGCCTGATAAAAAATTTCTTCGGCATTTTCTGTATGAGGAAATACTCGGTAATAAAACCTTTGATAATTACTAATAAACTGCTGACCTGATAAATACACTTCATCACCAGTGTCTAATTTACCAAACATCGTCGATGGATTAAGCCTATTGGTGACAACTCCAACAACAAACACCTGCTCATTCTTATCATTAATGTTTATTTGAAAACTCTGTTCTAAAGGAGACTCGCCAGGCCAATAACGTTTTGCCATTGATTGACTGATCATTGCCGTTTTACGATTACCCAGTTTATCAAGATGGTTCAATTGCCTTCCGGCAACCAAAGTAACCCCCACTGTTTGGGTGTCTCCAATAACCATTATTGCGTCTGCTGTTGGTTTACTCTCTTCTGAGTGATAATCTTGACCATTCAACATGATCACCACAGCAGGTTCCCAGTCATTCGTAACAACATCAACCACTTGAGGGTGCTGTTTAATTTTTTCCATCAAGAGCTGTGTAAGTGCAAGTTGTTGCTCTGGCTGTGGGTATTTATTAACGGGGATCGTCATCCTTGCTACCATTACGTCTGTATAATCATCTCCCATTTCTATATTAATAAATTTATGGGCAATAAAAGCAGATATTGATCCAACGAGCATTAATATGGCAACTAGAAAAACCTGAGTAGTGACTAACATACGAGAAATACGCCCAGCTTTTTTACTTTGTGCACCTCGAGTACCATCTCTTAAAGTGCTATTAATATCTTGTCTAGCTGAACGCCATGCGGGTAAAAACGCTGATAATAGGATAGTGACAAAAATAAATACCACGCCCATTAAAAATGTTTCAATATCCATGCCCCATTGCCACCAATATGTACCCCCTCCTGGCAGCCATGAATGTAATAAAATATTGGTATAATCTAATGCAGCGCCAACTAATAATAGCGATAGTATTCCACCAAGTACTGAAATTAGAATACCTTCCCACATCAGTTGACTAACCAAACGAGAAGTGGTTGCCCCTAATGCAGCACGAATCGCAGTTTCCTTTTGGCGTTCAATTGTTCGCGCCAGCAGTAAATTGCCGACATTGATACAAGCAAGTAATAATATTAGCCATGAAACAGCGTTTAAAAACGCGAAGACGATACCACCTTCGCCACCGGTTTGTGCCGATTGAAACGAGAGCAACTTGGCACTTTTTACAAGTTCAGGTAAATCATGAAGTTTTACATTTTGTTGGTAAAGTTGATTGATCGCTTGCCCTAACTCTAGTTCTGCTTGTTCAATTGTTTTATCAGGGGTTATTCGTCCATAAGCATAGTAGTAATTACTTTGCTCAGCGGTAACATTCATAACGTCATCAGATAACGGTAGCCATAACTTAGAAGAATTAGGGAAATGATATCCTTTAGGCATAACACCGATGACTTCGGTCTTTGCACCATTTAATACCATGGTTTTCGATAAAACATCTTTGCTAGCACTAAATTCATTTTGCCATGTATCATAGCTGATCAGGGTAACAGGGGCTGCTCCACTCTCAGTGTCATGCGTTTGTATGGTTCTCCCGATAATTGGCTGTGTTCTGCTAAATTCAAAAAAACCACCCTGCACATAACTCCCATCGAGGTTTTTACCTGAACTTCCGATAGAAAAACGTACACTTCGATTATCATAAATACCAAATTCAGCGAAACTAGGCAGTTGGTCTTTTAGTTCTTTGAATTCATAAGCAGAAATCAAATTATAACTACCATTAAATTCAATATTTACGGCTCTAGCCGTTTCAGCTTCCGGTATTGGTAAGGGTTTATAGATCATCGAATATAAAAATGAAAAGGTGAATAAACTAATGGATAACCCGCCAATAAGCACCCCAAGTGTCATGGCCGTAAACTTTGGCGTTTTAAAAAGCAAACGCAGCGCATATTTAATATCTATTAATATCGACATGTTAATTCTCCTAGGGCTTAACCCGCCACCAATTCAATGGGTTGAACGGCGACTTGGCGATCATCATTCACGTCATCTTTAATTAACTGACCATCAAACATTTCTAAACAACGACTTGCTCGTTTCGCCGAAGCGGGATCATGAGTAACCATACAAATAGTTGCTCCATCTTGATGAAGTTGCTCAAATAACTGTAAAACTGCTGCAGCATTTTTTGAATCTAAGTTTCCTGTTGGCTCATCAGCAAGAATAATGGCAGGATCATTCACTAAGGCTCTGGCGACAGCAACACGTTGTTGCTGACCGCCAGATAGTTGGGAAGGGTAATGATTTTTTCGATGACTCATCTCTACTTTTGCCAGCACTTCATTAACTTTTTCTGCGATTTCTTTTTTAGACTTTCCTGATTGATAAGTCAGGGGCAACATAACGTTTTCAAAAACGGTTAAGTCTGAAATAAGATTAAATGATTGAAAAACAAACCCTATTTGTTCACTGCGTATCTTAGCCCGTTGATCTCTTGATAAAGCAGACACATCATTTCCAGCTAAATGATAATGGCCTGACGTCGGCGCATCTAATAAGCCTAATAGTGATAATAACGTTGATTTACCACAACCTGATTGACCACTTAAAGAAATATACTCTCCTTTGTTAATGACCAAATTAATATCATTGAGTGCGCGTGTTTCAATTTCTTCGGTTAGAAAGGTTTTACTAATACTTTTTAATGTTAATAGTGCTGTCATAATTTTTTCCATCCTTAGTGACAAGTTCGGCTGTCACTGATTATTAGTCGTTAGTTAATTCATTGTTATTCATTAAATTTTCATATAAATAAAAAGGTTAATTGATCATCACCTCTTGGTGTTCTTGCCAGTTTGACGTGTCAGAAATAATGATTTCATCTCCGACAGATAAACCATCAAGCACTTGAATTTTATTCACTGAGCTTTGCCCTAAACTCACTCTTTGTTTACTGGCAAATTGCTGATCACGACTGAGTTTAAATAATCCTACTTCACTGTCTTTTGGTGCAAACACAGGGCGTTTAACGTACAGCGCATCATCAATATTACTGATCTCGATAAGGCCATCAACGGTTAGTTCCGGCCGAGCTTCAGCAGGAATTTCACTGGTAAATGTCACATCAACCATCACCATGCCAGCATTGACAGCAGGGTCAATTCGGCTAACTTCGCCAATGATTTTACTGGTGCGGGTATCAACAGAAACTAACTGTCCCAGCGATATATCCCTTGCTCTCACTTCTTGAACTTGTAATTCTGCAAACAGAGCTTTTTGATCAGCAACCAAAGCGACGCTATCTCCCGCTTGTGCCCGCTCTCCTAGAATAAGTGATACCTGTTGAATAACACCACTTGTTGACGCCCTTACTTGCAATGATTCCACTTGCGCTAATGCCCGTTGATAATTATTTTCGACTAAACCAATACGGGCTTGTTGTGCAACGCGAGTTGCTGCCATATTCGCTTTCATTTTTTCAATTTTCTGCTGCTGAGCTTGCCAATATTGCATTTGCTGCTTTACCGCTAACTGGCTTTTTTGGTAATCAAGGGCTGAAACGGTTGCATTGCCTTGTTTCATTAATAAGGTCTCAGCATCGAGCTTTAGTTTGGCTGACTGGTAGCTATAATCTGCAGATAACACTGAATTTTTTAAATCAACCATCTGGGACTCTAAGGCAACATAAGCCGCATGACTTTCGGCTTTATTGGCTTCAAGCTCCCAACGGGCTTTTTCTAATTCGCGATGTAAATCAGGGTTGGATAACTGCACTAATACATCCCCTTTATTAACCTTTGCTCCTGCTTTTACAAACACTTGCTCAGCCCGACCAGATACTTGTGAGGAGACCCAACGAATATTCAGTGGCTTTAATACACCAGTAGCACGCACGTTCACACGAAAGTTACCTTGCTCAACTTTTGCGGTAACCAGTGCGTTTCTTTCAACGATGTATGAAGCGTTACCTAGAAAATTTGTTAATGAATAGCTTGCGATACCAAGCATAACGAGAGGTAAAACATACCAATATTTTTTCCACATTGGCTTTTCAATGGCGACTCTTTGTATATCCATAAATCATCTTAATGTTATTAATACGATATCTGGTTATTACAAGTCTTGTGCCAGTAAATAAAAAACCTATAACTAATTAATAAATAAGTATTAATGACTTTCAAAACAATTATCAAACTTTTATAGTGTATCAATTTCGACACACTATTATTGGTAAGTAGTCGCAGTTTTGGTACAGCAAAAATATTGGCTTAATCAGGTCGTTAAAAATCAGCTTCAATTTGAAATTGCATTAACTTCTTAGTAATAGGATGTTCAAAAGCTAACAGCTCAGCATGAAGATACAAACGTTGGGCTTTATTACCATACAGATCATCGCCTAATATGGGCATATGTAAACCGTCAACGTGGGCACAATGCACCCTTAATTGATGGGTTCGCCCAGTTTTTGGGTAAAGATATACTTTGGTTAGTTTTCTTTCTGAAGAAATAGAAGGCTGAGGTTGAAACTTTTCATAATGAGTTAACGCCACTTTACCTTGCTGATAACACACTAATTGACGGGGTCTGTCGTTAATATCGACGGTTAATGGCAATTCAACAATCCCTTTATCAATGGGTAATTCCCCTTCAATAATAGCAACATAGCGCTTTTTAATCGTTTTATTAACGAACTGCTGTTGCAATTTTTTATGAGCACGAGGATTTAACGCCAACACGAGTAAACCTGAGGTTGCCATGTCTAAACGATGAACAATAATTGAGCCTGTCGCATGAGGGAACATGGCTTTTATTCGAGAATATACGGAGTCTTCTATAGTCTTTCCTGGTACGGATAAAAACTCAGCAGGTTTATTTACAATCACCAGATCATTATCTTGATAAACTATTGGTAAGGCTTTCCCCTTTGCAGGGTTTTTTAATAATGGATTATCATCCATAACAATACCTTCAAGCATATGCGCTAATATTGGCTGACATTTTCCCTGACAAGCGGGATAAAATTGTAGGTGTTGACGAATTTCTGATTTAGGTGCTGCTCCCCACCAAAATTCCGCCATTGCTAATGGTGTTAAATTATGAAGGAAAGCATATTGCAATAATTTTGGTGCTGCACAATCCCCCGAACCCGCTGGGGGTTTTTGCAATAACGTATCCTTAAAAAGTTCATGCAGACCTTTTATACTCCCATGTTTATTAAGGAATTTATATTGCTGAAACAGTTTTTTTTGCAGGTTATTAGAAGATTTTTTTCGTTGCTTCTTAAGCAATTCAATCTCATCCGTTAAGTTAGCTAACGCTTGCTCGGTCACGGCGATTTTAGCTAACCAAGACGTTTTTAAATCAGCCAACTTATGTTTGTCTTGCACACTCTCCCTACTCATTTGGATACTTATTGCTTTAAATGTCTGCTCATCAATCTTCTTCGCTTTAAGGTTTAAGTCAGCCATTGTACGCTTGTCTTTTCTCACTTTGCGGTTATCAACCATAGCCTTGCGATGAGCCGCTAATGCTTGTTCAAACTCAGCTTTCATTTGTAATAAAGCTAAAGTTAATTCGCCAAGTGTTGGGTTTTGCTCAAGAGTCTCAATTTGCTGATTTATTTTGTTAATAGCAGATTGCTTTTCTAAAAAAAAGCTGTCTTTCGTTAACATATCAAACACCGGAGGAACAAAATTGGCTAACTGACTTTGTTCAGCTATTTTCCCTGAAAAAGCTGATAAATACCCCACTTCACCCTGTTGATTTTTCACCAGCAATACACCAAACATTTTCCCACTGCCCGCTTCTTTGGTGTCTTTATCAGACGGTAACAAACCAAAATTGTGTCGCCATAGCGTTTGACTTGATAAATGCTCTTGTAATTCTTTGGCTGCTAATAAACACAAAGGGTGAGGTTGATAATAAAATGGAAAGGTAAAACGCTCGGGTAAGCGATAGTGAGAAATTGCCCCCTTAAATAGGGTAAAGCACTGTGCTTGAGCAGTCATAATAAGGTGAATTTCTAATTAAGGTAGATGAAATATGCGGATATTATATTTCATCTACCTGAATAACTACAATTTTCATATTTTTTACCGCATGAATAAAAGAGCCACTTGGATAAATAAATTTTTAATTAAAATCTCATATTGTTTTTTCTTGATAAATTTTTTTATACTCGCGCTAATAATTAGCAATGATAGTTTGTGAATTATTAAGCTCATCGGAGACTTATCAGCTCTTCCTTTACATATATTTAACATGTAATATCAAGTGATAGGCTAATTTCTATCACAATTTTTTGAATGACATTTATTATTGTCATTAAGAAGACTTCGTTATCTGGGAGAGAATAATGAAAATCAAGGTCGCTACAGCGATAACTGCTGCTGTACTTTCAATGTCAATATTATCTGCTTCTGCAGAGTTTATTAACGACAATGCTTTAGTTCATACGGTTAAGTCAGTTGAAGCAACGTCAATGAATAAAAGCCATCGATACAATAAAAAGCATACCCAAAAAATCATTCCTGATAAAAATTTAAACACTAAAACCTCTACCTATATTATTCGATTAACCGATATGCCTATTGCAACGTACAACGGCAATATTAAAGGCCTAGAAGCAACAAATCCGCAGATCGTAAAAAAATCTCTTTATAAAAATTTGGTGACAAGTCATAAGTCATCACAACAAATTAGAAAAGAGCTTAGGTTAGATCTTCAGTCTCCCGCAGCTGTTGCCTATGGAAACTTTTTAAAAAACAAACAAACGTCATTTATTCGTCAAGCCCAAAATAAATTAGGCTATAACCTCGATGTTATTTATCAATACCAAAACGCCTTTAATGGCCTCGCTGTTCGGTTAACACCAGCAGAAGCTGAAAAATTATCATCATTTGCCGATGTTGCGTATATTGAACGCGAACGTATAGAGCAAATAGAAACGGATATTGGTCCCACTCATATCGGTGCCACCAGCGTCTGGAACGGACAAGGCCAGAGTGCGAGTAATATGGGAGAAGGAGTCATTATTGGTGTCATTGATACTGGTATTAATTCAGACCATGATTCTTTTGCTGATATAGGAGCTGACGGTTATAACCATACAAACCCATGGGGAGCAGGCAATTATGTGGGTGATTGCGCGACGGACTTCCCCGAGATGTGTAATGATAAACTCATTGGTGTTCGCAGCTATAGTTCAGTCACTAATGCTTATCTTGACAGTACAATATTTGGTGATAATCCGCCAGCTGCAAATGGTGAAGACTATAATGGTCATGGCTCTCACACCGCAAGTACCTCTGGTGGCAATATACTTAATGATGTGCCATTGCTCGATCTTGAAACAGACCAAGAAGAAGGTGACGGCATTGATAATACGGGCTTTAAGTTTCCTCAAGTGTCTGGCGTTGCTCCCCATGCGAATATTGTTGCTTATCAAATATGTCAACCCGGTGATACTGGCGACACTTATAGTGGCTGTCCCGGTGCGGCAATCATCGCGGCCCTCGAAGATGCTGTCGCTGATGGCGTTGATGTAATCAACTTTTCAATTAGTGGTGGAGGAGATCCTTGGAATAGCCCTTCTGAGTTAACTTTTTTAGCCGCACAAGAAGCTGGAATATTTGCTGCTGTTTCCGCAGGAAATAGTGGTCCAACAGAGTCGACTACCGAAAAAAGTGCACCTTGGTATACGATTGTAGGAGCGGCGACACATGGACGTAGCATTGAGTTTAGTAAAGAAATAGGTGAGTTTTCTGGTGGTAATAGTAACTTACCTAGCTTTGAGGGCGGTAGCTCTTCGGGCGCGATTACAGCAAGTATTGTTTATGCTGGCGACTTTAATAATCCTAACGATCCTAATAATGACTCTGCTCAATGTCTAAAGGCTTTTCCACAAGGAACATTTAACGGTGAAATTGTTGTCTGTGATCGAGGTGAAATAGCGAGAGTACAAAAAGCGATTAACGTCGCCGATGGTGGTGCTGGTGGCTATGTATTAGCGAATATCGATGGCGGTACAAATGACATCGCAAGTGATCATTATGTTATCCCGGGTATTCATATTAATAACGCTGATGGAAATTTATTACGCGAATGGCTAGCAAGTGGAAATGGCCATACTGCCTCAATTAGTGCGACGGTGGGTGAACAAGTTATAGGGCAAGCTGACGATACAGCAAACTTTTCTTCTCGAGGGCCCAATAGCTTTGTGAATGGCATTATGACACCTTCGGTTACGGCTCCTGGCGTGGATATCTATGCCGCATACTCAGATCAACAATTTGGCCACGATGTGAACTCACCTGCGCCAGCTGATTTTGCTTTTTTAAATGGAACCTCAATGTCAGCACCTCATGTTGCTGGCGCTGGTGCGGTATTAAAATCTTCTCATCCTACTTGGACACCTGATAATATTCGTTCGGCTTTAATGCTAACTGCAACACCAAATGTAAAAAAGGAAGACGGCACAACACCTGCTAGTTTTTTTGATATGGGCTCAGGTCGTATTCAAGTGGATTTAGCCGATAAAACGGGCTTGATTATGAATGAAACGGCCGCTAATTATACTGCAGCAAACCCAGCAACAGGTGGCTCACCTAAAACACTTAATATTCCATCGCTGTCAGATGCGAGCTGCGTTAGTTTATGTAATTGGACTCGTACTTTCACAGCCACTGAAGCTGGTTCTTGGTCAGCCGATAGCATTGTTTATTCACAGGGCATTGAAATATCGGTATCTCCAGCGGCTTTTGATTTAGCTGCAGGGGAAAGTAAAACCCTAACAATAAGTGTTAATGCATTATCAGCGCAAAGAGACACTTGGTTGTTTGGTCATCTTGTGCTGACATCTAATACTCATCCAACAGCACGCTTACCGTTAAGTATCAAGGTTTCAAACGGCGATATGCCTGACTCTGTCAGCTTTGATAGCCACCGTGACAAAGATAGCTTTTTAGCCAAAAATTTTGTTGCAATTGAAGTCGACGAACTTGTCGCCCGTTCCCATGGTTTAGTAAAAGCCAACTTAGCAGAAAGTTCATTATTAGCAGATAGCAATAATAACTCTCCATATGACGATCTAACTGATGGCGTAAATGTCACAACTTATAACGTACCGTCTGATGCAAAAAGGTTTGTAGTGGAAGTTACTCAATCTGCTTCACCTGATTTAGATATATTTGTTGGTAGAGATACTAATGGGGATGGAGTACCACAAGAAAATGAAGAAATCGCGTTAAGTGCCACGGCAACCGCTTTAGAAAAAGTAGATTTAACAACCCCTGAAGCCGGTAATTATTGGGTGATAATTCAGAATTGGGCAAGTAGCGGCGAAGAGGCTAGCGATACCTATACACTTGCAACGGCAATCATTGAGAATGAAAGCAATGAAAATTTAACCATTGAAACGAGTAAAACGATAAATCAATTAACCGCATTTGATGTTCGCTTTAGTTGGGATATGCCTAATTCAATGGATGGTGATTTATATTACGGAGCCGTTGATTTAGGCACGAGTGCCGAAAATGCTGGCAACATGGGCGTGATCCCCGTAGATATTAAACGCAGCACCAACGATGTAACGATAGAAAATGACGCCCAAAGTTATATGCAGCCAGATGACATCATTAATTATAACGTTGAAGTGTTAGCTAATTTTACCAGTGAAGATCGCGATTACACCCTTACCGCAACTATTCCTAGTGGAATGACATTAGACACGGCCTCAGTAACTGGCAATGGCGTTGTCGCTGACAAAACCATTACCTGGACAGTCAATCAGCCAGCTCTCTATGGATTAAGCCCTAACTACTCAATGCGCACAAATGCTCAAGATGCCTCTTGTCAACTACCTAATTTAGGCCAAGGAAATAATGGCTACATAGACCTAGCGACTTTAGGTGTGCCTATTGGCAATATCAACGGTGATACCCAAACTGCCACATATAATGTTCCTGCTAATTTTTTAGGCACGTTATATAGTTCGTTAAATGTTGCCGAAGATGGGTTTGTCTATTTCTCCGGTGAGCATAGCGATGAACCTTGGATCAACCAATCTTTACCAAATACAAAAGCACCAAATAATCTTGTCGCACCTTTTTGGCGAGATCATACGGTGGCTCGCTCGAAAACTTCAGGCATATCGGTAGCAGAAATAGGTGAGGCATGGACAATCGTAGAGTTTGATGACATGTATAACTATGAATATATAGAAAATGGGGAAACGGCTATTGATGATGTCTTAGATTTTGAAGTGATCTTTGACAATAATACGGGCAACTTTATGTTTGCCTACGATAATGTTGCTCATAATTATGGCGATGAATTAGGTGGCACAGTAGGTTATGAGAATGTCGATGGAACCTCAGGCCGTGCTGATATTTATGTGGGAACTGGCGACTCAATAGGCTCTGTGGAATCAATCGAATCTGGGCTGATCATGTGTTACACATTAAACCTTGTGCCGGTTGAACCTCAAAAATTTACTTTTACCGCACAAATTGATAACGATTTTTCGGGCGGCCCACTTGATGTCGTTTTAGCACATAGCCTTAACAATATATACACCGAAACCGTCACAGATAATGACAGTACAAGGTTTCAAGTTGAAGGTTCGCCTACTGCCATTGTTAATGCGCCAAGTACTGTGAATGAAGGCAATCAATTAACATTTGATGGCTCAAGTTCCATGGATCCCAATGGTGACCAATTAACTTATACTTGGGAGCAAGTATCAGGAAGCACAGTGAGTTTTAGCAAAAACGCTGCAAAAATTAGGTTTCAAGCGCCAAAATTCTCCGTTTCTAATAATGCTATTTCTTTTCAATTAACAGTAGATGATGGCAAAGGAAATAGCGATTCAACAACCGCTACTGTCACTATTAATGAGGTGAAAAGTAAAAGTGGTGGCGGCGGATCATTTGGGTGGTTAATATTATTACTCTTACCTTTTTTATGGAGCCGTCAGCCATCAAGCTAAGTCATCGTTTATAAACAACAACGCCACCTTTTGAAGGTGGCGTTGTTGTTTCAAGCTAGTCAACTAATTCAAATCAGCTAATCAACTAATCAACTAAAAATGTAATATCATTCCAGCAAAGACGCCTTTAAATTCAAGATCAGTATATAAATCACTTAAATCTTCAAGCTCTAACTTCACGGCACGGTAACCAAGAGTAACGTTAACATCAACCATTACATTATCGACTAAATCATAGCTCAACCCAGCTTGATAGTCATATAAGGTATGATCATCAATAGATAAAAAATTTCCTTCTGCGAAAACATTTAAGCCGGTAAAAGGTAAACCAACAACGGTAGAAGCATAAATCATTGGAATAATGTCATCGGTTGAAACCTGCCCCGTTGATGTTGTGTTAACAGGGGTATCACCTGCAGGAGCGGTATTAACGGTTGCCGAAACAGTGACATCACCAGAAAAATCACGTCCAGTTAAGCCTATGTCGAATGAAAAAAGCCCATTATCAAAGATTTCATAGTACAAGGTATAGTCGACATAACTCACATCAAAACCGGCATCGACATCTGCGTTTATACTAAAAGGTTCATCGCCAAATTCAATGTTATTTTGTAATACTGTCGAGCCTGTAGTTTCTAAGGAAGTTGAAGCTATTTTGGCATTAGGAATAAATGGAATAGGATGTTCCAACGCAATATAAAAACTGCCTTGTTGTTCATCCGATAAATTAAAATCGACTTGATTTGCACTCTCACCAAATATGCCTGAGGCTTCATTATTCCAAACTTGTCCACCAATGTAGATGCCGGCAACTGTGTCTGCTTGTGCATTGCTACTGAGCAATGCTGAAATAGCCGCAGCTAAAATCACTTTTTTCATATAATTATCCTTGACTCAATAAGTCATTTAAATCGATTAAGGCAGCATTCGCACGAGAAATATAATTCGCCATCACTAAAGAATGATTAGCAAGTAAGCCAAAGCCACTGCCATTTAGGATCATTGGACTCCAAATAGCTTCCTGACTTGCTTCTAGTTCACGAATAATTTGCTGTACGCTAACTTTAGCATTTTTCTTTTCTAATACATCATTAAAGTCTATTTCAATTGCACGCAAAAAGTGTAAAAGTGCCCAACAAGCGCCGCGAGCTTCATAAAACTCATTATCAATTTTCCACCAACTTGTTTTTAATTGTAAACTTGAAGATGAATACGTCGATTGCTGAGCAACGCTATCGCCAGCTAGATCAACATTCAGTTGTTCGCGGCCAACACTCGCACTTAAACGTTGTGAGTAACTACCTAATCGCTTGGTTACCTCTTGAAGCCAATCTCGCAAGTTATCGGCACGTGCATAAAATTGAGCCGATTGGCTATTTACGTCGGTCAATGCTTTGCGATAGGCGTATAAAGCATCAATTGCTTTTTGATATTCACTTTCGGCACTGGGCATTGCCCAGCTAGTATGATCAATGTTTAACTGAGGTTGTGCTATTTTTAAATGTGCGTTTTCAAGAGACTGAGATTGTGAACGACTAAACTCTTGTCTCATAATTAACGCCATATCACGGATCATTTCTAATGCACCAAACTCCCACGACGGAATATTATCAAGAAATACTGAAGGAGGCAGGGCATCGTTCGCTAAATAGCCACCAGGTTTATGCAGCAAAGTTTCTGTGACTCTGATCAATGAAGTGGTCGTGGTATACCCGATTACTGGGTCAACTTTGTCAGCCACAGCCGCTTTCGTCACTTCGTCACGAATATTCAATTCATCCGGTTCAAAACTCCAATAAACCCCTAATAAATAAAAGGAAAGAAATACGCCTATAACTACTGAACTAACCGTTTTTACGGTGAAATTAATATTCATCCTATGCTCCTAATGATGGTGATGGTGAGCGGGTTTCTGTTGTTTTTTACGCTTAATGCTTTGAACCGGTATCGTAATAGTAACGTCTTTATGTGCTAAAAAGTGAAACGTTAATACCACTTTTTCATCTACTAATAACGGATTTGTTAAGTTAAATATCATCAGGTGATAACCTGATGGTTGTAAGCTTACATGATCATGTGCACCGATTGTTAACGTCTCACGTTTTTGCATACGCATTAACTCGCCCTTCATCACATGCTCATGAATTTCAACTCTGTCACTAACGCCAGTGCTTACCCCAACTAACACTGCCTCTTGCTCCGTTAAGTTATTTATCTCCATATAAGCAGAGGAAACATTTGTACCTGGAATCGTTGCACGAATATAACCGTGCTCTATTGATAAATCATTCGCTAATGCCTGATTACTGAGTAAACTTAAGGCAATTAATGAGAAAAAAATTGTGTTGAACTTCAACAGGTAAGTTAATATTTTCATTTGCTGCTATACATCCATATTTATCCATATTATTGTTACCTTAGTATTGTAACTAAGCTAAAAACAAATGGATAATTTAATTCTCTCATCTATAGAAAATAATGTTTTAACGATCACGCTAAATCGTTTTCATAAAAAAAATGCCTTAAATACCGTTATGTACCAAACCTTATGTAACGAACTACAACAAGCAAAAAGCAATGACGATGTTCACTGCGTATTAATTCAAGGCAATGAACAATGTTTTTGTGCCGGTAATGACCTTGCCGACTTTATTGAACATGCTAATGATGAAGAGCTAGCTGCGTTTTCATTTGTTAAAGCAATTGCAAGTTTCAATAAACCTCTTGTGGCCGCTGTAGCAGGCCCCGCTGTTGGTATTGGCACCACTATGTTGCTGCATTGCGACATGGTAGTAACTACTTCAGATGCAAAATATAAATTACCTTTTTCACAACTTGGTTTATGCCCAGAAGCCGCTTCAAGCACTTTATTACCCCTGCGTGTTGGGCATAATAAAGCGTTTGAACTTTTAGTCTTAGGAAAACTTTTTTCAGGTCAACAAGCCGTTGAATATGGGATCGCAAATTTAAGTTGCGAGCCAGAACAGTTATTAACGATGGCAAAAGAGATTGCGACAAACATTGCCTTATTGCCCGCCGACGCAACGCAAACGAGCAGAGCATTAATTAAAAAAGCGACCCAAAGTCAGGTGTTAGAGGCGATTGAAAATGAAGCGGTAGAATTTGCTCGGTTAGTAAAAACGGATACCTGCAAAAATATTTTAGCTTCCTTTTTTAATTAACTATTCAATCACTTATTAGTTCCAGCATGGTTAGTTAAGGCGCTACATTGACAGCGCCTTAATCAAAAGAGCCAATGACTAACTCATTAATTTTTTCAGTTGTTTTTTCAATTTCTTAACTTTGCTTTTCAAGTCATCATTTTCACTGACATCGATTTTAGCAATATAGCTTTTGGCTTTATCTAGCTCTTTATTTTTAACGTAAAGTTGCGCTAAACGGTATTTTACCCAAGGTTGATATTGTGCATCAGCTATTGGCATTGCTTGAATTAACGAAGTTATTCCTAATTCAATTTCATCACCTGACTCGGCTGATGCTTTACCTTGTTGGTATAACGCTCGGCTTTTTTCTTCATCATCTTTGGCATATTTCGCGGCTAATTTTAAATCAGGACGTGCTTTATCCCACGCTTTTTCATCCATAAAAGCCGATGCGCGAGTAAAATATAATTGCCCACTTTCAGGGAACTCTGCTAAGCCTTGTAATAAAGCTTTTTCAGCAGACCCTGGTTTTTCTGTTTTCCAATAAACGTTGGCAAGCTGTTGATATCCTTGCTCTGCATCTACATTTTTCAATTGCTCAGCATAACTTAACGCTTTGTCGGTATCGCCACCTGCGATACTCGGCGCTCCTAAATGAAAGCCTATCAGTGTGTTTAAAGCAGCTTGATGATCAGGTTTTAAAGCAATTGTTTTCTCCATCGCTTCAAGAAAATCTTTAGCGTAACCTAATTTTGAAAAGATACTCGCTTTTTGTGCCATGATAACAGCACTAACGCCTAGGTAATAATTCACATCGATATTTTCAGTGTGCGTTTCTCGCAGTTCCTCAAAATAATCAAACGCTTCTTCAGTTTGCTCTTTTTCTAACAATATTCGTCCGCTGAAAACTTGCCCTTCAATACTCTTTTTTTCTTCTGATGACAGCTGATTAAACGCTTGCTCTGCTGCTTTCGCATCATCATTTTCGAGTGCTTTCTCAATGGATGCCATATTTGCAACACTTGCAAAGCTCATTACCGAACAAAGGGCTAAGGCAACTAAATTTTTACGCATTGTACTTCCTGTATGTTTATTTTATTAAATGAGTTATTTAGGTTGTTAATTATATTGTACTTTTTTAGGCTGTTTAGTCACTAACCAAATAATGCCAGCAATCAGTAATATTGGCCAAAAGACCCCAATCATTACCATTGCGAAACCACCAAGGACTAACATCACAATAAAAATTATTGAACCAAAAACACTTAATACAATGGCTAGTGCAAGTAGTACTAATAAAACAACAACAATAGCTGAGATACTAATTGCCTTTAAAGGTTCAATTAATTCATTTCCCATGTAAACATCAATATCCAACATTTCGATAAAACTAGAGCCGAGAACATATGTTAAAAATAATGTCGCAAATATTGCTAAAATTAAAGACTTAAAAAATGACATACTTACTCCGTGCTGAGCTAGATAAAACACTGTGCTTGTTCAATTTATCTAGGCATTGTTAAAACGATAATCGTATCGATGACAAGGGAAATAAACTATTCGCTCAGTTTATTTTCTCGTTGGAAGTAACATTGCCGCCACAATATAAGCCACCCCAGTCACCACTGGAAAAGTAAAAAGCGACACTACCGCGGCAATTCTTACACCCAAGCGTGGTAATTCATAATGTTTTGCTAAACCACCACACACACCTGATACTTTTTTATGGACGATATCTTTGGTTAATGTTTTATGTACTGAATAATGACGTTCGTAACTCATAATTAACTTCCTCATATTTACTTATAAATCATGCGTTCACATGTTTATTATTAATATAACCCTAAGACCTATGAACAGCGTCAATGCTAGAGTCATACACATGGCAACGTCTTAACAGGCTGCCATGTTTCACCCTTATAATCGTTAGCCATTAGCGACTTGTTTTTTTAGCGCTTCAAGCTCTTGCTCGATCGTTTCATCAGTTTCAAGGGCACTTATTTGACTACTTAAGTCTTTATTGCTGGTCATGTCATAGGCTTCAACTTGAGCTTCAACTTCATCAATTTTTTGTTGGTAACGCTCAAATTTATTAATAGCATCTTCAATGTTATACACCGCGGCTTTTTCACGTACTTTTAAACGCACTTGAGCAGACTGTTGACGAATAACATAAGCCTCTTGTCGACGTTTTGCTTCTGCTAATTTATTTTGCAAATTCTGCGCATCATCTTGTACAGCGATTAAAAAATTCTCTAATTCAGCCAGCTCTTTTTGCAAGTGTTCAGCTTGATCTTGACTCTTGTGCTTTTCAACTAATGCTGATTTCGCAAGATCTTCACGCCCTTTTGATAAAGCCGTTTCTGCTTTTTCTTGCCAATTATTCACACAGCTCTCTGTAATACGAATTTGGCGTAGTAACGTTTTCTTTTCCGCAATATGTTTTGCTGCGGTAGAGCGAACTTCAACCAATGTCTCTTCCATTTCCTGAATAATCAATTTGATCATTTTCTCAGGATCTTCTGCCTTATCTAACATGCTATTTATATTGGCATTAACGATATCTGTAAAACGTGAAAACATACCCATAATAAAGCTCTCCTACTCGTCTTCTGTTGTTGTATTAATTGTTTTAGTGGTATTAGTTAAATTTTTCTTATTAACCAATTGGTTTTTTGCGATCATCTGTAAACTTTGCTCATCATTAATCATTGCTCGAGTTGTTTTAACAACGTCGTTAGTTGCAAGTGTTATTGATTGTTTAATCGACTGTTTTAGCTGTTCGGCTAAGTGTTGGCTCACTTGCTGACTTTGCTTAACAATAGTGTTTTTCAATGTATCTTCAATACGGCTGTCATTTGCTGATGCACTGGCGTTTGTTCCTAATCCTAGAACGATGGTTGCGATAACGAAAAAATTGTTAATGCGTTTCATGGTGTCCTCCTCAATTGCTCAGTTAACATTTAATTAGTTTTCTACTTCATAGTTTGTATATATCAAGCCTTGTGCCAACACGAATAAAAACAACAACTAACTGATTTAAAACACTTTAATTAATTTTCATGAAAAATAAGAATTTCAAGACATATTATGTCGCACTAATAATTAGTATAAATCACAAATGATTTAGTCAAATTAACCACATAATATTAAGGAAACGATAAAGAAAGGAATGCAAGCCAGAAAATTAAAACAATGAAAGGGTTTAACTGATGATCAGCCCCTCTCTATAGGAAATTTATCATCACTTCCCCATTCAGCCCAGGAACCATCGTAAACACATAAAGATTTATAACCGATAATATCGGCAGCAAGTGCCAAGATACACGCAGTGATCCCAGAGCCACAAGAAAATATGAGTGAGTTATCAGCATCAGTGTATTCTTGAAAAATAGTGCGAAGAGCACTTTTTGAATTAAAGCAGCCGTTTATTAGTAAATCGCTATAAGGTAGATTTTTAGCTTCGGGGATATGACCACTTCTCACGCCAGCACGAGGTTCGTCGGTATTCCCCAAAAATCTTAACGTCGCTCTGGCATCTATTATTGTTTTATCAGGATTGTATAAATTATTTAAAACAAAATCGGCGTTGCAAAAGTATCCTTTTTGAAATTGAGCAACAAAGTTACCTTGTACAATGCTGACTTTCTTGGCTTTTTGCGTAGCTTTTCCTTCGCTCATCCATTTAGGTAAGCCCCCATCAAGCACAGCTACATGTTTATGCCCCATCGCTTTAAACATCCACCAAGCTCTAGCCGACGAATAAATACCTAAGTGATCATATATAACAATTTGACTGTCGTTATTAACGCCTAATTGACGAGCTGATAACTGAAACTGCTCTACTGAAGGTAATGTATGAGACAAATTACTCTGTGGATCTGAAAAGTCTTCTTTTAGGTTAAATTGTTTTGCCTCAGGTATAACATACTCAGGCCAAGAATGCTCTGCGGGAGCTACATTGCCAATAGGAGGGATACTTGCGTCTAGCAGTATTAGCTTACTATCCGATAATATTGTCGAAAGTTCATTGGTAGTGATCAGCTGGGTATAAGGTTTCATATCAACAAAGAAAAAATAATGTGTTGATATTAAAAGTAACTAAGTTTCCTGAAGTTGTACAGTGAGATAATCAAAACTGGAGCTAAGTCCGTTATTATGATCATAGGAGAACTACAGTTCTATAACCAAGTTTGATGAAATAGCACTTTTAGTTGAAAAAATAGTATTGTGTGTTGATTGTGCATTAGGCTTTCGCTCAAATGCACTCACCAATAAAGAAAAAGCAAGTAGTGTAATTGCCGGTAACATCATTAAAGTGCATACAGTGATTAAACTTAACATGGGGTCGCTCCATACCTGAGTTAATAATAAAGATGCATTAACTAGTACAAAGGTTGTGCCAAGGAGCGAAGAAAAACCTAATATATTGATAAATAAAAGAATTTAATTCTTACATAATCATTACACTTTATAATACTTTTTAAGCTAACCTAGAGAATTAGCATTATTGACCAGTTAATGGTGAAAAAATTAATTATTTATGGGATATGAACATTAATACATTTTTAGCTATTCCCGAATTCGGGAGGGAATATCCCGTAATCGGGACATTTCTGCTCAACATTTTACTAAATTAGCAACCCACTTTAGCAAAGGCTTCTTTTAACACTGAACTATTAGCGCCTTCCCTTCCTGAATTTTCACTTAAGTAGCGACGAAACTGTTTAGCCCCAGCTAAACCGTTACACATGCCAAGCATATGGCGAACAACATGCCAAGCTCTGCCACCTGTTGCAACATACTCATCAATATAAACCGACATTTCATCAATTATTTGCTGACGGGTTTTTATTTCACATGTATCGCCCCAAATTTGATTATCTGCTTGCGTTAACATGTATGGGTTCTGATAAATCTCTCGCCCAATCATCACACCATCAATATGTGTTAAGTGCTCTAACGTTTCTTCAAACGTTTTAATACCACCATTGATTGAAATTTCAAGTGCTGGAAAATCCTGTTTGATTTTATAAACACGACCATAATCTAATGGTGGTACTTCTCGGTTTTGTTTAGGGCTTAAACCACTTAACCACGCTTTTCGCGCATGAATTATAAAATGTTCACAACCAGCTGGCTGCACAGTATCAATAAACTCATGTAAAAACTCATAGCTGTCTTGATCATCAACACCAATGCGAGATTTAACTGTAATAGGAATATCAACCGCGTTTGCCATACTGCTAACACAATCTGCAACTAAGTTCGGATCTGCCATTAAACAAGCGCCAAACTTACCATTTTGGACACGATCCGAGGGACAACCGACATTAATATTTATTTCGTCATAGCCTTTTTGTTCTGCTAAGCGCGCACACTCTGTCATCGCATTAACATCGCTACCACCAAGTTGTAAGACAACAGGTTGTTCTTCTTTATTAAACGCTAAATAATCCCATTTACCAAAAAGAATCGCCCCTGTGGTGACCATTTCAGTATACAAAACCGTACGTTTAGACATTACACGATAAAAATAACGGCAATGACGATCGGTCCAATCGAGCATAGGTGCTACGCTGAGCTTATGATCATACATTTACTACTAATCTCTTTATTTTCAAGGGTGTTGATAAAATCATGAAATTTTTAATTTCCTCTATTTAGCCATATTCTCATATATTTTTGCACACTATTGGAAACTATATGGAAACTAGAATGAGAACTCACTATGGCATCACTAAGCATTAACAAGAGAAAAAAATCAAATGGAGATATCCGATATCTTGCATTAATTCGTGTCTCTAAAAATGGAAACGTAGTATACAACGAATCAAGAACTTTCTCCAAAAATGCAGCAGCTAAATCTTGGGGCAGTGAATCAGATGAAATCCAATATATTAACCGAAACTATATTGATAATATCGACTATGATAGACTAAAGAAAATCGATAACTATTATCAAGATGAACGCTGAACAATTATTAGAGCAAGCTAAAATATCCTGCCAAAAAAGAGGCGCTAGATTTACGCCAACGCGTGAGCAAGTTTTTAAGTTACTCACTAAGCATACCAGTGCAATTGGCGCATATGACTTACTTGACGAGTTAAAAGTCATCGACCCTGCAGCAAAACCAGCCACAATATACAGGGCGCTTGATTTTCTGAGCCAACAAGGCTTTGTTCATAAAATTGAATCAATTAATGCCTTTGTGATGTGTCATCATTTTGGTGACTGTAATCACCCCGTTCAGTTACTCATTTGTGATGATTGTGGCCATGTAGAAGAAATTCAGTCAAACGATTTTGATGTAGCACTTAAAAAGATGGCAACCAATAAGGGCTTTATTATCAGCCATCAAATTATTGAAGCTCATGGCGCTTGCCAGTCTTGCCAGTAACACCTCTTACGCTTAGTCTTATTTATATTACCATTCATCGCACTTACCCCAGCGCATCTATTAACGCTAACGATAAAATTGTGTTATAAAGTAGCGTTATAAAATAGATAAATACCTTATTAAAAGGAAAAATATGAAAGCATCAATAAAAACCGCTTTATTGTGTTTAGCCGTTGCCAGTATTGGTAATGTCTTTGCTAAAAACACAATTAGTACGGATAAATTCCGTCAGCTAGAAGAGAGTTTACCGACACCTAATGCCTATAGAACGGCCTCTGGTGCCCCTGGCCATCAATATTGGCAACAAAAAGTTAATTATAAAATTGACATTGCAATTGATGACAAAACCCAAAGGCTTACTGGCGCTGAAAGCATAGAATACACCAATAACTCTCCTGACACTTTACGTTATATTTGGATTCAACTTGACCAAAACCGTCTTAAAAGAGACTCAAATACCAACATTACAAGCACAGCCCCAAATAAAAAAATAACGTATAACGGCATGCGTGGTGTTGTTGAAGGTGATAAATTTGATGGTGGCTATAACATCACTAAAGTAACCGCAGAAAATGGTAAGCCATTAGCGCATACCATTAACAATACAATGATGCGTGTTGATTTACCTACCCCTTTAAAGAAAGGGGCGACGGTTGAAATTAACATTAATTGGGATTACCAATTACATGAGCAAAAAGTATTAGGTGGCCGTTCAGGTTACGAATATTTTGAAGAAGATGACAACTATTTATATGAAGTTGCACAATGGTTTCCACGTGCAGCCGCCTATTACGATGCTATGGGCTGGCAAAATAAACAATTCTTAGGCAATGGTGAATTTGCCCTTGAATTTGGTGATTATGATGTTGAGATCACTGTGCCAGCTGATCATATTGTTGCCGCTACAGGTGTTTTACAAAATGCCAAAAAGGTACTTACCAAAGCTCAACGCGATCGCTTAGTAAAAGCTGAAACAGCGAAAAAGCCAGTTTTGATTGTCACGCCTGACGAAGCGTTAGAAAATGAAAAGTCTCGTGCGAGCAAAACTAAAACTTGGCACTTTAAAGCAAAAAATGTTCGAGATTTTGCTTTTGCTTCTAGCCGCAAATTTATCTGGGATGCCCAAGGTTATAAAGAAGGTGGAACAGATACAATGGCAATGTCTTTCTACCCGAATGAAGGTAATCCTTTATGGGAGAAGTATTCTACAGAAGCTATCATTCATACGATGCAACAGTATAATAAATACACATTTGCATACCCTTACCCAGTATCTATTTCGGTTAACGGCCCTGTCGGCGGAATGGAATACCCAATGATCACCTTTAATGGCCCACGTCCAACATTAGATAAAAAGACTGGTGAAAAAACATATTCTCGTCGCACTAAATATGGCTTGATTGGCGTCATTATTCACGAGGTTGGTCATAACTATTTCCCAATGATTGTTAATTCAGATGAACGACAATGGACATGGATGGATGAAGGTTTAAATACTTTCCTACAGTTTTTAGCTGAGCAAGCTTGGGAAGAGAATTATCCTTCTCGCCGTGGTCATGCTGCAAACATTGCAAGTTATATGAAAAGCACAAACCAAGTACCTATCATGACTAACTCAGAGTCAATCTTACAATTTGGTAATAATGCTTACGGCAAGCCTGCAACAGCACTCAATATTTTACGTGAAACTATCATGGGCCGTGAGTTATTTGACTTTGCATTTAAAGAATATGCCCAACGTTGGAAGTTTAAACGTCCAACGCCAGCTGATTTTTTCCGTACCATGGAAGATGCGTCAGCCGTTGACTTAGACTGGTTCTGGCGTGGTTGGTTTTACACAACAGATCATGTAGACATTGCCTTAGGTGACATTCATTTATACCGTCCTAACAGTCAAAACCCTGATGTTGAAGAAGCATGGGAGCGCGCATTAGACAACGAAAAACCAACCTTTATTAGCGACCTTCGTAATAAAGGTGCTTGGATACGAACAGATGATAAGCCTGAATTATTAGACTTTTACAATGAGCATGATAAGTTCACGGCAACCAACGCTAAACGTAATTCTTACAATAAAAGTCATAAAAAGCTAAAAGAGTGGGAAAAAGAGTTACTGGTAGACGAAAGAAACTTCTACATTATTGACTTCAATAATGTAGGCGGATTAGTCATGCCAATAATTTTGGACATTACCTATGCTGATGGTGAAGTAGAGCATGTGCGTATTCCTGCTGAAATTTGGCGTAAAAACACGAATAAAGTGTCTAAACTCTTTATTAGTGAAAAAGAAATTACGGAAATTGCTTTAGATCCTAACTGGGAAACAGCAGATGTTAATGTAAACAACAACTACTGGCCTGCTCGCCCTATCAAGTCTCGTTTTGAACTATATAAGCGTAAAAAGAAAGATATGATGCGTGATTATAATGTTGAATTGAAAACAGATGATAGTGACAAAGAGGACAAAGAAAAGAAGGCTGATAAATAAGCATGCAAAATAATGCCTTAAAAAGCTTACTTGTTTTGATGCTACTTGGGTTTGGGGCTTTTGCCTCAGCCCATAAGTATTTTTTTGGATTAACAGAGCTTTCTGTTAATCCAAATAATCAAACAATTGAGGTTATACATCAATTTACCGCTCATGATCTTGAAAATGCTATTGCTCAATTGAAACAAGAACACTTTTCACCTGAACATCCAAAATACGATTTTTATATAAAAGAATACTTCAATCAACATTTTCAACTTACTGTTGGAAATGAACCGCTTAGTTTAACTTGGGTAGGGTTAGAACTAAATAAAGGCAAAGTTTTAGTCTATCAAGAAGCTTTATTTAAAAATAAATTAGCGGGATTAGTGGTAAAAAATGATTTACTCGTCGATACTTACGCTAAACAAGTAAATACTGTGAATTATCAAGACTCTGTAATAAAGGGCAGTTTAACTTTTACCGAATCGGTCAGTATTGCTATTATTAATAAATAATAATTAGTATTCATTGATTTACATTTTGTGAATTTGCGTGCAAAATCAGAATACTAGTAAAAATAAAGGCTTTGAGAATCTTCATGAATGTAGAGTTTATTAACCCGTTTTTATCTTCAATGCTCAATGTCATGTCAACCATGGCTCAAATGGAATTGACACCAGAAAAACCAAAGCTGAAAAAAGATGAAGTAGCTAAGGGCGATGTTTCTGGTCTTATCGGCATGGTTAGCGAACAAACCAAAGGTTCATTATCAATTACTTTTGATGGACCTCTTGCCTTAGCAACAATGAAAGGCATGGTAGGTGAAGCGCCTGATGAAATTAATGATGAGATCACTGATTTAGTAGGTGAGATCACCAATATGGTCACTGGCGGTGCTAAACGAATGCTAAGTGAAAAGGGCTTTGAATTTGATATGGCAACCCCCATGGTGGTGTCAGGTGCGAATCATACGATCAAGCACAAAGCCGATGGTCCCATTGTTATCATTCCTTTAAATTCTCCTCATGGTAAAGCCTATATTGAATTTAGCTTTGATAAGTAAAACTCTTCTTATCGACAAATAAAGCCTCTTTTGAGGCTTTTTTTATAAACAAAATACAGGAAAATTAGTGATATGTGGCTACAAAAGACAATACACTTAAAAGCCCGCAAGAGAGGATTTCATTTAATTACGGATGAGATAGTTCATGCAATTACTGCATTAGAGAAGATAAATATTGGGATCTTACAGCTATTTATTCAACATTCTTCTGCCTCTCTTACCATCAATGAAAATGCGGATCCTACGGTAAGAAGTGATATGGAAGCTCATTTTAATCATTTCATTCCTGAAAATGCCCCTTATTATCAACATACCTATGAAGGGCCTGATGATATGCCTGCGCATATTAAAGCCAGTATTCTAGGGAGCAGCCTGGTTATTCCTATCACAAACGGCAAGCTCAATTTAGGGATCTGGCAAGGGATTTACTTAGGCGAGCATAGAAACCACGCCAATTCACGTACATTAATTGCTACTGTACAAGGTGAATAACGCTCAGTGCTGTTTAAGATAAATGGCTGCGATCAGACGCTGGAATTGTCATTTCATGACGGAGCAACTGAACTAATGCTTTCACTTTGGCGTCATTTTTTAAATCTTTGTGATAAACAAACCATAGTGAGTTGTCATTATCACTGTTAACTCCTAAAGCCTTAATTAACGTACTGTCACTTTTGATTTTTTTTTCATCAATTGGCCCTATACCAATACCATGTTCGATCGCAGATTGAATATCCATCAATTGATTACTTTGATACACGATATTACTTGAAGATAAATCAGCCAAAATGTTTTTTACAAATGACAGTGATTGCTTTTTACCACTTGGCATAACCCAGCTATGCTGAGCAAATTCATCTTTATTAGTAGGTAAGCCGTTTCGTTGAACATAGCAAGGTGAAGCGTAATATGAATAAATCAATGGCGAAATCTCCTGGGCAATTAAGTCTCCTTGAATAGCTGCTAATTTACCCGCCCGCACCGAAATATGTGCTTTACCACTCTCTAGTGGACAAATATCGTCACTGACATCAATTTGAATTAATAGTTGAGGATACAATCGTTGGCTACGCTTTAGTAAAGGATTTAGAAAAGATGAATATTCTGGCAAGGTCGTTATTTTTAAAGAGCCCTCAACTTGTTTATTCTTCCCCGAAAGTTTGGTTTGTAATAAACGAAGCTTGCTCTCGATAAGTGGCATCTCATCAAGCAATTGTTGACCGCTATCTGTCAATTGAAAGCCACGCTGGTGGCGAATAAATAATTTCACTGATAATGCTTGTTCAATATTACCAATTCGCCGAAGCACTGTAGTGTAATTTATATGAAGTTGCTCTGCAGCGCGGCGGATAGAGCCAAGTTGCGCAACACAATGAGCGACTTTTAAGTCATCCCAATTAAAGTCTGTCATCAAGCTGTGTCCCTATAGTTCTGCATATTTACACTTCCATTCTGCATTTTAAGTGATTAATAACGCCTATTCAATTAGTTATCATGCGCTCTTATTGCAGGTTTCGTAACGGTGGAAATTATTATGTTACAACGAATGCCTCTTATCAGAAGAGGTATTTCTGGTTTTGAAATTTCCATGAACGACAGGAAACTTTGCAGTTATGTTGAGGTTGATGCGCACAAAATAAAATCAGTTCAAAAAGGACGAGTTTTATGGTGTTGGAAAAACGAGTAAATATACCACTCTCAGCGTTAGACCGAATGACACATGTATTAAACCATTTAGGAGTGACAGAAATGACACAATGTAACGACGAAGTAGGCTGCTTAATTCCACAACAAAAAGAAAATGAAAAACCATTAACTAAGATGCCTATCAGCAATGATGTCATTTTTGTTACTGATCCTATCTGCTCGCATTGCTGGGCAATTGAGCCTATGTGGCGACGCTTAGTGTTAAATTATCACCTCAAGGTTAAATATATTCATGGTGGGCTACTACCTGGATGGCAAGGCTTTGGTGACGCAAACAACGGTATTAGCAAACCCAGTGATGTTATTCCGCATTGGCAGCATGTTGCGCAACACTACCAACAACCGATTGATCCAAGTATGTGGCATTCTGACCCTATTTCAAACTCGTATATTTTGTGTAAAGCCGCCATAGCCGTTAGGTATTTAGCGCCAAATTTAGAGTCAGCATTTGTTCGACACCTCCGAGAGAAAATATTTCTTTATGCGATCAATGTAGCAAAAGAAAGTGAGTTATTAATCTGTGCAAATGCGTTCAATTTAGACCCTAAGAAATTTCAATTTTTGCTTAACTCTTCTGACATAGACCATATATTCACCCAAGAGAAGCAAGCCATGTATGGTCTTGGGGCACGAGGCTTCCCTTCCATCATTTTCACAGGTACGAAACAACAAACCGTCGCTGGCTCACAACCTTATCAAAAATTAGAACAAACCCTAATGAATTGCTTTGGTGAGGCTATTGTTCCAAGAAACTTAACAGAAGAGGAAAAGTTATTGTCATTTCCTAGCTGGACATTAAGAGAAGCAACAGAAGTTCTGCAATGCCATGATGAATATGCCCGCAAACAATTGCAAGCTCTAGGTTTTGTAAAAACAGCGATCGCTGACAGTGAATTGTGGCAAAATAAATCGATGAAGATGACTTAACTACGCGGGAAATTTGTACGCCATCATTAGGCGATATTTGAAATGTAGTTGATGATGACGTCACTGTGAATCAAGCTACATTTCATTTTTCATCATAAATTGTATAGATGCGAGCAATAAAAAAGCCTTGTTGCTTAAGATGTCATTGATTTTGACTTCTTATTGGTGCTGAAGCTGTGTAATTATTCGATGGGTAAATTTTCTAGCTTAGATTATATTTGGGCATTGCCCCATACATAAAGAGAAAACTAGTTGTTTCCACTCACCTGATAGGCTCAAATAAAATAATACCCATATCGTTTTAAATATTCTGATGCTGCCGATTGCTATTGTACTGCCATCTGAACTCTGCGGGTAATATTACACAGTAATTCATATGAAATAGTGGTGGCGCAATGTGCAACCTCTTCTACAGGTAATCCCTGTCCCCATAATGTAGCAATGTCACCAATTTCATCACTCGCATTATGACCTAAATCAACCGTGATCATATCCATAGATACACGTCCAACCAAAGGTACAATACGGTCATTAACTAATACAGGCGTACCGTTGGGAGCATGTCTTGGGTAACCATCACCATACCCTATAGCAATTACGCCTATGGTTGTTCTTTTACCACATTGCCAAGCCGCACCATAACCAACAGACTCACCTTCATCTATATCTCGAATAGCGATCAAACTTGATTGAAGGGTCATCACTGGAGTAAGCGCTAACTTTTCTAAAGCGCTTTCTTGCATCGGAGAGACACCATATAACATCAAACCTGGGCGGACCCATTGATAATGGCTATCAGGCCATGCCAAAATACCTGCTGAGTTAGCCATACTTTTATCGTCACTTAAACCCGCAGTAATTTCTTCAAATAAAGCAATTTGCTGTTCAGTGGCGAGACTATTCGTATCATCGGCACAGCTAAGATGACTCATTAATATAATATCAGCATGTACATTATGACTATCTTTTAAACGAGAATAATACTGCGAAAAGTCATCAGCATTAATACCAAGCCGATGCATACCGGTATCGATTTTTAGCCAAACTTTTAAAGGCCTTTCTAAATTAGCCGCGCAAAGTGTATTTAGCTGCTCTTGGTTATGAATAATGGTTTGTAAGTTATTTGCAGAGATAACTTCAAGGGCATTTTCATCAAAAAATCCTTCAAGCAATACGATGGGCTTAATAATACCTGCAGCTCTTAGTGCCAACGCTTCATCGAGGCGAGCAACACCAAAGGCATCTGCCTGTTCTTCACCTTTAGACAAGGCTTTAGCTATTCTCTCTAAACCATGTCCATAAGCATTTGCTTTTAAAACAGCGAGAACTTTACTGCTTGGCGCTTTTTTTTTGATCAAATGAAAGTTGCTCGCTAAAGCATTAAGATCAATGGTTGCCGTTGCTGTTCTTAACGTCATATACAATTAATCTTCATCAAGTACATGTGTGCCGGCATAATTATCAAATCGAGAAAATTGCCCCTGAAAGGTTAATGGTACTCTGCCAATAGGGCCATTACGCTGTTTACCAATAATAATTTCTGCCATGCCTTTAAATTCTGAATCATCGTGATAGACCTCATCACGATAAATAAACATGATCAAATCAGCATCTTGCTCGATTGAACCCGACTCACGTAAATCCGAGTTAATTGGACGTTTATCCGAACGTTGCTCCAAACCACGGTTGAGCTGAGAAAGTGCGATAACGGGGACTTGTAATTCTTTCGCTAAGGCTTTCAAAGAACGTGATATTTCTGCTATTTCTAAGGTACGATTATCTGAGAATTGTGGTGCACGCATCAGTTGTAAATAATCAATCATGATCATGCTAATGCCACCGTGATCTCGGTGGATCCTTCGACAACGAGAACGCACCTCTGTCGGTGTTAACCCAGCAGCATCATCAATATACATTTTACCTTTTTCAATCAACAAGCCCATGGTGGAAGAAAGCCTAGCCCAATCTTCATCACCTAATTGCCCCGTACGTATTTTTGTTTGGTCAATCCGGCCAAGTGAGGCGAGCATCCTCATCATAATTTGCTCAGAGGGCATCTCTAAACTAAAGATAACCGCAGGGTATTCTTCCGTCATCGCAGCATACTCTGCTAAGTTCATCGCAAAAGTCGTTTTACCCATCGATGGCCTAGCAGCGACAATAATCAAGTCTGACTTTTGAAAACCTGCAGTCATTTTATCTAAATCAGCAAAACCACTTGAAACCCCTGTTACCCCGCTAGAAGGGGTCGAACAAAGCTTTTCGATTCGATCAACCGTTTTTTCAAGCACTGAGTTAAGGTTTTCAGGGCCTTCCGATTTATTGGCTCTTTGTTCCGCAATGGCAAAAACTTTTGTTTCTGCTAAATCGAGTAAATCAGCACTACTGCGACCTTGTGTATCAAACCCGGCTTCGGCAATTTCATTTGCCACACTGATCATTTCACGCGTTACTGCACGTTCGCGAACAATATCTGCATATGCAGTAATATTCGCGGCACTTGGCGTGTTTTTCATCATTTCAGCAAGATAAACAAAACCGCCCGCATCTTCTAATTTTTGATCATTTTCTAGGGCTTCCGACAATGTGATCAAATCAACAGGCTCACCGAGCTCTATTAATGCGCCAATAGTTTCGTAAACGATACGGTGAGAGCGACTATAAAAATCTCGCGCGACAACTTTTTCGCCAACCCTATCCCATGCTTCATTGTCTAATAGCAAGCCACCTAAAACTGATTGTTCGGCTTCTAAAGAATGCGGTGGAACCTTTAATTCTTCCACTTGCGCATCACGAGGGAATTTTTTATCTTTTGAAAAATTAAAAGGCTTACGATCGGCCATTTTTATACCTGTTTAGCGGGATCAAACTTAACGGCTATACCGTAAAATACTGACGTTTTTGTAATAGCTTATTATGTCTTAGAAACGAAGGGGAAGTAAAGATGTTAGCAATGCTGCATCAAATTAAAATCTCGGTTAAAAGACTCGTTAACAATAAACGAGTCTTTTAGGGGTGGGGGACTTTCGCAATTATTTTTTAGAGACTTTAACGCGCCCACTTACCGTACTTGCTTTTACTGAAGCTTTGCCATTTCCTGTTTGAAATTCTAATTTTGAACTAGGACCATATTTTGCGTGTTTAGCTTCTTCATCAGTTATATGATTAATTAAATCGCCACTCGCATTAGATTTCATCCGAAAGCTTGCTTGTACGTCATTTTCAAACGTAAGCGAAAGATCACCGCTAACACTCGACATTTTTACTAAACCACTGTCATTAAGCGACAAACTGCCATCAACATCACCACTTACTGTCGATATAGTTAGCTCATCAACATCGGCAAGCGAAAGATCAATTTCGCCAGAAACGGTATTTACAGACACTTCTTTTGCCTTTGAGTCGGTTTTTAAACTACCACTCACAGCTTTTAAAGTTAAACGCCCTGTCGATTGTCTATCACGAATATCACCACTGACCGTTGATAAGTTTAGTTTTCCTGATAAATTTTTACTGTTAATATCACCACTGACTGAAGTAACTTCGACCAGTTGCGAAAGAGAATCGATAGTAACATTGCCACTCACTGATTTAATTTCAGTACTTTTAGCCATGTGTTCAATCGTTATATCCGTAGAAACTCCAGTAAAATCAACACGCATATTTTGAGGCACTTTGATCATAAGATCAGAGCCTTGATCATTCCAACTGCCATTAAGATTGTGAGGCATCAGCACTTTAATTTTTATATAACTGCCGTCTTTCTCAAAGATGAAATTTTCAGCTTTATCATCAATTTCTCCGCTGACAGTTACTTCATTTTTATCCCAACCAATGATTGACACTTTTCCTCGTAAATTCTCAACGCTGACATTTTTTTCATCGCCAACTCCTAAAGTTTCGTTCACTTTATCGCCGGCAACACTTTGCAATGCTATACCAACAAACATTGCACCACATATTTTTATAAAATTTCGCATATTCATTACCTCTAAATTGTTTGCCATTTGGGGCTATAAAGTTGTTTGATAAACTCTAATTCTTGTTTTTGTGTCCATCGCAATAAATTAAGTAATTCACTATTATTGGGATCATTCGCTAAGGCTTTATCAATTGCTTTTCTCGCGGTTGAAAGTTCTTCTAATTGCTTCTGCATTTCAGATGGCAAGGCTTGTAATTCTGGTTGAGCAAAACGGGTAAGCATGAGCTTTTTTTCTTGTTCAAAATCTTGTTTCATCATGCTCGCCAGATCCACACCTTGAGGTGAGGTCGTTGTTTGTGGGCTAAATGAAAACCAAGATAATAATACGGCAGCAACTATAGAGGCTGCCCACGCCATTGGCAGATGTTTTTTCTTATGACCTACACTTTGCTCTTGAGGTGTAATCGCTATCGCTTTTTCAATTCCCTGCCAAAGATCACGTTTAGGTGTCATTTCTTTCGGTAATTGAGCAACCTGCTCTTCCAGCACTTGTTCTGATATTAATTTCTTCATACTAATTGCTCACTTAATGATTCTCTTAATAAGCTTTTGGCTCGATGATATTGCGATTTACTCGAGCCAACAGCCATATTCAGCATTTTAGCGATTTCCTCATGGCGATAGCCTTCAACGGCAAACAAAACAAACACTAATCTGGCACGTTCAGGTAATTGTTGAATTTTTTCATCTAAGGCAAGTGCCTCAAAATCATCAACCAATTCAACACTTGCTTCAACGACCGCCTGATCTTCAATACTAAAAATTCGTTGTATCCAGTTTTTTTGTTTACGCAAATGGCCCAGGACTGTATTGGTTGCAACACTATGTAACCAAGTTGAAAACTTACTCTCACCTCTGAAATTAGTAATTTTCTGCCAAAGCTGTACAAAAACTTCTTGGCAAACATCTTCTGCACTTTCCTTGTCTGCCAACATTCGCCAGCATAAAGCATAAATACGCCGATAATAATTTTCATAGAGTTGATGAAAAGCTGCTTGGTCACCTTGTTGGGCATGTGCAACCAACTCACTTTCGTGATCAACGCTGAACAACTCTGTTGCATCAATAACTTTTGAATTTTCCAATCGGTGATTTCTCAAAATTTTCATTGTTTAGTAACTTAGATGCAGTATGACTGAAAAAGGTTTAAAGAGAAGGGAAAATATTTTGTTATGTTAATACTTAATATCGTTCAAAGCTAACCAACTGAAATTATTGCATTTATCATTGTATTCGATTGGGTTTTTCACATAAAAAAACCGAAAGTAAAATCACTTTCGGTTTTTTTATACCGCGTTAAAACGTTACTCGTATGAGCGTTCTAACCACATTATTTGGCTTTTAAGATCATCAATTTCTTTTTGTGCATCAAACAACTGTTGCTCAATTGATAAATCTTCAGTTTTATTTTCTTCAATGATTTCTGGCATATTAGTCTCTTCGCTTTGCATCATACTACTCCCGAAAAATGTAACTACAAGTGAATTATTACATACACGGTTTCAGAATGAAAGCTTAACGAAAGAAATACCTTACGAAAAGAAAGTTAAAAATGTAAAACTTACTGGATGAGTGTTTAAATTAAATATTTAAAACAACAAGTTAACATTAAACTTCCGCTTAGATCTTAGATAATAAAAAGGCGGCTAAGTTTCGGCAAATGATTGCAACGTAACCAGCCAACGCACATTCGACTCAAAAGCCCTTAATGTTTACTTTGTATTTGATAATGAGATGAGTGTCGGAAGAAACGTATGACTTTCTTGCGCTAATTCACTTTGCTCTTTAAGAATATCTACCAAAATTTCTTTAGATGTTAATGGATTAGCCAATACCACACGAAATACCAAGGTTTTACGTCCATGGTATTTTTGTACTTCAATTCGCGTTCGAGAAACAAATGATTTACCATTTTCGCGTTGGCGTTTCTGAATAAATTTAGTTAATTTATCCAAAAGGTTATTTACTTGATCTTGTGTTTCATCATCGCTCTGTGACAAAAATTGTTGAACGATTCTAGGATTATAACGGTAGGTCAATAAACACAATTCTGGTTTAGTGATCAATTCAAAGTTGTCATGTTGATCAATCAAATCCGCAAAGTAATTCGCTTTATCAATACTTTGATTGATCAGTAATTCATAACCGGGACGACTGATGACATGTAAACTAGCATAGACTAACATTGCCATGCCAGGACGAGAGCCTTCAAGCGTATGAGAGCCTAAATCTTTTGAGCCCTTACGTAAAATATATTCAGCATGATGTTCAATAGAGGCAACAGATGCAGGGTTTTTAAAAACCACCAAACCTGCTCCCATTGGCACATACATCTGTTTATGCGCATCAATAGTGACTGAATCGGCTAGCTCAATCCCTTTAAGCAAAGAACGGTACTTATCTGACAGTAATGTTGCTCCGCCCCACGCGGCATCAACATGAAAATGACAATCGTATTGCTGAGCAATTTCAGCCATTTCTATTAATGGGTCAACATTGCCGGTTTCAGTTGTACCTGCAACACCAACAATGCTTAATACCTTAATATTTTTATCCGCAAGCTCTTGGCATTTTTCTTTAAGCTTTTGGCAATTAATTTTATTGTTATTATCCGTTGGGATCGCAATAACACTATCTTGACCTAGCCCTAAAATGTCAGCCGATTTTTTTAATGAATAATGTCCACGCTTTGAAACAAGAATTGCCAGCCCTTCATATTGATAATGTTTTAGAGCCTGAAATAATCCTTCACGTGCAACGCCCTTAAATTTACCATTTGCTTTAAGTAAATTATTACGAGCTACCCATAAAGCAGTAATATTAGCCACAGTACCACCAGAGCAAAAAGCCCCTAATGAATGGTTGGCACTATGCATCCATTTATCATAAAAGTTATCATTTTTTTGATAAACCAAACGATGCAGCATACCTAATACTTGACGTTCGAGCGGTGTAAAGGCTTTTGATGTTTCAATTTTCACTAGGTTTTGGTTTAAACCAACCATCAGCTTAGATAAGGGAAGAATAAAATAAGGTAACGCTGAGGTCATATGTCCGATAAAGCTTGGACTAGAAGTATGGACTGATTGTGAAACAAGCTTATCCAATAAATGATGCATGTGATCAGAAACAAAGGTTGGTTGTTCTGGGATCTTAGAACAATCAAAATCTTTTTCTATTTCGGTTAGAGCTTGTTCTTTTGCTGCAATATGATTACCGAGAAAGCCCGCTAAGTTTTGCGAGATCTCCTGTTCAATAAGCCCAAGAGTTGAGTCTGGCGCTTCTGGAATGGTAAAAATTCGATGCAAAGACTCTGGTGTTGCTTGAGCCGTTCGTTTACTAACCGTCATACTTATTCACTGTTCACAGCTTGTTTTCAACAAGCAATAATAATCGTTATAAGTGCGGCACTTTAATAAAATTTACGGCAAATGTCTTGTTTTTTATCATCGCAGCCTTTCGCGTAAATCAGTATTACACAATCAGAGTCGCTAAATATACTAAGCCTAATTCAACAATTGCTAAGCTACTTAATGCCATCATCAAGACATTTTTTTTAATATTGTTAGTCATTTTAGTTATTCCTTCAATTAAATATATTTACTGACAATCAATTTACAGGCCAATTATTTAACCAACTGATTTAGTTTAATTTAAATCAAAATAAACGTTTCTTAATAAAAATATATTTTTGCATACTTGCTATTTTTTAGTGAATTTAACCACAAAATCTCTCATATTTTTAACGGGATTATTTTTCATCAAATAGCGTTACGTTTTCATTATTAAAATACGTGCCTGTGAAGCACAAAGATATTTTGATTAGATTCATCTTGTCGATTTTATATGTATTTATGTTTGTTAAAGACGATTTAAATGGGGTAGTAAAGCAGAATTGTGATATGCGCTGCTGAGTTTCATTATCAAGCAAAGTATGATTTACTAGCAATTAACCTCACGTCAGGTAAGTTTTTTAAAATAATAAGGATATTATAAATTGAAATGCTTAGTCGTTATTGCGCATCCTATCGAACATAGTTTATGTCAGCATCTTGCGAAAAAAACCATAAAACATTTAGTGTCAACCGGCTATCAGGTTACAGTAAAAGATCTGTATGAAGATAACTTTAACCCGGTATTGTCATATAATGAAAGAGCAAGCTATTACCAAACTAATTATGATAATAGTCAATTAAAATATGATATTAACGAACTCATGGAAACTGAAACCTTAGTGCTGATTTTTCCTACCTGGTGGTTTGGTTTTCCTGCCATTTTAAAAGGATGGTTTGATCGGGTATGGGCTCCAGGGTTTGCTTATCACCACGCGTCAGATTTAGGAGGAATAAAGTCAGGATTAACACATTTAAAAGAAATGAAGGTGATCACAACTCTTGGCTCTCCTTGGTGGGTTGATACATTTATTTTGAGAAACCCCGTAAAACGTATTTTAAAAATCGCATTAATGGGCACCTGCAGCAAAAAGTGTAGCTTTCAAATGTTGTCGCTTTATAACAGTGAAAAAGCCACAACTTCACAAGTTGAAAAATTCGTGACAAAAATTACTCAAACTTTCTAGTTTTACTTTATAAAAAACTTACGTTGACTTTTTTTGCTACAAGAGCAATTCTTTTCGAATCTGTTAATTATGGCTTAATATTGATTTTTTCTTGTTGCTCTTTTTCTCACTGTTAATAAGGTGTTCGCCATGCAGATTAAATTTTAACGTGTCAAACGACAGATTAAGTGTTTTCTTGGCTACGTATTACCTCGCACTTATTGGATAAATAATTGCCAGCAATCTTGACCACTTGCCTGATATTTAGCTTCAAATGGCGTTAAAGGTTGCTCGTTATTGATTAACGATATTTCACCTGAACGACCAGCAATTGTTGCAGAAAACTGAAACTCTTCTAAATATAATCGCCAATTACTGCGGAGTATAATTGCCTCGCCGATAGAAATGATTTCAGGGAAAACCGCACTACCATGCCAACGTCGTTGAACATGCTTAGCTTTTGGCCAAGGGTTTGGATAGAGAATGTAATGTTTGGAAATTGACCAGTTCGCTTGTTTAACCAACCGATAAAAATCATTCAAGTCAGCACGAAGCAATAAATAATTATCAACGCCTTGAGTCTTTGTTAGCTCAATTAACGCTTCATCATTACGATTAATACGATGCGCCGATTTATCAACACCAATAACCAAAGCCTTTGGATTTTGTTTTGCCAATAAACGAGTGCTCTGCCCTACACCACAACAAGAATCTAAAATAATATTCCCTTGATGAGTGGCAACTTTTTGAGCCGCCAATTCAAATGCTTCAACAGTATGTGCTTGAAAAGGCTTTTTCGACGGGTGTGTCAGATGCTTATTGACAATATCAGCTAATTTTTCATGAATACCTGGCTGATTAGTAATTATCGCTTTTGAATCACCCAAGGGGTTGTTTTTATTAGTCACTGTAGATCCTAAATTAAGCCAATTAACTTCTTAGCCCTATACCTTTGGTAATTAAGGTCATAGCGATAATATAAAGGGTAATAATAAACGCGCCTAAGACTGAAAATGCCACGGTTAAGCTCACATCGGTGATCCCTAAGAACCCATACCTAAAGGCATTGACCATGTACACTATAGGGTTAATTTGTGAAACACCTTGCCAAAATTCAGGTAACAAGGTTATCGAATAAAATACGCCACCTAAATACGTTAATGGCGTCAAAATAAAAGTAGGGATAATTGAAATATCATCAAAACTGCCGGCAAAAATAGCATTAATTAAGCCACCCAAAGCAAACGTAGCTGATGTTAATGCCACTGTGATAATAATCACCCAGATATTATGAATTTGAATATCAGTAAATAATAGCGAGATAAGCGTCACAATACAGCCAACAAGAATTCCTCGACACATTCCTCCGCCAACATATCCTGCGACAATCACCCAATTAGGAACAGGCGCTACCAACATTTCTTCAACATTTCGTTGCCATTTAGCACTAAAAAAAGAAGAGGCGACATTAGAGTATGAGTTGGTGATCACGCTCATCATGATCAATCCAGGCACAATAAATGACATGTAATCAAAGCCACCCATTTGGCCGATTCGAGAGCCAATTAATTCACCAAAAATCACAAAATACAAACTGATAGTGATTGCAGGCGGCACTAAGGTTTGCACCCAAATGCGCATAAAGCGATGAACTTCTTTATGAAGGATACTTTTAAGGGCGATCATATTTCTTGCTGATGACATCTTATTGCCCTCCTGTTTTGTTTTGCTCATTACTGACGGCAGCACCTGAGCCAACAAGGCTTACAAATAATTCTTCTAAACGGTTACTTTTATTACGCATACTCAACACATCAATATCTTGCGCTGTTAATTGGATAAAAACATCATTAATTCGTTGGGATTTTTTAACATCAACTTCTAAGGTATGATCATCAATAACCCGAGAGCAAAACCCCTCGAGTTTAGGCTCAGTACAGCATGGCTTTAAATCAAGCACTATGGTTTCTACATCCAATTTTGCTAATAACGATTTCATATCCGTATTTTCAACAATGACACCAGAATCAATAATCGCGATATTACGACACAGCATCTCTGCTTCTTCTAAATAATGAGTAGTCAGAATAATCGTAATACCTTGGCCATTTAATTCACGAAGAAAATCCCACATTGAACGGCGCAGTTCAATATCAACACCAGCGGTAGGCTCATCAAGAATTAAAACCTGAGGTTCATGCATTAATGCTCTAGCAATCATTAAACGACGTTTCATCCCCCCTGAGAGCATACGTCCAGCATCGTTACGTTTATCCCAAAGATCTAATTGCTTTAAATATTTTTCCGCGCGTTGATGAGCAAGTGAACGTTCAACACCATAATAACCTGCCTGATTCACTAAAATTTTAAGCAGCGATTCAAATTGATTAAAGTTAAATTCTTGTGGAACTAAGCCTAAATAACTTTTTGCGGCTTCAAGTTCTTGATCAATATCATGACCAAACACTTTTACCTGTCCAGCGGTTTTATTTACCAAAGAGGTGATCACACCAATAGTGGTTGATTTTCCTGCGCCATTAGGTCCTAACAAAGCGAAAAAATCCCCTTGTTTCACTTTTAGGTCGATACCTTTGAGGGCTGTAAACCCACCTTTATATACTTTTTCCAACCCTGAAATTTCTAACGCGTTTTGCATATCATTTTCCGCTGAAGGTACTTCATTATTCATTGTTCATTTAATGGGGTAGAAAATCGATTTTTCAATATCCCCCCCAAAAATATCTCGCACGATTTTTTCGTTAACAAGTAAACAATTTACGATGAAAAACATTGTACTTAGATTGTATACAATTTAAAGTATTGTTATCACACAAGAGGAATGAATATGCAACGCACATCGTTAAAAACGTGGCTTATAGGTGCTGTAGTAGTCACCACTATTGCTGCCTGTCAAAATACGACTGGAAACACCGGCCTAGCTTCGGATAATACAAATAATAATGAAAGTACGAATAATTTAACACTCAAGCGTATTTACCAAGATTACGAATTCAGCTCTGATCGCATAGGTAGAATTCGCTGGTTAGCTGATGGCAGTGGCTATACTTCCATAGAGAAGTCAGCAACAACAAAAACAGATAAAAACGGCAAAGAAAAGAGCATTGGTAAAGATATTGTTGTTTATGATCCTGAAACATTAGCACGAACGGTATTAGTCAGCGCTGAACAGCTCACGCCAAAAGGTGCTGAAAAGCCATTAAGAATTGATAATTACATTTGGTCTGATGATCGAAAACAATTACTTATTTATACCAACAGTAAAAAAGTTTGGCGGTCTAATAGCCGTGGTGACTATTGGTTATTAAACCTAGAAAGTAATGCCCTTACTCAACTCGGTGGAAAAGACGTTAAAGACAGCTCATTAATGTTTGCTAAGTTTTCACCTGACGCAACAAACGTCGCCTATGTAGTAGACAATAATATTTACCTACAAAATTTAACCTCAAATAAAATCACTCAATTAACCCATGATGCGGGTAACGGTATTATTAATGGCTTATTTGATTGGGTTTATGAAGAGGAGTTTGGTATTCGTGATGGTTTCCGCTGGAGCCCAGACGGTAAAAAAATTGCCTACTGGCAATTAGACACCAGTGGCAGTAAAGACTTTCACATGATCAATAATACTGACGAACTTTATCCAACCATTATAACTTTTCCTTACCCAAAAGTTGGTGAAACGAATGCCTTAGCTAAAGTTGGGGTGGTTAATATTGCTTCACAAAAAACAACCTGGGCAAATATCCCGAATAATTCACGAGAAATGTACATTCCTCGTATGAATTGGTCAGGTAACAGTGAAGAAGTGCTCGTTCAACACTTAAACCGTAAACAAGATATCAATACGCTTTACCTAACCAACGCTGCCAACGGTAAAGTCACTAAAATTTATACAGAAACTGATGAGAATTTTCTTGATGGTATCACTGATGCAAAATGGATAAATGACGGTAAAAACTTTATCTGGACAAGTGAAGCTATGGGGTGGAGACATTTTTATAGTATATCTCGCGATGGAAAAAGCAAACTTGATTTAACACCGGGTGAATTTGATACGGTCAGTCTGCAAGCTGTAGATGAGAAAAATGGCTGGTTATATTATATCGCCTCGCCAAAAGATATCGGCCAACGTTATTTATTTAGAAGCAAATTAGACGCGAGTATTGTTAATCAACAGATAACACCTGAAAGCTTTTCAGGTATGAACAGTTATCAAATGTCTGATGATGGTCAATGGGCAATCCACTCTCATTCATCTTTTACTCAGCCCACCCAAAAACGTTTAGTTAAACTTGATGGTCATGTTGAAAAACACATGATGATGGACAACAAAAAGCTGATTGAGAAGCTCGCCACCTTAGCGCAACCACAGCATGAATTTTTTCAAGTACAAGCTCAAGACGGCTTAACACTTGACGGTTACATTATGCGTCCAGCTAACTTTGATGCCAATAAAAAGTATCCCATTATCTTTTATGTGTACGGTGAAGCTTGGGGCCAAACAGTGCAAGACAAATGGCGTGGTAACGCATATTTATGGGATCAAATGCTTACAGAAAAAGGATACATCGTCGCTTCTATCGATAACCGCGGTACTCGTGCACCCAAAGGGAGAGAATGGCGTAAGCAGGTTTATGGCGCGGTAGGGGTATTATCTTCACGTGATCAATCAGATGCATTAAAAGCTATGGCAAAACGTTGGAGTTATATTGATACTGACCGTGTTGGCATATGGGGGCATTCAGGTGGTGGCTCAATGACACTTAATATGATGTTCCGTTATCCTGAGCAATATCACGTGGGTATCTCTTTAGCCCCCGTGCCTGATCAACGTTTATACGACACTATTTACCAAGAACGTTACTCTGGTATTCTCGCTGACAATGAAGAAGGCTACAAAGCTGGCTCCCCTATTACTCATGCGAAAAACCTACAAGGTAATTTGTTATTAGTGCACGGAACAGGTGACGATAATGTGCATTATCAAGGTTCAGAAAGACTCATCAATGAATTAGTGAAACATAACAAGCAGTTTCAATTTATGTCTTACCCTAATCGCAGCCACGGCTTATGGGAAGGTAGAGGAACAACGCTTCATTTACAGTCGCTGAAAACAGACTATTTTGATCGCTACCTTATGAATAAACAATCACGTTAACTTACAACGAAAAAAGTAACATCTAAAAAACCTGCTTCATGCAGGTTTTTTTATATGACTTATTAGTCAAATCGACTGACAAGTGGTTTATTTCGTTATTAAGAAAACAAACAAAACCATTAAATCATTGAAAAATAACAATTATAATAATTGGTTTTATTTTTGCTTAATCTATTAGTAGAAAAGCAAAGGTAATATTCAAGAGGTATGATATGAGAGAGATCAATTCAACGGGCACAAAAAATTGGCAAAATACTAGCGTATGGATGCGTGGACTTTTTATGATCTTATTTGGTTTCATCGGTGGATTTGCCCGTTTTATGATTTCAATAATTGCCGTCTTCCAGTTTTTCTCCTTGTTATTAACCAGAAAACCGAATACAGGGTTGAGAGTATTTGGCCAAAGTTTGAATAATTATATTTACCAAATAAATGAATTTTTAACGGTTAATTCTGATACCTATCCATTCCCTTTAAGTGGCTGGCCAGACGATAAATCTAACTATAGATAATTATCAATACGTTAATTTTCTTCATCAACAAAAAAGCTCACTATTGAGTGAGCTTTACAAATTAAGTAACTATCTGGTTTGCGCAGGAAAAATTGACTTAAACAAGGCGTTATGAGCGACGCATATGTTTTTTATGCGAGTACAACAATAGCGCAGCTATCAAAGATTTTACCCCGTAAAATTATTTACTTGCGCGCGATACGTACTCACCTGTACGCGTATCTACTTTAACGACTTCACCAATTTGTACAAATAGTGGCACGCGAATAACTGCACCAGTAGCTAAAGTAGCTGGTTTGCCACCCGTTCCTGCCGTATCGCCTTTTAAACCAGGATCGGTTTCAGTAATTTCAATTTCAACAAAGTTAGGTGGCTCAACTGAAATTGGGTTACCATTCCAAAATGTTATCGTACAAATATTACCTTCGACTAACCATTTTACATTATCGCCTACCGCTTTTTCATCCGCAGCTACTTGCTCAAAGGTGTCATTATTCATAAAATGCCAAAACTCGCCATCGGCATATAAGTAACCTAACTCTGAATCCATCACATCAGCGCCTTCACATGAGTCGCCAGATTTAAAGGTTTTTTCCAGGACTTTACCTGAAATAAGCTTACGGATTTTTACACGGTTAAATGCTTGGCCTTTACCCGGTTTTACAATTTCGTTGTCTAAAATGTTGCATGGTTCGCCATCGATCATTAATTTAAGACCGTTTTTGAACTGGTTAGTACTGTAATTCGCCATAAGAATGTCTCTTTTTATTAACGCAGAGAGTTAAAGTTGAAAATAGAAATGCCGCAGATAATAACCCAAATCAGCAATAATTTGCACACTTCTTGGCAAAAAGAATTAGCAAATGTTGTTACAGATCCACAAAAGCTCCTACAAGCACTAGAAATCTGTCCTGAAAATTATTTGCAACACTTTAAAGCACGGCAGTTATTTCCAGTGAGAGTACCGCAACCATTTATTGATAGAATGAAAAAAGGCGATATTAACGATCCGTTATTAAAACAAGTTATGCCACTGTCTCAAGAATTTGTTGTCACCGACGGTTTTTCTAACGACCCACTTGAAGAACACGACACGGTTGCTGAGGGTTTATTACATAAATATAAACATCGTGTCTTAATGATTGTTAAATCAGGCTGTGCCATTAATTGTCGTTATTGTTTTCGTCGCCATTTCCCTTATCAAGATAACAGCCCCAATAAACAGCGCTGGCAAGCGGCATTAACTTATATGGCACAACATAAAGAAGTTAACGAAGTCATTTTTAGTGGTGGCGACCCATTAATGGCAAGCGATGAACATTTAAGTTGGTTAATTGAACAATTAGAAAAAATTCCACATATTAAACGTTTAAGAATTCATTCGCGTATGGCGATCGTAATTCCACAACGCATCACAGATAAACTCGTTGAACTACTTAAAAATACTCGTTTAAAACCGACGATTGTTTTTCACATCAATCATGAGAATGAGATTGACCAGCACGTTACTAACGCCATAGCGCCATTAAGAGAGGCGCGTATCCCTTTGTTTAATCAAAGTGTTTTGCTTAAAGGCGTTAACGATAATGCTGATGTTTTATGCCAGCTCAGTGAAAAATTGTTTGATGAGGGTATTTTACCTTATTACTTACATTTGTTTGATAAGGTCCAAGGCGTTGCCCACTTTCATATTGACGAACAAGCAGCCAAGAACATTGTACGAGACATGATGGCGAAACTTCCGGGTTTTTTAATGCCAAAAGTTGTCAGAGAAATTGCCGGAGAGGCTAACAAAACCCCGTTCAATTTGACATAATACTCGAATTGAAAATATTTAAATGAGTGCCTTAACATTATGACTGCTACCGTTAGCCAACAATTAGTAGAAAACGTCTCTATTATCTTAAAAAAATCTCTTTCTGCTGATGCGACGTTAAGTGATTTGCGTGAAAAAAAACAAGCCAGTTTTGAAGCCATTTTTAAAAAGGATGCCGGATTTAATTGTACTGCCAACACTTTTCAACCGTATGTTGAGGAAGTGGCAAATGATTTAGTTTTTTGGCAAAAAACCTCCGACCAAGCCACGTTAATTGCGATGGTCAAAAAAATAGAACAACTGTTTACCGTACTCGGCAATTTTGAACAAAGCTATAGCCATTAATCATTAAAGTACCAGTTTTAATAATAAGTTGATCCTTCATCAAGATAAGGATCAGCTATAATACGTCTAATTAAATTAAATTAAGGTGCGATATATGTTTTACGCGACACGATTTTTTTCGATCAGTTTTTTGTCCTGCTTTCTTATCTCATGTGGAGGCAGTGATTCTTCAACTGAGGCTCCAAATACAACCCCTCCGGCGGCTATTACAGATACTACGTTTACCCTTGGCATTTCTGATGCCCCTGTTGATAATGCCGATGAGGTGGTTATAACCATCGAAAGTATTACTTTTACTCGTGATGGAGATGACGTTGTTTTTGATACTTTTTCAAATGAAAGCGAAGGTATTGTCGATGCTGAAACAGTAATGCTTGATTTATTGCAGTTTCAAGGGAGTGCGCAGTTCAATATATTAGAAAATGCCACAATTCCTATCGACAATTACAATCAAGTGATTATTAATGTATTAGATGAAGACTCGACATTGTCTTATGTAACGGAACTTGATGGTTCAATTAAGTCAATAAAAGTGCCAAGTGATAATTTAAAACTTGGCGGTATAGCAATTACTGGCGATAGTGAAAATCAGCAGTTTACGGTTGAGTTTAATCTACGAAAGTCGATGACATACAAGCCAGGAAAAGAAGAATATAACTTAAAACCTACTGGCGTCCGTATCGTTAATAACGATGAAACAGGCATTATTGCGGGTAATGTCGATCTCGATGCGATCAATACCGATATTAACTGTATGGCAGGCACACATTTAATTTATCTTTATCAAGGAACCGATCTCGACATGAGTTTACTTGCTGATACATTCGATAGTGAAAATACAGATAACGGTGCCCCAGATAGCGCTATTTCGCCATTTGATGCAGTAACACCTACATTAGATATTGATACCAATAATTATACTTACGAGTTTGGTTTTGTTCCTACTGGTGAATATACGCTAGCTTATGCTTGTAATACCTCTGAAAATGGTGATGACCCAGACTTTTATGATGAAATTATCGTCCCTAATCCCGCGAGTGAAATAATTGAAATTGAAGTGGAAGGAAATGAAACGACTAACCAAAACTTTCCTATCAGTGATTAACGCCTTTTCATGAATAAAAAAAGCCGAAACTGTGGTTTCGGCTTTTAGCATTTTTTTAATAAGCTATTTTAAAAAAGTTTCTCTAAACCATTTATCTAGCATTCTTTTTTCATAGCCTAAATTATCTTGATTATAACGAAGACCCGTTCCCCCCATCATAAAGTTCATATCTTTGAGTTCAACATTACCTGCACTCACTTCACGGTTATCAGCATCAACCACTTGGTATGAAAACGTCATTCTTGGAAAAAACAAGTCTTTGACAATACGGATCCGGCGCATACTTTGATGCACATCACCCGCTAAGTCGACATCGGTGACCTTTATTTTTAACGTTTGCCCTTCAGGCAGCTTTTTAGCCAGCATGGTAAAGTGTTTTTCAAAATCAGCAAAGACTCTCGCCTTAAACTTCGCTCGATGCCCTTCACCTGCGTCAACATCACGATAATCATCCGGATTTTCCCACTTGACTTCAGTTGTCGCTGCCATTGAAACAGAAGCAAATAACCCTAATGTCATCATAGTTAGTAATACAATAAATTTGTTCATTTCTCTTTCCTTTTTTAGCTTTTAAATACACGTAACTATTAGACCGGATAACGAGCAATATTAATGTATTAAATTGTTAACGCTCATCATAAATTATCACACCACTATAGTTGTCACAGACTCAATGTGACCTGTATTGCTATTATTATAGAATAAATATCTTACCCAGCGCTTTCTCAATATTCTTTTGCATTAAACCCAACGAACTACCAACGTTATAATAGCCGCGCCATAGTCACCCTAAAATTTGTACAGCTAAAGACGCTATGCAAACTTGCCTTTTGAAATCATGACTTGTTAATCGCGCATTCTACCGTATTCTTAATGGGCTCTTCCAAGTGAATTTCTAAAATGCAGTGATTTCAGTAAAACACCAGAAAAACTTATAAGCAGCATAAAGAATTAATACATATTCAACCTGTGTTTTGTTAATATTATGTTGTAAAAATAAGAAATTATTCATCAAGATAACTATTTTATCATTGTTAGATCTTTTAGAATAAAATATTACTTCTTTGATTCAGCGACGTTATGAACATCTATTTAGCTTTTATATTACTCTTTATTTCGGTGAGTTGCTTTTCTCAACAAGGAACTAGCGATTATGAAAAAGCACTATTATTGTTCCAACAACAAAATTATAACGCTGCTGAAATAGAAGTTAAAAACAGTATCCAGCAAAACGGTCAATATTTACCGGCGAGACTTTTGCTCGGTGAAATTTTACTCAATAAAGGCCAGTTTTCTTCTGCTGAAAAAGAACTCACTATTGCCTTAGATTTATATGCCGATCATCAAACCGTCATAATACCTTTAGCAAAAACAAAAACCTTATTAGGTAAACACGAAGAAGCTTTATCTTTGCTTGAAAAATCGCCTCAACTTGCTACATTGGCCGATTATCAACTTGTTCGGGGTAAAAGTTACAAAGCGCTGGCACGATACAGTGAAGCTGAAAAGTCCTATTTAATCTATCTACAAACTCACGGCGAAGATGAGCAAATTTATACTCAATTAGCCGATCTGTATTATCTACAGGCGCAGACAAAAAAAACACACTCCTATGTTGATAAAGCATTGATGATTAACGCTAGTTACACTCCCGCGCTAATGCTTAAAGCCGAACTCTACAAAAAAAATGACTCGTTTGAACAGGCTTTAGCGATTTATTCAAAGATCCTCACCTTAGAAACTGATAACCAACAAGCACTATTTGGCAAAGCTCACGTACTTCTAGAATTAAATAAATTATCAGAAGCACTCGCGTTGACAGTGATGTTAAGAACAAAATATCCCAATGACCCTTACACAAAACTCTTACACGCTTCCATTGTTACGTTACAAGGGGAGCAGAAAAAGTCGCGCCCGATATTACGCGAAATTCAACAGCAACTTTTAAGCTTAGATGATAATAAACGCAAAGATAAAAGTGTCTTATTACTTTCAGCCAGTGTTGATATGTTTAATGAAAATTTTAATCAAGCAAGACAAAAGTTTATCGAATACATTAGTTTATATGGCGAAAGTAGCTTAGCGAGAAGACACTTAGCGACAATAGAGTTAAAAGCGAACAATATCAATTCGGCAAAAATTCACGTTGAAAAAGCCTTAGCCAGCAGCAAAAACAATCCCGATCTGTTTTTACTCAGCGCGCATATTTACCAACGCCAAGGTGAATTTGAACAATATTTTAACACCATTCATCAAGCCTATAATTTATTTCAGGACAATACGGTCATTAGAAATCAATATATCGGGGCTTTACTGGCAACAAATCAAATCAGCCAAGCAATCACATTATTAGAAGAGTCGGGCGAGAGTCTTGTTAATCAAACCTTACTCGGGTATTTACAACTGCAAACAGAGCAAATAGAAAAGGCTCTAAATACTACTCAACAACTATTAGATAAAGACCCGAATAAACTAGAAGTATTGCAACTGGCGGGGGAGCTTTCTCTTCAATTAGGCAGAGAAAGTGATGCTAAAAGTTTTTTCAATTTGGCCCTTACCTTACAACCAGAATTTAAACCTGCACTGCTCGCTTTAGCTGGCATTTCATTAAATAATAAACACCTCGGAGATGCGGAAAAATATTATCAAACGATTTTAGACGCTAACCCCAATGATGCTATGGTGTTACAGCTATATGCAGACCTTGCCATAAAAGACAGTCGAGAAAAGTTGGCTATCACTTTATTAAGCAATATTAAACAAGAACATCCTGACTATATAGCCGTGCAACGTATTTTACTGGCGTTATATATCCAAAATAATCAACTTGATTTAGCGCAGCATTCTTTAACCCTACTAGAAAAATATCTGTCTTTTGATCAACAACTATTGCTTGCCAAAAGCAAGCTGCAAATCAAACAACAAAAACCTAAGCATGCTGAAAAAACATTAAAAATTCTCTTTGGTTTAGCCTATGACGCCCCGCTAAAATTAGAACGAATTGCGATGTTGCAGCTCGATATTCAAGATGTTTTATCGGCTAAAAAAACAATCTCAAGACTGACTGAACTGACGAATCACCAAACTAATCCCTATTTATTAGCACGGTTAGCGTTAGCAACTGACGAGATAAAAAAGGCTGAGCAATTAATCACATTGCACCTCTCTAACAATAAAACAGCTATCGCTTGGCAAGAGCTGCAGGCTTATTTATATATCGCACAGGAAGATACTTATAAAGCCACTGATAGTTTAGAGAAATTGTTCTCCCAGAGTAACAACCGCCGTCATATGCAATTATTGGCACAGCAATATATGAAACAAGCACAACCTGATAACACCAAACAACTCCTTAAGTCTTGGTTACAACTCAATCCATTAGACACATGGGCAGTCAGCCAGTTAAGTGAACTAAGTATTCAAACTGCCGATATTAATTTAGCTATAAATACTTTATTGCAATACCCAGACCTGAACCAACATCCAATTTTTTTAAATAATTTATCCAACTATTACCTCAATAGTGATATCAACTTAGCGCTATCATATGCTCAAAAAGCCTATGAACTATTACCTAATTTAGCGGCAATAAACGATACGTTAGGTTGGGCACATGTTAAAAACAATCAATTTCAACAAGGTTTAAGTTATCTTCGAGAGGCAACGGCTCGCGATATCACTAATGCCAATTATCATTATCACCTAGCCTATACTTTAGCTAAGCTGAATCGTATAGAGCTAGCACAACTTACGCTAGATAAAGCGATGGAACTTAACAGTTCACATAACTTAAAGGCAGAAATCAACAAGCTTATTGATGGCCAACAATAAACTTAATAATAAGTAAATAATAGCGAAGTGTTTGTTAAATAAACAAAATGACAGCGGTGTCTTTTTTGTTATAAAGATGTTATTATGCGCATCATAATTTGTGGTTCAATAATTAAATAAGGGAAACTGATGCGTAAGATAGCTTTTATTGCAAGCCTATTGTTTAGCCTGCAGGCTTATGCCGACTCCATCAATTTAGGTGATGCGAGTAAATATAATGCGTTTGTAAAAGGAAATTACAAGGTCACTTCATCTGACGTTGAAGGTCGAGTTGCCGTGGGTGGTAACTTAACTATTGATGGTGGGTATGATATTGGTACCAAGATTAATGATTTTGGTATGGGGTCTGGTCCAAGTCTTGTCGTTGGCGGAGATATCAATAAAACAGGTCCTGGTAACTTAAATGTCTATCGCTCATCAACGCTGCCTAACCCAGTTTTAGGTGATGTTGTCCTTGGTGGCACACTTAATGGCGGACCGAGTGATATTGGCACATTAACAGAAAATAGTAATAATTTACCTGTTGATTTTGACAACGCCTTTGCACATCTAGAAAATTTATCAAACCAGTTAAGTCAACGTACAGCCGTCAATGCAGATGCTTCAGCCGGTTGGAAGCTTGATTTTAAAGCAGATCCAAACAATGTCCCTAGCGATAATATTTATGTCTTTAACGTTAGCCAAGATCAACTTCGCACACAATGGGGTGGATTAAGAACTGATTGGCATTTAGATACCACAGGCATGGCTGCCGATGCTACCGTAGTATTTAATATCACCAATAGTAATGGCACAGTCGTTGACTTTACTCAATCTAACATTTTTTTAAATGGTAATGACCCGCTCAGTGCTTACTACAATAAAGGCACCGCAAATAATAAACCGCCAGTGCAAGTATTGTATAACTTTAATGGCGCAAGTCAGTTAAACCTAAATACCGACCTATACGGTAGTATTTTGGCACCAACAGCGGATATAAAAGCAAATAGCTCAGTTATTTGGGGACAAGTTATTGGTCAATCATGGGAAGGCAATATGCAAATAAATTATAACCCATTTGATCCTGTTGGCTCAACGACACCAGTACCTGAGCCTGCAACGTATCTTAGTTTTTTAATCGCACTTGCTATTATGTTGGTGAGAAGAAAAAGCACTAAAACAACGCAAGAAGTCGTTACTTTTAATACTTGCCGAGCTTAGCAGTTAACTGTTGTAAGTTTACTACCCTTTTTAAAAAGGAGCCCTTGGGCTCCTTTTTTAATAAGCCTATCGAATTAGTTATCTATATTAATACATTGTAATATAAGAAGTTTCTGATTCCTAGCCAGAGTAAGTAAGGGTTGAAATTTTTATACCAAGGTACTATTACCCCGAGCACATGAAATAAGTAGCTGTTATCTTGATATAATTTCTCTTTAACCTAGGGAAATAAACGGGGATTAAGTGCAAAAGCAATTTAAAAAACATATTATTGGCAAGTTAATAAAAACCAATGTGATAAAGTCTCGCGATTAAAAATAGGAAACATCATGTCTGAATATATCATTAGTCAGATGCATATCGAAGCAGCAAGAAACTCTACCGATGACTTTAACCTTTTCCACGATAAAAATCGTTGGCATAAAATAAAAGAGAACCCTTTTCAAGGAGCCGTTGCTTTAGGTTTTCAATTAGGTTGTTTTGTCGAAGACCAAATAAATTGCTCCCCTAAAAACTATGAACAACAATTAGCGAACACTAAAAACGCTATCGTCAGTAATCAGCCTCTTAACTTTAGTGAATATGAAATCAATTTTGCTGGTACCGTTAAACCCGGTGATAGTATTGCTTTAGTCGTTCGCGATGGTCGCCTTTCTGAAATTAGTGGCGCTGAATGTTTCTCTAACCGCATTGTCTTAAAAGCTAATGGAAAAACCGTATTACTTGGCTATAAACGCCAGACCAGTTGTCACATTGTAAAAGGCATTAAGACACTTCCTGACTTTTCTGAAATCATCAATGGCAAAGATCGAAGCTTTATCACTTCAGAGCAATACTTCTTAAAGCGTAAATATATGATAGTAGGCAACGCTAAAAACTTTTTAACTAGCTCTTTTGCCGAACAAGCCAAATATATCGATGAGTTTGATGATAAAGTGAGCTTTCCTGAAATGTATCCTCTTAGCTTATTATCATCGGCTTTATTAGAGCGCGCGCAAGCTGTCGGACAAGACTTAATAAAAGAGCCGATGATTTATACTTCTCATAAACTTTCCATTGATAAAAACGTCTTAAAAACGCTAAAAAGTAATCATGCGTTGAATATTTTAGTAAGCCAGCCCAAAAAGTCAGGAGAAAAAGGGGCAGAATATGAAACACATCAATGCACCTGTGTTTTATCAACCCAAGAAATACTATTTCATGCTGAAATACAACTTGCCCCGCTCGCTTCAATATTGAAAAATTGATAATTACTCACCTTAAAACCTCCTCTATAAGACACTTAAACACGCGAATAACAAACACCCCATAATGAGCTGTGCGTTGTTTGTTATTCACTACCAAGCCTTTCCTAGTAAACATTGTTAAAAACTCACTATGGTGTATATTTAAACGCGCTGTATCGTACATTTTTCAATCAAATCTTTTAAACAAATAAAGTAGTAAAACGGACAAAGTGCGCAGTAACCACTTGTTTCGCTTGAGCCCAATAAGGATATCAAAATGGCACTATTAATATTTAACTTCGATGGTACCGGCAATGAACCACAAGATGCCCAGCAGACTATAAAAAAAGGTAAAAAAGAAGACGATAACATCACCAATGTTTTGAAATTTCATTTCTTGTCAGGAGGAAATCTTCATAACGATGATAAGCGAGGTACCTCAAACCATGAATCAGTCAAACACTGTTTTTATTATCAAGGAGTAGGAACATACGGCAACTGGTGGCAACGCCTAGTTAATCAAGGCGTATCGCCCGAATCTAGAGATATTGCGACAGTATTAAGCCAAGCGTTTAACGATTTTAACCACGCTTACCAAGCGGGTGATCAAGTGATTGTTACCGGCTTTTCAAGAGGGGCGGCACTTGCAAGACGGTTTTGTGCCAAGCTGGTTGAAAAATCGCCCAACATCGACAACGCAACAAATCCATTTATTTACCTCGCAGCATTTGACACTGTTGCGAGTATTGGACTGCCCAACCTAAGTCAATCTGACCGACCCGATTATGATGTAATATTTGAAAAAGGCTGTACGGTTTCACACCTTGTTAAACAAGCAGTTCACATGGTGAGTTTAGATGACAAACGAAAAGCTTTTCAGCCAACGTTAATGAATGTAGACCCTAACAGAATCACTGAATTATGGTTTGCCGGCGCACATAGTGATGTCGGCGGCGGCTATTATCGAGACGGCTTAGCTGATATTACCTTAACTTATTTGATCAATTGGGTTACATTTCAAATAAAAAATAATCAACTGATTAACCCACATTTAATTCTGCCTGAACAAGATGCATTGAATAACGCACTACCTGAAAAGCTCATCAATAAAATTGGTATTGATGATATAAGCCGAGATGCCAACGAGCTAGGTAAAAATCATCAACAAGATCGGTGGCCAATTATTGATTGGTTAACGTTAGAGGATCGTATTTGCTGTGTCATTGATAATGACCAAATATCTGATCATCATAAACCAATCATACATAACTCGCTGATTAATCGAATCGCATTCGATAAAAACTATCGCCCTAAATCCCTCATGAATGCTCCGCATGAAGTGTGGTATGGTTTTAATCAGAGTAATGTAGCCGGTTCAGGTATTAGGCATTATTTTAATAATCCAAGAGCTCAGTGGTATGCATTAGAGGTTGGCGAGTCAATTTCGGTTACGGTGGAAGCAGCAAAGCTGTATAACCATACCGGAGTATTGGTCGAACGCTCAGAGTGTTATCAAGTATCTTCAACAGTCAATGATACTTGGACCGACGGTACTATTACCTGCGATGGAGATGGCTGGCATACCGATGATGTCTCACTAGGTTGGAAAGAAATTCCTATCAAAATAGCGCGAAAAATGCGTCGAGTAAAAAGCGCAAATTGGTTTACGCTATGCGCCTGCGTCTGTCGAAATGATCAATATGCCATGGCAATAGGCTGCTTAGGTCAATATGAAATATCTAACTCGGGAGAATTAACCCTATTCGCCAATGATTTAAAATCGAAAATGGGTAATAACATTGGCAGCATTGATGTCACGATTAAAAGAACGGCATAACACAAAAACGCGATTAGCATAAAAATACCGTGGTAAGAGCCATTCACTTTATGCTCAGATTAACGTACGAATTAACAATGCCAGATAACACCTCGTACGTTAATCGGCTTCGCTTTAATTTCAGCCCCTCACTTTATATAAATAATGCAATCTATTGACAAATTTTGATATTTTTCAAACAAACTGAAGTGAAAATGTTTTAGCCAATCAGCGTGCTTTTTATGAAAATATTCATAGAATTTCGTTAAGTAACAGTATTTCAACTAACTTAATAACTCAGTTATGTCATGCGCTAGGATTGATTTTTGATATGTGACGGGTGAATGTAATAAAGTCATCAAAGTGGATTTTTGCCTATCGTGTTTGTCTACACGCCATCCACATCAGACGGTTTATCAATTTCGCCTTGAATATATTGATCTCGACCATTTCTTTTTGCGTCTAATAAAGCAAAATCTGCGGCACAAAGAGTGGCATCTAAATCAACTTTCCTTGGATCTACCACACATAAGCCCACTGACAATGTTAAGGATGCTGTATGCCCTTTTGTGATGAGTGGTGTATTACGAACGGTATGAACTAAGCGTTGAGCAAGTATTTTAGCTGCATCACTGTCAGTAATGGGAGCGAGCATAATAAATTCATCCCCCCCATAACGCGACAAAATATCAACCCTGCGCGATAGATTAGCCAATATATCTGATACATGACGCAATGCCTGATCACCAAAAAAGTGACCATGCTGATCATTAATGAGTTTAAAGTTATCAAGATCTATCGCAAAAATTGCTGCTAAGCCATCTTCTTTTTGTAAACTCGAAAATAACTGAGTACCTAAGTCAGTAAATGCTCGTCGATTATACAAGCCTGTAAGGCTATCGGTTGTCGCTAGATTTTTTAAAACTCGGCGTTCGCTTTCTAACTGTTGGGTGCTGTTTAAGGTCTTATCTAAAATGGCTTCTTCGTAGATAGATCGAAGTGAAAATTCAATAAGCTCTTTAAATTGATAGAGCAGTTCACTTTGTTCATCGTTATAACTATTCTCTTTTCGATCCAGCATACAAATCGTGCCGAAAACACTACCGTTAGGCCATATAATCGGCCAACCGATGTAAGAAATCATATTAAGTTTAATGTCGGGATTGTTCTCCCAAAGTGGGTCTTTAAGTGCGTTAGGAACTAACAGGCGTGATCTTTTATCAATAACAGTTTCACAATACAGTCCATCGCCCAGTGCCGCTAATTCGCCTTGTTCGTATGGGTTTTCTTCACTTTTAGAGGTACGAAATACTTCCATTTCGTCGTCATGAACACGCATCACTAGCGCGGCTGGTATTTTTGCTATCTTAGCGATTAGATCTATCGATTTTTGCCAAGACTCTTGAATTGCCAAGGGAATTTCTAATGCTTTTGTATCAATGTTAAAGTCCGTATACATAAGTACCGCGCTTAGTCAGTAAAATTATTAGCTTTCAGCACTATAAACTCTAACACACATTAAAAATAGACACACTAAATTTATGGGTATTAGGCTAACGAAGTGTTGCCTGTAATACTTTTATAATCGTATCTTTATTAATAGGTTTGGTCACATAATCATTCATGCCCGCCGCTAAACATTTTTCTCGATCTCCTAACATCGCATTGGCCGTCATGGCGGTAATCGGAATATCTTGATAATGTTTTCCTGCTCTACCTGCCCTAATATTTTCAGTTGCTTTATAGCCATCCATTTCTGGCATCTGACAGTCCATGAAAATATAAGTGTAGTGATTCGCTTCACTCTCATTCAGTATTTTTAAAGCCTCAACGCCATTATTGGCAATATCACAAGTAAGACCTATTTTATTTAACACGCCTTTAGCGACCATTTGATTAATACGATTATCTTCAACCAGCAATACCTTAGTATTGTCTGGCCAGTGATAACTAATGGCAACTTGCTTATCTAAAGGTTGATGATTACTTTCTACTGAGGACCTAATACCTTCCTCTTCCCTGTTTTTATTTTTTGTCTGATTTAATAAAGTAAGCGCTTCACAAATATAGTCGGGTGTTGAGGGTTTTGGATAGAAATGATCAATGCCTAATTCATCTAAATACTGTTGCGTTATCATTGCTGAGATCGGGGTCATTAACACCACTTTATAAGAAGGATAAGCCAATGTTTTATTAATTTGCTTTAAAATATTATCGCCGCTCGTCGAGAACATTTCATAACTAATAAAGATGATATTAAAAACACGGGATTGCTCCAGACTCTCTTTACAAAGAATTAAAGCCTCTTGCTCATTTGATGCGTATTGTGAAACAAGTTGCCATTGAGACAATTGTTTAGTCAATATTATCGCTGCTTCAACATTTCTATCTATTACTAATACTTTCGCCGAAGATAAACTAATATCACCTTTTGTTGGCGTAGTTTTCTGACTGTTTCCAACAACTAAATGACAAGTAAATACACTCCCTTTGCCAAGTTCACTTTGTAGTTTAACGTCACCCGACATGCATTCAGACAGTTTTTTGATAATGGCGAGTCCAAGCCCTGTACCACCATATTGTCGAGTCGTTGAACTATCTACTTGGCTAAATGCTGAAAAAAGCTTGTCTTGATTGTCACGTTCAATACCAATACCTGTGTCTTGTACTTTAATCGTTAATAGCGATTGCTCGGCGTTTTTAGGCGTTAATGAGAGTCGGATAATGACTTCACCTTGCTGAGTAAATTTAATGGCATTGGCAACCAAGTTCGTCAGTATTTGCCTGATACGATTTGAATCCCCGACAATTTCACGTTGGCTAACATCAGTCATATCTAAAATGAGCTCTAAGCCTTTATCTTGAGCTTGCTGTGCCATAGCGCTAACAAAGTTGCCCATCATAGTAACTAAGTCAAATTCTCGTTGCTCTAGCTCTAATTTATTGGCATCAATTTTTGAAAAATCTAAAATATCATTGATCAATAGTAATAAAGACTCACCACTTTGGCGGGCGATTTCCACTCGATGTTTTTGCTCTTTCGTTAACGTCGTCTCACTTAATAAATACAACATACCTATAACACCATTCATCGGCGTTCTTATTTCATGACTCATGCTCGCTAAGAATGAATTTTTAGCAGCAACAGCAGACTCGGCTAATGCCTTAGCCTGTGTTAAGGCTAGTTGTTGTTTTGCTGTAGATATTTCAGCGCTTAACCAATGGGCAAATAATTGAATAAGCTCTAACTCTCGCTCGCTAAACGGTGAAGATAACGGTTCAGAGCCAGAAAAGTTTAATGTGCCATAGCGCTTTCCATCAACTGAAAGAGGTACACCTATATACGTTTCTAATTTAAAGGTTTGATAACATGGATGAGTTTTTATTCTACTTCTGCCTGCATGATAAAATGAGAGAGGTTTATCTGCCTGCAATGTGTGTACACAATAAGTATTACCAAGATCAAATTCATCTCCAGGCGAGATAGCTTGTTCGGGTGAGTGACAATGCGTGATTGTATATTTTTGATCCGTTATTTGACTCACAATAGCAATTGGCAAATTAAAAATTTGACAACCTAGCTGCAACAATTGGTTAATTTTAGCATCTGAACTTAGATCCAGAGCAGACGTGATTTTATGCAATTGATTTAACGCTAGTTCAGTCTGTTTTATGTCATTTATATCGTTTTGTATCACAATAAAAGAATCGATACGTTTATCAGGATTTTTCAATGGCACAATTGTCGTATCAAGCCATAGTTCATGACCATCTTTACTTTTATTTAATGACTCTCCGTGCCAAAAGTCATGGTCAACGCACGCTTTAAATATGTCTTTATAGTATGCTTGCGTGTATGTATCACTGCAAATATGAAAAACTTTTTCACCAATAATGTCATTATCATTGACGCGGTAAAACTCTCTAAATCTTTGGTTAATATAAGTAAAATTTCCTTCCATGTTAATTCGAAAAACAATAGCATGCTTATTTAAGGCGAGCTTGAATTCATCATTTAAATTTTTACTGTTCAATAACGCTTGATAATTTTCTCTTATGCTTATTTCCATCGGATGGAAAACAAAACGATAAATCATAATAAACATCGTTATAACTGATAACCATATAAGGCTTAAAATCCTATGGTAATTTGCTTTATCTGCAATAGCATCTTGCTTAAATAACTGTACAACCTGATCAAGGTCAAATAACAATTGTTCAACGAGTTTCGCATCGAATTGCTTTTTAATGATTTGATAAGCTTCATCAATATTTTTGACTTGACTAAGTTTCTTAGCAGCCTTGATATAAATGGATATTTTGTTGTTTAAATTAATGGGATTATCAAAATAAATATCAGAGATGCCTAAAGGGAACTGATCCACATTATTAATGATGAATTCACTCAGGTAAGTTTGGTTATTAGCAAGTTGCTTCGCCGAGCTTAAAATACTGACTTTAGCGTCATTATCGACAACACCTAACTTAATTGAACGATAGTAGCGATGTGCATATAAAGCGAGTTTTTGAGAATACATGCGTTGGCTTCCCGCTATCTCAATAACCTCCGCACTTTTGTCTTGATCTTTTGATAGCTGATTTAATAACAAGAAAGACGCACTCACCAAAAGAGCAATTAATGAGATGGCCAAAAGAGTTTTCTGCTTTATTTTGCGCTGAAATTCGATGGGGTGAGCCATGAAGCCTATAAAATCCTAACTAATTAAAAACAATAAAATATTTACCTTTCAATAACTATAGATCCTTTAATAATGAAAGCAATATTTAAAATAAACAGCGAACATAGCTATTTTGATTTAAAATCAAATGTGTAACAGCCATTTTCGTCATTCCATCGTGGTTAGCAAAAAAACCATCAAACAATGTATTATCAGGGCCAAAATGAACCATTACTCAATTCACGGCGCTTCGTTAAAATCAGAGAAAACATCAAATGATGTTTTTGCGTAACTATATTCAACTTACCTCAAGTTTTTTCGATGTTAAGATAACATTAATCAGATACGTTATTGGGAACGTGTTACCATACCGCACCGTTATTGTTCAATAATATCGGCGAGCGGCTTTAAATCGATAGCTAGTCGTGGCAAGTGATCAATACCCTGTATTGGGTAAATCACATTGCTAAAGTTTCACATTTCTAAAGTTTCACATTTCTAAAGTTTCACATTGCTAAAGTTTCACATTGCTAAAGTTTCACATTGCTAAAGTTTCACATTTCTAAAGTTTCACATTGCTAAAGTTCTATGCGAACAAAGGGGCGGATTACGTACCTTTAACCTAACAGTAAAATTGAAAGATATATCATGAAAACAAAACAAGACCAACACACTCAAATAACACCAACCACACTTATTGTAGGCGTTAGCTAGAGTGGCGGCTAACCAGAATAAGTCATTATTGTTTCAGTCAATAGCAAATGACATATTAACTAAAGGTTATAGTATTAATCCTTACGCTTTACCTGACAATTTAAGTACACTTTTATTAAAGCAGCTCTCTGAATTACCTAAAAATAGCTTTGAGCGAGCGGGAGTAGGACGCGCAAAAGACCGCATGATTAATGATACAATTCGCACCGACGAGGTTTGTTGGATAACGAGTAGCAGCAAAGCAGGTATTGCTTGGATTCAATGGACAACGTCATTGCAATTGTTTTTAAATCAACAATTATTTCTTGGACTATTTTCTTTTGAAAGCCATTTTTCACATTATGCTAAAGGTGATTTCTACAAAAAACACAAAGACGCTTTTAAAGGTCAAGGCAACCGTGTTTTATCTATGGTTGTCTATCTTAATAAAAACTGGTCGAGTAATAATGGTGGTGAGTTAGTGATTTATGATGAGTCATTCCCTAGCGATTTATCTATCAGGCAAGGCAAGATTACTGTGCAGCCCATTTTAGGTACCTTAGTGTTTTTTTTAAGTGAAGATTTTCCACATGAAGTATTAACAACCGAGTGTGACCGTTATTCGATTGCGGGTTGGTTTAGCTTAAACACGAGTATTGCTAAAGCTTGCCATTCTCCCGACATGTTAGATCTAAACTGAATACGAGGATGTAATAGTTGCCGACATTAAATAAAAAAGTGTATAACATCACTGAATTAAATGAAATTAATCAAAAACTTACTCCATTAAAAGACATGGCGGATAGAGAGCTAATTTCTATTCGTGGACTTACTGGCATGATTTACACTCCGCATGTAGATACGTACATGCAGGTTTGCATTGAAAAGGCTGAAATATTAGCCAATTTAAAAAAACAACAAATACTGCCATTGTCGGAGGTTGAATTAGTCAACAGCATACTTAATCAATTACACAGTAGAGCTAAACATCAAGCAGTAATTATTTATGAAGGAAACTACTATCAACGAAAATTCCTGCCGTTAAAGTTAAGTAAGTCAGGTAAAAATGTTCGAAAATGGGCAAAATTCTGGCTTTTACAAAACTCAGATAGCACAGTTAACAACGAATGGGAAAACCAAGTACGAGAGATTTGGCCGACATATTTTTTAATTAGAACGATCGAAATATGATTAACTTAAACGATTGATAAAGCAATCAGCAAGTTCATATTGTTACTTGTAGTAACTCAAAACTGATACCTAAGAAGCTCAATCCGCTGAGTATTGAGTATTATTTAACACAAAACATTAACGCTTCACTTTTATTCTATTAATAACCTCTGTCATATGACTTTTAAAAGACTTGTCAAACTTAGACAAACCACATTGTGTTCGCTTAAATTCAGTTAAGCCTTCCATACCAACTTTTGATAAATCTCGGATCTGAGTGCAAATACCATCATCATCTTTAAAAATTGTCGCATCGGCATAATAGCTCATTGACGATGATGTTTTTTTAATTTGTTCATCTATAGTTTCAACTAAAACAGAATGAGGTACAGTAGGTGCCGTCCCTTTCAGGATCTTTAAAGTGAGTGCTTCTTGACGCTCAGCAAGAAAAGCATCTATTGATTGCTCATCCATTTTTTTCTTCAACGTTAACAACTGTCTTTGTGCAGAAGGCAAAGTTTGTTTAGGCCGCACCTTTTTAAGTTGATCTTTTTCAACTTTAGTTTGCTTTGCAGTTTGAGTATTTACCTTTTTTATCACCAATTTATTATTCAATGATTTTTTAGGTAGAGGGGTATCAATAGCTACTTTCTGTTTCTCTGATAAAACATCATCTAATTTTTGAGTCAAATATTTAGCGCTTTGTGAAATGTTAGAGTCGTTACTTTTTTCTGTTGGCTTATGGTAAATAAAGCTTTTAATTGCCGTAACTTTTTTAACTTTTGTCTCTATCAATTTTGGAGTATTAAGCTCTTTAGATTGAAGATAAATAAATAAAAACAACAATAAATGTAGAGATACTGATAATAATATCGGCAATGGAACTTTTATTTTCATTTAAACTTCACAGCAATCTGAAAGGAATGAAAAAGGGATACTTAGCATTTAACAGAGGCCCTACAATAACCCAACCATTTTTTAAATTTGATTTCATTCATTAAAATTTTTGTTTCATCAATTGCCCAAGGAGAGTATGCATCGCCATTATTAGAAACTTCATCAAGCCAATGAGCCCAATCAATCCAACGAAAACTATTCACTTCCTCGATATTTACTTTTTCACGAATATCAGAATTACCACGGTATCTAGCAACCAAAATAGGGCAGATTTCATTTTCCATAATGCCGTTAAACGAATAACAATATCTATACGGGGCAACCTCAACGACATCTTCAATTTGAATTCCTAATTCATATTTTGCTCTCCTTTTGGCAGCATTAATATTAGATTCATTTAATGCAGGGTGTCCACAGCATGAATTAGACCATATCAAAGGCCATGCTTTTTTATAAAACGATCTTTGCTGTATAATCAACCTGTTTGACGTGTCGAAAATAAATAATGAGAAAGCCCTATGTAATGGTGTCTCCTTACCATGTACAAGTGATTTGTCTAGAATACCAACAACTTCATTTCGATCATTTACTAAGACGACTTCTTCCAAAATATACGATTCCTTTTAGATTTGAAAATTGATTCACTACCACTGGTTGAGTTTCCAGTTATTTTTATATCTTAATTTTAATTTAGTGATAAAAGCAGGCAGTACTTTTGATATTAATAAGACATAAAACACTATTGCAATAAACAACTCATAGGTTAGTAAGTTTAATACATCTTCTTTATTAAAGAGGCGAGCAATAATATCTTGAATAATATATGGTGTACTTATAAGTGTATTTGTGTAATTAAAAGCAATATAAAAAATGAATACTGGAAAATATATAATTGATAAAAAACCATAAAGAATTAAGAACAAATATTTTTTACTATAGGAAGAAGTTTCCTTTTTATTTAAAAAGCTCTTAAGTGCATCAATCGATTTTTTTTGCAGATTAGGCTCGCTAATAAAATCGCTTAATAACCAATAACCATCACTCCTAAAAAAAGGAATTATAGTATAAATAATGCGAAACATAATGAACACGCATGCATACACTATACTTGGAAAAAACACTGAAAAAACAAAAAAACAACTCACGAGAAGTAACTCTAAGTATATTCCTGATAAGTTAACTTGAATTCTCTTACCTTTTGTTAATGCCCATATACCCGTTACATCTGCATATGCAACAGGAAAAATAAAGTAAAACCCCACCCCCATATCACCATGAGAGGCACCATGCTTTCTGCATGCAGTCATGTGCCCTATTTCGTGCAGGAAAGTAGCTAAAAACAAACCACTAACAATGACTTCAAAATTCGAAAACAAATCAATCTCAAAATTTTTATTAAACATCTCCCAAACTGAAAAAATATTAAATACAAAGCTCAATATGAATAGAAAATAAAACGTCTGTAATGAAAAAAGAGCCATAAAAGGGGCGGTAAAAAATTTTATATTGTCCTTCTTAATTAAAGAAAGCTTTAATTTTAAGTACGTCTGATGATAGGTATTTTGATTAGACTTAAACTTATTTATTAAATGCTTGGTGACAGAGACAAAGTCATCATAACTTGTAGCTTCATTGTCTTTCTTAAGAATAAAAGTCTGATATGCATCATCCACTGTAGCTGATTGTTTTAATATATTTAACAACGATAATGCATTATCATTAACAATAAAGTGTCTGCCCGTTGAAAAAGATAATATCCATTTGTCCTTTTCTTGAGTGATTGAGTGTTCAACAGCAAAACAATTTAATGATAAGGCTGAACTGTCAACTGATACATCCTCTAATAAATTAGCAGTCATCAAGTAAGGCCTTCAGATTGAATAATTAACTTTTTTTTCAAAGTATTTTTTTGAATAATTCCTCGAGTTAAGTCGACTATGCTTTCTACTTTTTGAATTTCAGTCATTAAAAATTCTTTATATGTCGATAAACTTAAACATTCAACATAGGATATAGATTTTCTTAGTTTCTTAATTGCTAATAAATAATGTTTATTAGCAATGCCACTTGCAAATAAGTATTTAAAAAGTAATTCATTACTTGTTTCAGATAGGTTCACTCCCAATGCAAGAACATATGCTTCAACCTCCACACAAACAAAAGTCAGTTGCTTGTTTACCAAGTCTTTTTTAAAATCACTAATGTCATCAAGTATTTGCATAGCAACATGTAATGACATTAATGAATTGGTTAGGACATGCTTGTATTCTGCATTTTTTTGAAAGTGACATAGTAAATAAACAGCAACATTTACTAGGGCTGACTTATTTTTACTGAGTATTTCAAATTTCTTTTGATTTAAAGTTACAGGACAATAATTCATTTCATCGCTTATCGAATCAAAGTACAACTGCTGCTCTTTATTGAAATCTACCCAAAAAGAATGCTCCTTGGGATAAAACTCATTTATAAGCTTTATCCCCAATTCATAATGAATAAGACCTAACCTGTATTTTGTACAATCATTTTCATCTATGAGTTTGTCAAAACCAATTAAACCTCTTAACAAACAAAAGCAAATTAATTTAAATTTTTCAACCACTTCATCAGTAACCTCAGGAAATAAAGGGCGAAAATGTGACACTAAATCAATATAAAATTGATGTTCAATAAATACCTTTTCATTAGACCAATGTTCTAGTTCTTCTTCTGTTGAAGAGGTATAACAATTCATATTGTAAAGAAAAAGTTTTTTAAATTCTGCTAAATTCGATGCCATTCCTATTACCTAATCATCTTTGATTAATAGATCATTTAAAACAATGTCTATATTCTTTATGTCATTAGACAATTTAAGTTGACTTTCGATAACCATACTAGGCGTCATTGATAAATTATAAGCTCTTGCTAATGTGATGCTTCTTTTTATTTTATTATCAATCCATTGCTCTTTATAATTTTCAACATACTGATCTTCAATACCTAATTTTATCGCAAGGTTCCTAACGACATCTTTATCTTCAATATCCAATTGTTTAACAAATACGGCTTCGTAAATAGTTTTAATCGTTTCAAGTTCTTTAGCATTAAGACTTGCGATGTAAAATAGTTTTAGAATGTCATTAACTTTTCCTTTTTCAACTACAGGTCTAAAGTTGATAACAAGCTGCTCACCATATTTTTTTTGTAATTCGATTAGAAAGTTGTGAGATTGATAACAGTGGGGACATTTAAAATTAATGAAGACATCTAAATTAACTTTAGTTAAGCTGTTAGGACTTAGTGATGAAACTAGGGTATAGCGACCTTTTAATTCATTTTTTTGCGTTGATTCACTATCACAGCTACTAATTAATAATGCGAATAAACAGGCTGTAATAAAAACTTTGATAAAGTGCATTTTCATTAAAACTTCTTAAATAATTATATCAATTAATTGATATAATCCACCTTAGTTTCTAAGGTGGATTATTCGTCATCAATATTTAAAAATCATGATGACAACTTAGGCCACCACCTTCATTTGGACGGTCGCTTCCCCAATGACAAGTTAAAAACTCTAAACGTTCCTCAAGTTCTTCAACTTCTAATGTTTGAACTAGTTCATTTAGTTCATTTAGTTCTTTTTTTTCATTTTTCATTTTATTATTCCTTAATATGTTCACTCAATATTCGAGCATTATAAGGCTATCATTCAGACAAATTATATGTCAACACATTGTTATAATTAAGTTTTTAAATTGTTAAAAATATCTTGGAATCTACCTTAATTTTCTAACCTGTCGCCAAGGTGAACAGAACGGTACTTTACCTGTTTCGTTTATCTCTGTTGATACAGCTCGAGTAATATTGTTAGAAAGTTGGTTGTTTTCATCTATCATTCAACACTTAAGTTAGGGTTATCAAGATTAGAAAGTGATGTGATGGGCAAGACAGGATGCAATTAAAGCTCAACTGTGGCAACCTAACGCTTGATCAATAAAAGGGATCAAAGTGCTTCTCGGACCGCCTTAAAATAAAAGTAAAATGTTGAGTTGGTCTTAATCTCTTAGAACTAGGTATGATGAGTTTAATCGTTAATTAAATGCGCTTAGTTAACTTATAGATATAGAATAAAAAATTTACACTAATCCTACGATTTTACTCGTCTTTTATTCAACAGTTTAAGGTTACTCACAAAATGGTTATAAAGCTTTGTTTTTTTATCGTCTATTTAACTTGCTCATTATTAACCTTTAAGGTTTCAGCTAATGTCAGTAAAACAGATACGACTATTGGTTTTACACTCACTAGCCATTCAACAACACTCAATGAACAACGACATGTAAAGATATACTTACCTGAGAGTTACAATCACTCAGAGCAGGAATACCCTGTTTTATATGTTTTAGATGGTCAATGGCATTTTACTAATGCGGTTGCTATCCAGCAGTCGCTTAAAGCCCCACTGGCAACTCCAGAAATGATTGTGGTTGGTATTATGAATAAAAACCCCGATAGAAGAACTTGGTTTAGTCGTGAAAGTGATAAATTTGAACAATATTTGCTAAAAGAGCTTATTCCGTATGTTGATAATCAATACAGAACTCAATCACGAAAGGTGTTATTTGGCTGGGAAATGGGGGCCTTTTTTTCTTCATCGACATTTCTTCAACATCCTGACTTATTTGAGGCTGTCATTTTAAGTAGTGGCGGCGAAATAGAAGATGACGTACTTAACTCTTTTGCTAGTGAAATTAAAAAAGACAAGTACATCTACATAGCCAACTCAAACAGAGACGTTTATACCATAAAATTTGCTGACGCATTATCGAAAGCTTTAAGTCAAAATAATCAAAAAAAACTGCATTGGCAATATGATAAATTTGATGATGAAACCCATCAATCAACGCCTTATTTGGCGCTTTATCAGGGCATAAAGTACATATTTCACAATTACTCAACACCCACATTTATCGATATCAGAGAATTTAAGCAACTTGGTGGTATGAAGTATTTGACAACATATTTTAATGAAAGAAGTAAACGGTTTGGTTTTGAAAACGCGATACACGATGATACAAAAAATCATTTAATCTGGCTGTCATGGAAGCAAGACAATTACCCAGAATTTGATGAGTTTATGACTGAGTTTAGTGATGTGTTAACAACCAAACGTTATCATTCAGTATTTTGGCAAAATAATTTTGGATTATTTTATTTAAAACATGATAACCCAACAAAAGCAGAGTATTTTTTCAAAAGTGGTATCGGCAAATTTCCAGAGTCAGCCAAGCTGCATAATGGGTTAGGAAAGGTATATCAAGAGACTGGTTTTTTAAATAAGGCAAAAAAACATTACAGTGCGGCTGTCAAGTTTGCTACTGACAAAGGGGATAATAATTTAGCTCAATATCAGTCAGATTTAGCATCGATAAATTTGTAATGTAAAACGTTTTGAATTTGAACTTTATTTCACTAGAGATTACGCTTTAAGTAATGACTAATCATTAGGGAAATATTCATGTGTCTTTAGGCAATACAAGTAAAACGACGGCATTGAACTTTGAAGGTAGCTTATTGAATTGCTGTTGTTCAGCTTATTAATTGGTAGTTTACCTATTAATTTCTTATTGACATATTATGTCATCGAGACTACTCTTTGTTATGCATTGTTAACAATATATTTACTTGTGCTATGCTAACTAAGAATAAAACAGTAAATGAACTGTTTTCTGACAAGGAGTTCTCAGTGGAATATATTTTATTTTTTGAAACTTGGATTGTATTAGCCATTCTTTTTTCCTGCCTTGAAATTTTTGTTCCTGGGGGGATCTTACTCAATTTAGGAATCGCTTCCTTATTAGTCGCTATTGGTGTTCAGCAACAACTGCTTGATACTTGGGCAATCACGTTAACCGCATGGTTTATCTTTGCTTCTATTTTGTTGTTTGTACTTTACTTTTTCACAGAGAAATTTTTTAAAGGCGAGCAAAGCATTGAAAATATTTACGAAGAGCTGGATATTTTCGGTAAAGAAGTTTTAGTCACAGAGCCGATAGGACCTGGCACTCATGCTGGACGTGTTCGTTATCAAGGCACAACTTGGACAGCATTAAGTGATGGTACAGAATTAGCTGCTGGTAGTCATGCAACCATTGTCTGTAAAGACAACATATCTTTAGTAGTTGAACCACTAAAGCAACATTAACACTCACCCTAACAATAAAACCAAATTATTATTTAAAAACAACAAAATAGGAGCACCCCCTATGCTAGCAACACTCACCTTTATTTTATTAGCACTATTGGTTATTTTAGTAAAACTCGTACTTATTGTGCAAATGAAAGAAGTTTGCGTCATTGAGCGTTTAGGAAAGTTTCGCGCCGTTATGCAACCCGGTATGCACTTTTTAATTCCCTTTTTTGATCGCGTCGCTTATCGACATGAAACCCGAGAACAAGTATTAGATATTCCCTCGCAAAGTTGCATATCTCGAGACAACATTCAAATCAATGTTGATGGTTTGGTTTACATTCAAGTGATGGATGGTGCAAAAGCAAGTTACGGGATTGAAGATTATCGCCGCGCGAGTGTTAATCTAGCGCAAACAACCATGCGTTCTGAAATTGGCAAACTTAACTTAGGCCAAACCTTTTCTGAGCGAGACACGCTTAACGAGACGATTGTTAGAGAAATAGATAAAGCATCAGATCCTTGGGGCATTAAAGTATTGCGTTACGAAGTAAGGAATATTACTCCTTCAGAAAATGTCATTCATACTTTAGAAAAACAAATGGAAGCAGAGCGGCAAAAGCGTGCAGAAATAACCCTTGCTCGCGCAGAAAAAGAGTCAACAATTAATTTGTCTGAAGGGGAAAGACAAGAAGCGATTAACTTATCAGAAGGTAATAAACAACGTCAAATTAACGAAGCTCATGGCCGCGCACAAGAGATTGAAATATTAACGAGTGCAACCGCCGAAGGGATCAATTTAATAGCGAAAGCCGCGTCAGCACCAAGTGGTGACAAAGCAATAAAAATGCGTTTGCTTGAGCAATTTATTACACAAACTGGCGACATACTCAAAACCGCAGATGTGTCTGTTATGCCAAGTGAAATAGCGAAGTTAGAAGGCTTTTTCCAGGGTATGGATAAAGTGACACAAACAGTACAAGGAGCAAAATAATGATTGATGCCAATGTAACCAATATCGATATTGTTGTTTTAGCTATTTGGGCGGCAATCTTTTTATATTTAGCCTTTAAATTTATCCAAGCAATTTGCTTAGTGCCAACCAAATCGGCTTACGTAGTAGAAAGATTAGGAAAATATCGCTGCACACTTGAAGCGGGGTTTCATGTGTTACTGCCTTTTATTGATCGAGTGGCATTTGTACAAGATTTAAAAGAAGAAACCATTGACGTTCCCCCACAAGATTGTTTTTCAAAGGATGAAGTCAATGTAGAAGTTGACGGCGTAATATACATTCAAGTCGTCGACTCTTTAAAAGCGAGTTATGGTATTACTGATTATCGCTTCGCTGCAATGCAGTTAGCCCAAACAACGACTCGTTCGGTTATTGGTACATTAGACTTAGACCGTACCTTTGAAGAGCGAGATATTATCAGCGCTAAAGTAGTTGAAGTATTAGATAAAGCCGGTGAGAGTTGGGGAATACGAGTACACCGTTATGAAATAAAAAATATCACTCCACCGTTTACAGTGAGAAATGCGATGGAATTACAAGTGAATGCCGAACGCGAAAAGCGCGCGATTTTAGCAAAAAGCTTAGGAGATAAAGCCAGTAGAATTAACCGTTCAGAAGGTCAAATGACTGAATTAATCAATATTTCTGAAGGTGAAAAGCAACGACGTATCAATGCCGCTGAAGGTAAGTCCGCAGAAATTTTAGCTATTGCAACCGCAACGAGTAATGCAATCATTAAAATAGCAGATGCCATTGAACAACCAGGAGGCGATCAAGCGATTAATATGCAATTGAGTGAACAATACCTACAGCAAATGACCGGTTTAAGTGATAAAAGTAGGAAAATTATCTTACCCGCGAACTTGCTTGATTTTGATGCTTGGTTAGCAACACTAGGGACACTACCTAAATAAAACTGCGATAAACTTAACTCGGTGATGTGCTAAATTATCTGAAGATTAGATGCACATCACCATAACAAATAACCGATTATAATGAGCAATAAAACAGAAAAAACTGACCACACTTTCTCGCCTACTTTCAACCTCCCCTCATAATGGGCAATTCGGCCACGGGTTAACAAAAGATAAAAGCCAGTACTAATCAAAGCAATGCATAAATAAACGAGTAACGCTTTGATATTAAAGTTTTCTTCCCAATAAAAAACCAGCCCTTTAGGAGTAACATAAAATAAATTTAATATTAATACATGGGCAAATAAGCATAAGGCTAATAATATAGCTTGAGTTTTAGTGAGTGACATTTTAATTAATCTTGTTAGAAGTTGAATTATAAAGCGGCTAAACAGCAGCGCTAAGATCAGTATTTAATAACCAAGCAACTAGATCGTCGTACTGATATTGGTAACCTAAATAGTCTCTAAGTTTATCACCAATCACTTTTCTCCCTAATTCAACCTCTGAATGACGATCAAAAACCGGCAAGGGCAAACCTAAGGCTTTAGCGGCTATAGAGTAATAGTGTTTTTTGGTTACTTGCATATCGCTGACGGCGTTAAAAACACCTGAGACTTTATCGGCTTTTATCAAAGCAACAATTTGCCCAACAACATCGACTTGATGAATTAAATTGACATATGCATTGGGCGCCGTAAGTAGCTTTTTATTTCTAAAGAAAATTCCTGGGTGCCTTTCAGGGCCTACTAAACCTGCAGCACGAAGCACAATACTTTGCCGTGAAAAACCTAACACAGACTCCTCAGCTCTTGCTAATAAGTTCACCTTTTCAGAGTGAAGTTTTAAGGGTGAAGACTCTACAACATCACCAATTATACCATCGTATATTGCAGTAGTGCTGATCATGATGATTTTGTTAATCATGCTAGTTTCGGCTTGCTTAACAATTTCAGCAATTTTTTCAGGGTAATCTTTTTTACCTTGTCTAAATTGAGGAGGGATACAAATGACCAATGTTTGACAATAAAATACGGCTGCAGTATTCACATTGAAGTCACCAAATGGCAACGTAATAACTTCGGCTTGAGCGCCTAAAGCTTGAATTTTTTTCAGTTTTTCTTGTCTTTGGGTTGTTGCAACAACATAGTAATCTTGTGCAACTAAAGACTCAACTAAAGCACTCCCCAACCAACCACACCCTATGATACCAATTCTTTCTGGCTCATTTTTGTGGTTCTTTTTGTTTGTGACCATAATAATTAATTCACCATTATTGCTTTAGTTTACTCGCATTACTTATCAAGCTAACAACACCGTTTGAAATATGATTAGGCACTGGAATAGATAAATTATACTGCAAAATTTTCCATTGGTTATTTTCTTTGATTAATATTCCCGAGCCTCGACATTGTCCGTAATTTTTATTTATCAGTAATTCATCAAAAAAAGCCATATTTTTTTCATTAATCAACGAAATATTTCTTTGTGTAGGTTCATATCGCCAACCCTTTCCTTTTGAGAAATAAGGCTTAACAAAAGTTTTAAATTCTTCTTTTGTCCAGCGCTCAGTCGCATCTGTGCCCAAAAATACACTATTGGTAGCCAATAAACTAAAGTACTTGTCAAAATTAGCACCTGTTGCTGCGACATGAAATTCATCAAGGGTTTTATCAATTGCCTCATTACTCCCCATAGCGGGGAGTTGCCATAAAAGCACAAGCATAATCAAGAATCGTTTTAACATGACAGGTGTTCCTTTTTAATCACAACATATTCACCAATAAATTTTGCGGCAATTATCTCACCTGAATAAATATCAACTTTAATAGTAAACCTAGTTTTAATATGACTCATTAGCAAATTTATATCGCCTTGAGCAAACTCTTGGCTAGTTTTAGCAGAAACTACACCATTAATAGGCGAAAGGTATTTTATTTTTGCATCAGCTAAAACAATATCTCCTTGGTATTGCGCTTTATTCAGTTGAAAATATACCCAACCCCACCCAGTTAATGTTGCTAATGTATAAATACTACCGGCGAACATTGTGTTATGGAGGTTTTTATTAAACACAGGATCACAATTTGTCATTAATACCTGTTCATCGTAAAAGCTAATATTTATATTCATCGCTTTACTTAATGGGATGGTTTGATGCCAAATAGCTTGTAGATTTTGAGCTAAGTCAACACGCTGATTTGGTAATGGCTGCGTGTTTTTTACCATAGATACATGCTGAATTTCATTATACAGTTTATGGGCTAACCCTAGCGCTTCGTAACCCATTTTTTGATAGAAGCCTACGGCTGACTCTCTTGCTTTCAATTGTATTGACTGGCCGCCTCGACAGATTATTTCATGCTCTAGAGATTCTAGTAATAACTTACCAACCCCATTTTTTTGAGATGATTCTACCACTGCCATGTATCTAATTTGAGCCTGAAATTGGTCAATAAAGTGTGCTCGGCCAACCGCTAAAAGATGATTGTTTTCATCAAAAACGCAACGGTGGATCGCTTGTTTTTCAAGTTGGTCTTTTTCACTACCTCGTTCTTTTTTCCAAGGAGCACGCAATACTAACCAGCGTAAATAATAATACTGTTCAAACTCTTTTTTGTTTTTAGGTGCTCTACATTCAATCATTAGCTATGCTTATTCACTATAATGTTATCAACTTAATAATTATCTGATATTTAATGAAATTAGCCACTCATTTGCAACAAAGCAACTTACTTTATTTAACAAATGGATGTGAAAATTTATCGGTTGCAGAAAACGATCATTATCGATGGTTGTTATTTGACAATGTGGTTCAAAGTATCATGCTAAAACGAGCGCCGGCTAAACTGATCATTGCGCATCAATACTTTTTAGTTTTACCTCTTTTATTCTCTACGCCTAAAAAAATTGTTGAATTAGGTTTAGGAGGGGGGAATTTAGTACGCTTTTTAGATAATAGACTGCCTGAATCGACCATCATTAGTATTGAGAATAACCAACAAGTTATTGATTGTTACTACCAATTTTTTAACCCTCAAGAAATCCAACAGCCTATCATTAATTGTAATTTTGATTTGTGGTTAACTAAAAAGAAAAATCAACAATATGACTGGCTTATTTATGATATTTATCAAACGGATGATGACCCGCAAAACTTCCTAAAACACATACGTTCTATAGTAAATAAAATGAGTGATAACGCTTGGTTGTCTATTAACTTACCCGATTTAAATGAGCATGAGTTAAACATTGCTCTGTTATATTTAGCCTCTATCAAAAATGACCGGGTAATGCGCTATTTTCAAATTCCTCACTATAAGAATATTGTTATTCACTTAGGCCCACAAGATAAACCTCTGAGCTCAGAATGCTCTCAATTGCCTCACTACATGTTTACCAGATGGTCAAAACTGTGGGTTCATGGCTTAGTGGTTAGGTAAATGATTATATTGTTAATGTAAATGTTACAGGCCCATCATTAAGCAAACTAACTTTCATATCCGCACCAAATTTCCCTGTAGGCACATTAAAACCAAGCTCTCTTAGTTGACCACAAAAATATTGGTAAAGTTTCTTACTAAACTCGGGCGCAGCCGCACTGGTAAAGCTAGGTCTCATGCCTTTTGTAGTATCAGCGGCTAAAGTAAACTGCGAAACAACTAAAATATCACCTTCAATTTGAGCAACGTTTAAATTCATCTTACCTTGTTGATCTTCAAAAATACGATAACCAGCAACTCGCTCAGCAAGTCGTTTGGCTTTATTTTCATCATCATCAGGCTCTATTGCCAACAAAACAAGTAAACCTTTGCCTATCTCACCAATGACTTTGTGATCAACTTCGACACTGGCTCGGCTAACTCGTTGTAGCAGCGCAATCATCTCTTTTTCTCTTCAAGAAAATTTGCCATGACATCTGTCGCCTTGCATAAAGCATCAATCGTTTGCGATTCAAAGCCACTATGTCCTGCTTGTGGTAATATCTGCAAACTCGAATTTGACCATTTGCTTTCTAGCTCAGCAGCATGCATAAGAGGACAAACCATGTCATAGCGCCCATGAATAAGAATGGCTGGCACCTTGTCAACTTTAGCAATATTATCGAGGATATAACCTTCGTCGATAAAGCTGTGATGATAAAAATAATGGTTAGAAAGTTGTGCCATACACAAAGCTTGATGACTATCTTCTATTTGAGCCATACCAATATGATGATGTTCAATTGTAGATAACCTTAATTCCCATAAATACCATGCTTTACTTGCCGCAACTTTTGCCACATCGTTATCTGCAGAAAATATATGATAATAGCCTTTTAACGGATCAGCTTTATCTTCTTCCTTAAGAGGCTTAAGAAAATCGAGGTAATACTCAGGGAAAAACTGTTGGGCACCTTTGGGTTTGTATAACCAATCATACTCAGCTTGTGTACCTAAAAATACACCTCTAAGAATGAACCCTAAAACAACATTGGCATGTTCTATGCCATAAATAAGGGCAATTGTTGTTCCCCATGAGCCGCCAGCAATTAACCATTCGTCTATAGTTAAGTGCTGTCGAATTTTCTCGATATCTTCAATTAGCAATGCCGTGGTATTGTTGTTAATTGATGGTGAGGGTTTAGAGCGACCACAACCACGTTGGTCAAAAATAATAATACGATATTTTTCAGGGTCAAAGTAGCGGCGATGATTTTCACTTGAGCCGCCACCTGGACCACCATGAATATATAAAACGGGGATCCCATCTGGGTTGCCTGATTGCTCAATATAAATTTCATGAGTGTTATCAACTTTTAACCACTCATGTTGATAACATCCAATTTTTGGATATAAGGTGCGAGACATGTATCACTCCTTCTTTTGTAAAAAATCTTCAAGGCAAACGGTAAATAAAGCTCCAAATAATACCACCAACCAAGACAAATAAACCCATAAGAATAAAATCGGTATTGCCGCTAATGCACCATAGATGAGCTGATAAGAAGGTAACTGAGTCACATAAAGGGCGAAGCCTTTTTTAGCTACTTCAAATAATATTCCCGCTAAAATGGCCCCAGAAAGTGCATACTTAAAAACAACTTCTTTATTTGGTACAACAAGGTATAAAACCAAAAAAGCAAATATTGAAGCCATTAATGGCAGTGCTCGCAATAATATATTCGTTACACCAAATACGTCATAATCGCCCAGTGACATTAAAGAAACAATATAAGAAGTAGCCGCAATACTGCTACCGACAAGCACTGGGCCTAACGTTAACACCATCCAATACATTGAAAATGATGTAACAATTTTGCGTTTCTGATTAATTCTCCATAATTTATTTAAACTTTTATCTATCGCTGAGATCAGTAATAAGGCAAACAGAAAAAGGAACGTAATAGCAATAGCTGACATTTTTGACGTATTACTGACAAAGCCGGTAATATATTCTTTAACCACATCTCCAGAGGCAGGCAAAAAGTTCTGATAAACAAAGCTCTCTATTGTTTCCCTTATTTCAGAAAAAATTGGAAAAGCTGTCATTACAGAAAGCATCACCACCATTAAAGGCACCAGCGACATTAAAGTTACATAGGACAAATATCCAGCAGTAACATGAACTTGCTCAGAATGAATGCGTCGAAAAAAAAACAATGAAAAATTCACTGATTTCAACCACCGAGGTGAAGCAAACATTTTGTTAATAAATTCCATAATCTTTTTTAGTTAATATTTCTGTAGTTACAGTATATTATGATTCAAGTAATTAATCCTATAATGATTTTAAAAGATAATGAGGTGTTATATGTCAGGTCAAGGTTCAGGTGGAAATGTGTTAGCCGCTATTTGTAGTTTTTTTATTCCAGGATTAGGGCAATTAGTGCAAGGAAGGATAATCGCCGCAATATTCTTTTTTATCGCTATGGCAATTTCATGGGTATTAGTTTGGATTTTAGTTGGATGGTTATTAGTCCCGGTAGTGTATTTATGGTCTATTATTGATGCAGCCCGATATAAATCTTCGGATTAACCGTCATGACTAAAAATATATTCACTTTTTTTGTTTTAATTCTATTACTCTCTGGCTGTCAGTCAGCTTATTATTCTGCGATGGAGAAAGTAGGAACTCATAAAAGAGACATTCTTATCGATCGAGTAGAAGATGCAACGACTTCACAAGAAGAAGCAAAAGAGGAGTTTATCAGTGCTCTCGAGCAACTATCTCAGTTAATTGCTTTTGATGGTGGCGAATTGCAATCTCAGTATGAGTTAAGTAAACAAAGCTATGATGATAGTAAAGAAGCCGCTGATGATGTCTCTGCCAGAATAGCTTCTATTGAGCATGTAGCTGAAGCATTATTTGATGAGTGGCGTGATGAAATAGAACAATATACTAGTGCCACTCTCAAGCATCAAAGTAGACGTCAAATGAATAATACCGAGAAGCGTTATTTAGCCGTTATAAAAGCCATGCATAAAGCGGAAGCCAAAATGCCACCGATTCTATCTGCATTAAAAGATAATATGTTGTATTTAAAGCATAACCTAAATGCCAAAGCAATCGGAGCTTTAAAAGATGAATATAAAATTATAAAGCAAGACATTGATCGTTTGATCATTCAAATGAATCAATCAATCGAAGATTCAAAAACATTTATTAACACATTAAAATCATCTTAAATACTTGATTAAATATGTGAATTTCTATCTGTGAGCCCCTCAAATGTATCTTGTTCGATTGGAATTGTGTGATTATTGATCAGGGCTAACAATTCTGACAGTTGCTTAATTTGATCTGGACCAGCCACCCCATCTTTAAAGAGTTGGCTGAGATTTTTTAGAGTTATCAATTGTTCAGGAGACATCTTTCAATTCCCTTTGTATTATCCAAGGCTTGTAAGCCTTAATAGTTCACTGCAACTTTATTCATTGGACGATAAGAGCTACTCTGTTGTGGCTTATCTCGTCCATCATTAATGTATTCTTGATATAAGTTGTTTAATTCTCTTCTTTCAATAACGTTCGCACTATTGGCAATCATTTTCTCAAACAGAAAATTCAATCGGTCGACTTTTGTCTGTTCCATCATTTTACTCCGCTTTCGCGTTAATCCATTATAACGAATAAACACTTATCACTTTCAACTGCAGTTAATAGTAGCAAACGTTTCCGATTCAGCTAGGTTGCTAGGTTAAAAGCAAATGTTTATATCATGCTAACCAATTAAAAATAAAATGTTAAATAGATTGAAATACAATATGTTACAGATAGGTTTGCAATAATAAACTTTAATCGATTGTACTTAATCTGATAAGAGTTTGAGATATGTCTTACAAAGTAAAATGTAAGGTCTTACGCAATAACGTCATACGATAAATGACAATAATAGAATAAAAAAATACCGCATTATTTTTATACAATAATGCGGTATTTATTAAATTTAGACTACTGGAGTTGTTACTTACCAGCTCTACCTTCACGTTTACGATCCGATTCTTTTAAGAACTTTTTACGAATACGAATGCTTTCTGGTGTAACCTCAACCAATTCGTCATTATCAATAAACTCTAAAGCTTGCTCTAGTGACATAATAATTGGCGGTGTTAATGTTTGAGCTTCATCAGTTCCTGATGAACGAACGTTGGTAAGTTGTTTACCTTTAAGTGCGTTAACCGTTAGATCATTATCACGTGAATGAATACCAAGGATTTGACCTTCATAAACATCAACGCCATGACCAATAAATAAACGTCCACGTGATTGTAAATTAAATAAAGCATTCGTTAAGGCTTTACCTGTTGCATTGGCAATTAATACACCATTTAAGCGCTGACCAATCTCACCACCTTTATGAGGTCCATACTCGAGGAAAGTATGATATATCAAGCCAGAGCCTGATGTTAAGGTCATAAATTCAGTTTGAAAACCAATTAATCCTCGGCTTGGCATAATAAAGTCCATACGAATACGACCTTTACCATCAGGAGCCATATCAGTAAGTTCAGCTTTACGAATACCCATTTTTTCCATAATAGGGCCTTGATGCTGCTCTTCAACATCTATCGTTACTGACTCGTAAGGTTCTTCAAGCTGGCCATTAACTTCACGAATAATAACCTCAGGACGTGAAACAGCTATTTCATAACCTTCACGACGCATGTTTTCAATTAAGATACCTAAATGAAGCTCACCTCGGCCAGAAACTTTGAACTTATCAGCATCATCTAATTGTTCAACACGCAGGGCAACGTTGTGCACAAGTTCTTTATCTAAACGATCTTTAATGTTTCGTGAAGTAACAAACTTACCTTCTTGACCACAAAATGGTGAAGTATTCACTTGGAAAGTCATATTGATTGTTGGTTCATCAACAGATAAAGGCGGTAATGCAGCAACTTCATTAGGACAACAAATTGTATCAGATATTTTTAGCTCGCCTAAGCCAGTGATTGCAATAATATCACCCGCATGAGCAATCTCACTTTCGTGACGTTCTAAACCTAAGTAGCCAAATACTTTACCTACTTTACCGTTGTGTAATTTCCCGTTAGAACCTTCAACGGTTACTTGTTGATTTGGTTTAACAGAACCGCGTGTAATACGACCAACACCAATAACGCCTAAGTAAGAGCTATAATCAAGCTGAGAGATCTGCATTTGGAATGCACCATCACTATCAGCATTTGGCGGTGGGACTTGATCAATAATAGTTTGAAATAATGGTGTCATATCCGTTCCTTCAACACCTTCTTCCATTGACGACCAGCCATTAATCGCAGAAGCGTAAACCACTTTAAAGTCTAACTGCTCATCTGTAGCACCTAAATTATCGAATAAATCAAAAACTTGGTCCATTACCCAATCAGGTCGAGCACCTGGCTTATCAATTTTATTGATAACGACAATTGGCTTTAAACCTTGAGCAAATGCTTTTTTAGTTACAAAGCGCGTCTGAGGCATAGGGCCTTCCTGCGCATCTACAATTAGCAAAACAGAATCAACCATTGACATAACACGCTCAACTTCACCACCAAAATCAGCATGGCCAGGAGTATCGACGATATTTACTCGGTAATCCCCCCAGTTAATTGCTGTATTTTTAGCAAGGATGGTGATACCACGCTCTTTCTCAATATCATTTGAGTCCATCGTACGCTCTTCTAGACCACTTCTAGCATCTAGCGTACCTGACTGACTTAATAATTTATCGACTAAGGTAGTTTTACCATGGTCAACGTGGGCGATGATCGCTACATTACGTAAATTCTCTAACACGGGCATTTGCTCATAGGGCTATAATTGGGCGCGGATTATACAGGAATAAAGCCGAGTTGGCGACAATTAAAACAATCGATGATTTTTTTACGCTTTTGCTAGAACAAGTTTGGTTAATACACTAAACTTTCTTGCACCAAAGACAAGCACGTCGCGCTCCATATTGGTGCAATGGGTAGATGTGCAACTCATTAAGTTCTTGCTTTAAAAGCTTTTTATGCTTGGCATGGTTTTAGCTTATATACGCCACATAAGCATAATGTATGCATTAAACTATTTACGATAACTTCACCGGAGATTTTCAATGTCACAAGCAGTTTTGGATTTAATTAAAGAAAACGATGTAAAATTCGTTGATCTACGTTTTACTGATTCAAAAGGTAAAGAACAACACGTTTCAATTCCTCATCATCAAGTAGATGAAGATTTTTTTGAAGACGGTAAAATGTTTGACGGCTCTTCAATAGAAGGTTGGAAAGGTATTAATGAATCTGACATGGTGATGATGCCTGATGCATCAACAGCCGTTTTAGACCCATTCACAGAGGCTATGACTTTAAACTTACGTTGTGACATTGTAGAGCCAGCGACTATGCAAGGTTATAGCCGTGATCCTCGCTCAGTTGCCAATCGCGCTGAAGAATATATGCGTAGCACAGGCATTGCTGACACAGTATTAATTGGGCCTGAGCCAGAATTCTTTGTATTTGACGATGTTCGTTTCCACACAGACATGTCAGGTTCTTTCTTCAAGATTGATGATAAAGAAGCTTCTTGGAATTCAGGCACTGAATACGAAGAAGGTAACATGGGACATCGTCCTGGCGTTAAAGGAGGCTATTTTCCAACGTCACCTGTTGATTCTTCACAAGACTTACGTTCAGCAATGTGTTTAGTTATGGAAGAAATGGGCTTAGTTGTTGAAGCACACCATCATGAAGTTGCAACAGCGGGTCAGAACGAAATCGCTTGTCGTTTTAATACCATGGTTAAGAAAGCTGATGAAGTGCAAATATACAAGTATGTTGTACATAACGTTGCTCACGCCTACGGAAAAACAGCAACTTTTATGCCTAAGCCTTTAGTTGGTGATAACGGTACTGGTATGCACGTTCATCAATCTTTAGCAAAAGATGGGGTTAACTTATTCTCTGGTGACAAATACGGCGGATTATCAGAAACAGCGCTTTATTATATTGGTGGTATTATCAAGCATGCTAAAGCATTAAATGCATTTACTAACGCCTCAACAAACTCATACAAACGTCTTGTACCTGGTTTTGAAGCGCCGGTAATGCTTGCATATTCTGCACGTAACCGCTCAGCTTCAATCCGTGTACCAATTGTACCTTCTCCTAAAGCAATGCGTATCGAAGTTCGTTTCCCTGATCCAACAGCAAACCCTTACTTAGCATTTACCGCTATGCTAATGGCTGGTCTTGACGGTATCAAAAACAAGATCCACCCTGGCGATGCTATGGATAAAGATTTATACGACCTTCCAGCAGAAGAAGCAGCAGCTATCCCACAAGTTTGTTCTTCATTAGAAGAAGCGTTAGATAGCTTAGAGGCAGATAATGAGTTTTTAACTGCTGGTGGTGTTATGGATTTAGATATGATTAATGCATATATCGGTCTTAAACGTGAAGAAGTTGAGTTATTAAACTCTTCGACTCACCCTGTTGAATTTGGCATGTATTACAGTGTTTAATTGCTAATAAATACAATTAAATCAAAAAAGCTCACTTAGGTGAGCTTTTTTTATGGCGAAATTTATATAATTTGATAGATTAAAGGTATGTCAAAGCAGTAAAGGAGCTGGCTCACTATCTGGAAATTTTCATTTATCATCATAATAACTGTTGTTATGTCGTTTCCAATATCGGCCACTTCAACTAAAATTTATGTCTGGCGCAATGCAGACGGTGTTTTAGTCTATTCAGATAGCCCTAAACCTGGTGCTGAAGAAGTCGCAGTCAAGAACCCCAATGCAATTTCTTCTTCTATTGACACCTCAATTCTAGATATCAACCCAAAAGCTATTGTAGAAAAATATCAAGTAGAAATAACTCAACCAGCTAATAACGCCACAATAAGAGATAATACCGGCTCTATTTATGTATCAGGTAGAATAAAGCCGATCTTTAAACAAGGCTTAAAAATTCAATTGTTTCTTGATAACCAACCGTACGACCCCCCCCAATCGCATTCAATGTTTGTGTTACGCAATATTGAACGTGGCGAACATCAAGTAAAAATGGATTTAATTGATCATAAAGGCAAGGTAATTGCATCTTCAAAACCAATCACTTTTTATATGCATAGAGCTTCAGTAATTAAAGCAAAATAAGCATTAAAATAGTGCATTGGGCACATTAACACACTACAATCAAACGAGTTCGCACCAATATGGTGCATACAGAATATAGGTGTAATCCTTTGGCTGATAAACTACAAGATAAGCTTTATTACCAACAAAACCTTCCTAATCAGATGGTCACCGCAGTAATTGTACTCAATGATAACTTAAACATTCAGTACGCAAACCCTGCTGCTGAAGCATTATTAGTTAAAAGTTTTAACAAATTATCAGGAAACAACCTAAAATCAGTTTTCTTTAATAACCCAATAAACGATATTCGCCTTAAACAACTATTAACGTCAGGACAAGAGTTTAGCGATAGTGATGTTGTACTAGAATTTTTTGATCGCCGCAAAATTACCGTTGAGATAACGGCTTCTTCAGTCGATTTTGATAAATCTCCGCATATCCTGCTAGAGTTCAAACAAATTGATCAACAAAAAAAAATTAGTGTTGAAGCTTTCCAACAACAACAATGGGAGTCTGCTCGGGACTTGATCAGAGGTTTAGCCCACGAGATAAAAAACCCTTTAGGTGGTTTACGTGGTGCTGCTCAACTGCTCAATAAAGAATTAACCATTGAGCAACAAGAATACACACAGATGATCATTGAACAAGCAGATAGGTTAACCAATTTAGTCGATAGGCTTTTAGGACCAAATCAGCTACCCAATGTTTCATTGCAGAATATTCATGTTGTTCTAGAGAAAGTATCACAGCTGATTGGCTTCAATAAACCTGAAAATGTTAAAATAATTAAAGATTATGATCCATCAATTCCTGATATTTCCGTTGATCCAGACAAAGTACAGCAAGCCATATTAAACATCGTCAATAATGCTATTCAAGTTATAGGATCAGACGGAGTGATTACTATCAAGACGCGGGCAGCAAGTAATAAAACAATTAATGGCAAACGCATCAAATTAGCGGCTAAGATCAGTATTATTGATAACGGCCCCGGTATTCCAGAAAAAATACAAAATACCTTATTTTATCCTATGGTATCAGGTCGTGCTAATGGCACGGGTTTAGGATTATCAATATCTCAAACACTCATTAATCAGCATCATGGCAAGCTATCCTGTAATAGCCAACCAGGCCATACTGAATTTATTATTTTATTGCCGATTACGGAAGTAGATAAATCATGATCACAGAACAAGTATGGGTTGTCGACGATGACAGCTCAATCCGTTGGGTTTTAGAAAAAGCTTTTGCTAATGCAAATATTAGCTCTGCGTCATTTGATAGTGCTGAAAATTTACTCACCGCACTAGATCATGGGCAGCCTGAAGTTATCATTTCAGACATACGCATGCCAAATATCGACGGCATGGAATTACTAAGTGATATCAATCATCGTTTTCCAGCTATTCCGGTTATTATCATGACAGCACACTCTGATCTTGATAGTGCGGTAAATGCTTATCAAGGCGGTGCGTTTGAATACTTACCAAAACCTTTTGATATTGACGAAGCATTAGCATTAACAAGACGAGCATTAACTCACGCCCAAGAATTAAAAGCTAAAACACGTACTCAGGAACCAAATTCAGCTCCTGTCGGTATTATTGGTGAAGCACCAGCAATGCAGGAAGTATTTCGAGCTATTGGTCGGCTTTCACGTTCAAGTATAAGTGTGTTAATTAACGGCGAATCAGGCACAGGTAAAGAGCTTGTAGCACATGCGCTTCATATGCATAGCCCCAGAGCAAAAGAACCCTTTATCCCATTAAACATGGCTGCAATTCCTAAAGATTTAATAGAGTCAGAATTATTTGGTCATGAAAAAGGAGCTTTCACAGGAGCAAATACTGTACGTCATGGTCGTTTCGAACAAGCTCACAATGGGACGTTATTCTTAGATGAAATTGGCGATATGCCACTAGATATTCAAACTCGACTACTTAGAGTATTGGCTGATGGTCAGTTCTACCGTGTTGGCGGACACTCCCCTATAAAAGTCGATGTGCGTATTTTAGCCGCAACCCACCAAAATCTAGAGGATAGGGTTAATAATGGAGATTTTCGTGAAGATTTATTTCATCGTCTTAATGTCATCAGAATTCACATCCCGAGCCTAAAAGAAAGAAAAGAAGATGTTGAGCAACTCGCCAATTACTTTTTACAACATGCCGCGCAAGAACTAAGCGTTGAACCAAAAACATTAGAAAAATCGACATTGGACTACCTCATCAATTATGAGTGGCCTGGAAATGTTAGGCAACTTGAAAACATCTGTCGGTTCCTAACGGTGATGGCTAGTGGTAAGGAAATTCATATGAATGACTTGCCGAGTGAATTAACAGAAACAAGCTCAACCATTAATCCCTCAGATAATAATTGGCAAATATTGTTACAACAATGGGCAAACGAGCAATTATCTGTCGGAAATACAGCGATTATTGACCAAGCTTTGCCCCAGTTTGAAGAAATTCTTATAAAATGTGCTTTAGCAAATACAAAAGGTCACAAACAAGAGGCGGCTAAGAAGCTTGGCTGGGGAAGAAACACGCTGACACGAAAACTTAAAGACTTGAATATTTAGCATTCATGATCAGTGCATTGCTTACAACTATTACATAATTTGATGTTGATAATGTGAGCAGCAACAATTAATGATGCCCCGACAATAATAAAAACTGGCTGCATTGCATCTGAAAAATCATGCTTCATCCAGTAAATAACAACACCTAAGATAAGCAAATAAAATGGGTAGAGCTTTTTATGGTATCGTTTAAACCCTGAGAACATGGCAATAGAACCAAGAATAGCGGTAACTAGTAGAAACACATGTTCCCACATATGATCAGCCAAAAAACTTATACCCAATAAAGGTAACGCTGGTAAAATTACCGGTAAAAGAATACAATGTAACGCACACAAAGATGTTGCTGTTATACCAATTCTATCAAGCACGTTTATGACCTATCGTTAAATGTTTAGCTGTATTTTGATATATTATCACAATTGATATATTATCACAAAACCTTATTAGGCATTCGAAATATTAAATGTCATTGTAGATGCTATATCTGTCCTATCAAACGCTAGCATTATTAAACGATCTATTCCTAAAGCAACTCCAGAACAATTTGGCAATCCAGATTTAAGAGCACTTAGAAATAATTCATCAGGTGTTTTTTCTTCTTTCCCTAATGTTTTACGTTTATGATTATCACATTTAAATCGTTGTAGTTGCTCATTCAAATCAGTTAATTCATTAAAGCCATTGGCAAGTTCAACACCTTTAAAATAACATTCAAAACGCTCAGCAACTCTATCGTCTAACGCGCATAACTTCGCTAAAGAAGCTTGATTTCTTGGGTAGTTATAAATGAAGCATGGTCGATCTTTTCCTATATTAGGCTCAATACATTCAGAAAAAAGCACTTGTAATAAAACATCGATATCATTTTCTTCTAAAATCCAATCCCCTGTAACATTATTCTCACTTAGACGTGTTTTTAATAACTCAATTGAACAACAAAGTGGGTCTACATTGAGATATTTAAGAAATGCGTCTTGGTAGGTTAACTTTTCGGCACTCTTGCATTGTAAAGTTACTTGCAGTAATTCATTTACTTCATCCATTAATTGAAAATGATCAAAGCCAATTCGATACCATTCTAACATGCTAAATTCAGGGTTGTGGTACCTACCCTGCTCTTCATGGCGAAACGCTTTGCATAGTTGAAATATCGAGCCGTAACCAGAAGCTATTAGCCTCTTCATTGCAAACTCCGGGGAGGTCTGCAAATATAGCTTAGATGGAACTTTATTTTTGTTATCATTTGAGTAGTTAAAATTACAACTAAAACTTTCTAAATAAACATCAGTTACAGTAGATTGGCAAAGTATGGGTGTTTCAACTTCAACAATATTTTTTTCGTAAAAAAAATGTCGAATTAAATGAATGAGTGTTGAGCGCTGTTTAGCTGTTTGCCAGCTGATATTACTTTCCCAAGACATAGCGATTAAATTTTTCCTAAATTTTTCTACTGTAAACGAAAAAAGCCCTTGTCGAAAGACAAGGGCTTACTTATACCTTAAAAAAGGGAGTCTGGTAATGTCCTACTCTCACATGGGAACTCCCACACTACCATCGGCGCTAACGCATTTCACTTCTGAGTTCGGAATGGGATCAGGTGGTACTACGTCGCTATTGTCACCAGACAAAAAAACATTATTAATTAGCTAACTTAATAATTATCTAAGTAATAAGGTTTCAGTAAAAAACCCGTAGCATAAGCTACGGGTTTCTTTGAATTAGAAGCCTAGCAATGTCCTACTCTCACATGGGAACTCCCACACTACCATCGGCGCTAACGCATTTCACTTCTGAGTTCGGAATGGGATCAGGTGGTACTACGTCGCTATTGTCGCTAGACAAAACTTGTTGTCAACTAAGCATTCGCTTAATTAACCAATCTTGGAAATCTGATATATTTACTTAGTTTCTTATTCAACACGTTATGTACGTGAATAATATGTCAGTCTTAATACAACAAAACCACTTGGGTGTTGTATGGTTAAGCCTCACGGGCAATTAGTATCAGTTAGCTCAAGGCCTCACAACCCT
>JBFONU010000019.1:0-57294 GCA_040779345.1 Colwelliaceae bacterium 6441 | reverse complement strand
GCGGCTAACGAGACTCGAACTCGTGACATTCACGTTGGCAACGTGATGCTCTACCAGCTGAGCTACAGCCGCTTCATCTGTTGACTCCCTGTCAACTGGTGGTGCATTTTACATTGAAATATTGGGGAGTCAACCCTTTAATTTCAATTTTATTTCAACTGGTTAAAAAGCGTCTAAAATGATGTTTTTTGAACCACACTAAGTTGTTTTTCTTGGTTTTAAGGCGATATTTTAATCTTTTAATTCGGGCCAAGCCGCCTTAAAATATTCCAACATAGACCAAACGGTTAAAATGCTTGCTATCGCATAAAAGAAATATGCCGCATAAATAATAAGTTCATGAGGAATGTATAAGAAATTTAGTAAAGCATCATCTTTATTTGGTTGCCAGATTAATCCCATAATGCCAAGCATTTGAGCAGCAGTTTTATATTTTCCTAAAGTAGAAACGGCAACGGAATCTCTTTTCCCTCGTGATGACATAAACTCACGTAATGCACTAATAAAAATTTCTCTTGAAATCATCACCATAGCAGGAACCGCTATATACCATTGTTGGTAATCTTCGGCGATCATGATCAATGCAGCAGCTACCATCAATTTATCAGCAACGGGATCGATAAACGCACCAAAAGCCGATGACTGATTCAATTTTCTTGCTAAGTAGCCATCTAACGCATCACTGATAGCAGCGAACCAAAAGATTGCAAAAGCACCAAAATGATTCCATGAAACGGGTAAATAATAGACGATAATAAAAACAGGGATTAAAATTATTCTAAACAAGGTTATTTGATTGGGAATAGTCCACATAAAAATTCACACTACTTTATTGTTATATCGCATACAAAGTTATCTAAAAATCCAAGAATGATAAATAACGATACAAGCCTTAATGACATTATTCTACACAGTTATGGCGCTAATTGTCATGTAATGCATTATAAATTGTCGTTGCTAAAGTCAAACTAATGCCTGGAACCTTAGCTAAAGATGAGATGTCCGCTTTTAATACTTCTTGAAGACCACCTAAATACTTAAGTAATACTTGCCTTTTTTTAGCCCCTATTCCAGGAATTGTCTCTAGCGCTGATTTTTTGCTGACCTTTTGACGCTTAGCTCGATGCCCTGCAATCGCAAATCGATGTGACTCATCACGAATATGTTGGACAAGGTGTAAAGCAGGCGAATTTCCAGGCAAAGAGATTAATTGATGGCTGCCCGCTAAAATTAATGTTTCAAGTCCAGGTTTTCGCGACTCTCCTTTAGCAACACCAACAAGTAATGGTGTTTTTTCTAAGTTTAGCTCATTAAAAAATTGCTCTGCTTTAGAAAGTTGCCCTTTACCCCCATCAATAAAAATTATATCAGGCAGTTTGTCTACGTCCGTCACTTTGCCATAGCGCTTATTTAGAGCAAACGCCATAGCAGCGTAATCATCACCAGGCGTAATACCATGAACGTTATAGCGTCGATAATCACTCTTTAGTGGTCCTTCTTGATTAAAAACAACATTTGAAGCAATTGTTTGTTGCCCCATGGTATGACTGATATCGAAGCATTCAATGCGATTGATTCCATTATCTAGTTCAAAAACTTCATTCAATGCGACAAACCGTGCCTGAATAGATTCCTTATGGCTATTTTTTGTCAGCAATGCGTTTTCAGCATTTGTATTCGCTAACTTGACATAATTAGCCCGTTCGGTGCGAACATTAAATAACACTTTAACTTCATGTTTAGCTTGTTGTGACAATAGTGCTTGAATAGTTGGTAACTGCTCAATTTCTATTGGCGTAATTATTTCTTTGGGGATCCTTCCTGCTTTTATATCATCAGAAAAATAATGTTGATTGATAAAGGCTTGAACAATTTCTTTATCCTCCGTATTTGAAGGAATGCTAGGAAAGTAACTTTTACTGCCCAAAATCTTATGATCACGTATAAAAAGTAAATGAATACAGACTTGAGATTTATTTCTGAAGAATCCAATAACATCCATTTCAGCCGCAAACCCACTAACATATTGTTGTTGTTGAACTTTTCTTAACGTAGAGATTTGATCGCGATATTTAGCCGCATTTTCAAAATCAAGATCAACACTCGCAGCTTCCATTTTATTAACAAGATGCTCTATAACTACCGAACTTTTGCCTTTTAAAAACAATTTAGCTAAATCGACTTGTTGCTGGTAATCATGAACTGAAATTTTGTTTACACAGGGTGCAGAACAACGGTTCAATTGATATTGCAAGCAAGGACGACTGCGAGCTCGATAATAACTATCTTCACATTGCCTGATAGGAAATAGTTTTTGCATTAACCGTAAACTTTGCCAAACCGCACCAACGGTTGGGAAAGGTCCAAAATAATCCCCTTTGACTTTCTTTCCGCCTCGATGCAAACCTAACTTTGGGTGTTTGTGATCAGTTATAAGCAGGTAGGGATAACTTTTATCATCTCTGAGTAATATATTGTATTTAGGTTGGTATTTTTTAATGTAATTATTTTCAAGTATTAACGCTTCCCCTTCGGTATGGGTCACCGTAACGTCAATAGCGAAAATTTGTTTAACTAAGGCTTGAGTTTTGTTACTACCAACATCTTTACGAAAATAACTGGCCAGACGTTTTTTTAAATCTTTCGCTTTACCAACGTAAATCACCAGTTGTTGGTGGTCATACATACGATAAACGCCTGCCTGCTGTGTGACAGAAGACAGAAATGCTTTATGGTCAAATTCGATAGGTGGAATGGTCAAACTTAAGATTCAATAAAAGAGTATATTTACAGCTTTTCTGTTTTTAACATACCGTGACGAATAGCTAAATGTGTTAACTCAACATCGTTACTAACATTGAGTTTTTCAAACATACGATAGCGGTAACTATTAATTGTTTTTGTACTTAACACTAATTGTTCCGAGATATTAGGCACTTTTTCACCGCGAGTGATCATTAGCATTATTTGTAACTCACGCTCAGACAAGATATTAAAAGGGTTTTCATCAGCAGATTTAAACTGACTTAATGCCATTTGCTGAGCAATTTCAGGGGTTATATAGCGTTGACCACTATTAACGGCTCTTATCGCATTAACCATTTCATCAGGGCCGGCCCCTTTCGTTAAATAACCAGCAGCACCAATTTGCATGACTTTTGTTGGAATAGGATCTTCACAATAAACAGTCAGCACAATCACTTTTACATCAGGCGCGTAGCGAATAATTTTTTTGGTTGCTTCTAAGCCCCCAATACCGGGCATATTCATATCCATTAAAACAACGTTAGGCTCAGTTTTACGACAAAACTGTACAGCTTCTTCTCCTGTTTGAGCTTCACCGATAACCTTAAGTCCTTTAACTTCGTCAAGTATCTTGCGAATACCCGTTCGAACTAACTCATGATCATCTACTAACAAAACATTTATCAACGGAAAGTACCCTTTTTTATTATCAATTATTCTGCATCAGATTATATGCGTTGAGAAAGAATAAAGCGATTTATAACGTAAAACAATAAAATTTATTCATCGCGATATCATGCCCACAATATACAGCTAAAGTTTATTCTTTGTTAACCAGCTATTAAGTAAGCCTATTTGGCCATTTTTATAGGCTGAATAAGTTAATCTCACCGCATTACTAAGGATGACACTATCATTCCAGCCCGTTTGCTCTGAAATCAATTGATAGCATTTTTTTGCTTCTGGTGATAAATAACCACGCATTTCTTGCTTTCCACGTTCCTTTTGGCGTTCACGGTAACGTTTTTGTTTTTCCGCATTGCTAAATGCCTTTTTTTTATTATCACTTTTATTAGTCTCGTCCATATAATCCTCAATGCATGGTTATGCGTTACGTATATGATACTGAAAAGATGCGTTATATCAAACAAATTAAAAAAAACAACTGTTCGGAGTTGTTTAGTGTACACGTGTACGCTAAAGTAGCGCCTTTAAAAATTACAGAGTAATAGTATTCACATGACACAAAAAAATTCGTTTTCAAAAGAAGAGCTGATCTTAGCTGGTACCACCGATTTTTTCGGTGAAGGAAACAGTAAATTACCTTCTGATAATATGTTAATGATGGATCGTATTAACCTAATTACTGAAGAAGGCGGTTTATTTGATAAAGGTGAAATTATTGCTGAATTAGATATTACGCCTGATTTATGGTTCTTCGATTGTCATTTTAAAGGTGATCCGGTAATGCCTGGTTGCCTTGGTTTAGATGCGATGTGGCAGCTTGTCGGATTTTTCCTAGCGTGGGCTGGTGGACCAGGCCGTGGTAGAGCTTTAGGGGTTGGAGAAGTAAAATTCACAGGACAAGTCTTACCTACCGCTAAGAAGGTCACTTATAAAATTAATTTAAAGCGTGTGATAAAACGCAAATTATTTATGGGTATCGCTGATGGTACCGTCAGTGTAGACGGTAAAGAGATCTATGTTGCTAAAGATTTAAAAGTAGGTTTATTTGCTGATACTTCTGCATTTTAACGCTTACTGAAAGAATATTTTAATAAAAAAACGCTAATGATCACTCATTAGCGTTTTTTATCTGTTCAATAAGCATATGACACTGTGCAATAAATAACGTGTATAAATTACCACAAGCAACAATGTCAGTGCATTACTAGCCTTTTACATGTTCTAAGGCTTGTTTGGCAAGTTCAGTGATTTTTTTCCAGTTTTTCTGCGCGATAATTTCATCAGATACTAACCACGAGCCACCGCAACATGCCACATTCGGCAAAGCGAGGTATTTTTTAATGTTATTTAAATTAATACCTCCTGTTGGACAAAAACGAATATCAGCAAACGGTCCGCCTATCGACTTAATCGCGTTGACCCCACCTGAAGCTTCAGCAGGGAAAAACTTAAAATGGTCGTAGCCGTAATCAATACCGTCCATCAATTCAGAAATCGAAGAAATACCTGGAATAAGAGCGATATCACCTTCATTTCCTGCTTGTAACAAGTCTTTAGTGAGACCAGGGCTAATAGCAAACTTTGACCCCGCATCTGCAGAGCGTTGCAATAATTCACGGTTTGTCACGGTACCTGAGCCAACAACAGCTTCTGGTAATGCTTTTGCAATTGTACTAATAACGTCAAGCGCTGCAGGTGTCCTTAAGGTTACTTCTAACACTTTCACGTCAGCAGCAAGCAAAGCTTCAGCTATAGGTAATGCATCTTCAACATCTTTAATTACTAATACAGGAACGATTGGCCCTAATGCAAAAAGATCTTTAGGCGCAACTTGCCAGTTTTTAGATAAAGTCATTTCTATTTTTTCCTTGATGTTAAAGGTTTGGTTCATCAAATAATGAACAAGCGCCAGTTTCTGCGGTACTTAAATTACGACGCATAGCGCCAAATAATTCACGTCCCATACCTAAATGATGATTATTTTTTTGAAATTGTGCACATTGGCGTTTACTTAATTCAGCCTCTTCAACAAGTAAATTTAACTCACCTGTAGCGCAATTAAGTTCAATCATATCGCCAGTTTCAATCTTAGCGATAATGCCGCCATCAAGCGCTTCTGGACATAAGTGAATCGCTGCTGGTACTCTCCCTGATGCACCTGACATGCGACCATCAGTGACCAAGGCGACTTTATGTCCATTGGCTTGCAACACACCTAATGGTGGCGTCAGTTTGTGTAACTCAGGCATACCTCGAGCTTTTGGCCCTTGGAAGCGAACAACAGCAACAAAGTCTTTATTTAATTCACCGGCATTAAAGGCAAGATCAATTTCATGCTGATCTTCAAATACAATTGCAGGCGCTTTAATCACCACATCATCAATAGGCATTGATGAGGTTTTAATGACTGACGTTCCAATATTACCTTTAAGTGTTAATAAACCACCGTGATGGCTGAAAGGTTTTTCATAGGTCGCAATAACTTCTGGATCACCAGAAACTTTAGGAATATCAACCCACACTAATTTACCGTCTTCAATGACGGGTTTTTGCGTGTATCGTGTTAACCCTTTACCACAAATGGTTTCAACATCTTCATGAATAAGTCCTGCATCAATCAATTCTTTAAATAATAATGCCATGCCACCTGCTTCTTGAAAGTGATTCACATCAGCATGACCGTTAGGATAGATACGCGTTAATAATGGCACAACTTGTGAAAGGTCATGAAAATCATGAAAATTGATGATAATGCCAGCGGCTTTAGCAAATGCGATAATATGCATGATCAAATTGGTTGAACCACCAGTTGCTAACAAGGCAACAATGGCATTGACGATAGAACGCTCATCAACCATTTTTCCTATCGGCGTATAATTGCCCGATTGTTGGGTGAGTCTGGTCACTTGACGAGCCGCAGCTTTCGTTAACTCTTCACGCAATTCGGTATTAGGTTGAACAAATGAAGCACCCGGTAAATGTAAGCCCATAAATTCAACAACAAGTTGATTAGAATTAGCCGTGCCAAAAAACGTACAAGTGCCAGGTGCATGATAAGACGCTGACTCAGCTTCTAATAACTTATCTTTGCCTATTTCACCTTTAGCAAACTGTTGACGAACACGTGCTTTTTCTTTATTCGGAATACCTGATGGCATAGGTCCTGCGGGAACAAAAACTATCGGTAAATGACCAAAAGACATACTGGCAATTAATAAACCAGGGACAATTTTGTCACAAATACCAAGCATTACAGCGCCATCGAACATATTGTGCGATAATGCTACCGCCGTAGACATTGCGATAACATCACGACTCATCAAGCTAAGATCCATTCCATCTTGACCTTGTGTAACACCGTCACACATGGCAGGAACACCACCAGCAAACTGTGCAATACCACCGGTTTCCTTGACCGCTTTTTTAATAATAGCGGGATATGTTTCATATGGCTGGTGAGCAGACAACATTTCATTATATGCAGAAACAATCGCGACATCAGAATGATTAACGCCTCGTAAGATAGCTTTATCTTCTTTACCACATGCAGCAAAGCCGTGCGCTAAATTACCACAAGCTAAATTTGCTCTATGGACAGTTTCAGATTTAGCCGCATCTATTCGTGCTAAATAAGGAACTCGCGTTGCTTTACTTCGCTCAATAATTCGATTGGTAATATCTACAATTTCTTTTTTCACCGGTACTGCCGTTGAATTTTTCATAATTTACTCCGCCCAATACACATTGGTATTAATTTCAGGGTGTTGCAAAAACGCCCTAATCGGCATTTCTTTAATATTGTTTTCTGCGAGCGCTTTGTTAAGAACACTTTTTTTACTTTCACCACTAATATGTAAAAAAGTATGCTTACTTGCTTTTAATGCCGTAAAACTAAAAGATACTCTCTCATGAGGAGCACTCTTAGGTATCACTTTCAATAAAGACGCTTCAGTGCTAAAACACTCATCAATTTCATCACTACAAGGAAATAAAGAAGCGGTGTGACCATCCTCGCCCATTCCTAAAATCAATACATCTAGCGGTAATAATGCTGATTGTGCCGCTAAATTAAGATCATTAAGGGTTTCAGAGCAAAGCATTTCACCTTGTTTTAAATGAAAAAACTTCGCGTTAACCGCTTTGTTTTGTAACAAGTTTTCATGAACTAACCGTGTATTACTGGCATCACTTTCAATGGGTACCCAGCGTTCGTCAGCTAAAGTTATCGTGATATCTTGCCAAGGTAAGTCTTTTTGGGATAATGCAGTAAAAAATCCTTTGGGGGTTGAGCCACCTGAAACAGCAATACTGGCTTTACCCTTTTTGGCAATTGCTTGAGATAATATGTCAGCAACGTTAGTCGCTAATTGCTGATCTAAATCAGATCGTTTTTCAAATTCATTTAATTGGTACATTATTCTATCCACTGCCTATCATCACGTGCGATTAATGAAATTGAAGAGACGGGTCCCCATGAGCCTGCGGCATAAGGTTTAGGTGCTTCATTCGTTGATTTCCATGCATCAATAATGCTGTCTGCCCAAGTCCAAGCAGCCTCTACTTCATCGCGACTAACAAATAACGATTGATTACCATTAATCACTTCAAGCATTAAACGTTCATAAGCATCAACCACGCGTTGGTTTTCATACGTATCAGAAAAACTAAGATCTAATTTGTTTTCTTGAATATGCATTTGTGAGGCAATACCAGGAATTTTATTCATCATTTGTAACTCAACACCTTCATCGGGCTGTAGGCGTATAGTGAGTTTATTGGAGGGTAAATCCGCGTGACTGTCTTTAAAGATATTGTGAGCTTGTGGTTTAAAATGCACAACAATTTCACTGTGTTTAGCCGGCATTCTTTTACCTGTACGCAGATAAAAAGGGACACCTGCCCAACGCCAGTTATCAATTTCAGCTTTTATGGCAACAAAGGTTTCTGTATTGCTATTAGCATTTGCCCCTTCCTCGTTTAAATAACCGGGAACAGGATTACCATTTAAAAAACCATCAGCATACTGACCACGAACCGTTTTATCTTTAATATTACTTTGGTTAATTGGAACAAGTGCTTTTACGGCTTTTAATTTTTCCGCGCGAATACTTTCCGCACTCAGATCTGCCGGCGGCTCCATCGCTAATAACGACAAAATTTGTAGTAAATGATTCTGCACCATGTCTCGCATTTGACCAGCATCATCATAAAAGCCCCAACGCCCTTCTATTCCAACACTCTCGGCAACGGTAATTTGCACATGATCAATACTATTTCTGTCCCAATTATTGGTAAATAATGAATTAGCAAAGCGAAGCACTAATAAATTGAGGACAGTTTCTTTTCCAAGATAATGATCAATACGATAAATTTGATTTTCTTTAAAATAACGAGAAACTTGGTCATTAATCACTTTAGAAGACTCTAAAGAATGGCCAATTGGTTTTTCCATCACTACTCGGTCAGCGTCAGTGATCAAACCTGCTGACTTTAAACCGTCAGAAATATCACCGTAAATCGCAGGAGGAGTTGAGAAATAATACACCCGAGTATCATGTCCGCCACTAAGAGTGTTAGCTAAATTTTTGTAAGAATCCGTCTCTTTAAAGTCTAGCTTTTGATATACAAGCCGAGCGATAAATCGTTCGATAACCTCTTCACGTAAGCCTTCTTTAACGAATTCTTTAAGGTTTTCCATGACAAAACTTGTAAGCTCTTCGATGTTCATATCTTGCCTAGCAACAGCAATGATACGACTTTGAGGATTTAATAATCCCACTTGGTCGAGCTGATAAAGCGCTGGCAATAATTTTCGACGAGATAAATCGCCCAGAGCGCCAAAGAGTACAATTTCACTAGCAGACTGATAATCAGTGTTTTTCATAAGATAATTCTCTAGTTTGGATATTCTAATTGTAACTAAACTACATTTACCACTAATTTAGCGCTTGTTGAAGGTGCAGTAAAGAACTTTTTGTAATTTTACTACAAAACAAGTTTCACACAGCTAAATAAAGGCTATAATCAAAATTCACTCCATAATATTATTAAACATTTGCAAAAAAATGCCATTTTGTTTTATATTACGGGTGAAAATGAAATAAATTTTCATTTTTGCTGTTTAAATTTGAGAAAATTAATTACACTTAATAAAAATTACTCGGGTGATAATGAATGAATATTTTAGAAAAGATAGCCAACGAACTAGACACATTTAGTAAGTCAGAACGTAAAGTAGCTGAAGTCATTATGTCATCACCTAGTACGGTAATTCATGCAAGTATAGCAGCCTTAGCCAAACAAGCTAATATCAGCGAGCCTACTGTAAACAGATTCTGTAGACGTTTAGACACCAAAGGTTACCCAGATTTTAAATTACATTTAGCGCAAAGTTTAGCTAATGGTACACCTTATGTTAATAGACACGTGGACGAGAATGATAGCGCTGATGAATACACCGCTAAAATTTTTGAATCGACAATGGCGAATCTTGAATTAGCACGTAAAAGTTTAGATACAAATACGATTAATCGCTCTGTTGATTTGTTAACACAAGCCAATAAAATTTCATTTTTTGGCTTAGGCGCATCTGCTGTTGTCGCACATGATGCACTCAATAAGTTCTTTCGCTTTAATGTCCCTGTCGTTTATTTTGATGACATATTAATGCAACGTATGAGTGCTATAAATAGTCAGCAAGGTGATGTTGTTGTTGTAATTTCTCATACTGGAAGAACGAAGTCGTTAGTTGAAGTCGCTAGCTTAGCTAAAGAAAATGATGCCACTGTCATTGGTATCACCACACAAGGCACACCACTAGCAAAAGAATGTAACATTGTGCTATCCGTTGATGTTGCTGAAGATACCGACTTATATATGCCAATGTCATCGCGTATTGCTCAATTAGCACTTATCGATATTTTAGCCACAGGTTTTACGTTACGTCGTGGTACAAAATTTAGAGATAATTTAAAGAAAGTAAAAGATAGTTTAAGAAGCTCGCGTTTCGAGCGTAAAGAACCATAATTCATTATTAATTAGTTTTATACTAAGGATTAAAATGCCTAGAAGAACGAAAATTGTTGCGACCTTGGGTCCAGCAACTGAAGATAGAGAAACGTTAAAACAAGTGCTCGCTGCCGGTGTTAACGTTGTTCGACTTAATTTCTCACATGGTAGCGCAGAAGATCACATTCAACGCGCAAAAACAGTTCGTGAAGTAGCTAAAGAGCTTGGCATATATGTGGGTATTTTAGGTGATCTACAAGGCCCTAAAATACGTGTATCAACGTTCAAAAATGGTCCTATTCAATTAGAAGTGGGTGATAAATTTGAATTAGATGCCACATTAGCTAAAGGTGAAGGTTGCCAAGAAAAAGTCGGAATTGATTACAAAAAATTACCAGAAGATGTTTCTGATGGTGATATTTTGTTACTTGATGATGGTCGAGTGCAATTAAAAGTGTTACGTACTGAGGGGCCTTCTGTGTTCACTGAAGTCACTGTTGGTGGTCCATTATCTAACAATAAAGGCATTAACCGTCAAGGTGGTGGCTTAACTGCCCCAGCGCTTACAGCAAAAGACAAAGAAGATATCAAAACAGCGGCAAAAATCGATGTGGATTTTCTAGCGGTATCTTTTCCTCGTGATGCTGCTGATATGCGTGAAGCACGTTTATTAGCGCAAGAAGCCGGTTGTGATGCTCGTTTAGTGTCTAAAATTGAACGTGCTGAAGCAGTCAATGATGATAAAGTGTTAGATGATATTATTTTAGCTTCTGATGTGGTGATGGTTGCACGCGGCGATTTAGGCGTTGAAATTGGTGATGCTGCACTTGTCGGTAAGCAAAAACACATTATCGCACGTAGTCGTCAACTAAATAGAGTTGTTATTACTGCGACACAAATGATGGAAACCATGATCACCCAACCTATGCCTACACGTGCAGAGGTAATGGATGTATCAAATGCGGTACTTGATGGTACAGATGCCGTGATGCTTTCTGCAGAGACTGCTGCAGGTAAATACCCAGTAGAAACGGTTAAGGCGATGTCAGATGTGTGTATTGGCGCGGAAACCCACCGCTCAGTCAATACATCAAACCACCGTATTGAATTAACTTTTTCTGAGATTTCTGAAACAATTTCTCTCTCAGCCATGTACGCAGCAAACCACCTAGATGGCGTTAAAGCGATAATTGCGTTAACTGAATCAGGGCATACTAGTAAATTAATGTCGCGTATCACATCAGGTTTACCGATTTATTCGTTATCTAGACATAATAAAACGTTAAATAAAACAGCAATTTATCGTGGTGTTTACCCTGTAGAATTTGATTCTAAGCAAAGCAGCAATGACAATTTATCTGATGATGTATTAAAAGCTGTGATCAACAATTCTGATCTTGCGGTTGGGGATAAAGTGATTTTTACTCATGGCGACTTAATGGAAACTGTTGGTGCAACTAATACCCTAAAAGTGCTTACGGTAAATAAAACTCATCTGAGTTAAAACACATCTTAGTTAAAACACATCTTAGTTAAGGTGTAATTTACCTAAATTAACACAGCCTATTTAAGAGTAACTCTTTTGGTTAACGTCAAAAGGTTACTCTTTTTTATTTTACCGACCATATTTGCTTTCCTTAAATTTTCCGATTCTAAATCAATTAATTCAATGCTAAATTTGTATACTCTATAAGTATGTTTTTTGTTTTGGGTAGAATTTTTTATGGCTAAAAATATCGCAGTACTGACCAGCGGCGGAGATGCACCCGGTATGAATGCCGCCATTCGCGCCGTTGTACTTTCAGCGAAACGTTACCAGTATGATATTGTCGGTTTTTATCATGGTTATAATGGCTTACTCAACAATGAACTTTGCCGCCTTAGCCCCCATGATGTTGATGGGATCATCCATCGAGGAGGCACCATTTTAAAAAGTGCGCGCTGCAAAGAAATGCGTACTGAGCAAGGGGTAATGCAGGCGGTAAATGTATTACTCAAAAATAAAATTGATGCATTGATCGTTATTGGGGGTGATGGCTCTTTTAATGGTTTGTTATCAATAGCAAAACATTGGCAAGGTCAGATCATTGGGGTTCCTGGCACCATAGATAATGATGTTGACGGTACAGATCACACGATCGGATTCTCAACAGCTGTTAATACGGCGATAGAAGCGATCGATAAAATTCGTGATACGGCCGATGCATTTGAACGTGTGTTCTTAGTCGAATTAATGGGCAGACAAAGTGGCCACATTACATTTAATGTCGGTATTTCATGTGCAGCTGAGCAAGTGCTTTCTTTTGAAAATTTTAAGCCTGAAGATCAAGAGATCACCTTAGAAAAAATCGCCAAACAAATCTCTATTGCTAAAAAAGAGTCTCATCGTAGTTTTCTAATTGTCATCGCAGAAAATTTATGGCCCGGTGGTAGCCAATCCTTAGCAAATAAACTCACAGAAAAAACAGGCATTGATTGTCCCCTTTGTACTTTAGGCTATATTCAACGAGGTGGGTCACCTGTTGCTAAAGACCGAATTCTAGCGACAAAATTAGGCGTTGCTGCAGTGCAAGCAATTGTCAATGGTGAAACCAATATGATGATCGGGGAGCAAAATAATCAAGTTTGTTTAGTGCCTTTACAAGAAGCGATAAAGCATCAAAAAAAAGTGAGTCAAACATTGATCGATGCACAACAAAATATTCTCGCGCTCTCAGCTAAAACAGATGTTTCTCCCTAGACAATGTTTTAAGATGCTAGGAAATCTTTTAAGGCTATTGAGTCACGGTTTGTTTAACTTTATCTTTGTAACTTCGGCTGACTTTTACCTGCTTGCCATTTTTCATCACCAGATAATATTCGCCATTAAGTTGGCTACAAAACTTTTCAATATAATTTTTATTAACGATAGTCGAACGATGGCTTCTGATAAATTGCTTAGGATCTAAACTTTCTTCCAACTGCTTCATCGTTTTACGCAAGATATGGGTATTATCTTCGGTATGGACACACATGTAATCCCCTGCCGCTTCTATCCAAAGTATATCTTTTACAGGCACCCTACTGACTTCACCCGCATCTTTTATCGCGAGGACATCGGAGTAATGGGAAAGAGAAACAGGTTTGTTTTGTTCAAGATCTTGCAAAATATCATCACAATGATTACCCGTAACATCACTGACTAATTGTATTAATTGCTCTTTATGTTGCAAGCTTTGTTGACCAGTAATTTTTTCTCTAATTTTATCTAGCGCTTGTGCAAGTCGTGCTTCATCAGCGGGTTTTAAGAGATAGTCATGGGCATGCACTTCAAATGCTTTGAGTGCGTATTGATCAAATGCTGTAACAAAAACAACCATAGGCAAGTTTAATCCTTGCTCTGTAATTTCTTTAACAACTTGGAAACCATCCAAACCAGGCATTTGAATATCTAAAAACATAAGATCAGGTTGATACGCACGAACAGCTTCAATGGCTTCACGGCCATTACTGCATTGAGTGACAATATTAATGTCTTTATGCTCATTTAATCTTATGGCTAAGCCTTTTCTTGCTAAAGCTTCGTCATCAACAATAATGGTTGATAAGACTTTACTCATGTGATGTTTCCAATTTCATATGGCATCCTAATATTAACTTTAACACCGTTTGGCGTGTTATTGGAAACCACAAGTGAAAATTCATGACCATAAAGAGCCTGTAATCTTTCACGACTATTCACTAAACCCACACCATTTTCACGAAATAAATTCCCATTAGTAATTTCTGCACCTGGACCATCATCAGAGAGTTCGATTAGCAAATCTTGTCCAAATTTGGAAACCGTCACCGTAATTGTGCCGCCCGCTTCTTGTACCGCAATCGCATGTTTTATTGCATTTTCAGCGAGCGGTTGAAGAAACATGCTAGGCACAAGTGCTTGCTGACAATCATCATCAACCGTAAGGTTAACTTGTAGCCTTTCCTCAAACCTTACTTTTTCAATGTCTAAATAGAGTTTTAAGGCTTGAAGTTCGCTTTCTAATGTCACTTTCTTCATCGGATCTTTATCTAATGAATACCGAAGAAACTCACTTAATTTTGTCACCATGCCATTAGCGGTCGTGTTTTCTTTAATTAAAATTAACGTTGAAATTGCATTAAGCGTATTAAACAAAAAATGGGGGTTCAATTGATAACGAAGCATTTTTAACTGTGCTTGATGGGCAACAGTATTTGCCTGTAAAACATTTTGTCGTTCTTTTTGCAGCATTTGATAATACTTAGTACCGAAATACAGCACACTCCAACTAAGCATTATCGAGAATGAAAACAAGCCATTTTTAGTATAGTAAATAAGATGCTCTGGGCGATAACCGTGTTTATAAATTTCCCAAAAATTCATATTTTGTACTATTTGCCACAATAGTCCAGTAACGGCTGATGAAAGAACAATACAAATGGCAATTTTAACTGGCGTTAAATTCCAAACAGAGCGGTAGATATACCGTAGAGGAATACTGAGAAGCCAGCCAGCATACGCATTTAAGAAAAGAATGACGACAAAGATATCACGTAAGTCATGAAGCAAAGAACTGAGGTAAGAAACCAATGCAAAACCTAACCAGCCGGCACTGTGTGCGAACCAGAATAACTTATCTTTATCTTCTATGAATGTTGCCCACTTCACGCAATAACCCTTTTAGTAAAAGCCTAACGTAATTATGAGTGAGCTTCACTTTTACTTCACTACAATTAAACGCAGCATTTACACGCTTTACCTCATTTAAATGTATAAAAACGTGTAAAACGACAGATTAACTTTTCTTAATCAATATTAAGCATTTTACCTAAGGGTTGCCCGCCGACTAAGTGCATATGAATATGATATACCTCTTGCCCGCCATGGCGATTACAATTCATGATCAAACGATAGCCATCTTCAGCAATGCCCTCTGCTATTGCCAGTTTTTTAGCTACGGTAAATAAGCGTCCAAGTGTCAGTTCATCTTGCTCTTCAATGTCGTTAACTGTTGGGATCAACTTATTAGGTATAATCAATATATGGCTTTGTGCTTGCGGAGAAATATCTCTAAAAGCGCTAACTAACTCATCTTGATATAACAAAGGCGTTGGTATTTCTTGTCTAATAATTTTTGAAAAAATAGTCTCTTCAGCCATAGCGGTTCCTATTGTGTAACAAGTTTATTGCTTTTGCCTAGTTTAACAAACCCTTTAACTTCTTCTACTAATAAATAATTAACAGGTACAAGTATCAAAGTAATAAAGGTCGCAAAGATAATACCAAAGCCCAATGAAACAGCCATTGGGATCAAAAACTGTGCTTGAGTTGATTGCTCAAATAATAATGGCATTAAACCTATAAAAGTGGTCATGCTTGTTAACATTACTGGGCGAAAACGCGACGCACCTGCAGTCAGAACAGCATCAAGCACTATCATGCCTTCTAATCGTTTTTTATTGATAAAATCAACTAAAACGAGTGAATCATTAACCACAACGCCAATTAAGGCTAACATTCCTAGTAGGCTCATAATGGTTAACTCCATCCCCATGATCCAATGACCAATAACGGCACCAATCATGCCAAATGGAATAACACTCATAACAATAATAGGTTGTAAGTACGACTTAAACGGAATAGCCAATAACGCATAAATGATAAAAAATACAAACAGTAATGCCCAAGCTAATGAACCAAAGGATTCTCGCTGTTCTTTCGCTTCTCCTTCTAAAGAATGACTCACTCCCGGATATTGGATAATTAACTCATCAAGGTACGCTTTTAAATCCGCCTGTAAGATGGTCATGTTAGTATTTGCTTTTTCAACATCAGCACTAACATTCGCTGTTCGATAACGATCTATTCTAGAAATTGTTGAAGGGCTTTTCCCTGGTATTAACTTAGCAACATGAGATAAAGGTACTGAACCGCCGTTAGGAGTTCCAATCAGAATATTTTCTAAATCAGCTGTGGTACGGCGTTCATTAAAAGGAAGTCTTACCATTACCCGAACGTCATCTCGCCCCCGCTGAATACGTTGTACCTGTGAGCCAAAAAAAGCACTACGAACTTCTTTAGAGATACTAACTCTTGTTAACCCTAACGCTTTGCCTTGTTCGGTTAACTCAATTTGAAGCTCTTGTTTTCCGTCTGATAAACTGTCTTCAATATCAAAAACTGTTGGATAAGTCGCAAGCCTTACTTTTACCTTGTCGGTAATTTCTTTGAGTGTATCTATTGAACTTGCTTTTAATTGCACCTGAATAGGATCAGATGAACGGCCAATTTCAGCTCTAAAAGTAATGCTTTCTGCACCTGGAATTGGACCTATTAATTCACGCCATTCCTTCACTAATTGTGCAGAGCCTATAGAGAGTTTTCGCGATTCCGGCGGCGTTATTTCAAAGCGGACACTGCCTCTATTTGTTGTACCACCTCTACCACCGGTTGTTGCTAACACATTGAGAATAATGCTTTCATTAGTTTCTTCATCAATATATTTCATCCGTAATTGTTCGGCTTTTTCTGTCATTTTTAAAATATGCTTATTGGTCACTTCAAAAGGCGAACCAGCAGGCATAGTGAGTGAGGCACGAACTGTTTCACTAGGGATCCGTGGAAAGAAAATAAATTTTGTCCAGCCACTCATCACTAATGAAATGATCACTAAAAACACCCCAACAAAACCAAAAAATGTCACCATTTTAAAGCTGATCGCTTTTTTTAATAACGGCTGGTAAAAGCGTAAAATGAGGCGTTCAAATCCGTCTGCAAACTTTTGTTGAAATGCACTGAATTTAGAAGGCTGTGATTTTTGATTACGTAGTTTTAAGTTTTTTAAATGTGAAGGTAAAACAAATTTTGACTCAATTAACGAAAATAATAATACCGGAATAACAATTACCGGTATTTGGGCAAACAATGCTCCCCTAGCTCCTTCAATAAAAGCGAGCGGTAAAAATGCTGCAACTGTGGTTAATACCCCAAAGGTCACCGGAGTTGCAACCTCTTGTGTGCCTCTGATGGCAGCTTCTTCCCCTGTTTCTGAGGTTTTTAAATGAGTATAAATGTTTTCGCCTGTGACAATAGCATCATCAACCACAATACCTAATACCAGAATAAAGCCAAATAAACTCATAATATTTAAGGTAATGCCAAATATGGGCATGGCAATAAAAGCCCCCATAAATGAGATAGGTATGCCAATAAACACCCAAAATGCAATTGAGGGACGTAAAAATAAACTCAATAACGCTAATACTAAAATGCCCCCTTGTATGGCACTAGTGGTAAGCGTTGATATGCGTTTTTTGACAATTTGAGAATCGTCATCCCAATAGCTTAATTCAACGCCTTGGGGAACAGCCGACTGTTGTCCGTCAATATAATTTTTGACTGCATCAGCAACATCAATAGCACTTTGTCCGCCAATGCGGTAAACATCAATAAAAGCAGCTTGTTTACCATTAAAGCGTGTTCTTACCGGACTTTCTTCAAACGCGTCAGTGATTATTGCAATTTCAGACAAATATAAAATTGAGCCATCGGTGTGAGTTTTTATCGCAATTTTAGAGAACTCATCTTTACGATAAGCTTGCCCTTTGGACAATAATAAAATATCTCCCCCTTGCGAACGTAAGTTACCTGCAGAAACATCAGCACTTGAATTTTTAATAGCTGATGATACTTGAGAAATAGTTAGGTTATATTGTTGTAATTTATCTTGAGGTATTTCTATAGCTAGCTCGTAATTACGAACCCCACTGAGTTCAACTTGAGTAATAGCTGAAATTTTTAACAATTCATCCCGTACTTTTTCTGCGTATTCTCGTGTTTCTTTTTCACCATAGATACTTGCAACACTTACAGAGATAACTTCACGTTTACGAGTTGCCAAGGAAACCACTGGTTTTTCAGCATCAACAGGAAAAGTATTAATCGCGTCAACACGACTTTTGATATCAGACAAAACCTCTCTGGCATCATAATCAGCATCTACTTCTATGTTAACCGCTGAAGATCCTTCAGAAGAGCGACTAGCAATTTGTTTGATACCTTCTAAATCTTGTATCGCTTCTTCTATACGAATAGAAATACTCTTTTCGACATCTTCTGGTGTGGCTCCTCGCAATGACACATTAACGTTGATACGATCACTGGCAAATGAAGGAAATATCTCTAATGGGATCCTAACGGATAAGCTAAAAAGTCCTAGGATTAAAATAGTCACCAATAATAAATTAGCAGCTACGTGATTGCGTGCAAACCAAGCGATCATAATGACTTACCTTTCATTTTTTTAGCATTGGGTTTAGGGGTTAGTTTAGGGTTTTTATCACGAGATTTACCCGGTTGCTTATTGACAAGATCAGTGGCATTTTTTTCAATTGAAACAGGTGTGCCTGAGCTAACTTGCCCAAGTGTCGTCAGTACAAGCTCATCTCCTGCGTTCAGCCCCGATTGAATGATTGATTCGTCACCATTTTGCCAACCAATGGTGATGTCTTTACGCATTAATAAACCATTCTCTACTATATACACATAGCTTGCTTGGTAAATAGCACGGTTTGGGATCACTAGGGTATTATTTAATACTTTTCCCGTTATTTTTGCCGTGACATATTGCCCTATTTTAATAGGCACTCCCTGTGATGCTGAAGCATCATAAGGTCGTTTAATTTGTGCGACAACATAGAGTTGTTGTGACATTTCATCTATCGCACTTTCTGTACGAATAATTTGCCCATTCCATGTTTGGTTCCCCATTAAATCAGAACTTAACGTTACATCATTTTTATCGCCTTTTTCACCGATATCCCGATACTCTTCTGGAAGATTGATTAACGGCAGATCTTTATTTTTGACCGGTAAGCGAATTTCTACCGAGTCGACAGCAAAAATACTGGCAAGCTGACTATTACTAGAAACTAACTGACCAACATCTACTTGTTTTTTTAATACTCGGCCATCATAAGGCGCTATTATTTGAGTTCTTTCGAGCGATAATTTTGCCCTATCTAATTGCGCTTGCGCCGATAATACTTTAGCTTTTGCTGCTTCAAGTTGCGGTTGGCGTAAAACGAGTGCATTAGCTTTTTTACCATTGCCTAATCGTTGCCAATCAGTTTTCGCTTGTTCACCCCGTGCTTTTTCTTCCAGTAATGCTTGATTAGCTGAGAATAGATTCGCTTGAGATACTTTGACTTCCGCCCTGAGATCTCTGTCATCAAGTTGTACTAAAATATCACCTTTATCAAAAAATCCACCATCACGAAATTGCTCACTCACCTGGGTAATTTGCCCTGAGACTTGGGCAAAAAGTTTACTTTCAGTGCGTGGCTTTACAGTGCCAAAACTTTCTACCATAACGGGATAGGTTTGAAGCGATAACACTTTAGTCGCTACCGTCATCTGGGAAGTTTTAGCCGGTTTAAAACGCCTTGATTCAGGAGGATTCTTGGTAATAGCTAGCACTAAACTCCCTGTAATAGCTATGATAACAAGTAATATCAAAAGTTTTTTATTTCTATTAACCTTTGTTTCAGTGTCTGTTGTTTTAGGGGAAACTTGTATCGACATAATTATTAAGCCTTAGTTTTTGCAGAGGTATCGGTTTGCTCAGACACAGTGAAATCGCCACCGAGTGCTAAATGTAATTGGATGCGGTTTGCAATTAAGTTGTATTTTAATTTTATTAACGTACTTTGCGCTTCAAAAGCACGTGATTGAGCAGCAAGCACAGTGGTGTATTCAACCAAACCATTTTGATATTGTTCAAAAGAAAGTGTGGCAGCAATTAATGCATTTTCTTGTGCTTTGAACATACTTTGGTAGCGTTCTTTTAAGCTTTGCTCTTGGCTGATGGCATTTTCAACATCAAAAAACGCTTTATATAAGGTATCAAGGTACTGTTGCTCTCCTTGTTTTAATGCCAGCCGAGCCTGTTCTTCATTTGCTTGTAATCGTCCCGCATTAAAAATTGGTGCGGTGAGGTTGCCAAACAAAGACCATGCGAGGGAAGAGCCAGATAATAAGTCGCTAAGCTTTGGCGCACTATCGCCAATAGATGTCGTTAAACTTAAGCTAGGAAATCGCTGTTTATGAGCATAAGCTAGCCCGGCATCTTTGGCTAGCAGCTCATTCCAACTAGCGATTAATTGAGGTTTTCTACTGATAAGCTCTGAAGGTAACCCTAACGGAATATCTGTTGTTAACATAGGTAAAGAAGCATCAACGACTAACTCCCCTTTAGGGTATTTACCTACTAAACGTTCAAGCTGTCTGAGCAATCGCGTTTTGGTTGTTTGTTGTTCAGAAAGACGACTTAATTCATTGTTAAGTTCATTACGTGTTAAGTAAACATCCAGTGCTTCATTTAAACCACTCTTATAACCTGATTCAATAATGTCTAAATTACGTTGCGAATTTTCCACTCGTTGTTGATGCAAGGATAATAGCTTATCTGCTTGAATAACCTCTAACCACGTAGTGACAACATCGGCAACGAGTTGTTGCTTGCTTTGTTCATAGCTTGATTGTTGAGCTAGAAAATTGAAATTGGCTTGCTGATCAGCTTTAGAGAGTTTCCCCCATAAATCCAATTCATAAGATAAATTCAAATTAACCGTATTGGTATTTGAATAAGTGCCAAGGTTATTATTCTTACTTCTCCCTGAACGCAAAGAGAGATCAAGCGACGGCCATAACTGACTCCCCGAAATCAGGAGTTTCTGTTTCTGTATTGCGACATTATACGCTTTAATTTTTAATTGATGATTTGATGCTATTGCTAATTTAACTAATTGCTTCACCTGAACATTTTCTAATTGATTTAACCAATTATTTTCAACGTGAAACTGTTTCTCATTCGTTTGCCAAGAAACTGGAACATCTATATTGTTAATATTTTTATCAAGCTCTGATGAACTTGAACAAGCAAATAACAAACTTATTGTTAAACCTACAACACTTCTGGTTGCACATATACGTAACATACTGCTCATAAAGGTAAAACCACGACGACGATTTTTATTATTAAATTGTAATCAAAAAAAAGGAGTGCAGACAAACAATTTACATATATTTACTTTATTTAAAAAAAATGCGATGAACAGTCCAAAATAAACGGTAAACAAATAGCTAGCACAAAACATTTGCTAATCAATCGGCTTTTACAACACAAAGAATGTAAACTCATCGATAAGATGATTATTAACTTTGCACTTTATGTTGTTTCCCTTATCATCAGCGATAAAAAATATGAGTGAATAATAGTGGTCGATTTCACATTAGTGTCAATTTTTATCCCAACCTTTTTCTTAGTCAGTATTACACCTGGAATGTGTATGACACTCGCGATGACATTAGGCATGTCAATTGGCATTAGAAAAACAATGTGGATGATGTCAGGGGAGCTATTAGGTGTAGCCTCTGTAGCAATAGCCTCTGTGCTTGGAGTCTCAGCGTTAATGTTAAATATGCCTGAAATTTTTAACATATTAAAACTCATTGGTGCACTTTACCTTGGCTATATTGGACTTAACATGTGGCGTTCTAAAGGTAAGCTTGCGCTATCAAGTGAGCAAAAAGAGACGATAACTTTTAGTCGCCAGCAATTATTCAATCAAGGATTTATTACCGCTATTGCTAACCCTAAAGGCTGGGCATTTATGATAGCGCTACTGCCACCATTTATTAACACTGATTACGCGTTACCATTGCAACTTACTGTTTTAGTTATAATTATCATGATATCAGAATTTATTTGTATGATGTTATATGCAACTGGCGGCAAAACCATAGCTAAAGCGTTAACTCAAAGAAACAATGTAAAACTACTCAACAAAGTGTCGGGAACCTTGATGTTCGGTGTCGCTATTTGGTTGGCGTTAAGCTAGAGGCTGGTGATCTTTGTTTATAATTTGTGCTGAGAGAGAAAATTGTCTTAGGCTAACTAATACAAAGGTCAACAGACCCTAGTCATTAAGATAACAATTTCATTGGGCACTTTTTCTAAAGTGCCCCTATTAAGTGAATGCAAACAAAATCGTTAGGATCTCTTACTATTAAAATCGATAAAAAAAGTGACTGCTTTCTCTGCATTTTCTTGATCAGCGATAGTTAACCACATTCGCCAAGTCATATCTTGCTCAGTACAACTGCCTAACATCGCTTTTGAAACAGAGGTTTGCAGGTCATATTTTTCAAAAAAGAGCGGTATTTTCCCCATAAACATTTCTTTTCCTTCAAGATACCCCGTCACTTTGAGCTTTTCAAACGCTGAGTCTTTTTTGATAATAATGTCAAACATTTGCTCTGTAATGACCGTATCAACATTAAATAAAATATCAAAGCTGCCAAAACTGTTAGTGATCTTGCATTGACTTTGACTTGGCAAACAGTGGGGTTCGACAAATATTGTCGACTCTGGTTGGGGAGTACAACCTGAAAACATAATCACCGCGATAAGAAAATAATAACTTTTATGCATTTTACAAATACCTATAAATTTGCAAATAGTGTACCCGATATTGATTATGATCAGATAAGTAAAAATAGGCTTGATTTATAATGCTGGCGAGAAATAAATAAATAACTAATTAATTCATCACGTTAAATAATAAACAGTTAGTATTATATGAAAGAGACGCTTGCATCATCAGAAAGAACCTGTGATAAAAATCACAAATACATTGTTTGTAGTCAATGCGCTATGCAGCCTATTTGTAAGCCGGTGCAAAGAGAACAAACTTCTTTAAATATCAGTGATAATTATCTATCAAAAAGAATAGATTCATCCACTAATGAAGTGCTGTTTGCACAAAACCAACCGTTAACAGCCATTTATGCGGTCTGCTCTGGTGCTTATAAATTAACGCAATGTAATCGACTTAATGAAGAAAAAATTGTCGGATTTCGCTTTCCTGGAGAGCTGATTGGAGAAGATGCAATACACCCCAAAGCTTATGCTTATAATGCCATTGCTCTTAATGAAAGCTCAGTATGTAAAGTCAATATCAAGGAATTAAAAGCCTGTAGCCAAGTAGTGCCAGATTTGCAGCTAAGTTTAATTGATTTACTCACCAAGCAAAGTGCCATGTCACAAAGCCAATTCCAATCTTTTATTGCTAAAAAAACGGCAGAAAGCCTAATTGCCGCCTTTATCCTCAATATAATTCAACGAAAGTCCGTTTATGATCACCAAGGTGGTGAGGTCAAATTAACCATCAGTCGAGATAATATCGCCAACTTTTTAGGGTTAAGAAGAGAGACTCTAAGCCGGATCATCTCTAAGTTTCAAAAAGAACGTTATATTAAACAGTCAGGAAAACAATTATCGATATTGAACAAAAATGCGTTAATCGCTTTGGCTAATTTATGAGGTTAGTCGATTGAAGTCACACTAATTGATTGATAAACCCTGTATTTCCTAGCGTAAATACCCTTAGTAGTCTACAGTTTTTTTATAATAATTTTTCTTTTAGTTTAATAAATAAACGATATTATTTTTAATTCCATATTTAAATTAGGGATTATCGTTTTTATTGATTTAAATCATATTTTTTCATTGATCTAAATCATTCGCAAAAGGTAAAATTGTCCTTGATATAGTGCATTATGCTCGATGGATGTGACTTATATCACAATCAGCAAAACTATTGAGAAATATTAAAAATTTCAACAATAGTAAAACTAACTTCGTTAACGGAACAATAAAAATGACAACAACGCTTGATCAGCCGTCATATAACTTTGATGTGGTAAGACAATTTACCGTCATGACAGTTATCTGGGGAATTGTTGGTACGCTAGTCGGTGTTCTTATTGCCGCCCAATTAATTTGGCCAGCTTTAAACTTTGACACACCATGGTTAACCTATTCTCGACTTCGCCCACTTCACACCAATGCAGTAATATTTGCTTTTGGTACCAGTGCCCTATTTGCCACTTCTTATTATGTTGTTCAACGTACATGTAAAGCGACATTATTTGGCGGTAAACTTGCCTCTTTCACTTTCTGGGGTTGGCAAACCATTATCGTTTTAGCTGCAATTACCTTACCTTTAGGTTACACCACAAGTAAAGAGTATGCAGAATTAGAATGGCCAATTGATGTTTTAATCGCTGTTGTTTGGGTTTGTTACGCAATTGTCTTTTTTGGCACACTTATCAAACGTAAAACCTCCCACATTTATGTAGCTAACTGGTTTTTTGGTGGTTTTATCATCACAGTTGCCGTGTTACATATTGGTAATAGCATGGCAGTACCCGTTTCTATGATGAAGTCATATTCATTATATTCCGGTGCTATCGATGCCATGATGCAATGGTGGTATGGACATAATGCTGTTGGATTTTTATTAACAGCGGGTTTTTTAGGGATCATGTATTACTTTGTGCCTAAACAAGCTGAACGTCCGGTATATTCTTACCGTTTATCAATTGTTCATTTTTGGGCATTAGTCTCATTATACATTTGGGCAGGTCCTCATCATTTACATTACACCGCATTACCGGACTGGGCACAAAGCTTAGGTATGGTGATGTCTATCGTGCTTTTCTTACCATCTTGGGGTGGTATGATTAATGGTATTATGACGCTTTCTGGTGCATGGCATAAACTTCGCCATGATCCTATTCTTCGTTTCTTAATCGTTTCTTTATCTTTCTACGGTATGTCTACGTTTGAAGGCCCAATGATGGCGATAAAATCTGTAAATGCTCTTTCTCATTACACAGATTGGACTGTTGGTCATGTTCACTCAGGTGCATTAGGTTGGGTTGCTATGGTATCAATTGGTGCTATGTATCACTTAATACCGGTACTATTTAATCAAGGTCGTATGTACAGCATCAAATTAATTAACATTCACTTTTGGATGCACACTACAGGTATTGTTCTATATATCGTAGCAATGTGGATTTCAGGGGTAATGCAAGGGTTAATGTGGCGAGCAGTGAATACTGACGGTACGTTAACTTATTCATTTGTTGAAAGCTTAACAGCCTCTTACCCATTCTACTTCATCCGTTTCTTAGGTGGCGTACTTGTGGTAGCTGGTTTTATCTTAATGGCTTACAACATGTTTAAAACCATTGGCGCTAAAGACGGAAGTCTAAAGCCTGTTGAAGTAGCTTAAGGAGACTAGCCGTGAGTATTAAACATGAAAATAAACATGAAAAAGTCGAAACAAACGTTGGCTTATTCTTCATCTTTACAATTTTTGCTATCAGTATTGGTGGTTTGGTTGAAATAACGCCGTTGTTTTTCCAAAAAGAAACAACGCAGCCTGTTGATAACCTTCGCCCATATACTGCGTTAGAAATGGAAGGGCGTGATATTTACATTCGTGAAGGTTGTAGTAATTGCCACAGCCAAATGATCCGTCCATTTCGTGCTGAAACAGAGCGCTACGGTCATTACTCAGTTGCAGGTGAACACGTTTGGGAACATCCATTTTTATGGGGTTCAAAACGTACTGGTCCTGATCTTGCCCGTGTTGGTGGACGATATAGCGATGACTGGCATAGAGCTCACTTAACAGATCCTCGTTCCGTTGTGCCTGAGTCAAATATGCCGGCTTACAACTGGTTAAATAAAAACAAACTTGATGGCGCGACAACCGCTAAAAAGCTAGAAACATTTAACTTTTTAACCCGTAATAGAACTCACAAAGATGAACAAGGTAATGCCATTCCACTCTATTCTGCTAAAGACATTTCAGGCGCTCAGGCTGCTGTGAAAGGTAAAACAGAAATGGATGCGTTAATTGCATATTTGCAATCCCTTGGTCATGCGTTGAAGTAATATTATGGATTATGGAACACTCAGAGGGTTAATTGCTCTCTTAATTTTGGCACTTTTTATCATCATTGTGGTTTGGTCGTATAGTAAGAGACGTAAGTCTGACTTTGATAAAGCAGCAAACTCGATATTCGAAGAAGATCATAAAGAAGAAATAAACAAACAGGATACTAATAATGTCTAGTTTCTGGAGTATATGGATTACGGTTCTTTCCTTAGCCACTTTAATAGGTTGTTACCTATTATTGCGCTGGTGTTTAAAGAACTTTGCAGGCGTTGAAGAAGGTGAGTCAATGGGACACACTTTCGACGGCATTGAAGAATTAAATAACCCACTCCCTAAATGGTGGAGTACATTCTTCTTGGTTACAATCGTTTGGGGCTTTGGTTATTTATTAATGTACCCAGGCCTTGGTAACTTTAAAGGTTTATTTGGTTGGACAAGTTCAAACCAAAGTGTAATGAATCTTGAAGATTCGAAAGCCCAAGCATTAAATGCTAAAGAAAATAACCTTATTGTTCAGTATGATATGGAAGTTAAAGCAGCCGATGCTAAATTTGGTCCTATTTTCGATGCATTTGCTGCACGTAGCATTGAAGAGTTGGCGAGTGATGAAGACGCACTTAAAGTTGGTCAACGGTTATTTCTTCAAAACTGTTCTCAATGTCATGGCTCTGATGCTCGTGGTACAACAGGCTTTCCTAACTTAGCTGATAAAGATTGGTTATATGGCGGCTCTGCTGATGCGATTAAACATAGCATTATGCAAGGCAGAAAAGCACAAGGGATGATTGCATGGGAAACTATGTTAGGCGGAGAACAAGGCGTTAAAGACGTAGCTGCATATGTGATTAGTTTAAGTGGCCGTGAAGTGAATGCAGAATCAGCAAAATCAGGGCAAGAAAAATTTGCGATGTGTGCTGGTTGTCATGGTGCTGACGGTAAAGGTAGTACGGCAATGGGTTTACCATTAGGCGCGCCAAACTTAGCTGATAATATCTGGTTATATGGTGGTTCACCACGCGTTGTTGAGCAATCAATTCGTCATGGTCGTGCTGGTGTAATGCCTGCTTGGAAAGACATTTTAGGTGAACAAAAGGTACACGTAATTAGTGCCTATGTTTATAGCCTTTCTCAAGACTAAATAACAGATGAAGTTGAACAAGAAAGCCTTGGTGAGATCCACTAAGGCTTTTTTTATTAGTCTGTGTTAAACAAAATAAGTATAATACCCCTTTCTAATTGGTAATAAGTAAACACATGAAAACGTCTTGGTATAAAGAGCCTTGGGCATGGTTAGTATTCTTTCTTCCCCTATCAGCAGTTATTGCAGGGATCACAACTCTTATTATTGCTAATACCAACCCTGACACCCTTGTTGTGGGTGATTATTATAAAAAGGGTAAAGCAATAAACTTAGAAATATCTAAAATCAAACATGCTCAAAAATTAGGTATGGCCTTTGCGCTTAAGTTTACTAATAATGAATTAGTGATAAAACCAACCGGTATTGATAAAGAGTTTCCACTTCTGAACGTCAATTTTTATCACCCTACTCAACAAGAAAAAGACTTCTATTTTGCTATGACTCCCGATGCGTCAGGTTCATTTAGGCAAATAATCGACAAAGATATAGTAGGTAAATGGCGTATCACCATTTCCCCTTTCGAAAACCATTGGAAGATTCAAAATACTATTAGCCTTCCTCAAGCTAGTTTTATTGACATTTTACCTAAAGCAATTGAAGCTAATTAGCGGATAATTCACAGATAATTATGTCCATTTCATGTTTTCATTGCGGCGAAACTGTTCCCAAAGGCGTTTCGCTTTTTGTTGATATCGATAATAAAACCCAAGCAATGTGTTGTGTGGGCTGTGAAGCTGTCGCCCAAACAATTGTTGATAATCAATTAACCGAATATTATCGTTTCAGAACCGAGCCTGCGCCGAAAAGTGACGTTTTGATCCCCGAACAATTAAAACGCACAAGCCTATTAGATGATGAATCTTTACAAGATGAATTTGCTTTTAGTCGCGGAGAGTATAAAGAGACGATTTTAACCATTGAAGGTATTAGTTGTGCAGCCTGTGCTTGGCTGATAGAAATGCAAATAGCAAAACTTGCCGGCTTAATATCAATAAACGTCAACGCAACCACTCAACGGGCAACGGTTAAATGGCAAAACACCACTTTAAAACTAAGTGAAATATTGATCGCCATCGATAAAATTGGCTATAAAGCCATGCCGTTTAAAGCAAGCGATGTCGAGGAAGCGAATCAAAGACACAGTAAAACTTTTATCAAACGACTTGGGATCTCGGGCATCTTAATGATGCAAGTGATGATGATAGCCATTGGTTTATATTTTGGTGCTTTCTCTGATATGTCTGCCCATAATCTCGTCTATTTAAGATATATTAGTTTATTACTCACTATACCTATTGTTACTTATGGTGCTTTCCCCTTCTATCTTGGTGCGCTTAACGCCTTAAAAGTAAAGCGCTTGTCAATGGATGTCCCTGTGTCTATTGCAATTGTCTTGGCCTTTTCCGCCAGCGCTTGGGCAACAATAAACCAAAATGGTGAGGTATATTTTGAATCGGTTTCTATGTTTACCTTTTTACTATTAATAGGAAAGTTTTTAGAGTTTAGAGCAAGAAATCGCGCCGCAGAAGTCTCTGCAAATTTACTTAAGTTAATGCCAATGACGGCAATACGACTCAAAAACAATAAAGAAGAATTTGTCGTTGCACGCAAACTGTCTCCACAAGATCAAGTGATCATTAAGCCTGGAGAAACTATCCCCGCTGATGGCGTTATAGTTTCAGGTGCTAGCCAATTAAACGAAGCCATGCTTTCAGGTGAGCAAGCGCCTGTTTCTAAAAAAGTTGGCGAGCAAGTATTTGCAGGCACAATTAATGGTGACGGTAACCTTATTGTCGAAGTTAAACATGCCGGCCAGCATTCGTTTCTGAGCCAACTCATTAGGATCAGTGAAGCCTCGCAGGCACATAAACCCAAACTGGCACAACTTTCAGACAAAATTGCTCAATACTTTGTCGCGGTAATTTTATTAACCGCTATCGGCACCGCTTTGTATTGGCAACAGCATTTACCTGAAGAGGCTTTTTGGATCACCTTATCAGTGTTAGTAGCTACCTGCCCTTGTGCTTTATCGTTAGCGACTCCAACAGCATTAACCTGTGCAACAACACGATTAAATCGCTCCGGCATCATGGTTAAGTCTGGACACGTGATGGAAACCATCCCTGCGGTTGATTTATTTGCCTTTGATAAAACAGGCACGCTAACGTCGGGGGATTTTACCATTGATCAACTTGTTATCATTGATAAAGCTTATGGAAAAGATACTGTATTTGCTTTAGCTGCGGCTTTAGAGAGTCATTCAGAACACCCTATTGCCAAAGCATTTTCATGCCATAGGGATTTTTCCTATAAAACAAATAGCATAGAAATACTCTCAGGCATTGGTATTCAAGGCATGGTAAACAACCAACTGATTAAAATTGGTAAACCTGCTTGGATAATGACAAGTATTTCTGTTAACGATCAACATAATCACAACGCTAAAACCTTTTCGACTGCGCAGTGTCTGCTGGCTATTGATGATAACCTCGTTGCTGCCTTTTATCTTAAGGATAAAATTAGACCTGAATCAGCAACAACCATTGATCAGCTACACAAATTTGACCTTCACACCTGCATGGTTTCAGGTGATCACCAAGCTGGCTGTGAACAAGTACAAAACATTTTAACACTAGAAAATGTCTACAGTGAGTTAACGGCGACTGGTAAAATGAATAAAATATCAGATTTACAACAGCAATATACCGTCGCGATGATAGGTGATGGGATTAACGATACTCCTGTTTTTGGCGCCGCTCATGTGTCAATGGCTATGGGGTGTGGTACTGACATAGCTAAAAGCGGTGCAGATGTGATATTACTGAACAATAACCTCGCTTCAATTCTCACCTTAAGAAAAGTTGCTATTAAAACAAGGCGCATTATTTGGCAAAACTATAGTTGGGCATTTGGCTATAATGCTATTGTGTTACCATTGGCTGTTAGTGGTTTTATTACCCCTTATATGGCCGTTATTGGTATGTCATTAAGCTCAATTTTAGTGATCACCAATTCACTTAGACTATTAAAAGTCAAAAATTCCAACTAAGAGTAGCTATGCTATGAGTATTATTTATGTTTTGATCCCAATCGCTATTTTACTGACAGCATTAGGTATTTATCTATTCTTTTGGGCGGTGAAAACCGATCAATTTGAAGATCTTGAAAAACAGGGGCTTAGTATACTTTTTGATGATGATAAAGAAAGCCAGCAAAGCAAAGAAAAATTAGAGGATGATAAATAACCAGCCAGCTTGATAAGGTATTTAACCTTATCTAAGCACAACTCGATCTCATTCTCTAATTATCTATTATTAACTCAACATTAGATTAAACGATAAAGAGGCTGAAACAGAAACAGATTAAATTCGGTTGCTCTAAAATACTAATCTCACCAGCTCACTTCGCTCAAATAAACATAAACCTAATTCAACCTCAGTCTAATTCAACATCAGCCTAAATACTTACTTGAGTAGCTCATGCCCTTCTGGTAATTGTTTGGATATCCAAATAGCCAATTTATGTTTCATGCTCTGTAAATCTTCGCCATCTTCTGGTAACGGATGGATCAATTTGTCATTCACTAATAATCGATAGAGGCTTTCAACTTTTTCTTTCGCTGCGTTTGTTGCAGAAAAGCCCTTATAACCGCGATTCATGGCGTACTTCTCACCAACAGTTATTGCTTTTTTTAATAGCGCTGCTTCATTTTTTAACTTTTTCATGTTTTTCCTAGCTACTGTATAAAGTGTTTCTTCGTAAAATGACCTTTAAAAAGACGATAACATCTCTTTAGAAAATTGTTCAGTTGTTATGATAATATTTTTATTTGTTAATAATTCAACAAGTTTTTGTTCTTCATTATTTACCTTTGATATTGTTAAGGTATTGTCATCTAGCAAATAGACTTGTTTTAAACTTTTATAATAGAAATTTAAAACAATCATTGCATCAATATCGTTAGCGTCAAAGGCAGCCGATTTGATTTTTGTTAACTTTCGATAAATTAAATTATGCAGTTGTTTAAGTCGCCAAACATAATAAATCTCATAAAAATATGTCTGGGTTTTTAATCGGTTTAACAGTGCGGCACAGGCTAAAAGTGCAAAAATAACCCCTATAAAATTATACTTAAAGTTGCTTGATGGCTCGTTTTCACTCAATACCGTACTTACTGCTATCGATTGCTCAGCAAATATAGCAATAAGAACACTGCCAAAAATAATGGATAATATGGCGAGTATTGCGATAAACCCCACAATAACGCGATTAAGTCTATGTCTATATTTTGCTTTATCTATTTCTATGATGTTCATATTTTATATCTTTATTAAAATGTTAGGCCTGAATAGCGAGAAACTTTATTGTCGACGCCATGCAACCATACTGATTTTTTACTTTGTATCGTTAATTGACTTTTCGCGCGAGTGATCCCCGTATAGAGCAATTCTCGCGTTAATAATTGATTATCCGCATTTGCAGGTAATATCATCGCAACATGCGTGAATTCACTCCCTTGTGTTTTATGGATAGTCATCGCGTAAACCGTTTCGTAATGAGGTAAACGACTAGGTAAAATATGTTTATATGTGCCGTCTTGTTGCTCAAAAACAGCCATAAGGTGTCCCGCTTTCGTTTGCCACAGTAAACCAATATCGCCATTGTATAAGCCCAAACCATAGTCATTTTCGTTGATCATAATAGGTTTGGCATGATAAAGCGCTTGATGCGTTGATTTATTGCCGATAATAACAGACTCAACTATTTGATTGATAGCTTCAACGCCTTTATCACCTTGTCGTGTTGCACATAAAAAACGAAATTTTAACAATAAGTTAAAGGCTTCCTCAATAGACTGGGCTGCTTGCAGAGGCTGATAATATTGCTTAATAAGTGCTTTCATCCACAGCTCGTTACCTGCACTATCCTCATCAATAAACATCAGTTGCGATATCTGGTTTTCTTTGGCTTGTTGTAATAACTGCCAACTTTTTTTATTGTCCCCTTCAATCACAGCCTTTGATAATATTCCAATACCGCCATCCCCTGTAAAACGTCGACTTTTTGTTAGGTATGTCAGATGATCCATCGGTTTTTTATTATTAACAGGTAAATTGCTGATCCCAGTAACTGTAGACAAAAATCGAGCATTTTCTTGACTAAACTGCGCCGTATCTGACGGCGTAAAATCAGACAGGACACTGCCTGCGGCAACCGATGGAAGTTGCTGCGCATCACCAAGTAAAATTACTTTACAGCGGGTTGGTAAGGCTCTTAGTACCCTAGCCATTAATGGTAAATCAACCATAGACACTTCATCTATAAGCAAAACGTCAATGTTTAAAGGATTGTCTTGATGATGTCTAAAGTTAGGGTTATTTGGGATCACCCCCAGTAGCCGATGAATCGTTTGACTTTCCGTTGGAATTTTTGACAAAACCTTTTCGGGTAATAACGTGTTAAAGCCAATTTTAGCTTGGCTTATTGATTCACTTAATCGCTGTGCTGCCTTGCCTGTTGGGGCCACCAGAGCAATGTTTAGGGATTTTTTTTCATTGAGTACAATAATAGCGGCTAATAATTTTGTCACTGTATAGGTTTTACCCGTACCTGGGCCACCAGCAATGATAGTAAACGATTTATTTAAAGCATTGGCCACAGCGATCTTTTGCCAATCAATATCATGTAATGAACCTGTTGTTTCTTCAGGAAACAGCAAAGTTAAACATTCGGTGATTTTTTTATCATCAAAAGTTTGACTATCATCTTGCTTGCCATCTAACTGCTTGTTATCTAGCCGCTTGTTATCTAAGTTAAGTTGCTCTATTTGTTGGCTGATAAAGCCACTGATTTGTTGTTCAAACTGAAAATAACGGCGTAAATATAATTTATTATCATGATAAACTATCGCTTGATTATCATGTTCAGCTACAGCTAATTCCATTAACAACAAGTGAAGATCTTGGCTCGTTGTAAACTGAAATCCTTGATGATTAACCACTCCAGACGCTTCACAAGAAAAGCCATACCGTTGACTTGCAAAAACAGTAATCGGTAAGCAACTATGTCCCTCGCGCAAACTGACACTCAGCGCTAATAGCAAGTGAAATAGCTGATCACAATTCGTTTGGATCCGTTGATATATTGCAGACTGATTATTTAGCCCGTCTAATAAGATGAGGCTATATTCTTTTGCAAAAAAATAATCGATCGCTTCAATAGCGGCGAGATGCTTTTGAGCATCAACAAAGCGTTGATATGGTAATGAAAACGCTTTTTCAGCTAATTCATTGAGCATTGTCGCCTCCTTTATATTCTAATGACGTGTCATTAGTGCTGTTAATGAGTGATTCCCCTGAAAAAAGCGCATCTAATGCTAAAAGTTCCTCGCTTGAGATTTTCCTAAAAAATACACCCGTTGATTGCGCCATCGGCTCAGATGACATCCCCCGAAGGTATAAATAATAAACACCACCAAAATCTCGCTCTATTTGATAATCAGCAAGAGTAACTTTAAGGTAGCGATGCAAGGCAAGTGAATAAATTAAATACTGTAAGTCATAATGGTGTTTAATAATATCTTGCTCTAGGATCTCCGCCTGATAATCAACATAATCATTACCCAAGTGATTAGACTTATAATCACAGACATAATACTTCCCTTGTTGGGTAAAAATTAAATCAATAAAGCCGTGCATCATACCTTTTAAAGTAGCAAGCTGCGGTAAACTCAATTGATTCGTATGACTCGCTCTATCAGGTGATGCTTGACGATGGCTATTGACTAGCGCCAGCAACTTTTTAGTCGATGCTTGTTTTAATGGAAAATAAAATTCAGCCTCTTTTAGGCACTGATCAGCACCAATAGATGACAGACTAAAGCATTCATCGTCTTGAGAATGAAAATTTAGCGGCGTATCAAGCACTTGTTGTAACCAATTTTCAAGTTCTGTCGCCGTATATCCTGTCGGTAACTCACCATACTTGACTAAAGGCCATTTTAAACTGACCTGCCAATCGGGTGACTTAAAGTTGAGATGTTCTAAAATATCATGTAATAAGTTTCCGGTATGTGCACCTTTAGCAATCGTAAAGCGTAATAAGTGTTGTTCACCAAGTGCTGATGATTGTTCAAGGCTAACACTTTTATGATCTCGATCCGGAATTGAAACACCAATGTCTCTAACGTTTCGACTTAACGCGGTAAAAGAACTCAGCCACCAATCTCTTTCAATGACTCCAGTAAATTGACTAACATTACCTTGTGGTGTATTCATAACTTGTTCACAATTCTGTAAAGCGTCAACACCTTGGTTTACCAGCTCAAAAGCGATATTAGCGCTGTTGTTTTCTTGCAATGCGTTTAACGCTGCTGATATATCTGTGTCTTTTTGCCAATGGCAACATAAACCTAATGGTGATAAGTGTGCAGACTCAAATGCCGTTGTTAAAATATAACAACGCTGCTCAGCACGTGTGACAGCAACATATAACAAACGAATACTTTCGGCATACGCTTCATCTGCCATAGCTTTTTTAGCTTTATCTGAGCCTGATAAACTGACCACTACTTCACCATCATCTTGATGATATTCAATTAACTGGACATTTTTATTGGCAAATTTAAGCGGGTTTTTATGCCTTGTCGCAAATGGAATAAAAACAATCGGATATTCCAACCCTTTTGAACCATGCTGAGTAATGATTCTGATCAGGTTCTCTTCACTTTCTAAACGTAACTCATTTTCACCATCAGGAAATTCCGACAGGCTTTGTTGTTCAAACCAATAAAGTAACTCTTGTGGCTGTCTATATAGCTGACTAGCACTTTGTACGATCTCGAATAAATGCAATAGGTTAGTAATAATCCTCTCACTGTCCTCCCCAGCTATGACCATATGATCATGCATTAGGGTTAATGCCATGGTAATAAAGCCCTGTTTTAACCACTCATTTCGTAAATTAGCGAAGGTGACTTTCATCGATTGCCATGCTAAATCATCTTGTTGCAATTGATAAAATGCTTTCGGGGTATAGGGTAATAATGGGCTAGTTAGTGCCGCCGAAAAATATCGTTCTTGCTCTAAAAATAAGATCCCTTTAAGTAACACTAACAATTGGCTTGTTTGCTCACTGTGCAAGAGGTTTGTTCTATTACTTAAATAAACAGAAGGCAGACCTGCGGTAAATAAAGCTTGTTTAACCGCTTTAGCTTCAGTGCCATCTCGTACCAAAAGTGCAATATCTTGCGCCGCTACGTTTCGTTTTTTATCACTTAATAAGTGAATGATTTCATTGGCGCACCAAGTCGCCATTTCTGCTCTAAAAGACTGCTTGATCACCCCTTTAGAGTCGGGAGGAACAAAATGAATAAAGTGTAGTGCGGCCTCATCAACTTGATGAGACGATGCTTTTTCCCTTGCTACAGGTGAAGGTTTTACTGGGTGATAAGGTATTTGATAACCAAAGACATCACGTCCTGCCTCCGTTAGGTCACTACCATAGAATAATCGATTATAACCATGGATCATTTGGCTAGTTGAGCGCCAATTAGTATCCATTAACCATTGGTGATCACACGCTTTTCGAGCAGACATATAAGAAAATATATCCCCACCTCGGAAACCATAAATGGCTTGTTTAGGATCGCCAATCATCATCAAACCATAATCTGGAGCATACTTTTCACGATGATAATACAGCGACTTTAAAATAGAAAATTGTTCTGGATCAGTATCTTGAAACTCATCAACTAAAGCGAAGGGGTATTGTTTAAACAAGATATCAGCTAGATCTGACTTTATATTATCCTTATGATCTCCAGTCGTTTTTTCGGCTAAAGTATAAATAAGATCATCAAAAGTTAATAAACTTAATAACTCCTTTTGCTGCTTAACTGACTCTCTAATACGGTAAATCCCTTGCCTGACAATCGATAAAGCATGGATACGTGCAATATCACTAAGTAACGTTTTTGCTTGTTGTTTAACCTGATTGATCTTGCTAAATATGGTGATTAATTCGTTTTTAACTTTTGAGCGAGCAAAGCGTCGACCATCAAAAAATGCGTCGGGGATTTTTTGAGAAACCTGCTGATGATCATCAATAACAGCATTGAGCCAAGTAAGTAATTGCTGAAATTCATCGCTACGTTTATCTATTTCTGCCGCTTTCTTACCTTCAACTAATTGTGAAAAAAGAAAACGTTGATTAACCGTTAAATCGTTTAAGGCTTGTTGAGCGCCCTCGGTAAAATTAGCAATAATGCTGTCTGTTTCAACTAGTTCCAGCGCACATTTTTTATATATCGCTTTAGAAAAATGGCTCACTAAGCTTTCTGGCACAGGCCAAAACTCAATAACATGATTAAATGCTTGTTCATCTTCGCTGGCTAATTGGCGATACCAATCTTGGCTAGCCTGTAAAACAAGGCTTTGTTGATCTGTTTCCATATTGGCATTTAAAGATATCCCACTAGCAAAAGCATGCTCAGTTAAGGCACTTTTACAAAAACCATGAATGGTAAAAATGGCTGCCTCGTCTAAAAACAACAACGCTTGTTTTAATATAAACCTAGCTTCATCTTCAGCTATTTTTTCACTTAAGCAGACAAAAAATTCATCCGTAGTGCACAGTGATTGCCAATTATTTAATGCTAAACGAATGAATTCATCAATTCGACCACGGATCTCTTCGGTAGCATCCTTGGTAAAAGTCATGACTAAAATTTGCTGAACCGTGAGTTTTCTCTCTAATAATAACCGTAAATATATTCTAGTAATATTGTAGGTTTTGCCTGTGCCAGCACTTGCTTCAATTAAATGAATTCCAGACAAAGGCATCTCTTCTACAACCAGGTTTTTTGCCGGAGTTTCTGGTAAACGAGTCATTTTTTCACCTGTTCGCGATTATTATGCAACGTTAAATAAACCTGTTCGAGTTGCGATGATATCTCTGAAAAATTAGGACAATGTCGCCAAAAATAATGAATGTAAGGATCTTTTCCAAAAGCTGCACGATTATTATCATCTGTCCAAAAATGTTCAAAATCACTTTGTTCAAACACTTTCGCTTTGAGAAACACTTGAGCTAATTCTGCGTTTAATAATAAGGCTTCTTCTTGGCCTAATAAGAAAATGTTAACTAATTCGATTAAGCGTTCTTTAGCTTGTTCAAGTTGGGGATAACAATAATGCACCGTTTTTTGACTTTTACTGTCAAAATAATAACCGTGACTAACAAAGTTTTCCGTCAGTTTATCGCGTAAATTATTATCGGCTAATTCTTCCTCATTATTTTGCTGTAGCCAAACTTGAACAATCAATAAATTGATATAAATTTCAAGAAAGTCTTTCATTTTTGGTAAGCTACTTCGATAAGCAATTAACTGTTGTGACACAACTTGTAATTGCGTTGATAACGCTACCTCATAACCGATAGTCTTGCCATTTATCTCTAAATCAAATGCTAATGCTATATCAATCGTAAAATCCTCAATGAGGTTTGATATATTGTCTTGAATGAATGCGGAAAAGGTAACACTGTCATTAATTAATTTATCAAGCTGTTGACTTTGATGAGGTAATTGAGGAAATTTACCCGATAAAGCCGCCTCTTTCTTTAAAGAGTGGATCAAAGTTGACAAGTTATCGTCATCTCTATTCACGCCATTGTCTTGTAATAAAATCGCTAGCGCATGCTCTTTTAATAAATATCGCGATAAATGATCACTATCAAAAGGCTCAACATCATTAAGCGAATTTTCTGCATTGTCTAAGTAAAGTCCGAGCTTTTTTTGGGCGAAATAACGCGAAGGATGGACAAAAAACCTGACGAGTTCTAAGGATGTTATTGCTGTTTCTATGCTGTCGCTGATTGACGCAGAGCTCGGCTTTTCTTGATCAACATCGGACAAACACAAACGAGGGTTTTCATCGCTTACCGCTTTTGCTCTTGTTGGGGACAAAGCCAACCACTTGGCATCAAAGCCGGCATACTGACCTAAATAATTTTTTTCACTGTAAGGTTGCATAGCTAATTGACGTATGTCACTGGGATCATCACCTAATAACTTCCAACCATAAGATTGTGACAAATAATCCATCAGTTCTTTAAGCACAATTGAAGGCTGTCTTTCATTATTATTTTTAATGCTGCGCCCTAAATAGCTCAAATACAATGATTGCCGTGCAGAAATGATAGCTTCTAAAAATAAATATCTATCATCTCCTCGACGAGAACGATCTCCTAACCGGCTTTTCGTTAACGACATCAAGTCAAATGCTAACGGGGTTCTTTGTCTTGGAAAATCACCATCGTTTAATCCTAGGACAGCGACAATCTTAAAAGGAATACTGCGCATAGGTAACATAGAACAAAATGTGACTTGGCCAACCATAAATTGTCGACCAGTATCAGGTTGACTAAAATGATGAGTTAAATACTCCCTTAGTACACAAAGTTCAATTTCCTGTTCAAAACTTGCGTGTTGACAATATTCAACAAAAGACTCAATAGCGCTGAAAATTATCGAAAAGCTATCTTCATTAGAGGAGTCAAAAACATCATCAATTAATGTTTTTAAAAACTTATGCCACTGGTGCGGACTTCGCGCACGATTTAATTGTGCAGTGAAATATTGCAATTGTTCAAAAACCAGCATTAATTTGCCTAGTAATATGGCATCACTTCCCTCAACGTTCGGTAGTAACAATAGTTCACCATGAACAACGGCTTGATCAGAATATGCAAAACCTTGTAAGAGCCTTGATAAACCATATTGCCAAGTAAACTGCTCGGCAACATTGTTTGAGTTCAATATCTTCTTTTTATGTTCAGCGTCAATTCCCCAGTGAATACAGGCGCTTTCTATCCATAAGGTAAACTTATCGATATCTTCTATTTGCAAGCCAAATTTAGCCTGTAGCGCAGGCAATCTTAGCCATGCGAGAATTTGACTGACCTGAAATCGGCTATCTGGAAGCGTTAAAAGTTCTGAAAATGCGGTGACTAAAGGTTCAGTGTCTAAAGAGATACGGTCAGAAATAGAACAAGGTAAAGGAGGGATATCATCTTTAAGCTCTTGCCAACCTTTTGAAAAAACAGCATTGACATAAGGTGCATATTTTTCTACCTGTGGGCACATCACCAAAACATCTCTTGGTTTAAGAGTTTTATCTTGATTAAATTGATGTAATAACCAATCATGCAAGCCTTGCACCTCTCTCAATGCACTATGAGCGCTGGTGATAACTATTGAGTCATCTTTTTGTAAACTCGGTGATGTACGTGCATCTCTTAGCGATAAGATATCTTCTTGAACATGAGAAAGTATCGAAGAATTATTGACAACTAAAGGACATTTAGTCGACTCAAATGCCTCAATATTAACCATTGAATATTGCTGCAATAAGGACAGAAACTCACGCCCTTGCTGCCCAAGGTTTGCTAACAGTGGATTACCCACGCTATCACTTATTGATGATTGCACTTGAGTCCATTTTTCACTACCTTTAAATGCTTGTTTTTCACTGAGAATATCTCCCCAATAATTTTCACAAGGATTGAGATGGAAAAAATGCACATCAATCACTTCACTTAAGGCATTAATAAACGATAGCCACATAGGTGCCATGGCATTAAGACCGAAAAAACATAGTCTTTTAGGCAATGTATGAGTCATTATCGATAAATTACCCGTGGCCTGCTCGAGTAACTTAATCGGATTATAATCTTGTGATTGAGTAAGCAGTAACCAAAGTTTGGCTTGCCATTTTTCTACTGATGAGAAGTTTCCATGAGCATTTTGCTCAGATGCTAAAGAAGATTGGTTCAAATCACCAGACTGCCATACATCCATCCAATCAGGCCTAAAAACTAAATATTGTTCAAATAAATCGGCTAGCTGGCAAGCTAATTGATAACGCTTTAAATTTTTATGACGCCCTTTCTGACCATTGATAGACTCCTGTTGCTGGCCCTGTGCATTTTCTTGCCAATAGCGTGTAACGTCCAAAAAATCGTTGTCCTCTAAGACACAATTTTCACCGAGTAACTGATATATACGCCAACACATAGCCTCTCTTGAAAAAGGAGATTGATCGACTGATAAGTCTTTATTAACAAGGCTCCTAATCAATTTCCAAAGGTATTGAGCTGGTAACGCGTAATCAACACTTAAGCTGATCCCCCTGCTTTCAGCGATAGACATATTCAACCAATGCTGCATACCCGCATTTTGAACAATAAAAACTTCTTTTGAAAAAATAGGTAACGGAGAAATCTGTTGAATTTTATCAACAAGTGCTAACAAATTTTCCATTTTATTAGCAGGATAAAGGTAGATCAAAAGGAAGCCTTTCTAGAAATTTAGCATGAATTGAATTTAATCATATCGCACTGAAAATCACTAGCAGTTAACAGCTAAAGTAAAAAATTTAATTTTGTTATCAGCACGTTCGACAAAAGCACATAATAAAAGAATGATGAATACATGATAAGAAGGGGGAAATGTAGCCAAATACGTTGAATGTTTATTGACTACTTAATGAAATCAAAATGTTCTTGGTAGAAATTGTTGATGATAGGTAATAATCGCCTATGGCCATTTATCGCATCAAATAATCCACGACACCACAAAAATAAAACACCAATAGCCAAAAGCCAACCGATAAGAGGTATAAAGGCTAATATTGAACCGGTAATGATCAACCCTAATGCTTGGCGTAAATGGAACCTAGCCAGTGCTGATTTGTGGTTCCCATATAAAAGCACAGCAACTAACCAACCGACAATAGAAAGATAGGCTAAAACCGATACGATCTTGACCATATCATACTGTAAACGACTCTCTGAGTGTGACTGCATAAACTCAACCTTTAACAACTCCTTTAACTTAAATTTAGCTGGATAACTTATCTTGAGCAAATGCTGATTTGTTAGTTTATTGTTAATATTGAGCATTGCCTTAGATAAGCAACTTATTTTAAAAGGGAATATTTTTTAATAATCAATAGTTATAAATAAAGTGTATTTTATTAAAACTTATTAGAAATAAATGGAGCGAAACAAAGCTGAAACAAACAAAAAAGGTGGAAGGTGTATAATCTGCTTTAAACGGCACTATTCATTACTACTTAATAGCATAACGTGTTATTAAATGAGACTTTTATGTTCAAAATACGCTCTATATCACAAAAAATCACTTTACTTGTTGCAGGATCAATTGGTTTGCTAACCCTGATTTGTTCAATAATGATCATTAACCATAATAGTGATTTAGAGTATGAAAAGTCAGTCAATAAAATTGATCAGTTGGTATCAAACAGTGCATTAGAGATATCTTCTTTTCTTGCTCAACATGGTCGGATCGGAGAAATGTTTTTTCAACGACCTGATATTAAAAAATTACTGATAGAGCATACTAAGCGAACAGAAATATCGTTTGAAAACCCAACGCAAAAACAAGCAATAAGTGAATTTGTTCGCACGGCTGGCCTATACCCTTCTATTGATAATTTTTTCGCTGCCGACTTAGATTCAGGTCATTATATTGATGGTGCTGGTATTTATAATGGTGCGGAATATGATGTCATCGAACACCCATTATTTAAATCTATACGGGGTATAAAGCGCGCTACATTTGCCGACCCTTCTCTTGATCAACGAAGTAATAAATTAGTCAGTGTTGTTTATTTTCCGTTATTTGCCCCTGATGGAAAATTAATTGCCAGTACAGGAATAGATCTCGACAATAAAGCCATTAAAGAGACGGTAGATAAACTTAAATTAAACGGTCAAGGTCATGCTTTTTTAACAACGCCAGCCGGTAAACTTGTGCTTTTTCCCTATATAAATCCACCGACATTTAATGGTAAAGGGGTAACGGGATTGAAGGAATACTTCATCAGTAATTTAGATGAAACTGAGCCTAACGCTTCAGGTTTTACCCAATTGCAAGAAAAGGTAATTAATCAAGACTTATCTATTCATGAAGTCGTTTGGCAAAATAAAACCTTTATTGTCAAAGTTGAAGCCATTAAGCATGAGACGTTAGACGGATTATGGAATATTGGCTTTATGATCCCAAAAAGTGTGGTTGAAGACCCAATTAATGATGTCATTATCAGCACAATTGCCGCTTCTCTTACCATAATCATTTTGATTATTGTCATTACTATGTTCACCGCAAAAAGAGTGACAAAACCTGTGCTACTCGTTGCTCAGGCATTAGAAAATATTTCTCAAGGCGATGGTGATTTAACGCAACGCCTTCCTATCATTAGCCAAGATGAAACTGCCAGAGTATCCAAAGCATTTAATGACTTTGTCGAAAAAATACAAATATTACTGCGTCACAGCGGTGAAATTTCAAAAAAAGCATCAAATATTGCCATGCAAGTTGGCCTAGCAACGCAAGAAAGTAACGAAGGTGCAAATCAGCAAAAACAAGAAGTTGATTTAGTCGCCACGGCAGTAAATGAAATGGCGGCGACGGTACAAGAAATATCCAGTAGTGCCGATAATGCCAGTGATATGGCGGATGAAGCTAGCGACACCACTGTTGAAGGTGAAAAAATACTTCAAGAAACCGTAAAAGGTATTCATTCGTTAGCAACCGACATGGAAAACACCTCACATCAAGTTGAGCAACTTAGGACACAGTCAGATAATATTGGTGGCGTATTAGATGTCATTAAAGGAATTGCCGAACAAACGAACCTTTTAGCTTTAAATGCCGCAATTGAAGCAGCACGTGCAGGTGAACAAGGTCGTGGCTTTGCCGTTGTTGCTGATGAAGTAAGAACGCTTGCGAGCCGTACACAAGAGTCAACTGGTGATATTCAAAAAATTATCGAGCAATTACAAAATGATGCGGCTCAAGCTGAGCAAGCAATGATCACAGGTCATAAGCAAGCCCAAGTGAGTGCCAAGCAAAGTGAACAATTATTACAATCTTTAGAAGTCACTAAAAATGCAGTTGAGCAGATTAAAGATATGAATGCTCATATAGCAACGGCTACAGCCGAACAAACAACGGTTGCTAGTGAATTAAATCGTAATATAAGTAGTATTCATGAATTAGCAGAACAAGCATCAACTTCGGCGCAACAACGCTCTGTAGAAATGAATGAACTTGAGCAGTTATCTAAATCTCTTGATGAGGCCATCAGTCGCTTTAAAGTTTAACTATTAGCGCTTGTTATGTTCATAAAACGCCTGCTAAATTAATGGTTTGGCGTTTTTTTTAGTTATTAAGTGTGCTCTACCCTTGTATTCAAAGATTTTAACATGTCAATAAATTGCTGATATTCAGCCGCCATCATTTTAATCCGTTGTTTTTTTACTAACTCAGTATTTTTTCCATAATGTAAATGATGAAAACTCGTGCTAAGTTGCTTATAACATTGGCCTAAGTTATGATCAAATTGCAAAATTTCATCGATAAATTGTGATTCACTTTGCTCATTCGATTTTTTTAAACCCAGCTTTTTCATCGCTAAATGTGATTTTTGGTAATAGGTTATCCAAATAGCTGTTTTCTTTGAGCGGTTTTTTATTATAAACAACAACCAAATAAAACCCGCGGTAAGCGCGATAACAGCGACGATAACGATGACAGACTTAACAAAATAGCCATCACCAAACCAAGACAACAAGAGTGACCGCTGCTTGTTTTGGGAAAAGTTAATTACGAGTTTGGTCCACTGATAATCCAGTGCCGAAAATTTTGAGCGCAATTGTGCTAACCATAAGGCGTCAAAGTATGAGCTAAAAACAAAATCTTGAGATAACGACTCTTGTTCAGATAAGAGTTGAGTAGAGAAACCTTTTTCAACTCTACTAGGATCTACTGCTGATGTAGGATCTACCCTAACCCAGCCTTCTTCGGCTAACCAAACTTCAGACCAAGCATGAGCATCCCGTTGCCTAATACTATAATAATTTCCTTGGGCGTTATACTCTCCCCCTAAATACCCGACCACCATTCTTGCTGGGATCCCCGCAGCCCTCATTAAAAAGGTGAAGCTGCTAGCATAATGTTCACAAAACCCAGCTTGTGTTTCAAAATAAAATGTATCTAAGCTGTGATCATAAATAGGTGGCGGATTTAACGTATAACGATAATTCTGTATACGAAAATGGTCTAATACAGCGTGAATTAGCGCACGGTTATCCTTAAATAGCTGGCGAAGATCCACGGCTAATGCCCGCAGTTTTGGATTCGCCTTCTGACTAATTGATAAGTTACGTTGCTTTATGTCGTCACTTACTGCTATTTGTTTAAACGGTGAAGAGGCACTGGTTGCTTGGTAAGAAAACCTCTGGTTCACTTTTTCACGACTGACTAACGTGTCATCTTTTAACTGATAAATAATTTTAGCCTGAGTGACCTTATCAACTTTTGTCGACGCTAGTGAAAATAACCAATATTGATCACTTGGTTCAACAATCACTTGATAGGTTAATAAACGCCCCGCTTCATTTAAGTTTATTCCAACGTTTTTAACAATATCTCTTTTCGTCATCGGCTTTCTACGCCAATGTGTTCCGTCGAAATTTTCTAACACTAAAGCACGCCAGTACATTTGTTGATAACTTGGCGGGGCAGATAAAAACTCGGCTCTAAAAGCTAAGTCATTTGATAACGCTAACGATGAAATATCGCCAATGGTAACATTATCATTTAATCCTGTTTTTGCTGAACTAGCGGTTGGCACATGCCAAAAAGGTGATATTTTAGGAAATAAAAAAAATAAACATAGGGTTAAAGGTAAACTCAATATCACCAGTTTAAATGACGTTTTGTAATCTAATATCAACGTTTTGTCGTTGGAAAAATAACTCGATAACACAGCTAAATTCAAAACTAAAATGACAAAGACTGCGGCAAAAAAATATATTGACTGATAAAAGATAAGCGAAGTAGCGAGAATGAAAATACCTAACAATACGAACTGGTAGAAATCTTTTCTTGTTTTTAACTCTAATGGTTTTAAAAGGTAAGACAAACAAAGTAAATGTAACATTGTCAGTAAAACCCCCAAATTGATGGCCGAAATAGCTAATACAACGCACCCTGTCAGTGCAGCAAAAAACTTAATGACTTTTGATGGCCTCGCAATATGGTTTGTAAATATGCCGACTTGCCAAAATATGCATACGCCTGCTAACGCGATGAGCCACAACTCTAGCTGAGGTACTAGAATAATTAAGTTAACTATTTGAACGGCAATAAAGGTGAAAAATCTTTGTTTAACAAATAACAAAAAAGCCAAATCATGCTGTTTATTCTCGTCTTTGATGATCGTCATAAACCGCCTAGTTAACCTTTTTCACAGGAATTACCCCCAGCTGAATATTCGCTGAGAGCTAACAAACAATGCTTGAGGTGTTGTTCACCACAAGAAGGTTTTATGAATAATTTTTCATTGATATTACCTGTAACACTATGTTCAGGCTCGAGCAAATTAATACCATATTCTGCATTAGCTTGATGATAATGTAAGACTAAATAACAGAGCTGACGTAATTTAACCTCTAAACTACTGCTGGGCATAGTATGCAAAACTAAAATAATGGTTGGACTGTGCGGGGCGTTATAATGCTTGGTCATCATGACTCCATCTTTTGGAATTTTTTTCCAAGCAACCCAGCTTAATGGCTCCCCTTGTTTGTAGGGTTTAAGCTCATAAAAATCATCACCTTTTACTCGATTATTCGTAATAGAATCAACGCCGTATTCAAGTTCTGTCATTTCACTACGGGGCGTAATAACCTGACAAGGCAAGGGTTTAGGATAAATAATAATATCGATATCAAACTGTAATTTTGTCCAACTGTAAAAGAGGCCAAATGGATATTCGCTTGCAATCACTAAACGCTGAATTTTATATTTTCCACGATGTGCAAATATCACAGGCAATGTTAACGTGATGCTTTTATCGATACATGAAACAAGCTTTTCAGGCTGTTGATAAAAATTAAACTGAACGGCTTGTTTAGTGTTTGGAGTGAACACCTTTATAGGAATAAAAACAACTTCTTCGGCATAGCCATCAAATTGACCTTTAGCACTAATGCTAAGACGACTTAAATTCATAAAACAAAAAATCATAACGGTGATAAATAAGCTACTTAATAAGTAACTCATCATAATAATTAAATTGTTTTGATAATTAGTCCCTAAAACAAATAATAGAAGAATAAAAAATAGGTAAGCAAAACCAAAACGTGAAGGAACAATAAAGATATTTTTTTGTGACAACTCTTGCCGACTTTGACTTGGCATCCTTAGAGATAACCATTGTTCAAAACGACGTTTAATAAATCCTTTGAGGTTTTTTTTCAGATAGTTAACCATCAGATGATCACAACATTATAATGATGACTTATATTCAACTCGCCACACTATTAACCATAGCAAGCAGCTTGTTTGAAAATGACTCATGCTCGCTCAATTGTTTGGTCACCATACGGTGCTCACAAACAGATGAAAATACGGCTTTGATATCATCGGGGAGAACATGATCGCGGTTATCCATAAATGCCCAAGCTTTTGCCGCAGCAATTAAAGATTTACCTGCACGAGGAGACAAGGGATTCACTGCCAACTCACCGGTTCTCGAATGCTGTAGTAAGGCAATAACATAATCAAGGATCGCTTCTGAAACATGAATATCGGCGACGAACAATTGCATTTTTTCCAACTGCTCAATTGTTATGTTCTCTTTTATGGCAGTAAAATCGATGGATTGTTGACTCGCCACTAAAATCTTTTTTTCCGCTTCTTTATTCGGAAATCCTAAAGAAATCCTCATCATAAAACGGTCAAGTTGTGACTCTGGTAAAGGATAAGTGCCAACATGAAATATCGGGTTTTGAGTCGCAATAACAAAAAACGGGTTAGGTAGTTGATAGGTTTTACCATCAATGCTGACACTATTCCCTTCCATTGCTTCTAATAGAGCACTTTGAGTTTTTGGACTGGCTCTATTTATTTCATCGGCTAAAACAACTTGGTTAAAAATAGGCCCCTTATGCAGTGAAAAGCTTTGCTCGTTAGTGTCGAAAATAGAAACCCCAATAACGTCAGCAGGGAGTAAATCACTGGTAAATTGAACACGTTGATAACTCAACCCCAATGAAGCCGCTAACACATGAGACAAGGTTGTTTTCCCCATTCCCGGTAAATCTTCAATCAGCAAATGCCCTTTAGCTAATAAACAAGCTAAAGCTAGCCTAACTTGCTGAGGTTTTCCTATTAGCGTTTTTTCTATTTGAGCTAAAGTTTGAGTGAGTAACATTTGCATACATCAACCTTAATTGATCCGAAAATAATTAATAAAATATTTATTGACCTTAATCAAAAAGGCTCCGCTTTGAGTATGACATGCTGTGGTTAACTTAACAAAAAAGGATGTTGTTGTGGGACAAAACTTTGAACAATCAAACTTTAGTAAACATGACTTTATACTTTTTCAAAATAAGCTTTTCGAACAACTTGAACAGTTAAAATCACATATTGCCAGCCCCTCTTTTGGTAACGAAACATTAAAAATGGGCGCAGAATTAGAAATGTATTTAGTTGATGACGAAGGTGAAGCAACCTTAAATAATCAATTATTACTGCAAAAGCTTGATGATAAACAGTTTCAACCTGAACTGAATCAATATAACCTTGAATTAAATCTTTCAGCGGTCAAACAAGCCGGTAACCCCTTAAGCACACTTCATCATGAAATGAATGTGAAAACCGCTAAACTTGAAGCAATTGCTAAAGCATGTCAAACCAACATTACTCCTATCGGTATTCTGCCGACTTTACGGCAAAAGCATTTAAACACAAGCAACATGACAAATATCCCTCGTTATGCCTGTTTAGCTAAACATTTATATCAACAACGAGGAGAAAACTTTAAAATAAATATTAATGGCAAAGACCCATTAAATGTCGACTTTTCAGATATTTGTGCTGAAGGAGCAAATACTTCGTTTCAAGTACATTTGATGACTAAGCCTGAAAGTTTGGTCAATATTTTTAATGCTGCTCAATTAACCATGCCTTTGGTTACCGCCATTTCTGCAAACTCACCGATATTTTTAGGGCACTCTTTATGGCAAGAAACTCGAATTGCTTTATTTAAGCAATCATTAGATATAAGACATCGCGATCGGTATCAGTGGCAACAACCCACTCGCGTTAATTTTGGCCACGGTTGGATAAGAAATAGTATTTGGGAGTTTTTTGCTCAAACGGTCGCGTTATACCCACCGTTGATCCCATATACCAACAATGAATCCAATGAAAATAGTTTAAAACTTGATGAATTATGTTTTCATTTGGGCACCATTTGGCCGTGGAATCGTCCGGTGTATTCACCTGAGAATAACGGCCATATAAGAATAGAGTTTAGAGCCATACCTGCAGGTCCAACGTCAGTGGATATGATAGCAAATGCAGCTTTTGCTATCGGATTAGCCGTTGGACTTGAGCAAGAGATTGAAGAATTAACAGCTTATATCCCTTTTAACTTTGCTGAATATAATTTTTATCGAGCAGCACAATATGGCTTAGACGCAAAAATTTTGTGGCCAAGTAAAAATAAATATCAACCCCAAGAAGTTGACATAAAACAAATTATTGCAAAATTATTACCAATTGCACTTCAAGGATTGATTTCACTCAATATTGAATTAAAAGAAGCACAGTATTATTTAAGCATAATTGAGCAACGTTTAGCCAAACAGCATACAGGCGCAATATGGCAACAAAAAACATTAGCACATTTAAAACAAAAAATGCATAACGATACTGCTTGCCAACACCTTGTTCAACGCTACATTGAAAATAGTAGAAGCGGTCGGCCAGTTGCCACATGGGAATAATTATGAACATAGATTTTAGTGATATAGAATATTTAGAAAATCCTAACGAGATAACTTTAAAAGCAGATTTTCAACAGTTTTTATTATCATTAGATGTGCCAACCGTGATTGATATTACGGGGAAAGACACGAATAGATGTCGAGTCATTGTGACTTTATTACATGGTAATGAGCCATCAGGCTTAATTGCCATTCATCGTTGGTTAACTTCCTTTGGCGAATTACCTCAACCCGAAACAAACTTACGCTTTATTATTTGTTCTGTTGAGGCAGCTAATGCTTCACCTTTACTCAGCCACCGATTTTTAGCGGGTGGTGTCGATATCAATCGTTGCTTTGGCAACACAAAAAACACAGGATATTTCAAAAGAGCAAAAGTAATAGAACAAGCGATTAAAGAAGTTAACCCTGAAGTAGTGGTAGACTTGCATAATACATCAGGCTCTGGCCCAGCATTTGCTGTTTCGCCGTTATTAACTACCCGAGGCTTATCACTCACATCCTTTTTTTGTGATGCGATTATTTTATCCGGTCTTGAATTAGGGGCCTTAATGGAGCAAAACTTTAATTGTCCCACCATCACAATAGAATGCGGTGGAGCCACTGATGAACAAGCCCATGAGGTGGCCTATGAAGGTATTAGTCAGCTTGCTTCGTGCCCTTCAATTGATAACTTTCAGCAGCAAAAGTCAGTTGAAATTGTTTATAAACCTTTAAGATTAGAGCTTAAACCCCACAAAAGCTTATCCTATAATGATCACAATGAAGGTAATCACGGTGTGACATTATTAACCAAAATCGAGCAATTTAATTTTGGTGGCGCACATAAAGGGCAAATGCTTGGTTGGCTAGATGAACACGGTTTAGATAATCTGCAACTCATTAATGAAAATAATGAAAATGTTATTGCTGAATATTTTACCGTTCGAGATAACCAACTTGTTTGTGCAACAAATTTACGTATTTTCATGGCAACCCCCAATTATGAAATCGCTAAAAATGATTGCTTGTTTTATGTGGTCCATCTAACTGGCTCATCGGTCATTTAAGCGTAAATTCGATCAGTTGTTGTAATTAGTATTATTGACTTGTGCTAGAAAATGTTAATCTTCGTTTATTGAATCGCTATTATTACGTTAGAAATGGACTTAGATTTTCTTTCAGCTTTTATCATCGGCTTTTTAGGTGGTGGACATTGTATTGCCATGTGCGGTGGCATAACCACTATGTTAACCACTGCCCTACCACAACAAAATGCTTCTAAACTCCCTTATTTATTAAGTTATAATTTTGGTCGAATTTTTTCCTATGCCACCATTGGTGCAATCGCAGGCTATAGCGGTTCTCTTGCGGTTAAAAGCTTAGGTTTCCCTATCCTTACCTTGAAATTTATTGCCGGCACTTTTCTGATACTGCTTGGTTTGTATATTGGACAATGGCTGATGTGGTTAACTAAAATTGAATTTATTGGCAAAAAACTTTGGCAAGTTATCTCTCCCCTAAGTAAAAAACTTCTGCCGATTAACTCTGTCAATAAATCGCTATTTCTTGGCATGTTGTGGGGTTGGTTACCCTGTGGATTAGTGTATTCAACCTTAACATGGTCTTTGGCAAGTGGTAGCGCGATGAATGGCGGGTTAATTATGACCTTTTTTGGTTTAGGCACTTTACCCGCATTGTTGACCGTATCATTAGGTATTGCCAACATAAAACATATTCTACATCACAGTCTCTTTAGGAAAATGACGGCACTATCTTTAATATTATACGGAATATTTACGTTAAAATTTGCAACTGAGCGTTTGTTTTAATAATATTGACCAATTAAAGTTCCCTACATCATCAAGTTTTAAGGGTTATATGTATAAAAATCAATGTTCAGGCCAACAACATATTCACTGTCAAAACTGTAGTATCAGTGAATTGTGTTTACCTTTTTCTCTAAATGACAAAGAGTTAGAAACTCTTGACCAAATCATTGACCGAAAACGTCCTATCCATAAAGGTGAACAACTTTTTCAAGACGGACAGAAAATGCAATCACTTTACGCTATTCGCTCAGGTACATTTAAAACATTTACCGTTAACGAGAGTGGCGAAGAGCAAATTACCGGTTTTCATCTTGCGGGTGACTTACTTGGTTTTGATGCAATTGCGGAATCTGAACATCCCAGTTTTGCTAAAGCACTCGAAACTTCGATGGTGTGTGAGATCCCTTATAATACGTTAGATGCTTTATCAAACACCATGCCTAAATTAAAGAAACAAATTTTGCGCATGATGAGTTCAGAAATAAAAACCGACCAAGAAATGCTGACCTTGCTTAATCGTAAAAATGCCGAGCAACGACTAGCAACATTTTTAAGTGCTTTAAGTACTCGATATCATGCTAGAGGTTTATCTTCGACCGAGTTTAGACTCACTATGACACGAAGTGATATCGGTAATTACATAGGGTTAACTGTTGAAACTATCAGCCGTTTACTCAATCGATTTCATAAAAATGGCTTGATTGAAGTTGATGGAAAACTGATCACCATTTTAGATATTGATAAACTAGAAGATTGTGCTGCTTTATAGCAGCACTTAGCTTAAATTTACAACGTTTATTGTCATAACCCCATTACTTTTATTTACCATCACTAAGTTTTTTTCGCTATATTGATTTAAAACAACCTTTAACTGTGTGTAATATAAGAATATAACTATACTTATATCGATCATTTTACATAGGTTAATCTTGGAGATTGTAATGGAAAAGTATCATCAAATATTAGCAATTATAGATCCGACGACAGACGATCAAAAAGCACTCAAAAGAGCCATAGAGCTTGCAAAACAAACCAATGCAAACATCACGGCTTTCCTGTCAATCTATGATTTTTCATATGAAATGACCACCATGCTTTCAAGTGATGAACGCGAAGTGATGAGACAATCACTCATTAACGATCGTCTTGAATGGTTAAATGAGCTAATTCAAACTATCCCCCATGAAAATCTCAAGATTGACACAAAAGTGATTTGGCATAATCGCCCTTTTGAACCCATTATTGAACAAGTGCTACATCACGGTTTTGATATCGTCATTAAAGGCACACATCAGCACGATAAACTTAAATCCGTCATTTTTACCCCTACAGATTGGCATATTTTGCGAAAATGCCCTTGCCCAGTATTACTGGTGAAAGAACATTCTTGGCCAATGAATGGCAATATTGTTGCAGCAATCAACGTGGGAAGTGATGAAGAAGAGCATAAATCTCTTAATAATAAAATTACAGAAGAAGCCATTAATTTATCAAGATTAATCAAAGCCAATATTCACTTAGTCAATTCATTTCCTGGAACACCGGTAAATATAGCAATAGAGATCCCTGAATTTAATGCCAGTGAATATAATGAGTCGATGCTCAAACATCATCAAGAAGCCATGATGGCACACGCCAGCAAATTTGAGATCTCTAAAGAACACACTCATGTTGAAGAAGGCTTACCTGAAGATATTATCGAAAAAGTTTCTGAGGAACTTGATGCTGAACTCGTCATTTTAGGCACCATTGGCAGAACCGGTATATCAGCCGCACTTATTGGTAATACAGCTGAGCATGTCATCGATAATTTAAATTGTGACGTCTTAGCTTTAAAACCTGATGGCTATATTTCCCCCTTAGCCAATTAAGCCCACTTAACGCTTTTCACATTAAACCAAGATATTCACCTTGGTTTAATGTGAAACAAAGCCCTTTAAAAACAAATATTCTCTTTATTTAAAATAACTGACTGTTTGTAACTCCTTGTTATCTTCATTTTTTAAATTAAATTTTATAACAACTCTTCGATCATAAAAGCTCGTTTCTTTCTCATTGTTAGCAACCACCGGCGAGGTCTCACCAAAAGCAAATAAATTGATCCGCTGGTCGGCTACTCCCTTTGCAACTAAGGCATCCTTAACCGCATTAACTCTAGCAATTGATAACGCATGATTTAATTCATCACTACCTTGTAAATCGGTATAGCCTGATAAATCTATAGTTAAACCTGGAGATAACTCTAATATCGACACCAAAGAGCTTATTTGCTCATGATAATGAGGCTGTATCTCACTTGAACCAGTAGAAAACTGTAAACTCATTAATAGGTTTTCCGCTTGTAATTGGCTCACTTGGTTATTTGTCTGTTTAATTGCTAATAATTCTTGTTGATACTTTTGCTGAACAAGCTTGATGTTCTGTTGATACTTATTCAAGGCTAATTGATGCTTATTACTCTCATCGTTAAGCTTTAATGAAAGAGCCTCCTTTTCATCAAGTACATTGATATGTTTAGCGGTAAAAACGCCCACCATGCCTGCCACAAAAGCCCCTAATGGACCCGCAACAATTGCCCCTAATACCGCGCCAGTACCAAAACCAATATTTTCTTTATCATTGGCCGTTTGTGCTGGAATGGTAGATTCAGCGATATTATTTTCTTCTGCCATCACAGGAGTAATCGTCATTGTTGCAACGACTGCACAAGCAACGATTGTTTTTTTCATTGATTGATTATTTGTAAATGTACGCATTGTTTTATCCTTTTATTACGGTTTGATTAATTACCCAAATTAAACGTTTGAGTTTTTACCTGAGTTATTCTCTAAACGTTTTTGTTAAGGTTATTTAAACAATGAAATGAGTAACCTAGCGGGCACAAAAAAGGCAATTTGGTGAGCAAATGTGGCAACAATATGGCAATTGTTATTATTTCGCGCTTTTAGTGATAAATTTTTATATAGTTGCCTTATCAAACAAGGCCTAACTACCTGATAGCGATAAAGGTGTATTTTTCACTATGACAAAAAGAATTGCGATTGTAGAAGATGAAGCTGCGATCAGAGAAAACTACGCTGATGTACTAAGATCTCAAGGGTACCAGGTACAAACTTATGCTAATAGAGACAGTGCAACACAAGCTTTTAAAATAAAATTACCGCATTTAGTGATTTTAGATATTGGCCTTGAACAAGAATATGACGGTGGTTTTACCTTATGCCAATGGTTAAGAAGTATTTCAATGACCTTACCGATTATTTTCTTAACAGCAAGAGATAACGATGTAGACACAGTGTCTGGCTTGAGGATTGGCGCTGATGACTATTTAACCAAAGATATTAGCCTGCCACATTTAACCGCCCGAATCGCGGCATTATTTAGAAGAGAAGATGCCTTAAAAAAACCGACTCAGCAAGATCATCTTTTATCTAGTGGTTCCTTAACGATTGATAGCCAACGCATGACGGTTCATTGGCAAAGTCACATCATCGACTTAACCATAACTGAGTTTTGGATGGTTTATGCGTTAGCGAAAAATCCAGGCCATGTAAAAAATAGACAGCAACTAATGCAAGACTCAAAAATATATGTTGATGACAGCACAATCACCTCACATATCAAACGGATAAGAAAAAAGTTTAACCTTCATGACAAAAATTTTAATTGCATAGAAACTGTTTATGGCATGGGATATCGTTGGAATATCAGTGACGAAAACTCATCTGCTCAAAAACACACAGTAAACACTAAGGTATAAGACAAAAGATGACGCTTAGATTTGGCCTTAGAAGTAAATTATTATTACTCTCATCCTTTTTAGTCGCTATCCCGTGGTTTGGTTATCAATATGTTTGGGAAATGGAAAAGTATCTGCGCTTTGGGCAAGAGCAAACCATTATTGGTACCGCTAGAGCGTTAGCCACTTCGCTTCATGAACGCCCTAACCTGTTTAATAATCAAGCCAGCTTTTTACCGAGTGTAGAAAAAGGCAAAGACCTTTATAGTTATCAATTATTTCAAGCAATACAATTAGATGGTAAACATCAAGACTGGCCAGATTATGTCACTAAAGCACATTATTATGGTGTCGATAACCAATTAATTCCGCAAAATGCTGAGCAAATCCTACCAATTTCTGAATTATCAAGCAGCTTTACCGCTGCGGTAGGCAAATTTGATAAATACCTCTATTTTTTCATTAGTGTTATTGACGACAACGTTATTTATCGTGCAAATAATGCACGCAGCATCACATTAAATGATCGCCTTGAGCTTGCATTCACTTCAAACACAGGTGAATTTCACCGTTTTATCATCAGCAATAAACAAGCGGGTTGGATTGATGCTTTTCAAATCGGCGATAACAATAGCATCCCTGTCTCTTCTCGATTTATCCAAGGAAAATGGTTAGAAACCCATCAAGGCTACAACATTGAATTTAGAGTGCCTTTAGAAAAAATCAGTGACAATCTGGCGTTTGCTATACACGATGTTGATATTGAGTTTGGACAAACCAAAAGTAGTATTGCCAGTGCGGATCCCAGCACGGCAAAATCCCTCGGCACGATACTTGTGCCTTCTCCTGAAATTGAACGTATTGTCAAAGGAATGAGTTATAGTAACTCAAGTATTTGGGTGGTTGATCAACATCATAGAGTGTTAGCTAAAGCTGGCGATATCCAGCAAGCAGACGGACTTTGGCAAAAAAACATTAAAAATAACCAAAGCAATGATTGGCACTCTCGTTTTAGAACCTTGTTAAAACCGCTTTTTAATAAACTACTCACCCAGCCACCAAAAGCCTTTATAGACCAACTTTATGATGCGCAAAACTTAACTGGAAAACATATTGAGTCGGCATTAAACGGAACACCGCAATCCCAATGGCGATTATCGAGCGATAAAAAAGCCGTTATATTAACCGCTGCCTATCCCATTTATTTTGGTCATAACGTTCATGGGGCAGTAATTGTTGAAGAAACCAACAATGGTATTCGAACCGTAAGAAATCAAGCGTTAGAGCAGTTATTTACCAGTATATTAGCAATAATGCTATTTGGTATTTTGGCATTTTTCTTTTTTGCTTCTAGAATATCTAACCGCATTCGCACCTTACGCAATCAAGCTGAACAAGCCATTGATGTACATGGGCGTATTAACGAACAAATGCAGCCTTCTACCACCAATGACGAAATAGGCGACCTTTCCCGCAGTTTCTCAACAGCCGTGAGCCGATTAAGTCAATATAATCATTATCTAGAGAACATGTCTTCTCGGCTTTCTCATGAGCTGAGAACCCCTATTGCAGTTGTGCGCACCTCTTTAGAAAACTTAACATTGCAGCAATCTATACCCTTACAAAGTAATGCCTATATAGAAAGAGCTCAGCAAGGGTTAAATAGACTCAATTTAATTTTAACCAATATGAGTGAAGCAACACGTTTAGAGCAAATGTTAAAAAACACCGACAAAATAGAGTTTAACTTTTATGAAGTATTAAATGGCTGCATACAAGGTTATTGCCAAATTTATCAAGATTATGATTTTCAAGTTAACAGCACAATGCAACAAGCAAGTATTATTGGCTCACCCGAGCATATTGCTCAATTACTCGATAAAGTGATCTGTAACGCGGTTGAATTTAGCCAAGATAAAAAAATTGTTATTTCTGTTGAACAAAAGACTGAACTTTTGAATATCCATATCAGCAATAATGGTCGGCATCTGCCTGAGCAAATGACAGAACGACTGTTTGACTCCATGATATCAATCAGAGAGAACCATCAAGAAAACCTGCCTGATAAGCGACCTCATTTAGGATTAGGTCTTTATATCGCAAGGCTGATATGTGAATTTCATCAAGGCAAAATTATTGCTAATGATCACCATAACCCTCAAGGTGTCACCGTGACAATAACATTACCGATTAATACGAAATAAAATACCTTAAGACAAGTTTAATATGACGATTAAGACTGTATAGCTGAACTAACCTCAACATTTTTGGGTTTATTTACTGAATTTGATAGTAAGCTATAAATTCCAGCTCTGCTTTCAAGAATAGCACGACAAACCCTATGTTTTAAATTCAACAATCATAAGACGAAAAAAAACCGCAAACTATAAAAGTTGCGGTTTCTTAGAATATGGCGGTGAGTTAGAGATTTGAACTCTAGCCTGTGTTCTAGCGCTACA
>JBFONU010000018.1:0-62023 GCA_040779345.1 Colwelliaceae bacterium 6441 | reverse complement strand
ATCTCAGGTCGTGGTACAGTTGTAACAGGTCGTGTTGAGCGCGGTATCATTAAAGTTGGTGAAGAAGTAGAAGTTGTTGGTATCCGTGATACTCAAAAATCTACTTGTACTGGTGTTGAAATGTTCCGTAAGTTGCTTGACGAAGGTCGTGCTGGCGAGAACTGTGGTGTTTTATTACGTGGTCTTAAGCGTGAAGACGTAGAACGTGGTCAAGTATTATGTGCGCCAGGTTCAATTTCTCCTCATACTAAGTTTGAGTCAGAAGTTTACGTATTAAGTAAAGATGAAGGTGGTCGTCATACGCCATTCTTTAAAGGATACCGTCCACAGTTTTACTTCCGTACAACCGATATTACAGGTGCTGTAGAGCTTCCTGAAGGTGTTGAAATGGTAATGCCAGGCGACAACCTTAAGTTTGTTGTTGAGCTTATCAACCCAGTAGCGATGGACGAAGGTTTACGCTTCGCTATCCGTGAAGGTGGTCGTACTGTAGGTGCTGGTGTTGTATCTAAGATTATGGACTAATTTGTCTTTAACATCGATTTAACGTCGTTGTTGGTACTCATTGACTAGCGTCAACTCCGTGCCAATGCCTTGTTAAATCATCTGTTAAAACACAAATTCCATATTAGAGATAATATCGAATAAAGAAGGTCGCGAAAGCGGCCTTTTTTGTGCATCATCGAAAAGTACGGCCAGCTTCACGGATCATCCGTAATGAGAAATTGTGTTAAGAAAAGTGTCCCAATGGACAGTTTTTAGTAAATTTTGGCGAGAAGCTCTGCGACTAAGCTGAGATTCGCATTTTTTGTCACATTTATATTGTCAGCGATTGGCTATAAAGTCTGGCAAGCCCATATTTGATAAAAGAGCACTGGGCTTACCACACTCTGGTAGAGGCAAAGTCAGAGTGCATGGGTAAAGCTTTAGTCTGAAATAGCTTACTTTTTTAACATGGACTTTAAATCACTGAAGGGGTTATAAGTTGCTTGGTCTTGATTCGTACTACCCGCTATGACTTCGGTACTGTAATTCGCATGATCTGTATATTTAGCATGTTCGTTATCATGACAATAAATACACAGTAATTCCCAATTAGAGCCATCATTAGGGTTATTGGTATGGTCGTGGTCGATATGATGGACGGTGAGTTCTTTGATGTTTGAATATTCAAATGCGCGTGCGCAGCGCCCACAAACCCATGGGTAAAGTTTTAATGCTCTATCTCGATAACCCTTTTCTTGGCTTTTATAATGAGCACTGGTGCCAAATCTATCTGAGGACATAACGGTAGACTTTTTAAAATTATTTAAGCCATTGTAAGAGCTATTGCGGGCACGTTCAACTTATGTATGTGTTATTGCTTATTCATTCTTTTTAACCGCCTAATTTATGATAGCAACATTATGGTATATATATTTTAGGCAATAAAAAAGGATGCCGAAGCATCCTTTATAGAATTTAGTTATCAATAACTATTTCTTTTTAGCAGCCGCTTCACGCGCTTTAACTTCTGCAATAACTTCTTCAGCTACATTGTTCGGACAAGGCATGTAGTGTGAGAATTCCATTGAGAATTGACCACGACCAGATGTCATTGTACGTAATGTTCCGATATAACCGAACATTTCTGAAAGAGGAACGTCAGCTTTAATACGCACACCAGTAGTACCTGCTTCTTGATCTTTGATCATGCCACGACGACGGTTAAGGTCACCAATAACATCACCAACGTGATCTTCAGGAGTGAACACATCAACTTTCATGATAGGTTCAATTAACTGAGCACCCGCTTTTGGAATTGATTGACGGAAAGCGCCTTTAGCAGCGATTTCGAAAGCAACAGCTGATGAATCAACTGCGTGGAAACCACCATCAAATAATTCAACTTCAACATCTAACACAGGGAAACCAGCTAAAACACCTGTGTCCATCATGCCTTTGAAACCCTTCTCAACAGCAGGGAAGAATTCTTTAGGAACGTTACCACCAACAACCGTTGATTTGAATGTGAAACCTGAGTTTGGCTCACCAGGACGGATGCGGTAATCAATTTTACCGAATTGACCAGAACCACCTGATTGTTTCTTATGCGTGTAGCTATCTTCAATTTCTTGAGTAATAGTTTCACGGTAAGCAACTTGTGGTTTACCAACAACTAAGTCAACACCGTAAGTACGCTTAAGGATATCTACTTTAATATCTAAGTGAAGCTCACCCATACCTTTAAGGATGGTTTCACCTGAATCTTCATCAGTTTCAACTTTAAACGTTGGATCTTCAGCAACCATTTTACCGATAGCGATACCCATTTTCTCTGAACCACCTTTATCTTTAGGTGCAACAGCAATTGAGATAACTGGTTCTGGGAATACCATCGCTTCTAACGTACATGGCTCTTTAGTTGAACATAACGTGTGACCCGTTTGAACGTTCTTCATACCAACGATAGCAAGAATGTCACCCGCTTGTGCAGAAGAAAGCTCTGTACGGTCTTCCGCTTGCATTTCAACCATACGGCCGATACGCTCAGTTTTACCGGTAAACGAGTTCAGGATAGTATCACCTTTATTTAACGTACCTGAATAAACACGTACGAATGTTAAGGCGCCAAAACGGTCATCCATAATCTTAAATGCTAATGCACGGAAAGGTTCGTCAGCACTAACGATAGCGTATTCACCTGTTGGTTCACCTTCTTCGTCAGTTAACGGCTGAGGTGGAACTTCAGTTGGTGATGGTAAGTAATCAACAACAGCGTCAAGAAGAAGTTGCATACCTTTGTTCTTGAATGCAGAACCACAGTAAGTAGGGAAGAACATAAGCTCGTTTGTACCTTTACGGATACAGGCTTTAATTTGTTCTTCAGTCGGCGTCATTTCACCTTCTAAGTACTCCATTAACATATCTTCGTCAGCTTCAAGCGCTGTCTCGATCATTTCTTCACGGTAAGCTTGAGCATCATCAACCATATCCGCTGGAATATCTTCAACAGTGTAGTTTTCTGGTTGACCTGAATCATCCCAGATGTAGGCTTTTTGTGTTAAAACATCAACAACACCAACAAACTCGTCTTCAGTACCAATTGGTAACGTCATTACAAGTGGACGAGCACCTAGTACGTTTTCTACTTGTGCTTTAACGCGGTAGAAATCGGCACCTAAACGGTCTAATTTGTTAACGAAAATTAAACGAGCAACTTTTGACTCGTTAGCATAACGCCAGTTAGTTTCTGATTGTGGTTCAACACCACCAGAACCACAGAATACACCGATACCACCATCAAGTACTTTTAATGAACGATATACTTCTACTGTGAAATCAACGTGACCAGGAGTGTCAATTACGTTAAAACGATGTTTTTTCCACTCACATGTAACAGCAGCAGATTGGATAGTAATACCGCGCTCAGCCTCTTGTTCCATGAAATCAGTCGTTGACTCACCATCGTGAACCTCACCAATTTTATGGATCATGCCTGTAAGTTTTAAGATACGTTCAGTCGTTGTGGTTTTACCAGCATCAACGTGAGCGAAGATACCAATATTTCTGTATTTGGATAAATCTGCCATTACATTACTCTATTTATGTTCTACTTAAAAAAGTGGAATTGATGAAAATTTGCGCGGGAGTATACCAGAACTAAATCTAAACAAACATAATTATCAAAAAAATAATTGTTATGACCAGAAATTTCTTTACCTATTTATAGCAACTAAAATAGGGCAACTAAAAGTTAACGTACTAAAAAGTAAAAATTTGTATAAATTTATGCGACGTTTTACTCAAGTTAAGCGTTTAGATAACAATAAGAATAATCAAGGATGCGATATTGGATATTTGGGAAGATAAATTAGTCGAACAAATGAAGCAAGGGGACAAAAGTGCCTTTGAGCGTTGCTATCGATTACTTTCTCCTCAAATTTATACAGTCATCATTAATATTTGTCGTAATAATGAAACGGCTCAAGAATTATTACAAGATACGTTTTTAGATATCTTTGAAAAGCTACCACTCTATAAAAAGCACCATTCGTTTATTGCTTGGACAAAACGAATAGCGTTTAACAATACCTTAAGTTTTATTAGGCGACAAAATCGACTGGTATTGATGGAAGAAATACCAGAAGAGGGTGTTGAAATAGAATGCCATTTGACCAAACAAATTATTGATAGCCATTTGATAGAGTCATTGCTCGCCAAAGTATCTGAAGTTGAAAGGTTGGTTTTATGGTTGTTTATTGTTGAGCAGTACAATCATGAAGAAATAGCTATTTTGGTGGAAAAAACGCCAAGCTATTCAAAATCTATCGTCTCCAGAGCGTTAAAAAAAATACGCTTATTTCAAGAGGTAAAAGATCATGCATATCAATAGTGATCGATTAATTGAGTCATTAACAAAAGTTGAGTTAATGCACATAGAAAGCTGTACACATTGTGCAAACGAGCGACAAAAGTTGATGGCGTTAAGAGTGTCAGCAAATCAGTTTGATGTTGTCCAACCACCAGAACAAGCGTGGCAGGTAATAAGAACCAAGTACCCAGTGCAAACTAAGAAAAAGCACAATATTAGGCAGTTTATTTATTCTAGTGCTGCATCGATAATCTTTGTCGCTGTGGGGTGGTTAATATGGAATAGCTATTCCCTGCAAAACCAGCTCGAACAAGTTTTAATGGTTAACCATAATTTAGAGCAACAATTATCGCAGATTGAATTGATTACCTATCAACAAAGTCAACTATTACTGCAGGTCAGGAAAGTTGAAGCCCAATTAGTCAATGATATATCGCTTAATAAAAAAGTCGTTTTATTAAAACAACGACGTTTATTGATGACTGAAATGTTAAATAAAAAGGAACAAAAATATGACCACAGCATTTAATCTTTTAGGAAGAAAAAGAATTATTACAATCATGGCAATTTTTATTGTCAGCTCTGCACCGGTTAAAGCTGATGAATGCTCAACAATCAACATAGCACCATTTAAACATAATGGTAAAAAATATATTGGTTTGCTCTCAGAACATAATGGTGAATATCAAAAAAATATGTACAAGCCAAGAAAAGCAATTAATCGTGGAGAAAAATCATATTTTTTTGCTCCGGGTTTACATACAATTAAAGTAGCTGTCACCCCTACTTTATCAATGCATAAATTATCTAAAGCTCAACAGGCGTTAAGACAGGTTGTTTATTCTCCTTTAGCATCTAACTCACTTGTTGATGTTTTGCAAGCAAAGGTAGTGGTGGCTCAAGTTGAGGTTAAAGCTAATCGCGCTTATCAGTTGCATTTCTCAGCTAAGGGAGAAAATGATTTCTCTTTGAGCTTTAAAGAGCAGGAGCAAGTTTGTACTTCAGGCGATGAAAGTCTATTTACAGCAAAAGACATGCCAATAAGCAGTGATGAGGTACCATCGCTGAAACTACCTGAGGTGTTAGACTACCGTTTACATAAACTAATGACAAAAATAGCAGAGTTCCATCAAGAGAATACTTCTACTTTTGCCAATTTATTGCCTGTTTCAAGTAATGATATATTTGGTGCCTTGGTTGACAATAACTTTAGTAATGATGGTGAGGCACTAAAAGTAATAACGGTTATGCCTTATTCCCCAGCCAGCAAATTAACATTATTAAGTGGTGATCGCATTACCCATTTAGATGGCAAGAAAGTATCAACAATGCGTGGTACACCAACCGATATCTTAAAAGAATATTTAACAGCATTATATATAGGGAAAAGGGTTAAAATTAATCTACTACGCAATGAAGTTCCTATTGAACTATCACAAGAGTTTATTCCTTTAACACAGCCCGAAGTAAGCTACCTATTAGCGCCAAGTAGTGGTGAGAGAGGCCATGAAAACAACATAAGGCAGCATGTATCGTTACCTGGGGAGCTTAAGTTTGAATACGACCAATTAGTGGCTCAGTTATATGATTATTTCCAAACTCAATCGCCAACAACAAAAGCAATTCACATTAAGCGCTTGTCAAAAATAAACCATCGTTTTGGCGTCTCAGGCAATGTTGCATCAACTGACAATGGCACCGGCTTAAAAATACTGGCTGTTGATGAAGGGGGAATAGCACAACAACTTGGGTTATTAAGTAATGACATATGGATTAAACTTAATGGTAATAATATTATTGAAGAAAATAGTGATAATTTATCTTCAAAATTAGATACCTTAATCGTCGGGGATAAATTTTCGGTCACAGTAAATAGAGCGGGACAAACCCTAACCTTCGAGCAATTATATCAACCACCCACACTGACCGCTTTTAATTTAACCATCGATCTCTACTCAAAAATGACAATGGATGCAAATTTATTAAAGAAAGGTGAAAGAAATCGGAGAAGCCATAACGTTTATCGTAGGCTCACTCACCATGCTTATGACCCGAGCCCGAGAAATGATCTACGTGATAACTATGGCAATAAAATTAAATAAATCGTTGATTGAATCTTAATACAGTTAATTGATTAATTGATTAAGCTCAATTAATGTAGATAGTTGGTGAACAAATTATGTTCAAGTGATTAATAATACAAAAGGATGGGTTACCTATGAAAATTAACAATGTTAGGAGTTATATTTCGACGTCGTTACTCGCACTATCAGCGGTCTGTTTTTCACAAGGTGTGTTAGCTGAAAAATGTTCGACAATACAATTTTCGCCTGAGCAAGTTAATGGCAAAGTAAATGTTGTTGAGGTTATAGGGAATAATGGTACACAAATAGTAAAGCCAAAAGCTTATAAAAAGGTTGCTAGTGGCAAGCAAAAATACTATTTGGAGCCCGGTCTTCACACACTAACGCTTAATCAATGGGTAAAAAAAGAATATATTTCGAATATCAAATACCTTAGACGTGGTCGTGTAGTTGCTAATCCACCTGTGCCAATACAAAAGACTTTGCTAATTGATATAAAAGTTAATCAGCAATATGAATTAGGGTTTAAACAAGTCAATGGGCAATCGATTATTAATATCTTAAAGAGTCATACTGAGTCTTGTGATAATGATGAGTTATTGGCAGCTCAAGGACATAAAGAAAAATCGTTTGAAAGTAACCTGCCAAATCAATTGGAACAAAAATTACGAATAACAATGAATAAGGTTGCGGCATACCAAAAAGAGTCAACGAATAATTTTTTCCCCCATCAAGTCAGTGCATACTTTGGTACTGTATTAAGTAAATCGTATGAGCAAAATGGTAAAGCACTTTCAGTATCTACAGTGATCCCTTATTCACTGGCAAATGAATTAAGCTTAAGATCGGGCGATCTTATTGTTGCTTTAGGTAAAAAGCCAATAGCTAATGCAGAAAAACTTCCTTCCGTTGTTTTTAATGAATATTTAGCAAAAATTCCCTATGGTAAGAAAGTGGAAATTGGCGTTCTGCGTGAAGGTAATCGAATTGACTTAGGTGGTTTATATCTGCCGGTAATATTACCTGGCTCACATTATGAGATAGGGGATGTTAATAATGATCAACAAGCTATAAGCCAGATGAATTTACCGCAAAAATTGAAGTTTGAATATGATCAATTATTACTGGCAATCAGTCATAGCTATAACAATAGCAAACAGAGTCAACAAATTATTGTTCTGACCCGAAAAGAAGATGACAATAACGTTGGTTTTAAGTTATCAATAGACTTGTCATCCATCGGAATTGCTAAACAAAATATTGAAAAATATCATAAGCTAAAAAAAGGTGAAGCTGGTTGGGAGGAGAATTCACATAACAAGAGACGTGTTGCTGGTTATGACACTTTAGGCACTTAAGCTAGCATTTTATACGTTCAAGTTAAATAGCAGAACCATCTATCTGTAATGGGCTTATCAGGCGGGTTGCATAGTTTAATTAAATGTGTATAATACGCGCCTACGTTCGACCTAGGTCTGCGTAATTTAGCTAAATTGCTTTAATAGGATTTAGCTCATACAGCAACCCCGATAGGGGGTTGAATGTTTTAATCGGTACTCCCCCCTTTTACAAAAAAAGGTGATGGGCTGTACTTTGTTCGTTCTTTTATATTGGGGATTTGATAAATGTCAAATCAAAGAATTCGCATTCGTTTGAAAGCGTTCGATCATCGTTTGATTGATCAATCTACAGCAGAAATCGTTGATACTGCAAAACGTACTGGCGCACAGGTTCGTGGTCCTATTCCACTTCCTACTCGCAAAGAACGTTTCACTATCTTGACTTCTCCACACGTTAACAAAGATGCACGTGATCAGTACGAAATTCGTACTCACAAGCGTTTAATTGATATCGTTGAACCTACTGAAAAGACTGTTGACGCATTAATGCGTTTAGATCTTGCAGCGGGTGTTGACGTTCAAATTAGCTTGGGTTAATAAGGGGTTTTTAACATGACTATAGGTCTAGTTGGACGTAAAGTTGGTATGACTCGCATCTTCACAGAAGATGGTGTTTCTACTCCTGTTACAGTCCTAGAAGTTGAAGCTAACCGCGTTGCTCAGGTTAAAACTGTAGATAACGATGGTTATTCAGCATTGCAAGTTACAACGGGCAGCAAAAAAGCTAACCGTGTTAACAAACCAAGTGCTGGACATTTCGCGAAAGCAGGTATCGAAGCAGGCCGCGGCTTGTGGGAATTCCGTTTAAACGAAAATGAAGGTGAAGGTCTTGAAACTGGCAGTGCTATTACTGTTGAGTTATTCAATGACACTAAATTAGTAGATGTAACCGGTACTTCTAAAGGTAAAGGTTTCCAAGGTGGTATTAAGCGTTGGAACTTTAGCATGCAAGATGCTACTCACGGTAACTCTATTTCTCACCGTTCTAACGGTTCGATCGGCCAGTGTCAAACACCAGGTCGAGTTTTCAAAGGCAAAAAAATGTCTGGTCATATGGGTGCTGTGAAGACTACTACACAAAACCTTGAATTGGTTCGTGTTGATGCAGAACGTAACTTACTCCTTATTAAAGGGTCAGTTCCGGGTGCTATCAACGGTAACGTAATCATCAAACCAGCTGTTAAAGCCTAGTCCAGGAGATTTGTGATGGAATTATCATTAAAAGACGCTAAAGGCGCTCTTGAAGTTTCCGAAGCAACTTTTGGACGTGAGTTCAATGAAGCTTTAGTACACCAAGTAGTAGTTGCTTATGCAGCTGGTGCTCGTGCGGGTACTCGTGCTCAGAAAACTCGCTCAGAAGTTAGCGGCGGTGGCGCAAAACCATGGCGTCAAAAAGGTACTGGCCGTGCTCGTGCCGGTACAACTCGTGGTCCAATCTGGCGTACAGGTGGCGTAACATTCGCTGCTAAGCCACAAGATCACAGCCAAAAAGTTAACCGTAAAATGTACCGTGGTGCGATTAAAAGCATCTTATCTGAGTTAGTTCGTCAAGAACGCTTAGTAGTGGTGGAAAATTTTGCAGTTGAAACACCAAAAACTAAAGAATTAGTAGCTAAGCTACAAGGTCTTGAGCTTAAAGACGTGTTAATTGTTACTCCTGAAGTAACAGAGAACTTGTTCTTGTCAGCACGTAACTTATATAAAGTTGACGTTCGTGACGTAGACGGCATTGACCCAGTTAGTTTGGTTGGTTTTGAAAAAGTTTTGATGACTGCAACTGCAGTTAAACAACTTGAGGAGATGTTAGGATGATAAGCGAAGAACGTTTGTTAAAAGTGCTTTTAGCACCGAACATTTCTGAGAAAAGCACAATGGCTGCTGAAGCAAACAACACAGTTGTTTTCAAAGTTGCTACTAATGCTACTAAAGCTGAAATCAAAGCTGCTGTTGAGAAACTTTTCGAAGTTTCAGTTGAAGGTGTTCGCACACTAAATGTTAAAGGGAAGACAAAACGTACTGGTGCTCGTTTTGGTCGCAGAAGCGATTGGAAAAAAGCATACGTTACTCTTGCTGAAGGCAGCGACATCGACTTCGTCGGCGCGGAATCATAGGAGTTTACAAAAATGGCTATAGTTAAATGTAAACCTACTTCTCCGGGTCGTCGCCACGTAGTAAAAGTGGTAAACGCGGAGTTGCATAAAGGTAAGCCTTACGCACCATTATTAGACACTAAGTCTAAGTCTGGTGGTCGTAACAATAATGGTCGCATTACAGTTCGTCACATTGGTGGTGGTCACAAGCAACACTACCGTATGATTGACTTTAAGCGTAATAAAGATGGCATTCCTGCTAAAGTAGAGCGTTTGGAATATGATCCAAACCGTAGTGCTAACATTGCGTTAGTATTATATGCAGATGGTGAACGTCGTTACATCTTAGCCCCTAAAGGCTTAAAAGCTGGTGATTCAATCCAGTCTGGTGTTGACGCTCCAATCAAAGCAGGTAACACATTACCATTGCGTAACACACCATTAGGTAGTGTTATTCATGCAATCGAACTTAAACCTGGTAAAGGTGCTCAAATCGCTCGTGCGGCGGGTACTTATGCTCAACTAGTTGCTAAAGATGGTGCTTACGTTACTTTACGTCTTCGTTCAGGCGAAATGCGTAAAATCGAAGCAGATTGTCGTGCTACTTTAGGTGAAATCGGTAACGCAGAACACATGCTTCGCTCTTTGGGTAAAGCCGGTGCTACTCGTTGGCGTGGTGTTCGCCCAACTGTTCGTGGTGTTGCCATGAACCCAGTTGATCACCCACACGGTGGTGGTGAAGGTAAAACTTCAGGCGGTCGTCATCCGGTATCTCCTTGGGGTGTACCAACTAAGGGTTACAAGACTCGTTCAAACAAGCGTACTGATAAATTTATCGTACGTCGTCGTACTAAATAATAGTACCAATTAATAAAGAGGAATCACCATGCCACGTTCTCTCAAGAAAGGTCCATTTATAGACCTACACTTGTTGACGAAGGTAGAGAAAGCTCTGGAAAGCGGGAATAAAAAGCCAATTAAAACTTGGTCCCGTCGTTCAATGATCATACCAAATATGATCGGATTGACCATAGCTGTCCATAATGGCCGTCAACACGTTCCTGTATTTGTAACCGAAGAAATGATCGGTCACAAATTGGGTGAATTTGCACCAACTCGTACTTATCGCGGTCATATCGCAGATAAGAAAGCGAAAAGATAAGGGGAAGTTAAATGGAAGCTATTGCTAAACATAAATTTGCCCGTGGTTCAGCACAAAAAGCTCGCTTAGTTGTGGATCAAATCCGCGGCTTAGGTGTTGAGAAAGCTTTAGAAATCTTAGACTACAGCAACAAAGGTGCTGCAGACTTAGTGAAAAAAGTTTTGAACTCAGCGATTGCTAATGCAGAACATAACGAAGGTGCAGACATTGATGAATTATTCGTTAAAACTATAATGGTTGACGATGGTCCTACAATGAAACGTATCAAGCCTCGTGCGAAAGGTCGCGCGGATCGTATCCTTAAGCGTACAAGTCACATTACTGTGATTGTAGCTGATAGCTAGGAGATATTAGAATGGGTCAAAAAGTCCATCCAAATGGTATTCGCTTAGGTATCACTAAACCTTTCGCGTCTACTTGGTTTGCAAGTAGCAAAGATTTTGCAGCTAATTTACACGGTGACCATCTGGTTCGTGAATACTTAACTGAAAAGCTTAAGCGTGCATCATTATCAAAAATCGTAATTGAGCGTCCAGCTAAATCTATCCGCGTAACAATTCACACGGCTCGTCCAGGTGTTGTTATCGGTAAGAAAGGCGAAGACGTAGAAAAATTACGTTTACAAGTATCTAAAATTGCTGGTGTTCCTGCTCAAATCAACATCGCTGAAGTTCGTAAGCCAGAAATGGATGCGCAGCTTGTTGCTGACAGTATTGGTAGCCAACTAGAACGTCGTGTTATGTTCCGTCGCGCTATGAAGCGTGCTGTACAAAATGCTATGCGTTTAGGTGCTAAGGGTATCAAAGTTGAAGTTAGCGGTCGTTTAGGCGGCGCTGATATTGCACGTTCTGAATGGTATCGTGAAGGTCGTGTACCTCTACATACTTTACGTGCTGATATTGACTACGCAACTGCGCGTGGTGAAACAACGTATGGTACGATCGGTATTAAAGTTTGGATCTTTAAGGGTGAAGTAATCGGTGGTATGCCTCTACAGGCTGAAGCACCTGCTAAACCTAAAAAAAGAAACAACCGCAAGAGCAAGTAGGGGATAAGTAATGTTACAACCAAAACGTACTAAATTCCGTAAGCAATTTAAATTGCGTAACCGCGGTCTTGCACATGTTGGTAGCTCAGTGAGCTTCGGTACTTTCGGGTTAAAATCAGTTGAACGTGGTCGTATGACTGCGCGTCAAATTGAAGCTGCTCGTCGTGCGATGACTCGTCACGTTAAGCGTCAAGGTAAAATTTGGATCCGTGTATTCCCAGATAAGCCAATTACCAAAAAGCCTCTTGAGGTTCGTATGGGTAAAGGTAAAGGTTCTGTAGAATATTGGGTTTGTCAAATTCTACCAGGTCGTGTTCTTTATGAAATGGAAGGTGTATCGGAAGAAATCGCACGCGAAGCATTTGCTTTAGCAGCGGCTAAACTTCCTTTTAAAACAACCTTCGTAACTAGAACGGTGATGTAATGAAAGCTAGCGATTTAAGAGAAAAAAGCATTGAAGAGTTAAATGCTGAATTACTTGAGCTTTTGCGCGAACAGTTTAACTATCGCATGCAAGCAAGCACAGGTCAGTTAGCACAAACTCACTTGCTAAGAACGGTACGTCGCAATATTGCACGTGTTAAGACTATCATAACTGAAAAGGCAGATAAGTAATGAGCGATAAAATTCGTACACTACAAGGTCGAGTAGTCAGTGATAAAATGGATAAGTCTATCACTGTATTAATTGAAAGACGTGTAAAACACCCAATCTACGGTAAGTTCATGACGCGCTCAACTAAGTTGAAAGCGCATGATGAAACTAACCAGTGTAATGCAGGTGATGTAGTAACTATTCGTGAATGTGCACCAATTTCTAAGTCTAAAAACTGGACTTTAGTTGATGTGATCACAAAAGCTTAAGATAAGTTTTTATTGGTACTATTAAAAGGCTCCTTCGGGAGCCTTTTTTATTGCCGGTTAGTCTGACGCAGAAGCTAATTTAGTGAACTAGATAAAAATTGTTCAAATAAAGTACCACTTTTTTTTGAGTGGTGTTATAATCTCGCGCCCTCTTAATATGAGGGGGATTTAAAAGGCAGTGACGGGTCAAATTTCTGGCCTTAAATTTCTATCTTTTTTATAGACGACAAAAGATAAATAGCGGAGACATATTAAATGATCCAAATGCAATCACAATTGAACGTAGCTGATAACAGCGGCGCTCGACGTGTACAATGTATAAAGGTTCTTGGTGGTTCGCACCGTCGCTACGCACGCATTGGTGATATCATTAAAATTGCAGTGAAGGAAGCAAATCCTCGCGGCAAGGTTAAAAAAGGTGATGTTCTTACTGCAGTAGTGGTGCGCACAAAGAAAGGTGTTCGTCGTACAGATGGTTCTGCCATCCGTTTTGATGAAAACGCGGCTGTAATGTTAAATGCTAACTTACAACCAATTGGTACTCGTATATTCGGTCCTGTGACACGTGAACTTCGTAACGAAAAGTTCATGAAAATCGTTTCACTTGCACCTGAAGTACTATAAGGAGTCACGATAATGGCATCTAAGATTCGTCGTGATGATGAAGTAGTTATACTAGCTGGAAAAGACAAGGGCAAGACTGGTAAAGTCACTAAAGTGCTTGTTGAAGACAGTAAAGTATTTGTTGAAGGCGTTAACTTAATCAAAAAGCACACTAAGCCTGTACCTCAGTTACAGCAGCCTGGTGGCATTGTTGAGAAAGAAGCCCCTTTAAACGTCTCAAACGTAGCGATCCTTAACCCAGCAACGGGTAAAGCAGATCGTGTAGGTTTTAGAATTGAAGACGGTAAAAAAGTACGTTTTTTCAAATCTAATAACGAATTAGTTTAATAATTGGAGTAAACGATGGCGAAACTGCATGATTTTTATAAAGATACAGTTGTAGCTGAACTTCAAAAGAAGTTTGACTATAAAAGTGTCATGCAAGTCCCTCGGATTGAAAAGATCACCCTTAACATGGGTGTTGGTGAAGCTATTGCTGATAAAAAAGTATTAGAACACGCCACAAATGATCTTACTGCAATCTCAGGTCAAAAGCCTCAAATCACTAAAGCACGCAACTCTGTTGCGGGTTTTAAGATTCGTGAAGGCTATCCTATTGGCGCAAAAGTAACTCTACGCGGTGAAAGAATGTGGGAATTTTTAGAGCGTTTAATCTCTATTTCTGTTCCTCGTATTCGTGACTTCCGTGGCTTGAACCCGAAATCGTTCGACGGCCGTGGTAATTACAGCATGGGTGTACGTGAGCAAATTATCTTCCCAGAAATCGAGTATGATAAAATCGATAAGATTCGCGGTATGGATATTACTATCACTACCAGCGCGAAATCTAATGAAGAAGGTCATGCATTGCTGACTGCCTTTAATTTCCCGTTTAAGAAATAAGGTGTAGAGTTATGGCTAAATCGTCAATGAAAGCTCGTGAAGCTAAAAGAACCAAGTTAGTTGCACAATATGCTGAAAAGCGTGCAGCGCTAAAAGCAATCATCTCAGGTGTAGATTCTTCGGAAGAAGAGCGTTGGGATGCCGTATTGAAACTTCAAAGTTTACCTCGTGATTCTTCTAGTAGCCGTCAACGTAACCGTTGTAATGTTACTGGTCGTCCACATGGTTACTTACGTAAATTCGGTTTAAGCCGAATTAAGTTGCGTGAAGCAACTATGCGTGGTGAAGTTCCAGGTCTTAAGAAAGCTAGTTGGTAATTCACGGGAGTAAATGGTTATGATGACTGATCCTATCGCGGACATGTTTACACGCATCCGCAACGGTCAATCTGCAGCAAAAACTGCAGTAACAATGCCATCTTCTAAAGTAAAAGTTGCAATTGCTAACTTACTTAAAGAAGAAGGTTACATTACAGAGTATTCAGTGTCTGGTGATACAAAACCAGAATTAGCTGTTACTTTAAAATATTTTGAAGGTAAAGAAGTAATTGAAACAATTAAACGTGTTTCACGTCCTGGTCTTCGTGTATACAAAGGAGCTAATGAGCTTCCTAAAGTATTAGCGGGAATGGGGATTGCAATTGTTTCTACTTCTAAAGGTCTAATGACTGATCGTGCCGCTCGCTCTGCGGGTCTTGGTGGTGAAGTTCTTGGTTTCGTAGCGTAAGGAGCAGAACTATGTCTCGTGTTGCAAAAGCACCTGTCGAAGTACCTGCTGGCGTTACTATTACGTTATCAGGTCAAGACATAAAAGTTAAAGGTCCAGTAGGCGAATTATCTCGCACGATCCACAGTGACGTTGTTATTTCTCAAGAAGAAAATAACATCATTACTAATATCGTTGCTGATACTAAAGGCGCTTGGGCTCAAGCCGGTACTGCACGTGCTTTAATCAATAATATGGTTGAAGGTGTAAGTAAAGGTTTTGAAAAGAAATTAGTTTTAAACGGTGTTGGTTACCGTGCTAAAGCTGCAGGTAAGAACTTAAACTTATCTTTAGGCTTTTCACACCCGGTTGATCACGCTATCCCTGAAGGGATTACTGTTGAAACTCCTAGTCAAACTGAAATCACGCTGAAAGGCGCTGACAAACAGTTGGTCGGTCAAACTGCTGCGAACATTCGTGCATACCGTAGACCTGAGCCTTATAAAGGTAAAGGTATCCGTTATGTTGATGAATATGTACGCCGTAAAGAAGCTAAGAAAAAGTAGGGTAATACGATGGATAAGAAAACATCTCGTTTGCGCCGCGCTAAACGCGCTCGTGCAAAAATTAGCGAGCTGGGTGCGAATCGTTTAGTCGTTCACCGTACTCCTCGCCATATTTACGCGCAATTGATTGCACCAACAGGTTCTGAAGTAATCGCAACAGCGTCTACTTTAGACAAAGAAGTTAGTGCTCAGTTAGAAAAAACAGGTAACGTTGCCGCAGCTCAAGCTGTAGGTAAAGCAATCGCTGAACGTGCAAAAGCTAAAGGCATTGAGTCTGTAGCATTTGATCGCTCAGGTTTCCGTTACCATGGTCGTGTAAAAGCGTTAGCAGATGCAGCTCGTGAAGCTGGTCTTCAGTTTTAGGGGTTGATGATGGCTAATCATAATCAAGAAAACTCACAACAAAGTGATATGGCTGAAAAGCTAATTGCCGTTAACCGCGTTTCAAAAGTGGTTAAAGGTGGTCGCATATTCAGTTTCACAGCATTAACTGTTGTTGGTGATGGTGCTGGTCGCGTTGGTTTTGGTTACGGTAAAGCACGTGAAGTGCCTGCTGCAATCCAAAAAGCAATGGAAAAAGCACGTCGTAACTTAGTAACCATAGATTTGAAGGGTACTACTCTTCAACATCCTATTAAAGGACGTCATTCAGGTTCTAAAGTTTACATGCAACCAGCTTCTGAAGGTACAGGTATCATCGCCGGTGGCGCGATGCGTGCAGTACTTGAAGTTGCAGGCGTTCAGAACGTATTGTCAAAAGCATACGGTTCTACTAACCCAATCAACGTAGTACGCGCTACTGTTTCAGCTCTTGCGAATATGAAATCGCCAGAAGTTGTTGCAGCAAAACGTGGCAAAAGCGTTGCTGATATTTTGGGGTAATTGAGCATGGCTAAAACAGTAAAAGTAACTCAAGTAAAAAGTTCTATTGGTCGTTTACCGAAACATAGAGCTACATTAAAAGGTCTTGGTTTACGTCGTATCAATCATACAGTTGAGTTAGAAGATACTCCTTCTGTACGTGGTATGATCAATCAAGTACATTATATGATTAAGGTGGAGGATTAATTATGCATTTAAATACTTTATCTCCTGCACCAGGTGCTAAGAAAGCCAAGAAACGCTGTGGTCGTGGTATTGGTTCAGGCATAGGTAAAACAGGTGGTCGTGGTCACAAAGGTCAGAAGTCTCGTTCTGGCGGTAGTGTACGTCCTGGTTTTGAAGGCGGTCAAATGCCATTGAAACAACGTTTACCTAAATTTGGTTTCACGTCACGTAAATCTTTAGTTCGCGCTGAAGTACGTTTACATGAACTAAATAACATCACAGGTGATGTTGTCGATATTCATGCGCTTAAAGACGCTAACCTAATTACACGTAACATTGTGGCAGCAAAAATTATGCTGTCTGGCGAGATTACTCGTCCAATCACTGTTCGTGGCTTAGGTGTTACTAAAGGTGCTCGTGCGGCTATTGAAGCTGCCGGTGGAAAAATCGAGGAATAATACAGGTTATGGCTACACCAGGAATGGGTTCCACACAAGGGAACAAAGGCGCAGGCGGATTGTCTGAGCTAAAACAAAGATTATGGTTTGTATTCGGCGCACTTGTTGTCGCACGTTTAGGATCATTTGTGCCAATCCCTGGTATTGACGCCGCTGTATTAGCTCAGTTGTTTGATCAACAAAAGGGCACTATCGTAGAAATGTTTAACATGTTCTCCGGTGGTGCACTTGAGCGAGCCTCTGTATTGGCGCTTGGTATTATGCCGTACATTTCAGCTTCTATCATTATGCAATTGCTTACGGTAATTCACCCAGCAATGGCAGAATTGAAAAAAGAAGGTGAAGCTGGACGACGTAAAATCAGCCAATACACCCGCTACGGTACTTTAATACTAGCGACAGTACAATCAATTGCAATTGCGAGAAGTTTACCTGGAATGATGCCTGGTCTAGTAATGGACGCTGGTTTTGGTTTCTACTTTGCTGCTGTTGTGAGTTTGGTTACTGGTACCATGTTTTTAATGTGGTTAGGTGAGCAAATTACAGAACGCGGTATAGGTAATGGTATTTCTATCATAATATTTGCCGGGATTGTTGCTGGTATGCCATCAGCTGTAGGTCAAACTGCAGAGATGACGCGTCAAGGTGAATTGCACTTATTAGTATTATTGCTTATTGCAGTGATTGTATTTGCAGTAACATTCTTTGTGGTTTTTGTCGAACGTGGTCAACGACGAATTGTTGTTAATTACGCAAAGCGTCAGCAAGGCCGTAAGGTGTTTGCAGCACAGAGTACACACTTACCCTTAAAAGTGAATATGGCAGGTGTTATCCCACCCATTTTTGCTTCAAGTATGTTGTTGTTCCCTGGCTCAATTGCGAGTTGGTTTGGACAAGGTGACGGTATGGTTGCAGACGTTCTGCAGGAGTTGTCTATTGCAATTTCTCCAGGTCAGCCACTATACGTAATGTTGCTAGCTGCAGCGATAATATTTTTCTGTTTCTTTTACACGGCATTGGTTTTCAATCCGCGTGAAACAGCAGATAACCTGAAAAAATCTGGTGCGTTTATTCCTGGGATCCGTCCTGGTGAGCAAACGTCTAAATATATAGATAAAGTAATGACACGTTTAACCTTAACAGGTGCGTTGTATATTACCTTTGTCTGTTTGGTTCCTGAATTCATGATGATTGCCTGGGATGTTCAGTTTTACTTCGGTGGAACATCATTATTGATCATTGTAGTGGTTATTATGGATTTTATGGCTCAAGTACAAACGCATTTGATGTCACATCAATATGATAATGTGCTTAAGAAAGCAAACCTTAAAGGCTATGGCCGATAGGTGCTTAAGTTAACTCTCTTTTGAGAGACGGAGTATAAAATGAAAGTTCGTGCATCCGTAAAAAAGATTTGTCGTAACTGTAAAGTTGTTAAACGTGCTGGTGTTGTTCGCGTAATTTGTAGTGAACCAAAACATAAGCAACGTCAAGGCTAAATCTTTAGCAGTGGCATTATGTAGATAAGTCTGTATAATGCCGCTTCGATTTGCAAAATAAGTCGCTGGTTGAGTATCCTAACGGGCTTTTCAACCGGTTAATTTTAATCTTTAAATAGGAGATGTGTTAGTGGCCCGTATCGCTGGCATTAACATCCCTGATCGTAAGCATGCAGTAATCGCCATTACTGCGATTTACGGTATCGGTCAAACTCGTGCAAAAGCTATTTGTGCGGCGGCTGGTATCGCTGAATCTACGAAGATCAGTGAATTAGACGAAGCAAAAATTGATTTGCTTCGCGCAGAAGTGGATAAATACACCGTAGAAGGTGATTTACGCCGTGAAGTTTCAATGAACATTAAACGTCTTATGGATTTAGGTTGTTTCCGTGGCATTCGTCACCGTCGCAGTCTTCCTCTACGTGGTCAACGCACTAAAACAAATGCGCGTACCCGTAAAGGTCCTCGTAAGCCAATTAAGAAGTAAGAGGAACTAGACAATGGCTAAAACACCTGTACGTACGCGTAAACGCGTAAAAAAACAAGTTGCTGATGGCATGGCTCATATCCATGCTTCTTTCAACAACACAATCGTAACTCTTACAGACCGTCAAGGTAATGCATTATCTTGGGCGACTGCTGGTGGTTCTGGTTTCCGTGGTTCACGTAAATCAACTCCTTTTGCTGCGCAAGTAGCTGCAGATCGTGCGGGTAAAACTGCACAAGAGTTTGGCTTGAAGAATATTGAAGTGTTCGTTAAAGGTCCGGGACCAGGTCGTGAATCTGCTATCCGTGCTTTAAATGCTGCTGGTTTTAAAATCACCAACATTACTGACGTTACACCGATTCCTCATAATGGTTGTCGTCCTCCTAAGAAACGTCGCGTTTAATTGCACTTTATTAGGAATGTTGGAGAGAGAAAATGGCTAGATATTTAGGTCCAAAGTTAAAGCTTAGCCGCCGCGAAGGAACAGATTTATTCCTTAAAAGTGGTGTGAGAGCAATTGACACTAAATGTAAATTCGAAATGATCCCAGGTCAACACGGCGCCCGTCGCGGTCGTTTGTCAGACTATGGTGTTCAACTTCGTGAAAAACAAAAAGTTCGTCGTATTTATGGCGTACTAGAGAAGCAATTCCGTAACTACTATAAAGAAGCTGCGCGTCTAAAAGGTAATACTGGTGAAAACTTGTTACAACTTTTAGAAAAACGTTTAGACAACGTTGTATATCGCATGGGTTTTGCAAGTACTCGTGCTGAAGCACGTCAGCTTGTTAGCCATAAAGCTATCGTAGTGAATGGAAGTGTTGTTAATATTCCATCTTTCACTGTTAAAGCTGAAGATGTAGTTTCTGTTCGTGAAAAGTCAAAAACTCAAGCGCGTATTATTGCTGCTTTAGAATTAGCTGAACAACGTGAGAAGCCAGTCTGGGTTGAAGTAGATAACAAGAAGCTAGAAGGTGTTTTTAAACGCGTTCCAGATCGTTCTGACTTATCTGCCGAAATTAATGAACAGTTGATAGTTGAACTTTACTCTAAGTAAAGTCGCACTTTAAGAGAGGACATATATGCAGGGTTCTGTAACCGAATTTCTTAGACCACGCTTGGTTGATATTGAAACTGTTAGCTCTACACGCGCTAAAGTTACTTTAGAGCCATTGGAACGTGGTTTTGGTCACACTTTAGGTAATGCCTTACGTCGTATACTTTTATCTTCAATGCCAGGTTGTGCTGTAACTGAAGTAGAAATTGATGGTGTATTACATGAGTACAGTAGTAAAGAAGGTGTTCAAGAAGACATCATCGAAATACTGTTAAACCTTAAAGGACTAGCAATTGGTTTAGAAGGCAAAAATGAAGCAGTTCTTACCTTAACTAAGTCAGGTGAAGGCCCTGTAACGGCAGCTGATATTCAGCATGATGGAGATGTAGAAATTGCAAATCCAGACCATGTGATTTGTCACCTTACCGGTGATGGCTCTATCAGTATGCGCATTAAAGTTGAAATGGGTCGTGGTTACGTTCCTGCTTCAACTCGTCGCGATGCCGAGGAAGAAGATCGTGCAATTGGACGTTTGTTAGTTGATGCATCTTTCAGTCCTGTAGTTAGAATTGCTTATGATGTTGATTCTGCACGTGTTGAACAACGTACAGATTTGGACAAATTGGTTCTTGATATGGAAACTAACGGTACGTTAGATCCTGAGGAAGCTATCCGTCGCGCTTCAACTATTTTAGCTGAACAGCTAGATGCGTTTGTTGAGTTACGTGATATTACTCAAGAAGAACCAAAAGAGGAAAAACCTCTGTTTGATCCAATATTGTTACGCCCAGTTGATGATCTTGAACTTACTGTTCGATCTGCTAACTGTTTAAAAGCAGAAGCAATACAATATATTGGTGATTTAGTACAACGTGCTGAAGTAGAGCTTCTTAAAACACCTAATTTAGGTAAGAAGTCTCTAACGGAAATCAAAGACGTATTAGCGTCTCGTGGTTTATCATTGGGTATGCGCCTTGAAAATTGGCCGCCTGAAAGCATCGCTGATAACGACTAAGTCGATCATCGTTTTTTAATAGTTGAGAGAAGGATTAACTTATGCGCCATCGTAAAAGCGGTCGCCAGTTAAACCGTAATAGCAGTCATCGCCAGGCGATGTTCCGCAATATGGCAAGTTCTTTAGTTAAACACGGCGTTATCAAAACGACTGTTGCTAAAGCTAAAGAATTACGTCGCGTTGTAGAGCCATTAATTACTATGGCTAAGACCGACAGTGTAGCAAACCGCCGTTTGGCATTTGCCCGCACACGTGATCAAGAAGTAGTAGGTATTTTATTTAACGAACTTGGTGAACGTTACCAAGAACGCCCAGGTGGTTATACTCGCATTTTAAAATGTGGTTACCGTACTGGTGATAAAGCGCCTATGGCTTATGTTGAACTTGTAGACCGTCCAGCAGTTGAAGAAGTTGCTGAAGAAGTTGAAGAAGTCAGCGAAGAAGCTTAAATAACACATGTTGTTTGAGTAACTAATTGAAAAACGGAGCACTATGCTCCGTTTTTTTATGCCTGCAAGATGCCTATAACAGCTAAATCCTGAAGATACTTGACCTTCCGTGTTAATCTTCGTATAACATTACTCCCTATTCACTTTGGTTTTACGCTATGTCCTCAAGAAATCCCATTATTGCTGTCACTGGCTCGTCCGGTGCAGGCACTTCAACAACGACAGAATCATTTGAGCATATCTTTAGAACATTAGGTATTGTATCTGCGAAAGTTGAAGGTGATAGCTTTCATCGCTATTCACGCCAAGAAATGGATCTTGAAAAAAGAAAAGCCAGAGAAGATAAACGTAATATTAGCTATTTTGGCGATGCTGCCAACGATTTTGGTGCGTTAGAAAAGCTGTTTAGAGATTATTCTGAAACAGGTAAAGGCAAAATGCGACGATACCTTCATACATTTGATGAAGCAGTTCCTTATAATCAAATGCCGGGCACATTCACCCCTTGGGAAGAGTTAGGGGAAGGCACTGATTTGCTATTTTATGAAGGCTTACATGGCGGTGTTGTAACGGAAAAAAACGATGTGTCTAAGCACGTCGATCTCCTTATTGGAATGGTCCCTATTGTCAACTTAGAATGGATACAAAAAATCATTAGAGATACTAACCAACGAGGTCATAGCCGAGAGGCTGTGACAGCAAGCATCGTAAGGAGTATGGAGGACTATATATCTTTTATAACACCACAATTTTCACGTACTCATATTAACTTTCAACGCGTTCCAACCGTTGATACTTCAAATCCCTTTAGTGCTAAAGCTATACCAACGTTAGATGAAAGCTTTGTGGTCATCCGTTGTCGTGATGGCAATCATATCGATTTTCCCTACTTTCTTAGTATGATTGACGGGGCATTTATGTCTCGAATGAATACCTTAGTTGTCCCTGGTGGTAAAATGGGCTTAGCGATGGAATTAATTTTAACACCGTTAATTCAAGATATTATGCAGAAAAAACATGAGGCAAATAAACAACTAGACTGGATGAGTGATTTGTAACCTAATTTATTAATGATTTACAGTAAATTATTACAATAGTTTATCTAGCGGGTTGCCCCACTAGAGATTCAGATTGTTGGACATTAAATTGACGTTTATACCTTGAAGCATAAACACGCTACAGATCTATAACCGAAAAATCATGGGTAATATTCACTGATTTGTTAAGCATTAATGCGACAGAGCAATACTTATCTGCAGACAAACTAACAGCTTTTTTAACATGTTTTTCAGCAATGTCATGACCAGAAATGATGAAATGAAGGTGAATGTCCGAAAAAAGTTTTGGTACTGTATCAACACGAGTACCTGTTATTTCTACCTTACAATCAGTTACTTGTTGACGAGTTTTTTTTAAAATACTGATAACATCTACGGAAGAACAACAACCTAGAGAGATTAATATATTCTCTAATGGGCTTGGCGCTAATTTTCCGGCATTTGCGTCCAATACAAGAGAATGTCCACTTTCGGAAATACCAGCAAACATTTCCTCATCGATCCATTTTACTTCAGCTTTCATATCTATTCTTTTGGTTTGTAATATAGTGACAGTAATAATAACTGATAGATAAAAGTTAGACTAGGGATAAAGTAATGGGTTAGCTTAATACACCCGCATGAACTTCAGTATCAAACAAGTTTTTGATCAATAAAGCAAACTCTTTAAGGAAATTGTGCTGCTCGGGTGTGACCGGGTTATTGATAACACCGGATAATATTTCTTCTAAATCATAAACAATGGCATCAACTTCACGAATGATGATATTTCGTTGATTAAACGTTAATTGCTCATTCTGGCTACACACCATAATGATTTGTTCACTAAGTTCTTGTTCAATGACTGCCATCACAGAGTCTTTTGATGTATCAGCGACGGTAGTATTTTCAAATAAGCTTAAATGCTCAGTAAGATATTCGATTATATGTACATAACCATCAGTGTCAGTAACCATATCTAGCTCAAAAAATTAATGCTTAGAGTAATACTACTCCTTATAGCTAAAAACAATCAAGTTTTCTTAATGTTTCGGTCTGCCCTGCTAACTTTCAGGGTGAAACTAAATCAATGCATATAGAATAATTTTATTCATTATCAACCAAAGTATTATATTAGTTTAACTTTTTTAGCATATTTACTAGACACAAAATTAACAAATATTTAACGGAAAATGTATATATTTTAGTACAAAAAAATAGATCATAATAATACTCTATATATTACAGTCTATTTTTCAATGTGTTAGATTTAGTCTGTACAAAAGCTAAAATATCTAATAATTGTATACACAAAGCCCTTGAATATTTTTCAGTTTCAGGCAATATTGTGTCGTATGTTACGTTTCGTAACAAGTGCATACATAAAGATATAAAAATTATAAAAAATAATTCATTAGTCCAGAGAGAAACATAATATGAGAAATAATATTTCAAGATCGTTTAAACGATCAGTAACGGCTGTTGCAATATCAGCCGTTCTCGGTATGGGTACAGCAGTAGCAGATGACCTGATTGGTAATGTTACCGTTAGTAATGTTGAAGGTTATACAGTTAAAGCTGTAAATATTGCTACAGGTACTTCACGTACTGTTAGTTTAAAAGCTGATGGTAGCTACCGTTTAGCAAAAATGCCATCGGGTACATACAAGGTCACAGTGTCAAAGGGTAATACTGTATATGCAGAGTCAGAGGCAAGATCTGTACTAGGTTCCAATACAGTTACAAACTTTGAAGTAGCTGATACAGATTCAACAGAAGTCATTGAAGTTGTAGGTTCTTCTATCGCAACAATTGATGTTTCATCATCTGATTCTGGTTTAGTTGTCGGTGAAGTTGAAATTGATAGAATGCCAATTGCGCGTAACTTGACATCAGTAGCATTATTAGCTCCAGGCGTTGTTAAAGGTGATACTACTTTTGGTAATACAGCTTCTTTTGGCGGTTCTTCGGTTGCTGAAAACGTTTGTTATATCAACGGCATGGAAGTTACCAACACTCGTAATGGTTTAGGCTGTGGTGAATTGCCATTTGAATTCTATAATGAATTCCAAGTTAAAACTGGTGGGTACTCTGCTAAGTATGGTCGAGCTACAGGTGGTGCAATTAACGCAACGGCTAAAAAAGGTACAAATGAATGGGAATTTGCTGCGACAGCAACTTATACTCCTGACTCATGGCGCAGTGATAATGAGCAAAAATCTCGTGCATGGGGTGGTACTGGCGGTGTATACAGAGATCAAAGCATAAACGAACAATCTTCAAAAGAAATAACGCTATCAGCGGGTGGTCCAATTATTGAAGATACGTTATTTATGTATGCAATTGTTAACCCGAAAGATAATAGCCAAACTTATGGATGGCAGCCTTCATTTTGGGATCACTACCTTGCAGATAATCAAGTTCGTGAACGTGAAAGTCAAGATGATGTTTTTTGGGGAGCTACAATTGATTGGGATATCAACGATAATCATCGCTTAAGCTACTTCGGTTATTCAAATAAATCAGAATCTGAAGAGACAATTTTCGCATGGGATGATATCGATAAAGGCCGTAAAGGCGTCGGAGATGAAATCGGTCGAAATATCCGTAAACGTGGTGGTGAGACACATAGTATTAGTTACACTGGCTATATTACAGATGATTTAATTGTTACGGCAATGGCTGGTCAAATTGAAACTGAGTATGAAACCAGTCCAACAGAAACTCTTTGTCCAACGGTAAGTGATGCCCGTTCACCTGCTCCAACTAACCCTGCTACAAGTTGTGGGCAAGGTGGTACATATGGTGCGAATAATGACACTAATACGCAATATGCAATTGATGTAGAATATACATTTGGTGATCATACTATTACTGCAGGTTACGAGTTCCAAGAACGCGAAACTGAACGTGTATCACTGCCAAGTGGAGGTCATAATTACACTTATTACACTTTAGAAGCGGGTGGTCAAATTCAAGGTGATAACGGCGTATTATTCACAAATGACAGTGGCTCAGCTCAAGATTATGTTCGTGATCGTGTATTTGCTGGCGGCGGTGGTTTTTCAAGTGATATTCAAGCTTACTTCATTGAAGATAAGTGGCAAGTTAATGATGATCTAACACTAAGCATTGGCTTCCGTGTTGATGATTTTGAAAATGTAGGCGTTACAGGTAATGTATTAACTTCATTTACTACTGACGTAGCACCTCGATTAGGTTTAACATGGGATCCAACTGGTGACGGAGAGAGTAAAATCTTTGCAACAGCTGGTCAGTATTACTTACCTATCGCAAATAATACAATATTCCGTGCAGCTTCAGGTGTTGATGATAGAACGACACACTATACCTTTACAGGAATCAATAGCGCTGATGGTTCTCCTTCAGGTGCAACACCAGTAAATGGAACTGAGGCTAATTCACAAGTTGTAAACTCTACACCACAACCGCCAACGAAGAAAACTTTCCAGGCACAAGAAGCTGATCCTTTCTCAAAAATTGAATACATTATTGGTTATGAAGGAATGATTGATGATGAATATTCAATTCGCGTAAAAGGTACTTACCGTTATGTTGACTCAGCACTTGATGATTATTGTGGTGCTTACGCTAATCACTATTGTTTAATGCTTAATCCAGGTAGTGATTCATCATTTTATGTAGATGCTGAAGATGATGGTTTTGCTGATAGTGATACGCCAGTAACTCGAATAAATTCAGAAACGATTCAGTTACCTAAAGGTATTAATAAATACTACGGTTTAGAATCTACTCTTAAGTATCAGGGTGAAAATTTAAACTGGACCACTAGCTGGACATGGTCACATAGCTACGGTAACTTTGAGGGTGCAGTTAAGTCTGATAATGGACAAGCCGATGCTGGTTTAACAACTGATTTTGATTTCCCTGCATTAATGGATGGCGCATACGGTAACTTACCAAACGATCGTCGCCATGTATTCAAGTTCTTTGGTAGCTATAATGTTACAGAAGACTTAGTTGTTGGTTGGAACTCAACTCTATCAAGTGGTCGTCCTCGTGGTTTACAGGGTGGTAGTTACTGGACAACAGATAGTGACCTATATGGTAACTATGGTGACACTTACTACATCACACTAGATGATGGTTCGTTAGAGTACTTCCCTCGTGGTAGTAATGGAACAACTTCTTGGATATTCAATGTTGATTTATCTGCAAACTATTCATTTGAAGTAAATGGTATAGAAATGAGTGCTTCTTTAGATATCTTCAATGTACTTGATAATGACCAAGAAACAACGGTAGTTGATAACTATGAAGGAATTGGTTGGAATGCTGGTGCTCGTAACCCATTTTACGGTGCAGCGAAAACTTGGCAAACACCTAGATTTGCGACATTAGGTCTAGAAGTAAGATTTTAATAAATAATATTTATTAAAAATGTAAGCCGGCTATTTTAAATAGCCGGCATTTTTTATAGGATTTCAGAATAATCAATATAACTATTTGCTGATAATTTCAGCGATGAATTAACAATCAGCTAATCTAAATACACTAATTTAAAAATTGTAAAATTTTGGTAACTTAATGCCTCACGTCATTTAAAAACTCTGCTAACTGCAATTCATCAAAGGCATAAGTCGTTAAACAATAATCACAAGTCATACTAATATTACCTTGCTCTTGTAAAATACTTTTAATTTCCTCAGGCTTAATTTGGGCGATCGCATTTAAGCATTTATCTGCTGAACAACTGCACTGATATTGAACTGCTTGAGGTTCAAATAACCTAACTTTCTCTTGATTATATAAACGGAATAATAAGGTTTGAGCATCAAGGCTAAAGATTTCTTCTGCTTTTATGGTATTCGTTAACTGACATAAATGATCAAAATCATTTTGTTGTTGCTCTTTATCATCACCGTCAGGCAATAATTGCACTAAACTTCCAGCCACTTGCTTTGTTTCATCATTATGAAAAAGCCAAATTTTAGTAGGAATTTGTTCTGAAATTTCAAAATAATGCGATAAGCATTCGGCAATCGTTGGTTTTTCTAATGCCACTACCCCTTGATATGCTTCACCTTTATCAGGGCGAATAGTGATCACCATGGTACCTTTACCAACCAAGTTTTCTAGACCTAATGCCGAGGATTCTTCTTTTAACTTTGCGATCCCACGCATTTTTTGATCATGCCCACCATTTACAGCTAGATAGCCAATAGGGCCATCACCTTGTAGTTGAACGGCAATTTCACCTTCTAGTTTTAATGTGGCTGTTAATAAACTTGTCGCAGCGACAAGTTCCCCTAAAAGTTGACGGACACCTAAAGAATAATTGTGAGCTGCAATTATGTTTTGATAAGTATCACTTAACTGAACAAGTTCTCCACGAACGTGTAGGTCATCAAATAAATAGCGGTGTAACATATCAGGTTGCGTTTTCAAGCCTTAGATCCTTTCTTTAAATTGTCGAATTTGACGACGTTGTTTTTTATCGGGTTTATTAATCGATGCAGGACTGAGTAAAATGCCTTGTTTACGCGCTAAGGCATTTTTTTCGCGACTTTCTCGACTAGGTGCTGTTTCGGTGTAAAGTGTTTGGGCAAATGTTGCGTCTTTACGTTTTTCAGCAAGTGCGCTCACAATGACTTCTTTTTCTTCGAAACCTTGGCGAATTTTTATAATGTCGCCTACAGCTACGGCTTTTCCCGATTTACTGCGTTGGCCATTATAAAAAACTTTACCACCATCAATCATTTGCTTTGCAATGGCACGTGTTTTATAAAAACGTGCGGCCCATAACCACTTGTCTAGGCGTACCGTAGTGTTTTCTGTTATTGTATTACCTTGTTTCATCGTCTTGTCATATGCCCAAAAGATAATGTCGCGAAAGTTATCACATGTCTTTATTTTACACCATGTATAATACTACTTTGTAAATAATAGTTAAAATTAGCTCAGATATCTTGTTGCTTGTGCTCTGCTCAAGTATCATCAACCACATAATAACGATAAATAGGCAAACATTTCAGTCTCTATGGAATACCCAAAAAATGTAGCAGAGTTAAATGAACTTTTACTAAAGCTACCCCAAGCAAAAGTAGCGAATGCAATAAGTGTTTTATTGCTCTTTTTTATCGCCTATTTGTTTGCTCAGTTAACTTGGTTATTTATTTCTGAAAAGTCATCAAATAGTCCTACATTGGTTATGGAATCTCCCGTTTTAATAAATTCAAAAGTAAGCAAAGTTAATATCAATGCAATTGAACAGTTGAATTTATTTGGTAAGTACAGTGAACAAAAAGTGGTTCAACAAGTGACAGTGCAAGATGCGCCAGAAACAAAATTGAATTTAACCTTGTCGGGTACTGTCGCAAGCGATGATCCTGAAATTGCGGCGGCAATTATTGAAAACAATGGTAAGCAAGAAACTTATGGCATTGGCGATAAAATTACTGGCACCAGAGCGACATTAGAAAGTGTTTCAAGTGATCGCGTACTAATAAAGCAGTCGGGCCGTTTAGAAACATTAATGCTTGATGGTTTTGATTATAAACAAGTAACAGCCAATCGAAACAATATGGCTGAAAGAGAGTCAAATCCTAGTGCTCATCGACCGCTTAGACAAAATATTCCTCAAGTGCTAGATCAACGAGATAATGAAGCGCTAAGTCGTACCGCAATGCAACTTAAAAAAGATATCAATGAAGATCCTGGAAAAATTACCGATTACCTAAAAATATCTCCTAAACGAGAAGAGGGTAATATTATTGGTTATCAATTAATGCCCGGAAAAAATGCTGAATTTTTCCAGTCTTCAGGGCTAAAGTCTGGTGATATAGCCATTCAAATGAACGGCTTAGACTTAACAATACCCAGTGAAGCTGCACAAGCTTTACAGGCGCTTAAAGAAGAACAAGAATTGTCATTGCTGATCGATCGCAATGGCGAAATGACAGAAATACTTTTTAGTATTCAATAGTCACAAATTATATTAATAAGGAATTATTCATGCGCAAGACAGTCAATGCGCCTTGGTTAAAACGAGCCGTGGTTATTTTATCAACGGTATTTGTTTTTAATGGTTTATTGCTCACGGCAAGTTCAGTAAATGCGGCTCAATATTCGCCTAATTTTAAAGGGACGGATCTTAACGAATTTATTAATATCGTCGGTAAAAACCTGAAAAAAACCATGATTGTTGATCCTAACGTGCGGGGTAAAGTGAATGTGCGTAGTTATGATTTATTAACAGAAGCGCAATATTATCAATTTTTCTTAAATGTATTAGAAGTTTATGGGTTTGCCGCAATCGAAACTGGCAATAATATCATTAAGATTGTCCGTAATAAAAAAGCTAAATCTGCAGCAACACCGTTAGTGGATGATGACAATCCCGGCATCGGTGATGAAATGGTTACCCGTGTGGTTGAAGTGAAAAATGTTACGGTAAGAGAGCTGTCACCTTTATTGCGTCAAATGTCTGATCAGGCGGGGGGCGGCACTGTCGTTAACTATGATCCTGCTAATGTCTTTATTATGACAGGTACGGCTGCAGTCGTGAACCGTTTAGCTAATATCATCAAACGTGTTGATAGAGCAGGTGATCAATACGAACAAATTATTAAATTAAAATATGCTTCTGCAGGCGAAATGGTACGTATTGTTGAAGCCTTAAATAAATCAGGACAAGGCAAAGCTGGCGGTACACCTAGCTTTTTAATTCCTAAAATTGTTGCAGACGAAAGAACCAATAGTGTGATTGTTAGCGGTGAAAAACAAGCGCGTGAACGTATTGCAAAATTAATTGAGCGATTAGACAGTGAACTTGAAAATAACGGTAATACGCGAGTTTATTATTTAAAGTATTCTAAAGCGGAAGATTTAGTTGATGTCCTTAAAGGGGTGAGTGAATCTATTGAAGCCGAAGCTTCTACAGCAACAACATCTAGTCGTAAAAGTCAAAAACGTAACATTAGTATCGATGCCCATAAAGACACCAATACTTTAGTCATTACTGCGCAGCCTGATATGTTGCGATCATTAGAATCAGTCATCCGCCAATTAGATGTTCGTCGAGCACAAGTTTTAGTTGAAGCGATTATTGTTGAAGTATTTGAAGGTGATGGTGTTAGTTTAGGCGTACAATGGATGAATGAAGGTGGCGCCATGACCCAGTTTACTAATGGCCCAGCGCCAATTAGCGCGGTTGCCGCAGCAGCTGAAGCCGCTAGATCTACGCCCGGTCAAAAAGGAACTTATGTTACTAACCCAGATGGAGACATCGTTGGAAAGAATCCAGATCAGCCAGATATTAAAGGAGATTATTCTTTAGCTGCTACCTTACTCGGCACGGTGAGTGGCGGCATGTATGGTATTATGAAAAATGGCTGGGGGGCTATTGTTCAAGCAGTAAGCAACGATACTAATTCCAATATTTTAGCCACACCAAGTATCACGACTTTAGATAACAAAGAAGCAGAGTTTTTGGTGGGTCAAGAAATTCCTATTATTACTGGCTCTACCACTGGAAGTGGGAATAGCAATCCATTTCAAACCGTTGATCGTCAAGAAGTTGGTATTAAATTAAAAGTCACCCCACAAGTAAACGAAGGCTCAGGGGTACAATTAACGATTGAACAAGAAGTTTCTTCGTTAAGTGGCGCGACCGGTGTTGACGTTATTACCAATAAAAGAGAAATAAAAACCACCGTGATGGCTGACAGTGGTGCCACGATTATACTGGGCGGCTTAATTGATGAAGATGTTCAAGAAAGTATTCAAAAAGTGCCGCTGTTAGGCGATATTCCCATTATTGGTCACTTGTTTAAATCAACCAGTAATACGACGAGAAAGCGTAATTTGATGGTCTTTATACGCCCGACCATTATTCGTGACGGAGCCTTAATGAATGAAATTAGCCAAGATAAATACAATTTTATTCGTGCGGACCAACTAAGCAAGCAAGAGACTGGCCTCGAACTAATGTCTGATGAAAAGCTACCACTATTACCTAAATGGAATGATTCATTAGCTTTACCGCCGTCTTTCGATGAATATCTTGAAGCAACAAAGCAAGATAAAACGCCTAAAAGTAGCAAAGAGCAGTAATTGTTATGAGTGAAGTATTACTGCCAATTGCTGATGAACAATTAGACCCTGAAAGCTTAGCGCTGGCGGTACAAGAAACCCGTTTGCCATTTGGTTTTGCTAAGCGACACAATGTGTTGTTTAAGAAAACGGGTGATAGCTTAGCATTGCATTGTTTAGATAATGTTGATGTGGAGATTATTCTTGAAGCTCGACGCGTTGTTAAGCAGCCTTTTTCTCTAGTCACAGAAACTCCTGAGAGTTTCGAATTATTACTAGCAGTAGCTTATCAACGCGACTCTTCTGAAGCTAAACAAATGATGGAAGATATTGGTAATGAGGTTGACTTATACTCACTTGCCGATGAAATGGTTCAAACAGAAGATCTTCTTGAAAACGAAGATGATGCACCGATCATCAAAATGATCAATGCGATGCTCAGTGAAGCGATCAAAGAAAATGCCTCTGATATTCACATTGAAACCTTTGAAGAGTCATTGCAAATACGTTTTAGAGTCGACGGTGTTTTGCGTGAAGTATTAAAACCTAATCGTAAACTTGCTTCGCTTTTGGTTTCACGTATAAAAGTGATGGCAAAGTTAGATATTGCTGAAAAACGCATTCCACAAGATGGTCGAATATCTTTACGCATAGCGGGGCGTGCAGTTGATGTGCGTGTTTCTACAATGCCAACCGGTCATGGTGAACGAGTGGTACTACGCTTGTTAGATAAAAACTCAGCAAGGTTAGATTTACAAGACTTAGGAATGACCGATGGTAATCGGGTTAGGTTTTCACAATTAATTGAAAAACCTCACGGTATTATTTTAGTTACAGGCCCTACTGGCTCAGGTAAATCTACCACCCTTTACGCTGGATTAAGTCAGATCGATAGCAAACAACGCAACATACTTACGGTTGAAGACCCCATTGAATATGCCATAGAAGGGATAGGTCAAACACAAGTGAATACCAAAGTCGATATGACTTTTGCTCGGGGATTACGGGCAATATTACGTCAGGATCCAGACGTGGTGATGGTGGGGGAAATTCGAGATCTTGAAACGGCTCAAATTGGTGTCCAAGCAAGTTTGACTGGGCATTTAGTCTTATCAACATTGCATACGAATACGGCATCGGGTGCAATTACCCGTATGGAAGATATGGGCGTCGAGCCCTTTTTATTATCTTCAAGTTTATTAGGGGTGTTAGCACAGCGTTTAGTCAGAACCTTATGCCCCCATTGTAAAGAAAGTCATTTACCAGATGAAGAAGAATTACATTTATTAGGCTTACCTGATACCAATAAAGCGACAATTTATCGCGCGATAGGCTGTGTTGAGTGTAATCATAAAGGTTATAAAGGGCGCACAGGTATTCATGAGTTGTTAGTGGTCGATGATAAAGTCAGAGAATTGATCCATAACGGTAAAGGTGAACAAGCCATTGAAAAGCTAATACGTAAGTCTACGCCGAGTATTAGGCGAGATGGCTTTGATAAAGTGCTTGCTGGAGAGACCACACTCGAAGAAGTGCTACGAGTGACTCGGGAAGATTAAATAGAGATATGGCAGCTTTTGATTACCAAGCGGTTGATAGCCGAGGAAAAATAAAAAAAGGGGTTATCGAAGGTGATACCCCTCGACATGTTCGTGCTTTGCTGCGTGAACAAGGTTTAATGCCGACAGAAGTCACCACCAGCTTAATTAAAAGCAAACAAAAAAATCAGTCCACACGCTTTAGTCATCGCCAGAAAATATCAGCAGCAGAATTGGCATTGTTCACCAGACAATTAGCCACCCTAGTGGAGTCAGGTTTACCGCTTGAAGAGTCATTACTCGCGGTTGCCGAGCAAAGTGAAAAAAACACCATGAAAAGCATGGTAATGGCGGTTAGAACAAAAGTTACTGAAGGTTATGGCCTTGCTGAGAGTATGGCGGAGTTTCCTCATGTCTTTAGTCACCTCTTTCGTGCGATGGTCGCGGCGGGTGAAAAGTCAGGTCACCTTGATAAGGTACTTGATCGTTTAGCCGATTATACCGAGCAACGTCAAAAGCTTCGCTCACAAATGATACAAGCGATGGTTTATCCAGCGATCATGACTGTCGTTGCCATTGGTGTTATTGTCGTGTTATTGACTTCTGTTGTGCCACAAATTATTGGTCAATTTGAACATTTAGGGGCTAGTTTACCGGGAACAACTCAATTTTTGATCGCTAGTAGTGAGTTTCTGCAAGATTATGGATTAGGACTTTTTTTGCTGATTGTCATTGCTATTATGGTTTTTATGCAACTGATGAAGCGACCCGCATTTCAATATAACGTGCATCAAAAACTGTTAGGCTTTCCCGGACTTGGTAAAGTGATCCGAGGCGTCAATACGGCACGTTTTGCAAGAACCTTAAGTATTTTAACCGCCAGCGCAGTGCCTTTATTAGAAAGCATGAGTATTGCTGGCGAAGTATTAGAAAATTTATTTATTAAAGAGAAAGTAAAACAATCGGCAGATAAAGTACGTGAAGGTTCTAGTTTGCGTTTGTCTTTAGAGCAAACCAAATTATTTCCACCTATGATGCTGCACATGATTTCTAGTGGAGAAAAAAGTGGTCAGCTTGAACATATGTTAGGGCGAGCAGCCGATAACCAAGACAGAGAATTTGAAGCATTAATGAATATTTCATTAAAAGCATTAGAGCCGGCAATAATGGTAACAATGGCAGGTATAGTATTGTTTATTGTTATGGCAATTCTTCAGCCGATTCTACAATTAAACACCTTGATAGGAAGTTAATATGAGAAAAAATATGCAGTTCAAACCCTTTAAAAAACATTCAGGCTTTTCATTATTAGAAGTCATGGTGGTGCTAGTGATCATTGGTATTATTGCCAGCATGATTGTCCCTAATTTAATGGGCAGCCAAGATACAGCACGCGAGCAGAAAGCCGTGATAGATATAGGCTCACTCGAAACGGCTTTAGGCATGTACCGCTCACAAAATTATAATTACCCAACCACAGAACAAGGGCTTGAAGCGTTAGTTGAACAAACTAACATAGAGCCTGTTCCTCGTCGCTTTCCTGAAGGTGGCTATATTAAACGTTTACCTCAAGATCCTTGGGGCAACGATTATCAATTATTAAACCCAGGAGAGCATGGCAACATGGACATATTCTCAATGGGACCCGATGGTGAAGCCGGAACGGATGATGATATTGGTAACTGGAATTTAGGTGATTATCAATAAGTCTCGCTTTGATGATAGATCAAAAGCTAATTGTTCATGCCGATAATGGGTCAACATAATTGCAAACATAAAGATAAAGGCTTTACCTTAATTGAGGTCTTGCTAGTGATCGTGGTTATTGGCTTGATGGTCGCCGCCATTCAAGTAAATTTTAGCTCGAATAAACCTGAAGCTACCCTTGAGCAAGAAGCTAAAAGGTTTGCTGGTGTTTTTAATTTAGCCGCTGAGTATGGCCTGCTCAATAACCTTGAATTAGGATTATACCTTGATGACAACACCTATCAATTTGTCGGCTATGACGGTTTAAAATGGCAGCCACTCCCAGATAATGATTTACTATCGACTTATGAGTTGCCCGAAAATATTCAAACAAAAATAATATTTGATGACCTCCCCATAGATGAAGCTTCGCTAATTGATGCGGAGTTATTTACGCCTGATGACGAAAGTCTTGAAGAAATGAAAGAGGGACTGAGTGATGATGAAAAACCGCTTATTCCTCACGTGTATATTCTTTCTGGCGGTGAAATCACACCATTTCGCGTCGAATTTGCTTTTAATCAAGCAATCTATGATTCGTCAGATGTGATGTTTGCAGTAACGGGACTCTATAGCACACCGATTAACGTATCAGGCCCATTTCTTGACGGTGTTTATGTGGAGACTAACAATGGCGATTAAGCGTGTTTATTTAGGCTTTACACTCATCGAAGTATTGTTAGCCTTGTCGGTTTTTTCACTTGCGGGTTTAGCGTTACTAAATACGGCAGATACGCATTTTAATAGCTTAAATAATTTAGAAAATAAAATGTTAGCTGATTGGGTTGCCTCTAATCAGTTAGTTGAAGTTAATCTCAATAAAACATGGCCACCGAAAAATAATAAAACAGGTAAAGCAGAAATGGCGGGGCGTGAATGGCATTGGCAACAAAAAGTGATAAAAACTGAAGACAATGATATGCGAGCTGTGGTTGTTGAAGTACGATTTTCAGAGAACGATGAGTTAGCCCTTACTAGCCTGATGACTTATGTTTCCAAAGGCGAAAAGTAAGAATGTTTAAAACGCCATTCTCTTGTCGACAGGGTTTTACCCTCATTGAAGTGCTATTAGCAATCGCAATATTTGCGATGATCAGCTTAGCAAGTTTTAGTATTTTTGATGGTGTGATCAAAAGTGAGCAAATATCAAAAGCGAAAATGGATCGGCTCAATGATATTCAACGGGCATGGTTAGTGATAGAACGAGATTTCTTACAGATAGCTCAACGTTCCATTCGAATCGAGGGGGATGCACCGTTAACTGGCTTTATTCATACCGAAAATGACGCTTTTTCATCAAATAACGAAGCTATTGCATTTGTCAGACATGGCTGGACAAACCCAGGACTGTTAATTCCCCGTAGTGATATACAGTCGGTTGCTTACCGCATTGAAGACAACACCTTAGAACGCTTACATTATAACTTTGTTGATGCTGTCGTTGGTGAAGAGCCGAAAATTCGTAAACTACTTAATGAAATAAAATCATTTACTATCGAGTATTTCTATAAAAATAGCTGGCAAAAAGAACTCATTGAAAATTTATTACCCCAAGCCATTTTAATCCGTATTGAAACTGATGATTTTGGGATGTTTGAGCGAAAGTTTATTGTGGCAAGCAATGTTGAAAACTCAGGGAGCAACACTCGAGGAAGAAATACTGAACAAGGTAGTGCTGTAAAAGATAATGCCAAGCCACAAGGCGATGGATCAGACAATCGTTCATCACCAGGTAATAACTGATGAGGCGGAGTAAAATACAAGGCGTTGCATTAATTACGGTGATGTTAGTCGTCGCGCTAGCGGCAGTGATTGCGACACAAATGTTAGCGCGTTTACAATTGCAAGTTCAAAGAACAACGAACATTAACTTTAATCAGCAGGCTTATTGGTACGCAATGGGGGCTGAAGCATTAGCGAAAAGGGTGTTAATAACATCATTTAAAGAGGAAAAGGATTTTACTCACTTAGGACAGATATGGGCGCAGGGCGAAACTACCTACCCAGTTGACTTTGGTGAAATCTCGGGAGAGATAACCGATCTTCACGCATGTTTTAATCTAAATGCGTTGAAAGGTAAAGAAAATAGGAATATTAATCAAAATCAAACCTCAGAAAATCAAAGGGTACATGACGCGTTTAAAGCATTGATTATGGCAATCGATGTTGAAGGTATTGATGATTTTGAAGCAGAGAACATGACCAATGCATTGGCAGATTGGCTTGATGATAATAGCGCCCTTCGTAGTGGTGACAGTGCTGAGGATAATGATTATGCCGCCAAAGAATTTGGTTATTTGCCTGCGAATAACTATTTAGCCAGCGTGAACGAATTACGTGTTATTGTAAATTTCACTGTACCGGTGATTAATGAACTTAAAAAGCATGTTTGCATCATCCCCAATAGCAATTTACATCAGGTGAATATTAATACCCTGTCCAATGAACAACCTGAGTTATTACAAGCATTATTGTCAGTTTCGCGTGATGAAGCTGAACAGATACTTTCAGCGAGAGATGCTGATGGGTATAAAAATATAGAGGTGTTTTTTAATTTACCCGAAGTGAGTAAAATAGAAAACATTGAAGATAAAAAACAGCAGTTTGTTGTTGATAGTGAATACTTTAAACTAAAGGCAAAAGCAAACTTTAATAATAGCTACTTTCAATTAAATTCTACTTTACACGTAGCCAATAATAATAAAATTAGCGTAATTAGCCGCACTATAGGACGTGACTAATGGCAGAAAACCTATTAATTCGATTGGGCAGTAACGCTGCAGATACTGTTCATTGGTTGGTGTGGTCTCAACATGACCAAACGATCATTGCGAGCGGAGAATTAAGTAATGCTCAGCAATTATTCCAATTAACTGACAAAGCAAATTCACGGCAAGTTACCGTGTTAGTACCGAGTTGTGATGTGGTATTAAAAAGTTTACATGTGCCAGCAAAGTCGCAAAAAGCGATACGCCAAGCGACGCCGTATATGCTAGAAGATGCGCTTGCTCAAGAAGTTGAACAATTGTTTTTTGCTTACGGTGAAAATCAAAAAACAACAACGGGTGATAATTGCTTTGTTGCTGTGGTTGAAAAAGAGCAAATGGTCCGCTGGCAGCAATGGTTAAGTGCTGCTGACATTGCCGCAAAACAGATTATCCCAGACGTATTAGCCATGCCAAATGCCGAAGAAAACTGGCAAGCGATTAAGGTAGGTGAACAATTTTTATTACGTCAAGGAACGTGGCAAGGGGCATTATTTGATGCTGATCTTTGGGGTATCGTCAGTAAGGCTTGGCAGAATAGTGAAAACATCAATATTGATGCTTACTCATTACTGCCTGAATGTGATGAGAGTGTCAGCATACATCCGCAACCTGAAGAGTTACCTTTAGCGTTATTTGCACAAAATATTACCCAGCAATCGTTTAACTTATTGCAGGGTGAATTTCAGGTAAGAAGTGACCGTTCACCTATTATTAAAACATGGGCTTGGGCGGCGGGTTTTGCTATTTTTGCTTTGCTATTAAACGTAGTTTTTAAGTCAACGACCCTATGGAAAATAAATAACCAACAAACCGCACTAGAGCAGCAAATTATTGAAAAATATAAATCTGCTTTTCCTAAAACGCAGCGGGTAAGAGTGTCAACTATTCGCTCTCAGTTAAAAAGGAAAATGGCTGAAATAGGAACAACCAATAATGATGCAAGCTTTTTAGCAATGTTAACTAAGATACAACCCGCATTTTCACAAGTGCCTCAATTAAAGCCTGAATCAATAAAGTTCGACAGCAAGCGTAATGAGCTAAGATTGCAAGCAATGGCAAATAACTTCCAACAATTTGAGAAGTTTAAAACGTTATTAGAAAGTCAGCAGTTAATCGTTTCTCAAGGGGCTCAAAATAGCCAAGGTGACCAAATATCAGGCTCATTTAGTATTCGTGAAAAAGGAGGTAAGTCATGAAGGCATGGTGGCTAGAGCTTAATTCTCGAGAACAAAGGCTAATCGGTTCACTAGCCGTTCTTTTAGCTATTTTCTTATTATATAATTTTATTTGGCAACCCCTGAATGAAAGCATTGAAAAAGGTGAGAAAAAACTTGCTAGGCAACAGGCGTTATTATCGTTTGTAACAAGTGAAACTGCCCGTTATAAAGCCGCGAAAAAAGTGACTGGGAATAATGCGAGTTCAGGTAGTTTATCATCCATTATAAATCGCAGTGCGAGACAAAATAACATCACAATAACGCGTGTTCAGCCGCAAAGCCAAGACATGCAAGTTTGGATAGATAATGTAGCGTTTATTAAGCTATTAAAATGGTTAGAGCAGTTATCTACTAATGAAGGTATTCAAATAAAAACAATTGATTTAACGAAAAGTGAGCAAGCTGGACAAGTGCAAGTTAAACGATTGCAATTAGGTAAGAACTAATGAAGAAACGCTTGGCTACTATTACAGGATTTATCAGTATTTACTTGATGTTTTTATTTATCTTAATGCCGGCAAACGTTGTTGTTAAATGGCTAAAACTACCTAGTAATATTGCGGTGGGGTCAATTACGGGGTCAGTTTGGCATAACCAAATTACGGCAGTAAAATTCAATGATGTTGTTATTAATGATATTGAGGTGAAATTAAGTTTTTTATCCTTACTGACCCTTGACCCTCAACTTGATATTGCTTTTGGTGATGCTTTAGTTTCAGGGCCTGAAGGTACATTAAGTGTTGATGGGCTATTATCTGTACCGCGTATTTTTAATGCTAAAATCAGCTTAAGTGCTAACACCATAGCGCAGCAGTTAAATTTACCGATACCTATACAAGCACACGACTTTATTGATGTTGCCCTTGAAGAGTTTGTTGTGGGTAAAGCTATTTGTCAAAGCTTGTCAGGAGAAATTAATTGGTCTGCAGCTGCTGTTACGGCGATAGAGCAAAAAGTTAAACTGGGAAAGCTGTCTGCTAATTTAGATTGTCAGCAAGGTGATGTAATTCTCGATATTGTTGAGGGAAATGATATCGGTTTAAGTTTTTCGGCAACAATTGGCCAAGGCTTTTCTGCCTCAGGTGATGGCTATTTAACGCCAAATGAAAAAATGCCAACAGCAATTAAGCAAGTTTTACCCTTTTTAGGCAAAGCGGATAATCAAGGCAGATATCGCTTACGTTTTTAATTGAGTGGGTGAGCCGTTATATCCGCAATTAATTCTCTAAAGTCACTGACAGAGTCATAGCCCTCGATTATTCTCGAGGGTGCTTTACTATCAGGATTAGCGACGGCAAGCAAATGTGCCATACCAAATTCCTTAGCAGAATCGAGAATATTAATACTATCATCTACAAATAAAGAGCTCGATAATTCAAAAGGTTGTTTGAGTTGTAAGCGTTGCCATAACGTTTGAGATTCTTTTGTTACGCCAAATTCATGGGTTGAATATAGCGCATCAAAATATTGATCTAATTGAGTCCTTTCGATTTTAAGTGATAAGCTATCCGGATGAGCATTAGTCACGAGAATAATTTCTCTACCTGACTGTTTTAATGCCACTAAAAAATCGTGGGCATCTTCTCTCAGTTGAATTAAGTGTTGAACTTCTCGCTTTAGCTCATGAATAGGTAACTGAGTTTGTTCGGCCCAATAATCTAAACAATACCAATCAATGGTGCCAGATACTTTTTCGTAATGCTCCACCAATCTTTTTTTCGCTTGGTTTAAGCTGATATTGGCACTTTCACTATATCGTTTAGGTAAATGATGCAGCCAAAAGTGGTTGTCAAAATGTAAATCAAGAATTGTACCGTCCATGTCTAATAAAACAGTCGATATTTTTGACCAATCAAGCATCGATTTTTCCTAGTAAAACAAGTTATCTAAGGTATTATATCTAATATTAAAAGAGTCTTCTGAAGTTATTCAATTATTTGCAAGCGATTATGACTGAAAAAAAAACCTTACCGTTAATTTCTAACCGTCGACAAGTGGCGAAAAGTAACCTATTTTCGATAGAACAAATAGATCTAACTTTTAGTAATGGCGTTGAGCGTGTTTATGAGCGAATGGAAGGCGCTAAACGAGGCTCAGTAATGATTGTGCCTTTCATCGACAATGACACTATACTTTTAGTTAAAGAATATTGTGCTGGTACTCACAGTTATGAATTAGGATTTCCCAAAGGTCTGATTGACCCAGGAGAGCAGGCTATTGAAGCGGCTAATCGTGAGTTAAAAGAAGAAGTGGGATATGGTGCTAAGGCACTTACACCACTTCATACAGTTGCGATGGCTCCCGCTTTCTTTTCAGGCGCTATGGAAATATTTATAGCTCAAGGACTCTACCCTAAGCAGCTTGAGGGAGATGAACCGGAGCCACTTGAGGTTATTCATTGGAAATTATCCGACTATTCAACATTATTAGCACAACCTGACTTTAACGAAGCACGAAGTATTGCGGCATTAATGCTAACACTTGATAAATTTAAGGATCAGTAATGAACTTAGAGCAACTATTAAAAATAGCGATGAAAAGTTGTAAAAAAGCAGGTGTTGAAGTGAGCAAGCATTATCATCAAGGTGATTTTACGTCGGAAATAAAAGAAGACAATAGCCCAGTAACAAGCGCAGATATCGCCGCGAATGATGTGTTAATGTCTGAGTTAAATCGTTTAACACCTGACATCCCAATTATTTCTGAAGAGGTTGGGGCCTTACCGTTTGAAGCGCGTAAAAACTGGTCAAGGTACTGGCTGTTAGATCCTATTGACGGCACAGGTGAATTTATTATTGGAAGCGGCGACTTTGCGGTTAATGTTGCTTTAATCGAAAATGGTTGGCCGGCCATTGGGGTTATTCACGCACCTGATCATCAAATGACTTACTTTGCACAAAAAGGTATAGGTGCTTTTAGAGAAGATCACAATGGTTGTCAGAAAATCACAGTAGCGCCTTATGATGGTAAACGTAAAATCAAAGTCGCTATCAGTCGCAGACAAAAGTTAAGCTTGATCGGGCAATATCTCAATGAGGCTTTTGATTATGAATATATTGCTTTAGGGAGCTGTTCATTAAAAAATTGTCTAATTTCAGAAGGTGGTGCTGATTGTTATTTACGTATTGGGCCTACAGGAGAATGGGATACTGGTGCTAGTCAATGTATTTTAGAACAAGCAGGAGGGACTATACTTGATAGCGAATTTAATCCATTGTCCTATAATCAACGTGAAAGTTTATTAAACCCTGATTTTATATCATTAGGGAGCGAAGATATTCCATGGAGAGATATTATTAAACCTCATCGAATTATGCGCTAGGTTAATAAAATATTACTCTCCCATCGACTTAATAAAAACACTCAAGGAAAGATATGATTCACTGTATTCAAAAAATTACTTTGTTACTATGCACTAGCTTATTGGCATTTCAAAGTATGGCCGATTGGCAATTAACTCCTGATAATTCAACGGTAAATTTTACCTCAGTAAAAAAAGAACACCTGATTGAGAATCATTATTTTAATCGTGTTTCCGCAAATATAACTGAGCAAGGAGAGGCAACATTAACGATTGACTTATCAAGTGTAAATACAAAAATTGCCATTCGTGATCAGCGTATAAAAGAGCACTTATTTAATATCGCGACTTTTCCACAAGCAACGTTTTCGGCACAAATTGACATGCAAAAAATAGCAACCTTGCTTGTTGGCTCAACTGGAGAAATGCAAATTTCCGGACAAGTTGATTTACACGGACATAAGCAAAACCTGGTAGTTAAGGTGCTTGTGACAAAAGTGAGTAAAGATATCGTGTTGGTTGCGAGCCAAGAGTCCTTAATCATTAAAGCACAGGACTTCGATTTAGTGGCGGGAATAAACAAGCTTAAATCGTTAGCTAACCTTCCGAGTATTTCTTATAGCGTGCCTGTGAATTTTGTTTTAACTTTTACTCATCAATAAATTGATTCTGAGAAAACTGCTCAGCAGGTAAAATATTAACTGTTTGATGAAGTTCAGAATACACTAATACTGCTTGGTTATTTTCAAGTTGTTGAATAACCTGAGCTATTTTTTCATCTAAACTTATATCTTGCGAGCCGTATTCTGTCCCTTCCGTAAGAACAAATGATTCGATAATGGCGTTAAGGGTATCGGCTGGTAAAGATTGAAAAGGAATGATCATAGGGTGAAATTAACTAACTTTAAATGATGAAAATATAAGTGCAGTATACCGCTTCTACATTTAAAATAACTAGCAAATAGGGAGTAACATCACAGACTATTTATGTGTTAAACAAGTTGGTTAACTAATAAGCCTTTTCTTGCTTCTTCGTCTTTCTTATTGATGATGGTTGCTTGTATTAGAGAGCTTAATTGCTCTTTTTCTGCTGTTGTTTTAGCGTAATCCGTATCTTCAATACGTGATCGTGATTCACTAACATTGACTCGGCTAGTTTCATAAGTCGACACCTGACTTTCTAAGGCGTTACTGTTAGCCCCTAAAGCAGCAGCATTTTCATTTATTGTCCCTAGTGCTGTTTCAAGTGCGTCTTGTGTGGCGACCGGATCATTGGCATCTAAACCGGATAAAAAATTACTATCACCGAGTACTTCACCTGCGACAGTATTAATTTGTTCAGTAATTTGATCAAGTTCACCTTGTATAGCACTAGGATCACTTAACGGGTTCCCTGACTGAATAGACAATACATTGGCTCGTTGCAGCCCTTCAGATATTGAAGACAGTTGACCTGTTTGTACATTATTAATGTTAACTTGATCTTGAGCATTAACACTGCGTTGTTGATACTCATTAACTTGAGATGTTAATCGTTCGGCTATTTGTAAACCTGCAGCATCATCAGCGGCACTATTAATGCGTTTGGCCGATGCAAGTTTTTCATCTTTTTCCTCTCGCTCTGTTGCGAGGCGATCAAGGATACTTATCGATTGTGAATTTGGGTTAATCGACAAAGCCATAGCTACTCCAATTGATGCTTTAAGCAAATAATAGATACCAAGTGTATGCGTTATTATAGCAAAAAAACGTTGGTCTAGCTCATAAAACAACCAATCATTAGCAGTTTCTCAGGCGAAATAGAGCTAACTAGTTAATAAAATTAAATTATTGAGGACTAATTATTTTCTTCAATGTTTTTCAAAAAGTAATAAACATAAAAGCTACAGATGCCGATCACCGTAGTTAAACCAATAAATGAAATTAAAACCACAGGATCATTAATTAACATGTTGAAAAGATTCATCACAAACTCCGTCGTTAACATAAGAGAATCATTCGATGAAATAATTGTAAGCAAAGGGGAATAAAAAGTTCTGATGTGGATCAATTTAGCGATTGAAAAAAAAGTTAGAGTTGCTTAACGCCACTCTAACAGTTTAGGTATTTATTTATTGAGATAGCTTTAAAAACGGGGTCTTGCCGGCTGTTTATTTTTCAGTTCAATTTGCTCTGAAATTTGTTCGTAAAGCGCGCGAGCACGTTCTCTACCTTTTGTTATATCTTCAATACTGAGTTTATGTTCATCCATATCTCGGCTTTTTATCGCGGGTTCATAACCGCTTCGTGCGGCAATGTAATTCCAGACATAAGACATTTCGAGGCTTTTTTTCACACCTTCTCCCTCAAAATACATCAAGGCTAAGTTAAATTGCGCTAATGTGTAGTTTTGTCTTGCCGATTTTTCATACCATCTAGCTGCTTTTACCAGATCTTTCTTTACTCCAATTCCTTGAGAATACATAACCGCAACGTTGAATTGTGCACTTGCTAAGTTTTTCTCAGCAGCCTTTTCCATTAAAGAAAAAGCGGTCGCTAAGTCTTTCTTAACGATCTCACCTTCACTGTACATAATTGATAGGTTGAAAAGGGCATCAGGGAAGTTTTGTGTGGCCGACAAGCTCATTAATTCAAACGCTTTTTGGGGATCTTTTTTTACCCCCCAGCCATTTTGATAAATCAATGCCATTTGATATTGTGCAGGTGAATATTGTTCTTCGAGTAAAGGTTTAAATTCAGCTATCGCCGCTTTAAATTCTCCGCGATTTAATTGAAATATGCCAAGGTCTAGATCTCCATCGAAGCTATAGCTTGAAAAACTGCTAGTAAGTGCCAGTAATAACGCAAGTTTTTGTAATTTTTTCATAATGCCCCTAACTTTGTTTGTTATTTATCATCCATTGATCTTAAGTGTAGCAAGTGATGAATAAGTTTTGCTATTGTTGAGACATTATTTCTTCTATTTGTTCTTCTAGATCAAGCCAGTGCATTTCATTTTCTTCAATGTCTTGCTTTAACTTCCCTTGCTGCTTCATCAATTCGGCCAAGCGACTTTTATTTTCTGTTTGATATATTTCGCTATCTCCTAGAACACCTTCAATTTCAGCTAGCTGCTTTTGCCACTGGTGAACCTTTTTTTCATACTGCTGTGCTTGCTTTTTTAATGGCGCCGCTAATTTACGCAATTCCGCCTGTTGCTGGCGCTGTTGCTTCTTATCCACGGTATTGTCGTTAGTTGATGATTTTTTGCTGTCATTTTTTGAAGAGTGTAATGTTGATTTTTTATCATCATTGAGCCATTGTTGATAGTCATCAATATCGCCAGAAAACTCACTTACTCGCCCATTAGCAACTAAATAAAACTCATCAACGCACGACTCTAATAAATACCTATCATGAGCAATTAAAATAATAGCACCGTTAAAGTCTTGTAAAGCAAGCACAAGGGCTTGTCGCATTTCTAAGTCAAGGTGGTTAGTGGGTTCATCAAGTAATAATAATTGTGGTTTGTCTAAAACGATAAGCGCCAATACTAAGCGCGCTTTTTCACCACCAGACATGGTTTTTACCGGAGATAATGCTTGATCGCCACTAAAGCCAAATCGCCCTAAAAACGTTCGTGCTTGTAATTCTCGATAATCAGGTTTAGCGCGAATAATATGGTCAATAGCGCTTGATGGCATATGCAATTGTTCGAGTTGGTGTTGCGAAAAATAACCAATACGTAATTCTTGGGCGCAATAGCGTGTACCTGTTATTAAATCAATATCACCGGCTAATGATTTAATTAATGTGGATTTACCTGCACCATTTCTCCCTAATAAACCAATGCGACTACCTGGAACAAGTGAGATATTAGTATTTTTTAAAATAATGGTTTCGTCACTATAACCACAATTACTTTCATCTAACGACAATAAGGGATAAGGCATATGCTCGGGTTTATCAAAGCTGAAAGTAAATTGACTATCAACATGAGCAGGTGCTAAGTCGGGTAATTTTTGTAAGCGCTTTAAACGACTTTGGGCTTGTTTAGCTTTACTGGCTTTGGCTCTAAAGCGATCAACAAAAGCGGTTAAATGCGCTACTTCTTTTTGTTGTTTTTGAAATTGAGCATCTTGTTGGGCAAGTTGTTCAGCTCTTTGGCGTTCAAAAGCGGTGTAATTACCTGAGTATAGTTTTGCCGTTTGATGTTCAATATGTAGTATTTGCCCGATAACATCATCTAAAAAATCTCTATCATGAGAAATCAATACTAAGGTGCCAGTATAACGTTTTAACCAGCGTTGTAGCCAAATAACCGCATCTAGGTCTAAATGGTTGGTTGGTTCATCAAGTAACATTAAATCAGCACGGCTGATCAGTGCTTGCGCAAGATTAAGTCGCATTCGCCATCCCCCAGAAAAGTCTTTTACTGGGTTTGCTAATTGTTCTTGCAAAAAGCCTAAGCCGTGGAGTAATTCACCTGCTCTAGATGGCAAGGTATAACCATGTATGGTGTCTATTTGGTTGATAATGGTCGCTTCTAAATTACCATCATCATTTAATCTGGCTTGTTCCAGTTGCTCTTCAAGAGCACGAAATTCTTGATCGCCATCTATGACATAATCTAATGCCGACTTATCAAGTGCAGGCGTTTCTTGTTTTACGGTGGCTATTTTCCAAGTCGCGGGCATGGAAATTTCACCAGTGTCAGGTTGAAGTTGCCCAAGTAGAGCAGCAAAAAGAGATGATTTCCCACAGCCGTTCGCGCCAACTAAACCCACTTTATGATTTGGATGAATCGTAAAGCTTGATGATTTTATTAGGTTTTTGATGCCTCGATCTAAACTTAAGTCTACTGCGGTGATCATGTATTATCCTTGAGAAAAATTTTCATCGTTATTGTCGCTTTTCCTGATGGGGTTATTCAAGGTAAAATGTGTAAAATTAGAGCTTTCTCAGTAAACAAAGATTAAAAAATGAAAAAAAGATTTATAGCAGGCGCCGTTTGTCCAAAATGTCAGGAGATTGATACGATGGCTTTGACAAAAGAAAATGACGTTGAAAAAGTCACGTGTGTGAGCTGCGGCGAACAAATGAGCCAACCGCAAGAACATATTGCCAAAGATATTCGCCCTTTAGAGCAAGTGATTGGTGTTTTTAAGCCTTAAAATACTTTTTAATAATGAGGAGGCGGAGGCTCTATTTCTTCAATACTCCCTTGGTTAGGAGTATTGTCTTTAATACGATTAGCGATAAGCTGTAGCTGCGATTTTAAATTCGCAATTTCTTCTTGATGAATGGTTAGTTCATTATTTAATTGTTCAATAATATCGTCTTGAAAAGCATTTCTCGATTCTAATGCTTCAATACTATTTTCAATATCTTTAATTGACGATGTTAAAGGCTTGTCTGCCATAATTCAGCAAATCCTGATGATGATTCGGTTAATATGTAATTATTATCGCTAAAAGCGACACTATAAACAACCGCTCCGGCAGGACGAATGTCTTTTCTTGGCGTGACTCGCCAACTAGTTAGGCGCTTCCCCGATGAAACTTGCCAAATACTGACTTTTCGAGAGGGCGCACCCGTCACTAAATATTGGCCATCAGGAGAAAAACGAACCGAGCTGAAAACTTCTTGGCGATTGGTGTATTTTAACTGGCTAATTAATTGTCCATTTTTTAGATCCCAAATATTAGCAGACTTTTTACTATCAGCCGTAAAGGCGTAACGACCTTTGGCATCAAAAGCGACCATAGTCACTCTACTCGGGTGATTAAAACGATAGATCACTTGGCCACTTTGGGTATCCCATACGTAAGCGACAAAATCGTTAGAACCTGATATAGCGATTCGGCCATTAGGGAGCATATCAACAGAGTTAACTTTTTCCTGATGTCCTAAAAACTCAATACGGCGGCCTGATTTTGGTGTCATATGAACCACTTTTCCATCACTTTTGCCAAACAAAATATATGTTCCGTTGTTGGCTACTGCGATGTCTCGAATGTTTGACCCGTCTATTTGCCAAAAACCTTCCGAGGCACCTGAGGTAACATTCCACAGTGAAAAATTTGTCCGACTAGCGGTTAAAACATGACTATTGTTATCAGCAATGTCAGTGGCTAATACTAAGTTGTCTGCCGTGTCTTGTTGTTGTGACCAATTGAACTTTAAGGCGTTCTTCTCTATATCCCATAAACTAATGCCGTGATGAATAGAAGAAACGACACTGAGCTTACCATCATTAGATATATTAGCCGCATAAGCTCCTTCAACGGCGTGTTGCCATCGTTCGAGTGGTTTTTTTCCTACTGGTTGACATGCAGACACTAACAGGCTGATCAGTATTGAGCAGAGGAAAAGGTAACATCGTTTACAATTAGTCAAAATATTCTACTTTTCTCTTTTGGCGTTTATCGTTAGTATAAGTTCTTTTTTGGCGCATGTGTATTGCATAAACTATTTTGCTCATTTAATTCGATTGAATAATGAGCGTTTAATGGAGAAATAAATGAAATTGTTCAAACCCACTTTAGTGGCCTTAGCTCTTGTATCAGTAATTGGTTGTCAAGAAGCAGAAACAAAAGAAGAAGCAGCACCAGTATTAGATACTGAAGTGCAAAAACAGGCTTATGGGTTAGGTGCATCAATTGGTATGTTTACTCAACGTAATTTAACTGAGCAAGAAAAGCTAGGTTTATCGTTAGAGCCAGCGCTTATTTTGCGTGGCTTTAAAGACAGCCTTGCGGGTAAATCAGTTATTGAAAAAGAAGAAATTCAAGCGTTGATGATGAACCTTGAGCAAACAATGAAAGCTAAAGGACAAGCTGCCGCGGCAAAAGCTGCAGAAGAAAATATTGCGGTAGGTAAAAAGTTTCTTGAAGAAAATGCCAAAAAAGAAGGCGTTAAAGTAACGGATTCTGGCATTCAATATTCTGTGATCACTGAAGGTGAAGGCGAAAAACCTCTTGCAACTGATACTGTTAAAGTGCATTACAAAGGAACATTTATCACGGGTGAAGAATTTGATAGTTCATACAGCCGTAATCAACCCGCTCAATTTCCTCTTAATGGTGTTATTGCCGGTTGGACTGAAGGTGTTCAATTAATGAGTGTTGGCTCTAAGTATAAATTTACCATTCCTTCAGATTTAGCGTATGGCGCTAGAGGGAACCAAGGTATACCAGGTAATTCTGTTTTAGAATTTGAAATTGAATTACTTGAAATAATCAAGCCTGCTGAAGCACCCAAGGTGGGTGATCAATAATAAAAGCTAATTTTATTATACTCTATAAAAACCAGCGCTAGTCGCTGGTTTTTATGTATATGGACGTACAGTATTTCGCGGTGAGTAGATTAATCGTACGCAACACATTATAACCTATGTCGTTGTTATAATGTTTCTCTAAGCAAAGACGATAATCTAACGGCTGCCTGTAAAATGCGTTGATGTAAAACTACTTGATAATGTTGGTGATATGCTTCGGTGATCATTATCTTCTGGTGTTGTTTGGTCAGGCATGTTGATTCGTTCAAATCACAATAATTAAATCTTTGCTCACGGATCAAGGTTAACGATTCATTCCCCCAGTCAGAAATTTCACTGGCTAACCATAGCTCTTTTGGTGCAATAGCTAATGCAGAGTGTAATTGTTGATAAAGCGCTTTGTTAAATTTTATATAGTTAAATGTGCTGTTTTTTTTATTCTTCTTCTCATTACTTTTCATATGATTTTTATTGATGGGGTAAAGTAAACACTCGTCCCAATACCAATGTAAGTTGTCACATTGGCCTACCAAGGGGGTGACTTTATTTTTGTTGCCCCCGTAGTCACTCGCATAACTCACGTGCAACGGTTGATGAATGTCTCCTAGCCAATGGCCTAAAAACATTAATGCTTGAACTTTATTTGTTAAGTGAGTGTCATTGCTCAATTTGGCTAGGTGATATTCAATTGCTGCGGTGATACAGCCTTTTTTACAAGTTTGTTCGGGGATTTTTAAGTGTTCCCTATGCACATTTATATAATGCCAAGGTTTAAATCGATTAAACCTATCATCTTTTTTAATCGCATCCGCCCAGTTGCAACTCGCTGAAAATGTAATTTTAGTTGTTTTAGCTTGACGATTATATTGATTAATTCTTTCTATCGTTTTTATGGGTAAAGCCGCTAGCAGTTGATCAAGCTTTTGTTGCTTTTTCAAAGGTAATTGCTCGTAGGCTAATTGACAAACAAGTTGGTGACCTAGCTTGCCTAAAGCGAAAGCAGGTTTTGTCAATAAGACTAAACTGAAAATACTGATAAACAATAACAAACGTAAAATCATCATGGTTTCTTAATTTCTAGAAAGATTAATTTTAACTCATCTAAAGTGAGTTAAACTATAATAGCTTGATATAGAAAATAATAAATGGAAAACCAGCTTATTATTTTAAGACCTTTTGGAAAGTGTTATGGATCATTTTGATGCGATTATTGTTGGTGCAGGTGTTGTAGGATTAGCGATTGCTGCACGGCTAAGTAAACGATATAAAAAAGTATTGCTGATAGACAAAAATGGCCAGTTTGGTGAAGAAACCAGTAGCCGAAATAGTGAAGTGATCCATGCCGGTATTTATTACCCACAAAAGAGCTTAAAGGCAAAGTTATGTGTTGTAGGTAAAGCGATGCTTTATCAATATTGTCAAGAACGTCATATACCACATCAACGAATTGGTAAATTGCTTGTTGCTCATAATGATCAAGAAGAAGCTTTTTTAGCAAGTACAGTTACTATTGCACAAAACAATGGTGTTGATGATCTTGTTTGGCGATCATCAAAGCAATTGAAAAACGCTGAACCGGCACTTTCTGCAACAAGTGCTTTATTATCGCCCTCCACAGGTATTATCGATGTTCATAGTTATATGCAGAGCTTGCTGGCTGAAATTGAACAGAATGGGGGCTTGTTTGTTGCCAATACCCAAATGCTTTTTGCGACACCACAAGCACAAGGTTTTAGCGTTTCATTAAAAAGTGTTGACGAGACCTTGACGGTATCAACCCGCCATTTAATTAATAGCGGTGGATTACACAGTACAGCAGTGGCCGAGTCGATTGCTGATTTACCCAATACATTAATCCCTAAATTACACTGGTGCCGTGGACACTACTTTTCTTATTCAGGACAAAGCCCGTTTCATCAACTTATTTATCCCATACCTGAAGCGAATGGTTTAGGGATCCATGCGTCTTTAGATGTTGGCGGGCAGCTGAAATTTGGTCCTGATACGCAATATATCAACAAGTTATCGTATGGGGTTTCAGAATCGTTGAAAGAAAAATTTTACCTTGCGATAAAAAAATATTTTCCGGCTGTAGAGTGGGACAAGCTGCAACCCGCATATTCAGGGATACGGCCTAAATTACAAGGTGAAAATGATGGTTTTTGTGATTTTAATATTCAAACTTTTGAGCAGCACGGCATCAATGGATTAGTTAATTTATTTGGTATTGACTCGCCTGGCTTAACATCAAGCTTAGCAATAGCCGAACATGTGGCTAACGCGCTGGCAAAAGAGTAACGTTAGTGGTCCATTACAACGTGATGTTCCATACAATTCTTATTTCTTGAATGAGCGCTTTAATGATGGGGTCATTAATGCGCTTATCTGCAACCACAAAAGATAAATCAATATTAAAATCCAAATGAGGTAGGATCTTTATTTCCCCTTTTTTTTGATATTGCTCGGCAAGAGACAACTCTAAAAAACTTAATCCAATATCATTCCGTACTAAATCTAGACGAGATTGTTCATCATTACTCTGTGCCTTTGATTGATAGTTTGAACCTAGTCGTTTGGTTAATTCATTATCAAAAGGGCAGTATTTATCCATGGTGATCCATAGTTTATCTGATAAATTTTGTGCAGATATGATACTTTTTTCATCGAAGTTTTTTGGGGCTATTGTGGTTATCTTTTCCTGCTTTATTTTAAGGGCAAAAAAATCTTCAGGGACATCCCCATAAACCAACCCACCATCAAAATACCCTAACAGAATGTTTTCAAAAATTCGACCTGTCGCACTTTGGCACAATTGTACTGAGATCCCTGGGCAGTTCTCTGATAGGTTTTTGAGTAGTTGAGGAATGCGTAATTGTTGCAAGGGTTGATTCACGGCTAAAGTAAAATTCCCCATGAGCTTATCTTGACTATCGGCAGCAAGGTTAACCATATCAACAGCAGAATCTAAGGTTTTCTGTGCGTTAACTAATAGCAATTCACCTTTTTTAGTTAGCGTCATACCTTTGGTTGACCGAATAAAAAGATCTGTACCTAATTCTTGCTCTAAAGTTTTAATATGAGCACTAATGGCTGGCGGAGTGCTACATAAGCGTTTTGCAGCTTGTGTTAGATTTCTCGTTTCTGCGACAACAACAAATGACCGTAAATGATAAAACTCCAAGACTTTCCCTTTTGATAAGTTATTTTCAACGTGAAATATAAAACAATTATTGATTGTTTAGTATTCATAAATGCTGAATGCCTTATTCAGTAAAGATGAATTTCTCTGGATGTCTGATCTTTGTAAAGTGACGTTTTACTTAACCAGACTAAACAGAACCAATACTTTATAGGGAGTAATTATGTCAAATGTATTTAACTATCCAGCGGCACCACCAACAGAAGCGTTTACTTTTTTTGACAATAAACTCGGGTTTGAAACTGATTGCTCTGATGTTTATGCTGACATCAAAGGCGGTGTTCAGCAGTTTGTACTATTGGATACGCGTTCTAGAGACGCTTACGAAAAAAGTCACGCGATCACCGCGGTAAGTTTTCCGCACAGTGAGATGAATAAGGAAAGTTTATCGGCTTATGGTGAAAACACTCAGTTTGTTGTTTACTGCTGGGGACCAGGCTGCAATGGTGCAACGAAAGCTGCAATGAAATTAGCTGCATTAGGCTTTGCAGTGAAAGAAATGATCGGTGGCATTCATTACTGGGAAGACTTTGAACGTTACCCTGTTATTCGACGTGAAGCAGAAGTTCAGCTTTAAATGACAATAACATATCGCATTAGAGTCGCATCAACAGATGATGCTTTACAAATTTGTGACATGATGACGGCTCATGCATTGCACGAAGGTTATCAATTGGTGATTGATAAACAACTTAACGCGTTAAAAAATGTCGATTTAAGTTTTTTGCATTTATTTGTTGTTGAAAATAACCGAACGACAGAATTATTCTGTTTTATGTCATTAACCACCCATTATGGAGGTTAATCTGATCGAGAATGAGAATTAGGTTATGGCTAAATTAAACACTTAGCGTGGTATATGAGAATTATTTTTCTCGTTAATTCTCGATCTATATGAGAATTCATGATTTCTATAAATCTCCCTCGCGCTAGTATAGACCTAGCTATATTCTTACAGATAGCTAAGCCACCATAGCTGTCATAGAGGAACATCGATAATTGTTCGTCCCCTAACTGCCTCCTGAGCCAGAAAAAGGGTCATATTTGTTCATATAAATGTTTATGGCTCTAGGTCAATAAGTCCCGTTCGTAAGTGCTCCAAAAATACTTTGACTTTCTCAAGCGGATATATTTTACCTGAGTAAAATGCATATAACACCAAATCTTCTGGTTCGCTATTAAGATCAATATTAATAAGAAAGCCATTATCTATTTCTGTTTGGCATGCATGTGTGGGTAAAATGGCAAAGCCAAGTCCTTTCAACGCACCAGCCTTGGCTATGTTACCGCTGTTGACCTTATAGCTGGATTGCACTTGAATGGTTTGCTTTTTCTTAAATCGCCAGGGCATGCCTTGTAGCGCAGATAAAGTGGTGATACAAGGGACTTTGCTTAAATCATCCAATGAACGTGGCAATGGATGTTTTTTAAGAAGCTCTGGTGCGGCAACCACAGAGCTTGGCCAACGCAGGATTTCCTTAGCGACCCAGCCTGAATCTTCCAATCTCCCACGGCCAAAGCTCAGTACCAGATCGAAGCCATCTAACAAGCCTTCTTTTGGATTTAATTGGGTATCACAACTTAGTTGTATTCTAGGATACTCTAAGCAAAAGTCCGCGATTATCTCAGCCATAAAAGGGAGGTCTGGCAAGATTATTTTAAGATGACCAGCGAGAGAATTACCATTTAGTGAGACTTCTTCAAGGGTATCATTCATTGCTTGTGTGAGTGGTGAGATTGACTGATAGAATTGCTTTCCTGATGCTGTAGGAATCATTTTACGCGTAGTGCGTTCCAATAATCGTAAATTAAGCTGTTGCTCCAATAAAGCAACATGGCGACTAATATTCGATGTTGGCAATTGAAGTTGCTCTGCTGCCAGTTTAAAACTCAATTTTTCATAGACGGCCTGAAAGCTAAGTAACCACTGAATTTCAATTTTTTCAATCATTAATTCACTCAAAAAATGGGATTAACAAAGCAATAATAGCTTATTTATCCTAAATTGTGGACTTGTAATAATCACTAACGAAGTTTATTAACGAGGTAGCATAGATGAAAAATAACAATAGAATTGCCATTGTCGGCGCAGGTGTAGCAGGAATAGCACTGGCAATATTGGCAACAAAGCAGGGGTATCAGGTGAGTTTGTATGAACGTGATAGTAAGATCTCGTCCATTGGAGCCGGTGTGACCTTATGGCCCAATGCAATTTTTGTACTGCAACAGATGGGCTTGGAAAAAGAAATAAAGCGAATGGGCGGTGTACCGAGTTGTATGCGTCAGTTTAATCAATATGGTGTTCAACAAGGCAAGTTTAATATTGAAGACGTGAACACATTGAGTGGATTCCCCAGTGTGTCTATATTGCGACATGACCTCATGGGCATACTGGCCAAGGCACTAAACGATTTAGGTGTGCAAATACATTTCAATTGCCCAATGACAGCGCAAGATATTGATGCCTTAAAGCAAGAGTTTACACTGGTGGTAGGCGCTGATGGGCGAATGAACTCAGTAGTACGCCAGACATTATACCCTGAAAAGGTGCGGCCCTGTTATCAGGGCTTTATTAATATTATTGGTATTAGTCAGCTAGAGGAAGGTGAATTAGATAACACCATTCATGATTTTCGCGGCCCGGGTGAGCGCTTTGGCATTGTACCGGTAAAAGCTGGCTTATGTTATTGGGCTGGGGGATGGTGTACTCCTATTGATAAAGATCGGCCTTTATCCGCTTGGTTCGACGAGATGCATCAGCGTTTTATGAACTGGCCTGACCCAGTAAAAAATGTGTTGAAATCTTATGAGAAATCGTCGCTCAATCGTATCTTTGTTCATGATCTTGATCCACTGCCCTATTGGCATCAAGACAATGCTCTAATTATTGGAGATGCTGCACATCCACCTTTGCCTACTTCTGGTCAAGGGGCGTGTCAGGCCTTGGAAGATGCCTGGCATCTTGCCCGATGTTTAGAAAAAAAAGATGTACTAGGTAACATCCTAACAGGCTTTTATCAACAACGTATCGTTAAGGCTTCTGCGGCTCAAACCGCGGGGAGACAATTAGCACAGCAAATTTTCTCAGACTATTCTGAGCCTCTGTCCTCTGTTTCAGGTATTTCCGCTAAGCAGTTAACCGAGTTATGGATGCAAGGATTAGTAATGAATTAAACATAAGCTCCGTGGCCTTTCTTTCTGTCGAATACTCGTGTTCTTAACAACAAGACGGTATATCGGATCCTATAAAAAATGCTTATTGCTTCTATTTAATAATAGATAACAAATAATAATGATCTCTATGAGCTTAAAGCAGACTGTCAAAGTTTTAAAACGGAACTTACTAATAGCGGGTCATTTATGATCAATATTCTTGAGGTACAACAGATGATGAATACAAATATAGTTTTCTACATGATTCGTTGATAGTAATAGCTGGCGAGATACCTTGTTGCTTAAGTGCTCTTTTTTCGTCTCCAACTTTTTCCCAAGAAAAGTAACAGTATTTTTACTTAATATTTTTACAATAAATTTCAGCGTTTTTTTGCAATCTTTATGATAAGTGAAAATTTAACTATCAATGAGAATAGCTAAATTCTCATTCCCGACAATATTCACCAATAATGGCTCAGTGTCATTATTGTTATTGCTTTATTCGTTTTTGGAATAAAAAAGCCGTTTCTATTCTTTTTGCTTTATAGCAACAACGACTATCATTTCATCATTATTTTGAAATGGGCGAATTGGCGATATGTTGTCAGAACAGCAAAAATTAAATCAGACTATGTTAAATGCAGAGCAACTTGGCTCGCTTAAAGAGTTAATTGGAACATATTCTCCATTGCAGTTAGCATGGGCAAGTGGCTATTTAGCAGCTAAAAGTGAAGGTTCTTCAGTTGCTGTTTTACCAACGGCAAATCTGCCTCAAGCATCATCAACACTCACTATTTTATATGGCTCGCAAACCGGTAATGCTAAAGGCGTTGCAAAATCGCTTGCTGAACAAGCAACGGCTGCCGGTTTAACCGTTGACTTAAAAAGTATGGGTGAGTTCAAACCGAAAAGTATTAAAAATGTTAGCCATTTACTGATTGTCGCTAGTACTAACGGTGAAGGTGAAGCACCCGATGATGCGATCACCTTACATGAATTTTTAGCCTCTAAAAAAGCCCCTAAATTAGATCATTTACACTACAGCGTATTAGCATTAGGTGATACCAGCTATGAGTTTTTCTGCCAAACAGGTAAAGACTTCGATGAGTATTTAGCGAAGCTTGGGGCTAAACAAATAACCCCGCGAGTTGATTGTGATGTTGATTATGAAGATGATGCGAATACTTGGTCAACGAGCATTATCAAACAAGCCAAAGAATTATTAGGGGCAAATGAAGCCGTTACAAATGTAGTGGCTATGCCAACTTCTGGTGCTGTAAGCGAATATACAAAACAAAACCCATATACAGCTGAGTTAAGCGTCAGCCAAAAAATTACTGGTCGTGACTCAGCTAAAGATGTTCGCCATATTGAAATTGACTTAGGTGACTCAGGACTAACTTATCAAGCCGGTGACGCTTTAGGTGTTTGGTTTGAGAATGATTCTGCGTTGGTTGCTGAATTAGTTAACGTATTAGGTTTTGATGAAAATGATAATGTTGAAGTATCTGGTGAAACATTAACGTTAAAAGAGGCATTAACTTCTCAATTAGAAATTACTCAAACAGCCGTAAATTTTGTGAGCTTTTGGGCTGAACATTCTAAAGATGAGTTGTTAAGTAAAATTGCAGAAGATAAAAATACAGCGCGTGAATATGCTGCCAATCACCAAGTGGTGGATGTGGTTAAAGCTGCCCCTGCAGATATTGAGGCACAAATTTTTGTTGATGCCTTAAGAAAAATTACGCCGCGTTTATATTCTATTGCTTCAAGCCAAACAGAGGTTGAAGATGAAGTGCATTTAACCGTAGGCCTAGTGCAATATGATGAAAGCGGTCAAGTGAGAACAGGTGGTGCTTCAGGATTTTTAGGACAGCGCCTTGAAGAAGGTGGTGAAGTGAAAGTCTTTGTTGAGCACAATGATAACTTTCGTTTACCCACTGACACTAATACACCGGTAATTATGATTGGTCCAGGTACGGGTATTGCACCTTTTAGGGCTTTTTTGCAAGAGCGAGAAGCATCAGAAGCTGAAGGAGATAATTGGCTGTTTTTTGGCGACCAAACCTTCACGCAAGACTTCTTATATCAAACAGAATGGCAAGGTTATTTAAAGTCAGGGTTACTGACAAAAATTGATCTAGCTTTTTCGCGTGACCAAGCCGAAAAAATATATGTGCAAGACAGATTACGTGAAAATGCCGAGGAAGTATTTGCTTGGTTAGAGCGTGGTGCACATTTATATATCTGCGGTGACATGAGTCGTATGGCGAAAGACGTTGAAGCAGCGCTAATCGACATTATTTCTCAGCAAGGTTCATTAAACAATGAACAAGCACAACAGTATTTAAAAGATTTACGAAATGCGAAGCGTTTCCAGAAGGATGTTTACTAATGACTGCAACAAATAAAGATACCGTATTAACAGGCCCAGGCCCATTAATTGTTGAAGGTAAACAAGCTGATAACGAACGTTTAAAAGCAGAGAGTAACTTTTTACGTGGCACAATTGTTGATGATTTAAACGATCAAGTAACGGGTGGTTTTACTGCCGATAATTATCAAATCATTAGAACACATGGCATGTACCAGCAAGATGATCGTGATATTCGTGCTGAACGTACTAAGCAAAAATTAGAGCCATTACACAATGTGATGTTACGTGCTCGTATGCCTGGCGGAATTATCAAGCCAGAGCAATGGTTAGCTATTGATAAATTTGCACAAGAAAAAACTTCTTATGGCAGTATCCGTTTAACAACTCGTCAAACGTTTCAGTTTCACGGGGTATTAAAGCCGAACATTAAATTGATGCATCAAACGCTTAATAGTATTGGTATCGACTCTATTGCGACTGCAGGTGATGTGAATCGTAATGTTTTGTGTACCTCTAATCCTGTCGAATCTGAACTTCATCAAGAAGCCTATGAATGGGCGATTAAGATAAGTGAACATTTGCTACCTAAAACGCGTGCTTATGCAGAAATTTGGTTAGACGGTGAAAAATTAGAAGGCCCTAACGGCGAAAAAACTGAAGAGCCTATTTTAGGTAGTAACTATTTACCACGTAAATTTAAAACTACGGTCGTTATTCCTCCGCAAAATGACATTGATGTACACGCCAATGACTTAAATTTTGTGGCTATTGCTCAAGAGGGAAAACTTGTTGGTTTTAACGTACTCGTTGGTGGTGGCTTAGCCATGACTCATGGTGATAAGTCGACTTACCCTCGTCGTGCTGATGATTTTGGTTTTGTGCCTCTTGCCAATACTCTTGATGTTGCTGCGGCGGTAGTCACAACTCAACGTGATTGGGGTGATCGAGTTAATCGTAAAAATGCTAAAACTAAGTACACGTTAGATCGCGTAGGTATTGACACCTTTAAACACGAAGTTGAAAAGCGAGCCGGTGTTATTTTTGAAGAAAGCCGCCCTTATGAATTTACCGAACGTGGTGATCGTATTGGTTGGGTTGAAGGTTTTGAAGGTAAACATCATTTAGCCTTATTTATCGAAAATGGTCGTTTACTCGATTATCCGGGTAAGCCGTTAAAAACCGGTGTTGCTGAACTTGCAAAAATCCATAAAGGTGATTTTCGTATGACAGCAAATCAGAACTTAATTGTTGCGGGCGTGGCGACAGAAGATAAAGCGGCTATCGAAAAAATAGCACGTGAACACGGTTTAATGGCAGATGATGTGTCTAAGCAGCGTCAAGACTCAATGGCATGTGTCGCTTTTCCAACCTGTCCGTTAGCGATGGCTGAAGCTGAGCGCTATTTACCGGGTTTAGTCACTGATGTTGAAGGGATATTAGCGAAATATAATGTTGCTAACGAAAGCATTATTTTGCGAGTTACTGGCTGCCCGAATGGCTGTGGTCGAGCAATGTTAGCTGAAATAGGTTTAGTAGGAAAAGGGCCGAGTAAATACAACATGCATTTGGGCGGTAACTTAGCCGGTACTCGTGTACCTAAAATGTATAAAGAAAATTTGAATGAACAAGATATCGTTAACGAAATTGACACCTTAGTTGCCCGCTGGGTATCAGAGCGTGAAGACAACGAAGCATTTGGTGATTTTGTTATTCGAGTAGGTATTATCAATGAAGTAAAAGTCAGTAAACGGGATTTTCATGACTAATATTATTGAAACCAATACGACGCTTGGTAAATTGAAAACGCCAATCAATAATCGCTTTCCTGCGTCGCTGCCTAAACCATGGTTAAATCAATGGAATGAACTATTAGAGCAGCAAAGTGCAACTGAGCGAGTAGAGTGGGCAATGGAGAATTTGCCTTCTCAATTTGTCTTATCATCAAGTTTTGGTATTCAATCAGCCGTTATGCTACATATGCTAACGCAAGTGGATAACAATATACCGGTGATCTTAACGGATACGGGGCATTTATTTCCAGAAACATACCAGTTTATTGAGCAACTGACTGAACGTTTGAATTTGAATTTACAAGTGTACAGTGCTAAAGAAAGTGCGGCTTGGCAGATGGCTAAATATGGTGAAGAGTGGAGTAACGATGAAAATTCGTTAAAAGCTTATAACCGTCGTAATAAAGTTGAACCTTTAGAGCGTGGCTTAACTGACTTAAATGCAGGTACATGGTTTTCAGGTGTTCGTCGTCAACAGTCGGAGCATCGAGAAGGTCTATCTGTTGTTAGCATATTACGTGGTCGTTTCAAGGTGCACCCTATTATTGATTGGAGTAATAAAGACGTTCATCAGTATTTAACTAAGCACGGCTTGCCTTATCACCCGTTGTGGGATCAAGGGTATGTCTCTGTGGGAGATACTCATAGCACGCGTCCATTAACTCTTGGCATGGACGAAAGTGAAACTCGTTTTTCTGGTATGTCTAGAGAATGTGGTTTGCACACTGACGGTGATGGTATTTAACTCAATCATACCCCATTCATTAAAACGCCAGCGATTAGCTGGCGTTTTAATGAATGGCTATCGCTATAATACTTTTAATTTAGCAAGTTTTTCGGCGTTAGCACCACCGGCAATAGCAGCATCGATTGCAGTCTTCTGATCTAAACCCGCTTTAACAGCAGTTTTTACGATCTTACTTGCTTGATTTTCATGACTTGAGCTAACAGCATTGCTAACAACATCTTCACTGTTAGCTGGAAAAAGAGTGATAGCATCTTTAACAAATAAATTGACCTGCTCTGGCATTGCTTTAATTGCACCAAGTAAAATCGCAATCACTTTATCTGGAAATGACGTCATCGTATTACTGACGACCGCATGAGAAACTACAGGCTCGGTTGAAATAGCAACTCGAACAATATTCTCAATATCTGCAGGGTTATGCAAAGCGGCGACATTAACGATTTCTTGCGCATATGCGGGTTCTGCCTGAACAGCAATGGAGATCAATTCACTAGGACTAGCAATATTCGCTTCAAGTAATATTTCAATGACTTCACAAGCCAATACAGGCTCTGCGCGCATAGCACCCAACATAATCGCCTTATATTGTGAAGGATAAGTATCGAGAGCGATATTTAACACAACATCAACTTGTTCGGGAAAACGCGTTAAGATTGAACTAACACTATTTCTTAATGATATTTGCTGTTCAACTTGTTGGTTTAATAACTGGGCGATTAACTGTTCTTGTTTTTTAAGCGCGGAATCCTTCGCAAATGCACCGGTACTAAGACCGTAAAGTAGTAGCAAAACAAATAATCTATTCATTGTTTCGTCCTACATTATATTATTCATATAACTTAAAATGGAAAATTACTATAGGTTATAATTTATTGTATATCTCCTGATCATTTATACAGAAAATAATAACTTATATAATTGGTTAGTACATTTAGTGACTGAAAGGTTCAATTTTTAATCGAACAGATAAAAAATTGAAAATAGTGCTTGATCGTTTGTCAAAAATCCCTAAAATGCGCTCCACTTC
>JBFONU010000017.1:0-78428 GCA_040779345.1 Colwelliaceae bacterium 6441 | reverse complement strand
AGACTTATCTTGTGTTAGCAGCTACGAACATAGTTCGTCATCTTTAGACTAAGATGTTAAACATAGTTCTATTGCGGGCATGTAGATTGGTTGGATAGACTTATCTTGTGTTAGCAGCTACGAACATAGTTCGTCATCTTTAGACTAAGATGTTAAACATAGTTCTATTGCGGACGCGTAGCTCAGCTGGATAGAGTACCTGGCTACGAACCAGGCGGTCGCAGGTTCGACTCCTGCCGCGTCCGCCACTTTCTCTTTTTATAAGAGGGGTGGTAATAGAAAGAAAATCAGCTAATATTAAGGCTGGTAAAATAAATTAATAATGCGAATTTCTAGCTTAGCTTGATAGATTTATCTACTGGGTATAGTTATGAAATTTTTCGCTATCTTTGAATCAAGATATTAAATAATGATTGACCGCGGACGCGTAGCTCAGCTGGATAGAGTACCTGGCTACGAACCAGGCGGTCGCAGGTTCGACTCCTGCCGCGTCCGCCACATTAGCTTAGGCGAGAAAAACCAATCTTCGGATTGGTTTTTTTTTGCCTGTTATTTACATAACGCGTTTTTGCTCTACTCGAACACTTCATACTTCCCCTTTAACAGACGCTATAGGTTGTTTAGCTTAAGCTATTGTTGGTGATTAGTACCTACAATTGTGTGGTCACTAAGCTTAAGTTATTTTCATCATCTTTTAGAGTTCTATTAAGCTATTATTTAAGCACCTATCGCTAGTATTCGTAAATATTGACTTGCCCTTGGAGTGGAATATTCGAATATAGTAACAAGGCTATGATTGTATACAATATTAAAAAAATTGACGTTACCCTTCATTTTTATTGATATATTAATTGTATACAATATTTGTTTTTATAACGAAAAGATGAATATTTATTAAAAATAGTTGAATATATTCAATTCATTTGCGTATTTGGCTATTGACTTGCATTTTTTTTTCTGAAACAGCTAAAATTTATTTGCTTTTTAGTGATTGGAGTGATTATTCTAATTCCATAATTTAATAGATTGAGATAAATGATGGATAACTTAACGCAGTTATTTATTGAAGCAGGAACATTAATGTTGGCAGGAATGGTATTTGTTTTTGCTTTTTTAGGGCTACTGATTATTTTTATTAATAACGTGCTAGTAAAACTTGCGATCAAATACCCCGATCCTATTATTCAATCTAAACCTCAACGCAAAACTAATAAAACTAACGTTGACCAAGGTGGTATTTCTCCATCAGTGGTCGCTGCGATAAGTTCAGCAGTGTCTCAATATCGTCAACAACATAGTACAAATAAATAGGAGCATAGATAAATGTCAAAGCCTTTAGGTATTACAGAAGTTGTCTTGCGAGACGGCCATCAGTCATTATTGGCAACCCGCCTTCGTTTAGAAGATATGTTACCCATTGCTCCTGTACTAGACGAGATTGGTTATTGGTCAATCGAGTCATGGGGTGGCGCAACATTTGATTCATGTATTCGTTACTTAGGTGAAGATCCTTGGGAGCGTATTCGTGCACTTAAAAAAGCGATGCCCAAAACAAAACAACAAATGCTATTTCGTGGTCAAAATATTTTAGGCTACCGTCACTATGCTGATGATGTTGTGGAAAAATTTGTCGAACGTGCCCATGTTAATGGTGTTGATGTTTTCCGTATTTTTGATGCGATGAACGATGTACGTAATTTACAAACGGCAATTAAATCAGCAGTGAAAGTGGGGGCTCACGCACAAGGGACATTAAGTTATACCGAAAGCCCTGTTCATACGTTAGAGGGCTGGTTAACAATGGCCAAACAACTTGAAGATATGGGGGCTCACTCTTTATGTATTAAAGATATGTCTGGTTTATTAAAACCTTATGATGCTCAAGAGCTTATTGGTAAATTAAAAGAAACCGTAGCCTTGCCTATAGCACTTCATTGTCATGCCACAACAGGATTAAGTGTTGCAACGCACATGAAGGCAATTGATGCCGATATTGACGTGATTGACACCTCTATATCTTCTATGAGCCAAACTTATGGGCACTCTCCAACAGAAACTATTGTTTCTATTGTTGAAGGGCAAGAGCGAGATACGGGCTTAAATATGGAGAAACTCGCAGAAGTTGCCACGTATTTTAGAGGTGTTCGTGAAAAATATGCCAAATTTGAAGGTAGCTTAAAAGGCATTGATGCTCGTATTTTATTAGCGCAAGTGCCTGGTGGCATGCTAACAAATATGGAAGGCCAGCTTAAAGAGCAAGGCGCCGCTGATAAGTTTGATGATGTTTTACAAGAGATCCCTCGCGTTCGTAAAGACTTAGGTAATATCCCATTAGTCACGCCTACTTCGCAAATTGTTGGTACTCAAGCGGTTTTAAATGTATTAACAGGTGAGCGTTATAAGTCTATCACTAAAGAAACGGCGGGTGTGCTAAAAGGCGAATATGGAGCCACGGCTTCAGCAGTAAATGCTGAACTTCAAGCGCGTGTATTAGACGGTAAAGAAGCGATCACCTGTCGTCCTGCTGATCTTATCGCTCCTGAAATGGACAACTTAACGGCTGAATTAGATAGCCTTGCCAAAGAGAAGAATATTGAGTTAGCCGATGAGGCGATTGATGATGTTTTAACCTACGCGTTATTTCCTCAAATTGGTTTGAAATTTTTAGAAAACCGCAACAACCCAGATGCGTTTGAGCCAGCGCCGACCAAAGAAGAAGCAAAAGCGAGTTCTCCAGTGAGTACGTCAAAAAATTCACCGGAAAGCTATTCAGTGAGCGTTGATGGTAAGGTATATGATGTTGTTGTTGGGCCAAGTGGCTCAGTAAGCTCTGTTACATCGTCAAGCGATGCTGAAGTTCAGCAATCAGCTTCTATGAGTGCTGATGAAACATTAAATGCACCTTTAGCGGGTAATATCTTTAAAGTATTGGTTAAAGAAGGTGAGCACGTTGAAGCAGGGGATGTTGTCATTGTGATGGAAGCGATGAAAATGGAAACTGAAATTCGTGCCGTAAGCGGTGGCGAAATTGTATCTATAAATGTCAAAGAAGGTGATTCTGTTACCGTTGGCGATATATTATTAAGTTTGGCATAGGGTGAACTAATGGAGTCATTACATACTTTATGGATGTCGACGGGCTTAGCAAATTTTGAGTTAGGCCAAGTAATCATGATGCTAGTAGGCTGTGGATTGCTTTTTTTAGCCATAGCAAAAAAATTCGAGCCACTTTTGTTATTACCTATGGGATTTGGTGCCATATTAACCAATATCCCTATGGCGGGATTTTCAGAAGTGGGTGGTTTACTCCATTACATATATTACGCGGGGATTGATACAGGCATTTTTCCTTTGTTGATATTTATGGGCGTTGGAGCAATGACTGACTTTGGAGCGCTTATTGCTAACCCTAAAACTTTATTGCTAGGTGCATCAGCTCAATTTGGTATTTTTGCAACCTTGTTTGGGGCTATCGCCCTTAATGCAATCCCTGGTTTTGATTTTAGCTTAAAAGATGCGTCTGCTATTGCAATAATCGGTGGTGCAGATGGTCCTACAGCAATATTTTTAGCGTCTAAATTGGCGCCAGAATTATTAGGTGCGATCGCGGTTGCTGCATATTCTTATATGGCATTAGTGCCTATTATTCAGCCACCAATCATGCGTGCATTAACGACAGAAGATGAACGTAAAATAGAAATGGCGCAGTTACGCCCCGTCACTAAAATTGAAAAAGTTATCTTTCCGTTAGGTGTACTGTTAATGACCATCTTCTTTTTACCGGCAGCTACACCGCTGGTAGGTATGTTCTGTTTGGGTAATTTAATGAAAGAAAGCGGTGTTGTTGACCGTTTAAGCTCGACTGCACAAAATGAGCTAATCAATATTGTTACGATATTTTTAGGACTTGGTGTTGGCTCTAAGCTAAGTGCTGAGGCCTTTTTAAATGTTGAAACCTTAGGTATTTTAGCGTTAGGCGCAGTCGCTTTCTCAATTGGTACCGCTTCCGGGGTATTAATGGCTAAGTTGATGAATAAACTGTGTAAAGATAAAGTTAATCCATTAATTGGAGCCGCAGGTGTTTCTGCAGTCCCTATGGCTGCGCGTGTTGCAAATAAAGTTGGTTTAGAATCTAACCCACATAACTTTTTATTAATGCATGCTATGGGGCCAAATGTTGCCGGGGTATTAGGCTCGGCAGTTGCTGCAGGTATTTTATTAGCCTTGGTTGGTTAAGCTTTAAATATCAAATAACTTTTTTAGAACATTACTTTTTAGAACATTATAAGCACAAATATAGTCACTATATTTGTGCTTTTTTTATTAAGGCGCATTAACGTTTCGAGTTGAATTGTGTAATAAATTTTCTGTGATTTATATGAAGTTTATAGACAATATACAAAGAGAGTTTGCTTTCGCATTAATAGATGACTATTCATCGATTAAATACAAAGAATTAAGAGTGTTATAGGATTGGTTCACGTTAAAAGTAATAGCACAGTTAAAATGAACAATAGGTGACCTTTTAGCTTTCATAAAAAGCGATTAATTATGTGCAAGGTTTAAGTTTGAAAAATTTGTACACTTATTATTTAACAAGACCAAAATCAGCGACTTTATTAAAGTTAGCTAATTTCATGTTAAATTCGTCATTGATTTTTCCTTTCAATATTTTATCCAGTTTCTCTTTTAACTGATATCCTGATTTTGTATTCGCCACGGCTAAACTTGCAGGTATACTAAAAAGGTGTTTATGATAAATGTTTTGAATTTTGTGTTTTTTGAGCGTGGTGATCATCGAGATACGTTCAAATAATGCGAGGTTAATTCTTCCTTTGTCTAACATTTTTACTAGCTGCTTTAAGCTACTGACTTCAACAAAATTTTCTCTAGGGATATGCGATAGTTGAGCAAAAAAGTCGGCATTACCAATAAGTGTTCCTATGCTGCGCTCAGCTAACGTATTGAGTTCAAAATCGAATTTTTCTTTTGAAAAAAAGTCAACATAGGCATCAAATGACCAGTCCAGTTCATTTGCATATTGATAAAACTCTTCTGATTCATTACCTTTTGGTGTTAAGCCTATCAAGTCAAGTCGTCTTTCTTTGAGTTCTTTTTTAGCTCTGGCGTAGGTCATTAGAGTAAAATTAAATGTGAGATCCGATTTATCTGTAAGTGCTTGTAACATCTCAATCGCGAAACCACCGCCATTTTCATTGATGAGAGGAGGAAACGGCTCAAAGCCAACATGTACTTCTTGAGCATCAACTTGAGGGCAAAAAAAGCAAGATGATACTAAAAGTAGGCTGTAAAAAAGTAAAAGCTTGGTCAAAGGATTATCCAAAGATTTTTTAATACCATAACATTTCAAATAAGGGAAATAAAAGTGATATTTTAAAAAGGCGGTTTCAAACAGACTGTTTAAGGGTGCAGTTTTACTTGTTGCCAAGTTTTTAGCTGTTTTTCAAAACAAATGCGATCATGTAAACGACTCGCTCTGCCTTGCCAAAATTCAATATAATGAGGTTTTACTCTAAGCCCGCCCCAAAATTCAGGTAAGGGTATTTCATTGTCACCAAATTTTTGCTGATATTTGTTAAAGCGATCTTTAAGCTCATCATCATGCTTAAGCTTTTGGCTTTGTTTAGAAGCCCAAGCACCAATTTGACTACCACGATCACGGCTATGAAAATAGTCAGCAGATTGTTGTTGCGAGGTTTTTTCAACAGTACCTTCAATCCGAACTTGTCGTTGCAAAACATTCCAATGAAACAATAACGCCACTTTGTTATTGCCGTTTAGCTCATGGCTTTTTCTACTCTCGTAGTTGGTATAAAAAACAAAGCCCTCTTTATCGAACGATTTTAATAAAACCATTCTTGAGCTAGGCTGACCTTGTTCATTACATGAACTTACTGACATCGCTTCAGGGAGTAAAATGCCTGACTTACTTGCATCATCAAACCATCGTTCGAAAAGTTCAATTGGTGATGTATCAGAAGATATTTTAGGCAAGGGTAAGGCAACACCCTGACCAAAGGTTAATAAACAACGAAGCTTTTCTAAAAATGTCATGTGTTTTTGGGAGGTTATTTTTTATGGTGATTATTCTAACAGGTTATTTTTAAAGAACTAAAGCTATTTGCTAAAATGAAGTGAAGTTTGAGAAAAAAGGGGGGAGTTTACCAATCGTCACTGTCGTCTAAAAGTTCTTTTAATCGCTTTTTCTCCAATAAATCATCAATACGTTTACGTATTTTGGCATCTTTCACTTCAGATGCTTTTACATCAAAATTGGAGTCTGTGTCGGTATCTTCTTGACTGTTATCTAGACTCTCGGTTGGATCATACGTCATAGTGCTAACCTATAAATAATCATATCAGAGTTATATTATTAATAATGGCTCCTTATATTTTGAAACATAGGCAAGAAAAAGAAAATTTTCAAATGATTTTTTATTTTAATCTAAATAAAAAATCAGCTAAATATGTCAATCTTGCTCAAAAGTTACTTTGTCTTGCGAAGTAAAAAACCGGCTAGTTACGCAAAATATCTAAGCTTTAGTATGTGTGCTGTTACTATTATCAATCTAAGCCAGACAATACTCAGAGAAAATGCCGGGCACATCTTCGATGTCTTGATGTGTCAAAACAAAAACCAGTGAATATCGCAATAAAAAATGCCAGTCAGCTGTTAACTGACTGGCATTTTGCTTATAGCTGTTGTTTCGAAAATTGGCTTACCAGCCTTCAACACCTTTCATATCAGGCAGTTGATGAGCAATGCCTTTATGGCAATCAATACACGTTTTTTCCCCATCTGCTAGCGATGTTGAATGTTGTTTTGACGCTCTAGAGCTCTGCGCGGTAAAATCCATATAATCAAAGTTATGACAATTTCGACATTCTAAAGAATCATTTGCTTTTAATCGTGTCCACTCGTTTTGAGCTAGCCGTTTACGATGAGCAAGAAACTTATCTCTGGTATTAATTGTACCGAAAATTTTGCCCCAAACCTCTTTTGATGCTTGCATCTTACGGGCAATTTTATCTGTCCATTTGTGGGGTACATGACAATCAGGGCATGTAGCTCGCACGCCAGAGCGGTTTGAAAAGTGGATAGTTGTTTTTAATTCTTCATAAACATTATTTTCCATTTCGTGACAACTAATACAAAATTCTTCAGTATTCGTTGCTTCCAGCGCCGTGTTAAAGCCACCCCAGAAAATAATACCCGCAATAAAACCGCCAATGACTAAAAAACCTAAACTAAAATAAGCACTTGGTTTTCTCAGCGTTTGCCAGCCAATTTTGATTGAATCTTTCATAAAAGGCTCCTAGTGCTCACTTTTAGTTGATACTTTAGATTTCATCAAGGTATGCATATCAACGAAATTGTTATCTACTAAAGGTTTGGCGTCGGTTTGAGGTGCATGACATTGATTACAAAAGTATCGGCGTGGTGATATTTCGGCTAAAAAATTACCATCGCGATCCATATAATGAGTCACACTAACCATAGGCGCTTGTGACTCTTCCGTGCGAGTTCTGTTATGACATGACATACATTTGTTAGAGTTTAAGTTGACCTCATAATTACGTGTTTTATGGGGTATTACTGGTGGTTGCATCGGGTAGTTTCTTGCTTGTTTAATATCCTTGTTAATCACTTTTGCAATAGAAGAAGGTTTAGCTTGGGTATCAATATTAACCTCACCACGCAGTGTTGCAACATGCTTTTCAGCCGCCCAAATAGGCGAGGTAAATAGTGTTGAAACTAATAGTATTTTAACTAAGTTGTTTATAATAGTTTTCATATCGTTCTCCTACACCTTAACCACTTTAACAGCACATTTTTTATAATCCGTTTCTTTCGATAAAGGATCTGTTGCATCGAGTGTTACTTTATTTACAAGGCGACTTGCATCAAACCATGGCATAAATACTAAACCTACCGGAGGTTTATTTCGGCCTCGTGTTTCAACGCGTGTTTCTACTTCACCTCGACGAGATATTATTTTGACTAAATCACCACGGCGCATACCGCGTTTTTTAGCATCATCAGGGTGCATGTAAACTAACGCATCTGGCACGGCTTTGTATAATTCAGGCACACGTTGTGTCATTGAACCTGAATGCCAATGCTCTAATACACGACCGGTTGATAACCACATATCGTATTCTGCATCAGGCGATTCGGCTGCTGGTTCGTAAGGCAGAGCAAAAATAATAGCTCGGCCATCTTTTTTGCCATAAAACTGAAAGTCTTTTCCTGCTTCTACATAAGGATCATAGCCTTCTTTAAAGCGCCATAAAGTTTCTTTGCCATCAACGACAGGCCAGCGTAATCCTCGCTCTTGATGATATCTATCATAATCGGCTAAATCATGAGCTTTACCACGTCCAAAGCTTGCATATTCTTCAAATAGACCTTTTTGAATATAAAAGCCGAAGTGGCGTGCTTCATCATTAAGTCTGTCTGTTGGTACTTGATTTATTGAGTATTTATCAACTTGGCCATTTTTAAATAGCACTTCATACATCGACTTTCCTTTGTAACTTGGGTTTTTATCAAGTAACTCTTTCGGCCAAACTTCTTCTATACTAAATCGTTTAGAAAACTCAACAAGTTGCCATAAATCAGATTTAGCGCCTTGAGGTGCTTCAACCATTTGATACCAAGCCTGTGTACGACGTTCGGCATTTCCATAAACGCCTTCTTTTTCAACCCACATAGCGGTTGGCAAAATTAAATCAGCCGCTTGAGCCGTAACGGTTGGATAAGGGTCAGAAACAACGATAAAGTTTTTAGGGTTTCGATAACCAGGGTAAGCTTCTTCGTTAATGTTAGCAGCCGCTTGCATGTTGTTATTACACTGCACCCAATAAAAGTTAAGCTCGCCATCTTTTAATTTACGGTTTTGTAAAACAGCATGATAGCCAGGTTTTGGTGGAATTGTCCCATTAGGAATTTTCCATAATTTCTCAGACAAGTCACGGTGCTTTTTATTTTTCACCACCATATCGGCAGGTAAACGGTGTGAGAATGTGCCTACTTCACGAGCCGTACCACAAGCTGATGGTTGGCCTGTTAATGAAAATGGGCTATTACCTGGCGTAGAAATTTTACCGGTTAATAAGTGAATGTTATAAACAAGGTTGTTAGCCCAAACGCCGCGGGTATGCTGGTTAAAGCCCATTGTCCAAAATGAACAAACTTTAGTTTTTGGATCCGCATATAACTCAGCTAATGCGTTGAGGTTATCAACAGGGACACCTGATAATTTCGAAGTGTATTCGGCAGTGTAAGTGCTTACAAATTCAGCATATTGTTCAAAGTTTATTGGAGATGAACCACCCGCTTTTTTATTATTCTTTGCTTTCTGCTCAAGAGGGTGCTCAGGACGTAAACCATAACCAATATCGGTATTACCTAATCTGAAATTGGTATGCTTGTTGACAAAGTCTTTATTGACGCGATTGGTTTTAATGATGTAATGGGCAATAAAGTTTAAAATCGCTAAATCAGTTTGTGGCGTAAAAATCATGCTGTTATCAGCAAGATCAGAGCTGCGATGGGTAAAGGTAGAAAGAACCGCAACTTTTACATGTGGGGCACTTAGACGTCGGTCGGTGATACGCGTCCAAAGAATTGGATGCATTTCAGCCATATTTGAGCCCCAAAGTACCATAGCATCGGTTGCTTCAATATCATCATAACAGCCCATAGGCTCATCGATACCAAAGGTACGCATAAAACCACCTACAGCTGATGCCATACAGTGACGAGCATTAGGATCAATATTGTTTGTTCTAAAACCGGCTTTCATTAACTTTGAAGCGGCATAGCCTTCAAAAACTGTCCATTGCCCTGAGCCAAACATGCCAATGCCTTCTGGACCTTTTTCTTTTAATGTTTTCTTAGTTTTCTCTGCCATAATGTCAAAAGCAGCATCCCAAGAGATCGGCGTGAAGTCACCTTCTTTATCAAATTTACCATTCTTCATTCTTAACAATGGTGTGGTGAGCCTGTCTTTACCGTACATGATTTTTGAAAGGAAATAGCCTTTAATACAGTTCAAACCTTTATTCACTGGTGATTTGATATCACCATGCGTAGCAACAACTTTGCCGTCCATTACACCTACGTTAACACTACAGCCAGTTCCACAGAAACGACACGGGGCTTTATCCCATTTTAATTTTGTGACATCACTGCTTGTGATGAGGTTTGTGGCTTTTGCAGGAACAGATACTCCGGCAACCGTCGCTGCAGCAGCTACAGCATTTGCTTTGATAAACTCTCGGCGATTAATAGTCATATGTGTACCTATTATTCTTCAGTTAGAAATTGATGATATATCGGAGATAAACTTAATAATCCGACATGATGTTTTAGTTGGTCAATTAAGAAGCCAATTTTTTTCTGGCTAGCGGCTTCAATGGTAAATACTATTTTTCCTTCATCACTAACGGCATGTATTTCAGCACCTTCCGTTTGAGTGATTTCTTCTTTCAGTTCCGTTATGTGTTCTTGCAATGCATGAGCAACAAAGCTTGCAACATGATATTCATTCGGTTGAAAGTCATTTTTCGAAGGTGAAAATGTTTGCACGATATTCTCAGGCATGGGCGATCTCGAGTTGGTGATGGATGTTTAGCGTTATGGCTTGTTGTGGGCAAGTAGATATACAAGCACCACATTGATTACAATCAGTTAAGTTAACGCTAGGCTCAGGAATACTAGATGATTGATAGCTAAAAGATATTGCGTTAGTGTCACAAACATCTTGACAGCTTTGACAAAGAATACTGTTCTTTGCCAAACACTTATTGCTAATTTCTAATGTGGCTGGCCATGGTTGAATGTTTTCTGCTTTGACAACGGCTTTGTCGATAAAAAGTGGTTGCTGACAAACGTCTTGGCACTTACCACAAAAAGTGCATTCATCTTTTGAAAAATCAATGGTTGGGAAGCCTAAGTCATCTGATTTGATTATTTTACTTTCACATGTACTAACGCAGTCATTGCATTGTGAGCAGTGCTCAACAAAAATGCTTTCACTCTTTATCCAAGGTAAACGAAGAGAAGGAGGTTGTTGAGCTAATCTCCCTCGAAATAGTCGACGTCGACTTGGGTTTTCTACTGTTTTAGTCATCTATAAATTCAACTACTAATAACTTAATTATGAGGTTGGCGGACCAAAAAGCATTTGACTGATCCATATCATAAAACCAAAACCACCGACGATAATAATTGAAAGAATAGGGGCGAGAAAAACAGCAAGAAAAATAAAAGTATTTTTTTCATACTTTTTCACTTGCTCTGGGGAGCAGTTATCAGTCATTAATAAATCCTTACTTTTTATAGAGTCTTTATTGTCTCTTATAATCATCTTTATCTATATTGATCTAGATCAATACTGTTAGCCTTTAGTCTAAATTTAAAGAACTAACCATAAGTCAAAAATTAGTGTAGTTTAGATTTGATTAAATGCTTGATAGAATTGCGATATCTTTTTGAAAAGTGATCATCATTTTGACACATCCAGAAATCTGTTTATGGTTTGAAAGATTAAACCAGAGATTAAGCAAGGCAAGGCATCGCAGCCTAGTTATTTTACATGGCGACTATTCTTGGGGAAGATTAACTTCTGCTCAAGTGGTTAACTATTTTCAAAATAAATCAGACTCTTTCCCCCCTTTAAGAACGATTATCTGGGGCGACAATAAAAATGTTGAAGGTAATGATGAGCATATTCACCTCGTTAAAAACTATCGTCATCATTTAGGGAGTGAAAATGATTTTGTTATTTTTGCTGACAATGACTTTCATCCTGATGCTTTTGCTGCTCTTTCGGGAACACTTGTTGCTGGCGGTATTTTTGTATGGGTTTGCCCACCAGAATTAGTAATTAATCATGATGATAATTTTATGCAACGGCTATGGCAAAAAGCTCTGCAAAATGACCGTGTTTATATTCTCTCCCAAAGCCATGAGGTTTTCCCCACACTTCCATGTTGTGAACCTTCTATAGCAGATGTTTTTGTGACAGCATTATTAGAACACGACTGTATCACAGAGGATCAAAAAAATGCCGTTGCTGCTATTGAAAAAGTGGCTTCAGGACATCGTAAACGTCCCTTAATATTAACCGCAGATCGAGGAAGAGGAAAATCATCAGCACTGGCGATAGCGGTAGCCAATAGACTGTTATCTACCACCGTTATAGAACCACAAACAATCATTATTACAGCCCCTCATCTTGATGCGCTTAAGGTTTTCTTTCACCAACTCAAGGCTTCTTGCCCAGAAGGGGAGTTTCACCGAGGTGCATTTTCTTTGAAAGCGCATCGAGTGGGATTTTTTCCTGTCGATAAACTGCTAACTGAAAAGCCGGAGGCGAGCTTATTGTTGGTTGATGAAGCTGCTGCTATTCCTGTTTATTTGTTATCTAAGTTTGTTGACCAATATCATCGCATTGTTTTTTCATCTACCCAACATGGTTATGAAGGCGCAGGACGAGGATTTGCAATAAAATTTAAACAAATTTTACAGCGAAAAACACCTAACTTTAATCACTTATCTATTCACCAACCCATACGGTGGGCAGAAAATGATCCATTAGAGTCTTTTGTTTTTGATGGTTTTTTGTTTAATAGTATTGATGAAACCCTCTACAGTAGACAACACCATGTTGATAAGACATTAGATCATGATTCACTCAGTTTTAAATTACTTGAACAGACACTGCTCGTTGAAAATGAGTGTATGTTGCAGCAAATTTTTTCAGTTTTAGTGACCGCTCATTACCAAACCTCACCGAGTGATTTAAAGCTTTTATTAAATAATAATTCTGTTCGTTTATTTGTAATAGAAAATCACGGTCAGGTGATTGCCGTCGCACTGACATTAATTGAAGGCCATGTTGCTAAGGAAAGTGTTAGAGACGTTGCACAGGCAAAAAGGCGTTTAAAAAATCAATTTTTACCTCAGTCTTTATTTTTGCATAACCATTGTAGTAAAGCGTTTGATTATCAATATTTACGTGTGATGAGAATTGCCGTGTTACCAAGTCTTCAACAGCAGGGCGTTGGAACCTTATTATTAGAAAATATAACGCAATATGCTCTGCATCAAGGTATTGATATGTTAGGCACCAGTTTTGGTGCGAATGAATCATTACTCAAGTTCTGGAACAAAGCTAATTACACTCTGATCAGATTAGGTTTTACTACGGATAAAGCCAGTGGTGAACATTCAGCCTTGTGTTTGTTGCCTGTCTCCAGTGAGGCAAAAACATTAGTTCATCAGCTAAGCAGTGAGTTTTATCGAAGCTTTTTGTATTTATTAACTGAACAATATCAGCATTTAACAACAGATTTGATCGCCTGTGTCATTGAATATTGGCCTGACGAGCTATTGCCGACACTTACCGTTCATGATGAACAAGTTATTGATAACTTTATCAATAAACAAAGCGTTTTTGATGCATGTGTTTATAGTTTACATCTCAAATTAATTTATGCACTAAGAGATGATTCTTTTCGTTGTACAGTAGATAAACGGACTAAAGCGGTTTTGATACAACGTTTGTTACAAAGGCAGACTACCGAAGATTTGTGCCATAAATATGCTTTAGCAGGTAAAAAGGCCTTAAATCAGCTGCTCATTGATAGCGTGAAGTTATTTAAGAAATAACCCATGCTCAAATCTATTGATTACTTCGCCATGCCCAAAACTTCTTCATCGTATAATAGTGACATAGTTTTGATGGTTCCAATTGATAGTCTTCTTCAATAATCACTCGCTCAATATAATAATTTATCACCTTGGCTAAACCACTACTTGGGAACTCTCGGTAGGTGAATATTAGGATATTCAGCCAATTTTCAATCGGGTAGGTATTACTATTATGCAAAGACATTACTTAATACTCCAAGTTAACACTATTGTTTAGTAATGTTTGCCAGATAACATTTTTGGCAATACGATTTAAACAGCGACATTCATCGCCATGAAGTGCCCCCATTGCAATTAACTTTTCTAATAAGTTTTTAGGGATAGCGACTTGAGCTAAATTTTTATCAAGATCTTTATTTAATAAATACTCCATGAAAGCCTCTTAAAGATGAACAAGTATTAGCGATAAGGTTAAGATATATTTTTCATTAATGCAAATGATAATTATTATCATTTGAGGGTTGTTTTATATTGAGACGATACAATGTACGGTTGGCTGTATTTGTCAGATGAATGAATTCACAACTTTACAACTAGATGACTCTTTCAAGAGCCGTTTATCTTTGTAAATCGATAGCGTTATTGTTGCGAGATGGTCATTCGATTAGCTCTCAATATTTGTCAGGCTGAGGGGCAGTTAATTTTTCGAGGTTACTTTTGTTCTTGGTCGTTTGGGGGTTATACAAGGGCAAGTACATCAAGTGTTGTTGGCTAATAGAAAGTGCGATAACGCTAGAAGATTTGAACATATGCTGCTCTTTGGGCTCACCTAAAGCAGATTGACTCTTTGTTTATCAAATTTTATATCGAATGACTATCCTTTAAGGCTTGCGCATGATTTACCCACCTTTAGCTTGAACAAATTTCAACTATAAAAGATCAACTGGCCCTAGTATTAATTCAATAATAAGCAGGTTATCATTGACCATAGATAAAATCTAACTCGTAACTAATAGGCGATAAAAGGAGTGAGTCTTTGACCACACCAGTAATTGAAGTAAAAGGATTAACTAAAGTTTACAATGAGGTAAATGCGGTTGATGGCATAAATTTTACGATTAAAAAAGGACAATGTTTTGGCTTACTAGGACCAAATGGTGCAGGTAAAACCACGACTATTGAAATTATGGAAGGCATTATAAAGCCTTCTTCAGGCGTCGTGGAATATTATGGCCAACCTGCAAAAAGTGATATTTCACAGCAAATAGGTATTCAGTTTCAACATACGGCTTTACAAGATTTTTTAACCGTTAAAGAAACTTTAAATTTGTTTACATCATTTTATCAACAAACTATCCCTCATTCAGCGCTTATTGAGTTATGTGATTTAAAAGATTTTCTTGATAAAGATAATCGGCTTTTATCAGGAGGACAACGACAACGTTTATTGCTGGCATTGGCGTTGATTAATGATCCAGATATTGTGTTTCTTGATGAACCTACAACGGGTTTAGACCCACAAGCTCGTCGAAATTTTTGGAAGCTAATTAAAAATATAAAGGCGCGAAATAAAACGGTTATTTTAACAACCCATTATATGGATGAAGCAGAGCAACTTTGTGATGAAGTAGTGATCATGGACAAAGGTCAAATTATAGAAAGTGGTACGCCTCATCAACTTCTGGCTAAACATTTTTCTGAAGTCTTTATCTATCTTCCTGCCCAACAAGTGTCCGATGAGTTAATTGCTAAACATCATTGGCAGAAAGTTGGCGAAAGGGTTGAAATAACCACAACGCAAGTAGAAACAACCTTGAGCTTATTAATGCAAGAACAGGTATCACTTGATGGTTTACATGTTAAATCAGCCAATTTAGATGATTTATTTTTAAAACTTACCGGTCACTCTTTAAGGGAATAATATGAATTTCAAACGATTTTTAGCTGTAGTTAAAGCTCGTAATATAGAGTTTTTTCGCGATAAGTCTTCTCTTGGCTGGAGTCTAATTTTTCCTATTTTACTATTAGTTGGTATGTCGTTTGTATTTTCAGGTGACGGTAAAGCAGCCTATAAAGTCGGGGTTATCGAATTATCACAGGCGAACTCACCGTTTTTAGCAACTAAGTATTTTGATTTTGTTGATTATCATGATGTTGAATTAGCAAAAACAAAATTGTCACAGCATAGTTTAGATATGTTGGTCGACTTCTCAACAGAGCAATATTGGGTCAATCAACAATCACCTAATGGCTATTTAGTTGAAAAAATATTTTTGGCATCTCATCAAAATTTTGAGCAATTGACGACTCAAGGCAAAAAAATCCGCTATGTTGACTGGGTATTGCCTGGTGTTTTAGGGATGAACATGATGTTTAGTTGCCTTTTTGGTGTTGGTTATGTGATTGTGCGATATCGTAAAAATGCGGTGTTAAAACGTTTAAAAGCAACGCCTTTATCCGCGTTTGAATTTGTGAGCGCTCAATTAGTTTCTCGTATTTTTATTGTTATGTTTACTTCAATAGTAGTTTATAGTGGTTGTAATATCTTTTTTGATTTTTACATGCTTGGTAGTTATTTTGACTTGTTTATTGTCGGTATATTAGGCGCATTTAGCTTGATTACTTTAGGTTTATTAGTCGCTTGTCGAAGTAAAAGCGAAGAGCTTATTGGTGGTTTACTTAATTTAACGTCATGGCCGATGATGATACTTTCTGGCGTGTGGTTTAGTTTAGAAGGTGCGCCAGATGCGTTAAAGTCGGTCGCTAATTTCTTACCATTAACTCATCTTGTTGCAGGGGCGCGTGAAGTGATCACTGAAGGGGCAACCTTGGCAGACATTAGCGATCACCTGATCATTCTTATTGTCATGTCGACGGTATTTTTAGGACTTGGTTCGTATTTGTTTAATTGGAATACTGAGCGCTAAGTACCTTTTAGGTATTCGCTATTTTTCCCATTATTAGCTCGTGTATTAGCTCGTGTATTAGTTTACCAATAATGGGTGACTTATCATTTTTATATCCGCTTGGGGGGAATGTGCTCGAGTAAAAAGCAGCACATTCATTTTTGATATTACGCTCAAAGAGGTATTATTGCCAAAAGTACCTGTCGGTAATCTTACCAGTGGAAACAATTGCTGCTGAGCAAAATTATAAAAAGATAATTGATGGAACTTAGTAAAGTCCTGACGATAATAAATGCCTGTTTCAGTGTGCTCCCATGAATAGGTGGTTTTAAATAGATCACCACTAATTTTTAGTATCGGTTGTTCATCAACATTTTTACTGTTTAAAGAAAATTCTTTTTGCCATAAGCCTTTTTTTTCTCCTGTGTATAAGAGCGTTGTTGGTGATGTCATTAATCCATAACGACTGCCATCAAATGATATTCTCTGACTTTCGCCTGTTTTTATATCAATGTGGTGTAAATCAACATATTCACTTTCGTAAACGGCAGAGATAATAGCGCTATCATCCCAAGACCACGTTGGCCGATTATGAGTCTGATGTTGGCTTGGCACAATAGAAAGGTTGTTACTGTTAATATCATAGATATATATTTTATCAGCTTTATCTGAATCAACAGGCGCTAAAAAGGCTATTTTATCACCTGAGTGCGACCATCTTGGGTATCTAATGCTGTGCTTTAAAAAGGTGACTTGTTGTCGGTTGATGCCTTGTGGATCAGAAATCCATAATTCGTAAAAACCAGACTCATTAGAAATATAGGCAATTTTATCACTTTGCTGAGAATAATGAGCATAATGATGGTTGAACTCTGATTCAATCAACGGAAATGGGCTCGAGGCAACATCATTGTCCAGTGGTAAGCTGGCTAGGTAGTATTTTTCATTTCGTTGTTGATAAAATAACTCATTCGTATTTTTTGCAAAAACGGGGTAACTAAAACCTTCAAGCTGCAAATTGGTGATAGATTTAGAGTCAATATCAATCACATAGCCGTGTCGAATGTCTGCACGTTGTGCACCATAAACTAACTTTTTACCGCTTGAGTGCCACGTTAAACCTACAATATCTTCTTCCCCTGTGGTCAGTTGTACTGCTTTTCTTGTTGATAAATCAACTAAAAATATATTTTCATTAAAGCGGTTAATTCTGCGAGTAACAGCAATGTGCTTACCGTCTGGGGAGAAAGCAAAGTCTCTTTCTTTATAATCACAATTATTGCTACAAGAAAAACGTATTGCTTGGCTTGTATTATTTGTTAAATCAATAAAGTAAATGCCGCTATCATCAGCAGGCTCATGGTAGCCATGAAAAGCTAATGTTTTATCATCCGGTGAAATATCTAAATAGTAATAACCCCCTGTTGTCGGGCAATCAACAATAGGCTTTTCTTGATGGGTTAATACTTTTAATTGAATAACTTGGCACAAATTATTTTTTCTATCGTTGCGTGAAAAATAGAGGTATTGGCCATCATGACTCCATACCGAGTGCCCAGCATAAGCATCACCATAAGTTAGCTGCTTAGAAGGGAGTTGAGGATTGTTTCTGTCTTTAATGTATAAATTACTATTTGCCTGATTGTTATGCCATTTAAAAACTATCTGCCTGCCATCAGGGGAGGGGGAGGGAAATAATTCACTGCCTGGATATTTAGTAATTTGCGTAATAACACTTTGTTTGAATGCTTTAGGAGGTGCAACTAATTGAATAACTTGCCATAACACTAACAGTGAAATAATAGTATAGGTCGCTATTCTTGGAAGGTTATTCACAACCTTAGTCGCATTATTATCCTCGATAATAACCGCTGTTTTCTGGGCTTGTTTTATATATTGTGGTTCAACTAATAGTCGATAACCTACTTTTCTGATGGTCTCTATTGTTTCGCTGTCGTTATTTGCGCCTTTTAGATTTTGCCTTAAATGCCAAATAGCATTGGTTAGCGCTTTTTCTCCTACATAACTATTGCCGCCCCAAACATTGTCTATTAGTTCATCGCGAGGGATCACACGAGGGAAGTGAGTGGCAAGGTAACAAAGTACTTCAATAAATTTAGGTTGAATTGACTGCTTTGGCTGATGATCAAATTTTATTGCGTATTCAATTGGAATAACTTCACACGTACCAATTTTGAATGCTTGGTCAAGTTTCATATGCTTTTAAGCAATTCCATAAATAAATTAACAGCGGGACATAACGAAGTGATAAATCATAGCTATTTCAGCAACACGATACAATCATGTTTTATCTATTTTTTTTAATTGGTAAATAAGACTATCAATGATTATTGATACATGGAAAACCCACCTTTGTTAGTGGCTGATTTTAAAGGGAAATATAAAAATAGAGATTGAATAGATATATAAACGACTCCCTACAGATTGTACTTCCCACTCATTCTTTTTAAAAAAGTGATAGCAAATATATTCACTATTGCTTGGTATTTTTAAAGTCGGTGCTAGAGCTGAAAATTCTATGAAACTGATTCAATAAATGCCCATAAAAAAAACTATAGAAACATGAAGGTCTGGGAGAAATAATGAAAAAATCACTTATTACGGTAGCTGTTCAATCAGCTATTTTTAGCTCTGCTTTTGCTATATCAGCATCAACATTAGCAAATGAAGAGCAAGCGGTTGAAGACGTTTCGCGTCAAGCGGTAGCATCAACAAGTCCGCTAGAAACTAAGCAAGAAGAAGAACAAACAGAAAAAATTACCGTCACTGGCTCTCGCTTACGTCGTGACAGTTTTAGTGTTGCAACCCCGTTGGTTACCATGGGAAGAGAAGCTATTGGTGACACGGGTATAGGTGAATTGGCGGATATTTTATCCGAAAATATTCCTTCAATTTCCTTCTCTACAAGTAATACAACCAGTCAGTCAAGTGTATCGGCTACCGGTATTCAAACTGTTCAATTACGTAATTTAGGCTCAGGACGCACCTTAACCTTAATTGATGGTCGTCGTGTGGTTGGTAACTCTAAAAGTAATAATGCTGTCAGTATGTCTACCATTCCTTCTGGCATGATAGAGCGTGTTGAAGTTGTCACTGGTGGTGCTTCAGCAACTTATGGCTCTGATGCGGTTTCGGGGGTGGTAAACATTATCACTCAAACTAAAAAAGAAGGGTTCAGTGCTAAAACTCGTGGTGGTGAAAGTACAGAAGGTGGCAGTAAAGAGTTTACGTTAGATTTAAACTACGGCAGCACATTTGCTGATGACCGTGGTTATATGTTTTTAAGTGTGAACTACGATAAAGATTATGGCCTTAAATATTCTGATCGTGATCGCGCGGCTATTCAATCGGGTTATTTTTATGATTCAACCACAATGCGCAACATGGCACAAACAGCCAATGGTGATGTGCTGTTAAGTGAAACCACTATGAAAGATTGGCGAAACTTAAATGACGGTATTGCTGGCGGCGTATTCTTAGAGTCAAGTCGTTTTGATACTACCTATTGGTATGACGAAAGTGGTCAACGTACTGACTGGAATGAAGAAGAGCATGGGGTAAATACCAATGAATGGGTTGAATTGAAAGTGCCAAGTGAGCGTGCTTCAGCGGCGCTAAAGGTTGACTTTGATCTTACTGACGACCTAACTTTTTATTCACAAGTACAGTGGAGTGGTAATTATACCGTCAATCCTAAATCACCTGAAAACTCATATGAAGGTGAAACCGCTATCTATACCGACAGAGAAACAGGTGAAGTAGGAAACGTTCGCTTAGGTTATATCCCTATTGATAACCCATATGTTCCCGATAATATTCGTGAAACGGCTGGCCAGTATAAAAATAGAATTTATTGGGATCGTAGCTTTTATGAAGTCGGTAGAATTGATACTGACAATGAACGAGAAACCGTGCGTGCTTGGGCTGGTATACAAGGTACTGCCTTTGATGGCGACTGGGATTGGGATGTGTCTGTTGGCTACGGTAAATTTCATCAAAGACAATATCGTAATAATGAAATTGATGTCTTTAAAGCGAAAAATGCATTACAAGCTGAGCGTTTAGACGACGGTACTATTCAGTGTAAAGATGCCGCAGCAAGAGCGGATGGTTGTGTGCCATTAAACTTATTTGGTGTAGATTCAATAACACCTGAGATGGCTGACTACATTCGTGTTAACCCAACGTTGAATGTTTATAACGAACAAACAACTTTTATGGGGTACATGGCCGGCGATTTATTTGAATTGCCAGCAGGACCTGTTGCTACAGCATTTGGTTTTGAATACCGTAAAGATAGCCAAGAAGCCGTTACAGACGATGCCTTAACGTATGGTGGTATTACTTGGAACTTAATTCCCGCTTTTAAAGGTGATATTTCTGTTGCCGAAGTATTTGCTGAAGCATCGCTACCTTTATTACGTGATATGCCAGGAGTTAAGCATTTATCACTAGAAACGTCGTTACGTTTTGCTGATTATGACCTATCAGCGGTAGGTTTAGTCACTAGTTCTAAGCTAGGTTTTTTATGGTCAGTGAATGAAGAGCTAAATATTCGTGGTAACTGGGCGGTAGCACAACGTGCGCCAACCGTTAACGATATTTTTGAACCCGCAGCAGGTGATTTTGACAGTTTTGACGATATTTGTGACAACGTCTCTGCTACATCAACAGGCATTGGGCATGATAACTGTCGACTAGAGCCTGCCATTGCTGCGGCTATTGCTGCTGATCCGGATTTTGTCTTTGAAGATGATAATAGTGGTTATTCACCTAACGCAGGTAACCCTGAATTATTTGAAGAGAAAGGTACTACGTTAACAATTGGCGCTTCTTACCAGCCAGCCTTCTTGAAAGGCTTTAGTATCGCTGTCGATTATTACGATATCTATATTGAAGATGCGGTATCAACCTTTGGTAATGACGAAATTCAAGAGCAATGTTATGCATCTTCTGTCACCTTGGGTGGTAGCAATGAATTTTGTGACGCGATTACGCGTGATGCAGAAGGGCAAATCGAAGAAATTATGCAACGAAGCTACAACATTGACGAGTTAAGCTCTCGTGGTGTTGATATTGCTGTCGCGTATCATTATGACTTAAATGAGTATGGTGCGTTGAAATTTAAACTTGACTGGACGCATTTACTTGAACACTCAAGCACCAAAACGGGTGTCGATGGTATTGCTAACAAGATAGATAGCGTTGGTTTTGTTGGTTTATTTGATGATAAAGCCACGGCCAACTTATCCTGGTACTTAAATGACTTACGCGTGAGTTGGAATACAAGTTATAAAAGTTCAGCATTACGCAGCCGTACTAATGTAGAAATCTGGCAAGAAAATATCGACCGTTGTAATGCAGGGGAAGATTCTTGTATCACAGATCCTGAGCCAATCGCGTTCCAAAACTACGATGCTTACTTTAAGCATAACTTATCTGTTTCATACAACATTGATATGGATGGTGAGGTTTCAACACGCATTTTTGGTGGCATGAACAATGTCTTTGATGACAAAGGTCAGTTCTACTTAGGTGGTCGTGGTAATTTTGGCAGTCAATACGATGCTGGACGTGGTCGTTTTATTTATTTAGGTGCTGAAGTGAAATTCTAGGATCTGATTAATTAAATGAGTAAATAAACCTTCCTGGGTTAACTGCACAGGGATGTGTATTTTGTACAATACGGACTTTATGGCATTATGCTTCACAGGGATGTGATTTTTTCTTTTCAATAAACTTGGTTTTTTTATGTCTTTTAATAAATTTTTCGCAGTCATGCTTTCCTCTGGCCTTGTGTTTAATTGCTTTGCAATTGAACCTTTAAGTCAAATTCAACCATTCGTTGAGAGTTCATCAAAGGAAGGAAATAATGTAACACCCAGTGGTGAAGATTTACCTATCATCAATGATGGTCCATATGTTGTTAATGAAAATAACCAATTAACGGCAACTTGGTTTTGTAATAATCAGCAAGAAAGCAAAACAGTCGCTTTTTCAAATAACTCAGCTGTTATTGATAATTGTAATTACCCGATAGAAGTTGACCGAATAAAATTTAAAGAACACGAGGTTCTTGAATATCAAGGTGACTTTAACCTTGTTGCCACCAGTGATTTTCATGGTCAATTTGATCTAATGATGACCTTACTAAAAAATAATAATATTGTTGACTCACAAGGGCATTGGAATTTTGCTGATGGACATTTTGTTATTACCGGTGACGTTTTCGATCGCGGTGATAAAGTTACGGAAATATTGTGGTTTTTATATCGTTTAGAGCAAGAAGCTGAATTAGCTGGCGGTAAATTGCATCTTTTATTAGGTAATCACGAGGTGATGGTACTTAACGGTGATTTAAGGTATTTACACCCTGAATATGTAGAAGTGGCAAAACGCTTAAATATGCCCTTTGAGGATTTATACGCTAAAGGCACTGTGCTAGGTGATTGGCTTCGTACTAAACCAGTATTAGTTAAAGTGAATAACATGTTGTTTGCTCACGGTGGTTTTCATCCATCGTTAGCACAAGAAAAGCGCTCATTAGCAGAAATTAATTCTATTTTTAAACAAAATTTAGTGAAAGCTGAATTAGCCCAGCCAAGAGAAGGGTGGGGGAAATATTTACATAAAACTCATGGACCTATTTGGTATCGTGGCTACTTTAAAGATAATGGCGCTAGCTCAGACGAAATTGATTTGCTATTAAAACACTTTGATATTGAATTTTTAGTTGTTGGTCATACCTCGCAAAAACAAGTGGAAACAAGGCATCAAGGTCGGGTTATCGCGATTGATAGCAGTATTAAAAACGGTAAATATGGTGAATTGTTTTTTGCTGAGCAAGGTAAAAAGTGGCGCGGTACCTTGTCAGGGGAAAAACTGCCGCTATCAATAAAATAACGCGAAGGGATCTTTACTTATTCATTAAGAGCAAAGAGCAAAGAGGTTTCTTTTCAATATAACGCACTAGTATGAGAAAACGTGACTTAAAATGAGAAGCTTTTGTAGGTTTACTTTGCGCTGACTCAGCTGGATTAAAAAAATGGGTTGGACTCGACTAAACTAACGTTTTGTTAGCGAATTCAACCCTCCAGTCACAAAAGCCACCATTGCAGTCATTGAGGTTTTAAATTAAAGCGACAACTCATCCGACAAAAAATGTCGTAAAACCTCTTACATAACATGCTAATTTTTGACGTTGAAAATAGCCTAAAAATAACCGCTTTGTATCTGATAGTTGACTTGGTTGAAGAATCCATCCCAGTCAACTATTAACTTATTCAGATTCTATAATCTCTATAGCTTTTTCCAACAATTCGTCTTTACCTGCTTTAATACCTTCAATTGTTGGTAATAATTCTATGTCAGGAACGATACCTATTTTTTGGGTTTCCGTTCCATCAGGATAATAAACACCAATACCTGAAATCATAGTCTTTAAATTGCCAGGAAGATAAATAGTAGAAACATTGCCATCAGCACCAGCGGTTGTGCTTCCTATGATAGTAGTATCATTCCCCGCTTTAAATGCCATTGAAGTGTACTCTGCACTACTTTGGGTAATTTCATTAACCAATACAACTAATTTACCTTTATAGTTATTTTGAGACTTTGGTATTTCAAGAGGAGCAGTAAAAGTAAACTCTCCAGGGTTATTAAAATTAGCCTTTGTAAATTTGACGAATGGTGTATTTTCATTAACAAAAAATGAACCTAAAGAAAATGGAACAAAAGTAGAAGGATAATTTCGTATATCAATAATAATTCCCTTGGTATTTATAAACTCTTTTTTAATCGCTCCAATATCTTCTTTTTTTATATTCTTTAAAGTGACATAACCAATTTCATTACCTAACAATCTATAGCTCTGCCCATCAATTTCCTTGCGATACAAACGAAACATATTTAGCTCATTTCTTTCGTATAATTTTAAATCTGTCGTTTTAGTATTTTTATCCCTGATAAACTTTACGTTTATAGATTTTTTATTTGACCGTAATAATTCTGGTGCTATGTCCCGTAATTGGGTGGCATAGTTTGATGCGGGATAATAAGGTAAACGTTCTTCTATTAATTTTTCTGTCGCTACACCACCAATTTTAGTGATTACATCTCCAATATTTAAACCGACAAATTTCGACATTTCACTATTTTCTTCAACGTCATCGGTGTAAAAATCAGTTACAACCAGTTTTCCTTCAATAATCCTAGTGTAAACAGGTGGAAAATAATCCCCCTTATCCTGCAAGATTCTATTTTTCCCGCCCCATAAATTTGCATGGGTATCCTGCACTTCACCAATAAGTTGCAATGCAGCTACTTCATATTCCAGTTCATTTTTGGCATTTATAAATGTATCAATATACTCAGTTAATACTTGATCCCAATCTTTATCTATCATGTGTTTATAAGGAAAATAATACTGAATCATATTCCAATACCTAAACACTGCTAATAACCTAAAAGCAGCATCAGGATAAGGCATCTTGGCATAGGCTTTTTCGTTTTTAAATTCAGGATTACCAGCTGGCATACTGCCTATATAAAAATGCCCATTTTGACTTCGATTAGAGTAGATATAAGAAAGTTTTTTTTGAAGTTCGTTAGAGATGTCATAATTATTGAACCAGTTTAAATTTGGCGAAAGAAACGCACTAGAGTCTGTCAGTTTACAATCGTTACATTGTTCAATATTTCCTAACCTATCTATCCAGTCTAATAATATTTCATCTCTCTCTGACCGAGTTTGAGACTCTAAATAGCTTGGCAGAATCCGAAATAGCTCATAATCCCAATTGTAATTCCCACTGGCTATAGCAGGATGATGATATTTTAAAAAACCCCACACCCTTGCCATGAGCTCTAGGTCTTCTAATGAAACTTTACTTAAATTAGCTAATGTAATTTTTGATCCTGAATCAAATTCTCTATCTTCCAATGCCAAAGGCAATTTTATTGGCAGAGCTTTTTCTATAGGTTGATCATCAATAGACAATTCAAGGTTATCAACCCACATTTTCCCTTTACCAACAAGAAGCCCGCCTACGACAATATTTTTTGCATTTAATGGTTTTAAATCCAATGTAATTTCATATTTTTGCCAACCTGTTGTGCCACTGACACCTCTTTCTTTCATATTGTCAAAAGAAACCTTAGGATCAATACGCATCCATAGGCCAGCCCAACCATCACTAACATTCTCAGTTTTTATATATCCTCGTAACGTTATTTTATTTCCTTGGTATTTGGCAGGGATAGTATAGCTCCATGCTCTAAAACCAGCTTTATCACCTGTAAACTCTAATGAAACGGAATGATTGCCACTTTGAAAAACTTTATTATCAACAGAATGAGTGTAATTAATAGAATCTCCAAAATTGCTCCACCCTTTAGGTAATGAAGCTTCAATTTGTTCAAAATCAAAGTTGGGTTGTGTTGAAAATGCCAAACAGCTTGTACTTAGAAAGGAAAAGAGAACAAATACAATGAACTTCATTATGTTAATATCCATATCAAATAAGAGGGGTTGATTATTTCCTTATATTCATTAAATATCAACTAGTAATAGTTAAAGTCTTCTTTCTCTTGAGGAGATAACTGTTTCTGCTTCAGACTCCAAATTGCCGTTTAGAAATTAGTTGCCAACGGCAACAATGAGCTTGAAGCCGTCTTTTAGATTCAGTTAAACTCTATCATTTAAAATTAGCCGATCAAGTTTGAGCTACTACAAATTAATGGGGTAATTTATCTAAATTAATGTTTATTTACTTAGGGTTGCGTCCTTTTTGGGGCGAATACGACTATAACCTAAGAGGTAATATGACACTATTTGACAGGTAAAATACACGACAAAGCCTGATGTTAAAACGTCAGTTAAAAAATGTCCCCCTTGAACAATGCGACCAAAACTGACGACACTACCAATGATAATACCAAACCAAAAATATCGTCTTTTACGCATTAACCACGCAAATGAAATGAAGAAATACCCCATAGCGGCGTGACCGCTAATAAAACTTTTATTGTTTCCCGGTTGATCTGCGATAAGAAAAGCGGGACTAAACGTTTTTTCTCCTTGAAATTGCACTACATCCCTAGGTCTTGGACGATCCCAGTTTTCTTTAAAAACCAAATGAACAATTACGCCAGGACCAATTAATAGCACGAGAAAAAGAAAGTTTGCTTTTTTTTGTATAGGTTTGTAACGTTTTATAAAGTAAGGAAAAATCATCCCAACTAACAATAAAGGTACAAGGTAGTTTGGCATGTGTCTAAAAATGATATAGACGGTTGTCGCCCACCAACTATCTTTCAAATAAAAGCCACTTTCGGGGCTCCAAAACTGAGAGGTTAACCACAGATCAAAAGACGAAAAAAAGACACTTAAAAAAATAAATACTGCAAAGAGTAGTATTTCCAAATATTTCATAATGTGGTTTATCTCAAAGTAGTTAGGAAAGTGTAATATCACTCAATAATGAATCATTTTAAAAGTTTGTAATGTTTAAGGGGGTTTATGCCTTTATTGAGCCGAAAATGTCCATTCGCAGACATGGGGATTATATAATAAGTTGTCATGTTTATTAACTTATTCTTATTATTTTAAGGTTAAGAAGCGTTGTTTAGCCAAAACACGTACAGGTATCTGTGGATTTACTATTTCTGTTAATATGATGAATCTAAAGTGTAAAGTCTTTATTTAAATCAATTTAATATTGGTTGAATTTGTTAAAATATTAAATTCTCTGCTAACGTTAAGTTAAACGAAAGAGGCAGATGTCTTTCATTTTTAAGTCAATTTGGGGAAGTTATGTTACATAAAATCATAGGGATTTTCTTTGTCGGGTTAGCCATTCTTGGCGCCGCATTACCTGTTTTACCCACGACACCTTTTTTATTAGTTTCCGCGGCTTGTTTTGCTAAATCGTCCCCTCGGTTGCACAAAAAATTATTAGCCAATAAAACGTTTGGTCCCATGATATACCATTGGCAAGAAACCCGTTCGATTCCTAAAAAGGCAAAAATTATTTCATTGGTGACTATGTTGTGTAGTGTTGCATGGTCATTTTATATGTTAGATAGCTTTGTTATGCGAGCAGTTGTTGTTGTATTAATCACTTGCCCATTTATTTTTGTCTGTCGCTTACCGTTGGCAAAAACGGATGAAGTTCAAACGACCGCGTTAAATAAACAAACAAATTGATTGTTATTTTTTAGCAATATAATTAACTTAAGGCTTTATTTACTAATGCTGCTAAATGATCAGGTAGCGTTAAAGAGAGCGCTATCTCATGTCCTCGTTCAGACATCTTTTTCCACGTTAGTTGTACAATACGAATAATTTTTTCTTCATTGCCTTTAGCTGTATATTTAGCGGCAAACTCTTCAAAGTAATATTGTAAAAATACTAAACAAGCAACATCTTCTAATGTTTGGCTGTTACTATTAGTTTTAAGTTTTTCTTTACGAATAATACTTGCGGTAATTTCAGCTTCTATTTCACTATAACCATTAGCTAGCATCAGCTCTTTAGTGGTTTGTGCATGAAATTTACCGAGTTCTTTTCGCCATGTTAAATAACCTTGTTTACCTTCTGGAAAATCAGCGCGCTTTAAGTGCCATCGTTTAATATGCTGTGCTCGTACAGCGATTTGTAAATTTTCATTTGAATTGGGCCAGTACTGTTCTAAACAGCTTGTCATATACTGTCCATACACTAATTCTTTAGGCTGGCTTTGGTTGTTGACTATTGTGGAATTAGGATCTTCTTTATTAATAGCATCAATAGCGGATAACACAGTGTCTAATCGAGTTGTCATAAAATAAATTTATTTGAGATGAAAGAGCCATAGTAACTTTTTTATTTCTTTTTTCAATCACCCCGTAACATTTGTTGGGGAATGTGAAATATTTGTGCAGAATGATCGTTCGATCATATTGTCGTTCAGTGGTGTTTTGGGTATAATGCTTTCCCGTCCTGTTAGGTTGGTGTGTTTATCGCAAACAAGGCTAAACTAACATAACAAGTTTGAACAAAATTTCTGTTTTTCCTGACATTTGGTATCACATGACAACTAGATATATTTTTGTAACCGGTGGCGTTGTATCGTCTCTAGGTAAAGGTATTGCTGCTGCTTCACTTGCTGCAATTCTCGAAGCTCGTGGCCTTAAGGTGACTATGCTTAAACTTGACCCTTATATAAATGTTGACCCAGGGACAATGAGCCCAATTCAACATGGTGAAGTATTTGTAACTGAGGACGGTGCTGAAACAGATCTTGACTTAGGTCATTACGAGCGTTTTATTCGTACCAAAATGACCAAACGTAATAACTTTACTACAGGTAGAATTTATCAAGATATTCTTTCTCGTGAGCGTAAAGGGGAATTTTTAGGGGCAACGCTGCAAGTTATTCCCCATATCACTAATGATATTAAGCGTCGAGTAATTGAAGGGGCTGAAGGTTACGATATTGCCATGGTTGAAATTGGCGGTACTGTGGGTGATATTGAATCGCAACCTTTCTTAGAAGCTATTCGTCAACTTGGTGTAGAGCTTGGTCGTGAGCGTGCAATGTTTATGCATTTAACATTAGTGCCTTATATTGCCGCCGCAGGTGAAATTAAAACCAAACCGACACAGCACTCTGTTAAAGAGCTTCGCTCTATTGGTATTCTTCCCGATATATTAGTGTGTCGTAGTGAGCGTGCTATTCCTGCCAATGAAAGAGCAAAAATATCTCTATTCACCAATGTCGAAGAAAAAGCGGTTGTCTCGATGCGTGATGTTGATTCTATCTATAAAGTGCCAGCGTTATTAAAATCTCAAGGCACTGACGAATTGGTTGTAAAACGTTTTGGCTTAGATGTGCCAGAAGCAGATTTAAGTGAATGGGAACAAGTCCTTTATCAAGAAGCTAATCCTAAAGGTGAAGTAGTTATTGGTATGGTAGGTAAATATATTGAACTACCTGATGCCTATAAATCAGTCAATGAAGCGCTAAAACATGCTGGTATTAAAAACCAAGTGAAAGTAAAAATTCAGTATGTTGACTCTCAAGATGTCGAAGTTAAAGGCGTAGAAATATTAAAAGACCTTGACGCGATCCTTGTCCCCGGTGGTTTTGGTGAACGTGGCGTTGAAGGTAAAATTTTGGCGGCGCAATACGCCAGAGAAAACAAAGTTCCTTATTTAGGTATTTGTTTAGGGATGCAAGTTGCGTTAATCGAGTTTGCCCGTAATGTTGCAGGTTTAACCGATGCTCATAGTTCAGAATTTAAAACGGAAACACCTCATCCAGTGGTTGGTTTGATCAATGAATGGCTCGATGAAGAAGGACAAGTGGAGTATCGTTGTGAAAACTCTGATTTAGGCGGCACCATGCGCTTAGGCTCTCAATTGTGCCACATTGTGAAAGGTACCAAAGCATATGACGTATATGGTAGTGAAACAATTTATGAAAGACACCGTCATCGTTTTGAGGTAAATAATACCTACCGAGAGAGATTAAGTAACGCTGGTTTAGTTTTCTCTGGTTTATCTACGGATAAAACGTTAGTTGAGGTGATTGAAATTCCCGATCATCCTTGGTTTATTGCTGGGCAATTTCATCCGGAGTTTAATTCGACTCCACGCGATGGACATCCTTTATTTGAAAGCTTTGTTGCTGCCTCTTTTGAGCATCAAAAACAGCAATCAAACTAAGTAATAAATAACTAAAACCGTAGCCAAGAGCTGCGGTTTTACGTTCAGGACGAACCGTATGTCGTAATGACAGGATGTCAATGAGCGACAAGTTTTAGATCAATCGTATATCGTTAAGGTGTTGTCTGAAAACGATGTATATAAGTAATTAATGTAATTTAGAAATTTACGCAAACGTAAAGTTTAAAGGAAAAATAATGTCGAATATTAGTAAAATTATCGCTCGTGAGATCATGGATTCTCGTGGTAACCCAACGGTAGAAGCTGATGTCTTTCTTGAATCAGGGGCATGGGGCCGTGCAGCTGCTCCTTCTGGTGCATCAACGGGGTCTCGTGAAGCATTAGAATTACGTGACGGTGATAAAGCGCGTTATTTAGGTAAAGGTGTTTTAAATGCGGTTGCTGCAATCAATAACAATATTGCACCAGCATTAATTGGTAAAGACCCGCTTGCACAAGCTGAAATCGATCAAATTATGATCGATTTAGATGGTACAGAAAACAAAGAAAAATTTGGTGCAAATGCTATTTTAGCTGTGTCTTTAGCGGTAGCTAAAGCAGCAGCTAATGCTAAAGGTGTGCAATTATTTGAACATATTGCTGACTTAAACGGCACGCCAGGTGTTTACTCTTTACCATTACCAATGATGAACATCATCAATGGTGGTGAGCATGCTGATAACAACGTTGATATTCAAGAGTTTATGGTTCAACCGGTTGGCGCAGACAGCTTTAAAGAAGCGTTACGCATGGGGGCTGAAATTTTCCACGCGCTTAAAAAAGTATTATCGGCAAAAGGCTTAAACACAGCGGTTGGTGATGAAGGTGGTTTTGCCCCTGATCTAGCATCCAATGCTGACGCGTTAGCCGTGATCAAAGAAGCGGTTGCTGCTGCTGGTTACGAATTAGGTAAAGACGTCACTTTAGCGATGGATTGTGCTGCTTCTGAATTCTACAACAAAGAAACTGCTATCTACGACCTTAAAGGTGAAGGCAAGCAATTCACAGCGAACGAATTCTCTGACTTCTTAGCAACTTTATGTGAAGAATACCCAATTGTGTCAATTGAAGATGGCTTAGACGAGTCAGATTGGGACGGTTTTGCGTACCAAACCAAATTATTAGGCGATAAAGTTCAAATCGTTGGTGATGATTTATTCGTTACTAACACTAAGATTTTAGCACGTGGTATTGAAAACGGTATTGGTAACTCTATCTTAATCAAGTTCAACCAAATCGGTTCGTTAACTGAAACTTTAGCAGCGATTAAAATGGCGAAAGATGCTGGTTTTACTGCGGTTATCTCTCACCGCTCTGGTGAAACAGAAGATGCAACCATTGCTGATTTAGCGGTAGGTACTGCGGCTGGCCAAATCAAAACGGGTTCTTTATGCCGTTCAGATCGTGTGTCTAAATACAACCAATTATTACGTATTGAAGAATACTTAGGCGATAAAGCTATATTTAACGGATTATCTGAAGTTAAAGGGCAATAGTTTATTAATAACAGCCTTTTTATTCTATTTCTGCGTTGAAAGTGCTCACTGACTATCGTCAGCTCCGCACTATCGCCTTGAACGAGCATGAAAATTCAAGCTTATTAATTAAACTATTTTTCATGACATATTAAAAAACCACTCAATTGAGTGGTTTTTTATTGTCTGAAAACATTATCGTTAACTTATTATGAAGCTTGTTTTTCAATAATATGAATATCGCGTTGTGGAAATGGAATTTCGATTTTTTCTTCTTTTAACGCGAGGTAAATGGCTTTATAGGCGGAAAATTTGGCCGCATATAAATTTTTAGTCGGTGTCCAAATTCTTAATGAGATATCGATAGAGCTATCGCCAAAAGCTTCTATACCAATTTGTGGTGCTCTTTTGCCACTCGTAATGCCTAATTCATTAATCACTTTTTCCAGTAACGTGATGGTCTGAATTGGATCTTCTTTATAAGCGATACCAACGGTTAACTCTAATAATGAATCTTCATTTGAATTTGATAAGACTTCACCAACAATATGCTTGTTAGGAATAGTGATTTTAACATTATCTTCATCGTGTAAAATTGTATAAGCGAGTAAGACTTCAGTAACAATACCTGTTCTACCTTGGACGGTAATAGTATCTCCGACCACAAAAGGGCGAATAAGTATAATATTAAAACCCGCAGCATAATTTGCTAGTAAGCCTTGTAATGCTAAACCCGCACCTAATGATATTGCCCCAATTGCGGCAATAAATGGTGTCACACTGATACCAAGTTTACCGAGTGAGACAATACTTATCATTATCACAATGAGCATTTTCGTAGTATTTGAAAGGAATTGACTCAAGGTGGTATCAAGTTTGTGCTTTTGGCATATTCGTAAAACAAAGTTAGCGATTTTCCCAGCAAGGATATAGCCCAAAACAAAAATGATTAATGCACCGACAAGCTGAAAGCTATAATTGGAAAAGAAATCAATAATTAAGTTATAAAAGTGACTTACCTGATCTATTTCTTGTTTTAAAAGCTTGGCAGGATCTAATGACTGTACGGTAACTTGTTCTTTCTCTGCTTCAGTGAACATAATGTTTTTTTGCCTTGTTTAAAATATGTATTTCTTGTGGAGCTCGACTGTTATAAAAATTTAATTCAGTACTAATGTAGCGCCTATATTATAACGGGAAAATATTCATTTTATCTATTGTATAAATATTAATAATTTAAGGAGAGATCTTCATAGGTGAATTTTGCTCGGTAATGCATTATGCTTAAGCCTTAGGCAGTAAGTTATTAAAAAGTAATCAAGCACTTCATGACTGAGCAAACTTCACTTTGGCAAGAGCCATCACAATCAACAGATTTTTCTGAGCTGTGTAGCGCCTTATATGAACGTGAAATTGCCTCGTTAGCTGCAACCGAAATAAAGTCACCTCAAGCCATTCAAGGCCGATTAAAAAGTCTTCCTTATTATATTAAACGTACCGCACATTTAATGATCCAAGCAAACACGCCCCTCGTTATTGATGTACAAAATGCGAGTTGGTCAGCTAAACAAGCGGTTCATATGCCGCTTAGTGGGCAAGATATAGAAAGTGTTAATCAATGGTATTTAACAACAGACTTGAGGCATGGTCTTGTGGTTCCTATTGTGAATGAATCATTTATTGCCTTAGACTCAATCGATCGAATAGATAACGAAAAAATGAGATTTAGAACCAATGCTCATGGTTGGTTCGATATCAAGCATTCGAATGAGAATACAAACGCCAATCATACCGTACGATTACTAAAGCCGAACAAAAGAGTGATGACTGCTGCTTGCACAGGACATAGCTGGCTGAATGATCAAAAAATTAACCCTCATATGCCCTCATTACGTGAATTATTGCTTTCATGTGCAATTAATTGGCGAAACTTTAAACAACCTGCTGCTATGTAAAGTAGCGATTTATCGCGTTAAGCAGGAATTAAGCGTTATTTATATTTACACCAGCAGGAAGACTTTTATAATAGCTTACTAATCTTCTCTGTTTTAAGCATGCTTTTTAAGTTGATATGCGGATAATTACGGTTGTTTTACTCATTCTATTAGTGTCACTACAACACCGACTGTGGCTCGGGAAAAACAGCGTGCCTGACTATCTGTCGCTTGAAGAAGAAGTGGCTCGACAAAAAAAAAATAATGAAAAGCTTCATCAGCGAAATAAACTATTTTATGCCGATACCGATGATTTAAAATCTGGCGTTGAAGCAATAGAAGAAAGAGCGAGAAACGAATTAGGCATGATAAAAGACGGAGAAACTTTTTTTCGTATTATTCCCAATAAAAATAAACTCAAAAAGGGTTAACGATACAAGATGTCAAATATCAAAACTCCTCTGGTTGTTGTGGTGCCAGCAGCAGGCGTTGGAAAAAGGATGCAAGCAAATTGTCCTAAGCAATATTTAAAAATAAATCACCTGACCATTCTTGAACATACGGTTAACCGTCTTGCTTCACATCCAATGATAAAGACTATTATCATTGCGTTAGGAGCAGAGGATGAATACTTTGCTGAAACACAATTATTTAATCACCCAAAAGTGAGTGTGGTAAATGGCGGCAAAGAGCGAGTTGACTCTGTGTTGTCAGGCCTTAGATTAATTGACGATAAAAGCTTCCCCTGGGTTTTAGTACATGACGCAGCTCGTCCTTGTTTAGAGATAAAAGACTTGAATCATTTAATTGAGTCTTGCATTGCAAAAGATGTTGGTGGAATTTTAGCTACACCTGTTCGAGATACTATGAAACGTGGCAAGCACAACATGATTCAAGAAACGGTTGAAAGAGCTGAACTTTGGCATGCGTTAACCCCACAAATGTTTCCTACTCTGACACTAAAAAATGCGATAGAAAAAGCACTTGCCGCCAATGTGAGCATTACAGATGAAGCATCCGCTATCGAGTTTGCTGGTGGCAGCAGTCAATTGATAGTAGGCAGTAGTGAAAATATTAAAATTACTCAACCTGACGATTTAGCTTTTGCCGAATTTATTTTAAACAAACAACTCGTCAGTAATGAAACCCCACAGGAATTACCATGCGAATAGGTCACGGCTTTGATGTCCATAAATTTGGTGGACAAGGTCCAATCGTTTTAGCGGGAGTCGAAATCCCTTACGAAACAGGTTTTGTTGCTCATTCTGATGGAGATGTTGCTATTCATGCCTTATGCGATGCTATTTTAGGCGCGTTATGTTTGGCTGATATTGGTAATCATTTTCCAGACACCGATGGCCAATATGAAAATATTTCAAGTCGAATACTTTTACGCCATGTTGTTGGCTTAATGTTTGATAAAGGCTTTGAACTAGGTAATGCTGATATTACTATCGTAGCTCAAGTGCCTAAAGTTTCTCCTCATTTATTAGCGATGCGAGAATGTTTGGCTCAAGACCTACAATGTGACATTGAACAAATAAATGTTAAAGCTACCACCACAGAAAAATTAGGGTATGTCGGGAGAAAAGAGGGCGTTTCAGTGCACTCTGTTGTCTTACTCACGGCTCAAACTAGTTTAAAGGCTAATACCTAATATGTTACCAACATTCGCTTACCTTTATGGCGCACCTAAAGCTGAGGGAGATATTCGTCTTAGTGAAAGTGACTTTAAAGTGTTTGAACAACTGCCATTTTCACCCTGTGGTGAAGGTGAGCATTTACTGATCCACATTCGCAAAAAGGGTTTGAATACTGTATTTGTCGCTAAACAATTAGCCAAGTATTTTTCAGTTAAAGAAAACCTGGTTAGTTATGCTGGCCTAAAAGATCGTTTTGCCATCACTGAACAATGGTTTGGTGTGCACCTACCGGGAATAAAACAATACGATTTAAGAGATTTATCTATTGATGGGCTTGAAGTTTTAAGCTATGCCAGACATAACAAAAAACTTCGCACAGGCGCATTAACGGGTAATCGCTTTGAAATAACGTTAAGAAATGTCACTGATCTCAATGAAGTTGCTCGTAAATGGCATGCCATTAGTGAGTATGGCGTGCCCAATTATTATGGGGAGCAACGTTTTGGTATTGAGGGCGGCAATATAGAACGTGCACAAGCACTTTTTGCAGGCGAAAAAGTTAAAGATAAGAAAAAACGAGGGATCTACTTATCAGCTGCCAGATCATTGTTATTTAATCATATTCTTTCTCAACGCATTGACAAAAATCAGTTTGATACCATGCAAGTGGGCGATGTATTAATGCTTGAAGGTACACAATCAGTATTCTCTCTTAATGAAATTGATGATGTGATACAACAACGCTTTATTAAAAAAGATGTTGATATTACCGCTCCACTTTGGGGAGCTGGCCAATTAATGACCTCAGGAAAACCTCTCGAGCTAGAACAACAATTACCCGAGAAACATCAAGATATGTGTCAAGGGTTAGCAAAGTTTGGATTAAAACAAGAAAGGCGCCGTATTCGTTTATCTCTTAGTGATGGAAACATTGAAATCAATGAAGCAGATCAGTCAATTATCTTAACATTTACTTTAGCGGCAGGGTGTTTTGCCACCACGATATTAAGAGAATTATTGGCCTACAAAGATCTGACCCAACGTTCAGGCTCAGTGGAGAATAGAGCATGAGAATTTTATTAAGTAACGATGATGGCGTACATGCGCTTGGCATTAAAGTGTTATACCAAGAGTTAGCCAAATTTGCTGATGTTACTGTTGTTGCTCCTGATCGCAATTGCAGTGGTGCGAGTAACTCATTAACCTTACTCAATCCTTTAAGAGCAGAAAAATTAGATAATGGTTTCATTTCGGTTAACGGAACTCCAACTGATTCCGTACATTTAGCCATTAGTCAATTAATGACGCCTTTACCTGATTTAGTGGTTGCAGGTATTAATCACGGAGCTAATTTAGGCGATGATACCTTATATTCAGGCACCGTTGCCGCCGCAACAGAAGGTCGCCATATGGGGATGCCTGCGGTTGCTGTTTCTTTAGTGGGTAAAGATGAAACTCACTATCAAACCGCCGCAATTGTCGCAGCAAAGTTTATTCAGCGCCTTCAACAGCATCCATTGCCGAGCGATCAAATTATTAATATTAATGTGCCTAATCTTCCGATAGAACAACTTAAAGGGGTAAAGGTGACTCGTTTAGGGAATCGACATAAAGCGGAAACGATGAAATCAAGTAAAGACCCTTGGCAAAGAAATATTTATTGGTATGGCTCATTAGGTGAAGAACTTGATGCTGGAGAAGGAACTGACTTTTATGCGATAAGTGAAGGTTACGCTTCAATAACCCCGTTAACTATCGATATGACCGCCTATAAAAGTATGGCAAAAATTACAGAATGGATCAGCGATTTTACAATATGAGAATAATAAGATGAATGTCAGAGTAGGAAGTCGAGTTGGGGGTAAATCAACCCGTAGTGGAGAATTACTGGCACAAAAACTACATGCAGAAGGAATTGTAAATCAGCAAGTTTTACAAGCAATAGCCCGAAGCCCAAGGCATATTTTTATTCCAGAAATACTTGCTCATAAAGCTTATGACAATACTGCATTGCCGATTGGTCAAGGACAAACAATATCTCAACCTTATATTGTCGCCAAAATGTCTGAATTATTATTGGCTGATGGTATTCCTGACAGTATTTTAGAGATAGGTACAGGCTCTGGGTATCAAACATCTATTTTGGCACAGCTAACCGATAAAGTATTTTCCGTTGAGCGTATTAAGTCATTACAGTTTCAGGCTAAACGTAAATTACAATCAATTGACTTGCATAATATATCAATGAAACATGGCGATGGTTGGCAAGGGTGGAAATCTAAAGCACCATTTCAAGCGATCATAGTTACCGCAGCACCCACGGAAGTGCCTCAAGCACTACTTGAGCAACTGGCTGATGGTGGTCGTTTAGTGATCCCCGTAGGTGAGCAAACTCAAATTTTAAAAATTATTACCCGTCATGGTGATCTTTATGATGAGCAACAGATTGAAGCTGTACGTTTTGTGCCATTAGTTCCTGGGGCTGTTCAATGAAAATATTTACGTCTTTGTACGAATGGACATTAAAGTGGGCTGAGCACAAATTTGCACCTAAAATACTGGCCATGTTAACTTTTGCTGAATCAGTGTTTTTTCCAATACCACCCGATGTGTTGCTAGCGCCTATGGTATTAGCAAAACCTCATAAGGCATGGTCGTATGCAACATTAACAACGGTGGCTTCCGTTATCGGTGGGATTGCCGGTTATGCTTTAGGTTATTATATGTTTGAACCATGGATCCAACCATTGATCACCGAATGGGGCAAACAAGCAATATTCGATCAAGCAGTGCTTTGGTTTAGCGAGTGGGGTATTTGGGTTGTATTTATTGCCGGTTTTTCACCTGTTCCATATAAAATATTTACCGTAAGTGCCGGCTTTTTACACATGGCTTTTTTACCTTTTTTACTTGTCTCTGCAGTGGGTCGAGGTATGCGTTTTTTCTTAGTCGCTGGCGTAATATTTTATGGCGGTGAAAAAATGGAAAAAGGCTTAAGAAAATGGATAGATACCCTAGGTTGGATTGTTGTGGCTTTGATTGTTATTGTGTATCTATGGTTGAGAAATTAAAGAAAAGCCACTCACTTATATGATATTTAAATGGTAAAGTTTTAAGGAAATACGTGTTTTTAAGGATTTGCATATTTATTCTGTTTGTTTTGTTGTTCGGTTGTTCAGCAAGGCATGCTCCAGCTCCTGTTGTAGATGCAAACTCGCAGGTGCCACTAAATAAAAAAATTAGAAGTAGTCTCAAGGCTACTGAATATATAGTTAAAAAAGGTGAAACTTTATATTCAATATCTTGGCGAGCAGGGCTTGATGTTAGAACGATAGCTTTCGTAAATAAAATTCCACCTCCCTATCAAATTTTCCCAGGACAAAAAATATTTTTGTCTTCAAAATCGGCTAAAGCGAGTAAAAATAAACCCTCCCGTGAAAGTTTCCAAAAGCAGCCACAAATTGTTGTAAAAAAACCTATTGCATCAAATAAAAAGCAGGAGTATGGTGAAGTTACAAGAGGGCAAAAAACAGTCAAAAAGCCCTTAAGTAGAACAGGTTCATTTTCACAGAAAATTAAACGTTGGGTGTGGCCTGTTAACGGAAAGCTTATTGCTAAGTTTTCCACAAAGAAACAAGGTAATAAAGGAATAGACATCGCAGGTAGCCGTAATGATTCGGTAAAAGCAGCAGCTGATGGCAGGGTAGTATATGCTGGTGATGTGTTAAGAGGCTATGGCCAATTAATTATTGTGAAACACAACGATGATTATTTGAGTGCATATGCTCATAACGATCACATTTTGGTCAAGGAACAGCAAGCTGTAAAAGCCGGAGAAGTTATAGCAAAAATGGGTGACACTGACGCGGAAAGAGTCATGCTTCATTTTGAAGTTCGCTTTCGTGGAAAATCTGTCAATCCATTAAAATACCTTCCGAGAAGATAACAATAGTGTTAATAAAAATAATTGGAGTTAATGTGAATATTTAATCAGTAATTTAAGCTTTGCTAATGACGGGAGATATGGCATGGGCATAGAAAAAGAACTAACAAAAGTCAAAGAACTAATCGAAGAAAAGGATGTTGAGAACACAATTCAGGATGATGCGCCAGCAAACTTAGATGCTACCCAATTGTATTTAGGTGAAATCGGTTTTTCTCCACTGCTAACAGCTGAAGAAGAAGTCTACTTTTCTCGCCTTTCATTAAAAGGTGATGAACCTTCAAGAAAACGTATGATTGAGAGCAACTTGCGCTTAGTCGTTAAAATTGCTCGTCGTTATAATAATCGTGGTTTACCTCTGCTTGACCTTATCGAAGAAGGAAACTTAGGCCTTATACGTGCTGTTGAAAAATTTGATCCTGAACGCGGCTTTAGATTTTCAACTTATGCAACATGGTGGATACGTCAAACAATTGAACGTGCCATTATGAATCAAACTCGAACAATACGTTTGCCCATTCATGTCGTTAAAGAATTAAATATTTACTTGCGTACTGCACGCGAGTTAGTTCAACGATTAGATCACGAACCTACTGCTGAAGATATTGCACAAGAACTTGATGTGCCTGTCGAAAGTGTCACTAAAATGTTACGTCTAAATGAACGTATAGCCTCAGTAGATACACCGTTTGGTGGTGAATCAGATAAAGTCTTACTTGATGTTATTCCTGATGAGAAAGCAAGTGGCCCTGAAGGTAATTTACAAAATGATGATATTAAAAATAATATTGTACATTGGTTAAATGAACTTAATTCAAAACAGCGTGAAGTTTTGGCAAGACGTTTTGGCTTATTAGGCTATGAGGCAGCAACGCTTGAAGATGTTGGTGTTGAAATTGGCTTAACAAGAGAACGTGTTCGCCAAATTCAAGTAGAAGCGTTAAAACGTTTACGTGATATTTTAAGTGCTCAAGACTTGTCGATAGAAGCATTATTTCAAGCTTAGTAATTACACACTTTAAACTTACTTTTGATTGATAAAGCATAAAAAAACAGCTAAAAGCTGTTTTTTTATGCTAGCTATTTATGTTGTAAGTACTTCATATTTCAAGGTTTTCAAGCTATTTAGATTAACTTATCTTTCAATTGGTAAAGGTAATCAAGTGCCTGTTTGGGACTTAATTCATTAACATCAATCATTTTTAAATCATCAATAATTGGATGATTATTATCTACTAAAGAGAGCTGTTCAAAGCTTTCCGCTGAAGGGGAAAGTGAATGCGTTTGCTGATTCTCAAGTTCCGTTAACCGTTGTTTTGCTCTTTCGATCACGGCTTTAGGCACACCTGCTAATTGAGCTACTTGTAAACCAAAGCTTTTACTTGCGGCCCCTTCTTGCACTGCATGCATAAAAATAATTTTTTCGCCATGTTCTACGGCATCTAAATGGACATTGGCCAAACTTGCTATTTGTTCAGCTAGTAAAGTCAATTCAAAATAATGACTCGCAAATAAGGTAAATGCTTTAGTTTTTAATGCGAGCATTTCTGCACAAGCCCAAGCCAGAGACAAGCCATCGTATGTGCTTGTTCCACGGCCAATTTCATCCAGTAAAACTAAACTCTTATTGGTCGCATTATGCAAAATATTGGCGGTCTCTGTCATCTCAACCATAAAGGTTGAACGACCACTGGCAAGATCGTCCGATGCACCAATACGTGTGAATATTCTATCGACTATACCGATTTTGGCGGCACTTGCTGGCACATAACATCCAATATGAGCCAGTAATACAATGAGAGCCGTTTGTCTCATATAAGTCGATTTACCTCCCATATTAGGCCCCGTAATAATCAACATTTTTCGTTGCTCGGTAAGGACTACGGGGTTAGCAATAAATGCCTCGCTTGTCATATGTTCAACAACAGGATGGCGACCAGCTTCAATATTGATACCACTTTCACTAGTTAAGTGTGGCTTAACGTAATTAAGCGCCTCTGAACGTTCAGCGAATGTATTTAACACATCAAACTCAGCTAAGGTTTTTGCTAAGGTTTGTAAATATGCTAGTTCAGGTAACACTTGATCAAATAGTTGATCAAACAGTTGTTTTTCAAGCGCTAAAAATTTACTTTGTGCACTGAGTACTTTTTCTTCATGTTGTTTAAGTTCATTGGTAATAAAGCGTTCGTTGTTTTTTAGCGTTTGTCTGCGAATATAATCATCAGGCACTTCATTAGCACTACTTCGACTGATCTCAATATAAAAACCATGAACCTTGTTATAACCCACTTTTAATGTTTGTATGCCAGTGCGCTGCTTCTCTCTTGCTTCTAATTGAGCTAGAAATTCAGTCGCACCATCACTTAAATCGCGAAGGGTATCCAGTTCTGTGTGATAACCTTTTGCGATAACTCCGCCATCTCTTATTAATACCGGTGGGTTTTCAACAATCGCATCTTGTAATAACTCAGCGAGAGAGTTCATTGGCTGTATATTGTTGGCTAAAAGATCTAAATGATGAGTTTGATAATGACTTAATAAGCTTTGAATCTTAGGAAGCTGTAATAACGCATTACGTAATCGAGCAAAATCTCTCGGTCTAGCTGTTCGTAATGCAATGCGAGCAATAATGCGCTCTATATCACCTATTTTTTTAAGGTGTTGGTATATCTCATCTTGAATCCCAAGGGAGATGATTTCACTGATAGCATTTTGGCGTTCAGTTAAGGCGTTAATGTCTCGCAAAGGAAAATGTAACCAACGTTTTAATAAGCGAGAACCCATTGAGGTTGCAGATTTATCTAATATTGAGGCAAGGGTATTTTCATGCCCCCCTTGAAGGTTTTGTGTTAACTCTAAATTTCGTCTTGTTGCAGCATCTAAAATCACTCCAGATTGACTAGATTCAGCAATGATGGCCCTAATATGTGGCAAAGCACTTCGCTGGGCATCTTGTACATATTGTAATAAACATCCGGCAGCACACAGCCCTAAATCATGGTCGATAATACCAAATCCAGACAGTTCTTTTGTAGCAAACTGTTTATTTAAAACTGACTTTGCGGTGTCTAGATCAAACTCCCAATCTGGGCGGCGGCGTAAACCTTTCATCCCATCGATTATATTCATTGATTCAAATGATTCAGGATAAAGGAGTTCGGCAGGAGATAATCTTTGTAGCTCTGCTTGTAATTGCTCAACAGTATTGGGTTGGCAAAGAACAAAGCGGCCACTCGCCATATCAAGGTAAGCTAAACCAAATTTTGCTTTAATTTCAAAAACAGAAACCAGTAAATTGTCTTGCTTGTCGGTTAATAATGCTTCATCACTGACGGTACCAGGGGTAACAACCCGCATAACCTTTCGTTCAACAGGACCTTTACTAGTTGCTGGATCGCCTATTTGCTCACATATTGCAACAGACTCACCTAGCTGTACTAATTTAGCTAAATAATTATCAACCGCATGGTAAGGAACACCAGCCATTGGAATGGCATTTCCTCCCGTTTTACCTCGAGCAGTTAGGGAAATATCTAACAGATCGGAAGCTTTCTTTGCATCATCAAAGAATAATTCATAAAAATCCCCCATACGATAAAAGACTAAAACATGAGGGAACTCCGCTTTTATTGTTAGATATTGGCGCATCATCGGGGTGTGCGAAGAGAGATCGGGTGATGTCGACATTGCTATAAAGTACTTTAATAAATAGGGAAACAGAATAGTTTAATAATATCTTGTTGAAGCTTAATTTTATACGATTAATTTTTGTCTTTAGCCAGGATTAGATTGTCCATTTTTTTTACAGTTCACTAATTTTATTTGTAGTATTATTTCTTATGTCATTGATTTTAATTGATAAAAAATAGTTGGTTCATTTTTTGCTTTAAGTCGGATTAGTAATACTACTTTCAAAAAATTAATGGAATAAAATTATGTTAAAAAAAGCAATTAAAACTTTATCTTTATCTTTACTATTTGCTGCAAGTGCATCACAAGCAACAATTGTTGATTATTACGATACTATTGCCAATGGTCATAGTCAGTTTGCTTCTACAGTAAATGGTGCAGGCGGTACAGTTGGCTCAGTTACCTTAAATGGTTTAAATTCAGGTAACTTCTGGGATTTTGGCGATTTTTCAATCTCTACCACTGATGGCTCTTCTGAGCGCATATACCAAGAAACAAATAATGCTTCAACTGGTGATATGATTAGAATTAACCCTGTTGATAATAACGATAATGGTGCTGCCTCTGGTATCACATTTACTTTTGATAGTGCTATTAATGCCTTAGGTTTTGAAGTTGGCGATTGGGCAACATGTTGTTTCTTACCTTCCGAATTATTTATCAGCTTTGATGGTGGCACAGCAATTAAAGTAGCCAGTGCAACACAAGCCTCTGATAACCCAGCGACTGCTGCTGGTGGTAGAAATGGAGATGCATTCTTCGTAGGTGCCATTGATGACTCATCAACTTTTACTACAGTGACATTTTTTGGTAATGGTTTTGGCGAAATTTTAACTGCAGGTGGTACGGTTAAGTATTCAGCGATTGAAATTGATTCAATCTCGGTACCAGAGCCTTCTTCAATTGCTATTTTAGCATTATCATTAATAGGCTTATCGTTATCACGAAGAAAATCATAATCCTTTAAAAATAATTAAACACTTTGAAAACGTTGGGTAGTAATACTCAACGTTTTTTTATATCTGCGCTTTATCAATTCGAGTGATAAAATTACTTATGAACTTTATAGCTAGTACAGAAAAATTACATAAGTAACTTTTTATAGCGTTTTTATAAAAAGTTATTAGTGTTAATTTAATGTATAAATATCAGATCGTTAAAAGTCTCGCCAATAAAGAAAAACCAGTAAATTAAAATAAATTGTAAAAAAACTTGATACTGTACGGTCATACAGTATACTTCGTTCATCAAAAAGAAATAACTAAAGTTTTGGAGCACAAAATGGACACGAATAAAGAAAAAGCACTCTCTGCAGCGTTAAGTCAAATTGAACGACAATTTGGTAAAGGTTCAATTATGAAGTTAGGTGAAAACCGCAGCATGGATGTTGAAACCATTTCTACGGGTTCATTAGGACTAGATGTTGCATTAGGTGCTGGCGGTTTACCAATGGGGCGCGTTGTTGAAATATATGGTCCAGAATCAAGTGGTAAAACAACGCTTACTTTAGAAGTGATTGCAGAGGCGCAACGTAATGGAAAAATTTGTGCCTTTGTTGATGCTGAACATGCCCTTGATCCAATTTATGCTGAAAAACTTGGCGTAAATATTAATGAATTATTAGTCTCTCAACCTGACACGGGTGAGCAAGCATTAGAGATATGTGACATGTTAACCCGTTCAGGAGCGGTAGATGTTATTGTAGTTGACTCAGTTGCCGCTTTAACACCCAAAGCTGAAATCGAAGGTGATATGGGAGACTCACATATGGGGCTTCAAGCACGTATGCTTTCTCAAGCAATGCGTAAGTTAACAGGGAATTTAAAGCAATCGAATACCATGTTAATTTTTATTAACCAAATTCGTATGAAAATCGGTGTTATGTTCGGCTCGCCAGAAACCACAACTGGTGGTAATGCCTTAAAGTTTTATGCTTCTGTGCGATTAGATATTCGTCGCATCGGTGCGGTAAAAGCCGGTGATGAGATTGTGGGTAATGAAACCCGTGTTAAAGTGGTTAAAAATAAAATTGCTCCACCATTTAAGCAAGTTGAATTCCAAATTTTATATGGTGAAGGGATCAACAGTTTAGGTGAACTTATTGACTTAGGCGTTCAGCACAAAATGGTTGAAAAAGCAGGTTCATGGTATAGCTATAATGGCGATCGCATTGGTCAAGGTAAAGCAAATGCGACTAAATATCTCAGTGAAAAACCTGAAATGGCAAAAGAACTTGATGGTCGCTTAAGAGATTTACTTCTTTCAAAAAATGCGGCTCCAGTAGAAAAAGAAGCGGTTGTTACTGAAGAAACCTAACGTATTGTTGTTTGATCGTTTGCGATAAATGCGCAACAACCTATATTTTTGCAAAGCCATTGTCATTGACAATGGCTTTTTTTTATAAGTTTTCATTACTTATAATGTTAATGATATAAGTATGAAGTAAATCGTTTAGACGTCTATACGTTTAGATGTTGACATAGCTATCATTCCAAGGCACATTACACGTTATAATCAGTACTACTTTTTATATTAAGTTTTATCTTCTCGTTATTAAAGAATATAGGTTATTAATATGCCGATTAAAATTCCCAATGAATTACCTGCTTTATCCATTTTAGATAAAGAAAATATCTTTGTGATGTCGGAAAATCGTGCGGCAAATCAAGAAATTCGTCCAATGAAAGTGGCTATCTTGAATTTAATGCCAAATAAAATTGAAACTGAAGTGCAAATCCTTCGTATGCTATCAAATACACCATTACAAATTAATGTTGAGTTTGTTCGAATACATGCCAATGAGTCAAAGCATACCCCTAAAGAGCATTTAGATAATTTTTATCGCTTGTTTGATGACATTAAAGCGACACAATATGATGGCCTTATCGTCACTGGAGCGCCATTAGCGTTAATGGATTATGAAAAAGTGACATTTTGGGATAAAATTTGTGAAGTATTTGATTGGGCTGAGAAAAATGTTACTTCAACTATGTTTTCCTGTTGGGCAGCACATGCAGCGTTGTATCATCACTATGGGGTAAACCGTCATTTGAGAGCAACAAAACTTTCAGGTGTTTTTCAACATAGCCCTGTTGACCCTACAGAACAGCTAACACGAGGTTTTGAAGAATTTTTTAATGTCCCTCATTCTCGATTTGGTTATATAGATAAAGAAGATTACCTAAAGATCCCAGAATTAAAGATTATTGCAGAATCAGAGCAAGCCGGTGTTTATGTTGTCGCGAGTAAGAATAAACAACAAGTGTACCTTACTGGGCACCCTGAATATGACGCAACAACGTTAGATGAAGAGTATCATCGAGATTTAAAAAACGACGCGAACACAATTAAACCTGATAACTATTACCTTAATGATGATATTACGAAGGTTCCACATAGTTCTTGGCGTAGTCATGGCAGCTTATTATTTACTAATTGGCTTAATTATTATGTTTACCAAATAACTCCGTATGAATTAGATGCCAATAATATTCAGGCAATTCACCCAGATACCCAAATTTAAAAGAGCTACAATAGATGAAGAATTTATGCATTTGTAGTGTAGTTATAAAAGCAGAGAAGTCGTATGAAAAAGTCAGCATCATTTGAACATTTTGAGCAGCAATTAGCCGAGCGTATTCTTATTCTTGATGGCGCGATGGGGACAATGATCCAAGCGTATAAGTTTGAAGAGCAAGATTACCGAGGGCAACGCTTTGCTGATTGGCATTTAGATGTCAAAGGCAATAATGATATGCTTGTGCTCACCCAGCCTGAAGTCATTAAAGCTATTCATCATGAATACCTCGAAGCTGGCGCTGATATTCTTGAAACCAATACCTTTAATGCGACGACGATTGCAATGGCTGACTACGATATGGAAGCGCTAAGCGCCGAAATTAATCTAGAAGCGGCAAAAATTGCGCGTGCTGCCGCAGATGAATATACGGCTAAAAATCCTGATAAGCCGAGATTCGTTGCTGGGGTTTTAGGGCCAACCAACAGAACTTGTTCAATTTCTCCTGATGTTAATGATCCTGCTTTTCGTAATGTCACCTTTGATCAGTTAAAAGAGGCTTATATCGAATCAACTAAGGCGTTGATAAAGGGTGGCAGTGATTTAATTTTAATTGAAACAATCTTTGATACGTTAAATGCAAAAGCCGCTGTATTTGCGGTAGAGACAGTGTTTGATGAGCTAGGGGTTAGATTCCCAGTGATGATTTCAGGTACGATAACTGATGCATCTGGCCGTACATTATCAGGGCAAACAACCGAAGCTTTTTATAACTCACTTCGTCATGCCAAACCAATTTCATTTGGTTTAAATTGTGCTTTAGGCCCTGTTGAATTAAGACAATATGTTGCCGAGCTAAGTCGAATTTCTGATTGTGCCGTGTCAGCACACCCTAATGCTGGTTTACCAAATGCGTTTGGTGAGTATGATTTTAGTGTACAAGACATGAATACGCATGTGAGTGAGTGGGCTAACTCGGGCTTTTTGAATATTATTGGTGGTTGCTGCGGCACAACTCCTGAGCATATTAAAGGCATGGCTGACTCTGTTGCTAAACTTTCTCCTCGGAAAATAGAAGCGCGCAAAATTGCATGTCGTCTTTCGGGGCTAGAAGCTTTAACCATTGAAAGCGATAGTTTATTTGTGAACGTAGGAGAGCGTACCAATGTCACTGGCTCTGCAATTTTTAAACGCTTGATCACCGAAGAAAACTACGAACAAGCGATTGCCGTTGCCCTTCAGCAAGTAGAGAATGGCGCGCAAATTATCGATATTAATATGGATGAAGGTATGCTTGATTCGAAAGCAGCCATGATCCGTTTTTTAAATCTAATTGCGGGTGAGCCTGATATCGCAAAAGTACCGATCATGCTTGATTCGTCTAAATGGGATATCTTAGAAGAAGGCCTCAAGTGCATCCAAGGTAAAGGGGTTGTTAATTCTATTTCGCTTAAGGAAGGCGAAGCTAATTTCCGTGAACAAGCCGAATTACTTCGTCGATACGGCGCTGCGGTTATCGTCATGGCGTTTGATGAAGTTGGACAAGCGGATACGCGTGAACGCAAATATGAAATATGTAAACGCGCCTATCATATTTTAGTGGATGAAATTGGCTTTCCGGCAGAAGACATTATTTTCGATCCGAATATTTTTGCAGTTGCCACAGGGATTGAAGAGCACAATAACTATGCCGTTGATTTTATCGAGGCCGTTGCCGATATTAAACAAAACCTGCCATATGCAATGATTTCAGGTGGTGTTTCTAATGTGTCATTTTCATTTAGGGGTAATAACCCTGTACGGGAAGCCATTCATGCGGTGTTCTTATACCATGCTATAAAAAATGGCATGGATATGGGCATAGTCAACGCTGGACAATTGGCGATTTATTCTGATATTCCAGAAGACTTACGTCTTGCTGTTGAAGATGTTATTCAAAATAGTGACGACGGTGCAACCGAGCGCTTACTCGATGTTGCCGAAGCCTATCGAGGAAAAGCGGGCAGTCAAAACAGTAAAGCTGATTTAGCATGGCGTGAACTGCCAGTTAACAAACGTTTGGAACATTCGTTGGTTAAAGGCATCAATGAATTTATTATCGAAGATACTGAAGCGGCGCGACTAGAAGCGACAAGGCCACTTGATGTTATCGAAGGGCCATTAATGGATGGCATGAATGTAGTGGGTGATTTGTTTGGCGCGGGTGAAATGTTTTTACCGCAGGTTGTAAAGTCTGCTCGGGTGATGAAACAAGCCGTTGCACATTTAAACCCTTTTATTGAAGCCGAAAAAACTGAAATAAAATCAAATGGTAAAGTGTTACTGGCGACGGTAAAAGGCGATGTGCATGACATAGGTAAAAATATTGTTGGCGTTGTCTTACAGTGTAATAACTACGACATTATCGACTTAGGCGTTATGGTGTCGTGTGATGATATTTTACGTGTCGCTAAAGAAGAGAAGGTTGATATCATTGGCTTGTCAGGCTTGATCACCCCATCGCTCGATGAAATGGTACATGTTGCTAAAGAGATGAAGCGACTTGATTTTAATCTACCGCTGCTAATAGGTGGTGCCACTACATCAAAAGCCCATACGGCGGTAAAAATTGAACCACAATATCAACACCCCGTTGTTTATGTGCCTAATGCATCTCGTTCTGTTTCTGTGGTGAGTACCTTAATTTCAGATGATTTAGAGAAAAAATCGGCTTTTATTGAACGTCAAAAAGAGGAATATATCAAGGTACGCGAACGTCATTATAAAAAAGGGCCGCGTTCGAGCTTAATTTCGATCGAAGAGGCACGAGATAATGCCTTTCCGATCAGTTTCGATAACTACACACCTAAAGTACCAAATAAGCTTGGTGTAACGGTACTTGACTCATTAGATTTAAGTGAAGTGAGAAACTATATCGATTGGACACCTTTTTTTATGACCTGGCAACTTTCAGGCAAGTACCCCTTAATATTAAAACATGAGGTGGTCGGGGAAGAAGCGACTAAATTGTTTAATGACGCCAATGCGATGTTAGATGAGGTGATTAATAATAAAAAGCTAACGGCTAAAGCGGTATTTGGGCTGTTTCCAGCTCACCGTCAGCAAGATGATTTAATTGTTTTTGCTGATGATAATCGCGAAGCGCCTTTGATGAAGTTACACCAATTGCGTCAACAAAGTAAAAAACCAGCAGGGCAGTTTAACCGTTGTTTGGCCGATTATGTGGCTGATCAAGCATCAGGTGTGAATGATTATATCGGCGCTTTTGCTGTTTCGGCGGGTTTTGGTTGTGATGAGTTAGTGAAAGAATTTGACGCACAACACGACGATTATAATAGTATTTTAATGAAAGCCGTGGCAGATAGACTCGCCGAAGCTAGTGCAGAATATTTGCATGAAAAGATCAGAAAAGAATACTGGGGTTATGCTTCAGATGAAAATTTTGAAAATGATGATTTAATTCGCGAAAAATATCAGGGTATTCGACCGGCACCCGGTTATCCCGCTTGTCCTGAACACACCGAAAAAGGCTTGTTATGGGAATTACTTAATGTGAAAGAAAATATTGGTATGGAATTAACCTCTAGTTTTGCAATGTGGCCAGGTGCTGCGGTTAGTGGCTGGTATTTTGCTCACCCAGACTCTAAATACTTTGCTGTTGCAAAAGTGAAAAAAGATCAAGTGATTGATTATGCGACACGAAAAGAAATGACCTTACCTCAGGCTGAAAGATGGTTATCGGCAAATTTAGATTATGAGCCAGAGTAATCAAAACAGTGAAAGTAAGTAAAGTTGTTTTAAATGAATATTATTAATGAAAAAGGCTGCAGATGCAGCCTTTTTGTTTATCTAAGCAATGGTTAATTCCCAGAGCAGTTACCAGATACGAACACGTTTTTCTGGTGCTAAATAAAGCTTGTCACCTTCTTTTACATCAAAGGCCTTATACCATGCATCATGATTACGTGGCGCTTGTGCACGGAAACGACCAGGGGCATGTGTACCGCCTTTAAGTTGGCTTAACATACTTTTTTCAGTACGTTTCTCTTTCCAGACTTGTGCCCATGCTAAGAAAAAACGTTGATCCCCGGTAACACCGTCTATCACAGGCGCTTCTTTACCGTTAAGGCTTAATTTATAAGCGTGATATGCCATCGCTAAACCGCCGACATCGCCAATATTTTCACCGAGACTATTTCTACCATTAACAAAGTTATCTGGAATAGGCTCATATTTACTGTATTGAGCTGCAAGTTCGTCTGCTTTGGCATCAAAAGCGGTTCTGTCTTGATCTGTCCACCAATTGCGTTGTACACCTTTGGCATCAGACTTTGAGCCTTGATCATCAAAGCCGTGTCCCATTTCATGACCAATAACCGCACCAATACCACCATAGTTAACAGCTGGATCGGCATTCGGATCAAAAAATGGTGGTTGTAAAATAGCCGCAGGGAAAACGATCTCATTAAAAGAACTATTGTAGTAAGCATTGACAGTTTGTGGTGTCATGCCCCAACGATTTCGGTCAGTTTTCTCTAATTCTTTTGAAATACTATCTTCTCGGAAAAACGTGCGAAGGTTGCGTAAATTTTCTATTAAATTGTTGTTCGAAATGGTTAATCCATCGAAAGATTGCCAAACATCTGGGTAGCCAATTTTCGGGTTAAATGCCGCTAATTTTTCATGAGCATTAACTTTAGTTTCTTCTCCCATCCATGCTAAGCCTGTGATCCTTTGACCTAAAGCTTTTCGTAGATTTTCAACAAGATCAGACATTTGTTGTTTTGAAGACTCAGGGAAATAACGCTCAACGTAAACTTTACCAATCGCAAAACCTAATGATTCTGTACCTGACATTTGAGCAACCGCGCGTTTCCAACGAGGTCTTGGTTCTTGTTGGCCACGTAACTCAGTACCATAAAACTTAAAGTTTGCGTTATAGATAGCTTCTGAGAGAAAAGACGCATTATTTTTAATCGTGTGATAAGTTAAATAATCTTTCCAAACACTAAGATCTTCGTTATTTAACAAGGCAATCATTGCCTTGACTGGCTCTGGTTGAGATATGTTAATTTGAGGGACTTGGTAGCCGGTTTCGCTAAAATAAATATCCCAATTGAAACTCGGGTATTGTGTTGCTAATTCGCTACGTTTGACTTGATTCAATGTTAAATCGCGGTTTCGACGTTTTTCTCTAGGCCAATGACCTGTTGCAATTTTAGTTTCTAATGCAACTATTGCTTGTGCCTTTTGTTGTGGGTTCTCAATATTAGAAAAACTCAACATTTCAGCGATATGGGCTACATAAGCGGCACGAATTTTAGCAAAACGTTCGCTTTCATCTAAATAATATGAACGGTCTGGCATCCCTAAACCGCCAGCACCAACAGACATTTCATATTTATCGGCATCTAAGCGATTAAACCACATACCGCCGCCAATTGGGCTAGTCGTGCCGTTTAACCATGAAGCACCAAATATTTTTGTTAAATCGTCAACCGAACTGACGGCTGATATTTCATCAAGTGTTGCTTGAATTGGAGCGATGCCAAGTTTGTTAAGTGCGTCTAAATCCATATAACTATGGTAGAAATCAGCGATCATTTGTTCATCAGCGTTTAAATTTTCACGAGATGTTACATCATCAATGATCTCTTTAACTTGTTTTTCACTGCGCTCAGCTAATGCGGTAAAAGCACCATAGCGGGTTTTATCTGCCGGCATTTCATAATTGTCATACCAAGTGCCACTTGCGTACATAAAGAAATCATCACCGGGTTTAACTTTTTCATTACGAGCGCTAAGATCTACACCAAAGCTACCTAATTCGGCTTTTTCTTGATTGATGCTTGTTGTTGAAGCGGTATTTTCGGCAGTTTGGTTTGTGGTACAACCAACGAATAAAATAGACGCTACAGAGAGTGCGATTAAAGACTTTTTCATTGAACTACTCATTTTTGTTATAAATATCTGGATGCAATAGTTGTATTGTTGACCAATAAAGTCAAATTTTCTGCGTTAAATGGCACAGATTTATAGGTAACCTGTTAATCTGTACTACAAAGGAGTTGATGACAGACTAACTAAGGTTGTTCGCTCATTGAATAACACACAAGAGTAAATATTTTATTCGCGTAGGGTAATTGTTATTCTCGCCTATAAAAAAATTCATCTTTTTATCATTAATCATGGGTTTATTACCTGTTTTTGTATTTTTAATATCAGACATAGCTTAAGTAAATTAAATTACATCTAATGCCTCACTGAGTTTTTTTACCCCAATGACTTCCATCCCTTGAATGTTATTTTTGGGTTTATTATTAAAAGGCACAATAGCGCGTTTAAAACCATGTTTAGCTGCTTCGTTAATGCGTTCTTGGCCGCTGGGCACTGGGCGAATTTCGCCTGATAAACCGACCTCGCCAAATACCACTAAATCTTGTGGCAATGCTCGGTCTCTAAAGCTTGAAACAAGTGCCAGAATTAAGGCTAAATCAACACTGGTTTCTGACACTTTTACACCACCAACCACGTTAACAAATACATCTTGGTCGTTCATTTGAAGGCCACCGTGGCGATGTAATATCGCTAATAACATGGACAATCTATTTTGATCTGCGCCCACGGCAACTCGTCGCGGGTTTCCTAATGCGGAATGATCGACTAATGCTTGAATTTCTACTAATAGCGGTCTTGTTCCTTCCCAAAGTACCATGACAATACTACCCGGAGTATTTTCATCTGAACGAGACAGAAAAATTGCTGATGGATTTTTAACTTCTTTTAAGCCCGTACCTGTCATGGCGAATACACCAAGTTCATTTACTGCGCCAAAGCGGTTTTTATTGCCTCGTAATGTTCGATAACGAGAGTCTGTACTTCCCTCTAGCATAATAGAACAATCAATGCAGTGCTCTAACACTTTCGGTCCAGCTAAACTGCCATCTTTGGTGACATGACCAACTAAGATCATAGCTACATGATGCTGTTTTGCAAAACGGGTTAAAAAGGCTGCAGCTTCTCTTACCTGAGAAACACTTCCTGGAGCGGATTGAATATCTGCCATGTGCATGACTTGGATAGAATCAATGACGACTATTTTAGGTTTTTCTTTTTCGGCAATATGACAAATATTTTCAACACTGGTTTCAGAGAGTAGCTTTAATGAATCAGCTGTTAAGCCTAAACGTTTTGCTCTCATAGCAACTTGCTGTAAAGATTCCTCTCCTGTTATATACAAAGTCGACATTTCTTTAGACAATGCACACATGGTTTGCAGTAATAAGGTGCTTTTCCCTGCGCCTGGCTCCCCACCGATTAAAATTGCACTACCCGGGACAATACCGCCCCCTAAGACTCTATCAAATTCTGTAAATCCTGAAGAAAATCGTGGTAATTCAGCAAGATCAATAGTGTCAAGAGTTTGAACCTCGCTACTAACCATGCCGGAAAATCCACCATAATGGCTAGTTTTAACCGGCGCTTTTGCTTGCCTAAACTCTGAAATTGTATTCCAAGCTTTGCAGTCGTTGCATTGACCTAGCCAGCGTGAATACTCAGATCCACAGTCAGTACAAACAAATGCTGTTTTATTTTTTGCCATATTCAGCCTTTATAGGGTATGGTTATTGCTTAATGTTATTTAAAATATAATGATATAACATTTAAGTGAAGCAATTTATAATGATTCCTTTGAAAATAAAGGTATTAATTACTCACTAGTGTAATAGAAATAGAAACCTAAATGACTAAAGATTTTTCAAAATACCAAGCCATTGTCGATGAATTTCGAGGCTCGGTATTATCTAAAGAATTTGAAACTGAATTTGCTGAAGCGACAAAAAAACTGCCTAAAACAGAACGTTTTTTATTGAAGATGGAGCTAAAGCGTTTAGCTAATCCTTGTACGCGCTTGATTGATTTGCGAGGGCATGTTGACGGTGAATGTCGACCATTTGAACATGATGATAGAACACATTATTTAGATGATATTGCGATAAAAGTTTTTGAAGATGCTTGTGCCGATTATAACGGTTATACCTTTGGTGTTTACGAAGCGGTGATGAACACCGATAATAACTTTCGTGTTATTTATCAAAAAGAAAAAAATCAATTAAGTACGCCTAATGTTGTCAAAAGGCCGGCAAAAGTCTTTGAAAAAACGCAATATCCTGCACAGCTTTTTAATTTTGGTCCCTATTTTAACCGCTCTGAAGAGCGAATGAATTTTGCTATTCCTATCCATATTTATATTAATGATGAGCATATCCTTGAAGCCACTAGCTCAGATGTTAGTATTAATGGCTGTAAATTTCGCTTAAATAAAATTGAAAATATTAAAGTTAGGCAGTTGATTACTATCCGCTTTTCTGGTCTAGAAGGGGATTTCCAGTTTGGCAAAGAAGACAAATTTACCTATGAGGTAAGAAATACACAAATAATTGATGGCTTGCAATTTGTCGGAGTGAGTCGAGTTTATTCGTCTTCTGAAACCAAAGATGGTTTTAGACAATTCTTAAAAGGCTTTATTCAGGGAAATAAACGTCGTTATAAAATTAATTTAGATAATTCAATTAATGCGTTGCAGTCGAGAAGCTTTGAACAGTTTTCTCTACCAAAATCTAATGAACTTCCTGTTTTTATGGAAGAAGTTAAAGGCCGAGTGACTCCTCGATTTGCATTAACATGTCATAACAATCAAAACATTTATCAATATTGGCAAGATGAAAAGCGACAATCAACGCTGAGTTGTTTGATCACCCCTGAGCGTTATTTAAGAATAAAAAAAGCAAGCATGTTGGGGAAATCTGTCTTGGTTTACAGTTTTATTCATGTAAGCCAAGGGAAAATGTACTTTTATACTGCTGACAATATTCAACTGGATGATGACGCTAAGTTTATGAAGGAGTTTTTGGGCTTTGCTGCATCTAAAGAAAGCTTTGCTATCACTCAATTAAATTATGTCGAGTTAGACACTGAATTAGCAGACTCGCCATTAACGTTAGCAAATACGCTTGCCAAGAAAGATGAATATTTAAATATGGCAACTCCGGCTGATGTGAAAGAGTCTCTTTCTAAATTAATGGCCATTGTTGTCGCCAAAAGTATCACCACCAAAGGCATTTTAGCTTTTTATCAAAAGTTGTCATATGAAGATATTAATACCAGTCAGTTGAAAAGCTTTGGTCACAAACGTGTGAACGCCGATTATGATGTTGATGATGTTGGTATCAATTATAATAACCAACGCCAAGAACCTCGATTTAAGTATAAAACAAGTGTCGTTATAGATGCGAGTGGAGTGACATCGAAAGGGATATCCCATGACTTTTCAACCTCTGGTTTAAAGGTTGAGTTAGAAAAGGCATCCGTATTGACCAAAGGTGATATTGTTAATATCACCTTTCCACAGCTGCAAAAAATTACTTCTTCTTTTGAATTGAAAAGCCTTCCTTATGAAGTGATGCGTGTAAACGGTTCAAAAACAGTGATAAATCTACGTGTATTTGTTGAAAAGCATCAACATATTGGTCGAACTTTCTTTAAAGCATTAATTCAAAAAAATAGAGAAAAGCTAACACCTGACGAATATGCCATGCTAAGTCCTGGCTTAGCAAAAGCATTACGTAATATTTACAGTGCTAGTTTGAAAACCATTGGTTTAATGATCCAAACCAGTGGAAGTCGTTATAAAATTGAGGCGATAACCACCAATGATAATAACGCTAAAATACTCTCTTACTGTAAGCAATTAAGTGATCGCAATAAACTCTATAATTTATATCCGATATTAAATAATTTAAAAGCTACTAGTTTAATGAACGCGACATTAAAAAAGATGCAAGCTGATGATGCGCCCATTTCAGACATTCTCTATATCGGTATTAATCCAGAAAACGAAATGGTAGATCAAGCGGTTACCACTAAGTTAGACTCAGAGTTAGAGTCAGATACGTTGAAGAAAATGTTTATCAAAAATGCGTTAAAACGTGGTGAGTTTTTTTGTTTGCAGGTGGTTGTTTCTCGAACCGATGAACCCGACATGCAATATTTAAGTCCAGAGCTAAACTATATCAGTTCTTACGCGATTCATCGTGGCAAGCAATTAGAGCAAGAAATTTGGAGCGTGTCTGGTATTGTTCAAGTTTTTGATATTACTCAAGAAGCTCTGATGCGATTTCAATTAATGAAAGAGTGAAGCTCAATATGAACCACTCTGTCATTATACCGACCATTGAGCTATCTATTTAGGCTAGCCAATGTAATAAACAGTCAAGCCCAGAAACGTTGATTGCACTATCCGCTTGTTTTAGGACGATAGGCTTAGCGTGAAATGCTACACCGAAATGGGCAGCATCCATCATAACTAAATCATTGGCACCATCGCCCATGGCAACGGTTTGCTGAAAAGGGAGTTGATATTTGTTTTGAAGATGTAATAAGCAATCGGCTTTCGCTTGAGCATCTATGACATCACCAATGACCTTGCCGGTTAATTTATTATCGATAATCTCTAAAACATTGGCCTGTGCATCGTCCAATGCCAATAAAGTTTTTAAATGGTCGGCGAAATAGGTAAAACCGCCAGACGCGATCGCTATTTTCCATTGGTGCTTTTTAAGCTCAGCGATTAAGTTTTCCAAGCCATTCATCAAGGGAATATTTTGAGCAACTTGAGCTAAAATGCTTTCAGGGGCTCCAGAAAGCTTTGCTACTCTTTGATGCAGACTTTGAGCAAAATCTAATTCACCTTGCATCGCTTGCTCTGTAACGGCTGCAACTTCTTCGCCAACACCGGCTAAAGCGGCAATTTCATCGATGCATTCAATTTTAATGGTCGTAGAGTCCATATCCATAACGAGTACACCTGGCCTGTGCAGCTCTGGAGCATTTTCTATTATCGCGGCTTCAAAGCCCTGTGCTAATGCGATAGTGGCTAATTGTGATTTGGCTTGTTTGATGTCTTCGCATTGCACTACAAATCGGTAACTAACTAAGGCGTTTCTATCATTTACTGCGTTGAGTGCGATGAGCTTAATATGACATTGAGTCGTTAGCGTAAGCAGTTGTTGAAATGTTAGATCACTAAAAACAATTAGCTCAATGTCAGTAGTTGGCTGCGTTTCTATGGTTGTTTGAGAAGAGTTTTGCGCGATGAGCACATCACATTGCTGATCAATTACTAACTTTGTTGCTGTTAATTGGCATACTAAAGGTAACTTTTCGGGCAGTTGAGTGGTTGAAATATAACTTGCGATAGTTTTTTCAAGAAGCGGTTCTAATGATATTTCGTTAACAACAATTGACACAATAAGCCCTTATAAATTTTAATTAGTTTAAATTTCAATCGAAGATGGAAATTAATTATCTCTGGATATTTAAAATAACAACAGAACACTCTATAGTGTCAATAATGTTGTTAATTTTAAGCGGCTTTATGGCACAACAAATGGCTAAAACCGAACAGCCTTTATACCCTAAAATATCTTCGATTTATAATAAAATAATGCAATTAGCTATAGCTATTTGTCTGATTATTGTTTTGATGAATCTTTGGATGTTTAGTTATAGTAATAATCAGCAAGCGACTCAAAAACACTTTAACTTGATCAGTAAACAATATTTAGCCCAAGTAACTAGCACAATAAAAATTTTAGTGCGTAACAACTCAAAAGATATACAAGCTTATTTTGATGAGATTTCTCAAAGTCCATGGTTAAAAGATATTAGTCTTTATGATCCTACAGGACAGTTACTTTTTGCTTCTCAAACACATATTTCGATGAATGATTTGTTCGGCATTTCAATTAATAAAGCGGATAGAAGCCAAAAGTATTCAACGTTTGTTAACGAGTTACGCACGGATTCATTACAAGGCTATATTCGCATCACCATCGACAATAATTCTTTCACTCAAAACATTGAGCAAGCTTCAGCACAACATTATGATCTGGTGAGGTTTATGATGATTATAGCGGTCGTTGTCGGGTTTTTCTTAACCCGAGGATTGAATCGTTTTAGTCGACAAGGCTACCGATTAGCTTATTCCAAATAATTGCTGAATATTGTTTTCAATCGTTTGTGCGATGCATTGTGCTGACTCTTCTCTGAGCCCACTTAAACTTTCAAATACCTCGATAATCGTCAATGGGGTATTTACTTGTCCTTGTTTGCCAAATAATGGCATTGCAGGTGAGTCTGTTTCAAGAACTAAGGCGTCGAGAGGAAAACGTTTTATCGCTTTTCTTGTTTTTTCTGCTCTAGGGTAAGTGATTGTTCCACCCACTCCTAATTTAAAACCTAAGTCTATGTATGCTTTACCTTGTTGGTAACTCCCCGAAAAAGCATGAATGATCCCAGTGTGATCTGCGGGTGTTAACTTTAATTGCTGTAAAATTTCGCTATGGGTGCGGCGGTGATGAATAATAAGTGGCAAGGCATATTTATTCGCCATATGAATATGAAACTCAAAAAAAGTTTGTTGATGTTGTAAATTGTCTTGTTCTTTAGCAATAACACCGTCTAGCCCGGTTTCACCAACAGCAATCAACTTATTTTGGTGCTGAGAAATTGCTTGTTCGAGTAATGCAAGGTGGCTATTGTCTAAATGAGATAAATACCAAGGGTGAATACCAACACAGGGAAATAATTGACAATGAGTGTTGTTGCTTTCAACCAGTGCAAGCAAAGCTTGCCACTTGTCAGGTGAAACGGCGGGAATGATTATTTTAGTAATATTCGCTAAGCTACATTGTTGTAATAATTTTGTTCGGTTTTCTGCGAAGTCAGGAAAATCAATATGACAGTGACTATCTGTAAACTTGAACATTTCACTCTCAGTTTATTTAGAGATACTTAAGTGCTTTCTCTTTTAGTTTATTTTCTTTTTCAACTAAATTGAAATGCTTAGCAAAATTAGGAGCTAAATCACGCTTTTTTAACAGGGTATTGGCAATATATACCGCTTGTGTGATGCCTAATTCTTTTGACAACAGTTTTTCTGGACTGTGGTGTTTTAAAACCGCATCTATAAGATAATAAGGGAAACTCCAAGTATGCAATAAATAAGCACCCACTTGGCAATGGTCGGTTGAAAATATCTTTTCTTCTAATTCAACTCCACCAGAGGTTCTGGCAATATTATCAAAATATTTTAATGTCAATGCTTTATCTATTTCAAACAGCACTAACTTGCCAATATCATGTAAAAGTCCGGCGAGTAAAGTGTCTTGTTTTATCTCAGGAGCCACTAATGAAGCTGCAAACCTAGCCGTAGCTAAACAATGTAATTGCTCATCAACTAAAGAATAGTTTGGAATGTCCGGTTGATAGGAAAACATTTCAGCAGTCATAACGATACAACTTAAAGTATCTTCACCGAGTTTAGTTATCGCTTCGGTAATTGAAGATAAAGGCTTATCTGTTTGACCAAATATATTGTTAGCCGATTGTAGCACTTTAGCCGCCAGAGCTGGGTCTTGAGTAATAATATCAGCAATTTTTTCAGAGTCGGTGCATTTATTTTTTAATACCGCATTTAGTTGCAGGTAGACTTTGGGAGGGCTAGGAAGTGTTTGTACTTTTGCGACTGATTTTACAATGATATCTTTAGTAATTTGTTGGTGATTTTTTGTAAAAGATAAGACCGTTTTAATCAGTTTTATCGGCTCGACGGGAGCAGTAAAAACATAATGAGAGATAGCATTTATCTCTTGTTCTTCTTGCTCAACATGAGCGATACGGATCAATTTAGGAAATTTAATACTGATCACTTTTAACAAGTTAATGAGTGACGTTTTTGCTGGTTTATCTGCAACAACCACAACATCAAAAGTATGTTTTTGCAGTAGTTTCAATCCAGTTAAAGGGTTTGTTACACAAGCCGTTTTGCATAGCTGTTGCTTTAACAAACCATTGATATTAACTAACGCATTATTATTATTATCAATCAGTAATACTTTCATTAAATTTCCTTGTGAAGGAATAATTACATACGTTCCATAACGTCAATACCTAAAATATCTAAGCCTTGTTTTAATGTTTTGGAAATTTGTCTACAAAGTGCAAGTCGAGAATGCTTTATTGAATCATTAATTCCTTCTTTCAATATAGGACAAGCTTCATAAAAGCTCATATAAAGACTCGCAAGTTCATAGAGATAATTACAAAGTAAATTAGGCGTACACTCTGAAATAACCGCATCAATGACATCTTCAAGTTGTAGTAACTTTAATGCTAATGCCTTTTCTTGCGGCTCGATAATCGCAAAGTTATCAGCGAGTGAATCTTGGTTAATATTCGCTTTAGAAAAAATACTTTGGATACGTGAATAGGCATATTGTAAGTAAGGAGCTGTTGCCCCTTCAAAGCTCAGCATGGTTTTCCAATTGAAAATATAATCACTGGTTCTATTTTTTGATAAATCGGCAAACTTAACAGCGCCAATACCAACTTTTTGTGCAACCTCAGTTAATTGCTCTTCAGCGTAATCTGGATTTTTTTCTTTGATAACATCTTTTGCACGAATAACGGCTTCATCTAATAATTCAGCTAACTTAATTGTGCCGCCTGTGCGAGTTTTAAATGGCTTGCCATCATTGCCCATCATCATACCAAATGGACAATGATCATAGCCGATATTTTCAGGTAAAAATCCGGCTTTACGCGCCACAATTTCTACTTGTTTGAAATGCAGTGCTTGGCGAGCATCAGTAAAAATTATGATGCGATCTGCCTTTAACTGGTTACTGCGGTAACGACATGCTGATAAATCAGTTGTCGCATAAAGATAGCCGCCACCTGATTTTTGTACGATAAACACTGATGGCTCACCGTCTTTATTAGCCATTTCATTTATAAAAACAACTTTGGCTCCTTGATCTTCAACGGCTATTTCTTTCGCCATTAATTCATCAATCACCTGAGGCAAGTCTGGGTTATAAGCACTTTCGCCCATGATATCTTTACGAGAAAGCGTTACATTGAGTTTTTGATATATGTCTTCACTATGGGCAATGGATATATCGATAAATTGCTGCCAAAGTGTTGCACATTCAGCATCACCACTTTGCAACTTAACCACATATTCACGCGCTCGATCAGCAAAGCCTGCTTCGTCATCAAAACGTATTTTGGCTTCTCGATAAAAGTTTTCGAGATCAGCAAGTGCAGTTTCTGCCACTTCATTAGCTTGTAATTTATCGCTTAAATGCGCCAATAACATACCAAATTGTGTGCCCCAATCACCCATATGATTTTGGCGGATCACCTTATCACCACGAAACTCTAATGCGCGCACTACCGCATCACCAATAATGGTTGAACGTAAATGACCTACGTGCATTTCTTTGGCAAGGTTTGGTGCTGAATAATCAACAACTACCGTTTGTGAGCTATCGTTTGAACACTCATCTCGTTGTGCTACACCTAAATTATTATCCTTTGCCATTATAGCTAATTGTTCACTGAGCCAATCTTCTGATAAATGAATATTGATAAAACCAGGTCCGGCTAACTCTACCTTGCCAGCAATGCCATCAAGGTTTAAGTGTTCAACGACTTTTGTGGCAAGTTCACGAGGATTTGTTTTAAGCTTTTTCGCCGCACCCATCACACCATTGGCTTGGTAGTCGCCAAAGTTAGCACGATTAGAAATACTTACCGCAGGGTTCGTATCTTCGGGCAAACCGGCAGCAACCATAGCTGCTGAAACTTTTTCTGAGAGTAAATTCTTAATATTCATAATGTTTAATCTTTTTAACTTAATGAGCTAGCAATTAATGTTCACGTGTTTGGTGAAAAGTAATGTCAGGATGACGTTCTTGCGCTAAATTTAAATTCACCATTGTGGGGGCAATATAAGTTAAATTATCACCACCATCTAATGCGAGGTTATCGTATGCTTTCTTTTGAAACTGTTCTAGCACTCGTTCATCATCACAAGTACACCATCGAGCGGTTGCTACACTAATAGGTTCATAAATAGCGTCAACGTTATATTCTGTTTTTAAACGCTGTACCACCACTTCAAATTGCAAAACCCCAACCGCACCAACAATCATGTCGTTCGAGTTGAAAGGGCGAAACACCTGTACGGCGCCTTCTTCAGAAAGCTGAATGAGACCTTTTTGTAATTGTTTGGCTTTGAGTGGATCTCTAAGTCGAATACGACGAAACATTTCGGGAGCGAAATTTGGAATACCACTGAACTTGATGCTTTCACCTGCCGTAAAAGTATCACCAATTTGAATGCTGCCGTGGTTATGTAAACCGATAATATCACCTGCATAAGCTTGTTCTACATTTGATCTATCGCCGGCCATAAAGGTGACTGCATCGGCAATTTTCACATCCTTGCCGATTCGTACCTGACGCATTTTCATGCCTTTTTCGTACTTCCCAGAAACGATACGCATAAAGGCGATTCGGTCACGGTGTTTAGGATCCATGTTGGCTTGGATTTTAAATACAAACCCTGAAAACTTTTCTTCTTCGGCATTGACATCGCGTAAATCTGTCGCACGTGGTTGCGGGGTAGGTGCCCACTTGGTTAAGCCATCAAGCATATGGTCGACACCAAAATTGCCTAACGCAGTACCAAAAAATACAGGCGTTAATTCACCGGCTAAAAATTCGTTTAAGTTAAATTCATGAGAAGCGCCTACGACTAACTCAAGTTCATCTCTTAAGTCATCAGCATAATGGCCTATTTCAGTATCTAATTGCGCATTATTCAAGCCTTTAATAATACGTTTTGCTTGAATTGTGTGTCCTTGACCGCTTGAGTAGAGAATTACTTCATCGGTTAAAATGTTATAAACACCTTTAAATTCTTTCCCCATGCCGATTGGCCATGTAATGGGGGCGCACTTAATTTTTAATACCTCTTCAACTTCGTCCATGACTTCCATGGGATCGCGAACATCACGATCCATTTTATTCATAAAGGTAATAATAGGGGTGTCACGTAAACGAGTGACTTCCATTAATTTTATGGTTCTCGCTTCTACACCTTTTGCAACATCGATTACCATCAGACATGAATCTACGGCGGTTAAGGTTCGGTAGGTATCTTCTGAAAAGTCTTCATGACCAGGAGTATCGAGCAAATTAACTAAACAGTTATCGTAAGGGAATTGCATAACGGAGGTCGTGATTGAAATACCACGATCTTTTTCCATTTCCATCCAGTCAGATTTAGCATGTTGACCTGATTTTTTTCCTTTGACTGTGCCCGCTTTTTGTAAAGCTTGACCAAAGAGTAATACTTTTTCGGTGATCGTGGTTTTACCCGCGTCAGGGTGAGAAATAATCGCAAACGTTCTACGTAAGTCGACTTCCTGCTGTTGTACCGACATGCAAAATACCTGTTTAGAATGAGAATGAAAATAAGACGAATTTTAAGCGCGCAACATTATAGCGAATACATCAGTTTTAGGCAGCAATAATCTGTCGTTTGAGGTGAGTTTTTTTTCACAAGTGAAATTAAATTTGCTAAAAGTTTGACAATTAAGATTACAAATGTAATTCTTGTTAGGAGATTACGGTTGTAATCCTTACTGTAAATTGATTTAATGATGGATTAATAAATAGAACAAGGTATTGGCTGTGAGTGAGATAAATGTAGAAATTAGCAATGCAGAGTTTGAAGTGCTTAACGCGCTTTGGCAGGCATATCCTGCAAGTGCTAATGACATTATTGAACGACTTAATAATGAAAAGGAATGGCATGAAAAAACGGTTAAAACGTTATTAAGCCGCTTAGTAAAGAAACAAGCCATTAGTTTTGAGAAAGAGCAACGACGTTATTTATATTTTCCTTTACTTGAACGCGAAACATACACCCAATCTGAAAGCCATAGTTTGATTGAGCGTATGTTCAGTGGCAGAATTTCACCGCTTATTGCGGGGTTTGCCAAAAATAAGCATTTGAAAAAAGATGATATTGACGAGTTAAAACAAATTATTTCTTCGTGGGAACAGGAAAATAAAGGCGCGAAGCATGATTGATCTCTTTGTTTCTTGGCTTATGCCATTAACGGTAATGTTGTCGGTGTTTCTAGTGTTTCACTCATTGGTTTTAGCGAAATTAGGACCAAAAAAAACGTACCTTACTTGGTTATTTTTACCGTTAGGACTGCTTTTTTATAGTCTACCGCTTTCTTGGCAAAGTAGTTCTCATATTGCGAATGACACTATCCAACAATATTTGGTTCAGCCAACCCATCATTTACAACAGCAACTATCACTTGAATGGTTAGTCGTTTGTTGGATGTTAATGACAACATTAATGTTGTCTTATTGGTTGGTATCACATCTTCGGTTTTTAAAGCATGTTAAGTTATCTGTAACAAACAAAGCGGAGTTGGTTATCAAAGTACCTTCAAAGTTAGCGGTATTTGAAAGTGCTCATGCATTTAGCCCAATGCTTATTGGAATTTTCAAGCAAAAATTATTACTTCCAGAAGACTTTACTACTTTGTATAACACTGAGCAGCAAATGTTAATTTTGGAACACGAGATCTGTCATTTTGATCGCAATGACATTTACTGGAACCTTGTTGCCATTGTGTTATTGGCAGTGTTTTGGTTTCACCCTTTGGCATGGTTAGCGTATTTTCGTTTTCGCCGTGACCAAGAAATTTCCTGTGATGACATTGTTTTGGCGCGCAAACAATCACATCAAAGGATCAATTATAGTCGAGCATTACTTGTGGCGGCAGAATCAACGCCACCACTAGCTTTTGCTCAACTTTCTTTTAAGAAATATGGAGATAAAGAAATAATGTTTGAACGTATAGAACAAATTAAAAGTCCTACTCGAGCGTCAAAAGTAAGCTTAGTCATTGCATCGTTATTTTCGATCACATTACTTTCAGGGCTCAGTTATGCCGGTAATATTGGCTTTAAAGATGCAGTAAGTGACAGTGATAGCCAGGCTAAAAAACATCGCATTCCACCTAAAGGCAAAATGAGTGTAAAACCGATTATTCGCGTACAGCCTAAATACCCATTAAAAGCGGCAAAAGAAAAAATTGAAGGGGCCGTGGTATTAAAATTTGATATCAATACCGAGGGGAATGTCAAAAATGTCGAAGTGATGAAAGGGGTGCCTGCTTATGTTTTTGATAGAGTAGCTGTGGCAGCCTTAAAAAAATGGAAGTACGATGCGAAGGGACAAGCGCATAAAAACCAATTAGTGCAGTTAGACTTTAGAATGGATGAAAATTCATCATTTAAAGACGTCAATTTAATAGAAAAGATTAAAGTGACGCAGTAGTTCATCGATACAAAGACATCGTATTAATAGCTTTGTTTCAATTGCAGAGCTATTGATTGATAAACTGAGCATAAACAATGGGGCGTCATCCCCTTGCCAGAGCGAATTGGTTGACTAATATTGTAGTTTAGCTGTGTGAAGTGCTCAAAGCATACTAAAGCCGTAACGTGTATTGAAATGATTAACTTAAAATCAATCGCTTGAATTAAAGTTATTGAATTAAAGTTATTGAATTAAAGTTATTGAATTAAAGTTATTGAATTAAAGTTGTTGAGTTCAAGTTAACGACTATTCAAGCTAAAAACTATAACGACTTCTTCATCACAATGGCATCTTCATAGCCAATATTACTAGGATAGTAGCCAGTTCTTCGACCAACTTCACAGTAACCGTCGTTAATATACATCATTAATGCAGAGATATTTTTAGCTCGCACTTCCAGTAATAGGTGTTCGGCGCCTCGAGATTTTGCTTCACGGGAGTAATGGGCTAATAAATGTTTGCCATAGCCACTCCCCTGAATGGAAGGGGTTACACAAATATCCATTAAGGTTGCTTCACCTAAGATATACTCGCCAATATAAAAACCAATGACGGTAGAGTCATCCTCTAAGTAAAAGCCAAAATACCGTTCACCAATACAACTTTTAAAGACTTTTTCACTCCAAGGATGCGAATGGCAGTCATTTTCTATGACCATTAATTGGCTAACATTTTCTGGTAAAATTGGTTTGAAATTTAGTGTCATAGGCAATATTTATGTAATTAAGTTGTGTTTATTAAAGAGTTGCCAAAGTTGTTTTTTAAGCGTCACTGACTTGCTTATTTCTAAAAGAGTAGGAGTGATTAATTGGCTATCCTCAAAACTTACTTGATCGCTGTCTGTAAATTTCCAATTAAATAAGCCTAAATCTAGATGATATTTTTCAAAAGTAATATCCACTAAAGACAGTTGTAATGATTGGATAATATCAACATAAATACGCTGATTAATCAGTGCCTCTTTAGTGATCAACAGTGGCAATTGTTGTTTTATCTTGGCCGGTTGGGAAGTTATGGCTTTGCGCTGCCATAAGGTGATCCCCATCTCATTTAAGTGCGCTAATTGCCTTGAATTGACAGCCATTATGATTAACTTAGAGATGATAATTGGGGAACAATGCTCACAGTATAAGTATCAAAACAACAATTGTTAAGCGCTTTATCTATTCGTTGACAATTAATTTAAATCAATTATTTTTTTGGTAAACTCAATAATGCTTCAAATTCTGTGATTGGAACAGGCTTACTGTATAAATACCCTTGGTATTCTTCACATTTCATTTTTTTTAATTCGTCCAAGTGCTCCGCCAATTCAACTCCTTCACCAACCACTGTTAAATTAAGGGTATGCGCTAATGAAATGATTGAATGGACAATACTTTGATCAATTGCACATTCATGCATCTCACGAATAAAGCTCCTATCAATTTTTAAAATATCAATTGGAAATTTCTTTAAATAATTTAATGACGAAAACCCTGTACCAAAGTCATCTAATGCAAGTTGAAATCCGAGAGATTTTATCCCATTCATTGTGTCGATGGCTTGATCAATATCTTGCAATAGCATGCCTTCGGTTATTTCTATTTTTATATGTTTTGCATCAATACGATACTGGCTTAATTTGGCTTTTAACATCGTGAGAAGTGCATGATGTTGCGAAAATATTTTTGCGGATAAGTTGATGGAAATCGCCCCGACTACTCTTTTTTCACTTTGCCATTTAGCGACTTGTTCGAAGACTTTATTGATGGTGATTCTGTCTATTTGATCAATAAAACCCGCTTGCTCAGCTAATGGAATAAATTGCTCTGGTGAAATGATTGTTCCATCGGGTAAAGTCCACCTTATCAGCGCTTCTGCACCACTAATATTGCCAGTTTGTGTGTTGACTAACGGTTGATAATAAAACTCAAATTGTTGATTAACGATAGCATTTAAAATGCTTTGCTCTTGTTCAAGCTGCGCAGTAACTTCATTGTTCATGTGCTCTTCAAAAAAACGATAATGATGACTGTCTGATGCTTTGACATCAAGCATGGCAATGGCTGCTTTTCTTAATAAGTCTTGTGCATTATCACTGTCATCAGGATATAAGGTGATCCCCATACTTGCTGTGAGCGTTAACGAATTTTGGCCTTGATTAAAAGGTTGTTCAAAAATAGACAGAATTTTTTGAGCAACCCTAGCAGCACTACGCTGAGGGTCATTTAATTCGGCAAGTATGCAAAATTCTGCGCCATTAATCCGAGCAACGACATCTTTCGCGTATAATTTTGTTTTCAATCGTTCTGATATTTCACAAATGATTTTGTCACCTAATTGGTGCCCAAAAGAATCATTGATTTTCTTAAAACCATTCACATCTAATAAAAGTAATGTTGGTGATTTTTTTGAATGCTTTGCATTTAAGCATGATTGTTGGATAAGCTGGTCAAGTAAAGCTCTGTTTGGCAGGCCAGTTAAGTCATCGTGAGTGGCTAGTTTAGCCAATTGTTCCTGCGATTTTTTACGTTCGGTTATATCCCTAAACACCCCTAAATAATGAATGATTTCATTATGCTTGTTTTTGATCACTTCAACATCAAGCTCTAACGGATAAATTTCATCATCAGAACGGCTATCAAATATTTCGCCATGCCATGTTTCTGCAAGTTTTGCTTGTAGCATTATTCTGTTAGCAAGGTTTTCATCTTGACCTTTCACTTGGGCAAAGGTGACTTTTTTACCTAGCACTTCAAGTTTAGTTTTATGTGTTTGTTGCACATAAGCATTATTAACGGCTTCAATTTCAAAGTGCTCATTGGTGATCCAAACCGCATCTGAAGTGCTACTGAATGCGTGAGATAGCAATAAAAGTTCTTTCTCGCTGGCTTTTATTTCATCATTATATTTTTTCAGGCGAACAGATTCTTTATGCTTAAAGTGACGGCTAAAAAGTAATAACATCATGATAATAATGCAAATACTGGAGAATAAAATAAACCTTTTCTGATTAGCTGCTTGGATTATTTCAATGGTATTGAGTTGATTGTCCTGCTCAAGCAGTTGAATTTTTCGCTCCCTTGATTGTGCTTGATATTTTTCATGTAAAACCGTAATTGAGCTTTTTTGGGCGTTATTAAGTATTTCAATGCTGCGTTCATTATATAGTTCAAGGTAATTGAGTGCGTCAGCGAATTGACCTTGTTTTTTATAAAGTTGACTGATTTGCAATAATACTTTGACCTCATGATCCTTCATTTGCAGTTCTTCAAAATGGTGCATCGCGTTGAGGTAAAAGTTTAATGCTTGATCATATTTTCCCTGCTGAGTTAATAAATCAGCTAGTGCCACTTTTGAGGTAGACAAGCTAACTTTGTCATTGGTTTTTGTGCCGATGAGTAAGGCATTTTGGATAATCTTTTCACTTTCATCATACTGACCTATTTTTTGAAAAGACTCCGCTTTTGCAATTAAGCATTGTATTTGTATTTTAGGGTGTTGATCAATCTCGGGATGCTGTAACACTTTATTGTACGATGCTAACGCATTATCATATTGCTCAGCTTCGGCATAATAAATACCTAAATTAGTTAGCCCTCTTATATAGCTGACTTCATCGGGGATCTCTTGTGATATAGCAATGGCTTTTTTTATCATTTCAATCGCTTGTTGGTAATTTTGCTGTGCCCAACTGATCATGGATAAATTATTTAAAACCATTAATCTTCCCATTAACGCATTCTGTTTTTCATAAATATCTATTGAATAGATAAAATGTTGTTGAGCAGCCTCGTAATCAGATGTTCTAAAGAAGCTAATTCCTAAGGTATTATTCAACATGGCTTCATCATATTTGGTTAGATAAATATGATTATCAATAAAGCGATATTCTTCTTTTTCTTTTATTTCAAAATCTTTAATACGAGCTTTTAAGGCTTTCCCTTGAGATATCGCAAGAATAAATTGCCCCTCGTTACTATTTAGTGACACTTGATAAATCTGCACTAAGAAGTTAACCACTTTTTGATTTTTATGATCTAAGGTTATATTTTGTAATTTACTTTGCGATTGACGGAAGGCGTTATTATCGCTTCTTTTGGCACTTAAATTCATCAGCTGTAAGTAGGTTAATGCAGCAATCTTTGGATGCTTTTGTTCATTAATATTAAATAAAAGTGTTTGACCTCGAGTTATTTTTTCGTGATCAGATAATTTATTTTGAGCGAAAATACTCAGGTATTGTTGATAAAACTGTGCAGTTGACAGGGCATTATTTTCGGCATGCACCCTAAAAAAGGCACACAGACATATGAAACATAATAATCGAAAAGTAAAATGTTTGAATTTTAGTGATACGGGCATACAGCAAACAACCTACAAACTACATGCGAAAATACTTTATCAAAAACTCGTCAGTAAGGTGTGAGAAAAAGTATCACGCTTTATCATAAAAGATTAAAGGTATTATGCACTTATTAGCTTGTTAAATGATGACTTTATGTATCTAGATTGTTTCTACGATATGAAATGAAGATGGCAGGGGTGGAGAGATTCGAACTCCCAACCGTCGGTTTTGGAGACCGCTGTTCTACCAATTGGAACTACACCCCTGCAACGGAGACGAATTATACCCAAGCAATTCTAAAGGTAAAGCGCTAAATACTAATTTTATTCTGTTCGGCTAATAAATGTGCAATCCCTATAGGCTAACACTGCTTCTTATATTATTTATGTTGTAACTTAAGCGCTTGTGGATAAGGAAAAACATTCTCAAATATTCCCTTGGTAATATTCTTCTGCCTTTGTTGCCAGTAGCTTGCTTCAAGTAATTCGCTATGATGAAGTAAAAACGCTTGTCGATATTTCTGATTTGCTAAGGCAAAGGTTGCTAATTCTTCTGGAAACATATCGCCTGGTGCTACTGAGTACCATGGCTCTGCAGCATAAATTTGTTCTTCAGTGACTGCTTTGGGTTTCACTCTGAAATTAACTTCATTCATATAGGTTATTTCATCGTAGTCATAAAAAATTACGCGCCCGTGGCGAGTCACGCCAAAGTTCTTTAATAACATATCTCCGGGGAATATATTAGCGGCGATAAGTTGCTTAATGGCTTCGCCATAACCAAACATCGCTGATTCAATTTCTTCGTCACTCGCTTTAGCTAAATAAAGGTTTAAGGGGGTCATCCTTCGTTCAATGTATAAGTGCTCAATGATAATTAAGTCATCTTCAAATCGGATGATGGAAGGGGCGACTAACAATAGCTCATCGAGTAATTCTTGTGAAAAGCGTGCTTTGGGGAAGGCAACTTCGGAATATTCCATGGTATCTGCCATTCGTCCAACCCTGTCATGTAATTTAACTAATCGATATTTCGACTTAACATCCTTTTTCGTCATTTTTTTACTGGGAGCAAATGTATCTTTGATAATTTTAAATACATAAGGGTATGAAGGTAAGGTAAACACTGACATCACCATCCCTTTAATGCCTTCAGCTAGCTTGAATTGGTCGTCACTATTTTCTAGATGATGTAAAAAGTCTCGATAAAATTGTGTTTTACCTTGTTTATGAAAGCCAATGGCAGAATATAAATCTGCTCGTGTTTTATGGGGGATTAAGCCTTGAAGAAAGTTAACAAGTGCTTGCGGGTATAAACAATCAACAAAGAAATAAGAACGCGCAAAACCAAAGACTACTGCCATATTATCAGGCTCAGTGAGCAGTGCATCGAGGTGCAAGCCTGTTATAGGATCATTGGTTATGGCAACAATAAACGGGGTTTCGCTGCTTGGCGAGATAACTCGTCCAATAATATAGGCGCCTTTATTACGATAAAAAGTGAAATTCAGTATATCCAGTTTCAGTGCGCTCAGCGGATACTTTGCTAACGAGGGCTTTTTAATAAAAGCGCGCACTAAGGCACTAAATTCTTTTTTAGGGTGAGCAAACCTTGCCGAAAAACTGGCTTTTCTAATAATATCGGTAATGGTTTTACTTAAGCCTTTTTCAGCAGGGTAATAACGAGTGTAAATTTTAGTCGCCGGTATTTCTGGATCTAAAATAGTACTCGCACTCACAAAAATAAAATCGTTATGGTAATACTTTCGTTCGAATAAATGACAAAACACTGAGTTATAGAAGCTTTCTGCAAGTTCAGCTTGTGGGTGACATTGTAATAAGTCTACATAACAAGCTTTGATATTTTGCCACAAGGTTTGGTCTAATGATTCAATAGCAAAATCTTGTTGTATCGTACTGAGTGTTTCAGCAACCCGTTTATCAAAATAATCAGTACGTTCACTTGCTGCTTCATGTATGGCTTGCCACTGACATTGTTCAAATCGCTCTTTTGCTGAGCGGGTTAAGGCGCTAAATAAAAAAATATGTCGTTCAAAACCATTTAAAATGGTTTTCGCAATAGCATGTATCTGCGTTAAATTATTATCATTCATAAGTTCAGCATACCTTTGAAAACAATAGTGATCGCTTTGGTTCAGCATACGGCACAAATGGTCTCGAGGGAGATATTTTTTTATTATGGTGAACATTTAGCAGGGTGATATATAGCTCCAAGTTCTCAATGGCTAGGTTTTACTTGCTATTCATTGCTGTCAGCACTAAAATTACGCGGTTTTTCACTAAGTAATTAATCCTAAAACTATCATGCGTGTTGCCGACTTTTCCTTTAAATTACCCGAAGAGCTAATTGCTCGTTACCCCAAAGAAAATAGATCCTCTAGCCGACTGATGACGCTTGATGGTAATAGTGGTGCAATTGCAGACTTAACTTTTGTTGATATATTAGATCAAGTCAATAAAGGTGACTTATTAGTGTTTAATAATACTCGAGTGATACCTGCTCGGTTATTTGGGCAAAAAGCCAGTGGGGGTAAGGTCGAAGTATTAGTTGAGCGATTATTAGATGATAAACGTTTTTTAGCCCATGTTCGTGCAAGTAAATCACCTAAAGCAGGGACGATAATACGTTTAGAAAATAAAGTGGATGCCACTATGGTCGCTAGGCATGGTGCTTTATTCGAGTTAGAAATTGAGTCTAAAGATAACATTCTTCAAGTATTAGAAGATGTCGGTCATATGCCATTGCCGCCTTATATAGATCGTCCCGACGAAGCGAGTGATAAAGAACGTTATCAAACCGTGTACAATGAAAAACCCGGCGCTGTAGCAGCACCAACCGCGGGATTGCACTTTGATGATGCGTTGTTGGCAAGGTTAACCGAGAAAGGTGTTAATTTTGCTTTTGTTACCTTGCATGTAGGCGCAGGAACATTTCAACCTGTTCGCGTTGATGAGATTGCCGATCATATTATGCACGCTGAATACGTAGAAGTATCTGCTGAGGTCGTTGATAAAATCACCGAAACTAAAGCCGATGGTAAGCGGGTCATTGCTGTTGGTACAACCTCTGTTCGTTCACTAGAAAGTGCAGCTAAAGCGTCGCTTAAAAAGGGCGAAAAGTTACAAGAATTTTACGGTGATACTGATATTTTTATCACCCCTGGTTATCAATTTGAGCTTGTTGATGCCTTAATAACAAATTTTCATTTATCAGAGTCAACGTTATTAATGCTCGTGAGTGCATTTGCTGGCTATGAAAATATAATGTCGGCATACCGTCATGCGGTTGATGAAAAGTATCGTTTTTTTAGTTACGGTGATGCAATGATGCTAACTAAGCAAACACCTTAATTTAATGAACAAATATATAACTACTTTCAGGCGGTCGTTCATTGCCATCCAAGGCACCACGACATTTGTGCTTTCATGCACATCGCCTGTTTTTCTGGTAGGTAAGGAATGAATATGACAGATAAGACAACAAATAAGGCGATGAAATTTGACCTTATTAATAAAGACGGAAAAGCCAGACGCGGGCGCTTAACGTTTGCTCGCGGCACGGTAGAAACTCCTGCCTTTATGCCTGTTGGCACATACGGCACTGTGAAAGGCATGAAAACAGAAGAAGTGAAAGACATTGGTGCTGAAATCATTTTAGGTAACACCTTTCATTTAATGCTGCGTCCAGGGACAGATATTGTTGAGCAACATGGCGGTTTGCATGAGTTTATCAATTGGGATAAACCAATACTTACCGACTCTGGTGGTTTCCAAGTCTTTAGCTTAGGTAAAATGCGAAAAATTACCGAAGAAGGTGTTAAGTTTAGCTCACCCGTTAATGGTGAAAAAATTATGCTAACGCCTGAACGTTCGATGGAAGTGCAGCGTAAACTAGGCTCAGATGTTGTGATGATATTTGACGAATGTACGCCATATCCAGCAACGCATCAAGAATCAAAAGATTCAATGGAGTTATCGCTACGTTGGGCTCAGCGTAGTAAAGATGCGCATCAAGAAAACCCCAATGCGCTATTTGGTATTGTGCAAGGCGGTATGTATGAAGACTTGCGAGAAGTGTCGGTTGAAGGGTTAAAAGCCATAGACTTTGATGGTTATGCCATAGGCGGTTTATCTGTTGGTGAGCCTAAAGAGGATATGGTAAGGATTTTAGATCATACTGCCCCCTTGATCCCAGAAAATAAGCCCCGATATCTCATGGGAGTGGGTAAACCTGAAGATTTAGTTGAAGGGGTTCGTCGCGGTATCGATATGTTTGATTGTGTTATGCCAACACGTAATGCGAGAAATGGTCATTTATTTGTGACCAATGGCGTAATAAAAATTCGCAATGCGCGTCATAAAACCGATACTGGGCCGTTAGATCCCGAATGTGATTGTGATACCTGTAAAAATTATTCACGTGCTTATTTACATCATTTAGATAAGTGCAATGAAATTTTAGGCTCTCAATTAAATACTTTGCATAATTTGCGTTTTTATCAGCGAATTATGAAAGAATTGCGTGATGCGATCGAGCAAGGTAAGTTAACTGAATATGTTGAAAAGTTTTACGCGTTGCGTGATTTACCTGTGCCACCATTGGCAGAAGGTAGTAAGCAAGTATAATCACTTGTTTTAAAAACGATTACCAAAATATTAAAAATTATCATTTATTAAAAGAAATATAAGAGGAAATTATGAGTTTATTTATTAGTCAAGCACACGCAGCAGCAGGTCCGGCCCCAGCAGGTGGCGGTATGGAAATGATCATTATGTTATTAGTGTTTGGTTTTGTGTTCTATTTCATGATTTACCGCCCACAAGCTAAACGCGTGAAAGAGCATAAAGGATTAATGTCAGCACTTTCTAAAGGTGATGAAGTTCTCACACAAGGTGGTATCGTCGGCAAAATTATTAAAGTGTCTGATGAAAAAGATTTTATTGTAATTAGCATTGCTGAAGGTACTGAAGTCACTGTTCAAAAAGGCGCAGTGAATGCAGTGTTGCCAAAAGGTACAATGAAAAATTTATAATAATTTATAAAAACAGGATTATATTGTGTTAAACCATTCTCCATTATGGAAAAAATTATTGGTGCTATTTATTGTAGCTATAGGCGCGCTCTACGCGTCTCCTAACCTATACGGCGTAGCACCCGCGGTACAAGTTTCTGGTCTTCGCGGCGTAGAAGCAAATGTATCAACACTCGACACCATTAAGTCACAGCTTAGCGAGCAAAATATTAATTACAAAAGCCTTGTCTTAGAGGATGGTCAAATATTAGTTAAGTTTGATGATACCGACGTACAATTAAAGGCACGTGATTTATTAGACGATAATTTAGGTGATAAATACTCAGTTGCATTAAATTCGACGCCTGATACGCCCGATTGGCTGGCTAATGTTGGTGGTGTGCCAATGAAGCTTGGTTTGGACCTAAGTGGTGGCGTAAGCTTTACCATGGAAGTCAATATGAATGAAGCTATTGTTAAAGCGACTGAGGGTATGATTGGTGATTTTCGTAGCGATTTGCGTAATGAAAAAATTCGTTATCGTAGTGTGAAGAAAGTCGGTGATGCCATTGAAATTCAGTTTAGAAAAGCTGAAGACGTAGAGGCGGCAGAATCATTTTTATCAAAACGTTATCGCGACCTTCTTTTTGTTGAAAATAACGACACTATGGTGTTATCAGCAACAATGTCTGAGTTAAAGTTAAAAGAAATTCGTGAATATGCGCTTCAGCAAAATATTACAATTATTCGTAATCGTGTCAACGAATTAGGGGTTGCAGAGCCATTAGTGCAGCGCCAAGGTCAAAAGAACATTATTATAGAATTACCGGGTGTTCAAGATACTGCGAAAGCGAAAGAAATTTTAAACGCTACAGCCACCATTGAATTTAGAATGGTAGATGGTGACGGTGATTTAGGCGCAGCGTTAAATGGTCGAGTTCCTGCAAGTTCTCAACTTTTATATGGTCGAGATGGTCGCCCATCTTTATTAAAAAAACGCGTGATGTTAACGGGTGATCATATTGTTGATGCCGGCTCAAGTTTTGATGAATACTCACGTCCGCAAGTTAATATTACTCTAGATTCTCCAGGCGGCAGTAAATGGTCAAATGCAACAAAAAATAATGTTGGCAAACCAATGGCTACGGTATTTATAGAATACAAAGCGACAGATCGCGTTGATGCCGAAGGGAATACCATCTTTGAAAAGCATGAAGAAATTATTAGTGTTGCTACCATTCAAGGTCGTTTAGGTAAAACCTTTAGAATTACAGGGGCTGGTAGTCAAGCTGAAGCACATAATTTAGCCTTACTGCTTCGAGCTGGTGCGTTAATTGCCCCAATTCAAATTGTTGAAGAGCGTACTGTTGGCCCAACATTAGGTGCGGAAAACGTGCAATTAGGCTTTCAAGCGATCATGGGCGGTTTTGCTCTAGTATTCATATTTATGCTGATTTATTACCGCGCTTTCGGTGTGGTCGCTAATTTAGCCTTAGGTGCTAACTTAATGTTAATTGTTGGTGTGATGTCAATGATACCGGGAGCAACGTTAACTTTACCTGGTATGGCGGGTATTGTATTAACTGTTGGTATGGCGGTTGATGCGAATGTGCTGATATTTGAGCGTATACGTGAAGAATTACGCGAAGGAAAATCTGTTCAGCAGGCGATACATCAAGGTTATGATGCAGCATTTTCAACCATTTTAGATGCAAACATTACTACGCTAATTGCGGCAATCATCTTATTTGCTGTGGGTACTGGGCCGATTAAAGGTTTCGCTGTAACATTGTCTATTGGTATTATCACTTCAATGTTCACGGCAATTGTGGGTACACGAACCATCGTTAATTCAGTTTGGGGCGGTAAACGCCTAGACAAACTTTCAATATAGGTAGTCAAATTATGCAATTATTAAAATTGAAAGAAACTGTTAACTTTATGCGTTATCGCAAAGTTGCGATGATATTTAGTATTATCTTAATGTGTGCGGCAATCGGTTCATTAGTTGTTAATAAGTTAAATTTTGGGCTGGATTTCACTGGTGGAACATTAATAGAAGTGGGTTTTGAACAACCTGCTGATTTAAATATCATTCGCCAAGTGATGGACAGTAATGGTTATGACGATGCGGTTGTTCAACTTTATGGTAGTTCACGTGAGGTTGTTATACGTTTAGCGCAACGTGAAGGCATCAAAGCTGAAATGTTAGGTAATCAGATCTTATCTATTCTTAAAGAAGGAACAGGTCAAGAGTTAGCGATGCGTCGTATAGAGTTTGTTGGCGCAAGTGTTGGTGATGAATTAACTGAGCAGGGTGGCTTAGCCATGCTAACGGCGTTGATTTGTATCTTAGTGTATGTTGCTTTTCGTTTTGAATGGCGTTTTGCATTAGGCTCTGTATTTGCGTTATTTCACGATGTGTTGCTAACACTAGGCTTATTTTCAGTATTAGGGTTAGAGTTTGACTTAACGGTATTAGCGGCAATTTTAGCGGTAATCGGTTATTCACTTAATGATACCATTGTTGTATCAGATCGAATTCGAGAAAACTTTAGAAAAATTCGTGACGGTGGCCCATCAGAAATTATTGATATTTCTTTAACGCAAACCTTAAGCCGTACTTTTATTACGTCGATCACAACGCTATTAGTATTAATCGCGTTGTTTTATCAAGGTGGTGCACTTATTCATGGTTTTGCCACGGCATTATTGTTCGGTGTTTTTGTTGGTACCTATTCTTCAATATACGTTGCGAGTGCCGTTGCTCTAGGTTTAGGTATTTCTAAAGAAGATTTGATCCCTGAGGTCATTGAAAAAGAAGGTGCAGATCAAGAAGAGATGATGCCTTAGCCAACGAAATGGATGAAAACCATTCCATATTTTAAAGCCAATTACCTTGTAATTGGCTTTTTTATTAGTAAAAATTCAATAAAATCTAAACGAGTGTCGTGTTTTTGCATCAGCTCATTGTCCCATCATACTTTTCTTACATTGGCGAAGCGCTTTCTTTTAATTTATCACAATATTATTGGCCTTATTGTATGTTCTTTTTTCCATTATATTAACGACACCCTCAGTTATTAAATCTTATCTCTGCTTTATAAACTCTTGGTTTGAGTTTTATTAATTAAACAGTATTACTTGTTAATGCCGAATAAAATTTGTTAATTGTTTGTTTATATAAAATTAACTGCGTGTTTGTTTAAAAAATAAACAAA
>JBFONU010000016.1:0-88398 GCA_040779345.1 Colwelliaceae bacterium 6441 | reverse complement strand
AAACCGTGTAAAACTCGCTTCTCAGGTCTCCCTGAAGAAGTGGAGCGCATTTTAGGGATTTTTGACAAACGATCAAGTCTTTTTTTTATCTTTTTGACTGTTCGCTTACAAAACAAACAAACTAGTCAATAAATGCACTAGCTTGGCTGATTTTATGAATACGGTGAGCTGATACATGGTGATAATCTTCATAATGACTGGCAACTAAAATACGATTATGAATACCTGAAGCTTCAGCAGCTTGCATATCTGAAGTTTTATCGCCAATAAATATACTCTGTTTTAAGTCAATACTGTGTTTAGCTGCAGCTTGCAGGATCATACCAGGTTCTGGCTTTCTGCAATGACATGATATTAAGAATTCGCCTTTAGCTTTTGTCGGGTGATGTGGACAAAAATAAACATCATTAATAATCACACTATGTTCTTTAAATTGTTCTTTCATCCATTCTGTGAGCAATAAGAACTGAGACTCTGTATATCTTCCTCTTCCTATCCCTGATTGATTGGTAATTACAATTAAAAGGTAGCCCTTCTCCATCGCTGTACGACAAACATCGAATATACCGTCTACAAATTCAAATTCTTCTTGCTGAAAGACATAACCATGATCAACATTGATAATGCCATCACGATCTAAAAAAAGGGCTTTGTTCATTGGATAGTAATCACTCTTCTTAATAAAATAACCATTTCACTGAACATAATTGATAAAAGCGAGTAAAACTCGCTTTTATGTTCAATGGTTCAGGTATTTACATACATAAGCCGCCATCAATTTCAACGACTCGCCCGGTGAAAAATTCGTTCTCAAATATGTATTTCACCGTATGAGCAATTTCATCTGCTTCACCTAAACGGCCAACCGGTTTCATCTTCTCTAAACGGTCACGCATTTCTGGTTTCATCGCATCTGTCATTGCCGTACGAATGACTCCCGGCGCAATTGCACCAACGCGGATGCCATGTCGGCCTAACTCACGTGCCCATGTAACTGTCATCGCAACAACACCTGCTTTTGATGCGGCGTAGTTGGTTTGCCCCATATTACCACCACGAGCAATTGAAGACATGTTGATGATCACACCTTTCTTGCCTGATTCTATCATTTGGACTGCCGCTTCACGGCCACACAAGAAAACGCCTGTTAAATTGACATCAATAACCGATTGAAATTGTTCTAGTGACATTTTTTTACTAACAACGCCCTCTTTCGCTTTGACAAACATGCCATCACGTAAAATTCCTGCGTTATTAATTAAGCCATCAATACCATTAAAATCTTGACTAATTTGAGCAAAGGTTCTTTCTACATCGCCTTCATCCGTGACATTAGCTAAGTAATGCTTTGCTGTTGACCCTGCTTGTTCAACCAAAGAGACGGTTTCTTTTAACATGGCTTCGTTTAAGTCAATAAGTGCGAGTTTTGCCCCTTGCTCAGCCAAGTTAACCGCCATAGCTCGACCAAGACCTTGTCCGCCACCAGTGATAACGATAGTTTTATCGCGTAAGTTCATGCGTTTTCCTTAAATGATTATCTTTAATTTATCTGTTCGATGATGACCAACGTCGAACTATTATTTTTATAAAGCAGGAGTAACCTGCAAACTTATTCAATTTAATGATAGAGGAACTCTCCTCTTTCATATTAATTTTATTGTCTAGCTATTGTAGTAAAGAACCAATTCACAATCTCACTGTCAACGGCTGCAACATCTTCATATGCCCATTTGGAGTGTTTGTCTTTATCAACTAATAATGCTCTTACCCCCTCAACAAATTCACCGTGTTGGCAACAGCGTAATGATAAATTGATCTCTTTTTCAAAGCATTCTGCTAACGATAAGCCCTGACATAACGTTAATTGCCGATGAATAATGTGTGCGCTTAACGGGCTGCCATGAGCTAATTTTTTTTTCGCCTGAATAAACCATGGACTATCCGTTACTTCATTAATAATGGCATCATAAATATCTGTAATGTGATCAAACGAGGTCACCTTGTTAATAACGGCTAAATGCTGTTCTACTGAAGAATAACGTGAATGACCTAGCCCCGACAATTCATACTCAGCTAATAAGTTACTGAGTAGTTGATGATTACGACTTTCGCTAACGGACCAGTCAATGGTTAATAATTTTTTATTTAATGCGTCTAATTCACCGCAGGCCACTTGATGATCAGCCAAGCCTAAAAATTTTGCATCTTCTCCATTAAAGGTCATTCCTGTTAAACCAAGAAATAACCCGACACCTGATGGCATTTTATTTAAAAAATAACTGGCTCCTACATCAGGATATAAACCAATCGTTACTTCTGGCATCGCCATAATTGTTTTTTCAGTAACCACTCGGTGACTAGCGCCAGCCATTAAACCAATACCACCGCCCATCACATAACCATCCGCCCAAACTAGAATGGGTTTTGTTGCATTATGGATGACTTGGTCTAATTGATATTCTTTAGTAAAAAACTCAACGCCCAATGATTGTTTTATGTCATCGTCATTTAACGTGTTAGTTGAGCTTGCTTGTTGTTTGGTTACAAGATTGTGATAAATACTTACCACATCACCACCAGCACAAAATGCTTTATCACCCGAACCTTGCAACACGATCACTGCTGTTTCACGATCAGCTAACCAACGTTTTAACTGTGGTAATAACAAATCGATCATCGGCAAACTTAAAGCGTTTAAACTTTTACTAGCATTTAAGGTTGCAAAAGCAATGTTTAAACCGTTGGATAAATGCTGCTCTTCAAATATTACGGGAGTTTCTGACATTATTTAGCTTCTATTTACAAAGAGTCATCAATCGCGACAACCGTTCTACCGGTGACACTTCCTTCAACATAAGCATTAAAAGCATTTGGTAAATCAGCAAAAGCGATGGTCGTAGGTGCAATTAATGCTAACTTAGTTGGTTTTAAATCAGTGGCTAAGCGTTTCCAAGCTTGTGCGCGAACAGATAATGGCATCTCAACGGAGTTAATACCTAACAAGCTCACGCCACGTAATATAAATGGCATCACGGTTGAATCTAACTTAAAGCCGCCTGCTAAACCAATCGAGGCGATATTTCCCCAAATATTGGTGGTACGGGTAAGCCACGCCAAGGTATCTCCACCAACATTATCAACAGCTCCTCCCCATTGCATACTTTCAAGCGGTTTAGTCCCCATTTCGATCTGATTGCGGTTAATCAAAGCACTAGCACCTAATTCTTTTAAATAAGCTTCTTGTTCGGTTTTACCGGTAAAGGCAATGACTTCATAACCAATATTAGACAACATGTTAATAGCAAAACTGCCGACACCGCCTGTAGCTCCAGTTACCACAATAGGCCCACGCTCAGGTATTTGACCATTATCTTCCATACGTTGTATGGCTAATGCAGCAGTATAGCCAGCTGTTCCCAATGCCATTACATCACGTAAACTCATCCCTTTAGGTAAATTAACCACCGAATCTGCTTTCACTCGTGCATATTCACTATAACCACCGTCATAAAGTTCAGATAATTGCGCGCCGCAAACCAACACTTTATCACCGCAATTAAAACGAGCATCTTCTGAGGTAACGACAACTCCTGATAGATCGATACCGCCAACCAAAGGGTAAGTCCGTAAAATTCGCCCTTTACCTGTTGCGGCCAATGCATCTTTGTAATTAATATCTGAGTAAGCCACCTTGATAACAACTTCGCCTGGTGTTAAATCATCAAGGCTAATTTGTTCAAAACCACTGATTATTTTTTTCTTCTCACCTTCTTGTATTTGATGGATGCGAAAAGCAGTAAATTTGTCGGGTACTGATGTCATATAATTTTACTCATTAAAATCTATTAGGTCTTCAAGGTAACCTGCCAGCTTGATTAACACTAGACGACTTTAGTCATAATGGCATTAATCACGATAGCCAAATAACTGCGCAGGCATAGCCATTAATGGCTCACTACCAGCATTAATTGACTGAATATGCGCATCAATTCTGGGTAATATTTTGTCATTATAAAATTGTGCAACATACAATTTTGCTTGATGAAAGTCTTTGTCCTGTTCAAGTAAATCCATTGAACGTTCTACCATTAAAGCCCACATGTATGAGTAAGAAACATAGCCAAATACAGCTAAATAATCAGTGGCACTCGCCCCAACAAGACTTTTATCATTAACACTTTCAATTAATAACTTATCACTGACTTGTTGAAGTTTTTGCACAGAACTCTGTAAAGGATAAATGTATGTGCTTAACTGTTCATTCGTTTTATTTTGTTCGATAAACTGATGAATTTCATCGACAAATAATGAAAGAAACTGTCCTTTATTGGCGACAACTTTACGTGCTAATAAATCCAATGATTGAATACCATTGGTGCCTTCATAAATTTGCGCAATACGCACATCACGCACTAATTGCTCTTGTCCCCATTCACTGACATAACCATGTCCGCCAAGCACCATTTGACCAAGACCACATGCGTCATAAGACATATCGGTTAAAAAGGCTTTTGCTACAGGCGTTAACAAAGCAACTAATTGCTCGGCTTTGCTTTTATCATCAGCATTATCTGAATATTTAACAATATCTAACTGTTTCGCTACATAAGCTGAAAAACAACGACCCGCTTCAGTTAAACTACGCATTGTTAATAACATACGGCGAACATCAGGATGAACAATTAAGGGATCTGCGGCTTTCTCTGGAGATTTTGCCCCTTCACTGCTTCTGCCTTGCAGTCGGTCATGAGCATAAGCGGCAGCGGTTTGATACGACATTTCTGCAGCACCAACACCTTGAATGCCCATGCCTAAACGTTCATAGTTCATCATAGTGAACATATAGTTTAGGCCTTTGTTTTCTTCGCCAACTAGATAGCCCGTAGCACCATCAAAATTCATTACACACGTTGCAGATCCTTTGATCCCCATTTTATGTTCAATAGAGCCACAGCTCACTGCATTTCGCTCGCCAATACTGCCATCATCATTAATAAAAAATTTTGGTACCACAAACATTGATATACCGCGCGGGCCAGCAGGTGCACCAGGTATTTTGGCTAACACTAAATGAATAATATTCTCAGTTAAATCTTGCTCTCCACCGGTGATAAATATTTTGGTACCTGACAATTTAAAGCTGCCATCATCACTGTGTTCAGCTTTTGAGGTCATAATACCTAAATCACTACCGGCATGAGGCTCAGTTAAACACATAGTGCCAGCCCATAAACCTGAATACATATTTTCAAGATAGGTTTGTTTCATCTCATCACTGGCATGGGCAGATAACGCTAAACAAGCACCCGCGGTAAGCATAGGATACAAGGCAAATGATATTGAAGCAGACTGGGTCATTTCTTCAAATGCGGCTTGCAACATTTTCGGCATACCCATGCCGCCATATTCAGCATCACCGCTTAAACTTCCCCAGCCACCTTCACAATAAAGTTGATAAGCTTTAGCAAAACCATCTGGGGTAATCACTTCAGTGTTATTCCACCGAGCACCTTGTTCATCACTATTACGATTGAGAGGGGCAATCACTTGTGCTGTTAATTTTGCACCTTCTTCTAATATTGCATCAGCTGTTTGTTGATCAATTAAATCAGCTAATGCAGGCATTTCTTGCCATAGTTTTTCACTGTTAAAAACATCTTTTAACAAAAACTGCATATCTTTTAATGGGGCTTTATATTCACTCATGACAATTACTCTGGTTGCTACTGACAAACATTCAAACGATTCTGGTTATGACTTAACGCGTTGCGGCTAAATAGATTATCAATGACTTTATTTAGCCAGCAACAGCATTAAGTTAATTACATATTTCGACGATACTGTCCGCCCGCCTCGAATAATGAATTAACAATTTGTCCGAGAGAACAAACCTTACATGCATCCATCATCAATTCAAAAATGTTTTCATGATTAATAGCCGCTGTTTGTAAACGCTTTAATAGCGCTTGTGCTTCAACTTCGTTAGCTTTGTTCAAACTTGCTAACATATCAATTTGATACATTTTTTCTTCTTCAGTTGCGCGAATCACTTCATCAGGTACAACCGTTGGCGAGCCTTTAGAGCTTAAGAAAGTATTCACACCAATAATGGGATACTCACCCGAATGTTTTAAATGCTCATAATGCAGGCTTTCTTCTTGAATTTTACCGCGCTGATACATGGTTTCCATGGCGCCAAGTACACCACCACGTTCATTAATTCGGTCAAATTCAGTCAGTACGGCTTCTTCCACTAAGTCCGTTAGTTCTTCAATGATAAACGCCCCTTGAATTGGGTTTTCATTTTTCGACAAACCTAGTTCTCGGTTAATAATTAACTGAATTGCCATAGCACGGCGCACACTGTCTTCGGTCGGCGTAGTGATCGCTTCATCATACGCGTTAGTATGTAATGAATTGCAGTTATCGTTTATTGCATAAAGCGCTTGTAAGGTGGTGCGAATGTCATTGAAGTCAATTTCTTGCGCATGCAATGAACGACCCGATGTTTGAATATGGTATTTGAGCATTTGCGCTCGGGCATTAGCACCGTATTTATTTTTCATCGCTTTTGACCAAATTCGACGCGCTACTCGACCAATTACCGCATATTCAGGGTCAATACCGTTTGAGAAGAAAAATGATAAGTTAGGACCAAATTCGTTAATGTCCATGCCTCGGCTTAAGTAGTATTCAACAAAAGTAAAGCCATTCGCTAATGTTAACGCTAATTGCGTTATCGGATTCGCGCCAGCTTCAGCAATGTGATAACCCGAAATAGATACCGAATAAAAGTTACGTACGCCTTTCTCAATAAAGTATTCTTGCACATCGCCCATTAAACGAAGAGCAAATTCAGTTGAGAAAATACAGGTATTTTGCGCCTGATCTTCTTTTAAAATATCTGCCTGAACTGTTCCGCGTACTAAGGTTAAGGTTTTCGCCTTTATTTCTTGATAAACTTCAGCAGGTAACACTTGGTCGCCAGTTACGCCTAACAACATCAAACCTAAGCCGTCGTTACCTTCTGGTAACTCCCCTTGATAAGTCGGACGTTCACAGCCTTTGTCTTGATAGATTTTATTAATTAATGCCTGTGTTTCTTTTTCTAGCCCATGCTCAGTAATATAACGTTCACATTGTTGATCAATTGCAGCATTTAAGAAAAAGCCCAATAACATAGGAGCAGGGCCATTAATTGTCATTGAAACCGAGGTCATCGCATGAGCCAAATCAAAGCCTGAGTACAGCTTTTTAGCGTCGTCTAAACAGCAAATTGACACACCCGCATTACCTATTTTACCGTAAATATCAGGGCGGATTGCTGGATCGTTACCGTATAAGGTTACCGAGTCAAACGCTGTTGATAAGCGTTTTGCTGGCATGCCTTTGGAAACATAATGAAAACGACGGTTTGTTCGCTCCGGGCCACCTTCACCTGCGAACATACGTGTTGGGTCTTCACCTTCACGTTTAAATGGAAATAAACCTGCGGTATAAGGAAATTCACCCGGCACGTTCTCTTGCAGATTCCATTTTAAAATGTCCCCCCACCCTTGGTATTTAGGCAGGCTAATTTTAGGAATATTGGAATCAGATAATGATTTTGAATGGGTTTCAATCGATAATTCTTTGTTACGCACTTTAAATTTGAATTCTGGATCTTTATAGCGCTGAACCTTAGTTGCCCATTGTTCAAGCAATAATTTATTTTTGGGATCTAAATCAAGCTCGACTTGTTTGTATAATGCTTCAAGTTGGGTCACTAACTCAGCTGATACTTGTGAAGCCGTTTCTTTTGCCGTTTCAATCGACTTATGAATACCATATAGTTTTTGCGCCACTTGTGTTTGATTTTCAACCCAAGCATCATAACCACGATTATTTTCTGATATTTCAGACAAATAACGAATTCGGCTACCAGGAATAACGCTGCTTTTATTTGCCAAGGTTCCATCGACTGATAATATATCTCCGACGGTTAAACCGGCTTTTGTATTTAATTCGGAGATCACCGCATTGTAGAGTTCAGTCATACCACGATCATTAAATTGTGACGCGATTGTGCCATATACAGGTACTTCATCATCACCGGCTTCAAACATGCCGCGGTTACGTTTGTATTGTTTTTTTACATCTCGAAGCGCATCTAACGCGCCACGTTTATCAAATTTATTTAAGGCAATAATATCCGCGAAATCGAGCATATCGATTTTTTCTAACTGGGTAGCCGCGCCATATTCAGGTGTCATAACATATAAAGAAACATCTGAATGCTCTTCAATTTCTGTATCTGATTGACCGATCCCTGAGGTTTCTAAAATAATTAAATCAAAGTCAGTTGCTTTTAAAATATCTAAGGTGTCATTAACATAAACAGATAAGGCTAAGTTTGATTGGCGAGTTGCTAGCGAGCGCATATAAACTCGGTCATTGTTTACCGCGTTCATGCGAATACGGTCACCTAATAACGCACCGCCCGTTTTACGTTTCGATGGGTCAACCGAGACAATAGCAATTTTACTTTCTGTTGTAGCCATCAAAAAGCGACGAATAAGTTCATCAACCAATGAGGATTTACCTGCACCACCGGTTCCGGTAATGCCCAAAACAGGAGTTTTACTTACTGATGAGATTTTGCGCACTTTATCTAAAGCGGCTTTATTTTCTTGTGGGGCATTCTCTGCCGCAGATATTAGACGAGCAATGGCTTGTTTATCATTCTTTTTAAGATTAGCAACGTCATCTTTTTTAACATTGGTCCCCGTTTTAAAGTCACAGCGTTCAAGCATGTCATCAATCATGCCTAATAACCCAAGTTCGCGACCATCATCAGGTGAATAAATACGGGTAATACCGTAATCTTGCAGCATCTTAATTTCTTCAGGTAAAATAACACCGCCACCACCGCCTACAATACGTATATGCTCACAACCACGTTCTTTGAGTAAGTCGTACATATATTTGAAGTATTCGTTATGACCGCCTTGATAAGAGGTCATGGCGATGGCATTAGCGTCTTCTTGAATGGCGGTGTTGACGACTTCTTCAACGCTTCTGTCATGACCTAAATGAATCACTTCAGCACCACTTGATTGCAAAATTCTGCGCATAATATTGATGGCGGCATCATGGCCGTCAAATAATGACGCTGCGGTAACAATGCGGATTTTATTTTTTAATTGGTATCTTTCAGCACTCATTTGAGACTCTCTTTTCAATTTGGGGTATTAAACCTGCTTAAACTATTAACGATGAATGGCTTCTTTTCGAATTTATCTGTTCATTCGTTGTTAACAACGTCACGTTAGTTGCAGATTTAGTATTAACTTGTGATATAACGCAAATTAAACCATAGATAAAACGCTATTAAAATTGATTTTCTTGCCCTTATGATGGACTATATTGTTATTATTTTTCATTTCATATTTTTTACCAATGAAACTTTCAACATCCCATAAAGATATTCGACTTGTTATTCCGATATTTCTTTTACGTAAATTAAAAGTTCATGCACTAACCGCCGGCCTTTACCCGGTATCTTTAGGTAAGTATTCACAAAAATATAGCTATCAAGTCAGTCAAACTTACAGTGCAGAATATAGTTTAATTTACTGCCTGTATGGCGAGGGACTGTTACATTATAAAAATAGAGTAAGAACAATTAATCGTGGCGATCTTGTGCTGATCCCACCCGCGATGGAATTTATTTATAAAGCGAATGTTAGCAGCAAAAATTCTGTTTATTGGATTAATTTCACGGGGAAATTAGCGGATGACTTTGCTGAACGCTTATTAATGAAAATGGATGAAGGAGTAGCTAATGTAGGGCTAGTCAGTAATATTATTGCTGATTTTGACCATTTATTGGCGTTAGGGAGTAGAGGTTACACCGCGACTAATGTTATACACGCCGTTCATATTCTCCAACAAGCTTTAAGCTGTTTAGCATTGCAACTGAGATTAGAAGCATTCAATAACTCATCACACTTCAATTTAGAAATCATTGAAACCTTAATGCAAAATAACCTTCATCAAGACCTTAATTTAGATACTTTGGCTCATTATTCTCAACTCTCTAAATTTCACTTTTCGAAGAAATTTAAAGAAATGACAGATACATCCCCTATTCAATATTTTATCAATATGAAAATTCAACAAGCTTGCTTTCAACTTGATAATAGTGAAGAAACCATTAAACATATTGCTGAGTCACTAGGTTATTCTGATCCTTATTATTTCTCACGTTTATTTAAAAAAATCGTGGGGATGTCACCCAAACAATATCGACATTCTCATTTTTCAAACAAAGAAGAAACTAGTGAGTAAGGCGAGCTTCTCGCTTTACTGGTTAACTGTACTATCAATTACACTTAATAAGCTATTCTCATCGGTTAAGTCATGAGTTAATTCCCAAACCATGACGCCACCACCTAATTGCAGTGCGAGTTTCGTTTTTGCAGTAATCGTTGATTTACCATTAAACGTAATATAATCGCAAGATGCACAAACGCTGCCGATAACATCTTGATCAAGAATTTTATCACCAAATTGTTTATTAATCGCCGAAATTGAATAATTCGCTTGGTATTTTCCAAAGCCATAACCATAAAATGGTAAGCCTAAAATAAGCTTATGTTTATCAACCCCGCGCTTTTGCCAAAGTAATAAATCCCTCTTTGCTTGTTCAATAGTCGCATGTTCAACCCCCGGTTTCCCCCATGTTGGCCCTATTGCGTCGTAAGACATCACATTGATAAAATCAAAATAAGGTATTGATTGAACCGGTATCATTCCGCCAACATAAGACCCAGTTGCAGCCGTTAATAGTTTATTTTTTGCCTTTAGCTTTGCTGACAAATTTTTAATGAAAGGTAGATAACTCTTATCATCAATTAAATGCATTAATAGCGCACTTTCTAAATCAACGTCTAAACCATCTAAATGGTAGTGCTGCACTAACGTCATGAGTTCATTGATTAATTGATGCCGATTATTGTCTGAAAGTAGCGTGCGCCAATCACCTGCACAAGCGGGCATAATTGCCCCGCCAATACTCATTAATACTTTGACGTTTTCTTGATGAGCAAGATCAACTGTGGACGATAATTCCTTACTCGTGAGTTTATTCCCCCTTTTGGCTGTCATACAAGTTAGGGTGTCACCGTCAACAAAGTGGCCATCTCGATCCGGGTTTAAAAAAGCAATATTCAAATGTGTTAGCTTGCTTAATTGAGCTGCATTGATATTATCTTTCAGCCCCTTATAACTCGGCAGATAACCGATAATCTTTGTGCTTGCTGCACTAGATAACGGAAAACTGAAAAGCAAAAACCAAGTAAATGGCTGCAGGAATGATAACTTGATCATAATAATTCACTCAGCAAGCCATGGTGATTTTTAAAGTTCAAACCACAGCGTCGAATAAAATCATTCAAGCCTTCCATTTCATTTTGATGAGCAGAATAATCTATAGTCTTGTCTGTATTACTTTTTGGAAAGACTCCATAGCCAGCTAACAAACAAGCCCATGATTTTGGCTGATAACTTTCTGCCAGTTTGTATTTATGCATGTCTTCGGCAAAATTATGGCTAGTCTGCCAAAGATGTAAAATTCTTTGTAAGTTTTCCGATGTGTTGGTATTAGCCGTATTATCTCGCCAATAATCAGTATCATTGCGTTGATTAACTTTGTAATGACAAAAAATATAATCTTTGATGCCATCAAACCGCGTATTAATGTCATGATTAAACGCCGCTTCAAACTTGTTTGTCCCTTCGCCTTTTTGAAAATACTGAACAAATTGCGCAATAGTATTAAAGGAAAGTGCAATTGCCGTCGCCTCAAGAGGTTCGATAAAACCTTGTGAAAGCCCAACCGCGAGACAGTTTTTGTGCCAGTGCTTCTCAACGCGCCCAACCCGCATTTTCAAATGCCTTGCTTCAACATCACTGTCTAACAAGCCTAAGTGCTTTCTCAGCTCAGTTTCTGCTTGATTTGAGTCAATATAATCATCGCTATAGACATAACCATTACCAAAACGATCTCGAAGCGGGATCTGCCAAGCCCAGCCATTAGTTAATGCAGTAGATGTTGTTTCAACAGGGAGCACTTGTGAAATCTTACTTGGCATAACAACCGCAGCATTATTCCTTAAACTTTTTTGATAACTTTTATATGCCACCTTTAAAGCTTTTTGCATCAATATCGAGCTAAAACCTGAACTATCAATAAAAAAGTCACCCGCTAATTGATTGCCATCCTTAAGCCTTACCGCACTTATGTTACCTTGATCATTGACTAATACGTCATCCACATTGCCATATACCCTTTTAACTCCTAGTTTTTGCGCATTTTCGGCCAAAAACTCACCTAAAAGAGCCGAATCAAAGTGGTAGCCATAAGCTATACCAAAAGGAAAACACTCATTGGCCAATGGCCCTAAGTTATTTCTTGCAAGGTATGACTCTAAAAAATAGCTATCTGGATGCGCGTTAACACAATATCCTTGCATTCTCGCTTGAATGTTCTTGAAAAAAAGCGGTACAGTGAAAATATCATCTGTTTGAGCAGCAAATGGGTGAAAATAAGACTCAAACCCTTGAATAGTAGACCACTTATCAAACGTAATACCATTTTTATAAGTGGCATTACAACGTGGCATCCACTGTGATTCAGAAACACCAATCGCATCAAAAAATAATTTCAAATGCGGTGTACTGCCCTCTCCAACACCAATAATGCCAATTTCTTTTGACTCAACCAAGCAAATTTCAGTTGTTTTCCACTGGCTTGCTAAAAAGTTTGCCGCCATCCACCCCGCGGTTCCCCCGCCTACAATCACTATTTTCTTAGGTTTGTCTTTGTTATTTAACATCTGGTTCACTCATCATGGATAATCGAGAAAGCATAAATTTATTAGCGCTTATTGTTGTAATTTTTTTATAAAGTAATCTTTTATTGCTGCAACATAATCCGGTGACAATTCACCTAATAAATGATGTTGATGCTCAGGAATGTAGGAAGCAGGATCAACGCCTTGTTTAAATAAATAATGATCAAATAAGCAACGCCATGCGTCTCGCTGTTTAGGTGTCATGTTTCGCATCGCCAGTAAGGCAATGTTTAAACTATCGATAGGGCTAGGAGAGCTCGCATGAGGCGCCGATGAACCATTCCACCAGTAATTCATTAAGGCATTTACTTTCTCCAAGGATTCAACATGATGCCACCATAACATTGGAATAAAAATGGCATCTCCAGGGCCTAATTCAACACGATAAGCTTGTGCTAACGCCTCTTTAAAAAGTGGGTACTGTTCAAAGTCCGGTTTATCAATATCCACCAAACTCGTCGGTGCACCTGCAGGCGTAAAATTCAATGGGCCGGGATATAAATTGCCAGTTTGCTGAGGAGGAAAAAGTGTAAAGCGTCTTCGTCCGGCGACCACACAAGCTAGATTATCTGAACCATCATAATGGGTATTAACGATCCCTTCATTTCCAATCCATAAACGTGGCACTATATCGCTATCATTAAAAAAGTCTGTTGGATTGTCTTGAAGTAGCCCGGGTAAAATATCATTCGCAGAGGCGCCTTGCATTGAAATCGCCGGATACACCTCTCGATCAACAAGCTCTAGCAGCCGATCTAAAAATAAATCGAGCCTCTCCTCACCGGTTAAAAAATTGATATCTGTCATATCATCATTGTAATAAAACCGCTTATTGGCCGAAGGCGGCGCAACCACCATTGTTGTTTTTATGCCCGAATAAAATTGACCTAAATAGGAGACAAAAGATGCAGGGCTTTGTTGAAACGATTGAGCTAAAGGCCAATGTTTAGCAAAGCCACGTATAACCACTGGGGTTTGATTAGGCACAATGTCATTAAAGAATTGTTGAGCATTTAATACCGTATACTCGGGAATACTTTTATATACTGTCATTAGACTATTCTCATGCACTTTCCGCACGCCTTGAAATTAATGAATAATAAACTGACATAGACGTCACTGACGACAACATCAAGTCGCCCGACAATGCGTTTGAATATAGTCGTAATGATTCGGCATTTTAAGCACGGTACTACGAATACTATTAACATTTTCATTTAAGGTTTTCGCCAAGTCTTGTTTATTAAAAGCATCAAGTAAAGGATGATAGTGTTGAGGACGTATTTTCATTCCCTCTAAAATTGAACACCAACTGTCACTCGTAAAAAACTGCCCTGTGGTGTTTTCTAGTTGCCCTCTTTTACGAAATAGCGCTATCTTTTCTTGCAATGATTGGGGGGTTGGCATGGTTTTGCACCATTGCCAAAAGTCACTATCATCGCGTCCCGCAGTACAATAATGTAAAATAATAAAATCTCGGATCTCTTCATAATCAGTATTTATCTTTTGATTAAATAAAGATTCATTGTCACTGTCAAAGTTAACGTCTGGAAAATGTTTGATAAAATGCACTAACGTTTTATAAACTAAATGAATCGCAGTAGACTCTAAAGGTTCTAAAAATCCACTCGCTAGCCCTAAAGCCAAACAGTTATTGTGCCAAATCTTTTTACGTTTACCAGTAAAAAATGGGATAACTCTTGGTTCATTAAGTATTTTTCCTTCGATACTACGCATTAAGCTCTTTATTGCTTGTTCGTCGCTGCAAAAATGACTGGAAAACACATAACCATTACCTGTTCGATTTTGTAAAGGGATCTTCCAAGACCAACCTGCATCAAGCGCAGTGGCTATGGTATAAGGTACAGGTTTAGTTACAGGTTCGGTTTGAACAGTTATCGCTCGATTACAGGGTAAGTAATTCGACCAATCTTCATAACCCACTTTCAATGTTTTCTCTATTAAAAAACCTGTAAAACCGGTGCAGTCAATAAAAAAATCACTCTCAATAGTAGAGCCGTTATCTAATACTAAGCTCTGAATAAACGATTTTTGATCGAGCCTTGCTTGTTTTACTGTCGCTTCAATTCTTGTTACGCCACGCGTTTGGCAAAGGCTACGTAAGTATTTAGCCGCCTTAATAGCATCTAAATGAAGGGCGTGGGCGTAATTGGATAATACCCAGTTTTGTGCTTGATGAGGCCTCAACATAAAGCGTTCTTGCTCAGCCATAATGGCACTTGGAGAATGATCGAGCCAACGGGTTTTTAGGCCATCGCCATTAGACTTTAACCAAGCCTGATAAAAGTCAAAACCATTAATATCTTTGCCCACTTTTCCAAAGGGATGAAAATAATGATCTCCTTTATTCAACCAATCATCGAATCTAATGCCTAATTTAAAACTCGCTGAGGTTGCTTGGATAAATTCTTTTAGATCAATTTGAGCGGCTTGGACAAAGTCCATGATTGAAGGCACAGTAGACTCACCAACGCCTACGGTTTCAATGTCAGCTGATTCGACAACCGTGATGTTAATTTTACTACCTCTTAACACAGAAGAGAGTAACGACGCGGCCATCCAGCCGGCAGTTCCTCCCCCCACGATACAGATAGATTTAATAGAGTTTTGCATTTTATACCGCTTTAATTCTGCTTTAATTCTGCTTTAATTCTGCTTTAATTCTGCATAGTTAAGTCAGATCCCTTTCATTTAACAAGAGACTATTAATCGTTAAAGAAATTCAAAGTAAACTAGGCATCTTCCTTTATTAACAGGTCAACTATTAACTAAAGATGACAACGCTGTCAAATTTATTAGGAATAACATCAATATATTACCTAAAAATACAAGGAGCCATTGCTCTTTTGCGTTTTTTTTGCCGCCGTTTATTTATAGTCACACAAAGCTAATGTCGTTGTCACTAGTTGATGGTTGCAGACAGTGATAAGTCATTTCAAAATAGCAATTTCAGCTGAATATACATAAGTGATTTTGACGAGAATAATTTTTAGGTGTGTAGTTTTTAAATGTCTAGGTTTTTAAAAATAATGAATAGTCTTGATACTTTGGGTCGTATTTCTTAAATAGCGCATAATGAACGCTCAATAGCGATCAGGTTGAGCACTTTAATCAACTTAGTTTCAATGAAGCCTTTCAATAACTTATTATGCCGTTTTAATAATAAATTCTCACTTTCGGTTAACGCCACATAACAATCAATCTTTGAGTTACTCCCATCAAAAAAACTGACTACATCATCGGCATGATCCTTACGAATATTTTCGTTTGCCAAAGAGGTATGATGCTTAAAGCTATCTAGAGTCTCTATTGATAAACAAATATCGATAATATTCTCTTCGTCACCATACCAACCAGCTGTCATGGTTTGAAAGTTAAACTGTGCTTCAAGTTTATTAGTGATTGATTGTAAGCTTGGAAATAATTCAATCAGTCCTTCATTGACATTAATTGAAATAGGCAGAGACGCACTCATTAAAATACCTTAAGCAATATTACGGATTAGCGATTAGTAGGCTAGTGAGGCTCAACTAACCTTTGATGCCACTCTATCATTAAAAGAAAAAAAACCGCAAGTAAGCTGGCTTACTTGCGGTTTATTCGGTGTTAAGGTCGTTTAAAAAATTTAAAGCATTTCAACCGCAATCGCAGTCGCTTCACCACCACCGATACAAAGTGATGCAAGGCCTTTTGATAACCCTTTGTTTTTAAGCGCATGAATAAGTGTCACGATAATACGTGCACCACTTGCCCCTAATGGATGACCCAAAGCACAAGCACCGCCGTTTACATTAACTTTAGCGGGATCAAGATCTAAAGACTTCATTCCTAGCATTGTTACCATAGCGAATGCTTCATTAATTTCAAATAAATCAACATCGTTTGTTGACCAGTTCGCCTTATCTAAAACTTTTTGCATTGCGCCAACAGGTGCCACGGTAAATTCTTCAGGCTTTTGGGCGTGTGTTGCATGAGCGACAACTTTACATAATGGAGATAAACCACGTTTTTCAGCTTCTGATAATTTCATCATCACTAATGCTGCAGCACCGTCTGAGATCGAACTAGAGTTTGCCGCGGTGATCGTGCCATCTTTTTTGAATGCTGCACGTAATGATGGGATTTTATCAGGACGAGCATTTCCAGGTTGCTCATCCACAGCAAATACTGAATCGCCACGACGAGATTTAATAGTGACAGGAGCAACTTCATTGTCAAATGCGCCAGACTCAATAGCAGCATTTGCGCGTGATAAAGAACGAATAGCATATTCATCCATGTCTTCTCGGGTGAAACCTGCACCATCAGCCGTCTCTTGTGCAAAACAGCCCATAGCGATACCGTCGTAGGCATTTTCTAAACCATCAGTCATCATATGATCAAGCACTTGACCATGTCCCATTTTAATACCGCTACGACCTTTAGGTAATAGATGTGGCGCATTCGTCATACTTTCCATACCACCAGCCACAGCAACATCAATAGAGCCAGCAAGTAAGGCGTCATGAGCTTGCATCGCCGCTTTCATACCAGAGCCGCATACTTTATTAATCGTGGTACACACAGTTGATAAATCTAAATCTGCGGCCAGTGCTGCCTGACGTGCTGGTGCTTGTTTTAAGCCAGCAGGTAAAACACACCCCATGATCACTTCATCAACTTGGTCAGTCGCTAAGTTTGCTTCACTAACGGCTGCTTTAATTGCTGTCGCGCCAAGTGTTGGTGCAGAAACAGCAGATAAACCGCCCATAAAACCGCCCATAGGCGTACGCTTTGCAGAAACAATAACAATAGGATCAATAAGTGACATAAAACTCTCCAGCGAATAATCGCACATTTTATTTTAAAAATAATAATTCAAACAGTTGTTCGATATAGTACGCTAATATCAAGTTTACGCCAACGTTAACATGAGAGTTAATTACCTAACGATAAAACAGACTGTAATAGATTATTTCCACAAATTGTGCAAATTGCCCACACGAAAGTTTACGTTTACGTAAACTTCATGGTATCGTTAGAAAATAATAATTCATACTGAGTATTTTATGAGTAAAGCAAACGTTGTTACCTACTCTATAGGTGAGCTAGCAAAAGAGTTTGATATTACAACCCGTAGTATTCGATTTTACGAAGATCAAGGCTTGATTTTACCTACGCGTAACGGACAAACACGAATTTATAACCAAAGAGATAAAGTTCGACTAAAGTTAATTTTACGCGGCAAACGTTTAGGTTTTTCTCTCGCTGAAACAGGCCGACTTTTTGAACTTTATGACGCAGACAAGTCAAGCGCTACGCAATTAAATACCATTATGGATTTAATTGCACAGAAAAAAAATGATCTTAATCAGCAACTAGAAGATATTCAAGCAGTATTAGTTGAATTAACAGGATTAGAAAAAAATTGTAAAGATGCGTTAATCACTATAGAAAAAAAATAATCGAATAGCGCACCTCATTTTATCAATAGTTAAAAATTACTTTTAAAGGAACAGTCATGATTTCTACATTTTCATCTTTAAACTTTAACCTTGGCGAGACGGTTGAAATGATCCGTGACACGGTTAACGCATTTTCACGTGACGAAATTGCACCGCGCGCAGAACAAATCGATATTGACAATGAATTTCCAAATGAACTTTGGCAAAAGTTTGGTGAGTTAGGCTTACTTGGTATGACCGTTGACGAACAATATGGCGGCTCTGGGTTAGGTTATTTAGAACATATGGTTGCAATGCAGGAAATATCTCGTGCGTCTGCTTCGGTAGGACTAAGCTATGGCGCTATGTCTAACCTTTGTTTAAACCAATTAAACAAAAACGCCAATCATGAACAAAAACTAAAATACTTACCAAAACTTTGTACTGGTGAGCATATTGGTGCCTTAGCAATGAGTGAACCCAATGCCGGATCGGATGTTGTAAGCATGAAACTACGTGCTGACAAAAAAGGTGATAAATACATTTTAAATGGTAATAAGATGTGGATCACCAATGGTCCTGACGCTCATGTTTATGTTATCTACGCAAAAACAGATACTGATGCAGGTTCAAAAGGAATTACGGCCTTTATTGTTGAACGTGATTATCCAGGATTTTCTCGTCATCAAAAACTCGATAAATTAGGTATGCGTGGCTCAAATACTTGTGAACTAGTTTTCCAAGATTGTGAAGTGCCAGCAGAAAATATTTTAGGTGAAGAAGGGAAAGGTGTCCGAGTATTAATGTCAGGCCTTGACTATGAACGTTTAGTGTTAACTGGTGGCCCACTAGGCATTATGGACGCGTGTATGGACCTTGTTGTTCCTTATATTCATGACCGTAAACAATTTGGCCAATCAATTGGTGAATTTCAGTTGGTGCAAGGAAAAATTGCCGATATGTATACGCAAATGAATGCGGCAAAATCGTATGCCTATTTATGTGCACAAGCGGCTGACCGTGGTGAAACCACGCGTAAAGACTCTGCTGGCGTTATTTTATATTCAGCTGAACTTGCCACTAAAATGGCGTTAGATACCATTCAGCTTTTAGGTGGCAATGGCTATATCAATGAATTTCCAGCGGGGCGTTTATTGCGTGACGCTAAGTTATATGAAATTGGTGCTGGCACCTCAGAAATCCGCCGTATGTTGATTGGCCGAGAGTTATTTAACGAATCTAATTAATCACATTCAGCCGTTTAAGATAGGTTGTTATTCATTTCAACCTATCTTAATGCATGTATAAATATAATCTTAAAATAAAGGTATAACACCGTGGCTAAAATAATTTCTAAAATCAACGCCCGTAGCCCAGAATTTATTGAAAACGCACAAGCAATGCAAGCGCAGGTTGATGATTTAAAAGAAAAAATCGAGCAAGTAAAATTAGGTGGTGGAGAGAAAAGTCGTGAACGTCATTTATCTCGAGGGAAGTTACTCCCGCGAGATCGGGTTAACGCTTTACTTGACTCTGGCTCACCATTTTTAGAGTTATCACAACTTGCTGCCTACAAGGTTTATGACGATAACATTGCCTCTGCAGGTATTATTACGGGTATTGGCCGCGTCGGTGGTCAAGAGTGCGTAATTGTTGCTAATGATGCCACCGTTAAGGGAGGTACTTATTTCCCACTTACCGTAAAAAAACATTTACGTGCTCAAACCATCGCACAAGAAAATAACTTGCCTTGTATCTATTTAGTTGATTCAGGTGGCGCGAATTTACCGAATCAAGACGATGTATTTCCAGACAAAGAACATTTTGGTCGTATTTTCTTTAATCAAGCGAATATGTCAGCACAGGCTATTCCACAAATTGCTGTAGTCATGGGGTCATGTACAGCCGGCGGCGCTTACGTTCCGGCAATGGCTGATGAGTCTATTATCGTAAAAGAGCAAGGAACCATATTTTTAGCTGGCCCTCCTTTGGTAAAAGCAGCAACGGGTGAAGTCGTTAGCGCTGAGGACTTAGGCGGCGCAGATGTACATTGTCGCACTTCAGGAGTGGCGGATCATTATGCACAAAATGATCATCACGCTTTGGAAATAGCTAAAACAGCAATTGCTAACTTAAATAGAGTAAAACCTGTTGCCATGAATATTCAGCCTATTATTGAGCCAGAATATGACAGCAGTGAAATTTACGGGATCATTCCCAAAGATGCTCGACAACCTTTTGATATAAGAGAAATAATTGCTCGTGTTGTTGATGGTAGTGAATTTGACGAATTTAAAGCACTCTACGGTACGACATTAGTTTGTGGGTTTTCACGTATTTACGGCTACCCAGTAGGTATTGTCGCCAATAACGGCATTCTTTTTGGTGAATCAGCACAAAAAGGCGCACATTTTATTGAGCTGTGTGCCCAACGAAAAATACCCTTAGTTTTCTTACAGAACATTACCGGCTTTATGGTCGGGCAACAATATGAAGCGGGTGGCATAGCTAAACACGGCGCGAAAATGGTGACAGCGGTTGCCACAGCACAAGTCCCCAAATTTACTGTTTTAATCGGTGGTAGCTTTGGTGCTGGTAATTACGGCATGTGTGGTAGAGCTTATGATCCAAGGTTTTTATTTATGTGGCCTAATTCCCGTATCTCGGTGATGGGCGGCGAGCAAGCGGCAGGCGTTTTGGCGCAAGTAAAACGCGACCAAAAAGAGAAGCTCGGTGAAAAATGGTCAGAGCAAGAAGAAGCTGACTTTAAACAACCGATAATCGACAACTATGAACACCAAGGCCACCCTTATTATGCTTCGGCTCGTTTATGGGATGATGGAATAATCGATCCGGCAGAAACCCGCCAAGTATTAGGTCTAGCCATTTCAGCATCGCTAAATAAAACTATTGAAGATACCAAATTTGGTATCTTTAGAATGTAGGGATCATCATGACAGATAAAAATAAAGTACCAACAACTAATAGTCATCTGTTATTTGACGTTGACCGATATGGCGTCGCTACGGTGACATTAAATAACCCAGATAAGCACAATGCTTTTGATGATATGGTCATTAGTGAATTAACAAAAGTTTTTATGCATATTGCTAGCCGCGATGATATCCGCATTATGGTGTTAGCTTCAACCGGGAAAAGCTTCTCTGCAGGTGCTGATTTAAGCTGGATGAAACGTATGGCAAGTTACAGTTATCAAGAAAACTTAGCTGATGCCAATGCCCTTGCAAATATGTTAAAAACATTAAATTTTATGCCGCAAACCACTATTGCTAAAATTCAAGGTGCTGCATTTGGTGGTGCCGTAGGTTTAGCCAGTTGTTGTGACATTGTTATCGCCAGTAATAAAGCCAGTTTTTGTTTAAGCGAAGTAAAACTTGGGCTTATACCCGCAACGATCAGCCCTTATGTAGTAAATGCGATTGGACAAAAAGCTAGCCGTAGGTATTTTCAAACAGCAGAACGCTTTTTTGCTGATAAAGCCCACCAATTAGGCTTAGTTGATGAACTTGTTGACGCTAATGACTTAGATGATGCCGTTAACAATATGATAAATACTTTGTTAAATAACGGCCCTTTGGCTGTTCGACAAGCTAAACAGCTAGCATTAGATGTTGCTTATCAAGCAATAGACCAATCACTTTTAACCATCACCAGTGAACGTATCGCCTCGATTCGTGTATCAGAGGAAGGACAAGAAGGCTTAGGTGCTTTCTTTGATAAACGTGCGCCTAAGTGGCAACAAGAGCCATCAAGCCAAGGATAAAAAAATGCCTCAATCAATATCTCAACTAAAACCAACAAAAATGTTTACTAAAATTTTGATTGCTAATCGCGGTGAAATAGCTTGTAGAGTCATTAAAACAGCCAGAAAAATGGGGATTTTAACCGTTGCTGTCTATTCAGATGCCGATGCAAATTCATTACATGTCAGTATGGCGGATGAAGCAATTTATCTAGGTCCTTCCCCTTCAAGAGAAAGTTATTTGCTTTGTGAGAACGTCATTGAAGCCGCAAAACGTACGGGCGCACAAGCTATTCACCCTGGCTATGGTTTTTTGTCTGAAAATGCAGATTTTTGCCGGATGTGCGAACAAGCAAACATCAAATTTATTGGCCCACCTGTTGGGGCTATTGAAGCGATGGGCTCAAAGTCTGCGGCCAAAAACATCATGGAAAAAGCACAAGTGCCGCTTGTTCCTGGTTATCATGGAGATGACCAAACGGAAGCTGTTATCAAAAAAGCCGCTGATGATATGGGATATCCAGTCTTACTCAAAGCCACTGCCGGTGGTGGTGGTAAAGGCATGCGTCAAGTTTGGAGTGAGAGTGAATTTTCAGAAGGATTAGCTGCAGCTAAGCGTGAGGCAAAGTCATCATTTGGTGATGACACTATGTTGGTTGAAAAATATTTAACTCAGCCGCGCCATGTTGAAATTCAAGTATTTTGTGATAATCATAATAACGCCGTGTATTTATTTGAGCGTGATTGCTCTGTACAACGTCGTCATCAGAAAGTCATTGAAGAAGCTCCTGCCTTTGGTATGACTAAAGAATTACGTGCACAAATGGGTGAATCAGCAATTAAATCTGCGCAAGCAATAGGTTATCAAGGTGCGGGTACGGTAGAGTTTTTATTAGATGTGGACGGTTCATTTTATTTTATGGAAATGAACACTCGTCTTCAAGTTGAACACCCTGTCACAGAATTAATCACCGGCCAAGATCTCGTCGAGTGGCAGCTCCGTGTTGCAGCCGGAGAAGTCTTACCAAAAACTCAAAATGAACTTGTTATAAATGGTCATGCTTTTGAAGCACGTATTTATGCGGAAGATGCCAATAATGACTTTTTACCTGCCACAGGTAAGCTTAACTTTTTACAACCGCCTGCTGAAAGTGAGTTTGTTCGGGTTGACACTGGCGTTCGTCAAGGTGATGAAGTCAGCGTTTTTTATGATCCGATGATCGCAAAATTAATTGTATGGGATGAAAATAGAGAAAAAGCCTTACAACGCTTAGCTAAAGCATTGTCTGAATATCGGATTAATGGTGTAACAACCAATATTGATTTTCTCTATAACTTAGCCACTTGTCCTCCTTTTGTAAATGAAGAAATCGATACCGGTTTTATCGAGAAATATCACGACAAAATTTTTCATAATGATGAACAAATGCTTGCTGATGAATTACCTATCGCCGCATTATATTTAGTGTTATCTCTGGCAAATAAAGCAGAAGATCGAGCTAAACAAACATCTGATCCTTATTCGCCTTGGAATAATACGAATGCATGGCGCATTAATGAAGCCCATCTCCATCAACTAACATTGGCACATAATGACGTTGAATACCCGGTTATTGTCGAACAAAAAAGACAAGGCAGTGATAGCTATTACTTGATCACCTTAGCCAGTAAAACTCTTGATTGCCAAGGGCGTATTTCCGATGACACTCTCTACGTCAGTATTGATGGTCATAGAAGCCATGCGACAATTTCAAGAAATGGGAACGAAATTAGCTTATATCGTCAAAATGGTGCTTTCAACTTTACTTATATCCAACCCGATTGTGGTGATAAGGATAACGATGAGGCCAATGGCGGTTTAGTAGCGCCGATGAATGGCACTATGGTGAGCGTATTAGTCAATGCCGGTGATAAGGTCGTTAAAGATCAACCCTTAATGATCATGGAAGCAATGAAAATGGAACATACCATTAAAGCCCCCTCTAACGGCATGATTGATACACTCTATTATGCTGAGGGAGACATGGTTGACGGCGGAAGTGAATTACTAGCTTTTACAGTGCAGGAATCAGCATGAACCAATTACCTAAACAAGTAAAAATTGTTGAAGTTGGCCCTCGTGATGGCTTACAAAACGAAAAACAATTGATCAGTGCTAATGACAAAATCAAGTTAATTGATCAACTCGCCAATGCCGGCCTAAAGACCATTGAAAGTGGTAGCTTTGTTTCCCCGAAGTGGGTGCCACAAATGGCAACATCTACCGATGTATTTAAAGGAATACATCGCCACCATGATGTTTCATATGCGGCATTAACCCCAAATATGAAAGGCTTTGAAGCTGCTATTAATGCTAACGCTGATGAAGTAGCCATATTTGGTGCGGCTTCAGAAGCATTTAGTCAAAAAAACATAAACTGTTCTATTGCCGAGAGTCTTGAGCGTTTCGAACCAATTATGGCTGCCGCGAAAGCAGCTAAGATCCCCGTTCGCGGCTATGTATCTTGTGTAATAGCTTGCCCATATGATGGTGATATTTCGCCAGAGCAAGTCGCCGATGTAGCTGAAAAACTTTATCGCATGGGGTGTTATGAAATATCACTTGGGGATACGACTGGCGTAGGGACTGCGGCGAGCGTACAAAAGATGTTACAAGCAGTGAGCGCCCGTATTCCAACAGAAAAACTCGCCGTACACTTCCATGATACCTACGGGCAAGCGTTAACTAACATTTACACTGCATTACAAAACGGTATTTCTATTGTTGATACAGCCATTGCTGGTTTAGGTGGTTGCCCTTATGCTAAGGGCGCTTCAGGTAATGTTGCGACAGAAGATGTGGTTTATTTACTAAATGGTCTTGGTATTTCGACCAATATTAATTTTGAAGAATTACTAAAAGTTGGTTGGTTTATTAGCGATTTATTAAATAAACCAGCGCTATCTAAAGTTTCTACTGCGTTTCGTGCGCAATAATCATCTATTAAGAATGTGAGTTGAGGAGTAAATAATGACCGGATTTGACAAAGTAGTGTCAAGCTACGAAGAAGCCATGGCGGGTCTTGAAGATAACATGACCATAATTTCAGGTGGGTTCGGGCTTTGTGGGATAGCTGAAAACTTAATTGCAGAAATTAAGCGTAAAGGTACAACCGGATTAACCATGGTTTCAAATAACTGTGGTGTGGATGATTTTGGTTTAGGGGTTTTATTACCAAACCGTCAAATTAAAAAAATTGTTGCTTCTTATGTCGGTGAGAATGCCGAGTTTGAAAGACAAATGATGAGTGGTGAATTAGAGGTTGAACTGACGCCACAAGGTACACTAGCTGAAAAAATGCGTGCCGGCGGAGCAGGTATACCAGCATTCTTCACTGCAACAGGCTACGGTACCCCCGTTGCTGAAGGCAAAGAAGAACGCGAGTTCAATGGTCGACATTATATTTTAGAACCCGCAATAACAGGTGATTTTGCCATTGTAAAAGCTTGGAAAGCAGATCGATACGGTAATTTAGTTTTTCGTAAAACGGCACGTAACTTCAACCCATTAGCCGCAACAGCAGGAAAAATAACCGTAGTAGAAGTCGAAGAAATCGTAGAACCCGGTGAATTAGATCCAGACCAAATTCATACCCCCGGAATTTATGTTAACCGCCTTATTCAAGGGACTTTCGAAAAACGTATTGAGCAACGAACTATTCGTTCAAGTGCTGAGTAAGGAGAAAATAACAATGGCTTTATCAAGAGAACAACTAGCACAACGCGTTGCACAAGAATTACAAGACGGCTATTACGTAAACCTAGGTATTGGTATTCCAACTTTAGTAGCAAACTATGTTCCTAAGGGAATGGAAGTTATGTTGCAGTCTGAAAATGGCTTGTTAGGTATGGGGCAATTTCCCACTGAAGATGAAATTGATGCCGACTTAATCAATGCCGGTAAGCAAACAGTGACAATGGCCACTGGTGCATCAATATTTGATTCAGCTGAATCGTTTGCGATGATCCGTGGTGGTCACGTAGACCTTACGGTTTTAGGAGCTTTTGAAGTAGATGTTAATGGGAATATTGCCTCTTATATGATCCCAGGAAAATTGATCAAAGGTATGGGCGGCGCGATGGACTTAGTTGCTGGCGCTGATAATATTATCGTTACTATGACCCATGCCTCTAAGCATGGCGTATCAAAGTTATTATCAAACTGTACCTTGCCACTGACCGGTAAAGGTTGTATCAAGAAAGTACTTACAGATCTGGCTTATATCGAGATAAAAGAAGGCAAGTTTCATTTATTAGAGCGTGCTCCAGGCGTATCTGTTGAAGAAATCATAAAATTAACAGAAGGTGAACTGGTTGTCCCTAATCATGTCCCTGAAATGTCATTTTAGACTAGAGTACAATTAAAGTTAGGGGCTTAGGCCCCTTTTTTTATACCTAATAGATTGAAATAAAAGCTAATAAATCAGTTCACATAGTCAATCAAAACTTTTAACACCTTGTTTTTAAATTGTAAATCTCAAAAACACAGAAAACAAGATAGCTTCAAATATGGCTGAATACTTGCTTTTAGGGGAAATTTTCGCAATACTTAAATTGACAAAGAAAAGGCAAGACACGCGAAAACGTGTTACGCAAAACCACCGGTCTAAGGGTTTTAATAATCTATGACAGCGGAGTTACCAAGTTATTAGGTACATCCTGTGGTTTTTTCTTTTTTTAACTAATTAAGCATTATAAGGTTATTAAAATGAAAAAATTATTACTAGTTTCGACTATTACAGCTTTAACATTGACGTCTATTGTAACTGCCCCAAAAGCAGAAGCTACAAACATAGCTAAAAGTTTATGTGATTACGTTGCTGCTGATGACAAGAAACGTATGCGCTCATTTTTAAAGTCGAATAAATTGAAAATTCGAAGTGTTTTCAAAAGTATTCAATGTAATGGGAAAAACTTACTCGTATTTGCTGCCGATAGAGGCTCTGTAGACACTGGATCTTTGATAATTAGTAAATTACCAAAGAAAATTGTTTCGGCTAATTTGGCACTCTTACAAAATGGATCGCAACCATTAATAGATGCTGCTAACGAACGGGTTAGTAGCTAAATTATTTTTTAGTAGGCGTTATTTGTTTATTGCAAGAAAATGTTTTACTAGTTAATAATTCTATGTCAATTTAAAAAGCCAGCTTTGCTGGCTTTTTCTTTATTCATCAATTGATTATATTTCATTCGATGTCAATGCTCTCAACAAAAAATGCTGGTTAATCTAAATAAACCCATTACAATTAATTTATATCTGCGTGAAATAATCATGACTCAATGACAAAAAAACACAATATTAAACATAACAAAAATGCATTAATCTTAACAGGAGGTGGAGCAAGAGCTGCATATCAAGTAGGCGTACTTTCGGCCATAAGTAAATTTAGTCCAAGACATCACCCCATTCCTTTCCCGATCATCTGCGGGACCTCTGCTGGAGCAATCAACACGACGGCATTAGCCTGTTATGCTTCTTGTTTTCAATTAGGCATTAAAAAACTTGAATGGGTTTGGAACAGTTTAACAACCGATAGAATTTATCATAGCGACCCTTATCGAGTATTTAGCCATTTAATAAAAGGTATTCTGGCAAGTTTTCAAGCTGACTATGCCAATAAAACCGCTCGTAGCTTACTTAACAATGCTCCCCTTCGTACATTACTTGATAGTGTCATCGACTTTGAGCGTATTGATAATAATATTTTTAAAAATTATTTATCTGCCGTATCCATCACCGCGTCAAATTACTCTAATGGTGACTCGATTAGTTTCTATCAGTCGAATGAAAATATTAAGCCATGGTTTCGAGCAAAGCGAAGTGGTATACCTAGCCAAATAAATACAGAGCACTTGTTAGCGTCGGCGGCAATTCCATTACTCTTTCCCTCAATAAAAATTAAACGAGATCATTTTGGTGATGGCTCTATTCACCAGCTATCACCATTAAGCCCCGCCATTCATTTAGGTGGGGAAAAATTATTTATTGTGGGGGTTGAACAACCTAAAGAGCCAATTCATGCAAGAGAAAATAACCCTCGCCCGCCTAGCACGGCTACTATTGCAGGTCATTTGCTCGATGGTATATTTTCAGATACCTTACAAAGCGATTTAGAACGTATGAATAGAGTGAATAACACCTTATCATTATTCAATGAAGAGCATAAAAAAAACAATGAAGGCCTAAAAAGAATAGAATCGCTGGTGTTAAACCCCAGCCATGACTTTAATTCTATGGCGGTTGCCTACTATAACGAACTTCCCTATGCCATTCGTATATTGCTTCGAGGTATTGGGATCTCGAATGATTCTGAATCAAGTATTATTAGTTATTTACTTTTTGATAAAGCCTACTGTAAGCAATTAATAAAGTTAGGCTTTGAAGATGCACTTGAAAAAGAAACAACCATCCGGGATTTTTTACAATTATAGACGAGCGCGATAGATGAGAGCTAAAAAGAAAATATAACGCCGACAACACAAGCAATTATCCACCTTCTTGCATAAATCGTTCAAACCGTTCCACCCGACGAGGTTTCCCTCTAACGATTAAGGTGTCTTGCTCCTGAAACACTATATCTCCGTCAGGCTCTTCAATTTCTTCGCCATTACGTCTAAGCGCTACAACAGTAACTCTTCGAGATTCAAGGTTTAAAGAATTTAAGCTATGCCCAATTGCAAAAGAGTCATCTGTAAGCATAATCGCATTCGCAAATTCGATACGGTCAATCGCTTCTGGGCTCATATCAGTATGCTCACCTTGGAAAAATCCATGGAGATGGCTATAGTGACTTTTACGTTCTTTTTGAACTCTTCGCATAATACGCGAAAAAGGCACTCCGGTTAACGATAATACTTGAGAAACCAACATCAAACTTCCTTCTAAACTTTCAGGAACAACTTGATTAGCACCGGCGTCTTGCAAAGCTTGAAGTTGATCATCGTTTCTTGTTCGCACTAAAATCGGAACATCAGGCGCCAATGAACGCACTTTCTGGATAACATCAATTGACTGTTTATCTGCGCCAAAAGCAATAACGACAAGCTTTGCTGAAGATAAGTGCGCAGCCTCTAATAATTCACTTTGACGGGAAGAGCCAAATAAAACGTTTTCACCTGCTTCCCTCGCTTTAGTGGTACGCAATGGATCAATATCAATGGCAACAAAGTCAATAGATTCTTGTTTTAAAAACCGGCTAACGGTTTGTCCAATACGCCCAAAGCCACAGATAATCACGTGATCTTTTAGGTCATTTTGCTCTGGCAATACAGATAACTCACTAACATCTACTTGTTTTTCATTACTTAACCATAAGCCAATTTTTCTTGCATGCTCGATCATATAAGGCGTAATCGCCATACTGACCACACCAACGCCTAATAATAATGATGCTATATCAAGCGGTAATACATGCACTTGAGTCGCAAGCGCAATTAAAACAAAACCAAACTCTCCCATTTGCGCTAGCATAATACCGGAAGCCCAAGCATCTTTATCTTGCTCTCCTGCTTTGACTGCTAAAAATTTTATCACGAAAATTTTAAGCAACATAAAGCCAACCAACAGGCTAAGCATAATAAATGGTGAAGCAAAAACAACATTAAGGTTGAGCTTCATGCCTACGGTAACAAAAAACAAGCCTAACAAAATATCACGATAAGGCCGAATATCAGCTTCAAGTTGATGTTTATACTGACTCTCTCCTAGCATCATTCCCGCTAAGAAAGCCCCTAATGCCATAGATAAACCAAACCATTGCGTTAACGCAGAGGCAACTAAGGTAACCAGTAAAGTAGTAAGAACAAATAATTCATCTGTTCTCACTTGTGCCACGACATTAAACAAGCGAGGTAATACCCATTTACCAACAGAGAGTAGGATTCCGACAACAAAAACCCCTTTGACTAATGCAAAAAGTAGTGCCACCAACATTGATGTATCGGACTCTTGAGCAAACATTGGAATAATAATGAGTAAAGGAACGACGGCGACATCTTGAAATAACAATACCGCCACTGATATTTGCCCAGATTTGCGCTTCATCGCGCCGGTTTCACTTAACTGGCGAATGACAATTGCCGTTGACGAAAGTGCTAAAACCCCACCAATCACTAATGCGCTTGGAAAGTCTTGGCCTAAAAACATCGCAATAATCAAAAAAATGAGTAATGAAATACCCACTTGTAAGCTGCCAACAGTTAACACTAAATGACGCATCGCCACGAGTTTTGGCAATGAAAACTCTAGGCCAAGGGTAAATAATAAAAACACAATGCCGAGCTCTGCAAAATGTTCATAATTAACATGTTCTTGTGCCAATGCTAAACCATGTTCACCCACGATCATACCTGCCACTAAGTAGGCAAGAATTGCGGGAAGGTTTAACCGTCTAAATAGCCAGACGATAAAAACAGCGCTGGTAAGAATTGCTAACACTTCAAGAAAACTCGACACAAAAACCCTAATAAAAAGAAAAGCTAATATAAGTTTATTGCCTTAAGTATATCTGATATTTATCGAAAATATTGTCAATAAATAAAATATCTCAATGTGGCAATTTTATGCCGACAAATTAATGACAAGTTAGCTATGTGCATTATAAATAATCAATAAACAGAGATAATTAAAATAACGATCTGATATAGTTAACAAAAAAATATCAGGCATATTTTTTGCTTAAATATTAGCGATAGCTATATAAAGGTAAAGATATGCAAACATTAAATTTAGTTGAGAACTCAAATGTAGACTTTAATGCCTTCAAGTTATTCGATACAAGTGATCATAAAGATAACTATCGGAAACTGGCATTGACAGAGCAATTACAAACAAGCTTAGAGTTAAAAGCTTTACTCAATATATTTGCAATGGAAGCATCAAAATATGTCGACTTTTCTGGTTTATATTTTAAACAGGGCAATATTTCTGCGTCAGTAAGAGGAAGTAAACCCGGAAAAAAAGAACGTACTTTCGACTTAAAAATTAACAAACAGTATATTGGCACGTTAACTTATGCACTAAACTCGCCGATTAGCTTAACCAACAATAAGGTGCTTAAAGAACTGCACCAGCTGCTGATCCATCCGATAAATAACGCGATTAAATACCAACAAGCAATCGATTTAGCTATGCAAGATAGTTTAACTGAATTAGGTAATCGTCGGTATTTTGATGAACAGTTAAAAAGAGCCATGCATCATGCTAACCGACAACGTACAAAAGTAGGTTTAATGGTTTGTGATCTCAATAAGTTTAAAGTAATAAACGATACTTACGGCCATCATGTCGGTGATGAAATATTAAAAAACTTTGCCGCGGCATTGAAAAAGTCAGTAAGAGATTCTGATAGTATTTTTAGGTTTGGTGGCGATGAGTTTGTCATTATTGTTGAAGATGCCAGTGAACAGTCGTTACTCGTCATTGAAGAAAGAATTAACCTTGCTCTCGCTGAAAACAGTTTATTAACTCAATATAATGTGGGTTGTTCTTTAGGTTTTACCTTTATGAATCGTGCTGATTGCCCTATTAGTTTTTTTGAACGAGCAGACGGTTTACTTTACCAACAAAAACTAACCTCAAACAGCGCATTGAGTTTAATTTAGTCAAGTAACTCTCTTACCCATAAGAAAAGCTCACTAATGAGGTAAGCTTCTAAGTGCCGCTTTTCTTTCTTCTGGGGTTGCCCCAACGAGTAAGCGGCAAAATCGTACCGTATCAGCAAATTTTTCATTACCAAAATAAGCAAGCACTTCTTTGAAAAAGCTTTCAGGTAGAGAGAGTGTTTTTGCATAATGAGCAATGGCGTTGTCAATATCGGGGTAATCAACATCATCAAAATGAAAGCACTCTTTAACTTGGTACTTTAACTCGTCAATATTGACACCATTGACAATGAGTGGCCAACCGCTAAAATTTATTCTTTTCTTAGCCACCTCATACATAAACCATGCACTTCGTTGAAAACCAGCAAAACTGCCTTCTTCAAATTGGCTATCGGCTAACTCCGCTTTTGTCCAGTTAATACCAATCGCTAGGTCTTTTTGATATCTTTTAAGGAGAAAGGTTTTAACGTCATTAACAACCAACCAAATAGACGTTGCCTTACTGTGATTAGCGGGGATCAAGCATTCCTGACAGCAAGCTAAATTTAATGGCGGATGTATACAATTAAAGACAATATTATTGACCTGTGGAAAAGAAAAAACTCGTGCTGCTGGCTCGCGACAAAACCAGCAACAGTGTCTAAAATTAAAAGGCGTTTCAATGAACGGATAAGCATCTTGCATACTTTACTGTCGTACTATTTACGTTTGTTTTTAGCCGTTTTATTCTTTTTGCCTTTTTTTGCTTTCCCTTTTAATGTTTGCAACGCAGACTTTTCACGTTTACGCTCCAGTTTTTGATTTTTATCTTGAGTAGCTTGATAACGATTTTTCTTCACCGTTTTATCTTCTTGACCTTGATATTGCTGAGGCAATGCTCTATCAAGCTCATAGCCTGGAGCAATTATCCTTTCAAACTTTCGTTCAATAAGTTCTTCAATATTTTCTAAGAAGCGCTCATCTTTAGGACTCACAAGAGAAATAGCCGTGCCAGATTTACCCGCTCGACCTGTACGGCCAATACGATGAACATAATCTTCAGCTAAGAAAGGTAAATGAAAATTAACTACATAAGGTAAATCAGCAATATCAAGCCCTCTGGCGGCAACATCCGTTGCAACTAATACTCTGACCTTACCTTCAACAAACTGCTCTAAAGCTTTATTTCGTGCGCCTTGAGTTTTATCACCATGACAAAGCGCCGCCTTGATCCCGTCAAGTTTTAACTCTTTAGCCAACTCATTTGCACTCTCACGAGTCCCTGCAAAAACAAGCACTTGATGCCAGTTATTCACGCCAATTAGCTCTGACAGTAATTCTCTTTTTCGTTGCTCGCTCACCCAATAAACCAATTGTTTGACTTTGCCTGAAGTGGTGTTTTGTTTAGCTACTTCTATCGTTTTAGGTGTTTTAAGAATTTGTTTTGCTAGGACTTTGACTTTGTTCGAAAAAGTTGCCGAAAACATCAATGTTTGATGTCTATTTTTTATCAGTGGCAAGATACGTTCAATTTCAGTAAGAAAACCCATATCGAGCATGCGATCAGCTTCATCAAAAACTAAATACTTCACTTGCGATAAGTCAATGTGATGCAATGCAAGATGCTCTAATAATCTCCCTGGTGTTGCAACTAAAATATCTAAACCACTTTTTAGTAATTTAGTTTGGCCAGGCATGTTCACCCCGCCAAAAATAACACCCGATTTAATCGACATAAACTGGCTGTAAACTTCAATATTTTTTGCAACTTGTGCGGCTAACTCTCGAGTCGGCGTTAAAATAAGCGCTTGAAGGTTACCTGTGGTGTTATTTTTAGCAATGGCATCTAAAATAGGCAAGGTAAACGCGGCCGTTTTTCCAGTACCTGTTTGCGCACTTGCCAGTATATCGCTACCTGTTCGGATCACAGGTATAGCGCGCTGCTGTATCGGCGTTAAATTCTTATAACCACATGCCTTTACCGCTTTTAACAAGTCAGCAGACAAGCCAATTGCATCTACACTCACATTTTCACCTAAATTTCACTTCAATTAATTAGCTGCGCAGTATAACAGCCTTAGCCTGAATATACATAAGTCCCTATCCTATTATTGCACATTTATAATAAGGGGAGATAACGCAGTAATCTGAAATAACGATTGCATCTCCCTCTTTGGTTAAAGGTGCTTTGAATCAAGAATCATCCTTTAACCGTATCCCAAATTTAACAATATCGCTATTTTTGCCATACTCCTTTTGTTAAATGAAATTGAATATGCTCCTGCTCATCAGGCTGATAATTCGGTAACTGCCCCGCTGATTGCTGTTGGTGATAATTTTTTGTCAGACTAACAATCACCTTAGTTAACAGAAATAAAGCAATGACATTTAAAATGGTCATTAAGCCTGTCGATAGATCCGCCAATGCGATCACTTCAGGTAAACTGGCGATCGAGCCAAACACTAGCATGGCCAAAAAGCCAATACGTAAAAACCAATGGCCAAAACGATTATCCAGCTTTAGATATTTCAAATTATTTTCAGCATAAGCAAAATTAGCCACAATAGAAGTGAAGGCAAAAAACATAATCGCTATAGTGATAAAGTCACTACCCCACTCACCTACTTGAAAGACTAACGCTTGCTGAGTTAGCTGTATGCCTTGGATCCCGTCTGAGGCGTCATCAAATAATAAAATTAAAAAAGCAGTACAAGAACAAATCACTATGGTATCGATAAATACTGCCAACATTTGAACATAACCTTGAGATACAGGATGCGGCGGATAAGGTACTGCTGCTGCTGCAACATTAGGGGCACTTCCCATTCCTGCTTCGTTGGAATACAAACCTCTTTTAACACCTTGGACAATGGCCGCACCAACCAAGCCACTCCCCGCTTCCTTTAAGCCAAAAGCTGAAGCAAAAATATCAGCAATAATATGAGGGATCGCTGCAATGTTTAAAGCGATCACCACCAGACAAACAAGTAAATAGGCTAGCCCCATAATGGGCACTGTTAATTCAGCAAAACGAGCAATATTCTTTAAACCACCAAAGATTATCATCGCGGCAAAAATTGTGATCACGATCCCCGAAGTTAATGGCTCAATACCATAGGAGCCATTAAAGGCATCGGTTATCGAATTGGCTTGTACAGAGCTAAAAACAAAACCATAACCAAAAAATAAACATAAAGAAAAAGTGATCGCTAAGCTTTTATTTTGTAAGCCTTTACTCATGTAATAGGCAGGCCCTCCACGAAAATTGCCTAACTGATCTTTTTCTTTATACACTTGACCAAGCGTACTCTCAGCAAAAGCGGTCGCCATACCGACTAAGGCGATAAGCCACATCCAGAATACCGCACCCGCCCCTCCTAAAGAAATAGCAACGGCGACCCCCATAAGGTTTCCCGTTCCCACTCGCGCAGCTAACGAGGTGCACAAGGCTTGAAAAGAAGAAATACCATGGCTATTTGCCTTACGGCTAGACTTTAAAACGGTAAACATGTGGAAAAATTTAGTCAGTTGAATTCCTTTCAATCGAATGGTAAACCAAACGCCACATCCTGTGAGTAAGTAAATAAGGATACTTCCCCATAAATAACCATTAATTGTACCGATCCATTGTTCTATCACTGAGCTACCTTTGATGTAATTTTATAACGGATAAATTCTAACATAACTTTAACTGCCATCATCGACTAAACACCTTGATTTAAAGCAATAAAAAAAGCCAGCATTGCTGGCTTAGTGTGTAAACTATGATTTAGAGTGCTTTAGATATCTTATCAACAGAATCTTTAGCATCGCCAAATAGCATTTGAGTATTCTCTTTAAAGAACAATGGATTTTGCACACCTGCATAGCCAGTATTCATTGAGCGTTTAAAGACAATAACATCTTTTGCATTCCATACCTCTAATACTGGCATGCCCGCAATAGGGCTTTTAGGATCGTCATTCGCAGCAGGATTAACGGTATCATTAGCACCAATAACTAATACCACATCAGTTTCAGAAAAGTCTTCATTAATTTCATCCATCCCTAACACAATATCATAAGGCACCTTTGCTTCGGCTAATAAAACATTCATATGTCCAGGTAACCGACCTGCAACAGGGTGAATCGCAAAGCGTACCTTAATTCCTTTATTCAATAATGCTTGTGTCATCTCATAAACAGGGTACTGTGCTTGAGCTACTGCCATACCATATCCTGGAGCAATCACCACAGATTTTGCTTTTCCTAACATTTCAGCGACCGCGTCAACATTAATTTCTCTATGCTCGCCATAATCAGTATCGCTATCAACAACAACCTCTGTTCCAAAGCCCCCCGCAATAACACTGATAAAAGAGCGATTCATCGCTTTACACATAATATAAGATAAAATGGCACCTGAAGAGCCAACTAGCGCCCCTGTAACAATTAATAAATCATTACTGAGCATAAACCCTGCTGCTGCGGCTGCCCAACCAGAATAGGAGTTGAGCATAGAGACAACCACAGGCATATCTGCACCACCAATGGAGGCAACTAAATGCCAACCAAACGCAAAAGCAATAGTTGTCATTAAATACAACGCAAAATGAGAGCCACCATTTTGAACAAACATGATCATCAAAATAAATGAAACTACGCCAGCCGCTAAGTTTAACTTATGACGATGTGGTAACATTAACGCTGACGAGTTAATCAGCCCTCGTAATTTACCAAAAGCAACAATAGAGCCCGTAAACGTCACCGCACCAATAAAGACACCTAAAAAGACTTCCACTAAATGAATATTCATCGCCATTTGTTGTGTTTCGGTAATAGTAATCCCTACATTGTGATCCATAGCAAAATAGCTATTAAAACCCACCAGTACGGCGGCTAAACCGACAAAACTGTGCAATATCGCGACTAGCTCAGGCATTTGTGTCATTTCAACTTTTTTAGCTAAACGCAAACCAATTAAACTACCAATAACCATAGCGATAAGAATAACAGCAACGTTGCTAACTCTTGGATCAGCAATTGTGGCAATAAGCGCAATGCTCATACCAACAATACCGTACCAATTGCCAGTTTCTGCACTTTCTTGTTTGCTTAATCCCGCTAAGCTGAAAATAAACAATAATGCTGCGATAAGATAAGCAGCACTGATCAAACCTTGAGATAATTCCATCATCTTGCTCCTTATTTTCTAAACATTTTTAACATGCGTTTGGTCACAAAAAAGCCACCAACAATATTGATTGTTGCAATTAATACTGCAACCCCTGCCAGCAACTGAATAACGATATTATCTTGCCCGACTTGCAATAGCGCCCCCACAATAATAATGCCTGAAATAGCATTAGTAACACTCATTAAAGGTGTATGTAGTGAATGACTCACATTCCAAACCACGTGGTAGCCAATGACACAGGCAAGTGAAAACACTGTAAAATGTGAAAGAAAATCAGCTGGAGCGACACTCGCAACCCATGCAAATAATAAAGCGGCACCCGCCATCCACCAATGTTTATAACTTGCAGGTTTTTCTGCTTCTATTTTCTCTTTTTCAGCACTTACGGCTTTGGGATTAGGTTGTGGTGGAGTCGCGCTAACTTGAATAGGAGGCGGTGGAAAAGTGATCTCTCCTTGATAAACGACGGTCATATTTCGAATCACTTGATCGTCAAAATCGATAGCGATATTGCCATCCTTTTCTTTTGATAATAATTTCATTAAGTTAACTAGATTATTGGCGTATAACTGTGATGCCTGGTTGGGTAAACGAGACACTAAATCGGTATAACCAATAATTTTCACGCCTTCAATATCCGTTACTTTACCTGCCACGGTTAACTCACAATTCCCTCCTCCTCCTGCGGCTAAATCAACTATGACACTACCAGTTTTCATAGACTTAACCATATCAGCAGTAATTAACTTAGGCGCTGGTTTGCCAGGGATCATTGCTGTCGTAATAATAATATCAACATCTTTCGCTTGTTCAGAAAACAAAGCCATTTCTGCATCAATAAACGCTTGGCTCATCTCTTTAGCGTAACCATCCCCTGAGCCGGTATCTTCTTCTTCATAATCAAGTTCTAAAAATTCGGCTCCCATACTTTCAATTTGTTCTTTAACTTCAGGGCGCGTATCAAAAGCTCTAACGATTGCCCCTAAACTTCCTGCAGTACCTATTGCTGCAAGTCCAGCGACGCCTGCCCCTATGATCATAATTTTAGCTGGTGGCAAATTACCTGCCGCGGTAATTTGTCCCGTTAAAAAGCGCCCAAAAGCATTGGTCGCTTCAATAACAGCACGATAGCCGGCAATATTTGCCATGGAACTTAAGGCATCAAGCGACTGTGAACGCGTCATTCGTGGCACCATTTCCATCGCAAGGGTATTAATCGATTTTTGTTGTAAAAGAGATAATAATTCAGGGTTTTGGGCTGGTGCAATGAAACTAACGAGGGTTGCGCCTTCGGACAATAATGAGGCTTCATCTAAGGTAGGTGAATTGACTTTGAAGATAATGTCACAATCCCAACATTTCTTTTTAGTAACGATTTCTGCACCAGCATCAATAAATTCTTGATCGGTAAAACTCGCTTTCACTCCTGCCCCTTTTTGAACAAAAACCGCAAAGCCTAATTTAAGTAGAGCCTTTACAGCAGTTGGAGAGCTGGCAATTCGATTTTCACCTCGCAGTGATTCTTTAGGTATTCCAATGTTCATAAGCCACCTTTTTGATTGTGCAGATCTGCATTTTATTATTATTCGTATAATGTTTTACCATTAATAGCGCAATAATCAAACAGAAAAATCACTTAAAAAACATGATTTAAGTCATAGTTAACCGGTGTATTTTAAACGGGAGATATTTGGATGAGCTAGGGTAATGCTAAAGCGTATTACTTTTGTCTAATTCCCGATAAACAACGGTGAAACTAAACATAAAAAATAATAACCTTTCTTAACAATCTCTATTAATTGTCTTTATTACCTGCTTTTAATTGTACTCTTTTCTTTTTTGCTCAAGTGCTTGGGTAACCTTTTCAATGTTTTTATGGCTAATAAAATCAGCAAAGGCTTTTTTAGCAAACTCCCCCATTTCAAAAGTCACTTCACGGTCATAGTATTGACTTAAAAAACTAGCTTCAACAAGCGCTTGATTAGTCTGTATCAATAACTCACTACTGTGAGGGGTTATTGTTGCAAGAGGTGAAATTGTATTAAGTTGGTTATTAAAACTACTTTGATTACTGGGCAAGCTAAAAAATTCAAGCAGTTTATTGACTGAGACATTTTTACTGCCTTTTTGTGTGATAGATAAAACGGACATAGGCACCAAGGCACTATTATCTTTAACATTATTCATCGAAGGAAAAGCAAAAAAACCTATTTCTTGTTGGTGATTTAAAGGCAAATCCCTTACTGCAAAGCTTCCGATTAAGTTAAGGCCGATCACTTCTCTAAATAATAATGGCATTAACTCACCACCATCAAAAAACTTATGTTGGGCAAAGAAGTATTGCTTATCAAGTAATGTTTTCCAATAGTGAAAAACTAACTTAACTTCATTCGACGTATAGGGTAAGTCACCATGAACTAATTGCTGATACTTATCTTTACCATGTAATCTCAACATTAAATAGTCAAACCAGCTCGCCGATTGCCAGGAGAGTTTTGTGCCTAAGCCTATCGGCGCTATTTGGTTATTATCTAAGACCTCTAGAACCTTTAAAAACTCTTGCCAAGTTGCAGGTTGGTTAAGTTCAAGGCGTTCAAAGAGCGACTTCTTATATAAAAAACCCCAAATATAAGACGTTAGCGGTAGCGCATAGCTATTCCCTTGATAAAACACTTGTTCTTTGGTCGCACTAGCGTACTTATCACTTAAACGGTGGGCTGACCAAAATTCATTGATATTGACGATCAGTCCATCATCAACTAAAGCGTTTAATCGTTTCCCTGAAAACCAATTAATCACATCAACATCATCAATCATTGATAATAAGTTTTTCTTTAATATAGGAAATGAGGCAGAAGATAATTTTCTAACCCGCACTTTAATCGTCGGATTTTGAGATTCAAATTCCCTTAATTTATTTCGAAATGTTTGTTCTTGTTTGATCGAATGAGCTTGGATTGCGAAGTTAATGATATTATCTTCGGCGGCTGATATAGCAAAGGAGTTGACTAAACACAGAAAAATCGAAAGCCAAAATGAATAATTAGTTTTACTCAAGCCAATGTCCTTATAAAAATGAGTCAACACCAAAACTAGTCAAGATCGTGTAACGGCCAAACGACAATGTGATCTTCAAAATCAGTTAAATCAACCTCACTATCTTTAATAATTTTTCCACGTACTGACATACCTGCTTTATGCATCGCGGATTTTTTTCCTTTGTGTAACAATGGGTGCCACGAAGGAATACCTCTGCCTTCATTGAGTCGTCGATAAGTACAACTCGGCGGCATAAAAAACACGGCGTCTAAGTTATCCTGCGTCAACCTTACACAGTCAGGTACTAAGGTGGTTCTTTGTTCATACTTCGAGCATTGACAACTTTTATCATTAAGTAAATAACAGGCAATATTCGTAAAGTGCATGACTTCACCTTGCTCGATATGATCTGTGGGCATTAATTCAGTTTCATCGGTGGTGTTTTCATCATCGATAAACTTATTTAAGCAACATTTAGCACAACCATCGCATAATAACTCCCACTCTGAGCGACTCATTTCAGCAAGTGATTTAGTTTCCCAAAATGGTGTAACGTCATTTTTCATCACTTTATTTTTGGTGTTTTTTTTCATGGTTTTATTTAATCACTTTAGCGAATTTGACCAGTGGTAACTATTGTATCGGTGGAAACTTAATACGATCGGATAAATGCCCAACCGAGCTGACAAAGTAATACGATAAATTCCAATGCATTAAGCTTTTATAATTATCATAGGCTAAATACACTCTGCCATTCTCATCATCAGGAAATACTAGCGCGGCTTTTACGTCAACCTTTGGTAAGTTGGTGCCATCGGCTCTTCTAATGCCTAATTTTTGCCATTGCGCTAAGGTTTTTTCTCGTTCACTCCAAGCCTTTAACCAGTTTTTGCGGCTACCTGTATTTCTAGGAATCGCTAATGTGAGGTCAAAATCTTTGGGTAATTTAACTTGTCTTCCCCAAGTCAAGTTATCATTCCAACCTTCTTTATTTAAATAATTTGCCATTGAAGCAAAAATATCACTTTGATTACCCCAAATATCTTTCTTACCATCACCATCGCCATCAACGGCATAGGCTAAAAATGAAGTTGGCATAAATTGATTTTGTCCCATGGCGCCTGCCCACGAACCTTTCATATTTTCAATAGAAATATGACCTTCTTTGAGAATATCTAACGCCGCCCACAGTTGTTTTTTAAAAAAAGCTTCCCGTCTTCCTTCATAAGCTAAGGTAGTTAATGCGGAAACAACATTATAGTTGCCCATGATTTTACCAAAATTTGTTTCTAGTCCCCACAAAGCCACTATAAAGCGTGGTTGCACACCATAGTTCTGAGATACCTTTTCAAGTATCCCCTTGTGTTCTTTATATTTTTCACGTGCCTTATCCACTTTCCACTTTGGCACTCTTTTCGGTAAATAAGTATCTAAGGTTTCTACTTTTTCAGGTTGATTACGATCCGCCTTTACCGCACGTTGATGAAATTTTACGTGTGAAAAATTTTTTGCAATAAACGCTTCGCTATAACCTTTAGCCAGTGCCTGTTTTTTTAACTCGACAACATATTGCTCGAAACCTGCTTGAGTAAGCACTTTATCAGCAAAGGCAAAAACATTTGATGACTGCAATAAGTACAAACTCATTAAAAAAATAACCAAAATTAACTGTTTAAATTTCATAAAATACCTAAGGTTACGGGTTATGACTGCTGAGCATTTTTTTCAATTGCGCTTTATGCTCTTTAAGAAGATCTTCTTGCGGTGGCGGTAATTGTAGATAAAAGCCTTTGCTATCCAGGTTCTCTCTAACTTTATTTATGTCGGCTAAGGCCAGTTTATCTTTATTAGCTAAATTGATAATAGTCACTAACGTTGGCGTACCAAACATCGCCATCAAGGCTTCAGGCACATCATTAAATTTATTTCGTTCTTTTATAAATAAGTAGGTTTGAGCCTTTTTAGGACTTTTGTATATCACACATAGCATAATGGAGACCTATTGTTTTATCTGAAAATATCGATTGAAGTTAAGCATTTGCAAAATTTGATTTTGCCTGAGTTAATAATTGTGCACCAAACATCTCTAATCGCCAACCTCTAAGCACATCAACTTTACCCTCATCAGGACCCTCATCATTTAATTGATAATGCCATGATAAAAACTGATTAATTTGCTTTTTAGACGCAAAAACTTCAATTTGTTGTTGATGGGTCTTGGCAATACTTGCAATGAAAGCCTTTACTTTTTTAAAGGTTTGTTTATATCCGGGGTATTCATCTAGCCTTTTTATTTTCGCTGGATATTGCTCAACAGCAACCTGTTCGGCTTGCTTTAATACGGCTAACATCGCTTTGCCTTTGTGGCGAACATCTAACAAATCAACACCTTCAATTCCTGCCATCGCGCCAACACTGTTAGGTAATGATTGAGCAACCCCCATAATCGTTTGATCTTTAGCCACAAAACTTATGGGTAAATCGCGCTTTTTAGCTTGTTGGTATCGCCATTGAGATAAAAACTTTAAACTATTTAACTGTTTAGCATTCAATCGCCAACTCATTTTTACATTTTTATAAAGTTGGCTGTCATCAATAGGCGTAAACTTACGTTCAATCATTAACTCGGTTTCTTGCTGAGCCGCTTCAAGCCAAGGGGTTTGAGCTAATTCGTTTTTGAGTTGTGAAAATAATAGATATAAATATTTCACATCCGCGCCGGCATACTCTATTTGACTCGCACTAAGAGGTCGTTTCGTCCAGTCAGTACGAGAGTCTGATTTATCTAAATCAATATCGAGGTAGTGCTTTACTGTGGCAGCATAACCTAACGATAAGCCATGCCCTAAAAAAGACATCATCACTTGACTGTCAATTAAATTAACTGGTCGACAATTCGCTTGGGTTAAAAACACCTCTAAATCTTCGGAACAAGCGTGGATCACTTTTTCAATATTTTTATTGGTTAATAATTGCCAAAAAGGGGTTAAATCACTAATGGTAATCGGATCAATCAGCGCAACGACATGACCATCACACACTTGTAACAAGCCAAGCTTGGGATACAATGTCCGAGTTCTTACAAACTCGGTATCAACCGTTAATATTTTTGCCTTTGATAATTGCTGACATAAAGACACTAAACCTTCATCATTTTCAATATATTGATTTTCCAAAATTTTCCTTTTGTCGTTAACTTCAAATAGCTTGTCTTTGCGAAATTTTAACTTCTGCGTCTTCTAGTAGCTTGTTGATGACGGTGTTGATGTTTTTTCACTGAACGACGAATACGGCGACTTTTAGCGTTATCCATGGCTTTTTCATCAACTTTTACTTTACTTTGTGTTTCAGGATCAAGCTTAACCAGCTTACGATAATAATTCACATCTTGCAGATTTAACTCTGTCCAACCACCTAGGGGTAATTGTCGTTTTAGTTCCATATCGCCGTATCTTACACGTATTAAACGGCTTACTTGAACATCTTGGCTTTCCCATAAACGGCGAACTTCACGATTTCGTCCTTCAGACAGTACAACATGAAACCAATGGTTACGCCCTTCACCACCACGATAAGTGATTTTTTGAAATTTTGCCGGTCCATCTTCTAATTTAACACCCGCCCTAAGCGTTTGTAACATAGCCTCAGTGACTTCGCCAAAAACGCGAACAGCATACTCACGTTCAACTTTTTGTGAGGGATGCATTAATCGGTTAGCTAACTCTCCATCGGTAGTAAATAATAATAAACCAGAAGTATTAATATCTAAACGACCCACCGCAATCCAACGACCTGATTCTAACTTAGGTAAACGATCAAATACCGTTGGACGGCCTTCAGGATCTTTACGTGTACACATTTCACCTTCAGGTTTGTTGTACATAAGTACACGGCAAAGCTCTTCTTCTTTACTTTGCAAACTCACCACATGACCATCTATTTTGATCTGCTCATTACCTTCAACGCGGTCACCTAAATACGCAACTTTACCATTGACCGTAATACGCCCTGCACTGATCACAGTTTCCATTTCTCGGCGTGAGCCTCTACCCGCACGGGCTAATACTTTTTGCAGTTTTTCAGACATAGGTCTAACTCTCTTTCGTCAGTAACATCACAGCAATAAATACATTTATTTATGCTTAGTTTCTGTCTCTATTATTCGAGTAAATCACTCATTAACCGGTATTATATCTTGCATTACCCCTTTAACGATAGAAGATTCTTCCATCGGCAACAACTCAGGTAATTGATCCAACGATTTTAAAGAGAAATAATCTAAAAACTCTTTGGTTGTTGCATACATAGAAGGTCTTCCAGGCACTTCTTTGTGCCCTACAATTTTAACCCACTGTCGCTCTACTAACGTTTTTATAATATGGCTACTCACAGCAACACCGCGAACATCTTCAATTTCTCCTCGGGTGATCGGCTGTTTATAAGCGATTAGCGCCATGGTTTCTAATAAGGCGCGTGAGTATTTTTGTGGCTTATCTTCTGATAATAATGCGATGTCATCATTATGCTCGCTGCGCACCTGAAATTGATAACCTGAGGCCACTTCAATCAAATTGACACCACGCGTTTGGTAATGGTCTTCAATATCGGTTAAGGCTTGTTTTATCGACGTTGTCGACACTGCATATGGTGCAAGTAATTTTTCTTTTAATATTTTTACCGTTAAAGGCTTAGATGAGGAGAATAAGGCGGCCTCAATCAATTGTTCGAGGTGTTTTTTACTGAGCATAACTATCAACCACCTCTTTTGTTCTAAGATGAATTTGACCAAATAAATGCACTTGCTGGCATTCAATTAATTGCTCTTTTAATAATTCTAAAATAGCTAAAAAAGTAACGACCACCCCATGCCTACCTTCTGATAGATCGAATAATGCGTCAAACGGGATAAATTGCTCACCTTGTACTTCACTTAAGGTAGCAAGTATTTCACTCATTCGTTGTCGTGTTGAAAGTGTTTCTCTTGCGATATGGTGATGTTCAAAGGCTTGCGAACGTTTTAGCACGCCTTGTAACGCATCAACTAGCTCAGATAAATCAACATCTGCTTCTCGTGTTTTATAAATAAAGCTTTGAGAAAAACTCGCTTGAGCTAACGTTATATCACGCTCTAATCGCGGCAATTCATCAAGATTTTGTGCCGCCTTTTTAATGACTTCATATTCTTGCAAGCGTCTAACAAGTTCAGCACGAGGGTCTTGCTCATCTTCATCAATTTGTTTTTTGGGTAATAACAGTCTTGATTTTATTTCCGCAAGAATTGCCGCCATCACTAAATATTCTGCGGCTAACTCAAGTTTTACGTCTTTCATCAACTCAACATAAGACATGTATTGAGTGGTGATCGGTGAAATGGGTAAGTCTAAAATATCAAATTTTTGTTTTTTTATCAGGTAAAGTAATAAATCGAGCGGGCCTTCAAATGATTCTAAAATGACTTCCAAGGCATCGGGGGGAATAAACAAGTCTTGTGGTTTATTCACTAACGCTTCACCACGAATAAAAGCAAAGGGCAATGTTTGTTGTAACATTTCACCGCTGGCTACTCGCGCTAGTTCATTCATTTTTTCTGGCATAAAAATATTGGGGCTTATTGGTTATTCAAAAGGTGTGGGATCTCCCTCACCTACCCGTAAAATTACCGCATCTCCTTCTGAAAAATCAACCACTGTCGTTGGGTGTTCACCTAAGTGCCCACCGTTTATGATCAAATCAACCTGATGTTCTAGCATGTCGCGAATATGTTCAGGATCGAATTCTGCCATTTGCTCGCCAGGCATAATCAAGGTGGTCGACATAATAGGTTCTTCTAAAGCGTCTAATAAGGCATGGACAATTTCGTTATTGGGTACACGGATACCTATCGTGCGTTTTTTCGGATTCAACAGACGCTTAGGCACTTCTTTACTGGCTTTAAAGATAAATGTGTACGCACCTGGGGTATTATTTTTTAACAAACGAAAGGCACTGTTATCGACGCGGGTATACTCAGAAAGTTCCGATAAGTCTTTACACACCAGCGTAAAATTATGCGTTTTAGAAATATCTCGAATATTGCATATTCTTTCCAGCGCTTTTTTATCGCCTATATGGCACCCCAGCGCATAGCCAGAATCGGTAGGGTATACGATAACACCACCTTGACGTATGATCTCAGCGGCTTGTTTCATTAAACGCCCTTGCGGGTTATCGGGATGAACGTAGAAAAACTGACTCATAATTTATTCCTTTTAAACCCGTAGGCTAAATTGCTTTGCTTAATTTGAAGGCTTCGTAAGAACAAGCAAAGTGTGTTACTGCCATAATTGCCATATAGGGGGAACGCCTACTGGCATCACTAAATTACGCCCTAAATCTGACCATTTACTGGGATAATGAAAGTCAGACCCCATTGACGCATGTAATTCATATTCTAAACAAAAGCTTAGCATTAAACGGCGCTGTTCGTTATTCATTTGTGGTAAAACAATTTCCAAACCATCACCACCGGCTTGTTTAAATTGGACAACTAAGCGACGTAACCATTTGGTCGATAAGTCATATCGAACGGGATGGGCCATCACCGCAGTGCCACCAGCTTGATGGATAACGTCAATGGCTTGCTCAATGGGACACCAAGTAGGTTTTACATAGGCGCGTTTACCTTTGCCAATGTATTTATCAAAAGCCGATTGCATTTTAGCAACATCACCTTGCTGATAAAGCACTTTAGCAAAATGGGCTCGGGTAATTGAGCCTTCGCCTGCTAGCGCTTTCGCTTTTTGATAAATCCCCTCAAAGCCACATTTAGCCAGTTTATCTCCCATAGCCAATGCCCGCTCTTCACGAGACTTTTGCTGCTGAACGATTAATTGCTGTAGTTCTGGGCTATTTTTATCGATGTTTAAGCCGACAATATGAATTTCAAAGCCCTGCCAAGCCGTGGAAATTTCAATCCCCTCTATCAAGGTTATTGGATGATTTTTTTCTACGATATAATTTTTAGCACTATCAAGCGCCGCCGTTGTATCGTGATCAGTGATCGCCAACACATCAATTTGAAAGTTAACTGCCCGCTCTATTAACTCTTCTGGGGTAAGACCACCGTCAGAGCATTTTGTGTGGCTATGAAGATCAACACGGCGATTGATAAAATCATTCAAATTTTCGGTTGACATCAATGCCATAATAAGTTCTTCTATAGGGGATTTTTAGCAAACTCATTTTACTTAGGTTGACAAACGAATGATACAAGTAAAACAAACTAATTCATTAAGTTGGTGGTGGCATAACTCTACATAAGTGGGTTGTGATAGTTTGCGTTTCATAAAATAAATGGCAAAAAATTTCTGAAAACCCGCTTACATTCTAAGCGGGTTTTTCTTTTTAAGTTTTATAAAGTTTCACGAAGATACAACAATAAAAGGGTTAACAATGTTAACAACACGAGTAAAAAGTTGGTTTATATGGTGGCTTCAGCCTATTTATGCCGGTTGACCGAATTTACATAAACACTTAGGAATTGAATAATGATCATCATATTAAAACCACAGGCGTCTGAAAAAGATGCGAACGAAATACTAGATAAAATATCTAGCCTTGGCTTAAAACCCCTTTACATGCCGGGCATTGAACGTACCGTTCTTGGCGCTTTAGGCGACGAGCGGGTATTACGTCAACTCCACCTCGATAGCTACCCGATGGTAGACGAAATCAAACCTGTTCTGAGCCCTTATAAACTGGTAAGCCGTGAGCTTCAAGCGCATGATTCCATTGTTTCCATTGGTGGCGTTAAAGTCGGGGGCGGAAAATTTACTGTTATCGCTGGCCCATGCTCTGTTGAAAGCCAAGCCCAATTATTTGGTGTCAGTGAAATGATAAAGCAGCAAGGGGTACCGTTATTACGCGGTGGTGCATTTAAACCAAGAACCAGTCCCTACAGTTTTCAAGGGTTAGGTGTTGAAGGGTTAAAACTGCTTAAAGCGGCAAAAGAAAAATATGGACTACCTGTGGTCTCTGAAATTATCGATCCTGCTGATGCCAACCTGATGCACGAATATGTTGATTGTTATCAAATCGGTGCACGTAACATGCAAAACTTCCGCTTACTCGAAGCGGTTGGTGAACAATCAGATAAAGCGGTTTTATTAAAACGCGGCATGAGTGCAACCCTTGAAGAGTTATTACTAGCCGCTGAATATATTATCAATGCGGGTAACCCTAATGTAATTTTATGTGAACGCGGCATTCGCACCTTTGAGACCGCGACTCGAAATACCCTTGATTTAAATGCCGTCGCCTATTTGAAAGAAAAATCTCACTTACCGGTATTGGTTGACCCTTCTCATGGTACTGGGGTTAAGTCATTAATCAACCCTCTTTCGCGTGCTTCAGTAGCCGTGGGGGCGGATGGAATTATTGTAGAAGCACATTTAAATCCTAAAGAAGCTTTATCGGATGGCCATCAAGCATTAACCGCAGATGACTTTGCTACCCTAATGGCAGATATTAAACCCTTTGTATCAGCCGCAGGTAAAACACTATGAAGACTATGTTTACCCCTAAAAGTGATACAGCCATAGGTTCAGTAAATACGTTATCAAGTAAAGCAAGATACCAAGCAGATCCTTTAACGCTGTTTAAAAAATTGTGCGGTGATAAAAGTCATAACATTTTACTTGAATCAGCAGAAATAGATAAAAAACACCAATTAAAAAGCCTATTGCTTGTTGATGCTGCGGTCAAAATTGTCTGTAATGGCAACCACGTTAGTTTTACACCATTAACAATTAACGGTGAATCAGCCGTAGCGTTTGCTAAAGAGCAACTGGCAGAAAGTGCGACATTAACGACTGAACATAAAACATTACATGCGACATTTGCTGATGTTAGTCAAACCCTTGATGAAAAGTCACGATTATTAGCAACGAATCCATTTCATAGCTTACGGGTATTTAAAAAGCTTAAAAATGAAAATCATCATCCCTTTGGGGTTTTTCTTGGTGGCGCTTTCGCTTTTGATATGGTCACCATGAGTGAAGCATTACCCGATGTTGATGAGAGTGACAACACCTGCCCTGATTTTGTCTTTTACTTAGCCGAAACGCTAGTGGTTATTGATCACGAAAAGCGTTCAAGTGAAGTGATAGCTAACGTTTTTTCGGGTAAGGAGCAACATAAATGTCACTTTGAAATAGCCCGACGATTATCGGCAATTAAAGCGCTTGTTGAAACCGACATTCCTCCTCCACAAACTGATCTTATTACACTCGAACACCCCATTGAGGTGAATTGTAATATTAGTGATGAAGATTTTTGTCAAACTGTTGATGATTTGAAAGAACACATTAAGGCCGGTGATATCTTTCAAGTGGTGCCTTCTCGTACCTTTAGTCTAAAATGTGACGATACTTTCAATGCCTATTTAGCACTTAGACAAAGTAATCCAAGCCCGTATATGTTTTATTTTCAAGATGACGATTTTTGCATGTTTGGCGCCTCCCCTGAGTCAGCGATTAAATACCAACAACACAATCGCCAAGTAGAAATTTACCCTATTGCCGGTACCCGTCCACGTGGTTATAAAGAAAATGGTGAATTTTCACTGGATTTAGATTGCCGAATTGAATTAGAGCTACGCCAAGATAAAAAAGAATTATCCGAGCATATTATGTTGGTTGATTTAGCGCGAAACGATGTCGCTAGAGTCAGCAAACCGGGCACTAGACATATCGCAGACTTTTTAAAAGTAGACCGCTACTCTCATGTTATGCATTTGGTTTCTCGAGTATGCGGCACGTTATGTGAAGACCTTGATGCGTTGCATGCTTATCAAGCTTGCATGAATATGGGCACGCTTTCAGGGGCACCAAAAGTACGAGCTACCGAGTTAATTCGTCAATATGAAGGTAAACGTCGTGGCAGTTATGGTGGCGCCGTTGGTTATATAACCGGTGATGGCGATATGGATACTTGTATTGTCATTCGAAGTGCTTTTGTAAAAGATGCTGTTGCCTATGTACAAGCCGGTGCGGGTGTAGTATTTGACTCTAACCCACAAGCTGAAGCCAATGAAACACGTCAAAAAGCCCAAGCGGTGATCAGCGCTATTCAAAAAGCAGCCACAATGAAAAACCACGTATCTGCACAGGAGATAGAATAATGTCTGAGCATTTAACTTCTGCACCTAAAAATAGCACTAAAGCTAAAATATTTATGCTGGATAACCTAGATTCTTTTACCTACAACTTAGTGGATGAATTTCAATGTTTAGGTTTTGAACCCACGATTTATCGAAATACTATTAGTGCAGATTATATCATCGAACAAATTCAAGCCTGTCACGAGCCTGTTCTACTGGTTTTATCGCCAGGACCTGGTGAGCCGAGCAAAGCAGGATGTTTAATGGAATTAATCGCTAAAACTGCAGGTAAATACCCAATTTTAGGTATTTGTTTAGGCCACCAAGCGCTCATTGAATATTATGGCGGAGTCATAGGTAGAGCGCCTGAAATTATTCACGGCAAAGCCTCTAATGTTCAGCATAATGAAATTGGCGCATTTAAAAATATTCAGCAACCTTTGCCTGTTGCAAGATACCACTCTTTAGTGGCAACAAAGGTTCCCTCGTGTTTAACAATCAGCGCTCAATTCACCACTGACAATGAGGTAATGTTACCTATGGCCATTGAACATAATACAGATCATGTCATTGGTTTTCAGTTTCATCCAGAATCCGTACTGACTACCTATGGAAGCAAGCTATTAGCACAAGCAATTGATTGCCTAACAAGTGATTTTCTAAGTAATGAGTCAAAAAGTGTCAACCAATCACAAGGAAATTCTCATGAGTAATATTTTACAAACATTAGTTGATGGTCAATCGTTGAGCCAAGAACAAGCACAAGAATTTTTCAGTGAAGTGATGCAAGGTAATATTGCACCTGAATTGTTAGCATCTGTGCTGACCGCTTTAAAAATCAAAGGTGAAGCTCCCGAAGAAATTGCCGGTGCAGCGGTTGCGGTTCGAAATTTTGCTACCGACTTTCCAGCGCAAAGCCAAAGTATGGCAGACTGTGTTGGCACAGGAGGAGATGGCGCTAATACCATTAACATTTCCACTACCGCTGCAATATTAGCTGCAGCCTGTGGGTTAACTATGGCAAAACATGGCAATAGAAGTGTCTCAAGCATGTCAGGCTCCGCAGACTTATTAGAAGCTTTTGGCGTTAACTTAATGATGTCACCAGCAACAGCCAGCCAGTGTTTGGCAAAAACGAATTTATGCTTTTTATATGCTCCTGCTTATCATCCCGGCTTTAAATATGCAGGTCCGGTAAGAAAAGCGATGGGCATTCGCACCCTCTTCAATATTCTCGGTCCACTAGTCAATCCCGCTAAACCTCAAGTTATGTTGTTGGGTGTATATACCCCCTCACTAATTGCAACTATGGCAAAAAGTTTAGTATTAACTGGAGTTAAACGTGGCTGGGTTGTGCATGGCAGTGGTTTAGATGAAATTGCCTTACATGGTGAAACACAGGTCACTGAAATTAAAGACGGCGTACTTACTGAGCGAGTGATCTCGCCAGAAGACTTTGGGTTATCTCGTTATACCTTAGAAGATATTAAAGGTGGCACGCCACAAGAGAATGCCGATATTATTAAGGCGATTTTATCAGGTGATGGCCAGCCAGCTCATAACTCTGCGGTGATCATTAATTGCGCAGCATTACTTTATTTGCACGATAAAGCCTCAGATCTGAAATCAGCAGCACAACTTGCGACAGAGGTTTTAGCCTCTGGTCAAGGTTTAAAGACGTTAAACGCAATGGTTGTCATGTCAAACCAAAAGACAGAAGTAGGAAATAGATAACAATGGCTAATGTATTAGAAAAAATTGTTGCCGACAAACGTATTGAAGTCGAACGTTTGAAGCAAGAAAAACCATTGGCAAGTTTTATCAATGAGTTAAAGCCGACAACAAAAGATATGTATGCTGCACTTGATCGAAAGCAAGGTAAAAGCCATGCGGGATTTATTTTAGAGTGTAAAAAAGCCTCACCTTCAAAAGGGTTAATTCGCGCTGACTTTGATCCTAAAGCCATTTGCCAAATTTATGATAAATACGCTGCCGCTATCTCGGTATTAACCGATGAGAAATACTTTCAAGGTAAATTTGAATACTTAAAAATAGTGACTGAAACAGTCAATTGCCCAGTACTAAATAAAGACTTTTTTGTCGATACCTACCAAGTGCACCTTGCCCGTTATTATGGCGCAGATGCGATATTGTTAATGCTAAGCGTGTTATCTGATGAACAATACCAAGCATTAGAAACGGTCGCCAAGCAATATAACTTAGCCATTCTAACTGAAATATCAACAGAAGAAGAACGTGATCGCGCCGTTAACTTAGGGGCTAAATTAATTGGTATTAATAACCGTAATTTACGCGATCTTTCCACTGACATTGCCCGTACCTTTGACTTTGCGCCTACTTTACCTGATGACAGGATAATAATTTCTGAGTCAGGTATTTATAGCAATGATCAAGTACGAGAGCTCGCTCCTGCCGTAGATGGCTTTTTAGTCGGCAGCTCAGTGATGGCACAGGACGATATTGATCTTGCCTGTCGCACGTTGATTTATGGCAATCATAAAGTTTGTGGCTTAACATCCCCTGAGCAAGCACAATTAGCCATTGAGGCAGGCGCGCAATTTGGCGGACTCATTTTCGCAGAAAAATCGCCGCGTTTTATCAATCAAGAGCAAGCAACATCGATTGTCAACGCTACCCCCTCATTAAGATATGTCGGCGTATTCGTTGACCACAAACGTCAACAGATCGCAGAAATAGCCAACAGCTTAAAGCTTTATGCCGTGCAACTTCATGGTAATGAAGACCAAAGCTACATTGATAGTTTAAAAAAGCAATTACCTGACAATTGCCAAATTTGGAAAGCGATAGCCGTTGAAGGTGAAATTCCAGAGATTTCAGTAGATGCTCAACAATATATCTTAGATGGTAAAAATGCCGGCAGTGGCCAGTCTTTTGGTTGGCAAGCGTTAGCTCAAAGTGAGCAAGACTTATCGGCCTGCTTTTTGGCTGGCGGCTTAAATAGCGACAATATTAACAATGCGATTGAACAATTAACCACACAAGAATTATTTGGTTTGGACCTAAACTCAGGGGTTGAGCAAAGTCCGGGCTTAAAATGTCGTGACAAACTTCAACAAGTTTTCACACAAATACGGAATTATTAACATGACGAATAATACAATTGAAACTAAAAGTAAGATAAAAGCCACATTACCTGCCTATTTTGGCGAATTTGGCGGCATGTTTGTCGGTGAATTGCTGGTACCTGCCCTTGAGCAATTAGAGCAGGCGTATATAGAGTCACAACAAGACCAAAGTTTTATTGATGAATTTAATGATCTATTAACCAATTATGCTGGTCGCCCAACACCATTAACACTTACTCGTAATTTATCTAAAAATCCCTTAGCAAAAATTTACTTAAAACGTGAAGATTTATTACATGGTGGCGCACATAAAACCAACCAAGTATTAGGCCAAGCCTTGTTAGCAAAACGCATGGGGAAAAAAGAAATCATTGCCGAAACTGGTGCAGGTCAACATGGCGTTGCAACTGCAATTGCCTGTTCATTATTAGGACTAAAATGCCGTGTTTATATGGGCGCTGTTGATTGCGAACGTCAGCAACCAAATGTCTTTAGAATGAAACTAATGGGCGCTACCGTGATACCTGTCACTGCGGGCTCTGGTACATTAAAAGATGCCGTTAATGAAGCATTACGTGACTGGTCTGCTAATTATGATGATGCTCATTATCTTTTAGGTACAGCTGCGGGTCCTCATCCATTTCCAACGATTGTGCGCGATTTTCAAAAAATGATCGGTGAAGAAGCAAAACAACAAATTTTAAGCCAAGAAGGAAAGCTGCCTGATTATGTCATCGCTTGTGTGGGTGGTGGCTCGAATGCCATTGGTATGTTTAATGATTTCATTAAAGAAACGTCGGTAAAATTAATTGGCGTTGAAGCAGGTGGTAAAGGTATTGATACGGACAAGCACGGTGCAACACTCGCCGCGGGCACGAAAGGTATGTTACATGGTAACTATACCTACATCATGCAAGATCAATATGGTCAAATTGAAGAGTCCTATTCAGTTTCTGCCGGTCTTGACTACCCAGCTGTTGGCCCACAACACGCACATTTAAAAGAAACTGGGCGCGCTCAATATGTGCCTATTAATGATGATGAAGCACTGGCTGCATTTCAAACATTGGCAAGTACCGAAGGTATCATTCCTGCACTTGAATCGTCACATGCACTCGCTCAAGCACTAAAAATGGCGGAAGAAGCGACAGAAGAAACCGTTATTTTAGTGAATCTTTCAGGTCGTGGCGATAAAGACTTAGCCCACGTTCATACCGTTTTGCATCCTGAAGAGAATTCAGCGGATAAGGAGAGCAAATAATGACTCATTCTACCAACACCACTCATTACCAAGCCAGTGGCCAAGCAGGACAACGTTATATCGATTGTTTTGCAAAGCTGTCAGAAAAAAATGAAGGGGCTTTTATCCCTTTTGTTACTATTGGTGATCCTAATGCCGAACAATCACTTGCGCTTATCAAAACATTAATTGATGCGGGCGCCGATGCGTTAGAATTAGGTATCCCTTTTTCAGATCCCAGTGCCGATGGTATTACGATCCAAGAAGCAGGAAAGCGTGCATTAGCCGCTGGGGCGAATACCGACACCTGTATCGATATTTTAAAACAAGTAAGAGAATACGCGCCGCAAATACCCATTGGGCTATTGCTTTACGGAAACTTAGTTTTCGCGCGTGGTATTGAAAAATTCTACCAAGATATGGCAGCGGTAGGTGTTGATTCGGTATTAATCGCTGATTTACCTATTCGAGAAAGTGAACGATTTAGAAAAGCCGCATTAGCCGCTAATGTCGCCCCAATTTTTATTGCCCCGCCCAATGCAAGTGATAAAACCTTACGCGATGTTGCCTCATATAGTCATGGTTATACCTATGTTTTAAGCCGAGCGGGAGTTACCGGTGTCGACGCTGTCGAAAATACTGTCAGTGAAAATTCAACCAGTGTCTCAGCAGAGCAATTAATTGAAACATTGAAAAGCTACCACGCGTCGCCAACCGTGATTGGTTTTGGTATTTCAAAACCACAACAAGTTAAAGAGGCTCTTAACGCCGGCGCAGCAGGTGCAATAAGTGGCTCGGCCGTTGTAAAAATTATTGAAAATAATTTAAACGATAATAAAGCGATGTTAATAGCGCTGAGTGATTTTGTCAGTGAAATGAAAGCGGCTACAAAATCTTAACGTAAAAATTTTAACGTAAAGTGATTTTTTTTATAAAAAATGAAAGCCAGCGGGTCAGCACCCGCTGGCTTTTTATATTCAACCCTTTAACCTGAAAAATAAGTCATTTTATTACCTTAGGTAAAAGTATATAAAAAATAACCTAGTCCAGTAAATATACAGAGCATAACAACCACCATGATCGTTAAGGTTTTAGAGCGACACATTGATTCTAACAGCGCACTTTCGGTTAAAAACCCAGTCAACATTAACAAAGTATTTTTAGTATCATCTTTAGCGTTTTTCATTATTAACACCTTTGTCCCTAAATAATTAGCTCAATAGTCTTTAACCTCAAGATAATTAGCCTAAAGCGTGTGCCTGTTTTTTCAATAATCCTTTAACGATAAAAGACTGAAAAATTGTAACAACATTTGATGTTGCCCAATATAACCCCAGAGCCGATGGAAACATTGCCACCGCAACAATACTCATCAGTGCAGGCAATAACACAATCAGCTGATTACTCTGCTCTGCCATTCCAGGGGTAACAATGGTGGCAATATACGTTAAAAACCCCACCACTAATGCCAACAACATATCGGGTTTAGCAATAGTCGCTATCCACATAAAAGGTGACGATAAACTCAAGCTTTTAACCGTTTGAAACATGGCAAAACCAAAGCCACCTTGCACCGCCATATTAGCCAAAGAGGCTTTATCAATCATGGTTATATTATGTTTTTTATAGAGTGCTGACGTTTGCTTAAACAGTGATTGAGGATCCTCTTGATATTTAGTCTTTAGGTTATCAAGTTGCGGCTTAATTTTTGCGAGCGCTGACTTATTATTCGCCATTTTAATCGAGGACTTTAACTGAAATGGCATTAATAAAAATTTAACTAGTACTGTAAATGCAATGATAGCCAGCGCTTGATCACCACTAAAATGACTTGATAGCATCGTAATAGATTCACTGATCAAACTGAGTAATTGTGTCCAAATATCCATTTTATCTCTCACCACTTATTTATTATTTGTCCGACTTACCATAAGACATATTATGTCACTGATAAAGTAATAAGGCTTAATCTCTCGAATTCAAGGGATTATTAAAAAATAAAATGATAAATCCCCTAATTACTGTTCAATTTGATTTAAAATTAACTCGCACAATTGGTGAGAAGATAATACATCATCGAGCTGCTGATCTGTTGAATAGCCCTGCTTGATAACCTCTAACCAATCTTCAATCATATCGACAAAACCTCGCGTATAAAAATAGCTTTGCCAGTCATCAAATTTTAACCGTGTTTCATTACTATTTTGATAAAGAAAACCATGCGTTAGATTATTCACTTCAACTTTTTGATTTTCACTAAACACTTCTAATCTTTCTTCTGTCACGCCAGATAATCTGTTCATGTGACCTTCAATCAATACCTCATTTATAGGATAGGTAAAATGGATACTGGATAACAAATTATGGTGATAAGTGGGAGTAACTTTTAGTAATTTTATATCGATTGGTTGCGAAAACACTGACAAATATCGCAAACCATCAACAACATGAATAAAGTCATCATAGATAAATTCACGCGCTTGAGCGGGTAAGTTTACCCGATGTTTTTGCCAACGGATGTGAACATTTTCAGTGGTGCTTAACGGTGAAATAAGTGGTGCGAATCGTCGATTAAATCCAACATATAAAGGCGTTTTTGTTCTTCTAGCTATGCTAACTAGCTCTTCACACTCGGTGTATTGATAACTCAAGGGTTTATCAACAAAACAAGCGATCCCTGCGTCTAAAAACTGCTTAGCAATTTCAAAATGGCTGCCGGTAGCGGTGTGGATCATTACTGCATCAGGTTTTGCTGCAATTAACTCAACTAACGTGCTGTACGTTTCATTGATGCGGTATTGCTTTGCCAGTGAATGTAATTTTTCTTTATTACGTGTTGATAAAATGGGCTCAATACTCGGATGACGAGCAATTAACGGCAAATAAGCCTTTATTGCTATGTCACCTAAACCTATCATTGCTATTCGCATATTCTTTATACTTTTTTGGTTCAATTCATTCATTTATATATTATGTTTCAGTTGATTAATTTTAGTGACTTTTTATTGACTTTTTAGTGACGACATAAACACTTAACGCACATAATAGCATGCCAAAGAGTGTCGATAAGGCAAGTTGTTCATCAAACAATAACCACGCTTCTAAAGCGGTTGCTGGCGGTACGAGATAAAAGTAGGCAGTAACTTTTGATGCATCACCTTGTTCAACCATATACATCAGTAATAATACTGCCGCAACAGATAACGCAATAACCAGCCAAGCTAGACTAAAAATGAATTCATGATGCCAAATAATCGCTTGACTATGTTCACCTAACATTAAAGGTAGAAAGACCAGTAAACTGGCAACGTACTGCCAACACACGGAAGGTAATAATGGTTGCTTTTGGCAAAATCGCTTTTGATATAAAGTACCACAGGTGATACCAATTAACGCCACAAAAGCGTAGCTTATCGCCTGACTTGAAATAGTTGACAACGCTAAACTGTCTGAAACCACCAATACTAACCCTGTCATCCCTAAAAGAAGTGCCGCCCACTGAAAGGGAGTAACTTGTTCTTTAAAGATAATTATCGCTAAAACGGCGGTAAATAAAGGCTGCAAGCCAACAATAATCGCTGTTAATCCTGCTGGAGTACCACTTTCAATCGCTGCAAATACACCACCTAAATAGGCTCCATGTATAAGTAAACCAGTCACCATAGTATGCGCAATTTGTTTGGTTGTTAGTTTGGGTTGTTTAAAAATTACAATTAACAAGATAAAAACAGCGATATTCGCAAACGTTCTAATGGAAAGAAAGTCGCCTGTTGATGCGTAAGGTAAGCCATATTTAGCGCCAATAAAACCAGTACTCCACAATAAAACAAATACAAATGGCACGAGTTTTTTAAACATAATGATTCACTAATGTAGAGGGTAAAATGATTGTATAAACTTTACTCATTATTAAACAGCTACAGATCACCGCATAATAAACTTACACAGTTTATATAGCGTTTTTATTATTTAAAGCAGCAAGGCATTGTTATGATGGATAAAAAATATTTTTATTTTGAAAAGCTTACGACTATAACGCTCTTCATTAGATGATAATTACTTTGAAAATGGGATTCACCTGAAAAATTTCTCAGGTGAATTTACAGATATAGTTACAACTGAATACTACCAACAATACATTAGCCGTTGATATAAACTGATAAGCTATTGTGTGACTACTTTTTTTGTTTTTTACAGCTGTGGTGCTGACTTAACAATACAAAGCTAATTGCAATAATAGCGAAACCAATACTTGCAAACACTGGCGTAAGGTTAGTATTTTGCGTTGAATAAAAAGCACCAGCAGTGATCAAAAAAAGAACACCTGATAAGAAATACACATAGATAAATTTTACGTTTTTCATAATTGACTCTCCCTAGTAACATTAACTTAATTTATATTTGATTAAATATCAACCAAGGCTTTATTTTCATCCACGGTTTTCTAGGTTTTACACTTTCCTATCGATGAATAAGCTGAGCCCAATAGCGCCGATAAAAAATGCACAACAACGATTAAAACACTTTCTCATACTTGGTTGTGAGAACCAGTGACGCAAATACAAACCAAACGAAGCATAAAGAGAAATCGCGATTAACTCTAAAGATAAGAAGATTAATCCTAACGTGAAGAACTGATCGCCAGTGTCTAAAGCAGGATCTATAAACTGCGGAAGAAATGCCGTAAAAATTAATATAGCTTTGGGGTTGCCTGCCGCTAAAAAAAATTCCTGTTTGGCCAACGAGAACATACTAGTGTGGTTTGGCATTTGCTTTTCATTTGCTAACTCGTTAGATCTCCATAAGTTAAAAGCAACCCAAAATAAATAAACACCACCCGCCACTTTGATGGTAAAAAAAATAGTTTCTGAAGCGTAAAGGATCGCAGCCAAGCCAGAAGCAGCAATAAAAATCATAACAACAAAGGCAACGATCCTACCCAATCCTGCTACAACGGCATACTTAAAACCATATCGTCGACCATTAGCCATAGAAAGTAAATTATTGGGGCCAGGTATCATATTTAAAGCAAAGCAAGCAGGTAAAAATAGCGCTAATACAAATAAATCCACGTACACACTCTCTTAAAAAAACAAATTAATTAAATCAACTAACTACCTTATTTTGACGGCCAAAATATGTACTTGTTTTTTGCATATTTTATTAACGTGACACTCTACGAAACAGCCACTCTAAAGGCCCTGATTTAAAATATTTAAGCCATATAACGCTAAAGAATATTGCGCAAACAGAAAAAGTTAACGCACTAAACAGCGAAAAATCAATGGTTTGATTGGTTAGCCAGCCCATTGATTCAAGCAAACCCATACCAAAAATAACATGAGCAACATAGAGGGTTAACGATAATTGCCCTGTCTGAGCAAGCCATTTAAGTAACTTATTTTTTGCAAACATATCTGAAACATACACACAGGCAATAATGACAATCACCGCAGAACTTGTAGCAGAAATAATGTATTGGGGTAAAGGAGGTATTATCGATGTTGATAAAAGAAATGTCGCCTCTTCACTTGTCATGCCTAACGAAACTCCATCAGCAAAGGTCAGCCTTAACCAATAAAACAGACTCTCAATAATAATAAAAATCATCGCAGAAGATATCAGTAACCTATTTTTTGTCACCTTTTCAGTTAAATCTTGTCTGCCCAGCCATATCCCAAACACTAAGAAAGCTGCCCAAGGAAATACAGGATGGAAACCGTTAAAAATAATATGCCTGATCATGCCATCAACAGACCAAAAATTTTCATAGGTTAATGATTGCCAGTCCCAGTTTTGCTCATAATTAAAAAAGATCAGTAAACTTGGAAATACCAACATGATGATAAGTGAGATCAACAAGAGAGTTTTATCATTAACCCTAAAAATTAAGGAAGCAATTAAGAAATAAAAACCATAAAAATGAAGAATATCGGCTGGCCATATGGGCGTGTAAATTAGCCCGAAAAAAATCAGTAGCAAACCTCGTTTGAGCAATGATAATCGGCCGTTAAGAATCACTGAACTATCTATAGATGCTCTTGCTTTATTAGTTAAAAAAGTGACACCTACGCCAGCAAGAATAACAAACAGCGCGGATGCCCGCCCTTCAAAAATTTCGGAGAAACTCATCAAAACTGAGCTCCCCGTAGTAGCATTCATGGCAATTTTAAAATTAACAATCACCATTCCAAATATCGCTAACGTTCTGGCTAGATCAAATCCTGTTGCTCTTTCTTTCATCAAAACTCCTTTTCAAACTAACTTTTCGTTATCAGAACAATAAACAGTAACCGTGCGAGAAAAACGGTTATATCCTTGTTAAAGACGCTTCCACGCCAAATTCTACTTTCTAGGGCTTTTCTTCGTCAATAAGCATATTGATAAACTTTTCAAAGCGCCTTTGTCTAGTTTCAGGCTTTTTGGCACTTGTTAATCCATAAGCGATGACATATCGGCTCGATTTATTAAGGGTACGATAAAATGCTTTAGCATCTGGCTTACTGTTCACAGCGATTAAAAAGTCTTCTGGCACTTCTATTTCACTCGCCACATAGGCGTTGTCCCAACGACCATCCGCTTTTGCCGATCGAATTTGCACAAGTCCAGGCTCCATCACCCGGTTTTCTTTTATCAAACGCTCAGCGTGCTTTGTGTTTCTTTTAGACCAGTTACTTCGCGCTTTTCTTGGCGTAATACGCTGAAGATAGGATTGCTCATCAATTGACTTTTTAATGCCATCAATCCAGCCCCAACATATAGCCTCGATCACAACATCATCCCAAGTAACACTGAGGATCCCAGTGTTTTTTTTATATATTTTTATCCATAATTCATCTTCACAGGCGTGATGCAATTTAAGCCAATCACCGAGGCATTCTGGTGTTTCAAAAGTCTTCATCGTGAATGGATCGGTTTCAGGCATGAAGTTACCTCTTGAGAGCATGAAAAAGAGGTTAACCGCACCATGACATATCGGTATATCAACCAATAATATGTCATGGTGCTATGAACAAAAATTTACTCTTGGCAATTTAGCCGAGCCTAGTTAGCGATTTTAGCCCAAGTATCACGTAAGCCAACGGTACGATTAAAAACGAGTCTGTCCGCTGTTGCTTCTTTGTTATCTAAACAAAAATAACCTTGACGCTCAAATTGAAATGCTTGCTCTGGCTGAGCATTTACTAATGAAGGTTCCACTTTAGCGTGACTAATCGTAACTAATGATTCTGGGTTTATCACGGCATGAAAATCATCTTCAGCGGCAGGATTGGCGACAGTAAACAATCGGTCATACAAACGAATTTCAGCATTAACACTTTGCTCAGCCGATACCCAGTGAATAACACCTTTAGGTTTAGTGCCATCTTCGGGGTTCTTACCTAAAGTATCTTCATTGTAAGTACAATAAACCGTTGTTACTTTCCCTTCTTCGTCTTTATCACAACGAACGGCTGTGATCACATAAGCGCCGCGTAAACGTACCGCTTTATCAATCACTAAACGCTTATATTTTTTATTTGCTTCTTCACGAAAATCTTCAGCTTCGATGTAAAGCTCTTTTGAGAAAGGAACAATACGACTTCCTTGGCTTTCATCACTTGGGTGATTCTTTATCGTCAGTTCTTCAACTTGCCCTTCAGGATAGTTTTCAATCACCAGTTTTATCGGATCAAGCACTGCCATCGCTCGCGGTGCGTTATCATTTAAGTCTTCACGAATACACGCTTCAAGCACACCCATTTCAATGGTGTTATCCATTTTAGTCACGCCGATACGTTTACAAAACTCTCTTAACGAAGCTGGTGTATAACCACGTCGGCGAAATGCTGCGATGGTTGGCATACGAGGATCGTCCCAGCCATTGACTAGCTTTTCTTCAACAAGAGAATTGAGTTTACGTTTACTCATTACTGTATATTCAAGGTTTAAACGTGAAGACTCATACTGATGTGGTGTCACATCAATAGAGACATTTTGAAGCACCCAATCATATAAACGACGATTATCTTGAAACTCCAAGGTACAAAGTGAATGCGTGATACCTTCAATAGCGTCTGACAAACAATGAGTAAAATCGTACATTGGGTAAATGCACCATTTATCTCCTGTTTGATGATGATGAGCAAACCTAACACGATAAATAATCGGGTCACGCATACACATAAAACTTGAAGACATATCTATTTTAGCGCGCAGCGAACATTCACCTTCTTTGAATTCGCCGTTTTTCATTTTGTCGAAAAGTGCTAAATTTCCTTCAACAGAAGTATCACGATAAGGACTATTTTTCCCCGGAGCTTTTAATGTGCCACGGTATTCACGAGACTCATCACTATTAAGAAAACAAACATACGCTAAGCCTTTTTCAATCAATTCAACGGCATAGGCATGTAGTTGGTCAAAATAGTCAGAGGAATAATGGACATCGCCTGCCCATTGAAAACCTAACCATTTAACATCTTCTTGAATAGAGATAACGTAATCAATATCTTCTTTTTCAGGATTAGTATCATCAAAACGTAAATTACAAAGCCCTTTATAATCTTCTGCGATACCAAAGTTTAAACAAATCGCTTTGGCATGGCCGATATGAAGATAACCATTAGGCTCAGGGGGAAAACGCGTCTGCACACTGGTGTGTTTACCACTTGCCAGATCAGCATCAATTATTTGGCGTATAAAATTTGTTGGACGGTTTTCAGCTGCCGACATCCGCAGAACCTCTATCAAAAAGAAAATTTAAATGTAATTGCGCGGCATTATATCAAGTGTTAAACCGTGGGAATAGCGCCTTTCGTTGTGAAACGTAAATTATTCACGAGAAAAAACACATTATCTTTCTTTTACTCATTAATTTACTCATTAACTCACTCGCCAAACCTTGTGTTTTCATCACTCTTTTTTGCCTTTATACCGTAACTACTACAGTGGTTTCATGCAGGTAAACCACGTATGGGTTGTACTAAGGTATTTTTCTAGTTGAGCTAAGAAAAAAGTCTTAGTGAACATTTCTTAGCTTTGTGACAAGCCTAATGATTGAAAAACCTCTTGATTAGGGAAACCATCCGCTATCAGCTTTTGCTCAATTTGAAATGCTCTGATCGCTTTTCGACTATTAGACCCCCAAATACCATCGGGCTTTCCTGTTTCATAGCCTAACTCATTTAGCTTAGCTTGGAGTTGTTGCATTTTTTTACGACTAAACGAAAGTGGTTGAGGGTTTTTAATCGTGCGAATGCCAGCAGCGCCAATCAATTTATCAGCAAGGATCCCCACTGAAAGCGCATAATTTTTCGATAAATTCCAATCCATGATGACATCAAAGTTTCGATAAACTAAAAACGCATGCCCTTGATGACCATTAGGTAACACAAGTTCAGCATCTATTTTATAGTCTGGTAAGCGATTGCCATTGACTTGTTTTATTCCAAGGGCTTTAAAAGTTGATAATGGATAACGCTGATCATAAACGATTGATTCAAAATCAAAATGCTCGGGTAAAAGTACCTCTCTTCCCCAACGTTCATTTGGTTGCCAACCAATTTTATTCAAATAATTAGCGGCAGTCGTCAGTGCATCAGCCTCACTTTGCCAAACATCAACCTTGCCATCTGCGTCACCATCAACGGCATATTTACGGTAAGCTGAAGGCATAAATTGCATGTGCCCCATTGCGCCAGCCCATGAACCTTGTAGTTGTTTAACTGAGACACGTCCGCTGTCAATCATACTAAACAAATCAAACAATTCAGCGGTAAAATAATCACTTCGCCTTTCATCACACGCTAACGTCGCGATAGAGTTAAGTACCGACATTTTCCCTTTATGTTTACCAAAAACCGTTTCTAAGCCCCAAAAAGACACCAGGTATTGAGGTGGAATGCCATATTTCGTCTGCAATTGAGCAAATAAATCGGCATGCTTTTTTAATAATTTTTTGCCATTTTGAATATGATAATTAGAAACACGCTTTTTTACATATTGGCCAAAACTTTCTGCAAATTCCGCCTGGTTTTTATCGAGGACTAACACTCGCTCAGTCGGCGATAAATTATCAATAACAGTATCAATCGTTTTGCTAAAACCTTGCTGTTGAGCTTGTTGCTGAAATCGGCTCTTGCATTGTTCAAAATTTGCTAACGGATCACTCGCGAATGATAAATTTGTAAAACAATAACTTAATGTGATGATTGCCACTTTGGTTAGCGACCAACTAAACTTCGTTTTATTCAAAATCAATCCTATAAATTATTTAACTATAAATGACTATAACTCAACTGAGTGTATCGTAAACAAAGCGGCTAAGCCTAGTGAAATACTAACAAAACTTCGGTTAATATTCGTAACAATTTATCTTTGAATATCATTCGATATTTTCTCTTTTCGTCATTTAACGTAATAGCTCAGCAAAATTTTGAAAGCTACGTCATTTTTACCTTTAAAAATATATTGCTAGGGGAGCATAGATCATTAGCTGCCATAGTGAGTACGTGATTATTAACTAAAGCGAACTTAATTAATGTTAACTAAGCAAAATAATGCTAAAATGGGCTATCTCAACAATAACGTCTAATAATTGCATATTATTATTTGGCATTATATGATTTGAGTTATCAAAAGTTTTATTGTTGCTGCCATGCCATATAAGCTATTTTTTAGCACTTTATTGTTTTTATCACCAGCGTTACATGCTGATTCAAAACTGACAGTTCTAACAGAAGATTACCCGCCCTTTCAATATTTAACTAGCGAAGGTAAATTAGCAGGCACCTCATTTTTAATCGTTGATGAGGTATTAAAAAACACAAGTTTTGACTATCAAATTCAAATAATGCCATGGGCTAGAGCCTATAAGAACGTTACCGAACTCCCCAACACATTGATTTTTTCAATGTTACAAACGCCAGAAAGAATTGAGCAATTTAAATGGTTGGTGCCCCTGTGTAAAGTCACCATGTCTTTTTATACCTTGCTTGAAAGAGATGATGTTAGCATTAACACTTTTGATGATATCTTTGCCTATAAAATCGGCGTAGAAAGAGAACAAGCGACTAAAGCTTTTTTAATTAAAAAAGGTTTACAAAAAAACATCGTCGAAGTTAATCATAATGACCAATTAAGGGAAATGATGAAGTATAAACGTACTGATGTTATCTTGATTTCCGACAGTTATGCCAAAGAGCTTAAAAACACGCCATCAATAATCAATAACCAATTAAGGCATCTGTTTACCATTGATGAGCTAAATCAAACACTATTCTTAGCGGCTAATATAAATACATCAGATAAGATAGTGAACACCATCAAAAAGAGCTATCAGCAGCTCAAAATAGCTAAACCCCGCCAATGCCCATAAAGACATAGTATTTCAAAATTGGTGAATTGATTTACCTAGTCACTAACGCCCCTAAACAATGTTCAGAAAGCTTAGCAGTATCAACTTGCAACTATCTTGCAACTATTTAGTAGGCTATTCAAGGTGAGCTCAAATTTTAGCTAATATCGTGGAGTAGGTATTTCTTCATCAATAATGCTGAGTTCAGGTCAGAATCACTGTTGAAATGTTGTTTTTATTCAATAAAACTTGCCGTATTTAGGGGCCATCGGCCCCATTTTTATTGAAAATCAAAAGGTGTTGGTAATGAGTATGAACTATCCCACTTCAACACCAATTTATTCTACTGAGTGTTTTTTTGATAATAGGCGTTCATTACCTCAGGAGATATATTTCCATTACGGTGATGTCCAATAATACGCTTAATGATGAGTTGTTCGGCTCTGACAAATTCAACAAATTGCTTTTCTACTAATGACATATAGGTGGCAATGGTATTATCAAACGGAATTTCTAATAAATCGCCTTCGTATATAATCTTTGAATCTTCAAAGTAAGCAAAGCTTTGCCCTTTGGCATGCGCATTGTCAGGGATATAAAAACGCACGTCGTTAATCACTTCTTTGTGCATAAAAGGGCGGAATGTAAAGCTATCAATACTTTTTGCAAAACCAGGAAATGCTTTTATTGCTTCAACACTATAGGGATCGGCTAATATTGTAATGCCTTTTTTAGCATAAGCTGCTAAACCTCCAATGTGGTCACTATGAGGATGAGTAATGTAAACTGATTCAATTTTTTTGTTCGGAAATTGTTTATTGATATGAGCAATCACTTTTTCTGACCATTTTTCTGACAGCGGCGCTCCAAATACCATAATGCCTGAATCATCTACTTTAAACGCGATATATCTATCGCTAACATGACTAATTAGATATAAGTCTTTACCAATCATTTCTGTTGTTAAATCAAGTTGTTGATCATTAACTATGGGTCCGTATCCTTTCGGGATCATTAATTTCATCGCGTCAATTTTATTAATCGCAACGACATTCTCTATCAAAATTTCACTGCTAAAATGCGCTTCTTCCATCAAGACTTTGCTGGCGTATTCAATGCCATTGTAGTGTACAGGGTTACTATAAGAAAATTTCTGTCCGTTTTTTTCATTATAATGAGAGAGCAATCGAATTGGATTAACTTGAAAGGTATAGGTCAACTTACCTTGTAAGGTGCTGTTTTTTTCAATCGTTACTCGATTTGACATAACATCAAATTTTGACGTTAATTTTGTTTTATTAGTTGACTCATTTAGCATTTCTTTTACTGCGAGTATATCAACGGCTTCAGTGACATCATTCACTCGTAACTGATAACCAAACTTAGTATTGAGCTCAGATACCTGTTTGCCCCATAAAACACCATTAACATCATAACGATAACGTTTATTATCAGTTTGAAATTCTTTTGTGTTGAAAACAAAACCACCAGGGAATCCACCTCGAGTAAGGTGAGAGAAGTATTGCTTTTTAGACATATCCACATCAATAATCTCACGGCGGTAAGTTTTATCTGGGTGACTATAATCGTAACTTTGAGTTGGAGACTTACCTGTTGATTTATACGTAACCGAATAGTGCGTCATCATATTAATAGGTTTATAGTGGTGTTTTAATCGCTCAATAAAGCTTTCCGTTGTTATGGTTTGTGCTTTGACTGTTGTGATGAATAAAATTGAAATGAAAGACAAGGTGTGTAGAATCATTCTTTTTTTAACAAAGCGTTTTAAAAGGTCGTGCATAGTGTTTAATCCTTAGCTGTTTTGATACTAGGTATTGTTGCAAGGGTTTGTTCGTAAATCATGATGATAAAATGATATTAAGTGATTTTTCATGATATAGACTTTTTTTCAATGACTTATAATGGAATTTGTGAGTAATTAATGTTGTGGGCGTTTGGAAAATTCGAGTTTAATGCAAATACAAGAGTGCTTAGTTCTGCTGATGAAGAGGTATTATTAGAGCCTAAAATCGCAAGTTTACTGTGCTATTTCTGTTTGAACCCTCAACAGAATATCACGAGAGATATGCTATTCACTGAAGTATGGCATGGGCAACTAGTTTCTGAAAACGCAATTAATCGTGTTGTTGGCTTACTTCGTAAAGCACTATCTGATGAAGGTAAAGTTAAACAATACATTGTCACTGTACCCAAAATTGGTTACCGATTTATTGCAGACGCCTCGTTGCTTGTTGAAAAACAAGCATTAAATACACCATCGCGAACCCAAACTCCCTCATCCAATGAAGCAAAAAATGATATTGAGACAAGTAGTGAATGCTTGGAAAGAGCTGACTCTTCAACTTTGGGCAGAATAGCTGATACCAAAGTACCATTGTTATTATTAGCATTTATTATGCTTTTATTTTTGGCCTATTTGTTATCATTTCGTTTGAACTCACCGGATAATACCAACCCTAATGTTTCTCCTCTGACCCGGTTGTCGAGCGATCAATTTGATGCTGCTATGGCAAACAATGGTAAACAGCTACTTTATTCTAGTTATGAAAATAAGCAGCAGGCGCTTTATTTAATGACTTTGCCTGACGGCACACCTGAAAGAATAAGCCTAGCTGGTGGGCGAGCTAGTGCAGCACAATGGGCACATGATGATAGTCAAGTAGTTTACTTGTATAGAAATAAAGCCGTGTGTGAATTTCATCAAATAGATTTTATTGGGGGTAAAGCGCAAGAGCCCAGAGTTATCTATCGATGTTTACAAAATAGTTTTACAGATTTTGCTTTTAGTAAAGACAACCAAACCTTGTATTTTGTTGAGCGAGCCAATACCTTTGAGCCGTTTTATCTTTACCAATTAAACATTGCAACGGGCGATAAACAGCTATTACCTCAACCAAAGGCAATAGGTAAAGGCAATCATCATTTCGATTATGATTTTGTTGCGAACAAATTGCTTATTTTGAGCGATCAAACTGCCGGTAAAACATCATTTTTCCAATTAGATTTATCAAACAGTGAATTAACCGAGCTTATAAATTTTGATTATTTTATTGATAGTGCTGTTTGGTCACATAAAGAGAATGCAATTGTTCACCAAGGACCTCATCCAGCTTACCAGCTTTTGCAAACAAATTTAGCGAATAAACAGTCTTCAGTATTGGTCTCTGATACTCGGCGTATAAATGATGTTAAACGCATAAATAATCAACGAGATTACTTATTTAGTTCGTATTTGTTTAACAGTGATATTGAAACTAACGTAAATATTATGACGGATGTTAATTCATCGGTAAGTGATTTTTTACCGGCTATTTCGCATAATCAAATCCAATTAGCGTTTATTTCTAAGCGTTCTGGTTACAGCAAGATTTGGATTAAGAACGTAATATCGGACAAATTAACGTCAATTGAGCCACCTGATCAAGGGAGAAGTTTTTATAGTTTACATTGGTCATTTGATGACAAAACATTGTTGGTCAATACCAGTAAAGGCATACTGCTTTTTGATGTAAAAATGAAGAAAGTGCTCAACACCTTGAATTTATCATTACCTGCTTATGGTGTCAGTTGGTTAGATAAAAACAAAGTGGTTTATAGTCAATATGTGGATAAAAAATGGCAGCTATTTAGTTATGAACTTTCCTCTAAGATAACGAATCAATTAAATACTCAATGGGCATTTGCTCTGGGTAATGAAAAGCACAAAATTTTTATTCAAAATGACTTTCAGATTTTTATAGATGGGAAATTGGCACCTGAGCAGTTAACCTGTCAAGACCCTGTTTTTCGCCATAGCTTAACCATGCGACTAGATAACGACGATTTTTATTGCCTTGCTAAAGACAATGCTAGTGAATTACTTAAATTATCGTCAATGAAAACGATGCAAAGGCAAGCACATAAAATGCCCTCGATGGGTTATTACGATTATGCAGTGACAGGTGAAATGCAGGCATTGTCAAAAACAAAAAGTGCTGACAGTGACATTATAAGAACTAATTTTTAATGATAAATAATCATTTAACTATTGGTAAAAAGACATATCGATCAGTAAAGCTTACCTCAAACAACTGGCAAGGTCGACTGAGTTAGCTAAAATGAAAACGTATCAAAATAGACAACTATTCCTTTAACAATTGCCATGTATTATTGAATAACAGAATATTAAGCTGATGTACTGCTAATTGACTCTTCATTTTACCCTCATGGATATGACCAATAAGTCATATCCATGATTAAACTGAGTGCCCTACTTAATTATCAATTAACCCCTTTAAGCCTTTAAGCACAAAACTAGGTAATGAAAATGCCGCTGAATGTAATGGCGCATTATAATAATCAAAGGTTAATTCAGACTGTTCTACCCTTTCAGGCTTGAAATCATCTACCGGATGATATTGCTTTGAAGCGAAAGTGAAACTCCATAAACCGCCGGGATAAGTTAAATTGCTAAAGCTATATAAATAGCTTTTAGGGAAGACATTATTTAATACTTTCAATAATGATTCTTGTATCTCCATGGCATACCATGATGATTCACCTTGAGAAACCACAATACCATCATCACTTAGACAATTAAAAACGTCTTGATAAAACGCTTCACCAAATAATGGCTGCGCAGGACCAATTGGATCCGTACTATCAACAATAATGACATCAAACTTTTCTGTGGTATTTTTAACAAATTCGACACCGTCACCAATGATCAAGTTTATTCGTTGATTATCAAGCGCTGAAGCCGTTTGTGGAATATGCTTTTTGCATGCCTCAACAACCATGGCATCAATTTCAACCATAGTACACTTTTCAACAGATGCGTGGCGGATCACCTCTCTTGCCGTGCCACCATCACCGCCACCAATGACTAAGACATTTTTAGGGTTTGGATGAACAAATAGTGGTACGTGAGTGATCATGTCATGATAAGCAAACTCATCTCGTTCAGTAACCATGATTAAACCGTCATTTAACAGCATTTTACCATGCCCTTTAGTTTCAACCACATCAACCGTTTGAAACTCACTTTTATCTGAAAAAAGGACCTTTTCTACTTTGAACTTGATGCCTAAAAAATCTTGAAATTTTTCTTCAATCCATAAATTAGAGTGCATGATTTTCTCCTGAGATATCGAGTTCTATAGGCTCAATAAATGTGGTTTGTGGTAGAACATAATTGGAAAAGTGAACTAAGTAACCATTATCTAGTTGTTTACTCACCTTGGATTTACTAACGTATTGTGGTGGTATGTACTGCGCTACTTTAGCTTCAAACGCTTGCTCGTTAAAACTCATCAAATCAAAGGATTTAGGCGCTAAAATATCAATCAGCGTCGGCGCGAGTTCAAGTAAATCGATATTAGACTCAAAGCTAATATAGCTACTGTCCATTTGCGGGGTAACATGAATCGTTAAATAGTGCTGCTGGTAAATAGCATTAAGCGAATACCCATAAGGCGAAAAAACAAAATCATCAATAATGAAATTAGGCAATAAGCGATCAAGCCTAAGAAAATCACGTATTTCTTGGTTAGTTAAGTTTTCTTGCGTTAAATGCAGTGAAGCTTGTTCTGATATTTGATAGGCCAATAGCTCATAAGTAATATCGTCTGCATCGGCGACAAAGTCGTTATCTAAATGGAAAACGTAATTGTGATGATTGTCCATCTCACCAAAGCGATAAGCTTTGCCGGGAAGGTACTGGCTAATTAATTTGATATCGTCGCCAAAACAACTTGGTTGTGCGTTGGCAAAATATTCATTTTTGCGCTGATAAGTGAGATGTTTGATCACTGCAGAACCAATCTCTTGAATAAAATATTCAACCGCATTAACCAATTGGGTTTCCCCACAGGTCAACATTAAAATTCTATCATGCCAGACAAATAAACTAGACTCTGAAAGTAAAAAGGCTTTGCAGTGTTCATTACTAATTGACGATAATATTTTCGCTTGGCTACAGTTAACCAATGCGGCCCAAAACTCATCGTTAATGTCATTGAGTAAAGAAAGCTGATCAGCGTCGATTAAAATCTCCGTCTTTTTCTCCGAACCTTCAAAAAACATCATGAGCTTCCTGTTATAAAAATGGTGCGCTATTTTACAAATTAATTGGGTTTAATCAATAAAATAATACAACTATTTTTGTCTAAATAAACACCATCAAATGAGTATACTTTTCAAACTAAATTTTTTGTATGTTTTATAAATAAAAAGCTATACATTAAGTCAATATTTTGGATAATTGCGCAAAATTTTATGAGTACGACCTTTTATGCTTAAGCAAATTAATGTTGGTTTAGTTCCCGCACCTATCAACTTTGAAGGTGCAGCGCAGAAATTAGGGGTTTACCCTAATACCACACATATCATCGGCTTTGAATTTGATGGTACTGCGTGTTTTAGAAAAGGGGCTAAATTTGGTCCGAACGCACTTAGAGCAGTCTCTGATGGTATAGAGTCATACTCGCCCTATTTAAAAGCTGATCTTACTGACATTTCATTTGTTGATTTGGGTAATTTACCGATTGATTTATCTCTTAATGAAAACAGCAAATCGACTGACGTAGAAAACGCCTATGCATCGGCTAATAAGGCATTTGAGTTATTATTTGATGAGGTTGCTTTAGCGACTAACAATACACGGATTATGACACTGGGCGGCGAGCATTCAGTGTCATATGCACCAATTAAAAAATATTTAAAAGACTACCCTAACCTTATCGTGCTGCATTTAGACGCTCATGCAGATTTACGTGATGGTTATTTAGGTTATCACCATTCACATGCTTCCATTATTCGCCGCATAACCGAGCACTTTGGTGAGAACAACAAGCTAATACAATATGGTATTCGTTCAGGGACGAAAGATGAGTATCAGTGGATGAAACAGCACAATAGCTTAAAAGAAAGTAGAGCTGATTTTCTTCACTGCGTTGAAACTATCCCCGATGATACCCCTATTTATTTAACCTTAGATTTAGACTATTTTGACCCAAGTTTTTTCCCAGGAACAGGTACTCCTGAGCCGGGAGGAGAAGATTTTCATTCATTCGTTAGCTTATGCAAAATACTATACGGTAAAAATTTTGTTGGTTGTGACGTTGTTGAATTATCACCAGAAATAGACAGCACAGGAAATAGTGATGTTTTTGCCGCGAAGGTTGTTCGCGAATTACTGCTTTGTTTAGCACCGCGGAGAACATAAAATGACGATGAAAAATCACACTAATAACAATAATACGGCTCACATAGCGAAGAAGTGCTCGGTGGAATCAGCTGAAAAAATTTACCGCGTTAATCGCTGGGGGGATGGTTATTTTAATGTCGGAGAGCATGGCAGCATTAACGTCACGCCTCGCTATGATCAGCCAAATTTGTCGATTAATTTACAAGAAGTAGTCGATGAAATTGCCGCCGAAGGGATCGATTTTCCTGTAGTGATCAGGTTTCACGATATATTACGTTCTCAAGTAGAGCGCTTAAATAGAACCTTTAGAAAAACCATTGAAGAAGCCGATTACGAAGGTCGCTATTTAGGTGTTTTTCCCGTAAAAGTTAACCAAATGCGTGAAGTAATTGAAGAAATAGTTCGCGCGGGTAAACGGTTTGATTACGGCTTAGAAGCTGGCTCTAAGCCCGAACTTATTGCTGCATTAGCTTATAACACCAATAAAAACTCCCTAACAATTTTAAATGGTTACAAAGACGAAGAATATTTGAAGTTAGCTTTATTGGGGCAAAAAATTCATAGAAATACCATCATAGTGATTGAAAAATTCAGTGAACTTACCAGTTTAATTAAGCTATCAAAATCATTAAATATAAAACCCGTGATCGGCCTTAGGGTGAAAATGATGGTTAAAGGTCGAGGTAAATGGGAAAGCTCAAGTGGCGAGCGCGCCAAGTTTGGTTTAAGCATAGCTGAAATTCTCAATGCTATTGACTTGCTTGAACAAGAAGAGCTAAAAGATACCATTAAGCTATTACATTTTCATATCGGCAGCCAATTAACGGACATTCGCGCCATAAAAGAAGCCATTCAAGAGTCGTCATTAATTTATACCCAATTAGTAAAACAAGGGGTACCACTTGAATACGTTGATGTTGGCGGAGGCTTAGCGGTTGATTACGACGGTTCACAATCAACCAATGATTCATCATGTAATTACGATATGGAAGAATATATCGCTGATATTATCTACGGCTTTAAACAAAGTTGTGATCTAGAGTCAGTGTCACACCCGCATATTGTTAGCGAAAGCGGTCGAGCAATAACAGCGCACCATTCTTGTGTAGTGACAAAAATTATCGGTGAAATTCAACCCGGTGGTAAATCGTATAACACCCGGAAAAAAACAGGTGAGCATTTTATTGTCACTAACATTAGAGAAATAGAAAACAGCTTATCGGTTGATAATTTCCAAGAGTCGTATAACGATGTGACTCAATTAAAAGAACAAGCAATGCAGGCGTTTAAATTAAGCGTATTAACGCTAGATGAATTAGCCAAAATAGAAACTATGTATTGGCGGATCTTAAAAGCGATAGAAAAGCTGAGTCAAAAAGAAGAATTTATTCCTGAAGAATTAAAAGAAATTTCTGAAATACTCTCGTCACAATATTTAGCAAATTTTTCAGTTTTTCAATCTGCTGCTGACTCTTGGGCCATCGATCAAGTATTGCCGATCATGCCTATTTCTCGATTAAATGAAACGCCGAGTAAGCTTTGTAGCTTAGTCGATATTACTTGTGATAGTGACGGAAAAATTGACAAGTTTATTGGGGAGGAAGCCATAGCACAACATATCCCACTTCATCAGTTAAATGACAATGAAGATTATTATATTGGCATCTTTTTAACGGGTGCTTACCAAGATGTTATGGGAGATATGCATAATTTATTCGGACGTTTGAATGAAGTGCACATCGTCAGTTACGACGATGATCCAAAAGATTTTTACATCGAAGAAGTGGTGAAAGGATCTTCCGTTAAAAATGTTTTATCTACCATGCAATATACCCCAGAAATAATGGCGCAGGTGGTAAAAAAAGAAATCGATAAACAAATTCAGCGCGGAAAGATAAACCCGCGTGAAGGTGTTAACTGGATTGATTTTTATGAAAACTGCTTAGACGGTTATACGTACCTAAAGTAATCGTCAAAAAAAAGGTAATAACATTGCTGTTATTACCTTTTTATAAAACTTATTTCAAAATCAATGAGTGATTATCTAGCCCCAGTCAATGGTAAAATCATTTTAGGGCATATCAAATTTAATGACTTATCGACTTTTCATCAGTGCTTTTAGCGTTTCTCTACCACGATGCATTAATACCATTAATCCCAAGAGGAGCAGAGGTAAGTTCGTTGAACCTCCTCCTTTACTAGACTTAGCAGGCTTAACCACAATCACTTCAAGTTCAACAGTGACTGTAACTTGTCCTTGCGCCGCAGCTCCTAGGTCATCAACAACGGTATAAGTAATAGTCGCCACGCCACTGAAACCAGTATCAGGTGTAAATGTCAGACTATAATCCTGATTAATGACAACACTGCCCATATCTGCACTAGCTTGTGTTACGCTAAGCGCAGAGCCCTCAGGGTCGCTATCATTAGCTAATACATTGATGGTAACCTCAGTGTCAAAATCAGTATTTGCAGTATCATCCTCGGCAATAGGTAGCTGGTTGGCAATGATGTCTATCGCCACTTCACCACTTGCAGAGCCTCCTTGATTATCACTAATACCATAGGTAATAATCGCCTGACCATAGTGGTTTAGCTTACTTTGGTAAAATAATTGATTGTCTTCAATGCTAACTTGACCAAAGTCGACACTCGCACTGGTTAACATAAGGCTATCACCATCAGCATCACTATCATTAGCGAGTACATCAATCACAACGTTACTGTTCCAGCTTAATAGCAGTTTATCGTCTTGTACCACTGGCGCATTATTATCTGTTAATGCGACGGCGACTACACTTGGATCAACGACGGTGCCATTAACAACACCGTCGTCATCATTAGGACCACCATCTTTGATCGTCAACTGAACACACCAATCACCTGCATTCAATCCTGCTCGCCAGTCAGAATCACCTGGCGGTGGACAGTAGCCTTTGTTACCTGCTGTAGAATGGACAAAATTGTTCTCATCAACAACGAAATCTTGCCACTGGCCCGACATAAATTTACGATAAACAGGATTCTCTGGAATTGGCTGACGTTGCGGCAGCACTAAAGCCACACTCTGGCCTTGTTGGGGCATCCCATAAACAATAAAGTCATAGATGCTACCATTACTATTTGCTTCATTATCTAAAGGAAGTTCCAAACTATCTATCTCAGCACCGCCGGATTGATTGTTAGCAACACTGCTACCTTTTCGTAAACATGCTCCTGCTTCTCCCTCAATCAAAAATTTAGTCGCACTACTCGCCACCGCTGGCAAAATACGACAATCGCTATCCGCGTCTAAATAGTCTGGAATGCCGTCACCATCATCGTCTCCAAAACCTTCAACATTGTCCGGTATTAAATCGCCATCAGAATCATCGTTATTTAGTGTCGGTAGACTATTTCTTACATCGAGATACAAAGTGGATTGTGTACTCAATGAAGGACTACCATCATCGCTTACAGTAACTTGAATGCGATATACACCTTGAGCAAGGTTGTTCATCCCTAACTCTACCTGATTGTCATTCAATGGCTGTAAAGTAATCGCTTCGTCTATTGATAGCCATTGATAGCTATGACTATCTAAACTATTCGCATCATTAACAGTTGCAGTAATGATTACATTCTGCTCATTGTTCACCACAAATAGCTGTTCAATATCGTTCTGCGTAGCATTCATGGCTACAACAGGCGCAATATTTTGCTCGGTTATCGTTAAGGTATGGCTTGATTTTGCAGACAAATTAAGCTCTGAAGCTAAATTTATCTGTACGGTTTCATTGCCTTCATCAATACCGTCTTCAAAAATCTCAATAGTGATAGTGGCCTCAGTTCCCCCCGTAAACACTAATTCACCATCGATGAGAGAATGATCATTACCATCAGCATTACCACTTACCGTATAAGGAATTGTGATCGGATAGCTTGGTGATGGACCATTAAGAAATACTTTAACATTACGCACTTGCCCTTCACTACTTATACTATCTTTCGCAATTGAAATTAACGGATTTACTTCGATAATCTGCTCAGCGGTATTACTACGTCCTAAATTATCCGTTGCTTGCCAGTATAGTTTGTGCAGACCTGGGGCAAAATAGCTCGGGTTATTTAAGGTAGTTACGGCGAGAGGTTGACCATTACTATCCGTGGCAGTTGCAGTACCGGGATCAACTTTGGTAAATAATCCTGTGGCATCTACCTGTATATCATCAGGTACAACGAGTACCGGTAATTCACTAGGAATATCAGTTATAGTCAATTGCACATTAGCTTCATCAGCTGCACCAATTGGATCAATGATACGATACGTTAAAGTTATATCTTGTTTCAGTCCCTGTGGTGCGTTGTATAACAACTGCCCATCCTGCACTTGAACAGTGCCGATATCAGCCTTCGCACTACTAATTGTTATCATGTCGTCATCAACATCTGTATCGTTGTCTAGCACTGCCAGTACATAGATATTATCGTCTACATGAGGGAGTACAAAACTATCATCGTTAGCAATGGGAGCATCATTAACCGGAGTAACTGAAATATCAATAGTCAGCGCCTCAGATACCAATTGACCATCGTCACCAACAATGGACACACTATCACTACCGCTAAAGTTATCATTCGGCGTGTAAGTTAATGTATGTTCAACAATACTAGCTTTTCCGTTTGTTGGTTGCACAGCAATACTCAAACTCACTTGCTCAGGTGTCTCATCTGTGACTGTAATTTGTCGACTTTCTGACCCATCTTCTGAGACAGTTATTGCATCTGCAATCAGTATTGGAGCCGTATTGGCATTTTTAATAGGAGCTGTCTCGTCAGAGATAACGCTTTCAGCTGTTCCTTGACCATCGATATAACTGGCAATAACTCGAATAACACTGCCTACATCACTATCTCCGAGGGTATAACTGCTACTGGTCGCTCCGGCGATATTACTATTATCTCGCTGCCATTGATAACCAATAGTACCTAGACCATCGGCATCACTTAAAGTATTAGACGCGGTTAGCGTTTGACCTTCTATCGCCGAGCCTGAAATGGTAACACTACCTGTTGGCGCATCATTGATGTTGGTTACCGCAGATGTTGATGTTGATGCGATGCTTTCAACTGTTCCTTGACCATCGAGATAACTGGCAACAACTCGAATAACACTGCCTACGTCACTATCTCCGAGGGTATAACTGCTACTGGTCGCTCCAATAATATTACTGTTATTTCGCTGCCACTGATAACTAATAGTACCTAGACCATCAGCATCACTTAAATTATTAGACGCGGTTAGCGTTTGACCTTCTATCGCCGAGCCTGAAATGGTAACACTACCTGTTGGCGCATCATTTACATTAGTGATAGTCAAGGTTGTTGTAGAGGCAGGACCGACATTATCATCAGTATCTACAATGCTAAAAGTAATCAATCTAGCTGTGCTATTGGGTTCATCCGCGCTATTGTCGTAACGAATAGAGGCGATCATTATTTGCATAATGGCGGCATCAGTCGAGGCATCGTCAATAGCAATATCTAGCAAGCCTGTCGCAGAGTTATATGCAGATATAGTGATATTTTCACCGTTAACATTTTGACTCCCTACACCATAGATAGAGCTTAAATTTTCTAAAACGCCATCAGGGCGATTACTTAAAGTCACTTGCAATGATTTAAAGGTCATCCCATCATCACTGATACTGTTATCTGTGTCAGCCGATTCTACAGCGCCAGCCTGTTCGGTAAATACCACATTGTAATTACCATTAACCGCGCCACTACTGTCATCACCATCAAGATCTATAACTGGTGCTCTTTGCAAAGCTACCGTCACATCTTGATTACTGGCATCAGCGCCATCACCATCATTAACAACAATACGTATGGTACGACTAAGCGTATTTAGGGTGCTACTGTCACTATTGCCATATTTCAAAGCCGATAAAAGGTCACGAGTTCTTGTCAGGGTGGCATCAGAATTTAAGGAAAGCACTAAATTAGTTCCTGAACTACCTCCAGCAAACGTACCTATGGTGGTGCCGCCACTATCAGAGTGCACAATATTACTACCTGAAGTACTAATGGTTCCATCGCCGATAGTTAACAAATCTTCAGCGGCTTGTGCATTGGCGAACACACTGACGGTGATAGTACCACCGTCAAAATTTGGTGACGTCAAATCAGTCAAGGTAGCATCACTGCCATTATCGAGTAATACTTCTGACCCGCCAATACTATAACTGACTGAGTCGCCATTCAAATTACTCAACGTTGGAAGAGTATTTACAACTGTAAGCGAATTGGTGGCATCAGAAGTATCGCCTGCGCTGATATTGGTATCCCAGTCATCTGCAGCGGCTAAATTGTAGACGGTTGTATCGGCCGCTTGTGTACCGGTATTATTGAATAAGGCATTAACAGATGACTTATCAGTGGCACTTAACGTTAATGTAAACTGAGTGGCCGAGTCGCGCTGTACATCCCCGGTATCTGTCAATGTATAGCTAGCATTTCCTTCTCCTGTTAGCGTAAACATGGAAGCATCAATATCAGCGCCACCGCCATTGGCCTGAATATCTGTACCAGTAACCACTAAAGCCCCCGTTGACGGATCGTAGCTAGCCGAGGTGATTTTAGGACTGACGGTAACCGTCACACCGTTGGTCGGAGAAGCTATGTTCGTTGCGGTATCAGCTGCGGTCAGCCAGTCTTCCCCTGCGGCAATATTATATGTTGAGCCGTTGCTTGAGCTTGCACCTAATTGATCCAACAAGGCGTCAACATTGGTTTTATCAGTACCGGTAAGGGTAAAGCTAAACGCAGTATCAGAGCTTATTTCAATATCACTACTAGTGATTAACGTGTAAGTTGCATTACCAACACCACCCGTAAAAGTAAACGTAGATAAATCAATATCGTTGTTGGCTCCAGGTTTCTTGAATAAGCAAGTCCCCGTAACAGAAACCACGCCAGTATCTGAGTCATAACTCGTACTAGTAATCGTAGGTGTACAAACATTACTCGTCGTAATGAAATTGCCAGTTAGATCGGCAATATCAATAGATGTTGGCGCACCTGCTACCCAATTATCCGCAGCTGCCAAATTATAAGTAACTGCGCTACTAGAAACTGTACCGTTTTTATTTAGTAAGCCATGTATATTGAGTTTGTCGGTTGCACTCAAGGTGACGGTAAATGATGTCGCACTAGTCAATTCTGCATCACTAGTATTCGTTAACGAATAGCTGCCGCCTTCACCGCTAAAGGTGAATAATGAAGCGTCAATATCATTGCTCACACCAGTCAAATTTACGAGTTCTGTTGCCGTTATCGCCAATTGGCTGGTATTCCAATCATAAGTGGCATTAGTAACACTTGGCGCCGTATAATTGCTTACGGTAACACCGTTACCGGTAAGATCAACTACGTTAATCGTAGCATCGGCGCCGGTAATCCAATCTTCTGCTGCAGCTAGATTATAAGTGGATGCATCAATTGATGTAGTACCATCTTTATTAAATAATGCTTCTATATTATAAATATCAGCACCAGATAAAGTAACAGTAAAACTAGTTGCTGAGCTGATTTCAACATCAGATGATGACACTAAAGTATAACTCGCTCCCCCGGCTCCAGAGGCAGTTAACATAGATACATCGATATCATTGTTTGCCCCCGCACTTTTTGACAGGCCAGTCCCGCTAATTGTCAGCACATTAGTACTGTAATCATATGTCGTACTCGTGATTGTTGGCACAGCAACATTGCTGACGGTGATCCCGTTACCGGTAAGATCCACCACGTTAACTGCTGCATCGGCGCCAGCCGCCCAGTCTTCTGCCGCAGCCAAGTTATAAGTAGTAGCACCCGTTGATGCCGTACCATTTTTATTAATAATTAGATTAGTCGCCGCCTTATCCGTTGCACTTAACGACAGTGTAAAGGCGGTATTAGAAGTAATTTCACTATTCGAGGTATCAGTCAAGGTATAAGTATCGCCGCCCTCCCCAGTGAAAGTGAACTTATTAGCAACAATATCGTTACTCGCACCACTAAAGGTTAAAAAGTCTGTACCGGTGACGGTCAGTCCTCCAGTGCTGGCATTATAAGTTGCCGATGTTATGCTTGGTACCGCTACATTACTGACCGTAACCGCAGTGCTGGCATCTGAAATATCAACAGAGGCCGCTGCTGCTGCCATCCAGTTATCAGCAGATGCCAGATTATAACTAGTTGTATTAGTTGAACTCGTACCATTTTTATTCAGTATCTGATTAACAGCAGCCTTATCTGTAGCACTCAAACTCAGGCTGATACTAGTTGCCGAACTGATTTCCACATCACTGGTATCGGAGAGGGTGTATGTTGCTCCCCCTTCGCCCGTTAATGTTAAGGTCGAAGCATCCACATCATTGTTGGCGCCCGCTTTATGGCTGAAATTTGTGCCAGTAATTACTAACGATGCGGTGCTGGCATTGTAAGTCGCTAAACTAATGCTAGGTATCACAACATTGCTAACCGTGATGGCATTACCTGTTGCATCTGAAGTATCACCTGCAGTAAACCCTGCAATAAAATCATCCGCCGCAGCAAGATTATATGTTGTGCTATCATCAGACAGTGTACCATTTTTGTTAAGCAAACCATCAATATAAAGCTTATCGGTGGCGCTTAAGGTCACCGTAAACTGTGACGAACTGCCGATTTCCACATTCGCAGTGTCGGTCAAAGTATAGGTATTACCCGCTTCACCATTAATTGTCAATAAGGATGCGGTGACATCGTTTATCACCCCTGCATTCGAAACAAAGCCAACACCAGTAACAACCATCACTCCAGTACTAGCGTCATATGTAGCAGAAGTAATCGCCGGTAGGCTCTGTACAGTAACAGTTGAAGCTAAAGCCAAGGCCGCAGTATCGTCGCCGCCATTTGCCGTACCACCACTATCTTGCAAGCTAGTAATAGTAACAACTCGGTTGCTAGTATTTGGCGTGCCGCTATTGTTTTGATAACTGATGGCATCCACTAATGTCTGGGTGGCTGCGGTTGATAGAGTCCCACCACTTAACCTCACTGTAGCTGTACTACCTATCACACTGACGCTATAACTTAAACTGTTAGTCGCCGTGGTACCGCTAGTGCCATGCGTCAAAATAACCATGCTACCATCAATATTCATCCGCTCATTGCTACCATCAATGACATTAGTGACGGTTAGGGTCATGGCTGAGAGGGTTTGACCTGATTCAATCGTATTGGCACTGGAGCCACTAAACAAACTGGCTGCTGCGCCGCCTTCAGTAAAAGTAGGATTGCTGCCTGTCGCGGTTAATGTCGGCTCATCATTAACGTCCACTACAGTAACAGTTGAAGCTAAAGCCAAGGCCGCAGTATTATCGCCGCTATTAGCTGTTCCTCCGCTATCTTGCATTGAGGTAATAGTTACCACCCTATTACTGGTATTAGGGTTTTGTGAATTATTTTGATAACTCATCGCATCGATCATGGTTTGCGTTGCCGCCGTCGATAGAGTCCCGCCACTTAACGTCACTGTAGCTGTACTACCTGTCACACTGACGCTATAACTTAAACTGTTAGTCGCCGTGGTACCGCTAGTGCCATGCGTCAAAATAACCATGCTACCATCAATATTCATCCGCTCATTGCTACCATCAATGACATTAGTGACGGTCAATGTCAACGCTGAGAGGGTTTGACCTGCTTCAATCGTGTTGGCACTGGCGCTACTGTATAAACTAGCCGCTGCTCCCCCTTCAGTGAAAGTAGGATTGCTGCCTGTGGCAGTGAGCGTGGGCTCATCATTGACAGCTGTTACAACCACGGTTCTCGTGTCGTTAGCAGAGCCTGAATTAGTATCTGTGGCGGTGAGGGTAATTGTTCTATTAGATGTGCCAGGATCATCCGAAGTATTTCTATAATGAATCGCTCTAAGCACTTGCTGAACCAGTACATTGGTGGCGCTGGCATTAAAAGCAATCGTTAATGCTGTACCATTCGTGACTGTTCCTTCACTGGCACTGAGAGTGCCAATCACAGTAACATTATCTAGAATATTAGTACCTGAGGTATTAATGTTTCCCACAACATTATCAGGAATAGAAAGCTCATCACCTGCTTCATTATTGGCCGTAATTTGCGCAACCAAGGTGCCACCATTCCAATCGGCATCGCCGTCTGCATCAGTTAATGTTGCGGCACTATCAACTTGTGTGACAGCTGCATTTTCTGTGAAAGCTAAACTGGCATTATCAATTGCAATGGTTGGTGCGGTATTAGCATTTCCTGTATTTTTTATAATCAGATTATCAATACCGAATCCATTGAGATCTGCTCCATCCTGACGTGTAATTGTTAACTTAGTTATATTAGTAAAATTTAAAGCCTGGGAAGTAAAACCAGAATCAAAACCACTATTAGTAATCGGCGTACCGCTGCTGGGTGTAAAAACATAAGCGATATTACCTGCGGGTGAATATGCCTGTAATGAATCAATATCAAATGATTCACCTCCGGTAAATTCTATATAGACTTTCTTTATATCTGATAAAGCACCGCCAAAATTAGGAGAGCAATAACCGAACCCACAATAAATAGCAGTAGCACTTACTGAAGTGGTGCTAAGCTTTAGTACATGACCGGTAGCATCGACATCATAGCTTTTCGTATTGTTATAGCCACCCGCAAAACCCGCAGTTGTAATAGTTTTACCTGTAGCATCATTGATTGCCAGAACTGAACTGAAATCTTCTAAAGCCTGAATACTAAAAGGCAAGTCGCTTTCGATTTGCCCTCGTTGAATTTCCAGCTCCCAGTCACCATTGTGCAAAGCACTGCCCGTCAAGTCATTAGAAGCAGCTACATCAACATTAGCTTTGTTTGAGATTAGTTCAAGTAATGCATCACCTTTTTCAGAGTTTGCCAAATTACAACCATAGAACAATACATCTGCACCTTCTTTGAGGGCGCTATTTATCAAAGCTAAGGTATTTACTTCGTCCTTCAGTGATTGCTCAGTAACTTGAGAGTTTCCTAAATAAAGCATGCCATCATCGGCATGAGAAACTAAATGCAAGGCTTGCAAGTCATGGTAATCAGCTAAAATGGCTTCAAGTTGAACAAGACCCGACTCGCCTTGTTCAATAAAGCGAATATCAGCGTTAGGGTTAATTCCCTCAAGTAATGTCTTATAATCAGCCACGCCTTTGTCGATAATCACTAATTCGTGCCCGCCACGAATAATATCTAATGATGCCGAGTTTGGTAGTTCAGGCTGAGCAGTTATTACTGTTGATTGAACAATAGTCAGTTTAGCTGGCGTTACTGACTGCGTTTGCATTTGCATATCGCCAGCGCTTAATTTGGACCGCTTTTTAGCTACATTTTCCAAATTTTTCACACTTGCCATACTTTGCGTATTAACGGGTGAAATGTTAAGTGCTTGCTCTTGCTTTCGTGTACTTGGGCGATAATAGCCATGGGCTGGCATGCTTGCCGCACCAATACCAAGAGGTAACATCAATGCTACTATCGGATTAAGGTTAAATTTGCTCATGCTTGGTTCCTAAAATTCTAATGTAGATAATGAGTTAGCTCTTAGCTGAAATGATACTAGCTGACGTTCCGGCGTTGTCTTGCCAAAATGCCATATCTCGATATTTTTCGAAAAGATCTGGCGGTAAAATACTGCGCCTTGGGGTAAATTCGACTTTCTTTTTCACAGTATGCAAGCCTTTAGCACCTAGCTGATTGTCAAACTCACCTTCTTGGTATTCAACGTTGTCAAAATTATGATTAAAAAAATCTTCGCCGATGAAACGATAAACTAATTCCATACATTGCTGTGGTTGACTGACAAGCAAATCATAATCAACTAACAGTAATTGCTCTGAAAATTCGCCGTAATAAGCTTCTTTTAATGCAGTCCATGCACTACCGGTGACTCCACCCGCATTCATCATTGACTCACAACGTGAATAAACCGTTTGGCGTGATTGCGGGCTATAAAGACGGCTGTAGTCAAAAGGGTTTTTTCGATATATATGTTCGAAACTGTCCATGATCCAAGCGGGATTACGAACACAACAAATCATTTTAAAATCATTGCCAAATAAGTCAGCCAGTTGGTGCAATCGTGCCGACCAAATTCGATTAGTATCAAATATCACTGACTTGTCTTGCTGTTCACTGTAATAAGCAGTGAACAGGGCGTTACAGATTTGCTTACGTTTATCCGTATTAAAAAATGAATAAAACTCGCTACCTGCGCCCATTTGCTCTAAGGCACTATTCATTAATGGAGCTACAGGGCTAGACATCGCCGCATGAAAAGCAGGGTTTTGCCTTAAAATACCAGCCAATAAGGTAGAGCCAGAGCGCGGCAAACCAGAGATAAAATGAATTTTTTTCATTAAGATAAACAACCAAAATAAAATAAGTATTTTTTACATCATACTTGATCCTAGTACAAAAATCTAAAAACACACAAAGAAAAACTTAGCTTTCTCTAGTATTATCAGCAAGTTACATGTAAATAAAAAGTAAACAAATAGTAAACAAATGGGAAGAACACACTTTATTCATAAAGAAGGCACATGCGTTGTACAATTGCATCGCTGAATAATAGGCAAGGGATATTAAGTAGTTAGGCGACGGCTATTCTTATCAGGCGTCATTATTGATAGGACATATGTTAAATTTCGAATTTACCGATGTAATCAATAGTTTACTTTGTATTTCCCTCCATTAATTTTCTGATACGCACATTAAACAGGTTTTGTAAGCCACTTTAGTCAAGTAATTAAGCAGTTCAAATACAAATACAAATACAAAAGGGTAACAACATTGCAGCTATTACCTTCTCTATAATTCAAGATACCTAAATCAATTTATGATTCTCAATAATCAGATTGATGGTATGTTCGCTTTAGGACAAAGTTAAGTAAATGAATTTGATTACATGTCCGTTAAAATAAAGTGTCCTGACAGGTAATTATCTCTATCTTTTTCAAAACTTAATTCTATCTTTTTTCGGCCATCATCAAGTTTTGTAATACGATAACTGCCACTTGAAACAATATTATTAAACGATGGGTAAACATAAATTGAAAGGTTTTCAATATTAGAAAAGTTGCCACCTTCGCCATCAAGTTTCAAATTTGAGATATTGAGTGCTGGTAATGTGCAAGCACCACCTGCTTCAACATCGCAATTTTCTGCATATACTTTTACACTCTGCGTTATTTTATTACCCCAATTAATCTCTCTTATATTGGTTTTAACAAATGACCAAGCCTGACCATTAAGTTTTCCTGTCAGAGTGACATCATTAAAGTCGTAACAGTATTTTTTAGTAGTACTAACGCCTTTCATCGCTGCCATTTGCGCCCTAAAGGTTGCCATAAAATCTACTTTTTTCTCGCCTGCAACATCGACTAATATTGTTGATGCGATAACATCTGGATAGCAAAAACGAGAAAATTTAACTTCAACACCTTCTGCAACTTCACCGAGTACTTCATAATCAAAATGGGTTGACTTGCCTTTAACAAGAAACTCAGCATCTTTGGGGGCTTTTAATACGGCCTCTAACCCTTGTTTATCATTTTCATTAAATGCCTGCCAAAAAGCAGTTGTAACTCGTACAGAATCACTTAGCTGGCTACAACCAGCAATCAAAAACAGACTAACTAACCATATAGATAGATATTGTTTATTTTTCATATTTTTCCTTCGATTATAATAATTGGCTCGAATTTTTCTTCTCGTTAAAAAATTAAGTACCATACAAACAAGGGCATATAACGCTAAGCGAATAAACTGTTTGAAAATAACGTCATAGTGATGACTGTAATTGACGTTAAAATGATTCGTACAGGTAATGCAGTTAAGCATTATTCTTTCTGCAGTTTCAATTGGCTGATCATTTCTCGAAAGTAATTAGACCATCCCGGTACTGTCTTTTTAGCTTCTGCTAATGCTAGGGCTTGTTCAAATGCTTTTATCGCTTGAGGTTTATCTTTCTTCTGACTGTAAACCTCACCTAACGCACGATAAATTTGCATCTGATCATCATATTTTTCACTGTTTTGCTTGAGTAAAGCAATTGCTTGTTCAAAATTACCTTCATCCATAAAGGCGAAAGCTAAGCTGACTATTTTATTTTGTGGCACTGCCTTGCTAATTTGGTATTTATTGCCTCGTTTTGCAAAAAAATCTGTCAGCTCTTGCATACCTCCGCTCTCTTTAAACCCCTTAAAGCTATTAAAAGCAGGAGCCTCATAGTCATTAAATATTTTTCCTAATCCTAAAAACATGGTTAGATAAGGAGTTGTTGAATGATTTTGCTCTGACATAAACTCATAGTGCCAAGACAGGGCTTTAGGTGCATTTTCGCGAAAGAGTCTAGAGAGATAAATAGCGCCATCAGTGAACCCCGCAACTTCCCGAGCTTTTTCGCCGACCGAAAAATAGATCGATTTATCAATTAACTTTTGTTTGGTCAATATCAACTTAAGCTGGTTAAATAGCTCGGAACTTGAGTGTTCAACGGCTGGACTAGCTGCGATGTATTGATCAAACATGTTCGTATGTTTGGCAAAAGCTAATAAGGTCACGCGCCCCATTGCCGAATGACCAAATAGAATATTTTGCCCTGAAGTTCGATACTCAGCATCAACATACGGGATCACTTCGCGTTTTATGTGGGTTAAAAAGTTGTTGCTTTCTTTGCCTGCATCACGTACTCGTGTACCTGGATTGTTAGGAATAGCCACTATAATGGTCTTAGGTATCTTGCCACTTTGGTGTAATATTTCAGTTGCTAATACCGCATGTGTAAAATGAGAGGCACCATCTAACAAATAAAGTACAGGGTATTGACCTTCATCTTGTCGATAATTTTTAGGTAAATGAATTAATAATTCGCGTTGTTCACCTAACAGCTGAGATTGGTATGTATAACGTTTGCCAACTTTTTCAACAACTTCTTCTACATAAGCTCCTTCAATATCTTTGTTTGCTTCGTTTTGTTGAACGTCACTAGCGAATAAACTGTTTGAAAATAACGTCATAGTGATGACAAAAGTACTTTTATAGATAAAACGCATGCTTTTCCTTTTTCTTTGATTTGAGTTACGGCATGTTTGCGCATCCTTCCATTTAAAACAGAAGTTATTCGTAAGCACTATTTTAGCCGCCCTCATTGGTTGGGTGTAGTAGATTACTTTGATTTTAGTGAAATAATCAAACCGAAATACAAAAAAGTTCTTTAAAACAAATGGTATTAACGAGGTAAGTTGTCCATCATCAACTTACCCTTGTTTGCTTGTTCTGCACAATTAAATCAGGACACATTTCTTAAGGAATTTTGTTCATACTCTACTGGTGATAGATCACCATTAGCTGTATGAAGCCTT
>JBFONU010000015.1:0-90641 GCA_040779345.1 Colwelliaceae bacterium 6441 | reverse complement strand
GAGTGGTAGTTCAGTTGGTTAGAATACCGGCCTGTCACGCCGGGGGTCGCGGGTTCGAGTCCCGTCCACTCCGCCACATTTTTCACCTCAAATAATTTATATCTCTATATTTATAAATACTCCCATACGCTAGTCAGTATCTTCTACGATCTAAATATTTCACTTGTCTTAAAAAATCTCTGTTAGCTTTGTACACTTTCAATGCTAGAAATACTTATATTGAATTTATCTGTGCATAAAAATTCACAATAAAATTTTGTATATATTGATTAATATTTTCAATCAAAGGCAATCTGCCGCCTATATTCTAATGACTTATTGATGTGGTATTTCCTTAATAAATGACTACTATTTATCGATTGGTGTTATTTATTATCGCTAAAAGCTCTGGAGCATATCAATAATTAGCAAACGTCAGCGATAAAAAACTGTCATATAGAGAGTGAACAATGTGCTGATGTATCCAGCGTTTAATAACGAGGATAATAAGAAGTATTGAGAGTTTTTAAATGCCACAATTACCATACGCTAGGGCAGCCAGAAAAACGTAGCTTGTGTTATTTAATTATTATTAGCTTTTGCACTAATACAGTGTTTTATAGTGATAAAAAAAATAAGTGGTAAGACCAGTTGCTTTTGTAATTAATATTCAATAGTATAAATACCAATTACGCTATATTTACCCTTGTGGAGTTAATTCATGCTGACTTATAAAGCACCGATCGCAGACATAAAATTTCTTTTTGAAGATGTGTTTAACTATTATCAACATTTTGAGAAATACCCTGAATTTGAAGAAGCGACACCTGATTTGGTAGACGCTATTTTCCAAGAGTGTGCTAAGTTTTGTGAAAACGAACTGTTACCTCTAAACCAAAGTGGTGATAAAGAAGGTTGTCAATTTGATAATGGAAAAGTAACGACACCTAAAGGTTTTAAAGAAGCCTACCAACATTTTGTTGATGGCGGTTGGCAATCGTTAGCTCATGGTATTGAATATGGCGGACAAGGACTCCCACCTTCATTAGGCATGGTTAAATCTGAAATGATGGGAACTGCTAATTGGTCATGGACTATGTATCCGGGGCTAAGTCATGGTGCAATGAATACCATTGATGCACACGGAACTGATGAACAAAAACAACTTTATTTGACCAAACTCACTGAAGGCACGTGGACAGGCACTATGTGCTTAACAGAGCCTCAATGCGGTACAGATCTTGGCCAAGTGAAAACTAAAGCGACTCCTAATGGAGATGGTACATACGCAATTAGTGGTACTAAAATTTTTATTTCCGCAGGCGAACATGATTTAACCGAGAATATTGTTCACATTGTGTTGGCTCGTTTACCTGACGCACCAGCAGGCACTCGAGGGATTTCATTATTTATTGTGCCTAAAATGGCCGTAGAACAAGATGGAACCATTATTGGCGAGAATAATGTCACCTGTGGCTCTATTGAAGATAAAATGGGCATTAAAGCCTCCGTAACTGCTGTGCTTAATTTTGATAACGCGCAAGGCGTATTAATCGGGCCTGAAAATAAAGGCTTAGAATGTATGTTTACCTTTATGAATACCGCTCGTGTTGGTACGGCATTACAAGGGGTTTGCTCCGCTGAATTGTCATACCAAAATGCACTAATTTACGCTAAAGAACGCTTATCGATGCGTTCATTAACGGGGGCTAAACAGCCAGATAAAGTGGCTGATCCTATTATTGTTCACCCTGATGTTAGAAGAATGCTATTAACCCAAAAAGCATTTGCTGAGGGAGGACGTGCGATGATTTATTACGCCTCAAAACTTGTCGATACCTTAGAAATGTCAAAAGACGAGAAAGAGCGTAAACGTGCCGATTATCGTTTAGGGTTTATCACGCCAATTTTAAAAGCATTCTTAACCGAAGTTGGCTCTGAAAGTGCGAATTTAGGTGTACAGATATTTGGCGGACATGGCTATATAAAAGAGTGGGGAATGGAGCAAATAGTGCGTGATTGTCGTATATCAACTTTATACGAAGGAACCACAGGCATTCAGGCACTTGATTTACTAGGACGTAAAATTTTATTAAGTCGTGGAAAGTCACTTAAAAGCTTTACCATGGAAATACTAGGCTTTTGCCGTGAAAAAAGTATGATCTCGAGTAACCCTTATAAAAGACAAATGAACAAATTTATTTGGCCATTAAGTAAAGCGGTAGCAAATTGGCAACAATACTCTGTTCGTTTAGCATTAAAAGCGAAGAAAGATAGAGATATAGTAGGTTCAGCTTCTGTTGATTATTTAATGTATTCTGGTTATATCACCATGGGATATTTTTGGGCACAAATGGCTCAAGCTGCATATGAAAAGCTAGCTGGTGATGTGGAAAATAGAGATTTTTACCGCGCTAAAATTAAAACGGCTGAATTCTATTTTGAACGTATTTTACCAAGAATTAAATCTCATGCTGCCACCATGATGGCGGATCCAAAAACATTAATGCAGCTCGATGAAGACTTATTGTCGTTTTTATAATGCATTGAATCGTTATAAAAAAAGCTGCTAATTGCAGCTTTTTTTTTATATACGACGGATCAAGCGAAGTAAACTAAATTTTAGTCTTGAATAGGGCGCAAATCGCATCGGTAAATCTTTAATAAATGGCCGGTATAGTACCGACTTTAAGTGACTAAAATTTTCAAAGCCGGCTTTACCGCTGTATTGCCCAATGCCACTTGGTCCAACTCCACCAAATGGTAATTCAGGTACGGCGTTAAACATCATCACATCATTAATCGCTTGTTGACCTGAACTAATTTCATTTATCCAAGTGTCACTTTGCTGTTTATTTTTAGTAAAAATATAAGAAGATAAAGGTTTATCGCGCGCATTGACAAAAGCTTTTGCCTCTTCAAAGTTTTTAACGGTAATTATTGGCAAGATAGGACCGAAAATTTCATTGTTCATAACGGCACTGTTTAAGTCAGGGTTTAAAATGATTGTTGGTTCAATAAATAAAGCGGCTTCATCAACTTCACCGCCATGAAGCAGTTCGCCGTCATTAATATATAAAGCAATACGTTTGGTATGACGAAGATTGATAATTCGCCCATATGAAGCACTTGTTTTAACATCTTTGCCAAACATCGCTAATATTTGCTCTTTGAGCGAATCAATAAAGTCAGAAAGGTTTGTCTCTGTCATCAAAATATAATCGGGTGCTATACAGGTTTGTCCTGCATTCATCCATTTACCCCAAGCTAACCTTTTAGCTGTCATTGTTAAGTCTGCACTTTCATCAATATAAACGGGACTTTTTCCTCCTAACTCTAAAGTGATTGGTGTTAAATGTTTTGCTGCTGCCCTCATAACAATACGACCGACCTCGCCATTACCGGTATACATAATATGATCGAAAGGGTATTTCAAGAGCTCGGTTGTTTCTTCCACCCCCCCTTCAATAACCGATACTGCATTATTATCTAAATAGTGGGGAATCAATTTAGATAATAAAGATGAAGTGGCAGGAGCCAATTCAGAAGGTTTAATAATTGCGGTATTGCCAGCAGATATCACTGCTATCAGGGGAGCTAAAGTCAACTGCAAAGGGTAATTCCAAGCGCCGATAATAAGTATTGTACCTAAAGGCTCTGGTTTAATGTATGAATGCCCTGGTTGAGCAATAATTGGAGTGGAAACACGGCGCTTTTTTGCCCATTTTTTTAGGTGCTTAATAACGTGTTTTACATCTGCGGTGATAGATGAGACTTCGGTGATCCAAGCTTCAAGTGTCGGCTTAGCAAGGTCAGACTGTAATGCGGCTAACCAAAGTTTCTCATTTTCACTGACTAACTTGCTAATTTGTAATAATTGCTTTTTACGCCACGAAATATCATGAGTTATTCGCGTATTAGCGAATTGTTTATGTAGATTTATTTGTTGTTCAAAATTCACAAAGTCTCCTGAGCCTATTTTAGGCATAACCAGGAGAGTTAATTTACACTATTTAATACGTGGCTACAAAGTTGGGTTGTGTTTAAGTTGCATGATCCAGTTAACGATTCTTAATACAGTTTGATGAATATAAGAAATGTTGATTTCTTCAGCCGGGACCACGAGATTTCGATATTCTAATTGAGTGAAAATGGTAAGCATTATATCGGCATCAAGCTGCGCATTATCTTTATTAAAATAAGAACATAGCTCAATGAAAGGCTGTAATAAAGCATGTCTATGATTACTCGCAAGATCTCGTAACTGTGGTGTGTTTTGTATTTCAGTAAATAACAATTGCTCAATAGCTAGTTCTGTTGGGTGTTGTTTAATTTTATTCACTAAATAGTTTGTCGCCATAGTGGCTAACACTTCTGCTAATTCGGCGCGTAACGCTACTTTTTTAAGTTGTGTTTTCGTATATGAGTTCAATAATTCGAACGCAGGTAACCATGCAGCGCTAGCCCTAGAAACTGTTATGGTTGAGCTTAACATAAAGGCTTCATGGACGAGTTCTTGAATATCTTTAAAATAATAGGTAGTTAACGATAGTTGTAACTGTGCATGATTAGCAATAGCCCGATGAGTGGTTCCTTTTATTCCTTGGGTAGCAAGCACTTCAATGGCCGAATTAAGGATCTGACTTCGGGTTTGCTCACCCTTTGAGCGACGTTTTGTTGGTGTTTTTGCTTCGATTGTTGACATAATGAGTAAAAGCGTTAAAGAGTGTTAACAAGAAGTTAACAATCTTTAGGGCTAATATCAAGCGCTATCCACAAATGATAATAAATACAAATAATTGGGTGTTTTTACCTTATCAAATGACGGTTTATTTTTTCATCATTCTTGTGCCATAAGCTTGACAACCAGCGATGGAATCGACGCTTATAGTCGATATCATCGTTATAATCACCTCTTAGTTCATCGATATTCTCAATTTGTTCAATGTCGATGACTATCTCTGTTAATTTTCCTTTAAGCATATCTTTCATTATATGCCCATTGTTACTAGGATAAACCAAGGTAATATTAAGGATCTTATCAAACTGCTCGCCCATGGTTGCTAATGTAAAAGCGATACCGCCTGATTTTGGCGCAAGTAAGTGAGTAAAGTTACTTTGCTGTTTTTTGTGTTTTTGCGGAGTAAATCTTGTCCCTTCAACAAAATTAATGATAGAGGTTGGTTGCTTTTTGAATTTTTTGCAAGAGTTTTTAGTTGTTTCAATATCAACGCCAATAAGGTGAGGGTGCTTTTTGAGAAATGATTTACTATAACGCTTCATAAAAGGCATATCGAGAGCCCAACAAGCCATGCCAATAAAGGGCACCTTTTTTAACGATTCTTTTAAAAAGTATTTTGGCTCGGGAATTCTTGTGCGAGCAAAGTGAGAAAGTACAAAAATGTCTAACCAACTTTGATGATTGGCGACAAGTAAATACCAAGAATTCTTATTTAAATTTTCATCGCCAGAAATTTTCCATGTGATGTTATTAAATAGTGTCATGATCAAAAAGTTATTTAACGCCCATATTCGATAAATAAAATGCATAGGGTGATGCATTATTTGGCTAATATAGTTAAAGGGTAAGATTATTCTTATCACTCCCCCGAGAAATATTAAAAAACCACTTATGGCTAAATTTAAACAAAAAAGGGTAAAAGATAATGGCATTAAAATGAATGAAGGCAGGCTTGAAAGCATAGCGTGATATGATGATACTAAAATTTGAATCGTATTTTACCTAGAACTCAATCAGATTGGTATTGCTTTTTAAGTAACAGATGTACGCTGAGTATTTGATTAGCATAACGATTAATTAATTTTATTGAGAAAATTTGGCTAGAAAGAACAGCGATTTTGTTTGGTACTTTCTAGCCAATTTGTTAAGCAGATGGGTTTTCTTTTGTGAACGAATAGGCCATTAATTCATGACTATCAAAGTCATCTACATTAATTACGGCTAAACGTTGTTGCTCAGCTTCTCTGAGTAATTGTGCTTCTTGCTCGGAGATAACCTTTGCCTTTAGACCTTTATCAGCAACTATATCAAGTTGATAAAAAGGTAGTTTTTCCTTAATGGCTAAACACACTTTGTCAAATATTGGCTCACTGGCAATAATATTTACTAGTGCGGTTTCTAGTTGACCCAGTAAGTTTTTACCATCATCCGTTAAATATTGACCTTGGCCTAATCTTGTTCTCGATTCGCAAGGGGTTTGAAGAATTTTGGCAACGTCATGATCGGTGAGATCAGACGGTTTTTTCAACCAAGTCCCTAGTGGAAATATTATCGCTCTTAAAGCAAGTGCAATAGCCGTATTAGGAAAATTACCAATCAATTCATCCATCGATTTTTGTGCTCGGTAGAGGGAGTCTTCTACTGCCCATTTCACTAAAGGTAGGTCTTGAGACTGTCTACCTTCATCGTTAAATCGTTTTAAACTAGCACTGGCTAAATAAAGGTAACTTAATATATCGCCTAATCGAGCTGAAATTCGTTCTCTGCGTTTTAAATCCCCGCCAAGCGTTAACATCGCGATATCTGACATCATGGCTAAGTTAGAGCTAAACCTCGTCATTAATTGGTAGTAACGACGCGTTTCGTCATTAAATGGTGTTCTGATAAATCGTGAGCCGGTTAACGACATCCATTTACTTCTAACAATATTACTGATGGCAAAACCAATATGGCCAAACAAAGCATGATCAAAATCTTTTAACGCTTGCATTTCATTGTCATTATTTGCAGCGGCTAGTTCAGCTAACACATAAGGATGACAGCGAATAGCACCTTGACCATAAATGATCATACTACGTGTTAAAATGTTTGCGCCTTCAACGGTGATTGCCACAGGAGCTCCTTGATAACCTCGAGCAAGGTAATTGCTTTTACCCATGCAAATCCCTTTTCCTCCGTGTATATCCATAGCATCTGAGATACAGCTGCGCATTTTTTCAGTGAGGTGATATTTTGAAATTGCGGAAACCACGGATGGCTTTTCACCTAAATCTATCGCGCCAGTAGAAAGTGTGGTGACGGCATCCATAAGGTAAGCATTACCACCAATACGAGCTAATGCTTCTTCAATGCCCTCCATTTTACCTATGGGTAATTTAAATTGGCGGCGAATTCTACTGTAAGCACCTGTCGCTAAAGCAATTGATTTTATGCCGCCGGCACTATTAGAGGGTAAGGTTATCGCGCGCCCAACAGACAAACATTCAACGAGCATTCTCCAGCCTTGTCCTGCCATTTCTGCACCGCCGATGATAAAATCAAGTGGCACAAATACTTCGTTACCTTGTGTAGGTCCATTTTGAAAAGGCACATTAAGGGGGAAATGTCGACGACCGGTGATCACACCTTCAATATTGGTTGGGATCAAGGCACACGTTATCCCTAATTCTTCTTTATCACCTAATAAAGCATCGGGATCTCGTAATTTAAAAGCTAGACCTAATACCGTTGCGATAGGAGCTAAGGTAATGTAACGCTTATTCCACGTTAACTTCATTCCTAAGACTTCTTTACCTTCAAATTCTCCTTTGCATACCACGCCAAAATCAGGGATTGCCCCGGCATCAGAGCCTGCTTCTGGGCTTGTAAGTGCAAAGCAGGGGATCTCTTCACCTTTTGCTAAACGAGGTAAGTAATAATCTTGTTGCTCTTTTGTACCATAGTGTTGAAGTAATTCTCCTGGCCCAAGTGAATTGGGAACGCCAACCGTACTGGCTAAAACGGTACTTGCGCCAGAAAGTTTTTGTAACACTCTTGATTGGGCATAGGCACAAAACTCTAAACCGCCATATTGCTTTTTGATGATCATCGCAAAAAACTTGTTATTTTTGAGATATTGCCAAACCTCAGGGGATAGATCTGCTCTTTCATGCGTTGTTTGCCATTCGTCTACCATACGACAAACTTCCTCAACGGGCCCATCAATAAATGCTTGCTCTTCGGTGCTTAAACGGGGTTTTGGATAGTTGTGAAGTTTTTTCCAATCAGGGTTACCTCGAAATAGCTCAGCTTCAAACCAAGTGGTGCCGGCGTCGATAGCCTCTTTTTCTGTGTTAGACATTTCAGGCATTATTTTTTGAAAGGCAGTCAATAATGGCAAGCTAATGTATTTTTTTCGAATATCATGAATTGTGAAGGGCAAAATACAAATAGCAAAAATAAGCCATCCGAAAAATGACACAATGTCCATAAAGGTGCCAATTGCCATTAACGTAGCAAATGACAGAGTAAAAGTTGAGAGAGAAGCCCGGTTATAAGTCATAAAGCCGGTAACCACTATCGCACAGGAAATCCAAGCAATTAATTCCACACATAATCCTTATATAAAAAGTTAACTAGAGGTCTGACCATTAGTCTTTTAAGCATAAGTCGCATTTGCATGAAGATCAATAAAAGTTACTCAATTTTTATGGATTTTAAGTGGGTTATAAATCGTCATTGACTATCAAAAATCACTATCTGATAATATTTTTATGCTATTGTAATAATCAATTGAAAGATATGTTTAAATTGGTTTAAGCTATGGTAAAAATTCGAGACCTTCAATACTTACTCGCCATTGATGAGCATCGTCATTTTGGTAAAGCTGCAGAAGCATGTTTTGTTAGTCAGCCTACCTTAAGTGGCCAAATTATTAAACTTGAACAGCAGCTGGGTTTAACCTTAATCGAAAGACAAACTCGAAAGGTGATGTTAACCCAAGCGGGCGAAGAACTGATCCTAGAGGCTAGAAATGTTATCAAAGCAGCGAAGCGTTTTGAGTTATCAGCAAAAAACTTACTCGATCCTCTAGCTGGAGACTTACATATTGGTTTGATCCCAACATTGGCACCTTATTTACTCCCTCATATTATTACTGATCTTAATCAACAGCTACCAAATATCAATTTGTATTTACATGAAAAAAAAACCGATAATTTGCTAAAAGCATTAGAGGATGGCGAACTTGATGTGCTTATTTTACCTTGGTTAGATGAAATGGAAAAATATGCACGTTTTGACTTATTCAATGAACCCTTTGTTTTAGCATGTGCAAATACTCATCCATTTTGTCAACAAAACACAGTGTCTTTGAATGACTTAAACGAGCAAACATTACTGACACTAGAAGATGGCCATTGTTTGAGAGATCAAGCGATGGGCTATTGTTTTAGTGCGGGAGCAAAAGAAGATCAACGTTTTAGGGCAACCAGCTTAGAAACATTGCGTTATATGGTTGCCAGTAATCGAGGGATCACATTATTACCTTATTTAGCGACATTAAACGTTAATGTTAATGATATTAACTATATTAGTTTTTCTAAACCAATTCCAAAAAGAACCATATCCTTAGTGATCAGGCAAGGTTATGCACGCATGGATTGTATTCGAGAGGTGGTTACCTCCATTACAAGCTCGCTTGACGGGGTCATTAACTAGAGGCCATTACGTTATTGTTATTGTTACTGTTATTTTTTAGCAGCTAAAAATAATCTCTGGCTGGCTTTCTTCCCATAACGGATATTTTGCCATGACTTTGGTAAACATTGCACTTTGCAAATAGTGATTTAACCAATGGCGAAGCTTAGGATAGGGCGATTGCAGGTACCACTGGCGTTCAATACGGGCAAATTGTCGAATAAATGGTAACAAGGCAATATCGGCAAGGCTTTCTTTGTTTGACACTAAAAATTTTTGTTCGGTCAAGCGCTGTTCTAATTGTTTGATATAAGCCTCACAGTCTTGCCGACATTCAATCACATTGCTTTCATGATAGCGTTTAGCACACTTATATTTTTCTAAACTGGCTTTGAATTGTGTATCAAAAACCTGAATTAATGACATCATCTCTGTGTTTTTGGTTGGTGAATGAATGTGGTGATTTTTATGCAAAAAATCGTCTGGATCACTTTGCTCAAATGCCCACAGCATGATCTCTAAACTTTCGTCAATCACTCCGAATTGGTTCGATACCAAAACCGGCACAGTGCCTTTAGGGGATGCCATTAACATTTCGTTTGGTTTATTACTCAATACTATGTCACGCAAAAACACTTTTTGATGGCTTTTAAATATCGCTAACCTAGCACGCATGGCAAATGGGCAGTTTCTTAAAGAATATAATACAGGTAAGTTGATAGTGTTATTCATTGTTGTTTGGTGATTTTACTCAAGTGAGATAAGAATAGTTGACTACTTTACTAGGAATTAACTACTTTAACGATATTCATCTGCTAAATATACAGGTAAAATCCCTCCTTTAAATTTAATTAATAGAAAGTTGTAGTAAATGGATCATAAAATTGAATTATTAGCCCCAGGTGGTGATGTCGATTCGATTAAAGCGGCAATTATTGCGGGAGCCGATGCGGTATATTGTGGCTTAGATACCTTTAATGCTCGAAATCGTGCTGCTAATATTTCATTTGATCAACTTGTAGGGATCATTCGTTTAGCACATCAATACCAATGCCAAATTTTTCTGACGCTAAATATTGTTATTTTAGAGCAAGAGTTTAAATCACTAACGAAATTATTAGATAAATTGGTGAATACCACGTTAGATGGCGTGATAGTTCAGGATCTCGGGTTATGTTATGTGCTTCAAAAGTACTACCCAACTCTTGATATTCATGCCTCTACACAGTTAACAACCCATAATGTTGGCCAAATTCCTTTCTTAAAAAAGTTAGGCGCATCACGAGTCAATTTATCAAGAGAGCTAAATCTGCGTGAAATAACAGCAATTGCAGCTGTAGGACATGAGCAAAATGTCTTAACAGAAGTCTTTGTTCACGGCTCGTTATGTGTGGCTTTTTCAGGTTTATGTTATTCAACATCAGCCAGTGTCGGTAACTCAGGCAACAGAGGACGATGCAGTCAAGCTTGTCGTGAAGAATATGAAACTACCCCGTCAGGCAATAACTTTCCGCTAAACATTAAGGATAATTCTGCATTTTTTGATTTACCCGCACTCATCGAAGCAGGTGTTTATTCGTTTAAAATTGAAGGGCGCATTAAAGGTGCTAGCTATGTACATACAGTGGTGGATAGCTTTCGTAAACAAATTGATGGTTTTGTAAAAACGGGTGAGTTATTGGAAGATGGTGAACGATTATATAAAGTGTTCAACCGTGATTTTTCTAATGCTTTTTTAAGAGGGGATTTGAATCAATCCATGTTTATTGATAATCCTCGCGACCACTCAAAAAACCATGCGGTGGAAAAACATGCAACGAATAACAGCAACGCCATTTCAGTTGTTCAAATTCACGAGGTGGAAAAAACGCTTAGCGACGAAAAAAATCAAATGCAGGCAAATGTTTTCGATAAAATTAAGCATCTAAACATTGATAAACTGCCATTAACCTTGCGCTTTTCTGGTGAGGTTAACCAACCTTTAACTATTGTAGCTCACATCGAAGAGTTTTCTGTTGAACGGCAGTCATTTGTTGTTAAATCAGAATCTTTATTGGCGAAAAGTGATAAGTTTAGTATTGATAAAGCGGCGATAGAAAAACGTTTTAAAAGCTTACACAATGCCCAATTTGATCTACAAGCAATAAGTACCGAGGCGTTTGCAGAAGGGGTAAGTATTCCTTTTAAAGAACTAACCCTACTTAAAAAACAATTGGCGACTTTATTAAATGATGATCATGACATTTATCCACCCGTTGTATTACCTCAGTTAAACCATCATGAAAAATGTGCGGATGAAAAAGCCTCAGCCAAGTTAGCCATTTTAATATGTGATGAAGCTGATGTTCATTTGCTTTCACAAACTGATGCTGATATCTACTTTAAGTTACCTGATGCGTATAAACGGGGTTGTACCAAGTATGTTGATTTTTTTAAAAATAACCCTCGTTTGATCCCTTGGTTTCCATCGGTATTAATTGGCAAAGATTATGATGTCGCGTTGAATATTTTACAGCAAGTTAATCCAAAACTTATCGTGACTAACAATACGGGCATTGCAAATAGAGCTTATGAATTAGGCATTAAGTGGATTGCAGGGCCTTTTTTGAATACAACTAACTCCTACGCTTTATTAGCAATGAAAGAAGCGTTTGACTGCGCTGGCGCTTTTATTTCTAATGAAATCAATCATAAGCAAATTAAAAATATCGCTCGACCAGAAAATTTCAAATTATTTTATAGCATTTATCATCCCATTCTTTTAATGGCGAGTCGTCAGTGTTTTTTCCAACAAAGTGTTGGCTGTGAAAAGCCACGTATTGATAATGGCTGTATGTTGTCTTGCGATAAATCCACCAGCATCACTAATTTAAAAGGGGTTTCTTTTGCGATTGATAAACAAAAAGCAGGTTATCCGAGTATTTACAATCAAGATCAATTTTTAAATATGGAAATTATTCATGAACTTTCGAGTTTATTTGATGGTTTTATGATTGATTTAACAAATATCGGTGCCGGCGATAAACAGTCTCCCGATAAAGCGTTGTTGATCAACCAATTTGAGCAGCTACTTAACGGTAATTTGGCCGTAGAAACAACACTGAATGAAATAGTACCTGAATCAACCAATGTTCAATACCACACAGGCTTATAGAGGTTATTTACATGTGTGAACTGTTAGCGATGAGTGCCAATGTACCCACAGATATTTGTTTTAGCTTTAGTGGATTAATGCAACGTGGCGGTAATACTGGACCACATAAAGATGGTTGGGGAATTACCTTCTATGAAGGAAAAGGTTGTCGTAGTTTTAAAGACCCTTTGCCAAGCGCCCAATCTCCTATTGCTAAATTGGTCACTGAATATCCTATTAAAAGTGAAGCGGTAATTTGTCATATTCGACAAGCGAATTCTGGTGGGATTTGTTTAGAAAACACTCATCCATTTACGCGACAAATGTGGGGGAAAAATTGGACCTATGCGCATAATGGCCAGTTAAAAGGTTACCAAAATGAGCTGCCGATTAAGTTTCATTTACCGATAGGTACCACGGATAGTGAACATGCATTTTGTTGGATATTAGATCAATTGCATCTGCAATTTGCTGAGCATGAGCCTAGCGATGCAATACTCTACCAGTTCATTGCTGGTTTAAGTGAACAAATAAACAAACTTGGCGTGTTTAATTTAATACTGTCAAATGGCGATTGTTTATTCGCTTATTGCTCAACAAAGTTACACTGGATCACAAGGCGTGCACCTTTTGGTGAAGCGAGTTTGATTGATGCTGAGATGGTGGTTGATTTTCATAAAGAAACCACAGCAAACGATGTGGTGACTGTCATCGCAACACAACCACTCACTGATGATGAAACCTGGCAAAAAATGTTAACAGGGCAGTGGCAAGCCTTTAAAAAAGGATTACCAATACTGTCTAATTTAGTCTAATTTATCGTACTAGCTTAGACTGCATTTATTGTGTTGATAAAACCGTTATCACCAACGGTAGGCTAGTTGTAAGCCAATAATTTTTTCGTTCATTACTGGGTAAACATGTAATGCATTTTTACTCTCATATTTATTATTTGTTTCAAATATTGCTTGAGTAGTTTTATATGCTAAATACCAGCCCAATAAAGCTTGAGAAAGGTAGTGGTCATTATCGTTGACTCTTGACCAACCGGTTAAGGTAGAAACAAAGAGTAAACTGTTACGTTGCCACGAGTTTTCTTTATACATAAAAGCAGCATTCAAAAAAGGAACTGCCCCGCCAAAAGAATGACCGCTTACCCCATTTTTATCATTTCCTGGTCGCCATTCTGAACCATATGCTTGCTCGTCTGGTCGTGATGCACCCGTTGCTTTTTGTGCGACAAGCATTAGAGGTAAGCCAAGGGTATAGGTTCGCATCATATTGTTAGACCATTTTACAATGCTTGAATCACTTTTTACTGGCATATACCAAGGTAAACTAACTAAGGCTGCAGCTACAGGTACCATGAGGGTTTTTTCACCAAAAACCTTTGCTACAGAAGCTAAGTCGTCGGTAGTCGATGAACGAATATCATCTTGATACCATCCCTGAAATTCTTCATCAACAGCACTATGAGCCATTGCAGCACCTAGCCCGAATGCCAAAGAAAAATCAACTAAAGTATCTAATGTATAGAAGTGACTATAATCTTCAATCACGCCATCAATATATTTTATGTTCTCTGAGCTTTGCGTGTTATTGCCATTGGCGTAGGTTGTCAAAGGCAATAATAAAGTACAGACGGATAGGAATAAGCTTTTTAGCGTCATGCCTGTTCCTTTTGCAAAAACCGCTTCACATCTAAATATTGATAACAAGACCCGATAAATAAAAATAGATAACCAAAAAGCTCTAAACCTTCCTGCATAATTGTTTTATATAAGTGTTGATAATCATCATTCATGACGTCTTTCCATAAACTGCCAGAGCCAAATAAACGACTAAATACCATGATAATGACAAGCCCAATTAAGATATTGAAGTAGGCTTGCTTATTTTTAAATGCTGAGGCTGAACTAGCGATATTATCACTATTTTTAAAGCTATAAAAAATAGCAGATAAGGCTAATACCAATGTTGGGTAAAGCCAAAATCCGTGAGAAATTTTATCGAAGTAATAATCGAGTTCGCGCAGAAACATACAGCCAAAAAACGCGGAGATTAAAATGAATAAAGTATGGGAGCTTTTAACTTTAATTGCTGACCAATAAAAAATGATGACACTGAACAACAAAAATACTTGTTGAAAAATCTCTGTCAATGACAATTCTGACATATTGTTTTTTAAAATAAAAATATCAACTTTAATTAAGGTGATAACACCGAAAGTTAAAATTGATATCAGAAAAAAGGGGAGTGCGAGTGCCTTAAATAGTGTAAACACAATGGTGTCTTTTTATAGCCTAATGTTAAGGCGGAAAATACAGAAAATTGCAGTAAAAGTCAATTGAGCTTTATTGTATTGTTAGTTCGGTTAGTAAGGCTTCGTACTGCTCTGCACCTGACTTTGTTTGATAAAGTTTAACCAGTAAATAATCGAGTTCAGGAGCGAACCATGCATAGGTTATTCTTGTTTTATTGCTTGACTCCCTTTTTAAACGAATTGCCTTCACTGCACCGTAGGGTAATAATAACTCTTCTTCACCATCGTATTGATAGGTATAGTCCTTAATAGAGCCTTTTGACTTTAATATTGAGAAATTAAATAACTCTTGTTTAGGTGTGTTAATTAAGTCCAGTCGTTGCTGAAGATGATAACTTAGCGGGGTTTGAATATTTTGACTAAAATCAACCGCAATTGTATTTTTCGAGATTATATTAGTAGCCGTGTTGTTGACTGTATCATATTGCCACTTATAAGATTTATCTTTACCTGTACCTGTTCTTTGATAATCATAGCTAATTGGAATAATACGGTTTTTATCAATTCTAACTGTCGTTTTTTCTTGTCGTTCATCAGAAAATATAAGCCATTTTATCTTAGTATTATAGCTATATTGAGCAAGGCCTTTATCGTCATATGATAAAGTCCTTATTCCATCGCCTACTTGGTCCGATTTATGTAAAAGTGCATATTTGGCTGTAAAAGCGGGGATGACTTTTTCTCGCTTGTCACTATTGTTTTGGTTTTCTGTTGAATAAGCTTCACTCGATAAACTAAACATACCATTTATAAAGAAGAAAATAACAATACAGCGAAGCTTTACAGACATAAAAGACCTTTAAATTAGATGGTTAGTTACTAGCATAGCCAGATAAAGGTAGCTCAATATTATCTAAGAATGCCTGTTCATTATCCATATTTAACCTACTAGAGCAATACCACTTAACGACAAGCGGATAAATTTTATGCTCTTGCACATGAATTCGACTTGCTAAATCTTCAGCGGTATCTTCAGGGAATATTGGCACTTTTGCTTGTAAGATAACAGGACCGCCATCGAGTTCTTCTGTAACAAAATGTACGCTAACACCATGTTCTGTGTCACCGGCATCAATTGCACGCTGGTGAGTATTTAGCCCTTGATATTTAGGTAATAAAGAAGGATGAATGTTCAATAATTTACCTGAATAATGTTGAACAAATGCAGGAGTTAAAATTCGCATAAATCCAGCAAGAACTACTAGATCAGGTTTATATTGATCAATAGCTGTTATTAAGGCCTGATCATAACTTTCTCTATCTTCAAAACCTTTATGAGAAAGTGTTTGATTGGGGATGTTAGCCTCTTGTGCTCTTGTTAAGCCATATACATCCGCTTTATTTGAAATTACGCCAACAACGTTACCTGGGAAGTCCTCAGCTTTGCAGGCATCAATAATTGCCTGCAAATTTGAACCACTGCCTGATATTAATACCACAATACGACGAGTCATTTATGATTAACCTTGTAAAATCATGAATTGATCACAACTTGCTCTGCACCCTCTTGCAATTCGGCAATTGCACCGATATGCCAAGCGTTTTCACCATTTGCTTTAAGAAGATTAATACTTTGTTCAACATGTTCAGCAGGAACCACAATGATCATACCTACACCACAGTTAAATGTTCGATACATTTCGTGGGTGGTAATATTACCTTTCTCTTGTAACCAGTTGAATATTTCAGGCCACTGCCAGCTGTTACCATTAATTACGGCTTGAGCGTTTTCAGGCAATACGCGAGGAATATTTTCCCAAAATCCACCACCTGTAATATGAGACAAGGCATGTGCTTTGACTTCTTTAAGCATCGCTAATGTTGACTTTACATATATCTTTGTCGGTTCTAATAAATGGTCTGCAATACTCTTATCACCTAACATTTCAGCCGTATCGGTATTATTGACTTCTAATACTTTACGGATCAATGAAAAGCCGTTCGAATGAGGACCTGAAGAGCCTAATGCTATTAATTGGTCGCCTGCAGCAACTTTAGTTCCATCAATTAATTCTGATTTTTCAGCAACGCCGGTACAAAACCCAGCAATATCGTAATCGCCAGCATGATACATTCCAGGCATTTCAGCTGTTTCACCACCAACTAAAGCACAACCAGATTGAACACAACCTTCCGCTATTCCTTTAACAACGTCTGAAGCGACATCAACATCAAGCTTTCCTGTGGCGTAATAATCTAAGAAATATAAAGGCTCAGCACCAAGTACTAATAAATCATTTACGCACATAGCAACAAGGTCAATACCAACCGTGTCATGTTTTTTAAGATCGATTGCTAAACGTAATTTTGTACCGACACCGTCTGTACCAGAGATAAGCACAGGCTCTTTATAACCGGTAGGTAATTGACAGATCGCACCAAAACCTCCAATGCCTCCCATGACTTCTGGGCGAGTTGTTCGCTTAACGGCACCTTTTATGTTCTCAACAAGGGCGTTACCAGCATCAATATCAACACCAGCATCTTTATAACTTAAAGACTGTTTTTCTTCACTCACAGGGGAAACCTCGTTATTTTACCAATATTAAAAAATAACCACTGAAAATTATTTTAGCGTGATTATAAAAGCGCATATTCTACCAGCGCAAAAGCTTGCTGAAAATCTTTATAACAAATTATTTTTTTTCAAGGATTAAAATTCCCGAAGTTATGATAATATTCATTTTATGAAGAAATATTCCTTAATGATAATGATTAGATATTGGCTTGTTTTTACAGCAGTTTTTTTTTCCAATTGTATATCCTTCCCTGTGAATGCTGTTGAAGTTAAAGATCTGTATGTGGCAAAGGTAGTGATTGAATCACAAGGAAGAACTGATCGAAATAAAGCGTTAAAGCAAGCGTTACGCTCGGTTCTTATTAAAGTTGGTGGAGATCAAAGTGTCCTTTCACACGCATCAATAAAAGCTCAATTAACTCGTTATAATAACTTTGTTAGAGATTACCGTTATGAACGCTTTGATAATAAACAGTTTTTAAAGGCTAGTTTTGATAAAGCAAAAATCAATCAGTTATTCGTTGATGCAAATTTACCTATTTGGGGGAGTTTAAGACCCCAAGTCGTTTTGTGGATGGTTAATGAGGAAGGCTTTATTCGCCAAATGGTGCATGATAGCAGCGATTCACCTTTGGTTGATACGGTTGATAACTTTTCCAATGAAAGAGGTTTACCTATTGTTTTACCTACATGGGATTTAACCGATGTTGATAAGCTCAATACGTCAGATGTCTGGGGGCGTTTTGCTCAGCCAGTATTTAATGCCTCTAAACGCTATTTAGCTGAAGCGATTGTTATCATAAGAATATCGGATAATACGTTATTATCGTCAGAGCAGTTAACTAATACGGCGGATGGCTGTGAATTATTGTGTCAAACTGCCGTTTCTCTAGATTGGAGCTATTTGGCTGCACAAGATATTACCCCACAATTTAGTAAACGTTACCAAGGTTTTGATAGAAGTGCTTTGTTACAAGAAGCGTTAAGTGATATTACCGATGATATTTATCAACGATATGCCCTGACAACCAATGAAAGTAATCAATATGAAATTGATGTTGCGAATGTCGATACACTGTCACGTTACGTTGAAATTAGTCAGTTTTTACAAAAGTTATCTTCGGTTCAATCCGTTAAATTAATTAGTGCCGATGGGGAAACACGGCGCTTTAGCTTAACCTTGTTGGGTTCTAAGCAAACATTACTGGCGTCATTAAAGCTAAACAATACATTAAAACAAAAAGTGGATTTGTTTGATCCCTCTTTGAATCAAAAAGTGCCGATTTTTTATTGGAATAAATTTTGATTAAAAACGCACAATTAACCTTGTCGGTTCAACTTCCAGACGATGAGACATTTAATAGTTACCAAAGTCAAATAAACCAGGCTGTTTGTAATTTATTAAAAGATTTTATTCGCCCTGTAACAGAAACAGATGATAAGAAAGCGCCTATTTCTGGTTTTTACCTATTTGGTATTCAAGGGGTAGGTAAATCTCACTTATTGCATGCTTGTTGCGCACAAGCACAAGAGGATAATCAAACGTCTGTGTGTTTATCTTTTTCTGAATTGCGTAATCTATCTGTAGAAGTGCTAGATGGTTTAGAAAACATTGATTTAATTTGTTTGGATGATATTCAAAATATTGCAGGTGAAACTGATTGGCAACAAGCCGTATTTGACTTGTATAATAGGGTTGCTGAGCAGAATAAAAAATTAATTATCACTGGTGATAAAAGCATTCATGATTTGGCGTTAACCTTGCCAGATCTCCGATCTCGATTATCATGGGGCTTTGTTGAGCAGGTGAAGCCACTTTCTGATGATGAAAAGCTACTCGCTATTCAATACAGAGCCCAACAGCGTGGGCTAATGTTAACTCATGATGTGGCAAAATTTCTATTAACTCGTTTATCGCGCGACATGAAAGATTTAACCACGGCACTTAATAAACTGGATAACGCTTCAATTAGGGAGCAGCGAAAGATCACGATTCCCTTTATTAAAGATGTTTTATTAAGCTAATCTTTCTTCTTTCGGATGCTTAATCCTAGTTCTTGTCCGCGGTATTTAGCGTAATAACTGCCAGAAATAAACATCATTGTGGCAAATAGTAACTCTAATATTCCCCAAACTAAATCATCTTCTGATACCCATATTGTTGTTAGGCTATGCAGAAAATAAATCATGACAATAAAATTAGACCATGCAAAAGTATAAGGTTTACCTTGTACCAATCCTTTTAGAGGGAAAAGCAGCGGGAGGGTAAACATTATTAGAGTTAACATAGGTGATAATCCCTCAGAAGGACTTATCACTAATAACCAAATTGGCATATATATCAATAATGAAAAATAACCAATTAGGGCGATTTTTTTATGGGACTGCGTTGATAAAACTCTCTTCATATTTTTATGTTGTCTAAAATAAAGTTAAAACATTTTCTGGGGGACGACCAATTATCGCTTGTTCATTCTTGACAACAATAGGGCGTTCAATAAGTTTTGGTGTTTTTACCATGGCATTAATGAGTGTTTGATCATCAGCATTCTTTAAATTTTGCTCTTTAAATTCAGCTTCTTTTGTTCTCATCATTTCAATTGGCCGAACAGATAAAGCGCTTATTAACCCTTTAATTTCAGTTTCAGTTAATGGATCTTTTAAATACTCTACGATAGTGACGGCTTGATTGTTTTCTTCAATTAATGCGAGTGTCTGTCTGCTTTTAGAACAGCGAGGGTTATGATAAATGGTTAACATTTTGTTCTCTCATGAAATAAGTAAAAGTTTAGTTTTGATATCAGACTAATTTAAACGTTTAAGTTTTTCTTCTTGATTTTGAAACTGGATGATACGTGCTTTGATACGTTTTTTCACTAAAGGTTTATCTTCAGCAAAGTTATAACCTGTGTGTAATTCATCAATCGCTCTAGAATAAGCACCTAATAGCGCAAAAACTTCAGCTTTACTTGCATGCATCATTGCCATTTTTTTCTGTTCTTTATAAATCGTAGTGAGTAAATCATTGGCGATAAAATTATCTGGGTGAATAAGTAAAAAATCTTGTAAGAGGGTTTCTGCTTGTTCAAACATTTTGGCTTCATTTAATGTATTAGCATAATTAAGTGCAACGACCTGATTATTTGGCATAAGTAAATTTAGATCTTTTAACATAGCAAGGGCAGGTTGATAGCTCTTAGTACTAATGTATATGTCAGTGAGTAAATCGACATAAAACAAGTTGTTTTTATCCGTGATTAACAGCTTTTCTAAAACCTTTTGTGCTTTTTGATAGTCTTTATTTTCAAAGTAAGACATGGCTAAACCGTACTGGGCTGCAGCTTTAAAACTAAATTGTTTCTGCGCTATTTTTTTTAAAAAGTATTTAATATTCTCTTTAGGGTTACCTTCATAGCGGGCTCTTAATCGAGCCTTCGCTAGAGCAAAGTTTAAGCTCGGTCTAGTCAATTGCGATGGGTAGTTTTGTGCTCTAACTCTTGCTTCAGAAATACGCGACTCTGGCATAGGGTGAGTTAATAACATTGCTGGAGGTTTACTTTTATAACGGTATTTTTCAGCCATTTTGCCAAAGAAATTGGGTGCCCCCATAGGGTCAAAGCCACTGCTAGCTAGCAATTGTATACCGACTCTATCGGCTTCTTTTTCATTACCACGCGTATAATTAATGCCTGCTTGTTGAGAAGCGGCCATACTAGTGCTTAATGCCGCCATTCCTACAGTAGGGTTTACTAAAGTTAGCAATACTCCTGAGATCATCCCAGCCATGGTCAGGGGTTGGTTTCTACTTTGTGCTTCCATTCTTCGAGCTAAGTGACGTTGGGTAACGTGAGATATTTCATGAGCCAGTACCGACGCTAATTCACTCTCGGTATCTGCAGATGTTAACAATCCGGTATGAATACCAATATGCCCACCAAAGAAAGCAAAGGCATTAAGGTCTTTATTATTGACAAGAAAAAACTCAAAATTGTAATTTACATCTTGAGCGTTTTTAACCATTCTGTTGCCCAAGTCATTAATGTATTCAATTAAAACAGGATCATTAACGATCGGTCTAGAAGCACGAAGATGCTTCATCATGGCTTGACCTATTTGTCGCTCTTTTTCAATTGACAATACACTAAAGCCAGCCGCGCCTATTTCAGGAAGCTTATTTTTACTATTATCTTGAGCCTGACTAAATGGGCAAGAAAAGGCAATAACAAATATAACTGTTTTTAGTAAAATAGGTAGTTTAACCAAGGTGGCTTATCCCGTTATTCTTCGATATCTAGTAAATCGGTTAAATGAAAATTAGGTCTTCTTTTGTAAAGCTCTTTACAAAATTTGGCGATGCTATAGCCTTGAATGTGAGTAACGTTAAATGATTGATTGAGCCTTTCAATAAGCTCTTCAACTTTATAATGAGCGTATTTAATTAGCTGCATATCCGCTTTATCACCATTTTCAAAAGTGTAAACAATCATTGGAACAATATGGTTAAGTCGAAATAACATTTGCATAGTTTCAGGTTGCCAATTGATAAATGGGCAATGTGGATTATCTTTTAACTGTATTAATACTCGTTCTCCTTTGACTACAGGATAACAATGAAGTTCATAATTGTTATGACAATATACATGTCTAAGTTCAATAGTTGCTTTTTGTTTAACTTCAATGTTACCACACTCGTCTTTTGAGCCACCTAAATAGGTTAAATTCCAACATGAGGGATCTAATAATCTTTTATAGGCACTATCAAAACCGTGAGTTAGTATGCCTTCAACTTCACTGACTGAAGAGGAAGTCATATGGTAAATTGAAGGCACTTCCCCCCAATTGAGTTTTTTCTTATAAGCATTTATATCTTTTACTGTTGGTTTATCTGGTAATTCATTCATTTAAAAACTCAATATAAAAATATTTCAAAGATCTATAAAACTTAATTGTAATTGATTGTCGCAAATTAGATAATCAAACAAAAGCATTGTTGATTATTTTAATTATGATTTATGAATATGATGGTAGTAAAGAAAAATGCCCTCTACCATTAGTTAAAATGCGTTTAATGCTCAAAAAACTTAAAGATAGTGATACATGCATCATTCGAATCGGTGATCATGGTTCAAAATCAGATATTCCAAAATACTTAAGCAGCAAGGGTTATCATTATACCCAACAACAGCTTGAAAGTTCAATTGTCGAATTTCATATTAAAACAGGTAAGTTATTATAATGGTTTCATTTTTTTCTCAATGGTATAAACAAAAATTTTCAGACCCTAATGCTGTTACATTAGTTGTTATTTTACTGATGGCATTTCTCGCTGTGTATTTTTTAAGTGGTCTGTTAATGCCTGTTTTTGTGGCGATAGCCATCGCTTTTTTGCTCGATTTACCGGTAAATAAGCTCGGCTCTTTTGGTTTGTCTCGTACACTATCTACTGTGTTAACTGTCACTGCTTTTGTTGGTTTGTCGTTAGTGGGAATATTAGGTTTGATGCCAATTATCTGGCAGCAAAGCTCAAACTTATTGCAAGAAGTGCCACAGATGGTTTCTCAAGGACAAACGTATCTATTAACATTACCTGAAAAATATCCTGAGCTGATTAAGGCACAGCAAATTGAAACAATGTTCACCTTAGTTAACGATAAGCTTATCGAATGGGGACAATTGGCATTAAAAGCTTCGCTTAATTCAATTTCAAATCTTGTGGCTTTATTAATCTATTTAATACTCGTGCCACTCATGGTTTTCTTCTTTTTAAAAGATAAGCAGGACTTACTCGCCAGTTTTAGTAGTTTCTTACCGAAAGATAGAAAAATGGCTAGCCAAGTCAGTGACGAAATGAATCAACAGATCATGAATTATATTCGAGGTAAAGTGATTGAAATATTAATCATAGGGACTGCCTCAACCGTTGCTTTTGTTATTTTAGGACTTAACTATGCTGTGCTTTTAGGCGTTTTAGTTGGGCTGTCAGTGCTTGTACCCTACGTGGGGGCAACAATCGTTACCTTTCCTGTGATGTTAGTTGCACTTTTCCAATGGGGAGCAGGGGCTGAATTTGGTTATGTGATGATTGCCTATGGTATTATTCAGGCATTAGATGGCAATTTATTAGTCCCTTTGTTGTTTTCAGAAGCGGTAAACTTGCACCCAGTCACTATTATTATTGCCGTGATATTGTTTGGCGGAATGTGGGGTTTTTGGGGAGTGTTTTTTGCCATTCCTTTAGCGACATTAGTTAAAGCAGTGTTGAATGCTTGGCCTTCTTCAGACATTATTGCAGAAGATCATTAAGCAAGCTTTGCCGTCACGCTTTTTAATATTTTCTGAGTGATTAATAGCGTAATGAACTTGGTAATATTGTAGAGCAAGTGCTATATAACCAAAAGGCCGTATACAATAAGTATACGGCCTTTTAGTTTGGCATTTATCTCAGGCTATTAGGGATATATTAATAAGCCTGAACTTAAATCTCTTAGTGAGTAGATAAAAAATCTAAGACGACTTGGTGATGATCTTTGGTCTTAAATTTATTAAATACATGGCTAATGTTGCCATCTAAACCAATTAAAAAACTTAATCGGTGAATACCATCGTATTCTCTTCCCATAAATTTCTTTAATCCCCAAACACCAAAATCATCGGCAACGTTGTGATCAACATCAGATAACAAGGTAAAGTTTAATTCGTCACGCACACAAAACTTATTTAATCGTTTGGGTTCATCAGGACTGATACCAAAAACAACCGTGTTGTGCTTTGCTAACTCAGCTTTACTATCTCTAAGGTTTTGTGCCTGTACTGTACAACCTGGTGTCATGGCTTTTGGGTAAAAGTAAATGAGTACTTGTTGTTTACCGATATAATCCGCCAAAGAGACGGTTTCTGAATTTTCATCTAATAGAGAAAATAGTGGTGCTTTATCACCGATATTTAATGTGTTCATTTTCGCCCTTGATATTTTACAAAAGATTTGAATTTACTTTAGTGATAGTGCCTTGAACGTCAATTTGATCGCATAAATCAAAAAAATCTTTTTCTAATTCATCAATCGTTGTTTCTTTCGTCAATGCGATTTGTATCGATGCATTCATTTGATTATTCTCAGGATTGATTTCTGATTTTAATGACGAGATATCGATATTTCTCGCAGCAAAAAAAGCGGTCATGGCTTTGAGTAACCCCGGTTGATCTATGCCGGCATACTCGGCTTGATAATGCTCGGTGAAATCTTGAGGCTTGTAACCCGATGTTCGTTTCATCATAGTGATCAATTCACCTTTTAATGCGACGGCAGGGAGTTTACTTTCAATTTGGTTAATGGCTTTACTGTTACCGTTAAGTAACATTATCATAGTGAATTCTAGGCCGAAAATTGCCATTCTGCTGTCAACAATATTGCAACCACATTCACTTGCAAGCTTTGTTAAACTACTCACACTCCCTGTTCTGTCAGCCCCCATCACCGTTAGAACTAGATATTCTGACATTCTTAACCTTACTGCTTTAAAAAAAGAGCAATATTGTAGCTTAAATAAAGCGCAATGACATTAGCATTTATTCTTGTGTTTGTTTTTAGGGGCAAGTACCATGTAGCGCATATAACGAAAGCTGACCAACGTGAAGTAAAATATATTTACTTGAAGAAAAATGAACTTTATTTTTTATGAAGCGTCTATCTCTGCAATTAACCTTTCAATATTTAGATTAGTTAGTCAGTTTTTACAATAACAAAGATTCAGATGTTACCCCCAGGAGTTTTAATGAATCGTAATACCTTTTATTTTTCATTACTCAGCCTTGCTATTGCAGGTTGTAGTACCGTAAGCAACAAACAGGCGATTGGTGATTTTGACTACGCAAACCAACAAGAAGCTAAACAATTAACGATTCCATCTGGATTAACGGCGCCTGATCAAGACCAAACATTTAGTATTAATAATAACATTAATCATCAAGGTCCTACAGGCGATGCAGTTGACATAAGAGCACCATCTCTTGTGTTACCAATTGCCGCGTCTTCTCGGGTAGAAAATAACAGTTCACAAGCAAAAATTTGGTTTGATCAGGTTTTAGATGATATTGATTTACAGCAATTTATTTATCAAGCCCTTGAAGAGCAATTAATTTCTGATGGTGTCGAACTTGATGTCATTGATACTGATAATAAAATTTATGAGTCTCAATGGTATAACAAAGAAAAAGAATCAGGTTTTTGGTTATTTGAAGAAGTAGAATCAACGGAAAGTTTACGATTTAGGTATCAACTTGAAACGAAACCTCATGGACGCAGTGTTGCCGTTACCGTTTCTCTTGTCGATTATATGAAAACCGACAAAACAGGTGGTTCTAATAAAATGAACCTGCTTGACAAGCAGCGTGCCGAAATGGCGATGTTAAATGAAATCATCGCACAAGTAGATTTAAAATACCGTAAGCAGCAACGTGAAAATAGACTATTACGTGCTAGCCAACAGCTTGTCAGTATAGGGGAAAATACTCTTGAAGAGCCCGCTTACCTGGTTGAAATGGAGTTAGATTTATTATGGGCTAATATGCCTATTTTCTTCGACGATCACGGTTTTAAAGTGGCAGATTTAAATGAAACTAAAAAAATCTATTATGTCGACTTTACCAAACCGGAAATTGGTTTGTGGGATAAAATTTGGGGAGAGGAAGCTCCCGTGATTGAATTAAGCGATCAACGTTATCAATTTGTGTTGTCACCAAAGGGAGACAAAGGCGAACAGACATCGGTGACAATTTTTGATGGCGACGGTAATATTCTCTCTGCCGATATACTTGAAAAAATATTTCCAGTAATGGAAGCTGGTTTGTCGTTTAGAGAAAGTTATTAAACTGACAACTCATTAATAAAAAAACCAGTCATTGACTGGTTTTTTTTCTTCTATTCACTTAGCATTTTTAATCTAGTTTCTCGTTAGTCGCCAAAAGGCAAAACTAGCAACAACGAATAATATCATTGGATAATAGGCGTTTGAAACAACCTCTATTGGTGATATTTTTAATGTTGTACCTAACAGTAATGCTTGTGCGCCGTAGGGTAATAAACCTTGGTTAATACAAGCAAATATATCTAAAATACTTGCTGAATGAGCAGGTGATAACTCTCCATCAGTGGCTAAATCTTTGGCTGTATCACCGGTGACAATAATTGACACTGTATTATTGGCGGTAAAGAAATTACAACTAAAAGCAAGGCTCGCAATACCGAGTCCAGCCGCTCGTTTCTTATTATTGGGGCTTATTTTACGTGCCATTTTTTCAACGGCAGAGGTTAGTGCTGCAAGACCACCTTGATGTTTAATTAGTTCACTTAAACCACCAATAAACAGGGCTAGAATGAAAAGATCTTGCATATTGGCAAAGCCTTTATTGATGTCACTTACCCAAGTGCTTAATTGATAGTCACTTGTGAATATACCTACACCGGCAGCAAGGCCTATTCCAATGAGTAAAACTAAAAAAACATTAACGCCTAATAGGGCTAAGACCAAGATGACGACATAAGGAAGCAAACCAATAACATTTATATCTGTCGCTGGTTGATGAGGGATGGAAACACCTAAACTGGCAAAAATGATCAAACAAATGATTGCGGCTGGAATTGCAAATTTAAAATTGACCTTAAATTTATCTTTCATATGCGCACCTTGACTTCTGGTTGACGCAATTGTGGTATCGGATATTATTGATAAATTATCGCCAAAAATAGCTCCTGAAATAATCACACCAGCCATCATACTGGCATCTAAATTTGTTGAATCTACAAAACCTAAGGCAATAGGAGCAATTGCAGCGATTGTGCCCATTGATGTTCCCATCGCAGTTGAAATAAATGCAGCCACTAGAAATAAACCAGGTAACAACAAATAGTCAGGAAAAAAGGATAAGCCTAGCTGAACGCTAGCATCGACACTTCCCGTAGCCTTTGCCACTGCAGCAAAAGCCCCAGCCAGCAAATATATAATACACATAGTGATGATATTTTGATGACCAGCGCCTTGCACAAATTGATTTATTTGCTGATTAACCGTATCTTTACCTATCCAAATAGCAACGAATATTGCTGGAATAATCGCAATGCTGGCGGGTAATTGATAAAAAGCAAAATCAACTCCTTGCAGGGTGAGCACAACACCTGTCCCCAGAAAAAGTCCTAGAAAAACGGCGAAGGGTAATAAACTCATTAGTCGACTATTTGAAGTGGTAACGCTTTGATCTGCTGATGTCATGTCTTAGTTCTATATTGTTATAAACATTTTATAGTCGAAACAATAAAGTAATTTTCGAAAATGTCTACGAAGAAAGTTATTTAACATTGTAGTTTTTTGAAATCCTAAACTTTATGTCACAATAACGTTTATAAAGTGGTTGCTGAACCTGTTGAAATTATTCTTTTGGGCGTTGATATGCATTTTGTTATTTTGGGAAGTGGTGCGGTAGGTGGATATTTTGGAGCTAGATTAGCTGACAGTGGCCAACAGGTTACCTTTGTTGCAAGAAATGAACAATTAAAGTGTATGCAAGCCCAAGGGTTGAAGGTTGAAAGCATTAATGGGGATATTTTTCTTCCTAAAGTATCGGTGACTGATAACCTTCAACATATCGAAAATGTTGATGTGGTTTTTATTGCGGTTAAATCATTTCACCTAACAAGCATATTGACCTCATTAACAACGATTGTAAGTAAAAATACACGGTTCATCCCTTTGCTCAATGGTGTTGATGCCATCGAAAAGCTACTTGCCTCAGGATTGAATGATAAACAAGTTTATGGTGGTTTAGCTAAAATCATTAGTAGCGTTAAATCCCCTGGTGTGATCAGTCATACGGGAGCAGAGCCACATATATCGCTAGGGCTTTTAGCTTCTCAACAAGCTGATTTAACTGAACAAAAAACTATAAACCAAATAGCGCAATGCTTAAAGTGCGCAAATATTAGTGTGAGGATCACGACGAATATAGACTTGGCATTATGGCGTAAATTTATTTTTGTTGCTGCATGGGGAGCACTTGCATCATATGAACAAAAGTCGATTGGTGAATTAAGACAAAATAAAGCAACAAAAGACAAGCTGAGTGCGATTGTTCATGAGTATGCGTTAATAGCCAATAGCCTGAAAATCAATATCACTAATGAAATAGTCAATGAAACCTTACGATATTTATCTTTATTACCCGAGCGAAGTCAAACATCGATGCAACGAGATATAACACAGCAGCGTTGTAGTGAATTTAATGTGTTAGTTGAATATCCTTATCAACTAGCGAAAGAGAAAAACCTTAATACGCCACTTCTTGATATTTGTTTTGAAAAACTACAGATGAGGATTAAACAATAGTGTGTAAGGTGATTAAGTATTTGAGGTAACTTTAGTCAGAAATAAACTTGTTAGTTGTGACTGATATTATCGCGTTTTATGCCGATGTTATTTAGGCGTAAATAATCTATTTACACTCGTTATTTGTCTTGTAGCGCTAATTATTTGTATAAATTAAAACATCAGGAGCTTTTATTGGCGACTAATCATAATTGTAACGTTTGTTGAATAGACTGAGCACAGTAAAGCCGTTAGCTCACTAGTCATTAGGTGTTGTAGAAGCTAGCCCCAATGTTCATCATTGCTGATGTAAGTATTGTTAGAAAACTTTCTTTTACTTTCAGGTAAAAAACTATAAGAAATCACAAATTCTCATCAAATCGGACTACAGCCAAAGCTGTGTTTGTGCTATCATTTCGCGAATTTTTTAGCACTCACCATTATTATGATCATTATTTAATGAGAATATCGGTGAAAATATAAGTGAATAATATGTCTTTTGAAACTATCGAACAACGCGTAAGTTACGGTGTAGGTCGTCAATTAGGTGATCAACTTCGTAATAATCCTTTTAAAGAATTTGATGTGTCTGCAGTTCAAGCTGGCTTAGCCGATGCTATTGCTAATGCTGATAGCCAAGTATCTGATGAACTTTTAAACGAAGCTTTTTCTGTCGTGTCTAAAAAACTTCAGGAATTAGAACAAGCAGCAGCAAAAGAGAAATCAGCTGAAGGTGAAGCTTATTTAGCCGAAAATGCTAAACGTGAAGAAGTCATTGTTTTAGAGTCAGGGCTACAATATGAAGTATTAGCAACGGGTGACGGTGAAAAACCAACGGCTGCAAGTACGGTTCGTACGCATTATCACGGAACATTTATCAATGGCGACATTTTTGACAGCTCAGTAGATCGCGGTCAACCAGCAGAATTTCCAGTAGGCGGCGTAATTGCCGGTTGGACAGAAGCGTTACAACTGATGACTGAAGGTTCAAAATGGCGTTTATACGTACCTTATAACTTAGCTTATGGTGAGCAAGGTTCACAGGGGGCAATTCCTCCATACGCAACGTTAGTTTTTGACGTTGAGTTATTAGCCATTGTTAGCTAATAGTTTTAAAAAAAAAGCCCTCCTTTGAGGGTTTTTTTATGAATGAGCTTTAACTCAATTTTACGATTAAAAGATTAGAGTTTATTTATAAAAATTATATCAGTAATAGAGTTTAATGATTACCATGAACGAGCAAGCATTAATCAGTTTATTTCAAACCTATATCGCCGCATTTAAGCAGTATGATTTAGCGGTTTTACAAAAATGTTATGCTATGCCTTGCTCATTACATACCCCAGAAAAAATCGCTTACCTTGCTAGTGAACATGACTTTGAGCAAGAGTTTATCGATATTTTTACTGTTTTACAGCATGCAAACACTCAAGAAATACAAATAACCAAAGCGAGTTATGATCAATCAATACATGGCTTAATCAATGTATGCATTGATTGGGCTTTTATTGACGATAGCGGTGAAGTATTTGCTGATTTTTGTGCCTTTTATCAATTGGTAGACGTTAAACTCGGTTATAAAATAGTGAGTGTGGTTTCACATGAGTTATCTAACAGCGTTGCCTTAAAAAACGATTTAATTATTACCCAAAAATAAGAAATTATAGAGAAGAAAAATGAAAGTCAAAGTAGCAATTTTAGGTTGTAGTGGAAGAATGGGACGTAACTTAATTCAAGCCGCTGTAGAGCATGAATCCGTTGATTTAGTAGGTGGTAGCGTACGAGCGTCTTCCTCTTTTGCTCATTTTGATTTGGGTGAACTCGCAGGAATAGGTGCTATTGGTCAAAAAACGTCAATAAACTTAAATGAGTTACTTGCTGCTGATGTATTTATTGATTTCACCTCTATTGAAACAACGTTAGAGAATATTAAATGGTGTCAACAAAACAACAAAGCACTTGTGATTGGTACAACGGGCTTTAGTGACGAACAAGTTAATATGATTAAGGAAGCAGGAAAAGATATTCCGCTAATTTTAGCTCCTAATACCAGTGTTGGTGTTAATTTAATGTTTAAGCTATTAGAAATTACCTCAAAAGCAATTGGTGACTATACTGATATAGAAATTTTTGAAGCACACCATAGATTCAAAAAAGATGCGCCGTCGGGTACCGCTGTAAAAATGGGACAGGTGATTGCCGATACGTTAGGAAGAGACCTAAATAAAGTGGCGGTCTATGGACGTGAAGGAATTACCGAAGAGCGAGATCGCGACACGATAGGTTTTGCCACCGTTAGAGCCGGTGATATTGTTGGTGAGCATACCGCATTTTTTGCTGATTTAGGTGAACGGTTAGAAATTACCCATAAGGCAAGTTCTCGAATGACATTTGCTTTAGGAGCTATGAGAGCTGCATTTTGGTTGAGTGAGGCCGATAAAGGTTATTACGATATGCAAGATGTATTGGGCTTAAAATAAAATAAATGAATAGATAAGTGCTTTTTTTAGTGCTTTAGAATAAATAATCAATTAAACACTTAGTTTTTACATTTTTAACTAGACGAAAAGCTGTTACAAGCGTAAAATAAGTGGATTTTGTCAAAAATTTATACATTCTCAGTTTTAAAAGGGGATTGAAAATAGATTTTTGGCATTTTTTTAAATATCGCTTTTATACTTAATGTGCGAAGTTCTTAGTTGTTTCGTCATTAAGCTTACTTCTTCTTACGGAGGTTAAATTGACTAAATCTGCAATTTTAGTGCTTGAAGATGGCACTGTATTTAAAGGCACCGCTATTGGTGCAGACGGGGCAGCAGTTGGTGAAGTAGTATTTAATACTTCCATGACGGGTTACCAAGAAATTTTAACTGACCCATCTTATGCAGAGCAAATTATTACGCTAACTTATCCTCATATTGGTAATACAGGAACTAATAGTGAAGATGAAGAATCAAGCAGTATTGTGGCGAAAGGTCTAGTGATTCGAGACTTACCGCTTTTAGCAAGTAATTTTCGAAATGAACAAAACTTAAGCGATTACTTAAAAAGCAATAATATTCTAGGTATAGCCGATATTGACACCCGTAAATTAACGCGTATTTTACGAGAAAAAGGTGCTCAAAATGGTTGTATACTTGCTGGTGATAACATAGAAGAATCGTTAGCTCTAGCTAACGCTAAAGCTTTTCCAGGCTTAAAAGGCATGGACTTAGCTAAGGTTGTTTCTACCAAAGAAATTTACCAATGGACTGAAGGAAGCTGGCAGTTAGGTCAAGGACACATTACCCCACAAAACACAGAGTTTCATGTTGTTGCATACGATTTTGGTGCTAAACGTAATATTTTACGTATGTTAGTCGACAGAGGATGTAAACTTACTGTCGTACCTGCAGAAACTTCAGCAGCTGATGTGCTAGCCATGAATCCAGATGGTATTTTCTTATCAAATGGCCCTGGAGATCCTGAACCTTGTGATTACGCGATTGAAGCGATTAAAGAGTTTTTAACAACAGATATCCCCATTTTTGGCATCTGTTTGGGGCATCAATTACTTGGTTTAGCCAGTGGCGCTAAAACGTTAAAAATGAAATTTGGCCATCATGGTGGTAACCACCCGGTTAAAGATTTTTCTCGTAATGTTGTGATGATCACTGCACAAAACCATGGTTTTGCTATTGACGAAAATAATATACCAGACAACATAAAAGTGACTCATAAGTCATTATTTGATGATTCTATTCAAGGTATACATTTAACAGATAAGCCTGCATTTAGTTTTCAAGGTCATCCAGAAGCAAGCCCAGGTCCTGCAGATGCAGCACCTTTGTTCGATCATTTTATCGAGCTAATTCAAGCTTCAAAAGCAGCTAAATAATTCACCCTAGGTTAGAGAATAGACAAGAGAGAAAAGAAATGGCAAAACGTGAAGATTTAAAAAGTATCTTGATCTTAGGTGCAGGACCCATCGTGATAGGTCAAGCATGTGAATTTGATTATTCTGGCGCACAAGCATGTAAAGCACTTCGTGAAGAAGGTTACCGTGTAATATTGGTTAACTCTAACCCTGCAACCATTATGACTGATCCTGAAATGGCTGATGCAACTTACATCGAGCCAATTCATTGGGAAGTTGTGCGTAAAATTATCGAAAAAGAACGTCCTTGTGCTGTACTACCTACTATGGGTGGCCAAACAGCATTAAACTGTGCTTTAGAGCTTGAAGAAAAGGGCGTATTAAAAGAATTTAATGTTGAAATGATAGGCGCTACCGCCGATGCGATTGATAAAGCAGAAGATCGATCTCGTTTTGACAAAGCTATGAAAGCTATAGGTTTAGAAACCCCTCGTGCTGAAATTGTTCATACGCTTGATGAAGCGCACGATACTTCTACTCGTATTGGTTTTCCGTGTATTATTCGTCCATCATTTACTATGGGTGGCACTGGCGGTGGTATTGCGTATAACCGTGAAGAATTTAATGAAATATGTACGCGTGGTTTAGACCTATCACCAACGTCAGAATTATTGATTGATGAATCGTTAATTGGTTGGAAAGAGTATGAAATGGAAGTGGTTCGTGACAAAAATGATAACTGTATCATTATTTGTTCGATTGAAAACTTCGACCCTATGGGGATTCATACCGGTGATTCTATTACCGTTGCTCCAGCGCAAACGTTAACGGATAAAGAATATCAAATCATGCGTAATGCATCGATTGCGGTATTACGCGAGATCGGTGTTGAAACCGGTGGCTCAAACGTACAATTTGGTATTTGTCCAGACACTGGTCGTATGGTGATCATTGAGATGAATCCACGTGTATCAAGATCTTCGGCCTTAGCGTCAAAAGCAACAGGTTTTCCAATTGCAAAAATTGCAGCAAAATTAGCTGTGGGTTATACCCTTGACGAATTATCAAATGACATAACAGGTGGTGCAACTCCAGCATCATTTGAACCTACAATTGATTATGTTGTGACCAAAATACCTCGTTTTAACTTTGAAAAATTTGCCGGTTCTGAAGATAGATTAACCACGCAGATGAAATCTGTGGGTGAGGTAATGTCAATTGGTCGTAACCAACAAGAGTCATTACAAAAAGCGTTACGCGGTTTAGAAGTTGGCGTGAATGGCTTTGACCCTATGGTAGACGTAACTCAGCCTGGCGCTAAAACAAAAATCATGCATGAGCTTCAAGAAGCGGGTGCTGATCGTATTTGGTATGTCGCTGATGCTTTTCGTTTAGGGTTAACAGTTGATGATGTTTTTCGTTTAACTAAAATTGACCGTTGGTTCTTGATTCAAATTGAAGATATTATCATTGAAGAATCGAAAGTCACTGAAGGTGGTTTAAAAGTATTAACGCCTGAATACTTACGCTTGTTAAAACGTAAAGGGTTTGCTGACTCTCGATTAGCTGCATTAATTGGTGTTGCTGAAGCTGAGATTCGCAAAAAACGTCACGCAGCAGATATCTTTCCTGTATATAAACGTGTTGATACCTGTGCGGCTGAATTTAGTTCAGATACGGCGTACATGTATTCGACTTATGATGAAGAGTGTGAGGCTAACCCAACAGATAATGATAAAATCATGATCTTAGGTGGTGGTCCTAACCGTATCGGTCAAGGTATTGAGTTTGATTATTGTTGCGTACATGCCGCATTAGCCCTTCGTGAAGACGGTTATGAAACTATCATGGTGAACTGTAACCCTGAAACCGTTTCAACGGATTACGATACGTCGGATAGATTATATTTTGAATCAATCACCTTTGAAGATGTACTTGAAATTGTACGTATTGAAAAGCCAAAAGGTGTGATCGTGCAATACGGCGGTCAAACGCCATTAAAATTAGCGCGTGCATTAGAAGCTGCTGGTGTACCTATTATTGGTACTTCTCCAGATGCTATTGACCGTGCAGAAGATAGAGAACGTTTTCAACAAGCCGTTGACCGTTTAGGGTTATTACAACCTGAAAATGCCACAGTAACTTCATTAGATGAAGCGATGGCAAAAGCTGAAGCCATTGGTTTTCCATTAGTGGTTCGTCCGTCTTATGTATTAGGTGGCCGAGCGATGGAAATTGTTTATGACTTAGACGACTTACGTCGTTATATGACAGAAGCGGTTAGTGTGTCTAACGACTCGCCTGTATTGCTTGATCACTTCCTTGATGATGCGATTGAAGTTGACATTGATGTTGTTTGTGACGGCACTGATGTGGTTGTTGGCGGCATTATGCAGCATATTGAACAAGCGGGTGTTCACTCGGGCGACTCAGCATGTTCATTACCTGCTTATAGCTTAAGCCAAGAAGTACAAGATGTTATGCGTAAGCAAGTCACTGATTTAGCATTCGAGCTAGGGGTGAACGGTTTAATGAATACCCAAATGGCCGTTAAAGACGATAAAGTGTATTTGATTGAAGTTAATCCTCGCGCTGCCCGTACTATTCCATTTGTTTCAAAGGCCACCGCAATACCATTGGCTAAAGTCGGTGCACGCGTAATGGCGGGTAAATCATTGAAAGAGCAAGGCATAACGAAAGAAGTCATTCCGCCGTATTTCTCTGTAAAAGAAGTGGTTATTCCATTTAATAAATTCCATGGTAGTGATCCGTTAGTTGGTCCAGAAATGCGCTCAACAGGTGAAGTCATGGGGGTTGGTAAAACGTTTGAAGAGGCTTACGCTAAAGCTAATTTAGGCGCCGGTGTTTCTGTACCAAAATCGGGTCGTGCGCTCATCTCTGTTAGAAACAGTGATAAAGAACGAGTCGTTGATTTAGCCAAGCAAATGGTTGCATTAGGATATGAACTTGATGCCACGCATGGCACTGCGGTTATTTTAGGTGAAGCGAATGTGCCTGTGCGTTTGGTCAATAAAGTGCACGAAGGTCGTCCACATATTCTTGATAGAATAAAAAATGAAGAATATAGCTACATCATCAATACTACTGAAGGTCGCAAAGCGATTGAAGATTCTAAGGTATTGCGTGGTGGGGCGCTTCGTTATAAAGTTGCCTATACAACAACATTAAATGCTGCTTTTGCTGCTTGTCAGGCACATGCCGCGGATGATAGAAATACGGTCACTTCTATTCAAGAATTACATAAGCAGTGCCAATAAATAAACGGGTATTTTCGTCAAATAAATACCTAAACTAAATATAATAAAGGTGGTTGTCACTTATGTGCTGCCGCCTTTGTCGTTAGAAGAATAAAAGGATTATAATGAATCAATATCCAATGACAGTGCAAGGTGCTGATGCACTGCGTGAAGAATTAAACCATTTAAAAACAGTTAAACGTCCGCGTATTGTCAATGACATTGCTGATGCACGTGAGCATGGCGATTTGAAAGAAAATGCTGAGTATCATGCAGCTCGTGAAGAACAAGGTTTTTGTGAAGGTCGTATTCAAGAGATTGAAGGTAAACTAGGGAATGCACAAATTATTGATGTTGCTAAAATCCCTAATCATGGCAAAGTGATATTTGGTGTGACGGTGACATTATTAAACATTGATACTGACGAAGAAGTTAAGTATCAAATCGTTGGTGACGATGAAGCGGATATTAAAAACAATCGCATCTCAGTTAATTCACCTATTGCCCGTGGATTAATTGGAAAAGAAGTTGATACAGAAATTGAAATTAAAACCCCTGGTGGTGTGGTTGAATATGAAGTGATCGCCGTTGATCATATATAAATAAACAACAGCTCCTTAATGCCATTTTTTGTTAACAACTAGCAAATAATGGCATTTTAAACGCCTTTCTTACAATTTCCCTACAAATTATTTATTGCAAGCCCTGCTATTAGCGATTAGTTTTAGCGTTATATTAAATCGATACGTCAATCTGTTCAGCTGATATTAATCATCTTTTAGCTAAACTAACTCGTAAAAACTATAGCGCGTTGTAAAAATTTTATTCTATGAAAAATAAATTTTACCTGATCATATTCATTAATTTGTTTTTACTCACTAGTTGTAGCTCAATGAGATTTGAAGACTTTTTTGCCGGTTATACACAGCAAATGAGAAAAGTGATACAAGCACAACAACAGGGAGATTTTGTTAATGCTTTGATGTTAATACCAGAGCATAATAAAAAGCATAATGCTTATAATTTGTCTTTATTAGAAAAAGGTCGCTTGGCTTTTTTACAGCAAGACTGGTCTCAAAGCAGCGCGTTTTTTGCTGATGCATCGCAAAGCATTGACTATGAGCGTGCTAAAGCAAAAATTCAAATTAGTAAGGGCTTTGAGAACGCTGGAGCTGTGATCAGTAATGACAGCGCGATTCAATATCAAGTGCCCGCATATGAGCAAAGTATGATGCACTCATACCAAGCACTTAATTATGTCTATCAAGATAACCTTGAGTCTGCGCTGGTTGAAGTGAGAAAGGCAAACTTAATTCAAGAACAAGCATTACGTGACAATGAAGATGCGTTATTGGCGGCTCAACAAAAAATGGCCAATCAAGGTATGACGACAGAGTCGTTGTATGAAGCCTACCCATCAATGATCGATATGGTGGGAGAAGTCAAAAATGGTTTTCAAAATGCTTTTACTTTTTATTTATCTGGCATGTTGTACGAGTCAGCAGGCGAGTTAAATGATGCCTACATAGATTATCAAAAAGCTTTAGAAATATTCCCTAATAACAAATATTTACAATTAGATGTTTTACGCTTAGCCCAATACATCGGCATTCAAACAGACGTAGAGTATACACCTGAACTTGCTAAAATTAATCAGGTAGAAAATGAAACTGATGCCTCTGGCTACGTCGTTGTTATATATGAACAAGGTTTAGTGAATGCAAAACAAGAAGCGCGATTAAATTTGCCGCTCTATACCCGTCATAATAACATGCGTTTTTTCAGTTTTTCATTACCCGTGTACCGCTTACTTAGCCATAATGAACAACCATTGGTGCTTCACTATAACCAAGAACGATTTCAATCTGATGAGATTGTCGTCTTACAATCTCTTGCCAGTAAGCAATTGTTAGAAGAGTTACCTTCATTAGTGACAAGGCAAGCAATTCGTTTAGTGGCTAAGGAGCAAATGCGTAAAAAAATGAGTAAGGAAGGGGGAGATGTAGGTAATATTTTAGCCAGTTTATATAACATAGCTTCAGAGCATGCAGACACTAGAAGCTGGTTATCGCTACCTAATCGCATTCAGTTATTAAAAGTCGCCTTGCCTGTAGGACAACATAATTTAGCGATTGAACATGCTAATGGGCGTTCAATAGTTGAGGTGAACATCAATAAAAATCGAATGACACTAATAAACTTAACGACAGTAGGAAACTACTCAGGTTATAAAACGACTAATTTATAATGGAGGATATGATGAAAATTTCATTTTACACACCTCGTGGTGTTATTAGCACTATAACACTCGTTTTTCTCGGGTTAACGGCTTGTCATAAGCCACCGCCAGTGAGCTCAGGTCTTGGGGTTGAATCAATAACAAATGCAACTCCACCAGAAACTTATCTGAAAGTTGATAACCCTGAACTTGCTGAAAAGCTCACCATTAGTGATGTAAAGCACCGCACGACTAATGGCTTTTTGGAAGTGAACGTTGAGCTTTCTAGCCAATATAATAAATCATTGAAATTACAATACCATTTCAATTGGTTTGATAAAAATGGCTTTGCTGTTGAGGTCGGTAAATCCCCCTGGCAACCGATGGAGTTACACGGGCATCAATCAAGGGTATTAACCGGCGTTGCTCCTTCAGTTGATGCGACGACTTTTAATGTTTATGTTCGTAGTGCTTCATCCAACGCTTACCGATACGAATAACTAGAATTTAATAAGGATAACCATATGAAAAAATTACTATTAATTAGCTCAATTAGTTTAACGATACTGATAAATGCCGGTTGTGCACAAAAGTCTGTGGTGCGCTATGGCGATGCAACAGCTGTTGAAACTACCGATATAAATTTTGGTTCAACTGATTTACAAAAAGTAGCTAATGAGATGACAGATTCACTATTATTGTCTCCTGTTGTAGGCACGTTGACGAATAATACTCGCCCTGTTGTGTTTGTTGAGCGAATTAAAAACAAAACCAGCGAACATATCGATACAGAGTCGATCACAGATACAATATCAACAAAGCTATTACGCTCAGGAAAATTTCGTTTTGTTGATATGGGGCGTGTAGAAGCCGTGCGTAAACAGCTGGAATTTCAAAATGAAGGAGGTATGGTTGATGCAACTAAAGCGATTCAATTTGGTCGTCAAATAGGGGCTCAGTATATGCTTTATGGCAATCTTGCCAGTATTGTAAAATCTAATAAAGATAAGTCCGATGTTTATTATAAATTTACATTACGTTTAATGGATTTACAAAGTGGTATTGTCGAATGGGCGGATGAAACTGAAATACGTAAAACTCGCACTAAAGCCTCTGTAGGTTGGTAATAGTGCTGACTTAAACTGGAGAACTTAACAATGAGCACTGTCATGATTAAACAATTAACTCCCATAGTCGTTTTTCTATTGATGAGCTTGAATGCTCACGGCGAACAATATCAGCGAAATAAAGCGGTTCCTGTTGAAAAAGTGCTTTTTGGCGTCATTACATCAGTGAGAAATATTACCGAAAAAGAACTGATCACCGATAAAAAAAATGGTTGGAAAACATTTGGTGGCGCTATGTTAGGTGGTGCGATTGGTCATCAGTTTGGTAGTGGCAGTGGTCGTGATATTGCCACCATATTAGGGGTTATTATTGGCGCTTCAATTTCTGACAATCAGCCGCCTAAATATAAAGAAAATATAGTCCACCTAGTCGAGTTGATGATAAAGACTGAAGATGGACAAGCATATATGGTGATACAAGGCAGAGACACTGCAATGATATTTAAACCCCAAGATGATATTCGCATGATTTATCTTGAAAATGGCTCTGTTCGTATTGATAAACAAATGTAATCGTTTATGCGATTTTGGTGTTTGTCAATCAAATGAAAGCATCATATCGTTTGGGTGATTTTTAGTTAATTTATGTTTGATTATAGAGGCTTATGAAATATATTAATAAAGTGCAGCCTAGTGATTGTCAAGATATGAGCGATATTCGTCATGAAATTGATCAGATGGATCGTACAATCATTGCGATATTAGGAAAGCGATTTAAGTATGTACAAGCGGCTGCGAAGTTTAAAACGTCTGAAACATCAGTACGTGCACCTGAGCGCTTTAAAGCAATGTTGGCGATGCGAAGAGAATGGGCTGCTAGTGAAGGTTTAAGTCCAGACGCTATTGAGAAAATGTACACTGATTTAGTTAATCATTTTATCAAAGAAGAAATGAATCAATGGCAGAATAAAACCTCAGGTTAAAATTGATGTATGGAGTCATAAAATGAATAAATTAAGCCTAAAATTTTGGTTGATCAGAGCGATCAAAATATATTGTTCCGTGGCGATTATTCTATTGATTGTTGAGTTAATTAAAGATCATACATTGATAAATGCGATCTACTTTGCTTTATTCTGGTCATTTATTACGACAAGCGTTTTTATTGCGACAATATTATATCATTTATCTAAAGGTAGGCATTGTCAGTTATGTCAGGGCTCTTTAGATGTAAATAAAAAATAGTTAGTTATGTTATTTTAATTGTTATTAAGTGGTTTACAGGTGTCTTATGAGTATTGTCCGTATAAATGAATTTACATCAGCTGCAGGTAAAAGCAGTGAGTTATTTGAATTTTTAACGTCTTTGTCTGATCACATTACGCAAAGTGAGGGATGTTTATCTTATGAAGTGTTAAAAGCAATAGATAATGAAAATGGCTTTATTGTGATAGAAAAGTGGCAATCACAAGATTATCATCAACAATCTATAGCCAACTTTCCAAAAGATGACATGCAAGCGGCAATGAGCTTGTTTGCAGCTCCGCCCAAAGGCACTTATTACCACTATTAACCCCAGACTATTGCTCGTTTAATAAAATATCGACTTGAAATCTTTTCCCTTGAGGAGAAATAATCACGCGTAATTGCTTATCTTGAGCAGAAAAATATAATGCCAACCTTCCTCGTTTCATTACACTACTGGTTGGTTCGCCATATATTTTTTGATAAAAATCGATAATTGCTTGTTCATTATTGTCCGTAAAGTAATTGATGACCGCTGGAAGTTCATCAGTAAACTGAGCAAATATTTTTGCATCACCTAGGGAAGGAATTTCATACGCTTGCTCTGTTTTATGTGCTATGGCTTCATCAGCTAACACTTCGCCGTTTATCAAGCAAAAAACTATACTGAGTATCACCAAGTTTATCTGTTTAAAGGTATTCATTTTATTGCTCCAAAATTTGCTGATATCGTAAGGTAAGAGAAAAGTGACTCAAAGTAGTATGAATCTTCTAGTAGGCAAATTCAATTTTTCAGCACAACGCACTTAATTATCTATCTCTGACTCTTGTTTTATGAGCTAATAATCTTTGTCACCTTAAGAACTGTCTATTTTTTAAGAAGTTATTGGTTGATTATTAATTTTTGTGAACGGTCAACAGTATATAAATGAACCATCATATCTTGCTTTGCTATTTAACAAAGTTATCACGATAGTGATCGACCCATATTGCTGTAGCACCACAAATAGCTACAGGCATCACCACTAAATTGATAATAGGGATCATTGAAAAAACGGCGGTTGTTATGCCGAAACTGTAACTTAAGCCTTTTCGCTGCTTTAAGGCATACTTCATTTCATTAAAGTTAATCTTATGGTTATCAAATGGGTAATCCTTATATTGAACCGCCATCATCCATGCAAGAAATAAAAACCATAGCACTTGCCCAATAATGGGTAATATCCAATAAAGAATAAAAAAACCAATAGCACGTGGGATATAATACCTAAATTTGCACCATTCACGACTTAATGTCCGAGGAATGTCTTTGACAATATCAAGTGAAGAGCCTGACGCTGGCGTTTGGTTTAATAACAACGCTTCCATTTTCTCACAAAGTAAACCATTAAAGGGGGCGGCTATCCAATTGGCAACTGAGCTAAAAATAAATGAAAACATTACCAGTAAAAACAAAAGGGCTATTGGCCAAATTGCAAAGGTGAGCCAAGATAAACTTTCTGGCAGCCATTGCTCTAGTTTTAGCATATAGACATCTAATTCTAAAATGATTGAATAAAAGGCAACACTAAATAGAATTAAGTTCACTAACAGTGGAATAAAGACAAAGCGCCTGATCCCTTTTAACTTAATTAACTGAAAACCTTTGATGAAATAGCCAGCACCACTTTGTGCAAGAGCTTGGTGTTTATTTGATGACATTTAGTTTATTTTTTAACTAGTTAACTTCTAATATTGATTATAGTGTTATTAATGCTTGGTGAGAAGTTGTAGTTGTTACAAACTACGTCAATTTCTGATAAAGTCATGCGACATACCACAATCATTCGATATATTAGGTTTGCTGAGTAAATGCGATTAAAGCACATCAAATTGGCTGGATTTAAATCTTTTGTTGATCCCACAAAAGTGCCATTTGAGCAGCAAATGACTGCAATTGTTGGTCCAAATGGTTGCGGAAAGTCGAATATCATTGATGCTGTTCGTTGGGTACTAGGCGAAAGCTCAGCAAAAAACTTGCGTGGCGACGCGATGACCGATGTTATTTTTAATGGTGCTTCCACGCGAAAATCTGTCGGACAAGCGAGTGTTGAATTGTTGTTTGATAATATGAGCGCTCGTATTCAAGGCTCAATGGCCGATCGTAACCAAGTCTCAATTCGCCGAGTTGTTAACCGAGATAGTCAAAATAGTTACTTTTTAAATGGCACCAAGTGCCGTCGAAAAGATATTACCGATATCTTTTTAGGCACAGGTTTAGGTCCAAGAAGCTATGCGATTATCGAGCAAGGGACTATATCTCGGCTGATTGAGTCTAAGCCACAAGAACTGAGGGTTTTTATTGAAGAGGCCGCAGGGATCTCAAAATATAAAGAACGTCGTCGAGATACCGAAATTAGGATCCGCCATACTCGTGAAAACCTAGAGCGCTTGTTTGATATTCGAAGTGAACTCAATGTACAAATTGATAAATTGCACCAACAAGCCGAAGCGGCAAAGCGTTTTAAAACTCTTAAAAGTCAAGAACGCACTATTAAAGCCGAACTTGCAGTATTACGTTGGCAAAAATTTGATCAACAGTTTAAGAGCAAACAGGCGCTTATTAATCGCTTGGAGCAACAGATAACACAAAAAGAGTTACAACAAAAAACTGATGAGATAGCCCTTTTTTCAGCTAAACAAAGCTTTCAAACGGCTAATCAAAAGATACAAACACTTCAACAGCAAAAAATTGTTTTAACAAATGATACCGCTCGGCTTGAGCAAAATATCAAACACCTGACAATACAACAAAAGAAGTTGGCAGACGATAAGCAGGTAAACCAACAACAAATGAGTCATGCTCAGCAATCATTGTGCGTTGAACAAGAACAACTAAAAATACATCGCGATAAACTTGATGATATTCAGCCGCAATATCAACGTTTAGTTGATAAAATCGCGTGCTTAGAAAAAGAATCACAACACAGTAATGAACAACTTATCTTGCAACAACAAGCGTGGAAAAGTTACCACCAACAGCAGCAGTTACGTACTGAGCAGCAACTCGAACAAACACGTAACAAAGCGAGATACCATGAGATTATCGAACAAAAAAAGTCTAGGTTAGCGATTGTTTTAGAACAACTATCCATACTAATAAAAGAAAATGCAGCCGATGATGGTGTTGATATCAATGCGCTCAATCATTTAAATGCTCAGATAGCACAATTACAAAACCAACAAAAAAACCATGAGAATACAGGCAACGAACTTGCCAAAACGAATTACTTACTCAATCAGAAAAAGAGCGAACTTAGCGGCACACGAGTATCATTAGCAAAACAAATTGAGCAATTGCAGGATAAGTTATTACATCAAGAACAGTGGCAAAGTGAACAAACGACTTGGCTTGCAGACAACGGTATTCATAAAACTTCTTTGCTGCAAGATACCATTACGATTGAACAAGGTTGGGAACTGGCCGTTGAAATGGTGTTGTCGCATCGGCTTCAAGCTCCCGTTATAGAAGAACATCAACTGAAAAATTTATGCCTAGTTGATTTGCCACACACATTATTACTTAATAAAGTCTCAACGACACCATCAATTATATCAAGTAAAAAAGACACCTTAGCGACAAAAGTCACGGGTGAATATATCAGTCATCAGCACTTAAATACGATAAGAGTGGTCGATAATTACCAAGATGCTTTAGCACTGTTACCTCAACTAAATGATGATGAGTCCGTAATTTCTCCTCAAGGAATTTGGTTAAGTCATCAATTTATTCGTAAAGGGGTGTTAAACGAAAAAAATGATCATTTCACTGATGTAAATCTATTAAGTGAGCTTAAACAACAGCTATCCGATGTAATTCAACAGCAAGAAGCAATCAATGGTTCAATATCATCAAATGAAGCCGCTAAACAAACATCAGCTTTAGACGCAGAGAAACTTGCAAGCCAGTTACATGAAAAACAGCAAGAGCTCAGCCAAATTAAACAAGCTGAAGCCGTTAATAAACAAAAAAAATCGTCAATTGTTCAACAACAACATGTCTTGCAAAATGAACAACATAGCTTAGAAAAAAACATTTTAGACACTACAGCGTTAATAGACGAATTATCGACACGCGATCAACGTTCAGTCAATGGTGACTTATCTGAGTCAGCAATGTTAAGCGAAACTCAGTTAAGCCAAAGTCAGTTAAGTGAAACTAACAAGACAATTGATGCATTAGCTGAAAACGTTCACTTGTTACAGCAACAAGTGCAGTCTCAACAGGCTCAGCAAAAAACACTCAATCAAGAAAAACATCAATGTGAATTGAGCATGGAAAAATCTCAACATGCGTTAACACAATGCCAACAAAGTATTGTGCGTTTTCAGGAAAGTATTAAGCAGCTTACCGAGCAACAAAAATCAAATAACGCTTTATTAGATAACGGTGTAGCACCGATGATAGAAGATGAGCAACAGTTACAAACCTACTTAGCTGAAATGACGCTGGTTGATCAGCAATTAGTTGCCGAACACGAAAAACTTACTATTGACGAAAAGCGCATCCAATCAATTGAACAAAAGCAGCGTTGCTTAGTCGAAGAGATAAATGAATTAAAGGTGTCGTTAAATCAGCAGCATCTTGATCGGGAAAGTCATCGTTTAAAAGCGCAAAATGCATTAGAACAGCTTAATGAACTGGGTCAAGAGGTTAACTTGGTGCAACAAGCTATGCCTAAAAACGCGCGCGAATCGCAATGGCAAGCCCAACTGATTAAGCTAGCAAAAGACATTCAGCTGCTCGGGGCGATTAATTTAGCAGCAATTGATGAGTTTGAAACGCAACTAACGCGAAAAAACTATCTTGATCAACAAGATCAGGATTTAAATTTAGCCATTTCAACGTTAGAATCAGCCATTGAAAAAATAGATAAGGAAAGTCGCCATAAATTTAAAACAACCTTTGATAAAGTGAATCAAGACTTACAATCCTTGTTTCCAAAAGTGTTTGGTGGCGGGCAAGCATATTTAAACTTGACTGGTGAAGACTTATTAGACACCGGAGTGACAATCATGGCGAGACCGCCAGGTAAAAAAAATAGTACGATTCATTTATTATCTGGTGGAGAAAAAGCACTAACCGCATTATCATTGGTTTTTGCAATTTTTCGTCTAAATCCTGCACCTTTTTGTATGTTAGACGAAGTAGATGCGCCACTTGATGACGCAAACGTAAGTCGGTTTTGTAATTTGGTGAAAGAAATGTCAAAAACCGTACAATTTATTTATATTAGTCACAATAAAATAGCGATGGAAATGGCTTCACAGTTAACAGGTGTTACTATGTTCGAGGCTGGAGTTTCGAGAATGGTAGCAGTAGATATAGATGAAGCGGTTGCTATGGCAGAAGTATCATAAGAATAGGCTAGGTAATGGAAGATAATTTCAGAAACGTATTAATTATTATTAGCGCTATTGTAATAGCCGCAATATTTATTCATGGGTTTTGGACGATAAGGAAAAATAAAAATCCTTATAAATTAAAAACTAACAATGAGAAAATTGAGCCTCAAGACCGCAGTTTTGATGGCTCAGGCTTTGACCAAGATGGTATTGGTAAAGTAAAGGTGGTTAGTGCTAACACGTTAAATGAAAATGAAATCCCTTCTGAAGCAGCACCTGCGCCGACGTTTGATGAAGAACCCTTGCCGATTGATGTTGAAAAACCGAGCGCAGAACAACCGGCATTAGAGCCATCATTAGGTGATTTGTCTGATATTGCGTCTCAGCCACCTATTGATAAAGTGCCACCGCCAGCACAAACTACAGAGGTTGCTCCACAGCCGATTGAAGAAAAAACGGAAACGGTTTATCAACAACCAGTTTCGCAAGAAAAGCCGACACGTAAAAAGAGTGTCCGCAAAAGCGTTAAAGAAAAAATAGCGCGTAATCAAATGGAAATTAATTTTGGTGGTGAGGTTGATAACGAAGATATTCCGGCAATGTCAGCAACCGACGAGGTTGAACCCGCTAAAAAAGTAGAAATTGACCCTGAAGTGATTGTTGTATCCGTTGTGATGCCTGAAAATAATAGTATTTCGGGGGCTGCTTTATTGCCCACCTTACTGACACTTGGCCTTCGATTTGGTGATATGGATATCTTCCATCGCCATGAAGACAATGCTGGTAATGGCAAAGTGACGTTTAGTTTAGCGAATATGATGAACCCAGGAACGTTTGATTTAGATGAAATAGAAACGTTTTCTACGCAAGGCATTACCCTTTTTATGACCTTGCCAAATGCGGGTGATCCTTTTGAAGTTTTTGAGCATATGATGTCGGCAGCTAAACAATTGTCAATGGAATTTCATGCCCAGCTACTTGACGATAAACGTAGTGTCATGACCAAACAAACCGAACAACATTACATGAGTAAAATACGAGAGTTTGAACGTAGAAACCGAATTGCCTCTGCTTAATCATCCAACCATTTAAGCCTCTTTACTTATCAAAAGTTAGGAGGCTAAATTTTAAAAACTGACATACTATGACTGAACTTGCTGAACAAAAACGCGTTGAAGAACTTCATCACATCATAAACCGCTACAATCACCAATATTATGTGCTTGATGAGCCGAGTGTGCCTGACGCAGAATATGACCGATTAATGCAGGAACTCATCCAGCTTGAAACCCAGCACCCTAGTTTAAAAAGTGTTGACTCCCCCAGCCAAAAAGTGGGAGGAGCGCCATTAAAGTCATTTTCACAAGTGACTCATCAAGTGCCTATGCTATCGCTAGATAATGTTTTTTCACAAGCCGAGTGGCAAGCATTTGTTAAGCGCCTTCATGACCGACTAAAAAGTGATAAAGATATTGTTATTTGCGCAGAGCCTAAACTTGATGGCTTAGCCGTAAGTATTCGCTATGAAAACGGAATTTTTGTACAAGCGGCAACACGAGGTGATGGCGCAGTGGGAGAGAATATTACCGAAAATGTTCGCACCATAAAGTCAATTCCTTTAAAGCTTCAAGGGGACAACTTTCCACAGGTCTTGGAAGTTCGTGGTGAAGTGTTCATGCCCAAGTCGAGTTTTGAAAAATTAAATGCTGCTGCGGTAAAAAAAGGCGAAAAAAGCTTCGCAAATCCTCGCAATGCAGCCGCAGGGAGTCTCAGACAATTAGACTCTAAAATAACCGCCAAACGAAACTTAGCGTTTTATGCTTATGGCATGGGGTATGTTGAACAAGATAATAATAGCGAACATTCATGGTTGAAAAACTCTCATTACCAACGACTTTGTCAACTTAAGGCACTGGGTCTACCAATGTGTCCAGAGGTTAAATTACTTAATAACACAAGTGAAGTTGAGAGCTTTTATCAGCATATACTTAATGAACGGGAGCAATTAAGTTATGAAATTGATGGCACGGTATTTAAAGTTGACGATATTAGCCTACAAAATAAATTAGGATTTGTTGCACGTGCCCCTCGTTGGGCGACGGCATACAAATTTCCAGCACAAGAAGAACTTACCACTTTAGAAGACGTTGAATTTCAAGTTGGCAGAACGGGGGCAATAACACCTGTTGCACGTTTAAAACCAATATTTGTTGGTGGTGTTACGGTAAGCAATGCAACGTTACATAACCAAGATGAGATTGAACGCTTAGCCATTAAAATTAAAGATACTGTGATTATTAGGCGAGCAGGCGACGTGATCCCTCAAATTGTCAGTGTTGTTAAAGACAAAAGGCCGGATGATGCACGCGATATTAATTTTCCTAAAACTTGCCCTGTTTGTGATTCAGCCGTTATTCGCCTTGAAGGGGAAGCGGTACTGCGTTGTACTGGTGGCTTATTTTGTGGCGCACAACGAAAAGAAGCGATCAAGCACTTTTCCTCTCGTAAAGCCTTAGACATTGATGGTTTAGGGGATAAACTTGTCGAACAATTAGTGGATGAAAGCTTGATCCAAACCCCCGCTGATTTATTTAAATTGACTGAACTTGATGTCAGTACCATGGAACGAATGGGGAAAAAGTCCGCGCAAAACCTTATTCAAGCGATTCAACGTGCCAAGCAAACGACGTTAGCGAAGTTTGTTTATTCGTTAGGTATTCGTGAGGTAGGAGAAACAACAGCCGCTAATTTAGCGCAGTATTTTTTAACATTTTCTGCCATCAAAGAAGCTGACGGCGACACCTTGCAACAAGTGCCTGATGTTGGAGGCGTGGTGGCTAAGAATATCACGTCGTTTTTTCAACAAGCACATAACCTTGAAGTCGTTGACGAACTTGAGCGGATAATGTCTTGGCCATCGATAGAAGTTAAAACGGAAGATCAACAACCCTTACTTAATCAAACTTTTGTGTTAACAGGGACATTAAATCAAATGGGCCGCAGTGAAGCAAAAAGCCATTTACAATCTTTAGGGGCTAAAGTGTCTGGTAGTATCTCGGCAAAAACACATTATTTAGTTGCAGGAGAAAAAGCGGGTTCAAAGCTCACTAAAGCGCAAGATTTAGGTGTTGAAATTTTAACGGAGCAAGAAATGCTTGATTTACTTATAAAGCATGGTGTTGCTGTATGAATGAGCTATTAATTCAAGCGGGGCAGTGGTTTCGCCCTTACCAATATCAATGTGCTTTAGCAATTATTGCAACGATATTAGTGATATTTGGCAATGATATTAATAATGTGATCAAACAGTTAGTACGTAAACAGCATTTCATTTTAAGAACCGTTGTTTTCATTTTCGTTTGCGCAATTGGTTATGGTTTAGCGACAGTATGGTTAACGGGGATATTATCTCAACAATTAGCTAAGATCCCGAACCTGTACATTGTTCCTGTTGTTAGCCTTATTTTTATCGGTTTAGGCATGTATGCGCAAAAACAACGTCACATTTAAGAGTATTGTTTGAAATTAATTAATGCGCTCTTACAAAAGGAAAACGCTAAACAGTGATAAAAGCATAGATAAACAATAATGTGGGGAGCGGTAAAATAAAGCTAAATAGTATAGCTTCACACCATTCAATTGTGCGATAAAACTTAATCCATTGTTTATTTTGAGTTTTTGAAGAAGGTAATACGCGAAAAAAGAAAATAAATGATGCGATAACCAGTGTTTGTAATGCGGAAAATAAAATCAAAATCACCAACCAAACGAGTGCTGTTGGGGTTTGTGCAACCACTTCATTTTGTAAAATTAAAAATAAGATAAATGAAAAAATACTCCACGATAACAACTTCCAACGATAATCAACGATAGAAATAGCGATATTATTAAAGACTTCAGGGGTTAACCACAATTTCATTGGTTAGACATTTCCTTGGTAATAAGTGTAATGATTTAGTCACTCTGCAATTTGTATATCTTTAATAAGTATAAATAATCAAAGCAAATTAAACATTAAAAACCTCAACCTTTTATTAGAGCCTGTTGACCTTTATATTCTTTTTATGCAACTGCCCTTCGGGCTTAGGCACAAATTATAAACAAAGTTCAACCGCGAGTTTTCAGGCGATTACCAAGGATAAAACCTAATCATCAACCATTTATAATCGTGTTCATTGCTACTGATTTTAAATAAATTGAATCAATCACGCTTGTTCGAACGGCATTATCAACAATAAATTTCATCATTTTTGATTTTAATAATTGTGATACTTTTGTGATTGTTTTGTGAAAGCTAAGCAATATTTTCTTTGCATACTGAACAGGAATTCAAATTATAACAAAGGAAATATCCATGAAAATTAAACTGTTACTAGCAGGGATGACTTTCGCTGCTGCCGCTTTAACTAGCCATGCACAGCAACTTGATATAACCGTTACTAACCTGACGCAAGGTATATATTTTACACCTATCCTCATCGGTGCTCATACTTCAGATACTTCATTATTTTCTACCGGAGAAATGGCTTCGCCGTCATTACAAATGATGGCTGAAGGTGGCGATATCTCTGGTTTATCCATGATGTTATCGAGTGATAATGGTGATATGGTTGAGAATCCTGCTGACGGATTACTTGCTCCGACAATGACTACCTCAACAACGCTTGATACCACTGATGGCAATATGTATTTATCGCTTGTTGCCATGATGTTACCCACCAATGATGGTTTTGTAGGGCTAGATAGCTGGATGATACCAACGGAACCAGGCACTTATACAATGACACTAAATGCTTATGATGCTGGCACCGAAGCTAATGACGAAATCATCAATGGAGGTGGTGCACCAGGTGTAGCCGGTATTCCTGTTGCCCCCGGTGGTGATGCTGGTACAGGTGGTATGGGCGTAACGATGAATGAAGAAAATGGCTATATTCATATCCATCGTGGAAGTTTAGGCGATGATGATTTATCTGGTGGGAAGAGTGATTTAGATAACACTGTTCATCGTTGGTTAAACCCAATAGCTCGCATAACGGTAGTGGTTAATTAGGAGGTTATTATGAAGCTTTCAATCAAGACATTAATTTTAGTTTCGCTACTTCCAGTTGTCGTTTTAAGTGGTTGTAATGATAACGACTCAACATTCGTTGATGAAAAACCGATGGAGCCAGAGCCTATTGTATACCGTTATGAAGTGACGGTGAGCAATTTAACATATGCGCAACCTTTATCTCCTGTCGCTGTCATTCTTCATGATGAAGGCAGTTTTTGGCAAATTGGTGAAGCAGCAAGTGTCGCATTAGAAACATTAGCTGAAAGTGGTGATAACGCCTCGTTACTAGCACAAGAGCAAGTATTAGCAGCGCAGTCGGGGGTAGGACTTATTATGCCGGGCATGAGTGAAACCATTGAAGTCATGTTAACTGATAATCAACCTGAGCTTATTTCTATTGCGACAATGCTAGTAAATACCAACGATGCTTTTTCAGGTGTCAATGCGATGAATTTAAGCCATTTACAAGTTGGCGAAAGTATTTCTTTAACAACACGTTCTTATGATGCAGGAACGGAAAAAAATTCTGAATTAGTCGCTACCATTCCAGGTCCTGCTAGCAGTGGCGCAGGAGAGGGATTTAATGAAATGCGAGATGATCTAAATAGGGTTGGCATGCATGCCGGTGTCGTATCAGTAGATGATGGTTTATCTACATCTGCACTTAGTCAGGCACATAAATTTGATAATCCAACGTTACTTATTACGATAAGTCGTCTCGAATAATTTAGACCGAATCGAGCAGTGCTTGCTGCTCGTTTCTCATATTAGCCCGTTCAATGAAGCACAATTTCATCATGTGAAAGGGAATAATATGGATAAGATACTGATTGTTGAAGATGACCAAGATATAGCTGAATTAATTATGGTGAATCTACAAGAACTGCCGCTAAAGGTTGAGCATTGCATTACAGGTGAATTAGCGCTTGAAAAAATAGCAACGAATGACTATCAACTTATCTTACTTGACGTTATGTTACCGGGGATTTCGGGTTTAGATGTATGTCGTAAAATCCGACAAAGCAAGCCTGAGCAAGTAATAATGATGTTAACCTCTCGTGATAGTGAAATTGATCGTGTATTAGGTTTAGAGCTAGGTGCTGATGACTATATGGCAAAACCTTTTAGTGTCAGAGAACTACAAGCGCGTATTCGTAGTCAGCTTCGCCGCATTCATTTAAACGTTGAACAAAATGCTAAACTTAAAACCCTTTCAGCCCCTGAGCAATTCTTAACCTTAGGAAAGTTACAAATTGACAATATTACTCATAAAACGTTACTTGCGGGTAAAGAATTAGATCTAACCTCAACCGAGTTCGATTTATTATTGTATTTAGCATCACACCCCGAACAAGTTTTCTCTCGCGAACAACTATTAAGTTCTGTATGGGGATATCACCACAGTGGTTATGAGCATACAGTTAACTCACATATTAATCGCTTACGAAATAAAGTAGAGAGAAACGCCACTAAACCAGAAATTGTGCAAACTGTTTGGGGAGTCGGCTATAAGTTGTCAAGGCAGGGTGTCGCCGCGTGAAATTTTCACTTTATCATCGGCTTTCTTTGTCTTTATTGTTGGTGTTTATCACAATTATTAGCGTTTTCTACTTATGGTCCATACAACTGGAAAAGCAGGCGAGATATGAATCAGAGCAGAATTTGCATTTGTCTTTAGCGGCAAACATCGCAAGAGATAATCCATTATTGCAACAAGGTGTTTTTGACCATCAAGCGTTGAAAGATCTATTTCATACCTTAATGGTTTTAGGGCCTGCGTTTGAATTTTATTTTTTGGATCCCAATGGTAATATTTTAACGCATTCTTTACCTAAATCGCTGATCAAGCGAAACAAAGTTGATGTAAAACCCTTAATCAGCTTGACTCAAAACCAAGCCGATTTACCTGTATATGGTGATGACCCACAACATCAAACCAGACAAAAGATATTTACAGCCGCGCCAGTATTTAACGGTTCGACGTTACAAGGGTATTTATATGTCATTGTTGCCGGAGAGCAATACGAAACGGCATTTGAAAGGCAAAATACCAATAGGCAAATGAAGTTGTCTATGGTGATATTTATTGGCGCAATGTTGTTTCTATTTATTGTCATGTTAGGGTTATTTGCCTATTTTACTCGGCCATTGAGGTTGTTAACTCGTGAGATCACCGCATTAAAATCAGCAGGCTTTGATACCTCAAAAGTCAAGCTCACTCATTGGATGCAACACAGTAATAATGAGGTACATTTGTTGGGGGAAGTGTTTGAAACAATGGCGGAACAAATTCATCAACAATTATTGCAATTAAGGCAAAACGACAGTCAACGAAGAGAATTGCTTGCTGATATCTCACATGACTTAAGAACACCTCTTGCCTCACTGCAAGGCTATATTGAAACTATCTCTATAAACGCCGAAAATTTAACCCGTGAACAGCAACAAAAGTACATTGAGGTTTCATTAAAAAACGCCCGTCAATTGAAGCAACTTATCGATCAAATATTTGAACTGGCTCATCTAGAAGGTGGTCAAGTTTCGTTGAATTTAGAAAATTTTAATTTAGCGGAGTTACTTTATGATGTTAAGGCAAAATTTACGCTAAAAGCGCAAGAAAAAAACATCAAGATGAGTATTGTTCCTCAAAGTTCATCATTGATTGTCAATAGTGATATTGCAAAACTAGAAAGGGTGGTGAGTAATTTAATTGAAAACGCCTTACGACATACGCCTTGTGATGGAGAAATTATCCTCAGTATTGAAGAGCAAGGTAATCATCAGTGTCAGGTTAAAATTAGTGATAATGGCACGGGGATAAAAACGGAAGAATTATCGTATATCTTTGAGACACGTTATCGCGCAAGTAATGCAATACAAGGTGATGAAAAGCATACTGGTCTTGGTTTGGCGATCACAAAAAAATTACTAGAGTTATTAAAAGGTGAAATACGTGTCACTAGCCAACTAGGTAAAGGTAGTGAGTTTTCTTTTGACGTTAACATTGCCAGCAGGTAGTCCAATGCTCGGCAGATCAAGGTTGATAAAACACTTTGACTATGTCATCGCACGTTAAACTAAAGTAAGAACAACACAAAGGGACTGACAGCTAGAAAAATCTGCTATGAAAACGCTCTGTAAAGTTTAATATATTTGAGCATTTGATTGAGCGAAATCTATAAAGTCTATGTTTTTTATAGGTTTAGACCAGAGGTAACCCTGCCCAGATAAACACTCAATTTTTAATAAGATATCGGCAATTTCTTTTGTTTCAACCCCTTCCGCAACATTGACAATGCCGAGGCTTTTACTCATTTCAATAATCGCTTTGACAATATAGAAATCAGAATGAGAAGTGGCCAATTTTCTTATAAAGGACTGATCTAATTTTAATGTTGTTACGTTGAATTGACTCAAGTAACCAAGGTTTGAATAACCAGTTCCAAAATCATCAATAGCAAAAGTAACGCCTTTGCTGTGTAACGATCTAATTTGGCTTTGTATATGACTAATATCGTCTATTATTGTACTTTCGGTGATCTCTAATTCTAAATAGTGCGGCGGCAGTTTCGCATCATTTAAAGCTTTCATGACAATTTGAGGTAAATTACCACGCCTAAAATCTATAGAAGATAAATTAACAGCGACATTTAGATTAGTGAGCCCTTTGTTGTGCCATGAGGCGCAATCTTTACATGCTTGAGTTAATACCCATTTAGTTATTTCAACAATCAAGCCAGACTCTTCAGCAATAGGAATAAATACGTCGGGAGTAACATAATGACCTTGCGAATTTTTCCATCTTATTAGGGCTTCTGCCCCAGTGATCCTATTGCTAATTAAATCTACCTTTGGTTGATGATAAAGGGTGAATTCTTGATTTTCGAGGGCAGACTTTATATCCCTGACCATTTTAAAGTGTTCGGTTTCACTACTTTCCATTGATTGGTCATAAAAACAAAAGCCATTAATACCTTTTGTTGGTAAATTTTGGAGTGCTTGGTTTGATTTTTTTAATAAACTTTCCAAGGTCATGCCATCAAAGGGAGCTATCGAAATCCCGATAGCAATGAATATTTCTATTTCATAATCCTTTACATTAAAAGGAAAACTTGACGCATGCAGTAATTGATCTTTTAGTTGGTTCATTTCTTCAAAGTGTTTTGCTTGTAATACAAAAACAAAATAAGAGCTTTTGAAACGATAAAGCTTACAATTTATTGACGTTAATAATTGATAGCGTGTTGCAATTTCAATGAGTAATAAATCAGCAATTTCTTGTCCAATTGAATGATTAATATTTTTTATATTTTGCAGTTCAACTTTTATAAACGCTAATTGTTCATTTGTTTTTTTTATGGCTTTTACTGAATCGATAAAGTCTTTATCACATATTTGTTCATTGGGAAGTTTGGTTAATTGGTCATAATTAGCCCGTTGATGAGCTTTGTATAATTGAGCACTAAGAAAACGATTTTTTTTGCTAAGGTTTCGTATTCTTCTTTTTATATCTTTTATAAAAACGGCGGCAATGATATAGAAAAATAAGAAAATAAAAAACAGATCGAATGCTCTGACAAGTAATAGATTGTCATGCGCACTTTTTTCATTAATTAAGCCATTAACGTGAGCGTAAAAAAATAATAATACAGAGCATTGAATAAATAAAAATAAGGGTATTGAAAGCTGTTTTTCCCCCAATATCAAGGCTAATAAAATGATACAAGGATAAATAATGATAGCCGAATTATATAAACCCGCGGTCCCCCAAGCTAAAAAAGTCGTTAAAAAAGTGATTGTCCATAACATAATACCTATGACAGTAGAGCTCGTGTCTATATTCACCCAAAAATAGAGTAATAAGGTAAAGATAAAAACAATAAAAAAAGCGATAGCCGTCATACCAAAAGAGGTAAGCAGGGCTTCAGCTGTGCCAAAAATAGAAAGGGCAATTAAAATAATTTTAAGGGTAAATTTGATTCTAAATACAGGGTTACTCTGTCGTAATATAATTGCTCTATTAACTTTGAACATTAGCCTCTTTCCCTATCATATTAAGGTAAATCAGCATAGAAGCACATGTTGCTTTCATTACTTTCTAGCATGGTTCTTTTCGCATAATACATAGCTTTATCTGCAGCTTTTACAAGCTCTTGAATATTCTCCTTTTCGTGTGGGTACATAGCAACACCAATAGATACACCAACGGTGACATTTAATTTATGGTCGGCTAGAAAGTAGGGCTTTGCTACTTTATTTTCTATGGTATTAAGGATTTTTTTGATCTCCTTGATATTATTGCTAGGAATAATAATAACGAACTCATCTCCTCCCCATCTTGAAACAATACTGTTGTCTGTGATGCTTTTAATTAGTTGGCCTGCGACATGTACTAATATTTCATCGCCACAATTATGACCATAAATGTCATTGATCGGTTTAAATTTATTAAGATCGAGCAGTAAAAGGGTAAATTCACTTTTTTTATTGTGCAATTTCAGCAACTCTTGCTCTGCTCCTCTGCGGTTTAATAACTGAGTAAGCTCATCAGTATTTGCTTGTGAGTCTAGGTGTAACAACAATTTTTTCCGTTTAGAAATATCGTGTAAAGTAATTTGATAGTGCTCTTTATATTGTTCATCTACCGCAGGACTTAAAACCGCCTGTACCCATAATTTCTCCTGACTTTCCTTATTTATTAATTCAAATTCACCAGATGCTATTTCATTATTGCCAAAGGAAAGTTGAACGGAGTCTTCAAGCTGCTTTTGTTCAATGAATAGCTCTTTTAAATAAGGGCCATAATTTTTTTGAAGAGGGATGTTTAGCTTTTCTAGTAAATCTATAAAGGCATTATTATAAAGAAAGATGTTCCCACTTGGCTCTGCTAATATCATTGGAGATATAGAGTTTTCGAATAATAGTTTAAATTGATGGCTCAACCGTTCAACTTCTGCTCTTAGCTGTCTTTCTTGTTCAATTTGAATCTCAGTTTCCGATAATAGGTTATTAATATCTGAAACTAAGCCTCCGATCTCACTTTGAGAGTGATATTTTGGCGTCTTGATTCTTGATGCTGTTCCTGGCTTGATTGAGTTAAGTGACTTAGCGACGCTGATGATAGGGTATGTGATGACAAAATAGGCGACTAAAATAATCACCAGAGTGATTATTGATGCTTGAGTTATTATCGCGACTGCGTTGTCATAACTAATATTTTTTGCTTTGTGCTCTATGTATTGCAAATTTGGTGTAATTGAAATATTGCCCACTTGACGATTCTTTTCAAATGGAGAGTAAAATTTATACACTAACGTAGTTTTATCAGAGACAAAATTTGGAGATGTGAGTGACAGGTTATCGGTTGAGATCATCACACTAGAAATAATATCATTTTGTACTAACCCGTTAATGACTTCATTAACAAGATCTTGATCTTCCAAGTAAGTGGCTATTGAAGCTGTTGTTGATACCGTTTGATATAACTGAGTTATGTTGCTTTTACTGATCGCTACTTCATTTAGGTAGGTGATACGTTGAAAAATTTGCGTAGATAATATACCCACGCTTGTGGCAGAAAAAATTACAATGACTGCTAACCTTAGCACTAAGCCACTTTTATTCATTAAATGTATACACTATTTTTAGTTTATCGGTTGTCATCGACCTAGGGATATAGCCTATCGATGAAGTATTATTGGCTATAAAGTTGACCACATCCGCTTCACTTTTTAGTTGGGTTGACTCTTTAATACGGCCTGTAAACTTAAGTCGAGACCAGTAAGCGTTTATATTTGATAAAGAACGTCCGACAAGCTTTTGGTAAAAAGTCGCCTTTGTGAGTTGTTCTTGATCTAAGTCGACTGGTTTCGCCTTTTCACCATTGGGAAATGCAACATATTTACCCATAAACATGTCGATGACTTGTGAATGACTCATACTATTTACGCTATTTTTGATGTTAACAACAACGACTATGTCGTCTTCAGTACTTTGTACCTGTGCACAAAGCATGGTTAATAATATCAAGAGGGAAGCGATACGTTTTCTCATAATGAGAAACTCACATTAAAAAATAACGTATTAATTGCAGCATCTTTGGAGCTGTTGGTCGGGTTTTGCCATAATGTTCCTCCTTGATTATCTACCTTGGTGTGATTTAACTGCAAAGAGGTTGAAACATTTGCGCTAAAATCCCACCGCCAACCCAACGAAATGGTCTGTTGATTTGACGAGTAGACATTCATTACTTGATTAATATAGTTAATGAGTTCGGGAACGGCTTCTTCGACAACACCAGGCTCTTCAAATTTATACTTATCGCTATCTGAAAAACCGTAAATTCCATATAATGCGTGATTATCAAATTGTCGAGTAATGCTGACATAGCCATTATTAACTTTTGGAATACTCTCACTATTTGAGTTTATTTGGGTAAATTCAGTTGTTAATAAATACTTGTCTAATTGAATTTGTGCGCTGATTGAAGAATAAGACGCTTTCTTATTTTTTATTGTTAACTTGTTACTAAATTCTTTACTGTTAGGCCAAATAAAATCAGGTACTTGTGCCACTTGAGATGAAAGAAAAGCCCTGTCAGGGTGCTCATTCCCAATATAGGTATTGGTGTGGCGGGCTTGTATTGTCCAATCTGTAGTTTCATAGCTGAGTGAAAGCCCTATAATATCTTTTATATCAAGTGATTCTGATGAGGTACTAAATGTGATGTTATTTTTTGTTTCACCGGTAAAAAATTTTGTGTTTAAGGTTCCTTGAGCCAGTTTAGTTTTGTAGGTAATGTCTAAGCCGTCTATATGTTTAAATGGAATTATTCCATAGACTTCATTTGGGACTTCAGCCCAAGTATACGCAATATTCACATTTCTATATTCAGTGATTAAAAATATATCAGGAGCTGTTCTACCAAGCCTAATACTCCAATTGACATTCGGCGTGTAGCGTAAAAACCCCAAAGAGATATATTTATTTAAGCTAGGGTCGGGCAGGTCTCTAATAATTACTTGCCCAATAAAGTCAAGATCAGGGTTAAAATTATAAGATAATTGGCCGCCCAGTAAGCTCGTAGCTAAAAAATCAAAATCATCACTAAAAACGCCTTTGTCGTAACTAATATCTTGTCGATATCCATATATATTTGAGTCAGATAAAGTCAAGCCGAAAGTACCAAAGGCACTCACTTTTATAGGACCTTCGGCTAAGGCGTTAAAAGGTATTAATAACAGTAGATATTTAAAAAAGTTCACCAAAACTATAACCTTATACAAGTGAGACCATATAGTAAAAACCTAGTACACGATTACACTTAAATCAATAGCTTACTGATAATGTTCTTATTAATATCGTTACGGTTAAGTGAATATGAACTTCATCATTCATTAAAAGTGATCAGTAAAACGTTATAATTATTTATCTCAGGTTTAATGCGTGTTGAACGCCATGCAAAGTTAAGTTTAACGATAGTTGAAAAAGTTCTTAAGCTTTTTTACTTGATGAGTAAAATTTTTATATGACCGTGATATACTTTTGCTCACACCCACTTTGTGAATTTTAATGCTGTTATGTTACCTCGGTTAGATCCTCAAGAACTTGTTACTCCGTTATATCAAGCTTACGCGAAAGCGCTTTCCCAGCTTAATTTTACAGGTGATATTAGTGCCAGTTATGGTGCTCGTTTAGCCGTTGCGACAGATAACAGTATTTATCAGCAATTGCCGCAATTGGTATTACACCCTCGCACAAAGCAAGATATTCAACTGCTTACTGAGCTTGCTAGTCAAGCTGAGTATAGCGAAATAAAATTTAGCGCTAGAGGGGGGGGAACAGGGACAAATGGGCAAAGTTTAACACCGGGGATCATTGTTGATTTATCAAAGTACATGAATCGTATTTTAGAAATTAACCTAAAAGAAAACTGGGTGCGCGTTGAAGCCGGTGTTGTAAAAGATCAATTGAATGATTATTTAAGGCCTCATGGCTTTTTCTTCTCCCCAGATTTATCGACCAGTAACCGGGCTACAATCGGTGGTATGATTAACACTGATGCTTCTGGGCAAGGCTCCCTTGTTTACGGAAAAACGTCGGATCATGTGCTCGGCTTAACGTCGGTTTTGGCAAATGGTGAGCTTTTGTCGACAGCGCCAATGGCAATAGAGCAGGCAAAAACGCTTGCCCAAGAAAATTCTTCATTAGGCAATATCATCAAACAAGTGCTTGCAACCAGTATTGGTAAACGTACACAAATTATTGAAAAATTTCCTCGTTTAAATCGCTTTTTAACTGGCTATGATCTCGAGCATGCGGTGAGCGATGATTTAAAAACTATAGACATTTCGCGCTTGATCACTGGCTCTGAAGGTTCCTTGGCTTTTGTTTGCGAAGCAAAATTGAACTTAACCCCTATCTCTAAAGCCAAAACATTAATTAATATTAAATATGACAGCTTTGATTCGGCACTTCGCCACTCGCCTACGTTAGTTGCTGCTAATGCGACATCTGTAGAAACTATTGATTCAAAAGTATTAAATTTAGCAAAGCAAGATATTGTCTGGCATTCAGTCAGTGATTTAATTACGGATGTTGACAATAAAGTGATGGATGGCATTAATATTGTCGAATATAACGGTGAGTCGGCTGAGCAATTAGCAGATGAAATTAGTCAGTTAACGGCTCAACTTGATCAAGATATTGACAATGAAACAGGTGTTATTGGTTATCAAGTCACATCGGATTTAGCGAGTATTGGTAAACTTTACGCGATGCGTAAAAAAGCAGTCGGCTTACTCGGTAATACAAAAGGCAGCCAAAAGCCCTTAGCCTTTGCTGAAGATACAGCGGTACCACCGGAAAATTTAGCGGATTTTATAGCAGAGTTTAGAGCACTTCTTGATAGCTACCAATTGCATTACGGAATGTTTGGCCATGTTGACGCGGGGGTTTTACATGTGCGTCCAGCTCTTGATATGTGTGATCCTGAGCAAGAAATTATCATGCGAGAAATCTCTGATAAAGTGGTTGCATTAACTGCAAAATATGGCGGATTAATGTGGGGAGAGCATGGCAAAGGTTATCGTAGTGAATATAGCCCTGAGTTTTTTGGTGAAGAGCTGTTTAATGAACTAAGAAAAATTAAAACTGCTTTTGATCCATTAAATAAAATGAATCCAGGAAAAATATGTACGCCAATTGACTCAACAGAATCATTAGTCTCAGTTGATGATGTTAAACGAGGTACCTTTGATAGACAGATACCTATTCAAGTTAAAGACTCGTTTAAGTCAGCGATGGAATGTAACGGCAATGGTTTATGTTTCAACTATGATGCGTTTAGCCCGATGTGTCCTTCAAGTAAGATAACCCGTGATCGTCGACATTCGCCAAAAGGGCGCTCTGGATTAATGCGCGAATGGTTACGCTTACTCGAAAATAAAGGCGTAGATATTTTATCACTTGAGAAAAATATCAGTGATTGGTCTGTAAAACAGCTGTTGGATAAAGTCAAAAATAAACTGACTAAGAGTAATCAGCAAGATTTCTCACATGAAGTGATGGATGCGATGTCAGGTTGTTTAGCCTGTAAAGCTTGCGCCAGCCAATGTCCGATAAAAGTCGATGTCCCTGATTTCAGAGCACGGTTTTTAAATGTCTACCACTCACGCTATTTTAGACCTATAAAAGATCACTTGGTTGCCAATGTAGAACTGTTAACACCGCTGATGGCCAAAACGCCAAAGTTTGTGAATGCCGTATTAGATAACAAGTTTTATGATAAAGTCAGTAAAGCGACAATTGGTTATATTGATACGCCGCTATTAACTGTACCTACACTTAAAACTCGAGTTGAACAGCAGGGATATGACGCCTTTAATTTAGCCAAATTTCAGCAACTTTCAGCGCAACAACGTCAAGCTTATGTGTTTATGGTACAAGACCCATTTACTTCATTTTATGATGCGGGTGTTGTTGAAAATATGATGAAGTTAATTGCGCAGTTAGGTTTAAAACCTGTTTTATTGCCGTTTAAACCTAATGGTAAACCTCAACATGTTAAAGGCTTTTTAAGGCGCTTTGCTAATACCGCAAAAAATACCGCACAATTTTTAAATCAATTACATGAGTTAGACATTCCTCTTGTCGGTATGGATGCATCGTTAACGCTTTGTTATCGAGACGAGTATAAACAAACCCTTGGCGATAAAAGGGGAGACTTTAACGTTTTACTCGCCCACGAGTGGTTATTATCAGTGATTGACGATAAAAAACTACCAAGCAAAGATAAACCAGCTAATAATCAAACAAGTTATAAATTGTTTGCACACTGCACCGAAAAAACCGCATTAGCGGGCAGCGAGCAAGAGTGGATTAATATTTTCAAACATTTTGGTTTGTCACTTGAAAAAGTGTCAGTTGGTTGTTGTGGAATGGCAGGAACCTATGGCCATGAACAAGTGAACTTTGAACACTCAAAAGACTTATATGAGCTAAGTTGGCAGCCCAAAATAGCCGGATTAGATGAAGCTGAAATCCTTGTGACAGGCTATTCTTGTCGCAGCCAAGTGAAACGATTAGGTCAATTAAAAACTCGGCATCCTATCGAAGCTTTGTTTGAGGCAATTAAGTAACTCGATCATAGTTATGTAATTGATGTTCGTATGCATAAAAAAACCGATCAAATGATCGGTTTTTTATAATGCGCTAAAATAGTTTGATGAAATTACTTGGCGCCGTTGGCTATGATCTCTCTCGCCATTTCGTCAGCAACTATACCGGTTGGCTTATCTTCTTTGGCTGCTTTTTCAAAAACATTGATAAGTGTTTGGTAAATATTTTCAACTAATCGAGTTGCTTCATCAGCACAATAGGGCTCTGGATATATTTCTAATGCAACATTGATGATACCGCCGGCATTAATCACATAATCAGGAACATATAAAATGCCTTTATCTTTAAGGATTTGATCATGTTTGGCTTCGGCTAGTTGATTATTTGCACAGCCAGCAACAATTGATGCTTTTAAACGATTAACAGTATCGTCGCTGATTGATGCGCCAAGTGCACAAGGTGAGAATACGTCAACATCCTGATCATATATTTCGTCTAATTCTACAACCTTCGCATTAAACTCTATTGCGGCTTTATCTAAAGCGGCTATGTTAATGTCAGTAACGATTAACTCTGCACCAGCAGCATGCAGTTTCTCACATAAACTGTAACCGACACTGCCTAGACCTTGAACGGCTACTTTGATGCCTGATAAGTCGTCTGTACCTAATTTAAATTTAACAGCAGCTTTAATGCCTAAAAACGTGCCTAAAGCGGTAAATGGAGCAGGGTTACCACTTTTACCATCAAGCCCAGCAACAAAATCAGTTTCTAGGTTAACAATAGCCATATCACCGGTAGTAATATTAACATCTTCAGCCGTGTAATAGCGCCCGCCAACATTATTAACGGCTCTACCAAATGCTTTGAACAATGCATCAGATTTGAGGGCTGTAGGATTACCTAAAATAACTGCTTTCCCACCACCTAATTTTAGGCCTGCCATCGCATTTTTGTATGTCATACCTCTGGATAAACGCAGTACATCTTTTAACGCAGCTTCATCATTGGTGTAATCCCAAAAACGACAACCGCCTGCTGCTGGCCCTAACGCTGTATTATGAACAGCTATAATCGCTTTTAAGCCGGTTTTCTCATCACTACAAAACACCACTTGTTCGTGATCGTCAAAATCTACTAAATCGAAAAATGCCACTACCGTTTCTCCGTAGGTTAATTTGGTTTTGTTGAAACCCATCTTGTAATATTTCTCGAGGCGCACAATATCACTTAGCATCATGTATAGCTAGTCGACCAGTGAATTATTTATGCTAAATATCTCCTATTTTTAGTCAATTCTGTTTGATAATTTGTACAAATCAACTGGAGAGTAAAAATACGTGAATGACAACGGCTTGCTTGTCGATAAATCTTTATATATTCTCTAGCGAAAATAAGAAGTCGTAAAGGATAAATGTAAATGAATAAAGGCCCTCAGCTATCAGAAATAGAGCAACAACAATGGGTGAGAAAGCAGTACCAAGCAGCGACAAAATTTTTAGCACAAAGGGGCTTAATGACTGAAAGTTTCTCAGAAGCAGACAGTCGTTATTTAATTCCATTGGTGTCAGTGTGGAAAATAAACTTAAATGATAAATCGAGCGTTTGGACTATCGCTGGTGATTTACCAACTGATTTTGCTGATTTTTCTGTTGCAACAAATGCTCGAGAGGCGATTCGTCACTTTTCATTTAAGTGGCAGATGCAAGCAGAAAACCTACTAAAAGAAGAAAATGAACAACATCACGATTTTGCCAATTTGCTTATTGGCAAAGCAGAAGGCTTATATGACTTATTTGATAAAGATGAAATTTGGCAAGTTAAAGCGAGTTAACCGTTAACGATTCAATGCATTACTTAACTCTTCTATACCTTAATGAGTTAAGTAATACTTTGCATTTTCAATATTTGCTAAAGAGCACTGCATGCGTTGTCTAGGCATACCAGCTTCCATAAATACTGCACCGGCGCTAATAAAATTAAACTTTCGAAAGTACTCTACATTTTCTAATGGACTATAAATAAATACTTCATCTAGGCTTAACTCTTTAGCAATACTGAGTAAACCTTGCATAATGTTATGGTCAACTTTCTTTTGTCGATAGGCTTTGAGTACGGCTATTCGTGATATCTCACCAGTAGCAAGAATTCGGCCTGTCCCTATTGGCTCTTGAGTATTGTCATCACAGACTAATAAATGAAATGCGTGGCGATCTTTTTTATCGAACTCGATTTTTTTAGGGATACGCCATTCACAAATAAATACTTTTTCTCTGACATTCTTAAGGAGTGGTGCGGCTTTATCCCACTGAACTCGACTCATACTAAATGACATTACACCTTAACTCCCAATGAAATTTTATTAACGAAGGGACAGATACTTGATCATTCGATATACCAGAAGCCCTTATTTAAAACATTAGTTAATAATTGAATGCTTTTCAAACAACTCAGGAAACTTTTTGCTTTTGCTGTTGTCAAAGCGGCGTTTCCAGCTAAGGTCTCAGCTAATTCTTTTGTTTCTTCAAACAGTTGGAACTTTTCTCCATTAATAAATAAATTTGTTTCAGGGGTGTAACAAACTAACGCTTTGATACCGGAAACTGGACTGAACTGAATTTCATCGTTATCGATAAAATCGACTACTTGTTCACAGGTAAATGGCTCCATAGGAATTAACAATTCTAATGTGTGATGACTTTGTGTTAAGTATTGGCTAATAAATTCAGAGAATAGCGTGTCATCCGATATTTTTTCGAGCATAAAGCTGCGTATGTCATTGATATCATTGGTCGTTAATAATTCGGGTTGTGTCGTTACCTTTCTATTATTATCACCAAAGCGTTGTTCACCGCTTTCTTCATCGATCAATTTATCTGCAAATCCGGACCATAAATCTTGATGGCTAGGAGCTTGAAATCCAATAGAAAAATTTAAAGAATTCTCGATTGAACTACCATTGTGCGGATGATTAGGGGGGATATAGAGGAGGTCACCAGCTTCTGTTATTTCATCAATAATGGTTTCAAATTGACTGATCTGTTTTAAGTCAGGGTGAGGAATAAGCGTTGCTAATGTGTTATCGGGAGCGCCAACTTGCCAGCGACGTTTGCCTTCTCCTTGCAATATAAATACATCGTATTGATCTAAATGTGCACCCACACCACCATTTGGTGTTGAAAAGCTCACCATAACATCATCAATTCGCCACCGTGGCACAAAATTAAATAATGAAATAAGTTGATCGGTTTCTCTTGACCAGTTATTGACAGCCTGTACTAATAAGGTCCAGTTTTCTTCGCCATATTTATCGAAACTTTCAAAAGGGCCATGTTCAACTAACCAAGAGTTATCGTTATTCTTAGCAATGATTCTAGACTCAATTTCTTGCTCCATGGCTAATCCGGCTAATTCATCGGCTTCAATAGTTCCTTGAAAATTAGGCAGGGCTTGTTTGATCAGCAGCGGCTTTTTTTGCCAATATTCTTTTAGAAAGGTTTCAGGTGTTATATCACCCCAATTGATACTTAGCATAAAATTAACTCTTTATTATTTGCTGTTTTAAAATGGATGATAAAAAGGAACCGAGAGGTTCCTTTTATAACATGACGTTAATGACAAGTAAGTGTAGGTTAGTTATTAATCTAATTCGTTAATAAATTCTACAGCACGACCAATGTAACTTGCTGGTGTCATTTCACGTAATGAAGCTTTTGCTGATTCTGGCATGTCTAAATTATCAATAAATGCACGCATTGAATCACCATCAACACGTTTACCACGTGTTAACTCTTTTAATTTTTCATATGGTTTTTCAATGCCATATCTGCGCATAACGGTTTGAACTGGCTCGGCTAATACTTCCCAGTTTTTATCTAACTCGGCTAATAAGTTTTCTTCGTTAACTTGTAATTTACTGATCCCTTTTAACGTTGCGCCGTAGGCAATTAATGAATGAGCAAAACCAACCCCTAAGTTACGTAAAACAGTTGAGTCAGTTAAATCACGCTGCCAGCGAGAAACCGGAAGTTTTTGTGCAAGGTGAGCTAACAAGGCATTCGCAATGCCTAAGTTACCTTCTGAATTTTCAAAATCAATCGGGTTAACTTTATGTGGCATTGTTGATGAGCCAATTTCACCGGCAATTGTTTTTTGCTTGAAATGACCAATAGCAATATATCCCCAGATATCACGATCAAAGTCGATTAAAATGGTATTGAAACGGGCAACGGCATCAAATAACTCAGCAATGTAGTCATGTGGTTCAATTTGTGTGGTAAACGCATTCCAAGTTAACCCTATTGAGGTGACAAACTCATTAGCAAATTCATGCCAGTTAACTTCAGGGTAGGCAGAAAGGTGCGCATTATAGTTACCAACGGCGCCGTTAATTTTTCCTAAAAACTCAACGTTTGCAATTTGCTCACGTTGACGTTTTAAACGGATATAAACATTCGCAAACTCTTTACCCATTGTGCTTGGTGAAGCGGGTTGGCCATGTGTGCGACACATCATTGGGATTGACTTGTATTCAATCGCTAAGGCTTTTATTTCTGCTAATATTTCATCAATTACTGGCAGTAATACTTGTTCACGACATTCTTTTAGCATTAAACCATGAGAAAGGTTGTTAATATCTTCAGAGGTACAGGCAAAGTGAATAAACTCAGTTACTGCGTTTAATTCAGTATTATTAGCAACTTGCTCTTTTAAGAAATATTCAACGGCTTTAACATCGTGATTTGTTGTAGCTTCAATTGTTTTGATGCGAAGCGCATCTTCTTCACTGAAGTTGTCAACAATAGCGTTAAGTGCTGCAGTAGCTTCATTGCTAAATGCGGGAACTTCTTTGATTTCAGCCGTCTCAGCTAGCTTTTGCAACCAGCGAACTTCAACGGTTACCCGGTATTTGATTAAACCGAACTCACTAAAAATTGGGCGTAATGACTTTACTTTACTCCCATAACGACCATCGACAGGTGAAATTGCACTTAATGCTGAAAGTTCCATAATATTTCCTAATTGCGTTAGCTTAAGCGCTAACATGATTAATATTTATATACGTCTTAATAATTGCTCTGCACATTCAACAATTTTTGAACGTGAGAATAAAATTGTTCTTCGCTTACCACCCACTTGTCGCCATAAAACAGCAGAACGAATACCAGCTAAAAGTAGTGCTCTTATTTTATGTTGATTAACGGGTTGTTTTAAAATCTCTGGATTCCCTGCAACTTGAATAGGGTTGCTGATCGGGCTAATAATGTCGCTGTAAATACTTGCTAAGCTTGATATTAAGGTGTCGCTATTAATATCGTAATGAGCTAATTGTCTTTGGCATTGTTCAATTCTTTCTCCAAGCTCATTCAGTTTTTTAGGTTGTTTACTTAACCGGCGTTCCAAACTTAATAAACTCACCACATAACGAGTGATTTCGGGATCTTTTTGTTTAGCTTGATTGCCTAAATGAGACACAAGTGTTTCAAGGCCAACTTTTAACTTACTGACATCCCCGCCGTATACTTCTAAAGTGTTTTTAGGGGATGTTACCATGATACTTTCTAATAACGTTGTTAGCTTTTCTTCGTCAATTTGACCTTGACGAGAAAGCTTTTGTACTAAGCTCGATACTTGGCAAATAGCAGCTAAGGTAAGTGTTTGCTCATTAAAATCTTGCATAAATATTATTAACCTATAAGAGAATACGCTTAACGAATAAGAGTGTTTATAATGCCGCCACCTAAACAAACATCATTTTGATAAAATACCACAGATTGTCCTGGGGTTACTGAGCTTTGCTGTTCTTCAAACATCACTTGATAAGTGCCATCTTCATTATTCAATGGCGTTAAGGTACAAGCCACGTCGTTTTGGCGGTAGCGTGTTTTAACGGTACATGTAATAGGCTCAACTAACGCTTTTCTATTGACTAAATGCAGTTGATTACCAATTAAACCTTTTGAAAATAGGCGAGGGTGATCATGCCCTTGTCCAACGATTAATACATTTCTTAGTAAATCTTTTTCTACGACATACCAAGGCTCTTCACCTGCATTGGCTAAACCGCCAATTCGTAGCCCTTTACGCTGCCCTAGTGTGTGATACATTAAACCATCATGCTCACCAATAACTTCTCCTTCAGCCGATTCGATTTTCCCCGGTTGAGCCGGAAGGTATTGCCCTAAAAAGTCTTTGAATTTTCTCTCGCCGATAAAACAGATACCTGTGCTGTCTTTTTTATTGGCGGTGACTAAATCAGCTTTTTCAGCGATAGCACGTACTTCGGGCTTTTCTATATTGCCTACGGGAAATAAAGTTCGTCCTACTTGCTGGTCGCTTAAGGTATATAAAAAATAACTTTGATCTTTATTACTATCTAAGCCGCGTAACATTGACCATTGCCCAATACCATTTTCATCGGTTATAAACTTTCGTTGTACATAGTGACCTGTTGCTATGTAATCAGCACCGAGATCTTCACAGGCAAATTCAAGGAAAGCTTTAAATTTAATTTCTTTATTACACATGATATCGGGGTTAGGCGTACGACCTGCTTTGTACTCGGCCAGAAAATATTCAAAAACATTATCCCAGTATTCAGTGGCAAAGTTTATCGTGTGTAATTTAATGCCTAACTTTTCACATACCAGTTGAGCATCTTTTAAGTCTTCAGCTGCCGCACAATATTCATCGGTGTCGTCTTCTTCCCAATTCTTCATGAAAAGGCCTTCCACTTGGTAGCCTTGCTCAATCAATAAGTGAGCAGATACAGAAGAGTCGACCCCTCCAGACATACCAACAATCACTTTAGTATCTTGAGGTTTTTTATCGATTAATTGCGCGTTTGCTGACATTAAATACTCGTCTTTACTAATTGTTTAATTTAGGTCTAAAGAAAATGGCGCGAAATTATAGCATGGGAGATTAGCTGGTAATAGTGTTTGAAGAGATATTATGGTTGAGTTTTTATCTCAGTTATAGATTTAGGATGGGGGAAAATGTATAAAATATAATTAATTTAGAGATTCGTTTTAAAAATGCTTAACTCTACTTTTTGACCCTTGTTATAATCTTCAATACATTCAAGCACCATAGTACTGCGTAATTGAGCCGATTTCGCTTTAATTTGTTCAAGCGTCAACCAATGCGTGGTAAGTATGTCGTTATCTTGTGGCAGCCCAATTAATTTCTCGGCTAACTCAATAACGAAACAGAAACGTAAAAAAAATAAGTTCAGTTCAGGCCGGTGATAATAATAGATGCCGCTGCAATATTGGGGGGATAATTTTAAACCCGTTTCCTCATATACTTCTCGTTGAGTTGCATCAATTATATTTTCATTGGCTTCTATATGTCCTGCTGGTTGATTAAAAACATTCTTACCATTTTCAATTTCCTCGACAAGTAAATATTTATTCTGATAGACAATGACAGCAGCAACCGTGGTGTTAGGTTTGAATTGTTTATCACCATGTTCATGTGGTAAAAACGTCATGACTTATTCTCCAGCGATATTTCTTTATATTGGCCGTTTTGTATACCTTCGATGGAATATTTGCCAATACTATAACGAATTAATCTAAGTGTTGGGAAACCAATATGAGCTGTCATGCGGCGAACCTGTCTGTTTCTGCCTTCGGTAATGCTGATAGATAACCATGTCGTTGGAATATTTGCTCGTTCTCTGATAGGGGGAGTACGTGACCATATTTCTGGCTGTGTTATCACCTTTACTTTAGCGGGTTTTGTTAGCCCATCTTTTAATTCTACCCCATGTCTTAATAATGCTAAGTCTGATTCTTTAGGTGAACCTTCTACTTGCACCCAATAGGTTTTTTCCGTTTTTAGCTTAGGATTTGCCAGTTTATGTTGCAGTTTTCCATCGTTAGTTAATAGCAATAAGCCTTCGCTATCTCTATCAAGTCTACCCGCGGCATAAATATCTTTAATAGGAATATAATCTTTTAATGTTTGGCGTTTGTCTTTATTCATCGCATCATCATCAGTGAATTGACTCAAAACATTAAAGGGTTTATTTAGCAGGACGATAATGGGATCTTTTGCTGGGAGTGACGGCTTTTTTTTTGTAAAAGTGCGCTTTGAAAATGAACGTCGATTGCTCTTTGTTGTTTTAGATTCATTCACTTTATACTTTGGCTTTTGGTTTTGCATATTGTTGTTTGAGTTATTCTAGTGGTTTTTAAAGGTGTGGTTCTACCACTAGTGTATTTAATTGTTATAAAAATATGCGTTATTGTAACATTATCGGTAATGATAAGGTGGCAATAGCGCCTTTATTGTTTACATTATTAGACAAGGATAAGTCACCGCCGTGGTTAAATAAAATTTGCCGACACAGGACTAATCCGATACCACTGCCTTGTTTTTTGGTGGTGTAAAATGGAATAAACAGGTTGTCAGGGTTTTTAATACCTAAGCCATTATCAATGATCTGTATTTTTAATAGGCTATTTGCGACAGACCATTGTAAATTTACCTGACATTGCGTGACTTGATCCACGGATTGGCCTGCATTTTTATAGAGATTGATGATCACTTGGTCGAGTTGGCTTTTATCTGCAAATATTTCAATATCAACAGAGTTGTCTACAGCAAATTGTATATTGGGAAATAACTCTTGATGCTCTTGTAATAGTTTTTTAATCGAAAATATGGTTTTTGATGGTTGAGGAAGTCTTGTGAGTGATTGATATTCCTTAATAAATTTATTTAGGTTACGTGCTCGTTGTGTAATGATATTTAAACCGTCAGTTAAATCTTCTTTGTTCTCATCCACTGAACTGTTGGTTGCTAAAATATCTGAAAGAGATTCTCCTATAGAGGCTATCGGCGCTAATGAATTATTGATCTCATGAGTCATCACTCTTAGCAAGCGTTGCCACGCTATTCGTTCTTCATTTTGTAATAATTTTTGGACGTCATTGAGAAAAAGCAAGGTGTGGGTTTTACCATGTAATTGATATGAATCAGTTTGTAAAAAAACACGTTTTTGGAAGTGCTCGGTAGTTAAGGTAACAACCGTTTGTAGTTTTTGAGTTAATAAATTGCTATCAATACCTAAACTTTTAGCTGGCTGACCAATCATTTCGTAATCAACAGCAAAAAATTGCTTCGCTTTAGGGTTGAGCAAAGTAATGGTGGCATTTTCATCAAAACAGATCACAGCAATATTAATATGCTCTAATACCTTAGACATAGCGATATGATGTTCTTTAGATAACAAGCGTTGCTCTGCTAATTGATTGGCGGCAATATTGATAACTTTATTAAGTTCAAATAATGCCCCAGATTGAATAGTTGAACTGGGTCGTAAGGTTGAATCCCCCGTAATGAGTGCTTCAACGATATTAGTTGTTGTACGTAATTGATTAGTAATTCGGCGCCAAATGAGTAAAGTGCCTATGCCAATGACTGCAGAGCAAAAAATAATAATGATTATTTTTAAATAAATTGAAATAGGTGTTTGAATTAACACTATCACTAATAAAATAGCTGGGACTAAGGCGATAATTAAACTGGTTTTAGCAATTGAATTCTCATACGAGCTAGCCGATATTTTATGAGTCATTGTTTATCCATTTAATTGATACTTATCTAGTCGACGATAATAAGAACTGCGAGATAAACCGAGTGACTCAGCTGTTTTATGTGGATCGAAGTCATAGCGATTTAATCGTTCAATTATAATGTTTCTCTCAATTTCTTCGAGCGTTTTTTCTTGTGAATTACAAGGGGATTGTTCAGTCCCATTGACGTTACTCGGTGGGATCACGGTGTGAGGTAAATTCAAATCACTCGCTGAAATAGCGACATTTGAAGCAAAAAACAATGCCCGTTCAATCGTATGATTTAACTCTCTGATATTGCCTGGCCATGGGTAACTTAATAGATACTCAATAGCCTCACTGTCGAGTGTTTTTTCAGGCATCCGGTATTTTTCACAGAGCTTAGCGATAAAATGTTGCGCTAGTGGGATGATATCATCAACACGTTCTTTTAATGCCGGTATCCGTATTTCTACGGTGTTGAGCCGATACAATAAATCTTGTCTAAATTGATTTTCCTCAACCATTTTTGAAAGATCACCGTTTGTCGCTGACACTAATCGTACATCGGCATTAAGCGTAATATTACTCCCAACACGCTCAAATTGACGTTCTTCTAAAACATGTAAAAGCTTCGCTTGTTGATTGATGCTGATATTGGCTATTTCATCTAAAAATAGGGTGCCTTTTTCGGCCAATTCAAATCGACCCATTCTATCTTCCTTTGCATCAGTAAATGCGCCTTTAGTGTGACCAAACATTTCACTTTCAAATAATGTTTCGCTGATCGCACCCATGTTTACAGGAAGAAAACTATGGCTATGGCGAGTAGAATGTTGATGTAAATATTTGGCCAACATCGATTTACCCGTACCATTTTCTCCAGTCAATAAAACATTCATATCGCTTATCGCGATACGTTTTATTTGTGCTAAAACATCGCGCATTTTTTTTGATTGTGCGATAACGTTAATTGAGGGATTTTTAGTTAATAATGCATTTTCTTGACTGAGTTTTTGATTATCTCGAATGGTGTCTATATGGTGTATTTGCTGTTTAATTGCCGATATTAATTGGGTGTTTCTCCAAGGCTTTTCGATGAAGTCATTCGCGCCAAGCTTCATCATTTCTACCGCTATATCAACGTTTCCATAGCCGGTCATGGCGATAACGGGTACGTCTTTATCAATCTCTTTTATCGCTTTAATTAAAGAAGTGCCTTCTGAGCCTGAGGTCGTATCTTGAGTATAATTTAAGTCAATTAACAGACATGAAAATCGTTTGCGAGCCAAGAGTGTTAATACTTGATGTGGGCTATTTGCGGTAGTGACATGAATAGGTTCGTTTTTTAAGGCAAGCTTAAGCGCTGACAGCACATCAATATCGTCATCCGCTATTAATATACTTGAGGTTAACTGGTTCATTTATTTCGGTAAAATCCTTTAAAAGGGCGATCATAAGATCGCCCATGTTTTGCTAATCATAATGCAATGCGTCGCTAGGTTCCAATTTCAATACTGCCTTGGTAGGAAGATAGGTGGCTAATAACACCATAACCATTATTAAACTTGGAATGCCAAACAATGCTATGCCATAACTTTCAGCATTGATCACGATAGTTTTTGACATATAACTGGTTAGTGCCACCGAAAGGAGTATACCTATTGATAAGCCAATGGCTAATTGCCAAGCAGCTTGTTTTAAGAACATTTTCATGACTTTGTGATCAGGGGCACCAACGGCACGTCTGATGCCAATTTCTTGGGTTCGCTGAATAATACTATTTGAAGCCATAGCGTAAATACCGCTTGCTGCAAGTATTACGGCCACTAAGCCACAAAATAAGAATATCTTACTCACAGAGAGTAACATCATCATTGGCTGTTGGATCAAATTATCGTAGCTTTGCATATGGTAAATTCCCACGTCAGGATCAACGCTTGCAACAGCGTTTTGTATGGCTTCAATGGCATTTTTCTCTTCTCCTATATAATGAGCGGCGACATAGGTACGCATTGAACCAATATTATCAAAAGGATGATAAGTATTGTAAGAGGCGCTAGAGCTTCTCATTTTTGAACCATGAAACGTATCTGAGACAACGCCAATGATGGTATACCAATCACCTCGATATTCACCTCTGCTTGTTCGTCTCACTCGTTTGCCAACTGCGTCACTATTAGGAAATACATCCTTAGCAATAGATTCATTAACGATAATATTTCTGGCACCTTCTTCACCATCTCTATAATCAAAATCTCGCCCTTGAATAATTCTCATCCCTAAAGCTTTCCATGAATTTCGAGCAATAACTTCATTATTACTGTAAGGGTTTTCGTTATAGACTGGTTGTGCATTTCCTTCTACTTCGTAAAAACTGGTGCCTTCACCTCTGCCTGGTAATTGCGACATCATCGCACTTGCTTCTATATTAGGCATGGCTTCAAGCGCTGCTTTTATCTTGTATAACGCTTGAGCATTATTGAACCTGTCTTGGTATTCATGTTCAGTATCTCGTCTAACAGGATACTTTTCTGGTGGAAGTTGCAGTTGTGCGGTAATACGTGATTCAGTTTTGACACCATAATCAGCTTTACTGGCAAAGTAACCGGTTGAAAGTAATACCGTTGCCAATACTAATACGACGCAAGATAAAATGATCTCTGAAATAACTAATGCCTTGCCAGTAGTCGCTGCTTTTTTACTTAAAGCGCCGCGGGTACCATCTTTTATGACAGCATTGAAATCATTGTTCATTGCATTAATTGCCGGCACTAAACCAGTAACTAATATCATCATAACTACCGAAAGAACTAAAATACCAATGGCAGTTGTATCAATAGATAAATCCCACCAAAATGGTTTTTCATGATTAACAGCAAAGGTGTTATTAAACATGTTGTTTGTTAACTCAATACCATAAGCTGCAAATAACAAAGCAAGTAAGCCACCAAGAGTACATATAAAAATGCTTTCCCATAACATTTGAATTATCATTTTTTTTCGTGGGATCCCTAAGGCGACACGTATGGCGACTTCTTTTATACGCTCGTTGACTCTTGCAAGTAATAGGTTGCTAACGTTGATACAGGCTAATAATAAAATCAGGAATACAACAACCATGAGCGCAATAAAGATATTATAATACTGTTTTATACTCGCTTTTTTATATGGCATGACTAATAAATAATCTCCATTATCACTGATACGAAATGAAAATTTTTCATCGATAGTCGTTGCAACTTCTTTATTAAATGCATCGAGCCCTTTTTGTGCTTGCTCAATCGTAATTCCTTGCTTAAGGCGTGCATAAACAAAAAGTCTGCTGTAGGAAGCCTCAGTTGGATTAATGTTGTTTTCGCTTAATGGTTGCCATATTTCAGCATACTCAGGAAATGAAAACCCTTGTGGCATAACACCAATAATTCTACCTGGCATCGCATCTAAAGCTACTTGTTGATTAATAACTGATTTGTCACTGTTAAAGTAACGTTGCCAGATGTCATAACTTAACATTACGACAGGCTCTGCACCTTCCACAAAGTCATCGTCAAGAAAGCTTCTTCCTAATAAGGGTTGAGTATTTGCAATCTGAGTGATATTGCCACTTGTATAAGTCGCATTAACTTTTTGTGCGCTTAATAAACCACTATGCTTACTGGTAGAGCCGCCGATAAAGGTGGTTCCTTCAGTATAGAAACCATAACTTTCAAATAGGTCGAGTTGTTTAGCAGCTAAGTTCACATGAAAAGGATCGACTGCACGTCTAAATAAGTGATTTTGATCAAACGTGCCTTCTATCGCAACAACTTCATTTTCTCCCCCAAGATAAAGTGGTTTAAACACTAAGCTATTAAGTAATGAAAAACTATAGACAGTTAAAGCCAGTCCAATGGCTACAATCATTATGGTGAGTGATGTAAATAGTGGCTTTTTAAGTAACATTCGCAGTGAATATTTTAATTCGATGGATTGAATCATTTGTGTTAGTCCTTTATCGATTAAATAGCAATAGCGTTTGGCGTTTGGGTGGCTTGATCAGACACTACTTTACCATCAAATATTTCAATGATACGTTCGGCTCTGCTTGCCGAGCGAGGATCATGAGTGACCATACAAATAGTTGCACCGCCAGCGTGCAATTTATCAAGTAACTCCATCACGGCGCCGGCATTTTTAGAGTCTAGATTTCCTGTAGGCTCATCGGCTAGAAGAATGTCTGGTTTTCCTGCGATAGCACGTGCAACGGCAACCCGTTGCTGTTGTCCGCCAGAAAGTTGTGAAGGGAAGTGACTAGCACGATGTTGCATATCAACCTGACTTAATGCATCTTTGACTAGTTGTTTACGTTCTTGCATATTTATATCTTCACGATATGACAGCGGTAATTCAACATTCTCTTCGACAGTAAGATCACTGATCAAATTAAACGCTTGAAAAATAAAACCAATTCTTTCGTTTCGAATTTTTGCACGTTCGTCTTTATCTAAACTCGTAACATCATGTCCTGCTAACTTGTATTGACCATCACTGGGACTATCTAATAAGCCAAGAATTGACAATAAAGTAGACTTTCCACAACCTGATGGGCCTGATATTGACAGATATTCGCCTTTATTGACGTTAATATTTATATTTTCTAATGCATGTGTTTCTACATCATCAGTATAAAATACTTTATGAAGTGTGTTTAATTGCACTAAAGAGCTGCTCGATTGATTTGTCATTATTATTCCTTATTGTATCGCTTGTATTTGTTTTTCTTTCCATGACGAGACGTCTGATATTACCACGCGGTCATTTTTAGAAAGGCCATTTTTAATTTCGATGTGGGTTTGTGAAGAACGGCCAAAGTCTACCGTTTGTAATCGGACTTCATTATCACTATTAACTACGTAAACAGCGCCGCTTGTATTTGCTTTAGCAAACATAGGCCGCTTTAGATAAAGCACATTATCTAAATTAGCAGCATGAATAATGCCGTTTACACTTAGCTCTGGTCGTGCTTCTTTTGGGATATCACCCGTTAATGCTATATCTACTTGTACAGAGCCATTAACGACCGCTGGATCAATACGAATAACTTCACCTGCAACCTGAGTGGTTTTTGTATCAACAGTGACTTTTTGAGTAAGAGCAACCTGATAAATTTGTTTTTCTGGTACTCGGATCTCTGCGATGAAATTATCATTTCTTGCAAGCCTCGCTATATTGGTGCCTGCCGATATTTGTTGCCCTAATTCTGCTGGCATTTCTTGCACTATACTGTCGATAGTCGCAGTAATCGTTAAGTTGTTCACTAAATGTTGCCTACGATAAACACTTCGCTCCATTCGTTGAAGCCGAGCTTTAAACGCACGTTTTTGTGCGATTAAATTTTCTTTAGCTTTGGCTAAACGTTTAATTTCTAATTGCCAACGTTGTAAAAGCTGTTCAACATTGATTTTTACTTCTTCATGCTCAACGGTTGAAATTGCTCCTATGCCTTGTTTAAGTAACGTTTTTTGCGCATTTAATGTCAGTAAAGCACTTTCGTAGTTTAATTTGCTGTTAACGACTAAGGTTTCTTGATCAAGCACTTGTGATTCAATTGACACTCGTTGAGCGTTAAGTTGTGCCTGCATTTCTTCCAGCTCCCACTGGCTTTCTTCCAATTGCTGTTCAAGAGTGGGGTTAGCAAGTGACACAATCGTATCGCCTTTTTTGACTGCAGCCCCCGCTTTAATGTGAACTTTATCGACGCGCCCATTAACTTCTGTTGCTACCCAATGAACTTCGTTGGGGACTAATACGCCGATCCCCCGAACATCTAAGGTAAGGTTGCCCTGTTTTACTGAGTCGAGTAATACGCTTTTCAGTGAAATTTTTTGTGTAGAATTACTGGCATAAGAAAATACCCAAATACAAGAAATTAACACTACTGCGGCAATGATCACTTTACTTGGTAACTGACGCTTTACTTGTTTATTTCTGACGATGTCCATCGATAACCCATACTATTTATTATTCGTTAGCAAATAGAAGAGCAGTTACAGTGCCAATATTAATTTATCACTAATTAACAGTCGGTTAGCTTGTTTTGTAGCTATTTGTTGTTTTGATAGTCTCGATATCGAGATTGGTACAAAGCGGTTTTCGTCTCGAAAATGGGAAGGTAATCTGCTTGATAGTCATTTGATAGTTAATCTTTCGATAAAAAGTCATCATTGAGTATTATTAATGAGAGGTTTTTTATTATCGCTAAGCAGTCAATTCTTGTGTTAAACGGCGGTTTCCTTTAAAATGCGCGCCCAAATGTTTTTCAATAAAATGAATATTAATTTTTAGCTTATGGGTTTTTATTCATTTTATTGCATATTCGCTGAGATTAACTAGGAAGAAAAATGACTAAAGAATCGTCAAAAATCATTTATACCATCACAGATGAAGCGCCAGCACTGGCGACCTACTCATTATTACCGATTATCCAAGCATTTACAGCCTCATCAGGTATTGATGTAGATACCCGCGATATTTCTTTAGCAGGTCGTATTATTGCTAACTTTCCTAAATATTTAACGCCAGAGCAACAAATTGGTGACGCTTTAAGTGAATTAGGTGAATTAGCGAAAACTCCAGAAGCTAATATTATTAAATTACCTAATATTTCTGCTTCAATCCCACAATTACAAGCTGTCATTAAAGAGTTACAAGCAAAAGGATATGAATTGCCAGATTATCCGGCTGAACCACAAAATGAAGCTGAAGAATCAATTAAGTTAACTTATGCCAAAGTGTTAGGCTCTGCTGTTAACCCTGTGTTACGTGAAGGTAATTCAGATCGTCGTGCTCCAGGTGCTGTTAAAAATTACGCAAAGAAAAACCCACATTCAATGGGCGCTTGGTCTAAAGAGTCTAAATCTCATGTTGCTCATATGACATCAGGTGATTTTTACGGTAGCGAAAAGTCAGTGACTATTGATGGTGCAACAAATGTTAATATTGAATTTGTTGCTCAAAACGGTGATGTTTCAGTATTAAAATCCAAATTACCTTTATTAGACAAAGAAGTGATTGATGCCTCTGTCATGAGCAAATCATCATTAGTTGAGTTTTTTGAAACTGAAATTAATAAAGCGAAAGAAGAAGATGTTTTATTATCTTTGCATTTAAAAGCCACAATGATGAAAGTATCTGATCCAATTATGTTTGGTCATTGTGTTAAAGTTTTCTATAAAGATGTTTTCGCAAAGCATGCCGAAACATTTGAGCAATTAGGTGTTGATGCTGATAATGGCATTGGTGATGTTTACGCTAAAATTGAGCGTTTACCCGCTGAGAAAAAAGCTGAGATTGAAGCTGACTTAGCAGCTGTTTATCAAACACGCCCAGAAATGGCGATGGTTGATTCAGACAACGGTATTACTAATTTACATGTACCAAGTGATGTGATTATTGATGCTTCTATGCCAGCAGCGCTTCGTGCTTCAGGCATGATGTGGGGACCTGATGGCAAACAAAAAGATACTAAGTTTATGATCCCTGATCGTAACTACGCCGGTGTGTTTTCTGCCGTTGTTGATTTTTGTCGTGAAAACGGTGCATTCAATCCAACCACCATGGGCACAGTACCTAACGTTGGTTTAATGGCTCAAAAAGCGGAAGAATATGGTTCTCATGACAAAACATTTACTATGTCTGACGCTGGTACTGTGCGTGTTGTTGCAGAAAATGGCGATGTGTTAATTGAACAGGCAGTTGCTAAAGGTGACTTATTTAGAATGTGTCAGGCTAAAGATGCACCAATTCAAGATTGGGTTAAATTAGCGGTTACTCGTGCTAAAGCAAGCGGTATGCCTGCAGTATTTTGGTTAGACGAAAACCGTGGTCACGATGCGCAAATGATCAAAAAGGTAAATACCTATTTAGCTGATCACGATACTACAGGTTTAGATATTCGAATTTTAGCACCTGTTCAAGCGTGTGAATTTACGTTAGCACGTTGTGCTAAGGGTGAAGACACAATTTCGGTAACAGGTAACGTATTACGTGATTATTTAACGGATTTATTCCCAATTTTAGAATTAGGTACATCAGCTAAAATGTTATCAATCGTACCATTAATGAATGGCGGCGGTTTATTTGAAACAGGTGCTGGTGGTTCAGCGCCTAAACACGTTCAACAATTTAACAAAGAAAACCACTTACGTTGGGATTCATTAGGTGAATTTTTAGCGTTAGCAGCTTCTTTAGAGCATGTAGCAGTAACAACTGGTAATGAAAAAGCGCAAGTGCTTGCTGATACATTAGATGCAGCAACGGGTAAGTTCTTGGATACCAATAAATCACCTTCACGTAAAGTGAATGAATTAGATAACCGTGGCTCTCATTTTTACCTAGGTATGTATTGGGCACAAGCATTAGCAGAGCAAACCGCTGATGAAGAACTTAAAGCCGCATTTACTGCTGTCGCTCAAGCGTTAACTAAACAAGAAACTAAAATTGTTGATGAACTTAATGGTGCTCAAGGTCAAGCTATGGACATCGGTGGTTATTATTTCGCTGATGCAGCATTAGCTGAAAAAGCGATGCGCCCGAGTGAAACATTAAACACAATATTATCTAGCCTTTTATAAAAGGTGACGTAATTTTACAAAGGCTATGTAGCAATACATAGCCTTTTTTTATACGCGGAAATAAGTTCCTACTGTCATCACACGTCCAAATTCACTCGCTAATTCAATAGCAAGGTAGCATCGAGTGATCGATAACACATTTGTTACATAGAAATGTTTATTTGTTTTCAATTTATACTATTATTTAAATTACTGATTGGATGAAGATTTATTTTATGCAAAAGTGTTTTTGTATTGTTTTTTTGTTATTCGTACTTATAGGGACAAACTTAAAAGCAGAGGAGGTGGAAAAAGCTAATGTCTGGAAAATAGCCTCTTTAGAGTGGCCACCTTATGCGAGTGCGTCAATGACTAATGGTGGTATTGCTATTGAACGACTAAAAAAAATTCTACAAGCAAAAGGTATCGACCTTAAAGTCGATTATTTTTCCTGGGAAGCGGCACAAGAAATCGCGAAAAGTCACGACTATGTTGGTTATTACCCAGCATGGCCATCAGAAGTATATGAGGGATTTGTTGCTTCACCTACGATTATGAATTCTCATTTAGCAATTATGCATTCTGCAAATTCTGAGCAACTGTATGTTAACCTTGAACAATTGTTTACAACCTATAAAGTAGGCGTGGTAAGTTCATTTACTTACCCCGCAATAATTGAAAAAGTAATCAATTCCTATGCTAAAAATATTGTTAGAGTAAACACGGATGGTGAATTACTGACGAAAATGAATAATCAACAAATCGACTTGGCCATTACAGATCCAGATGTACTCAATTTTTTGGCTAAAAAGCAAGGTGTTAATCCACCCCAAATATTAACTCAATTTACGGATTTTCCGCTAGTGGTTGCGCTGCGAAAGCAAGCTGATAATAATGAAAAAATCCGATTGTTGAATGAAGTGTTGAACAGAGATAATGATCAGGATTTACGTTACCAGAAACCCAAAGAGTTATTCATGACTCATGTCAATATTCCTATCGCTGAGCCATCTCTTGAATTATTGGAAAACGTTTATAACGATTTAGGTATTAAGCTATTAATACAACCAGTGCCAACGAAAAGAGGTTTGTTGTTATTGGAGTCAGGAATTGTTGATGCTGATGCTGCGAGAGTATTACTAAATATGTCAAAATATGAAAATGTAGTGACGGTTAAACCAAGTTTAGCGGTAATAAATATCTCCTTAATTTGTCAGTACAACCTAGAATGCACTCCTAATGTTTTAAGTAACAGAGAAAACAGTATACTTACTTCATCGGGCTATGAGGGACTCCTGTCTCAATTTAATATACAGGCAAATTTATTAACCACTGAAAAGATATCGAATATTATTGATATGCTTAAAAGTGAAAAATTTGACTATGTTATTTATCCGACAACGAAGCAGAGTAGAGCAGAACTGTCTAAAGAATTTAAAATTGCCGAACTACGAGATGTGAAAGTTAATCATGTTATTAATAAAAAACATACCGAGTTACTACCCCAATTAGAAAAGGCTTTAGTACAACGTCTTAAAACTATATCCTTAAATTAACTTTATTATTTATTCACGCTTTTACTCAAAAAAATGAGAACTCATTCAACCGATGAGTTCTCATTGATTTTCTGGATAAACTTACTCGTTAAATGACTCGTTAATGTTAATAGGTAAACTGCTTGAGTTGATTATCTAGGCCATTAACGGCGCTATGGAGTTCATTTGCTTGCTCGCCTAATGTATTAATCATATGTGCACCTTCATCAGCCGATAAATTTACTTCATTCATTGTTTCACTGATCTCATGTATCGCTTTCGTTTGTTGTACACAAGCTGTGGCGACTTGACTCATGTCATCCTGAATTGTATCGAGTAGGGTGCCTATTTCATTCATTGAATCACCTGAACTTGTGATCTCTTGATTAACTCTCTCAGTTTGTTCCATACCTTGTGTCATACCATCTCCAGCTTCAAGTATTTTTGATTGGAGATCTTCAATTACTGTTGATATTTCTTTGGTTGACTCTTGTGTACGAGAGGCTAAACCGCGAACTTCATCTGCAACTACGGAGAAACCTCTACCATGCTCACCTGCGCGAGCTGCTTCTATAGCCGCGTTTAAGGCTAATAGGTTGGTTTGATCGGCGATAGAGTTAATTACTTCAATGACTTGACCAATATTACTTGAGGCACTTTCTAATTCTTTAATAATTTGATTAACTGCAGAAATGCGCTCACCCAGTACATCCATATGTTCAGAAGCTGATTTTGCAATGGTAATTGTTGATTCCGTTTTATTTCGCATTTCATTGGCCGCAGAAGATGTTCTGGTGGCGTTTTGTTCTATTTCAGCTGCACTTGCCGAAAGTTCAGTTGCAGCAACGCTTGCCGTGTCTAAGCCTTGTTTATCTTGTTGAGTTTTATCAATAAGCTTTTGCGTTATTTCTTCAATATGACGAGAAACATTGGATACTTGTTCTTTATCCGCGGCAACACCTGTGATCACTCTGCGTAATTTCTGCAAAAAGGTATTAAAATATCCTGCTAGCTTTCCTGTTTCATCACTACTTGTTACATCAAGCTCAATGGTTAAATCACTATCACCCTCAGCAACACTTGAAAATGCTTGCGTGAGTTTTGCTAACGGCTTTGAAATAATCGACGTGATAACAATTAAGACAATCAGGGTAATAAACAACATGACTAAACTTGAGGTTATTTGAGCAAATACTGCACTTTGGGCAGGGTCATCGATCACATGAGCTGGCACAAATAACACTATATGCCATGTCATTTTGGGCATTTCAGTTGATACAGGCATTGACACAGCGTAATAGTTTTTTCCATTAATAGTCACTGTAGTGAAAGTTTTACTATTAATTTGAGTAAGTTTACTAAAACCTTGATTATTCGATATTTGGTCATATTCTTCGATAGGGGTATTGATGTCACGTTTAATAACATCATTTGGAAATGTTACATTCTGCCATTGGTCATCAAATAGTGCGGCAAATCCCTCTCCTTTAAAATTTATTGCTGAAGAAAGCCTAGCAATATTATTTAATGAAATATCAATGCCACCAGCACCTATTAATTCCCCATTCACATACATTACCTGTTCAAGAGATACCGAAATACCGCCAGTGATAATATCTACTGCAGGCGCTGTGGTGAGCATGTCCTTATAATCAATGACTTTTTGATACCAAGGTCTTTTTCTAACGAAGTAGCCTTTCTCAACATCAAATTCTTTTCCCTCGTCAGGAACGCCAGTCACTCTATCTTCTGCAAGGTACTCTTGGGTAAATTCAGAGGCATAAAAAGCAGATAAAATATTTTCATCTCTATCACTAACCGCATGTAAAACTCTATTGAGTCCATGATAACCTTCTTCTGTGCCCGTTAAGGAACCACGTTCTTTATGGTTCACCATCCAATCAAGGACTTCTGGAGAATTAATAAAGGTATCAGTGACACGTGCATACTGAGAAAAGAAACTGGTTATTTTTAGCGTATCCCCTTGTAATTGGGTAATAATTTGTTGGTGAACGTTGTTTTTAGCCGTTTCGTAATCACTGTTAGCAAAAATTGCTGTTCTTAGGAACACGGCAATAATGGCAAATGTAGAAATGGTGTAAAGTATCTTTTTTTGAATAGAATCAACTTTAAGCATGTATGTTACCTTAAATTTAAGTTTGCTTAGCTTATTTTTATTATGCGCTTACCTTATCAAAGGCTATTAATAACAACAACACTCGATTGTATACAGTATTAATATCTATACAAAATTTCTGGTTGGTTAAGGCGGGATGTGTGCAATTATGCTGGTGTTGCATAATTATTAACGATAGTCTTAATATATACAAAAAAACAATCAGTAAGGACAGGTTTTGAAATTGACTTATAAAAACATAACGATGGGGTTATTGCCTTTGGCTTGTAGCTTATCATTTTTTACCCAAGCTATTGAAACTAATAACTTTGATCAGGCTTATACTTCTTTTGATATTAACGCGATAAAAGCAGATATAAAAACACTCTCATCAGATAAGTTTGAAGGCCGTGAACCTTCTGGAGTGGGGGAGAAATTAACCACAGATCTACTCATTAAAGAATTTAAAGCGCTTGGTTTAAAACCAGGTAATGGAAATAGTTACACCCAAGCTGTGCCTATGGTAAGTATTACTAGTACACCGATTAATGGATTATCTATTGCGGACTTAGTCTTTGAATTTCCAAAAAACTATGTCGCTAGTTCAAGAAAAACACAAAAAAATATTGAATTAAAAGATTCAGAACTAGTCTTTGTTGGTTATGGTATTAATGCACCAGAATATGATTGGAATGATTATAAGCATGTTGACGTGACAGGAAAAACAGTGGTGATCTTAGTTAATGATCCGGGGTTTGCCACACAGAATAATCAATTATTTGAAGGTAACACCATGACCTATTATGGGCGATGGACCTACAAATATGAGGAGGCTGCTCGACAAGGCGCAGCTGGAGCTATCATTGTACATGAAACCAAACCGGCAAGTTATGGTTGGAATGTGATAGAAAGTAGCTGGACTGGCGCTCAGTATCATCTACCCGCAAAAGAAGTCAATGAAGCCGTTGTTGATGTTGAAATGTGGATCAGTATTGAAAAAGCACAAGCATTGTTTGCCAAAGCGGGTAAAAGTTTCGATAAAGCGAAAAAACAGGCGTTATCGAAAGATTTTGAAGCATCACCTTTGGGTCTTAAGGCCAGTGTTAGCATAAATAATGAGATTGAACAGTCTACCTCAAATAATGTATTAGCCACTTTAGAAGGCAGTGAAAAAGCCAATGAGCATATACTTTATATGGGGCACTGGGATCATTTAGGTAGCACCACCATCAATGGTGAAAAGAAAATCTACAATGGCGCTCATGATAATGCCACAGGTACAGCGGGATTAATTCATATTGCTAAAGCCTATAAAAAATTATCACACTCACCAAAACGCTCTGTAACATTTGTTGCGGTTACAGCAGAAGAACAAGGTCGATTGGGATCACGGTATTTTGCAAATCATCCAACAATCGATCTGAAAAAAGTTGTCGGTTTAGTCAATATGGACAGCTTAGATATTTCTGGTAAAAAGAAAGACGTCACCGTTGTCGGCTTTGGTAAATCACAATTAGAAGACTATTTAGCTAAAGCGGCTAAACGTCAAAATAGAACACTTACCGCAGAACAAACGCCAGAGCGTGGTTATTATTATCGTTCAGACCACTTTAGCTTAGCTAAAAAAGGGGTGCCTGCATTAAGTGCTGGTGGTGGCTCTGTGTGGTTAAATGATACCGAGAAGACAATTGGTAAACGTGTTAAGGCACAGGTGGCTAAGTGTTATCATCAAACTTGCGATGAGTATAATGAGCAGTGGGGATGGGGCAGCCTTGTTGAAGAGTTACAATTATTCTTTGAGACTGGATACTTGTTAGCAAATAGCGATGAATGGCCTAATTGGCATGAAGGAACAGAATTTAAAGCACTGCGCGATAAGATGATGAAGTAATGTCATTACGTTTAGATAAGTGTTCATTCTAGAATAAAAACGCCAATCAACAGATTGGCGTTTTTTTATCAATAATGATTCAACAACTATTATGAACCAATTACTTACTCACTAACGCTCTATATCTTTTGGTATATAAGATAAAGGTTAGCAATAGTATAAGCTGGTAAAATGTACCTCCACCACCTGAACTATCATTATTGGCATCTGGCTGTGGGGTGACAATAATGGTTTCGTCGTTGTCTGAAATATTAATGGTTGTTTCATCAATTTCTCCAATGATACTTGAGTCTTGAGCAGACAATACTATTAAGAATTTTTCATTGTTTTCATCTATATCATCATCATTAATAGTTATTGTGATTGTTTTTTCAACTTCACCACTTAAAAAAGTTATTGAACCATTGGCTAGGGTAAAATCTTCTCCCTCGGTTGCGCTATCGTTATTAACAGTATATTCAACAGTCAAATCACCGTAAGTGCCATCATTTCGTATCAAATTAATACTTAGTTCATTATCACCTTCACTTACCGAGTAGTTGCTTTCTTCAAAACCAATAGTGCCTGCTACAGGCGTTTCATCTTCACGTATACCTATAAAGATAAACTCTCTATATTCTACTGTTGTAGCGTTAATAGGGTTAGTTAATTTAAGGTAAAAATTCTTATCTTCTTCATAAATATCATTATCAATAATATTTACTGTAAAAGTCTTGCTAAATTCACCTTCGAAAAATGTGATGCTACTTTGAGGGAGTTCATAATCAATGTTTTCGAAAGCCGTCGATGCTTGAATATATGGCTCAATATCTACAGACATTTCGCCCTTAGCATATTCAGGACGAGTTATTGTTAACTCTATAGAGCCATCATTCTCATTCGCTACTATAAAGCTAAGCAACCACTCAATGCCTATTAGGTCATTATCAAATAAGTTGACAGTTAACGTGTCGTTATTGCCTAATGCGGTGCCTTGGGGATTTGAAAGTTCAAAACTGAAAGATTCACCGCTATCATTATGATTATCGTTGAAGATATCTGTTGCTGTGGTAGTGAATAATTGACCATCGTTGAGTGTTAAGGTACCACTTAGCCCCATATAATCTAACCCTTGGATTGCAGTATTTTCTTTACTATTTAAGTCAACACTAATTTCACCTTTATTACCCCCAGTGCGTACAATATTAAATTCTAGTGTTGTTACATCTTCACTACTATTGAGATTGCTAAGTTGAAATTCAATTAAACCTGGCTCTTCATTATGGTAAAGAGGGTTGGTATTATTAGTAATTTCATTAATGTTATTGATGCCATCACCATCTCTATCATTTAAATCATCATTTACATCACAATTTAAACGTGCGCCAAAATAAGCATAATTGATAAAGTTTTTTATATAGTCAATCTGCCAACAATAGATATCGTAATTACCAATTATATTTAAAGAATCCCAGAAATTGTGAAGTGACAATATAGGGGATAGGTCTACAACATTGGTACTACCTAAGTCTAAATATTTTAAACGATACAAAGAAGATAGAGCGTCAAGGTTGTTGGTATCGGTTGATCTTAAATTAAGGCTTTTTAAGCTATTAAGTGAACCTAATGCACTAATATCGGTAATTTGAGTTTGAGCCAAATCTAAGAAATTTAAATGTATTAACTTTTCAAGTGAAACTAAATTAGATATTGGGTTGACTCGCAATTCTAATTTTTCCAGGTCTTTTAAGTTTTCTAAAGGAGTTATGTCATTAAAGTTATTAAAACCAAGATATAATTCTTTTAACTTTGTATTATTGGATAAGCTTTCAATATTTGTCACATTGTTGTTACTTAAATTTAAATAATCAAGATGATTTAAATTATTTAAAGGCGCTATATTGGCAATGGCATTGTTTGCTAATTTAAGGTACGTAAGTGAAGTGAGCGTACTTAAAGGTGAAATATCATTAATGCTATTATCTGCTAATGACAAAGTCTGTAAATTAACTAGATTGCTTAACTTATTGATATCGAAAATATTGTTAATACCTAAGTCAAGTGAATTCAAATTGGTTAAATTACTTAAAGGAGTAATATCGGTAATGGTGTTATTAAAGAAATAAAGTGAATTCAAATTGGTTAAATTACTTAAAGAAGAAATATCGGTGATAGAATTATAATTTAACCTAAGGTATGTCAGGTTGGTCAACAAGCTTAAAGGGGAAATGTCGGTAATGGCGTTTGAATCTAAATCAAGTGAATTCAAATTGGTTAAATTACTTAAAGAAGAGATATCGATAATAGAATTATAACCTAAGCTAATGTCTGTTAAATTGGTTAATTGACTTAAAGGTGAAATGTCAATTATGGCGTTTAGATCTAAATCAAGTTTATATAATTTTAAAAGACCATTTAATGGCGATAGATCGTTAATATTATTATCAACAAGTTCAAGTGTAGATAAACTTTTAAAACCATCTAACCCTTTTAAATTATTAATTTTTTTATTTCTACAATATAACCTTTTTAAGTGCGTTGAATATTTAATATTCACTTTAAAGAGTAAAAAATCATTGATACATTCTTTTAAATTTTCATCAGTAATATTGTTAATAACATCTGTGGTTAGTGTGAGGTCAGGCTCTTCGTCAGCTAATTCTTGGAGTTGAAAACGTCGTTGGTTTAATGCATAACTAGCATCTGCGCCATTGATAGGATCATCTTTATTGATACCACAGGGTAATGTATTACATAAAACATCTGGGTTTGAAAACTTATATATTTTACTTGCATTTGTCACCGAATAAGCCATAACGGTTGCGAAACCATTATCTACATCTTGCAGGCGATACCCTAAGGCATAAGGAAAACTATAGCCAACATCTCCTTGAGCACGTGAGTGTGCTAGCCCCATGTTATGCCCTAGTTCATGGGCAACGACATGATCTCCGCAATCTATATTTGAAACACTGTACATTCTAGTGTAGTTTACAGAACCATTACCCCATGCAATGCCACAAGAATCATCTCCAGTAACATATGGGCGAAGCAAAACGACCATATCCACCCCGTTGATATAACGAACTTCCTCTAGTTCGGTAAAAGGTGAATTCATCTGATCTGTAATTTCGTCTAACGCTTTTGTGTTAAAATCAACATCTGGATAATCAACCTTAAGGGTATTGGCAATATTAATTGTCATATGAATGTTACTATCTACATACATTTGATTCGTCACTGCAACAATATGATTAATTCTTGGCGAAATATCTCCATCATATAAAGCTTCAGCTGAAGCACTGTAAACAAAAAGTACATCAATATTAGCAATTTCATTATTATCGCCTTGTGAAGTTACTTGTTGATTTGTTGAAGATGTGACTAAATTACTTATTCGCTTATTTATTGTTAATTCTTCATTAGGAGCTGATTTTTTTGAAGAGCGATTTTTATCTAGAATATCCTCAACGGGTGGAATAATGGCATCAGATTTATTATTACCATGTTTAGGTTTTAACAAACCTTCATCAATTAATCTCCCAGAAAATTCTTTTCCTTGAGCCACCCAAACATTATTTGGAGTAACAAACCGCATGAAAAATTGGCTCTTTCCTAAGGTAATGATTACAGGAAGGATTTCGCTGTTAACGTGCACCTTACCAATAATATGTTTGATGCCATTTTGTTTGTGCTTAATTTGGGTGATTTTTGTTAAGTAATTCTCTTTATTGGGTAAATTAAGGTTAAATGAATCTCCAATCTTATATTGGTTTAATGCTTTTTCATTAAGAGTGAAATTTTGGCCAGCATTGTATACATTGCTCAGTGCTGATTTTGATAACATCTCATTTTTATCTACTTTCTTTGTTTGCCATTGAAATAAATCATCTGCAAATATTGGAAATGAAAGCATAAAGGTAAGCAATATAGCGATAGATTTCATTTAGTTGCCTTATTTTATTTTTATATTAAGTTTTACATATTAATAATATTATCAGAAATCCCATGTTTTTTTATTTATTTTAAATTTTTGGATATGAGAGGTGTTGTACATCATTCAATATTTAATCTGATTATCTAAGGTTGTTTATTATTAATAGTGATAATAATTGGGGGATAAACACTCGTTGGTGTTGTTTGTAATACTTTTTATAAGAAGTAAATAATATTATTCAAAATATTGTTTATTAATAAAGTGGATGGCAGGTAAGTAGTGGTAATAATAAAGTTATTATTGTGGCTTAGGATGGAAGTTCGCAGAAGTAAAAAAGGGCGATACTGTTAACAGTATCGCCCTTAATTTGGCTCCTCAACCTGGACTTGAACCAGGGACAAACGGATTAACAGTCCGTTGCTCTACCAACTGAGCTATTGAGGAATAAACTTTTTAAACTTCTGTTTATTATGAAGTTAAAATAATCGTTATTATATAAAACAACCATTATCTATTTTATTTGGCTCCTCAACCTGGACTTGAACCAGGGACAAACGGATTAACAGTCCGTTGCTCTACCAACTGAGCTATTGAG
>JBFONU010000014.1:0-97885 GCA_040779345.1 Colwelliaceae bacterium 6441 | reverse complement strand
TTGCCTTTACTCATAAACACCTCTAGTTGAAGTTACAATGTAACTCATTGGGTGTCTAGCAAAGTCTGGGAAGTCCACTTCAATTAAACCCGCTCGTAAGCAATTCAAAGATCTCATTGATGATATTGAAAAAGTAGCCAAGACATTTAACAATAAGGCTTTAGATAAATTAAAAAAAGCTGAAGCGCTCGCTGCTCGCTATAAGCTTGAACGTGATAACTTTCAAAGTGATTATCATGCTGCATTGAATAGAGAAATGATGCTTGTTAGGCGTCTAGGTGATTTAGAAAAACAAATAAACCAGCTTGAAGCCGAACAAAAAGTTATACACATAAGAAGCTAATAATGATCTTCTAAATAAGTAAGACCATCTTCGCTAACGTCAGTTTAGGGGAGGTTAACTCTGCACGGAACACAGATTCACTTCTCCTCTTAACACTAACCTGTGAACAAAAAATTAGCTTATTACTGTACATTTAATGGCGCTGAAGATTAAGAGTTCAAGAATCCTGATCAACCGTACTATAGCCTTGCAATGGGGAATTAGGTTTATGTGGAAAAGCCATTTGCAGCACTTCTTCAGTAATCATTGGTTTTATATAATTCTGGCGAAGGCTTTGAGGTTTTCTACTAAGCAACACTTCAAGCACAGACACCGAAATATAATGTCCTTTACATAATTCATTAATAAGTTGCTTCATCGTATCTACATCTAAACGACTTTGCTCTCTGGCCTTAGCGCCTAATGCGTTAAGTCGAATTTTAAAATCTTCAGTTAATACATCAAGGTCATCAATAAATGGTTTATCAAGTTTATCACTGATAAAACGACCTTCAGCGTCCCTTATATCGGATTGTTCTGCGTCATTACTCAAGTCGTTATGCGTTAAGTTAGCTTCACTATGCGTTAAGCTTTCCGATTTATGCGTTAAGTTATCTAATGGAGTTAACGCATTAGTAAATACATCTTCCGGTGAAGGTGGCTCCATACCTGGCAAACTATAGGATTTATCTTTCTTTTCTCCATTAGCGATCAAAAAGCCTTTATCGACAAGCTTTGGTAAAGCTAATGTAACATCTCTAGAGTGTTTACTGGTTAATTCACATGCGCGCTCATGATTAACCCACCCTTCTACAGCAGCAGTAGTCACAATCATCTGCTCTAATTCATTAAGCTTATAAAAACCATCACCAAATAAAGCACTTAATAGTGACGTGACTTCCTTAGGGATTAGGCTTGCAGTAGAAAGCTCTAATAAAGTTTGCTCTGAAGGAGATTGTTTTTCATATAGTTTTGGCTTCCTCCACTTGGCCCATTCCCAACCACTATATATTTTAGGAATACCTGAACCGGCCCTCTCACCAGCACCAATTAACAAAAACATCTGATGCATTCTACGGTTACGACAATCACTTTCCCCACCTTTAATGGCTATATCGGGAGGAACGCGCATTAAGCCAGGGTTACGAAAACCAAATAAGTCTGGTCGTTTAACAATTAATATTGAACTTCTGCCCGTGTAATCAGCATGAACTAACGTATTAACTAATGCTTCACGAATTGCTTCATGAGTTTTTGAATCATCTAAACGAATCCCTTTTTGAAGTGCAAATGGTATTTTGAGATCTGTTGTTAACTTTCGATAGGTTCTTCGGTAAAAATCGAAGATATTTCCAGACCATGAACCATCAGGGTACACACGATCAATCCAGCGCTGAGTATTAGCTTCATCTCGCTCTCGATAGTCAACAAAGTAGTTGGGAGCGGCTTCTTGAATTGCATCCCAAGTACCAAACATCATCACACCAGCAAAAGTGATTCCTTCTTCTCCTGCTTGGCGATCTTTTCTCCAGCCTCCTATTTGCTTAAACATATCAAAAAGTTCAAGCTCTAACCAAGGGTGCTGAGGCTTAGCCGTTGCTAATAAATTTTTATAAGCACTTAGGCTATCCTTATCAATATCATCAAAATTAAACCCTTTAAGAATTTTATCATCGCGACTGTTTTCAACCTGTTCCGCAAACATACGTTTGATTTGTTCTTCGCTACAACGGTGATCACCTTCGTGCAAACGAACAAAGGTTTCTTTCATCGGTTGATTTTTTAGATAAACAGGCTTTTGGTCTCTGCGAGCAGCAGGGATATAAATAACCAATAATTGTTTCCCTTCAACAACGACTACTTTCACATTGTCGTTGCTAAGCAGGTTAATGTTTACTTTGCCGGTATTGTCGACAATATCAAACAGTTGTTTTTGAACCGTTTCAATATCCTCAATACCTGCAATCGCCAAATGCCCTTTTTTTTCACGAACACCCAACACAACATAACCACCACGACTATTTGCCATAGCACTATAAGTTGGCCAAAAATCATCTGGTAGCTTTCCTTTACTATCTTTGCCTTGAGCCAGTTTGAACTCTAATTCAGCCGACTCAGATAGCGTCAATAAATCTACTTGGTCGTTAATATGAAACATCTAAACTCCTACTCATGACACTTACCTGCGTTATAAATTATTTATCATTTTTTATTTACCCTTTGCGGTTAATTCACCGCTAAAGCGCTAAAAGTTTTTTGTAAGATTGATTTTTCAGTTCATCTATCGAGTTTAATTTATAATCGTAAATAGATTCTATTTTTTCAAGTGCGTCACGCAGTGAATATCCACTTTGAATTTTATTTTTTAACTCGCTAAAAATTTCACCAATTTTGTATTCAATGGTATTGGTGTTATCGGCACGTTGCTTAAAGCATTTTAGGTACGGAAACAGTTGAGCATCAACAAAACTCATTAGGTTATCACCCGTTAAGTTGTTGTTATGATCAAACTTGGCATCAACATCTTTTTGCGACTTGGTGTATTCAAGGTAGTCGACGCTTTTAAATACTTGTTCAAACATCTTGGTAAAGTCCTTGTTAGCTATTGAGCTGATGCAATGGAAAGAGAAACACGGATATTTTGATATCTAAAGACGACTCGATAGCTTGTTGTTTTAATCATTGATTAAATTGTGTTTTTACTTCTTCTGGCACGGGAAAAATTTCACCAATATCGCATTGGAGGATATAAATAATTTCATAAATCCTTTCACATGAAACTGGTACCGTACCTCTTTCTATCCGGCTTAGGTAACTTGCTTCTATCCCTATCTTATTAGCTACTTCTGCTTGAGATATGGAACGCTTAGTTCGAGCAAGTTTGATATTCATGCCAATTAGCTGTTGTACGTGCTGCATTCAAAACTTCCACAGAGAAAAGAATAAATCTTCCCATATTGCAGAGTTCTGCCCCATGACATATAATGAAACTAATTTACATATATATCAATAACATTACTTTCCTATCAAATAATTAACCTTTGTAGCAATAAAAAAATGAAACTAGACCCTATTGTGGCTCAAATCATTGTCGCGGTGAACTTTAACCATTTTACAACGAGTGATGTCCGGTCAGCATATTTAACCTTAAAAATGGATCCTTCTTTAGATTCTTCAAGCGTTCGAAGAAAGATATATGCTGAACTATTAAAACTTGTGAAAAAAGGCTGGTTAAAGAAATCAATGTCAAATAAAAAAGGGTTGACCAGCTTCAGTAAGACAGAACTATTTAATGTAGAAGAAATAAGCTCGAAAATTAAACCAGCAGTAACTATTTCAACTAAGAGCATCGATGGAAAACAGGAACAATTACTCAGTAAATTGAATCACTATAAAGCTGAGCTCCTGTTAAATATCGGAGAGTCTGAAGCGTACAAAGAGCTTTATCTAGAGTTTCCTGAGTTAGTTGATGAACTACAGCCGCAATACAATAAAGCTAGAGACAATAATACAAGAATACTAGGGAAGATAAGGGCCATTGAAGGGTTGCTTAAGAAAGATAAATCAACAGAGTAAATATGAAATTAAGACAATGGCAAGATAGCTGTATCAATAAAGCTTTAAAAGGATATTCAAATGGCAATAGCCACTTTTTAGCCCTAGCAACACCAGGTGCGGGTAAAACCTTGATGGCATCTGAACTGGCCGATCGATTATTAAAGAAAAACATGATTGATTTAGTTATTTGTTTTTCACCTTCATCTATTGTTTCACAAGATTTCAGCCAAAGCTTGCAGTTGAGAATTAATGAACGATTCGATGGTTTACTGGGGGCTAAAGGACATTCTCTTACCTATCAAAGCTTGCTGTATCTAGATGAACATTTTTGGCAGTTATTTGAAAGGTTCCGAGTGTTTGTGATTTTTGATGAGATTCACCATTGTGCGGGCTCTACTATTGATAATGCCAATGCATGGGGCGAACAAATAATATTAAACATTCAAGATAAAGCGAAATATACTTTGGCGCTAACAGGAACACCTTGGCGATCAGACGCGGCTCCTATCGTACTTTCAAACTATATGCATCCTAGCAATAAAATATCATGTGATTACGTTTATGGTCTTGCTGAGGCCATTCAGGATAATGTTTGTCGTGTACCTCAGATAATTGCCGTGGATAACAATAATATCTCAGTGGTAGATGAGGAGAAGACTAAAACGTTTAATAGTTTTAAATGTCTATTATCGCAGTCAGTCATTCCATATCAAGAAATTATTGAAAATGAGAAAGTTATTAAATATGTGGTTTTTTCTGCACAGAAAAAACTAAATTCAATTAGAGCTAAAAACGCTGACGCTGCAGGGTTAATTGTTGCGTCATCAGTTGAACATGCTAGACAAATTTCAGTACTAATGAAAGCCAGTTTTAATGAAGATGCAGTGGTTGTTACTTACCGAGAAAATGAACCAACCAATATTATTCAACAGTTTAGATATGCAAAAACTAAATGGATCATCTCCGTAGGGATGATAAGTGAAGGAACGAATATTCCCCGATTGCAGGTTTGTTGTCACCTTACTAATATTAAAACAGAAATGCACTTTCGGCAGATATTAGGTCGAATACTCAGAATGACTGATTCAAAGAATCAGGAAGCGGTTCTGTATATGCCAGCTGAGCCTAAGTTGTTGGAGTATGCTTATCGAGTTAAGCAGGATGTGCCATTTGAGGCTGATGTAGTTAAGTTTGAAAAGATTAAGGCAAATGTTGAAGACGATGTTGATAGTGAGGCTTCAGGTTCCGTTATATTCGACAAGGCATCAAACGTTAGCGCTAAAGAAAAGTTGAAAATTAGTAGATTTGATACTGTTATCGAACATCCTGTCTATGATGAAACTAGTAGTACTGTTGAAGAGCACTTTTTAACGAGTTCTTATGAAAAAGTCGTCAATATTTTTGGTCGGTTTCAGCAAGAAGCTATTGCTTTGGGGCTGAGTGAGTTGAGGTAACTATGTTAACTGTAGAAAAATTCAAGGAACGGTTAGAACACTCTAATCGCTCGGATTGGTTACATGTTGCAGTTGATGCTAATAATGAAAACCAATTTTATATCGTTGGCAATGGTGGAATGGGAAATACAATCAGTACACCTATTGAAAGATGCTTACCTGAAATTAAGGAATGGGTAATAGGTATGATTAATTCTGGTGAACTTATTAAGGGTGAAAAGAAACGTCTTCTGCTTGATAGAAATACTTGGGTTCATTTTATTTCTCTATCTCCATCTAGTAAGGAGTAAGTATGAAAAAATATAAAACCGTTATACAACAAGAAATAACTGAACTTGTTTGTGATGGCTGTGGCCTTGAGGCGTATGCTCATGAAGGATATGAATTCAGCGAGTTTATCTCGATTGAACATAAGTGTGGTTATGGGACTATTCATGGTGATGGCAATAAATTATTAATTGATTTGTGTCAGCACTGCTTTGCAGACATGTGTGGTGATACGTTAACAACAATTGACCCTATCGATAACCAAGCTTTTGAACCCTGTAAAAACATACTGGAATATCAAAATATTTTTCAGGCTCTTACAAAATCAAAGCATGAAGCTCATGAGCTAAAACAAGAAAGTGATACCAGAATAATTGCCCGTGATATTTTGTCTGCCGATAAGATATCTAACCGAGAAGAGCTTCAAGCGACCCTAAAACGCGTAGAGCAGCTTTGGGATGCCCAATATCATTCAGCAGAAGGCAATGAACTACACAAACTCGCAGATTTAATCTGTACTTATGAAGAAAATAATTGGGATAGTTTTTTTGAAGAGGTGCCATTAGTAGATGATGATTTTATGCCCGACAGGTTAAATTTCAAATCTAAATTTACTTTTGATGAAGAAAAAACAGAGAGAGGTATGTTATCAAGCATACCTGTCAATACAGAGGTTGATGATGAGTCATCAAGAGATTCTGTATTGGCTGATAACCACCTGAATGAGACTAAACAACACTTACTAGAAAGTATTACCAATATGCTACTTAAATACCCTGAATTAAGGCTGGGCCAGTTATTAACAAACGCCATGAGCCTTCAGCAGCCCTCCCCTGAACTTTTTTATATTGAAGATGACGTATTGGCAGAAAAAATTAGTCAGTTCTCATGGCGATGAATAGTTAACTATTACTAAATGAATAAAACAAAATAATAACGAATATGAAAAAAACACTCAGGAAAAATAAAGCTTATTACACTCGGATTTACCGCCTTGCAAAGGTCTGTGATGTAAGTTTTGATTTGGCTTTACAAATGATAAAACTAAGAGCGGATGATAAACGATTAAGGAGAAAGAAGAAGTCCCATGGCACTTTTATGAATTGGAAAACAGCTTCAATGGATACTTTAGGTCTTATGGTTTGTGAATGCTCAAAAAAAGATGGTGAAATTATCAAAATACGGGTGTTTATGACTAAAGAAGAGTTGCCTAAAGATAAACAGGTGCTGTGGAAAGAATGCGCTATACATTGAGAAGCTTAATCTATGCTAATTGATGAATATTATGAGCCATTAGATGCCTAACTATGTCCTGATTAACTCCATAGTTTATACCTTAGAGGATATTACAAAACTGTTTGATAATGACGATTCTTATCAATTCAGTCGTGTGGATAACATAGCATTAGAATTTGATTCACATTTTCATCATCTAGGACAGATTTGCTATAATAATTTTCAAACAAAAAACAAGAATAACAAAGAACTTCACGTAGAATTAGATTCTATTAATGTAGATGCAATCCTGTTCGTTAAAAGGTTAATACCATATTTAGCTGAATTAATGTCAGGAGGGAAAAGAACTCGTACCTTAAGTGAACTTACAGGCTATATTGTTGGGCTATTCAAGTATATTCGTGAGAGTGAATTAAATTTACTCTGTAATAAATCGTCTATTCAGAACTTCGTGAATGACTATACTAACTACTTGTTACACCAAATAAAAACCTACGACCGTAAACAGAAGTTAGGCTTATCAACTCACACAGCCCAAACCTACCAAAGTAGAGTCATTTCTTTTTTCGCATACGTCATCAACGTTGAAGAAAGTGAACTAACTGGTGGCCTGCATATTATTCAACGAAATAATAGTCAGGTTCAATCAGCTGTAGCATTAAACGAGAACGCTTTCGCCAAGCAATTTAACTTATACACTCAAATTTTTCGTCAATTCAGCAATATAGTATTAGATCACGTTGAAATCCCTACGGTTGTTAATATTAATAACGAGCAATTATGGATCGCTCCTTCTTACAATCAATGGTTAAAACCAAAGCATAAACAGTCTATTGGAATGCGTGGATTTAATTACGAAAATGGCACATTTTATTCTATAGAAGAGCTTGAAGCACTTTCCCATTGCAAAGATAAAAAAAGATATCAACTAGGACAGCACGTTAACCAAGCATTCAATGCCACTATTAAAGTTAACCAACCATACTCAACCTTAAGATTGTTACTAGCCGCTTGGGCTTGTAGGGCTTACTTTATGCATTTTTTAATCGTTACCGGTGAGAATGATAGTACTGCAGCAGCGTTAATGTTCGAGGATGAATACCTTACAGATAAGAGTGAGCAGAATTTCAGAAGCATAAAGTGGCGAGCTAATGGCATACCTGTTCGCTACGATATTCAAAATGAGTTTGTGGCTGACTTTCAGCGTTATATTCAGTTAAGAGATTATTTAATAGATCGTTATCAACAAGATTATAAAGCCCTTTTCATCAGTGCTGCGGTTAGTAAGCTAACACAACTGAGTACAAAGGGAGATGTGTCTTGTTCATTTAGGAAATTATTTGCGATTCAATTCACTGGAACTCCTTTAACAGGTACGAGTAAATCTTTTAGAGTGAGTAAATCGTTATGGGTTAGAGATAATTATGGTACTGGGATCAGCAGCTATATCATGCAGCATAGTAATAACACAGCTGACTCTCATTATGCCAGTAAAGATGAAGAAAAATCGGCTGAGCAGTTATCTGACTATTTTGTTGAACTAGATAATCAACTACTAAAAGAGTCACTTCCTGTGACCGCGATCCCAAGTGGAAATTGTACTGAACCATCAAAACCTGAAATGCTGGATTCATTACCGTTAAATGGTGTTGTAACGGTTAAATGTGGAAGCCACGAAGGTTGTTTATTTTGTAGTAAATATCGTATTCATGCCGATGAGGCAGATATCAGAAAGTTATTATCGTTGAAGTATTTGATCATACAAAGTCAAAACCTCGCAGCATCACAAGAACATTTTGATAGTGTTTATAAGCCCATACTTACCCGTATTGAAAGCTTATTAGGTCACATTGGGAATAAGAAGCCTAACCACCTAACTCTTATAAATAAAATTCGTAAAGAAGTATTTGAGCAAGAGTTGCTGTCGGAGTATTGGTATCGAAAATTGGAGCTTTTAAGTGACTTGGGACTATTCTGAGCAATCTCGATTAAACTATTAGTCCGTTTCAACGCCTACATAATTGTCACCAACAGAATACGCAACTATTTGACTCAACTCTTGTAAGCTATAGCCAGACTCTTTTCGCCATTGGTTAAATGTATCTTGGATGATTTTTAAATTACGCTTTGAAGTTATACCACCATCAATTAATTTGCGAGATCTAAAATAAGCTTCTACATCTCTGCTTAGTATGAATGTATCTATACCTAACTGGCGCAATGCATAGGGGCCAGTATTGCCACCTAAACGAAAACCATGTTTTTTAATATGGAGCCAAAGCCCTGTAATATCATCACTAGGCCAATTAGCTAACCACTGGCTAATTGAACCAAATTCGTCACTTACCTCTTTTAACCAAATTGCGTTATCGCGGACAGTTTTAACTTTGGTAAAGTTTCGGATAATTTGAGGATCTGTTGCTTTTCGCTCAAGCATGTCGTCAGGCATCATGACTAATTTATCAATGTCGAAATTCCAAAAAATCTCCTCAAATCCAGCCCATTTTTTATTTACAACAGCCCAAACAAAACCTGATTGAAATATTTTGCGAGTAAACTCTGCTAAGACCTCATTATCACTAACTAATAAAAGCTCGTGATAAGTAAGAGGTTTTGATATTAATTGAGACAAGGCTATTTCATCACCTTTTCGTTCGGCAGCGCGGTGGTAAATATTTTCGAATTTTTCCATGAATTAAACTACTGATTTGTTAGGTATAAGGGTAGTTTACAGTAGAAGTATCGAAGGTAAAATATGATTACGTATTACTTTTGAAGTAGCATTCTAAGTTTTAAAAAGAGTTTTTGCTGAATCCAAACCTTAAAGTTAAGTAAGAGGAGGTCCGTAGAATTCAAATAAACACATGACATTAAAGTATTAACTCTAACTCACTTTCGCCCCCATTCTGAGTTAGACCCTATGAAAAGATATTTAATGGGGGTGTCGCTCGTAAGAAGAGCAACTTCACTGTTAAACATTTGAATCTGTTCAATACCAGCTTGTTGAATTTGATCGTAAAGAAATTCAATCAGATCAGCTGAACTTGTTTTAAATCTCGGTGGCAAGCCACCGAGATATTTATAAAAATCACAATAAGAAAAATTCTTAACCGAATTTTATAACACAGTGTGAACTATCCGATAACTCCGAATAGTTGCAACAAAAACAGTAATCGTGAATCACTTATTTAAGGAGGAGTACACTCACAACCAGGAGACATAGAAGGCGCAGGCGGCGCAGGCTCAGGATTAGGCTCAGGCTCAGGGGTACAAAAAAGACCAATTGCAGACATTAGCTTTGCTGTAGCTTCTCCGGTCTCTCCAATATCTCCACCGCCAACGAGAGGTGTCATACCTGCGGGTAACTCTTTGTGATCCATGGATAGGTTTTTAAGTTTCTTTTTGTTTAGTTTAAGCTTCATCTACATTGTTTCCTTTTTTGTAATTGATGAAACATTATCGTTACATTTTGTATTTAATATGTCAATATATCAATGAGATAAATAAAAAAATGGATAAAAAAAATGGATAAAAAGCATATCATATTGCTACTAATCACTCGGCTACCTTATAAATTCACTCCACTACACGTCTGCCAGGAGCAAGTCATTTTTTGACAATTTTGTCCGAGGGGGCGAGGATCTGATCGGGATTGTTATGTCTAAGGCTGTACATGGTTTGATATGAAAGATCGGTTTTGATGGTTGGATGACATTGCATTGATAGTTCGTTTTGTAATGTGATGTTTAATTAAAATTGTTTTGCTAGTATGGGGGAGTATCTTAAAAACGCTATTTTCCGGTCAATTGACTGTTAATCTTGCTATAGTATTATTCCTGTATATTGCTGACTTAACATACGGCTTAAAATCAAATTTTTCAGATATAGACAATAAATAGGATGTTTAGATGTCATCTAGCTTAAAATCTGCGATCGAAAACCAAGCATTTATCAATCAAATAGTTAAACAAATTGGTGCAAGTTTATCAAATGTCACCAATACAACTCACACTTGTGGATTGCTTGGAGGCCTAAGCGGTGATTTACTGTTTTTAGTTAAACTGAGTCAATATCAGCCAGCTCTGGTCAATGAAAATATTTTTAATAACAAACTTGAGTATCTTCAACAACAACTGGATAGCCAGGTGCATCGTCCTGACTTAAACACAGGCCTTAGTGGCCAAGGTTGGTTTTTTGAATATATTAATCAAGCACAAGGACGTGATTACGATGCCGAGTTATGTGAAGGGATTGATGAAATCTTGCTTGAGGCGCTGGCAATTGAGAACTGGAAGGGTGAAATTGAAACGGTATTGGGGCTTAGTGGCATTGCTATCTATGCTGGCAGGCGCCAATTAAAATCAGCCCCCGTGGCGCTTTTTGAAAAAATAGTTACACATTTTGAATACACTGCCACTCAAATAAGTGCAAATACCCAGAGCTGGTCACAACCATCTGGTTCGGTCTATCGGTTTAATAAAGACCATCTAGAAATCCCAGAGTTTAATTTAGGGTTAGCACACGGCGTTCCAGGTATCATTGCTGCCATTTTACCCGCCTTGAAAATCCCCGTTTTGTTTAAACGAACTAAGCGTTTATTAGTGCAAAGTTGTGATTGGTTGTTGCAGCAAGAGCTAGCTCAACCACAAAACATCAGTTGCTTCTCATCCTCTTGTAATGATAAAAAAGGTTCACGTTTGGGTTGGTGTTACGGTGATGTAACCATTGCTTTGACCTTAGCCCGAGTCGGTAAAGCACTAGAGCTGCCGTCATACATTGATAAAGCAAGACAGATAAGTCTGCATGCGGCTAACCGGGATAGCGCTCAAGGCATGATCAATGATGCAGGTATTTGTCACGGTAGTGCCGGCTTGTCTTTAATTTTTCAGCTGTTAAATCAGCAGTTAAATGAGCCAAAATTAGAGCAAGCAGCCAATAACTGGCTGTTATATACGCTAGCTTTGTATCGAGATAAAGGTTTGCCGGGTTTTTATATGTACTCACCTTTGACTAAAGAATATCAAGAAGATACCAGTTTTTTGATGGGGTACGGAGGTATTGGCTTATGTTTACTTTCGGCACTCGGTGAAACTCCGGATTGGGCTGATTGTCTGCTGTTGGCTTAAAAAGCAAATGTAAGAACAAGAAATATAGGAAAAAAATGTCAAAAACTAGTATTACGCATCAAGACTTTTTTGTGATCAGAACACCCAGGTTACCGATTGAGCAATTATTAACCCTAGGACAGACCAAGCAGCAAACTATTCAGGCTTTTACCAACTGGTTAGCCAAGCCTGAAATAAAAGAAGCTTTGTATTTGGCGAGCCCTTCGCTTTTTGAGCGCATCGAGCAGTTTGAGCGAAGACTACAAGCTAGAGCACCTAGTCAGGCCGATCACAATGAAGACATGCCAAGTGCCACAGAAAAACAAAAAAAATTAACGGCTAAACAAGAGAAAAAACTAACTCAGACCTTGCTTAAATATATGATCCGCATGTGCAGCCGGCCTACTCCCTTTGGTTTGTTTTCTGGCATTAACATGGGAGAGATCGGTTCAAAAACTCAATTACTTAGTGATGAATTATCGGCCGATCAACGTAAAACACGTTTGGATATGTTTTATCTCTCGGCCATCAGAGAATACTTCCTCAAACATGATACCCGAAGTGAAAAGTTAAAATATTATCCTAATTCGAGTCACTATTTTATCGCCGAATACTGCCGCTATATCGAAGCGTACCAGTCGAATAAAACTCGTCAATATCGATTAAGTGCCATTGAAAGTGACGAGCACTTCTGTTTTATGTTAGAGCAAGCGAAAAATGGTAAAAGTTTTAGTCAGTTAGTAAATGCTTTTTTGCAGTACTTTTTTCAATCAACTAATTCTAATTCAACTTCTAATACAAATAACGCAGCGATTCAGTATAACAGTGAAAAAAAGGCAGAAGTTGAAGATTATCTGCGACAGTTAATCGATGAATCCATTTTATTGGCAGATATTCCCTTGCCGCTAACCGGTGAATCGCCTGATAAAATGTTGGTAGATTCCTTAAATAAAATAGGCCAAAGAACCACTGCCGATCATTTAGCGACGGTACTATTTAAATTACAACAACTGGATAAAAAAAATGGTGCTGAAGTCGCAGATTATAAGCGGATTTTGGCGCATTTAAATGAATTACCAATTAAAACACAGGAAAATAAGCTCTTTCAAACAGATGTATATCGTTCATTTAGCCAGTGCCAGTTAGATAAAAATCAAATACCCAAGCTTTTAAAACAGTTGAAATTGCTCAAAGGCTTATCTGCTCAACGTGGCAATATTTTTAGTAAGTTTATCAAGCAATTTAATCAACGCTTTGAAGGCCAGTTTGTGCCGTTAGACAAGTTATTGGATGAAGAGTCTGGCATAAGTTTTTCCAATGAAACAGGTTATGAAGCGCCTTTATTAGCGGGCTTGCAATTAAGATCTTATGGCTCAGGCAACAGACAGGCCAGCACCCCTTCCAAATTAGATAATATCATTACCCAAGCCATCAGTTTACCGGAAAACCGGCACAAGTCAGTCATTAAGCTAAAGTCAAAGACATTGGCAAAGCACTTAAGTAAGTCGGTTGATGATAGTGATTTTCCAGCCTCTTTTGCTGCGATGATTTCTCTTTTTGAAGAACACTCGGATATAGATAGGTCAGGTAAAAAAAAGCAACTACTGGTTAAATTTAATGGCTGTTATGGTCCTTCTGCCGCTAATTTATTAGGGCGTTTTTGCCATTTAGATAAAAACTTAAAAAATAATGTAATTAAACACCTTAACAATGAAAGTGGACACTCCGCGGATGTGATTTTTGCGGAAATTATACATTTGCCAGAAGGGCGTCCAGGCAATGTTATCGCCCGTCCACATCTAAGGCAATATGAAATTGTTTTTCTGGCAGATTCAAGCCTGGCAAGTGAATTTCAAATACCGATCAGCGATCTTTATGTTTGGGTTGAAACAAATCAGATTAAACTTTGGTCTAAACGTCTTGAAAAACAAATAATACCGCGGTTATCTTCCGCTCACAACTATTCATCTCGAAGCCTTAGTGCGTATAAATTTTTAAGCATGTTGCAGCACCAAGGTGCCACTGCGCCAGAGTTTGCATTGCCAGCCAGCCAGGCAAGCGCCAGTTTTGTCCCCAGGATCATGCTCGATGACTTGATTTTATCGGTAAAAACCTGGCGTATTCCACGTAAGGCACTAGCAGAACTGCTGATAAATGATGAAATTGATAGCGATAAATGGCAGAAACTAAAAAATAAATATCAACTAGATGTGCAGCTGTGTTACGCCTTCAGTGATAATGTTTTACAGCTAAATCTGACTAATCCGATGATGTTGGCAGTTTTACTGGTTGAAACCAAAGGCCAATTTCAGATCGAATTAAAAGAAGCATTGACGGCTCAGTATTCAACACCAGTTAAAGCTGCTGATGGTCAAAGTTATGCCAATGAATTAATCATTCCCTTTTTCAATACTGGCGCGAAGGTACATCAACATTTTAATGACGATCCACAGGCTAATATTGCGGTTAAAACAATCAAACGGCGTTTTTCACCCGGCTCCCAATGGTTAAGCTTAAAAATATATTCGGGTAATGCCGCGGTCGATACGTTATTGGCTGAGCGTTTGTTACCGTTCATCAATCAGTGCCAACCCTTATACAAAAAATGGTTTTTTATTCGTTATGCTGATCCAGAATGGCATTTAAGGTTACGTTTTTATGGTGAGCCGAGTGTTATCTGGGGGCAGTTATTGCCGAAATTGAATCAGTTACTTGATCCTATGGTAGAGCAGGGTGAAATCCATAAAACCGAACTTTTTACCTATGAAAGAGAAGTTGAGCGCTACGGTGGTCCTGATTCAATGGCGCTAGTCGAAAGTTTATTTATGGCCGACAGTCGCCTTATTGCCAGTACGGTTCGTTTGGAAACTGAAATGGTTCAAGACCTGCGTTGGCGCATTGCCTTGTTAATGACGGACAAACTATTGTTTAGTTTTAACTATTCTGCGGATGACAAATTAAAGTTAATAACCCAACTTAGGACTGGCTTTGGCAATGAGTTTAATGAATCTAGTCATTTAAGAAAGCAACTCGGCGATAAATTTAGGAGTATTCAGTCCCGGTTGAAAGCTGATTTTTTATGTTATGCAAATCAGGACCAGAACCAAAGCATAAATAGTGATAAAGAACAGCACGCAATTGATGACGAAACTCAACAAGTGCTCAATTTGATCAACCGCTGGTATCAAGAAATTTCGCCTGTTATTAAAAATTTTAATCAGTTAATGAATGAGGGCGAGGGGATCAAATGTAGTAAGGATACGTTACTGAGTTCATTGTTGCATATGCATAATAATCGAATGTTTAAAGCCTATGGTCGAGAGCATGAGTTGTTGATGCATGACTTTTTAAGACGTTACTATTATTCACAAAGCAAGATCTCTCAGAGAAAATTATCACCAAACAATCGTTTAGTGAGTAAAATAACTTAGGTAAAGGTTAATGGAACAACTCTTTAGACAAGAAGTGGTAGATAACAAAAAATACAGGTTATCTGGGGTGATTAGTTTAGTGCAACCACCGATTTTCAAATCATTAGCATTACTGCTGTTAGTTGTAGTGATAAGTAGCGTTATTTTTTTATCAATGGGCAGCTATACCAGAAAAGAAACAGTAACTGGCATACTGCAACCCGATACCGGCTTGTTAAAACTCAGTGCTCTACAAGCAGGAATAATCACTGAGTTGTTGGTACATGAGGGCGAAGAAGTCAAAAAAGACCAGCCTTTGTTTCGGATCAAATCGGAAAAGCATGGCATACAGGGTTTCGAGCTAAATCAGTCATTGATAAATCAATATCAATTTCAAATCAATACCTTAAAGCTACAACTTAAAAATCAACAAACTAAGCATCTACTTGAAGCCAAGGCGATAAATGATAACCACAGCAGTTTGACAAAACGTTCGGCCCAGTTGGAGATACAAGGGGAAATTTTTGAAACACGTATCGAGATAAATCAAAAAATACTACAACAAGTAAGTAGTTTATCGGGTACCGGTTTTATCTCTGAATTGGATTTGAATAAACAAACAGATAATTTGTTATCGCTAGAGCAGCAAGCATCGGCAATGAGCTCAGAGCGCCTTGCTATTCGCAATCAAATTGAACAGTTTAAGAGCCAGATATCGCAATTACCTATGGTTCAGGGCAAGGAAAATGATGCTATCACTTCGCAGCTGGCCCAAGTTCAATCACAACTCGCCACTATTAAGCAACAGCGACTCAGTGAAGTAAGAGCCCCCGCAGATGGTATTGTTAGCGGATTACTGGCTAAGCCAGGGAAATCCGTGAATGCTAAGCAAAATTTATTGAGTATTCTTCCCAAAGGCAGTGTGATGCAGGCGGTAATTTATGTGCCAACATCTGCATTTGGTTTTATTGAACAAGGTCAAGAAACCAGAATACGTTTTCATGCATTTCCTTATCAACGATTCGGTATCTATGATGGCCAGCTTGCACAGATCAGTGCCAATGTGATTTTACCTGAAGAAACGGATATTCCCGGTTTGATCACTGTGCCCTCATACCGGGTAGTTGTTTCCTTAAATGCTCAGCATATTCAAGCCTATGGGCGAAACATTCCTTTACGTTCTGGGATGAAATTGGATGCAGATATTGTGATCGAACAGCGTTCATTAATTCGGTGGCTGTTTGATCCCGTGTTTAGTATCCAAGGGAAATTGTAGGTTTATGCTTATGTTTTGTGGTCAAATTATTCATAATAAGAGCCGTTGCTATGTCAGATCTTAATAAATTTCCTCTTGAACTAAATCCGGTAAAAAGACTGCAGTTTTGGCATCAAAAAAAACTGCCGTTGATCTTGCAATCAGAAGCGACCGAATGTGGCTTGGCTTGCTTAGCTATGGTCGCCGGATTTCATGGTCACCAAACCGATTTATTGTCCCTTAGAAGAAAATTCAATTTATCTTTAGCGGGCGCTACTTTACTAGATATTATGCAATTTTCTGAGAAGTTAGCGTTAACATCGCGGCCACTGCGTATTGAGCTTGAAGATTTAGACGCATTACAAACTCCTTGTATTTTACATTGGGATCTAAATCATTTTGTGGTGCTGAAATCAGCAACAGAAAAATCGATAGTAATCTATGACCCTGCTTCTGGGGAAAAGTGCTATACCCTGGCTGAAGCTTCTGTTCATTTTACCGGCGTAGCTTTGGAGTTGACGCCAACCAAGGGATTTACAAAAAAAGAAAAAGCACCCACTCTGAAGTTTTCAGATTTTTGGAGTAAAATTACAGGCTTAAAAAGTTCACTGATACTGATCTTCACCCTGTCATTGTTACTGCAAGTTTTTGCTCTGGCCAGTCCTTATTATATTCAATTAGTGATAGATGATGTCATTCTCACCGCAGATACTTCTTTATTGACTGTGTTGGCGATTGGTTTTGCTCTGGTATTGCTGTTTGAAGTTGGCACCACGGCTTTGCGGGGGTTTACTCTGTTGCACTTTGGTAATTTAATGAATATTCAGCTTGGGGCCAATCTATTTCATCATCTGGTGCGCCTACCTTTGGAATATTTTGAAAAGCGTCATATGGGTGACGTGGTGTCGCGCTTTGGCTCATTGCGACAGGTGAAGCAACTGCTGACTGCAGGCGTAATTGAAACCATTATTGATGGTTTGATGGCCGCGATCACTTTGGCGATGATTTTCTTCTATAGTCCGTTACTCTCAGTCGTAGTGCTGATAGCTGTAGCCCTTTATGCACTCATACGGATATTAATGTATCGCCCCTTTCGAGATATTACTGAGCAAGAAATTATCGCCAGAGCGGAAGAAAGTAGTAATTTCATGGAGACAGTAAGAGCGATCCAAACGATAAAGTTATTCAGCTCAGAAGTAAAGCGTGAAGGACAGTGGCAAAACCGTTACGCCAATGCCATTAATCAAAATATCCGCCTAGGGCATTTCAATATTTCGTTTACCGCGATTAACCGCTGTTTGTTTGGTTTAGAGAATATTGTGGTCATTTATCTGGCGGCTTCATTGGTGATTCAAGGCGGATTCAGTACCGGGATGTTGTTTGCTTTTATGGCTTACAAACAGCAATTTATGGGAAAAATGGCTAATTTAATCGCCAAGCTTATCGAATTTAAGATGCTTGGTTTACACCTAGAGCGTTTGGCTGATATCGCGCTAACAGAAAAAGAAAAATTGCAGTCTCAAAGTACCAAAAATCATGTGATCATAGGCAGTATCAAGATTAAAAATATATACTTTAAATACAGTGATGCCGCGCCTAATATAATTAATGAACTTAGCTTAGATATAAAGGCAGGAGAGTCGGTTGCCATTACTGGACCGTCAGGTTGCGGTAAATCAACCTTGTTAAAATTGATGCTGGGGTTGAATCAGCCCAACAGCGGTGAAATTCTGATTGATGACATATCACTTAAACAGTTAGGCCAAAATCAGTATCGCCAACAAATAGCTGCAGTGATGCAAAATGATGAATTGTTGTCGGGCTCTGTGGCGGATAATATCGCGTTTTTTGATAGCCCGATAGATATGGAACTCGTGGTTTATTGTGCTGAGCTTGCGGCCATTCATGACGATATAAGTAAAATGCCGATGGGTTACGATAGTTTGATAGGTGATATGGGCTCCAGTTTGTCCGGCGGTCAAAAACAGCGGCTTATTTTAGCCCGTGCTTTATATAAAAAGCCTAAAATTTTGTTTATGGATGAAGCTACAAGTCATCTTGATACCCATCTTGAGTCTACTATTAATCAAGCAATAAAACGTTTAGATATTACTCGTGTGATCATAGCACATAGAAAAGAAACTATTGCTTCTGCTGATCGTGAAATAAAATTAATTTCTGAAGTTAATGTGGTTGTACCTGAGACAAGTTATTAACTAATTAACCTAAACCAGGGATTATAAATGCTAAGTATATGAAATATAAGGACCCTGTAACTAAATCTGTATAACTGCCTATCATTAATACCCATAAAGGGTTTAGGATAGGCAGACTATGAACAAGAAATAACTAGAAGCATTTGCTAAGCAAGATGCCAAATCAATTAAGTCAGAAGCAGATTTAACTGACTTTCGTAAAATGTTAACCAAGATCACCGTTGAAGCAGCACTCAATGCTGAACTAGACGATCACCTTGGTTATGTTCGACATGAGCAGTCCAACCATAACAATTCCCGTAATGGCTATTCTTTAAAAACTATACGCACGGAAGATAGCTAAATTGATTTAGATGCACCTCGAGACCGTGAATCAAGCTTTTGGCATATCGGTAACTGGGAAGTTGTCTACTCGCTAAACCTTCCTGGACCATGAGTTTGTTGAGTAACCAACGATTAGCACTGTAGCCTTCAGTTTCTAGCATGTGATCAACGTACGCTCACCCGCAGAGCCTTGGCTCAGGCGAAATAACCGTTTGATTGCCGCGATTAACTTCAACCGTTCTGGCTTAACGTGTTTCGGGTGACGACACTAATAGCTATTGCTGCTGCGATGCACCTGAAAGATTTGGCATAAACGCTAATGCTGCCACTCCCTTGAAGCTCAGAGATTAACGAGAACCTCTCAGTGAGTCTTACATCAAGAGTACGGAAGCCTTTTTAAATATTTGATTATCCTCTTAGAAGCGTTTTAGCTTGCGCTTTAACTCTCGGATCTTAAGTTGGTCAGGTGTCATAGGTGTCGAGCTAGATAATTGTCCACGTCGCTCCTGACGGAGCTGACAATATGGCCTTCGACATTAACGCCAAGTGCTAGGTAAACAACTTTGTTGATAACTTGTTTATCTTTCCTAATTTTTAGCACTAAACAGTCAAGATAAACGATAGAATAAACCACATCTAACTGCCTTGCTTGCCACCTAAAACCTGCTCAATAACCGTGTTAGTTACATGAGAAACAAGTGTGGGTGATACATCAGCATCGTACATTTCTTTGAAGGTAGCGGCGATATCGCGGGCGGTTATGCTTTTGGAATACAGATATAGAATCTTATCATCTATTGAGGTAAACGAGTTTGATTATTAATAACGAGCTGATGCTCAAGCTGAGAAAGCACATATCAACATTCCTAACTTACTTAATAGTGACTTTAAACCAGTCGCACCGAATCAGGCATGGTGTGGCGATGTAACTTATGTTTGGTCTGGCTCACGTTGGCTTTATCTTGCTGTGGTGATGGACTTGTTTGCACGTAAAGTCGTTGGCTGGGCATCCTCAAAAAGTCCAGACAGTGAGCTGACTAAAAAGGCGTTAAGGTGAGAGCCGAGGTAGGCCACAAAAACTCTTATATCACAGCGACCAGGGCTGTCACTACACAAGTAAAGCATGTCGAACACAACTATGGCAGTACGATATTCGTTAAAGTTTAAGTCGTCGCGGAAACTGTTCAAAGAACAGCCCCATGGAGAGATTTTTTAGGAGCTTCAAAAATGAGTGGTTGCCAAAAAATGGCTACCGAGATTTCAGAACAGGCGCGGCGTCAACAGTTCAATGTATTGTGGCATATTACAATCGGTATCGCCCTCACCAATATAATAATGGATTAACGCCACAGCTGGAGGAATTGCAGTACCAAAAATCTTATATCGGGGTGGCCAGTTTTACTTGACCACTACACGGAGAACTTCAAGGTCCCTTTGATTGCCTTCTTGTATGGAGAAATTATAACATGAACTATCTAACAAATTGATTTACTTCTTGAAGATTAAATCTTAAGAGTAGTTTATCAACCTCTGTCATATCTCTACTATCAATTATGATGTCACTAAACTTATATCCCGCATCTATTTTTTTCAAATACTTTTCAAAATCGACTTCACTCTTATAAGATTTATAAATACCTAATAATTTAGGTTCTATAATTGATATACTAGAAGCTTTCCAGCTTAATCCAACACGTTTGATAGCAAATAGGCCTGTTATATATTCGGCGTCATCGAAAATACTAAAACCATCATTAATGTCTTTGTCGATCAGACTTATACTAACTAAAACTTCACTTTCAGAAATGAATGGAAACCAAAAATTATCTCTTTTAATTTTAACTAAGTAATTGTCTATATCTTTCAATTCGAAATATTTCAATAAGCTAATAGTGAGCAAAAAATTCTCATTAGAACAAACAGTATTTTGGCTCTTGTCGATAGTACCTTGTTCTACAAAGATAGGTATGCACGTTCCTGAGAAGTCTCCCTTCTTTAAGTTACCAAAATAGTCATCAACAACGTCGTCTATATGATCATTTTCACCAAGTATGCTTGCCAAAAACAAAGGTATAACTATTAATATAACAACAAACAAAATAACTATAATTTTAGCTTTCATTTTATGAGGTGACCCTAGCGCGCTCGTTAAGGAGCGACAATATCGTTGGCTAAAATATTGGACTGAGCGAGAAAACAGCCAACTGTATTTTGTCCCGCTTGAATAGCTTATAAGTGCCGAATTCATATACTAAGTGCGACACCCAATTTAATAAAAACGGTGAACTGCGATACCCTTAGTCTTTTGCTCCTACCACGAAGTAAAAGCCTATAAAGTATCAACAACTCACCGAGGGTGATAGATATATGATAGTCGCGCTAAAAAGGCAAGGATTAAGTTTTACCAACATTGCCAAAACTATTGGTAAACATCGAAGTACTATATATCGAGAGTTTAAACGCAACAAAGGACATTAAACCCCACCGATAGGTAGCTTAATCAAAAGAAAAGTACATTTTCAGTTTGTTGATGTATTCGCTGCTCACAAACGGTACTGATTAAAATAAAAAACCTATGGTTCTATGTGCCGTGCGACGTGAAGTCGTATGTAACGCTGTTCACCGCGATAAGAGTGAACCATCTGTATCACCAGATGACCCTAAGACTCTGAATAAAGTAGCGAGTCTGACAATGTAACAAAGTCCACTGGACGGGAAAATAATCGTGAGAGGATGTTCCTCCTGATAACCACAAGTCGGGTAAGTGCTAGGGAGTCAGTATGATGAATGTAAGTGAACCCATGTAAAATGCGTAATGCGCCAAGCAGCGGAAGTGGTTAATACGCTGTAGCCAAAACGGCAACGAGGGAAGGAAAGAGGTTGGCACGTACTCTTTCGTGATCGAGAATCTCTCCGCATTAGAGTGGGCATCTAACCTGACACTGCGTTCCATGCGGAACACGGTAAGCCTGTATTGCTCCCAATAGGGAAAGCTGTCTGAGAAGAAAGCCGATAGTGGTGCAGGTAAAGGAGGCTGGAGAAAGCTAATGCTGCGTTGTAATGATGCAGATACAGGCAAATGTCTGACACGAAAGTGAGCCCACTTCCAGCTGGTCTCCCGTTGCAAGATGATTTGAAGAACTTTCTTCAAGGAGAAACGCAAATGATAACTTTCAATGAAGTTAGTGCCTCTTCTTACTCCGCTCAATGGCAATCCATCAACTGGAAAGCTGTCGAGCAGCATGTATTAAAGCTTCAGATGCGCATTGCAAAAGCAACCAGAGAAGGTAAACAAGGCAAAGTGAAAGCTCTGCAATGGATACTGACTCACTCGAAATCAGCAAAATTACTTGCTGTTAAACGAGTATCAAAAAACAAAGGCAGTAAAACACCAGGAATTGACGGCATCATCTGGAACACCGATGCTCGTTGTATGACTGCGGTTAATCAACTGAGCAGAAAAGGCTACCAAGCCAAACCGCTCAGGCGTATCTATATCCCGAAGAAAAACGGTAAACTCAGACCATTAGGCATTCCATGCATGATAGATAGAGCGCAACAAGCGTTACATCTTACTGCGCTGGAGCCTGTATCTGAGACTATCGTCGACCCAAACAGCTATGGTTTTAGACCTAACCGTAGTACCGCTGATGCTATAGCTCAGTGCTTTAAGTGTCTGTGTAAAAAAGGCTCAGCACAATGGGTTCTTGAGGCCGACATCACAGCCTGCTTCGATAAGATTGGTCATCAATGGCTCATCGATAACATTCAAATGGATAAAAGAATGCTGAAGCAATGGCTTAGGTGCGGGTTTATTGATAAAGGATTATTCTATAAAACGGCAGAAGGAACGCCGCAAGGTGGGATTATCTCTCCAACGCTTATGTTGTTGACGCTTGCTGGTTTAGAACAACTGGTAAAGTCAATCGCTCGTAAGACTGGCGATAAAATAAATTTTATAGGTTACGCTGATGATTTCGTGATCACAGGCACTTCAAAGGAAGTGCTCACCAATGAAATCAAGCCGCAACTGATCCACTTTCTACAAGATAGAGGCTTAACACTCTCTGAAGAAAAAACGCATATTACTCATATCAATGATGGTTTTGACTTTCTGGGATTCAATGTCAGAAAGTATAACGGCAAACTACTCATTAAACCGAGTAAAAGCAATGTACTGTCATTTTTGAGAAACATGCATGAATTCATCAGAAAACATCTAACTATCCCAGTGAATGATCTCATCAAGATGATGAATCCCAAACTGAGAGGATGGGCGAACTATTATCGCCATTGTGTTGCCAAGAAAGTTTTTGGTTATGTAGGTCATCAAATATTCTGGATGTTATGGAGGTGGGCAACTAGGCGTCATCCAACTAAAAGTAGACACTGGATAGCGCGAAAATATTTTCTGAACCGTAAAGGTCAATGGCAGTTTCACGGTTGGCAGAAAATAGCGAACATGGATTGTTTATTCAATCTTGTTCAAATTGCCCATACCCCAATAAAAAGACATGTAAAAATCAGAAGTGCGGCTATCCCTTACGATCCCCAATATGAAGCTTACTTATGTGAGCGGAAACTTGGGAAGGAATGTAGAAACACTTGGTTTAATCCGGTCTTGGCTGCTTTATAAGATAAGGGTGCTGGGTAACATAATACGCCTTAGTGGAGGCTTGAGCCGTATGCAGTGAAAGTTGCACGTACGGTTCTTAGGAGGGCGGCACTTGGTAACAGGTGTCGTCTATCCGACCCATTGCGAGTTAGTCCTAGGCATTAACTAAGACTAAGATAATTAATATTGCTCAATTCACTGTTATTTTTTAGTATGTTGGTAACAACAATAAAAGGAATAACAATAATGAACAAAAGTGAATTGATAGCCAAAATATCTGAAGGCGCAGACATTTCAAAAGCTTCTGCTGGTCGTGCGTTAGATAGTCTAATTGGCTCTATTACAACTGAATTAGCTAATGGTGGTGATGTAGCGTTAGTTGGTTTTGGTACTTACAAAGTAAATGACCGTGCAGCTCGCACTGGTCGTAACCCTCAAACTGGTGCCGAAATACAAATTGCTGCAGCTAAAGTACCTGCATTTAAAGCAGGAAAATCATTAAAAGACGCCGTGAACATATAGTTGTATGAAATAACTTGAACTACTTTCTAAGCCGCTAAAAAAGTGGCTTTTTAATTTTTACAATAATGTATATCAACTAAGTCATATCTATCTCTGTCCAAGATAGCTAATTAATATTTTAAACACATATACCAGCCATTTATAAATCCAACATTTTCATCTTAACTATTATTTCCATACAACTAATAGGATTTGATCATGACGGCTTGGAACAAAGGTAAACGTGTTGGTCAGAAAAAAGCGTTTAAACTCGAAGAAATTTGGCGTATTCGAATAAGGTTAGAAATTAAAAATAAGCTAGAGCAGCTAACTTTATTTAATTTAGCAATTGATAGTAAACTTAGATCTTGTGACTTAATAAGCTTAAAAGTTCGTGACATTTCATCAGCTTCACTAATCCAATCTCGTGCGATGATTGAGCAACAAAAAACTCATAAAGAAGTTCAATTTGAAATAACGCCAAAGACTCAACAATGCTTGAGTCAATGGGTATATTTGAAAAACCTATCGTCCTCTGACTTTATATTCCCTAGCCCAAGAAAACTAGGACAACATATTTGCTATCACTATTATGCAAATATAGTAAAAAATTGGGTATCCACTCTAGGCTTAGACATCACCCAATATGGAACGCACTCGCTCAGACGAACTAAAGCATCTTTAATCTATGCAAAGACAAAGAATTTAAGAGCCATACAGTTGTTGCTTGGACATTCAAAACTGCAAAGTACAATTGAATATTTGGGTGTTGAAATAGAAGATGCTTTATCTATTTCAGAAAATACTGAAACTTAGTGTTTATCGGAAATATCTCAAAACCAAGATAGAAAGTATGAAGCTGTGGCCAATATTACTGAGACACAACAGATAATTAATTTTTAATAACTTGGTGTTCAAAGCAAATATTATTGGCAAAATTGAATGTTATCCTGTGGGATTGTACAATTAGGGTAATATGGACATATATGTACAATTCTTACATATTTAGTCCATAAAAAACGACTTATTTTATGGACATCTTGAATTCATGCTAATCTCTTATTTCGCCTACAAATCAATATGTTGCCTTTGTTCGTGTTTTAATTCCTTATGGGTGTTTACTCGTGTAGTAGAGAATAAATGGGCTAATTTTGAAGAAAGTTTCTTTGATTTTAATATTGAAAAAATATTAATGATGCCTGAAGAAATGCTTGAGCGTAAAGCGGCGGATCCTAAAATTATACGTAACTTCAAGAAAGTACAAACGATAAAGGCCAATGCACAAATGATCTTTGACGAGCAACAGCACGGTCATTCATTCGCTGAGTTTATCAGCCAGTGGCCAAGCAATAATATAATTGGCTTATGGGCACATTTAAAAAAGCATGGTCAACGATTAGGTGGAAATACTGGACCTTATGCGTTGAGAGCACTGGGTATCGACACCTTTTTAATCACTCGAGATGTCGAAGCTTATTTTCGTGCGCATGACATAATTACTGGTGGTGTGCAAAGTAAAAGCAGTTTAACGGCTATACAGGCAACGTTTAATCAATGGCAACAAGAGTGCGACTTGTCTCTTGGGCAATTAAGCCGTTTAATAGCTTTTGCGACAGGTGACAACTCGGTACAAGTTGAATCATGATAAATTTATCAACAGTAGCCATTGGTTATAAAGACAAAACCGATATTGAATTAGCGAAAAAAATTGCCCAACAATGGCAACTCAATTACATCGGCGATGTGGCTGCTACAACAAAATTTTCTCACCTTGAGTTTCTCTTGCAGGTACATTTTCAGCACCTTGAATTAATTAAGCTTGATGAACCAAAATTAGGCGCAATAAAAGTCGACTTTGTTGATGGTGCCGTCGCTCATCGCCGTAAATTTGGTGGTGGTAGAGGCCAAGACATCGCGAAAGCAATCGGTTTAAAGCACGGCTTTACTCCTCATGTTTTAGATGCCACAGCGGGCTTAGGAAGAGACGCTTTTGTTTTAGCCACACTTGGCTGCAACGTCACCATGATGGAGCGCATGCCAATTGTCGCCGCATTATTAGAAAATGGTTTAGCGCGTGCAAAACTCAATAATGAGATCAGTGACATAACGGATCGTATTAACTTTATTTATGCCTCTTCTATAGATAATATGCCAATGGTAAGCGCACCTGATGTTGTGTACCTCGATCCTATGTACCCACACCGTGAAAAGTCTGCCGCAGTTAAAAAAGAAATGCGCGTTTTTCAATCACTAGTAGGGGAAGATCTTGATGCTGATGCACTGCTTGAACCTGCGCTAGCACTAGCCAAATATCGTGTTGTTGTAAAACGTCCATCTTATGCAGAACCTTTAAATAATCAACAACCTACCACTGCAATTAAAATGAAAAAGAATCGCTTTGATGTTTATGTCAAACAAGCGATACCGAAAAATATTTCATAGGTGGCTCATACCAGTATCAGCTGTCAAATTACCTTCATAAAACGGTCATCTAATTCATTTAATCTAGGAATAGTTGATCTTTCACGTTTATTTTTGCAGCAGCTTTTTGTGGTCAACTATATTTAGTCTCCAAAGTTCAACAGCCCTTAAGCTTCTATCCTCTCTATTTACCAAAAGAAAGCTCTAATACACAAATTTGTCACATTTCTGTAACGCTACTGTCATATTTCGCTAAGACAATTCGTGCAATTAAATGTTGAAGATAAATTAAGGTTTCATGTGCGTGTATCAAGCTTTTCACGATTTTCTGTTATAGCGATTTGTATTTTTGCGACTATTTTTTTAGTTTCAATGTTTAAAGTTGGAGAATCGTTAACACATAGCCAAAAGCAATATACGGGTTATCAAACGTTAAAAACGCTAACGACCCTACAACTTAATCGCACTATCGCTCAGTATTTACAAATGGGAGATGCGAGCTTATTAAATAACGCGCAAGCGCAATTAGCTCAAATCATAAAAGCAAGTGATGCAATTTCGTCAAAATCATTAGCACAATCTATTGCGAAAAAAGCCCAGCAGCTCAAATCTGACATCGACACTAAATATCGAGCACTAGGAAAACTAAGTGGCAACCCGCTCGCCTTACTCATCAATTCTGAGCAAGCCATGTCATCAATAAACCATAATTTATCTCAGTATGCGCAACAAACAACGTCGTTAACGGCTCAAGAAAAAATAAATTATTTACAAATCACAGCACAAATTGCGCAAAGCCATTATCAATTAGTTAACAGTCGAGAGAATTTATTTACAATAAATGGCGGGAATCAAGACTCTATAACTATTGTGATTAATGAATTGAAAGCACTCAATGATAAGTTTGCTCATTTTCCACTACTCAATATTACGCTTGATTCTGATGAGAATGATGATGATGACTTTTTCGATGAAGAGGATACTCCAGAAGATCTAAGCGAAGAGGCATATCATGAGTTTTCTTCTTTAATTCAACGCTATCAAGGTGAGCTCAACAAAACACTCACTTTACAGCAACAGCGTAACTCAGGCTTGACGCTACTTTCCAAAGACGTTGGCGACCTAGAAAATATTATTCTCGCTGGTGAAGCAAAAATTACCGACGAACAACAACAAATGAACGCGCAATTATTGAATATAGTAATTGGGTTAATTTCATTTTTGATTATATTTTTAGCGGCTAATTACTGGCTAATGCGCAGTGTTGTTTTAAACCCTTTAAGAAAGCTACGTGACAGTTTTGTTGCCCTAGTCACTGAAGGAAAAGTTGAAAACATCACGGGTATTTCTACTAAAACAGAATTAGGTCAAATCTCTGAAAGTTTCAACCAAATGGTCAATAAGTTAGCCGAAGAAGACAAACAAAAAGCGACGCAACTCGGTTTAGTGTCTAATGCAATGAAAACCATGGAGGATCAAGCAAAAAATATTCTTAATTCCTCTTCAAGCACGAGTCATCATCTTTTAGCTGTTGATGATATTATGCTAGCACTATCTAACGTGACCGATCACGTTAACACACTCTCGCAACAAGTGGTTGAAAATGCGAAGGCGACACAAGATGCAATGAGTGATAGCCAATATAAAGTCACTGAAGTATTAAATGCAAGTGAAGAAACTAGCGCCGCAGCTAATGCTGGTAAAGAGGCTATTTTATCGTTGAGTCAATCGGTTGAAAGTGTCGGTACCATTGTTGATGTGATCAGCTCTATTGCTGATCAAACAAACTTATTAGCCCTCAATGCCGCAATTGAAGCAGCAAGAGCCGGAGAACATGGTCGCGGATTCTCAGTGGTTGCAGATGAAGTAAGACAGCTCGCTGGTAAAACTCAAGATTCACTTGGTCAAGTAAGCCAACGTTTAGCGCAACTCAATCAGGCGAGTAGTACATTGGCAGAAAATATTTTTGGTATTGAGCAGGCATCTAACCAGCAAAAATCCATTGCCCAGCTACTAAAAGAAAATGCCGAAAATGTTGTTGAACAAGCGATAACATCTGCCCGAGTTGCTCAAAGCACCTTAGAGCAAATCAACCAACAACGTTTTCATTTTTCAGAATTTGAACAGGCAATGGCAAGCGTCACCAACGAAGTAGGTCAATCACGGGCATTAGCTGACAATATTTCTCGAGATGTTTCTGAGCAAGTTACGGACATTAATCAAACATTAAAGTTAACCGCACCGAGCTAATTTAACGAGCTCACCTCATAACGAAACCTGCTAAATTATCCGTAGACATCGCTAATGAAGGGAACTACAATTCCAAAGCTCTTTACATAATACAAAAATTTATAAGTAAAAAGTATCGCCCACAACAATTTATTATATAACCTAAAAAGTGGTTTCAATGATTGTTAAATTAGAACAATGGTTTCTTAATGCCTTAACCGGTACCTTATATTTACACGAAAGTGATCCTGAAAAAGATGTCATTAAATTAGACCATACCCCGCTAGAATTATTACTCTGCTTAATTCGCCATCAGGGAAAAGACGTCACTAAGAACACCATGCTCAACGAAGTATGGCCGAATAAAGTCGTATCTGAGGATGTACTTTCCGTTGGTATTAGTCAGATCCGCAAAGCGCTGGGAGACAATGCCCGTAACCCCTTGTTTATAAAAACAATACCTGGTGTAGGGTATCGATTAATCATTAGCACTGTCGACATTACTCCCAATGAATCACAAGCAGATGACAAATCACAAAGTGTGCAAGTTGTCCCAACAAAAATTAACCCCTTGGCACTTTATGGCAGTATTGCTAACACGCTGCTGATCATCATTGTTGCTTACTTTTCTCTTGTTAAAGATGAACATATCAGCTTGGCTGATTTACCTTCATCAGCCGCTATTTCTCATTACCAAGAAGCACGATATCTTCTGGAAAAACACGATAGAAAAGCTTGGTTAGAAGCAAAGCAAGCTTTTGAAGACACGATTATCAAAGTCAACAATTTTGCTCCCGCTTACCGTGACTTAGTGAGTGTAAAGCTTAAATTATTGGGTGATAACAATGGTAAGGAAACATACAAGCATAAAGACGAATTCTATTTCTTGTTAAATAAATCTCTGTCTTTTGATCCCACTGATGCACAAACTCATTTATTGATGGCGGACGTTGCTTTTTTTGTCGAATGGAACTTTCCTCTGGCTGAAAAGCACTATAAGGAAGTAGTGGCTTTAGATCCGAACAACAGCCAAGGTCATTTTAAATATGCACAATTTTTGTTGGCCGCGGAGAAGTTTGACCTTGCCATTAAACATACTCGGCAATATGTAGATCTAGAGCCTTCAGCATACGCTGTTCCTTCAGTCGCATGGATTTATAATATGATGGGCGATTACCAATCAGCTAAAAAGGAGTTAAGTCATCTTCAAAAGCGCGATCCCGATTCGCTCTCTTATCACATCTCAGCCCAAGCTATTCTTGAGAACTTAGGTGAAGATGACGCCTCCTTTAAAGAGCTTTACCGCGTTTTAAAGCTTAGCCATTACACCGAAGAACAGCTCGCCGCTGTATCAAATGCTTTTCTCAAAAACGGTTTGTCTGAAGTGAACCGCTGGTTGTTAGAAGAGAAAAAGGAAGCCGCTTATATTGGTCAATATCAGCCACCATTATCTTTTGGACGATATGCCCTTAAAGCGGGAAAACTTGAAGCCGCAGTTAAATACATTAAACAAGCTTTTGAAGAACGTAATCATATTTTATTGTGGTTTAACGTTGATCCTAAATATAAAGCCATTAGAAACCACCCAGCCTTTAAAGAGTTAATCAATCCAAAAATAACATAAGATATTGATTTAAAATCTAAAAAACACCAAAACACACCTATTTTTCTCTTTCATTTAGCAGATAATATTCTATTTAAGATGGGATGGTAAAAAATGAACAAACAAGTATTACTAAGTATTATATTTTTTTTAATGGTCACAGGGTGTAATGAAATAAAACAAGTAGCCAATCAACGTGATTATCTTCATCAAGCTATTATTGATGAAACAATCGAAATTGAGACTAAAGACCTGTCACTATCCAAACAAGATTTAGCTAACTTTGCTAAAAAATTAAAAGATGTCCGCATTGTTGCTTTAGGCGAGCAAACCCATGGTGCTGGCAGTGTCTTTACTCTTAAAACACAACTGATTGAATACCTTCATAACTATCATGACTTTGACGTACTTATCTTAGAAAGTGGTATGTATGACGTAGAAGAAATATGGCAACAAGCTAAAAAGGGTCAGCGAATCAAAGATATTGCCCCTGGAAATATTTTTTATATGTATTCAAAAACGGATGAAGTTACGCCTTTATTTGACTACATTAATGCGCAAGCCTCAACTAAAAAACCGCTCCGACTCGTGGGATTTGATAGCCAACACACAGGAGGAATATCCAATAAAAACCTTATCGGCGCTCTAACAAAAGCCGTTAGCAACTCAGCCGATAACTGGATAAACGATAAAGCTTGGCCGCTATTCACATCGCAGCTCCAACGCGTATTAAATGTTGATAATACCCGCCTATCGCCTGAAGAAGAAAAGCGCTTTTTTAAACAAATAGATCAGTTGAAAACGACATTTTCTGCCAATCAAAAACATGCTTTTTGGTATCGCATTACCCGAGGATTAGAAGCACAAGCAAAGCGCCAATGGCAAATTTCAGATGCTAGAAGCCAAGAAATGGGTGAAAACATTAAATACTGGGCGGAAAAATACCCCGATAAAAAAATGATTGTTTGGGCACATTCCTTTCACTTAATGAACCAAGGTTTAGGACAAATAAACGCGGGACAAGTTGCCAAAGAAGCTTTTGGAAAAGATTATTACATGATTCATTTTACTGGGGCTTCAGGTGATTTTTTAAACTTTATTAACATGGAAAACACAAAGGTAGCAACGCCAAGTAACAACTCATTTGAAAAGCTGTTAAACGACAATATATCGTCAAACATAGCCTTTAACGATATCCGTTCATTGAAACAACATAACGTGACCATTAAAGATAAAACAACATCGGTATTTGCCAACAATTATCAACAAACGGTTGATATTGAACAATGGACAGGTTTTTGGGATGGATTATTCTTTATCAAAGAGATTAAACCCGCTCATTTCAAAGAATAAAAATTGCAAATTTTATCTTCATTAATGCACAACCAAGTGAAGTGTTCTAAAATAGTTTACGAGTAAACTTCTATATCGAGATGCGCGTTTATGGCTAAAGCATTGTGTAAGTGGAAAAAAAAAGACATTGAAAAAAACCTACATCAACTTGCTCATATTGTCGATAAACCGCGTTATATCTGTAAAGATTGCGCGCGCAGTGCGCATGAAAAAGGCTTTTTATGTAAAGCCATAATACTCCCAATCTCACACCCAAGTTAAGGTTAAACAATGATCGTTGAAAATAATAAAATGCCCTCAGGGCAATTACAGCAATTAGCTAATGGCAATATGATAATTCATCAGACAGATGAATTATTTGCTGATAAAAAAGTCGTCTTATTTGCTGTGCCTGGCGCTTTCACACCAACCTGCTCAGCCGCACATTTACCTGGCTATGTTGTTTCAGCACAAGAACTTAAAGCAAAAGGGGTCGATGCTATCATCTGTTTATCGGTTAATGATGCTTTTGTCATGAATGCATGGGGTGAAGCACAAAACGCTGAAAACATCATGATGCTGGCAGATGGTGATGGTAGTTACACCAAAGCCTTAGGGTTAGGCATGGAAACAGCTGGCTTTGGTGGCTTTCGCTCACAGCGTTATGCAATGATTATCAATAACGGTATTGTGACTAATCTACATGTTGAGAAACCAAAAGAATTTGAAGTGAGTAAGGCAGAAGTCATATTAGATACTCTGTAACAAATCTATACTTGAATACTTGCTATTTAAAAGGCAGAATTTCGCTAATATTAAGAGTAACAAAGGTTCATAAGGTAACAATATGTTAAAACCAGAAATGGTCAAACAATTAAATCATCAAATAAATTTAGAATTCTATTCCTCAAATTTATATCTACAAATGAGTGCTTGGTGTGAAGAGCAAGGCTTTGAAGGAGCTGCTGAGTTTATGCGCAAGCATGCCTTAGAAGAAATGGATCATATGACACGTTTATTCACTTATGTTAGTGAAACCGGCGCGTTACCAATTTTGGGCTCTATTGATGCACCACCCCATGAATTTGAGTCATTAGCCGATGTGTTTGAAAAAACCTACCAGCATGAATGTCAAATTACTGAGCGCATTAATTCATTAGCGCATCAAGCATTTACAAATCAAGATTATTCAACATTTAATTTTCTACAGTGGTATGTAGCAGAGCAACATGATTATATCCTAAATTAATTTTAGTAAAGTTTATATCTCCCTATCGAATAGCAAACCCCTTCATTTTTCTAATGTTTTCAATAAAACCTGAAACTTTACGATATTTAGTTTAATAATTTATTAAGTTCACTATAATTAATTATATAGCCAAATAAAAGTGTAAAGAATGAATGTAATCGTAAAGCAATATAATGTTAAGCGAGAAGATGGTTACCACAACCGTATAAGTCTTGTTGATAAAAATTCAATACCCGTATCGCCCTATACAGTTATTTTTTTAAATTCGTGGATTCCCCAGAAATCAATCAGTGATAAGAAAAGAAAATCTAATGAACTTAAATTTTTTTTGCAGCACTTAACAAATGTACAGCCCGATGACTTAAAAGCACCTATTGGTATAGATATTATTCAACGGGCATTATCTGGTCAATTTTTATCAAGGTCTGAATGCCGTAGTTTTACTGATGCTTGTCGTTTTAAAGTAAAAAAAGATAATAATAGTAATGTTCTATTGATGGAGAAATTTAATAATAAAACACTACAAAATGCGATTCACTCTTCAAAAGTATCACGAGAAACTATCGATGATGGAACTAAACATGGACGTATTAAGACTGCTCTTAGCTTTTTAGAGTTTCTTTATGAAGAAATCCATGGTCAATTCCTTGCGCCAGATTTTGTAAAAAATAATTACTTTAGTGATAAACATGAATTTGAATTAGCGATAGCAAATAAGATAAAAAAGACAGAAGCCCCGTCTTTTGAAGAATCTAAAATTCCCCCCCATATATACTTGCGTTTACTTGAAATAATTCAAATAGACTCACCAGATAACCCTTTTAAGCACGCTAAACAACGTAATTCTCTTATTGTTCAACTGATATTGGAAACTGGTGAGCGTAGAGGCGCAATCAGTAAGCTTAAAATCAGTGATTGCCAATTTGAGGGAACGGGTGATCAAATTCGGATCACGAAAACACCGAATGACCTTACTGATCCCCGTGTTAATCCTTCATCACAAAAAACTGATGCTCACTCTGCTTATGTTGATCCAAACATTATGATAGAGCTTGATAAGTATATTGAATATCAGCGTAAACGATTTACTAAATCAGAGTTGCATGAATTTATCTTCATTGCTGAGCATGATAGCAAAGGAACAAAGGGGGAGCCGCTAAATGTCAAAGGTATTAATGGAATATTCAAAATATTATCTAAAGCTCTAGGGTTTCATATAACCCCCCATCTAGGCCGACACAAATGGAACGAAATTTTTTCTGACTTAACAAAAAGTATGAGTGATGAACAAGCCGATAAACTAAGAAAGTATGCAATGGGCTGGAGTAAAACAAGCGGTATGGTTGATGTTTATAATAAATTCAAACATTCCGTTGAAGTACGTGAAATTCAACGAGCAAGACAAGCAAAAATTATGTCCGCAGGAGTAAATGATGGTAAATAATCAAAAGGACAACTCAGACCCAAAAGCAAACATGGCACTATTGAAGCAGCAATACAATAAGGAGGCTGAATTTATTTCAAAAGAAGGTTTTCCCTTTAATGCTTTTGATGAACAATGGGTGTTAAGCGGCCTCGGTAATAAAGGCCAGTCAGTTGATTTATCATGGCTTCATAATTCAAAGTTTTCATTAGAAGATCAAATTCACCTTCGGCTGACACTAGCTAATATGTCTGCATTGAGATCGAAAAGTACAATCAGCAATGTCATCGGTGTTATATCTACTAATCAATTGAATTCACTTTCTGTTGTAGACTTTAAATTACTTTGGGTAACTCTTGATAAAATTAAAAAATCTAGATTTAGTTCTTTAATTTTGTGGCTTTACAAACATGACACCGAAATTTTTAATGATCTTTATCAGTGGAAATCAAACCTAAATAACGAAACAGTCTCAGTAAAAATTACCGATCCAGAAAAAGGTTCTTTAAGCGACTTAGAAAACCATGCTTTGAATGTTGCGATGAACATGAAAAGTAAAAAACTCATTGAGCGTGGTTTTGAAGTTACTCATACAAAAGAGAACAAAGGACTAGGATTACTATCTAGTTTTCGCAACTTTATTGCTTCTCGAATGGTGCAAGTTCTTCTTCGCAGACCATCGAATCTAATTCAGTTAAAATGGCGTGATATAAGTCCTGATGCATCAATATTCGATAGTGACAACATATTCTTTTCAGATGATGATGAATTAAAAATTCGTATGTTTAAAGCAAAGAGTAAAGGAACGTTTAGGCAATACCCTGAAAGTGAGCCTTTAACATTAAATAATGCAATATCTAAAGAAATCATTTTTTACCGTACAGGTTATTTAAAGTTATTTAATCAAGCTCTAATCAATCAAGGAATTAAATTAAATGATGATGAGTTGTACGATATATTCCAAAATTTACCATTCTTATTTGTTGATGCATTATTTAAAACTAAATTTAAAGATAAAAATCAATTATGCAGTTCCTTTAATAGTGATGCTTCTGGCTTTCATTCAGATTCATTTTCTGTAGGAAGTTCCGTAAGGGATCTATTCGAATCTCTAAAAATTACTAGTGAACGTCTACCCCAAGATAAATTTAATATCGGAAATAACCGTTTACGTCACACCATAGCAACAAATGCTGCCAGAGATAATCTTGGCTTACTGATAATTGCAAAATTATTAGGGAACACTCCTTCTTCGGCTAAAATTTATATTGACTTAAGCGATGAAGCTCGTGTTCAAATAAATGAAAAGTTCATAGCTAATGATTTTTTAGTAAATGCATTTTCAACTAGTGTTAGTGAGTTAATGAAAAGTGGCGAAATCGCTATTGAAGATGATTTGGGCGACACTTTCGGAAAATCCAAAAATGTAAATCAATGTACAGGTTGTCAACGTAGTAAGCCCCTTGGCTGTTATGGTTGCAATAGTTTTTCAGCATTGGTCAGCGGTGATCATCGAAGTCAAAGAGACAAAGCTCAGCAAAAATATGATTATCGAATTAATTCCGGGGACGCACCTCATGCTTTATTAGAACTGAAAAAACAAATTCGTTACATTGAAGCAACTATAGCTGCTTGCGACCAAGTGATGCAACGTAAAATTGGAGAAGAATAATGATAAATAAGTATCAAAAAACTTTACAACTTTACATTGAAAAACAGAAAGAAATTCAGTTGACCTCATTCAAAAATAAGTATGGCGACCCTTGTTCTTGGGATGACTACCTTTGGATTGGACAAAATCCAGATACCCATAAATTCTATAATTTATTTTTTTTAAACCCTAATGAAGTAACCCAACCTCATACTTCTAAACTCTATAGTGGAAAACAGGTTTTATCAGGGCTTGCTAGTGAACTGGCAAAAACCTACACCCTAGATTTAATTATTCAACAAGGATTTAAAAAAGATACTTTAAGAAAACAATTAGCAGCTAGAGAAATTATCTTCTGGTTAAAAGGAGAGATATGGAAGTTAACTCAAGTTAAATTAGATACATGGATGGGTAATGTTGCTGCACATAAAACACCACTAATACGATCATTTATTAATTATTGTCATGAACAAGGTTTTTTGCCTAAAACTGTACGCTTTAATCATATTAATGATAGAGATATTTCACTAGAGCGCACATTGTTGCGTAAAAAGGAAAAAATGCCTAGTGAACAAATAATTCTAGCCACAGCAAGTATTTTCCACACTATAGTTCCTCATAATAATGATGAAATAGATATTTTTGATAATGTGAGAGATCGTTTCGTAAGCTGTATGTCAGCTATAGCATTATCATCACCTAACCGCATGATTGCTGAGCAACTAATACTTAATAATCAACAATTAAAGAGCAAACAAGTAAAATTACCCAGTAAAGAAAACAATAAACCAAAAAAAGAGAATAATGATGATAAAGTCATCAAAGAAAACACTATCCACTGGTTAGATTGGCAAGGCAGTAAAGGTTATAAAGATAATCGTAATCACATTTTAGCTAGTATGGCACCATTTGTTGAACGAGCATTGAATTACTTAGATATTGTATGCGAACCAGCACGAATATTATCCCGGTACTATACCAACCCAAATGCAGAATTAAAAAACATTCTATTTAATTTTAAGCCCAAAAGTTTACATGGGCTTTCACTTAATAAGCCAGTAAATCTATTTCAATTAGGTGGATTGTTAGGTTTTTATGATAACGCAAAAATAGAATCTCTAGAATTAGATGGTTTTCCATATACTGCTGATGTGCATAGAAAAATATATTGGCGTGCTCCTATTGCCAATATATTACTTGGTACAAATACTTTAGTGAATAGAAAGTACTTACCATTTAAGCAAGATCAACAAAAAATCAGCCTAATTGAAATTGAGTTTCTCTGGTTATCATTAATCAAAAAAGAATTACCAGCATTTCCTTATCGCTATATTGGTGATAGTAACAGTAAAGTCAAGTTAGAGCATGCTTTGTGCCTTTTTACTGGCGCACAATTACAGCTTGGAGGAGGTAGTAGAACGATGTTTCAAGGAAGCGCTGGCTCAAGCTTCTTTGCTATTGACAGTATAGATTTATCTTCAATAATCAAATTATCATTAGGTAAAAATGGCATCTTTCAACGTAATGGCTTTAATGGCTCATTTCAGATCACTCCACATCAATTTCGTCACTATTTAAATACTAAATACCAGGACAGTGAATTACCAGAAATTGTGATTGCTATGCTTTCAGGTCGGGTTAATGTAGAAAGTAATGCTGATTATGATCATACCTCAGACAGTGCCAAAGTAGCTCAAATAGCCCATATCAATACCCCTGATTTTGAGAGAAATGTCAAAACTATCACTCAAGAAGAGTATGAAATTGCCACAGGAAAAGTTGCTCATGCAATGTCTACAGGCATCTGTACTCAACAATTACACCAAACTCCTTGCACACATTTAAATGACTTTCTTACGCAATGTGTTGGCTGTCGCAGCAGTTGTCATTTGAATAGAGATGTTGAAGCAATTGAATTACTGGAGCAGGATTTAGCTATACAGCAATACAGATTGGAGGAAGTCAAAAACAGCCCAAATATTAAAACCAACCCGATTCGCCAATCATGGTTTAAAACACATCATACAAATGTATTTGTACTAGAAGAGTTAATTAAGCTTATGAAAAGTCATGAAATCAAAGAAGGCTCTTTGATACGTTATGCAGGTGATGAATCAGCATTTCAACTTATCGACATCCAAAAACGTAAACGAATAGACCATAAAATTAGCTTACCTAATTCACAAAAAGCCCTAGAAGCGCTTTTAATGGACTTAAAGAAAGATAACAACTCTTCATCTATGCAAGGGGTCGATAACCTATTAACGAAGCTTGGAGTGAGCATATGAGCTATGTAAAACTAACAAGTAAAATGGAAAATAAGATCCGTATACTAATAAGAACATGGGAAGGAAAATTTGGCTGGAATGAATTAATAGCTGCAATTGAAAATGACTTTGATTTAAAAATTACACAACCATCATTGACAAATAATCCTGTAATTTACCCAGAATATCTAGCCAGGAAACAAGGAAGAAGTGGTATTACAGATGACCCTGTTTTGGTTAGTGCAAGTAAAGCGAAATTAATTAAAACAATTAAAAAGCTAGAAAAAGATAAAGAAAAGTTAAAAGTCGAGATTGAAATAAGCAAAGAGACAAACTCAACACAACTTGCTTTCATTGAAAATATGATTGAAAACGCAAGGGCAATGGGCGTTGATCTTCAAAAACTAGTTGAGCCTAGAGGATAGTTATATGAGTCAAGCCATTGGATTAGCCAACATTGCCAAGCTAAAAGCATTCTTTAAAAAACGTGATGAGGAAGGTGATTGGGAAGATTACATTCTTTCGCCTGGATATACTCTTAATAAAGTTACTGTTGCAGAAGATTCTGGTCTGGCAAGTCGTAAAACTTTAACTGGCGGGAAGGCAATCACAAAAGTATACAATGACAAAGTTAATGAGTTAATTGCACAAGGAATTTTAGAAGAAGATACCCGTTCATCAGAGAATAAAGCCACCTCCAAAACAATTGCGAAAATTGATGCATCTAAATTAAAACGTGCTAATAAAATTGCAGAAACCAATGCTGCCCTTGAAGAAGAATTGTTTCAAGAACGCAAAAAAAATGCAACGCTCGAAGATAAATTACAGCTACTAAAAAAAATTGAAGCTTACATGGAACAAACAGGCCGATGGTAGCGGCTAAGTCACCCATGAAAATGCCGACTACATTTTCTGGGGAAGTAGTTATTAAGACTATCCGTAAAGTCGGAATAGCCTTTGGCGGCATTATTTTCACCTGTCGAACAACATGCCCTAAGAACTTACGCTTTGTTGTAAAAGCAGATCATCAAATTGCCCGTCTATCTAAGTTATACAGGGTTGGTCATACATGGCAGGTTGAAGGAGATGTTACTGAACATATCGTCAAATGGAACAATGGTGAAAGTAAAGTTGAATGGCAGATTAATGCAACCAATTTGTCCTTTAAACGAGCGGCACATGAAAATTTGATCACGTTGTTAAAAGGGGTCACTGGAGTCGGTGAAGATAAGGCAAAATTCATCGCAAAACTTGGTGATGAACTTTATGACATTGCACGAAATAACGATATTGAAACACTAGCACAGCATTGCACTAAAAATATTGCAGGTCGTATTATCACTGAGCTAAGAGATTATGAAGCATTAGGCGCAGTTCAACTATTAGATGAATGTGGTGTGCCCGTTCATATTTCAGAAAGAGCATTAAATATTTGGGATATTGATACTTTTGATAAGATCTCAACCAACCCCTATTTTTTAATACCTTTTGAAGCGGATTTAAAACTCATCGATGCTTTTGCCATTAATCGATTTTCTTTCAAACATGATGCACCTGAGCGCCTTGAAGCTTACGTAAAAGGCGCATTGTTTGATGGTTTTAGTAATGGAAATACGTGCCTTAAAGAAATACAGTTAAAAACTAAACTAAAGAAGCAGTTAGGCACCAAACAACTTGCTGAAAAAGCGTTAACGCACGCTTATAGCAATGGCACTGCAATTAAAGTTGGTGACTTGGTACAAGTCGGCAGTATGCATATTATTGAATCAACCATTGCGGAAAATATTTTAAAATTAAAAAGCAAACAATTGCCTAAAATTCCACAAATGCAATTCGATTACTTTATAACTCAATACGAACAAAGTGTTGGTTTTGATCTAACTGTCGAGCAGCGCAATGCAGTTCTCATGGCCTGCAACTCCCCTATTATGTTATTAACCGGGGGAGCAGGTTGCGGCAAAACCACAGTAATTGAGGCTATTTGTTTTGTATTGGAACAGTCAAGGATTGCCTCTCAAATAATACTGATGGCTTTAGCAGGTAAGGCAGCTCAACGCATTACCGAGACAACAAAAAGGGAAGCAATGACAATTGCAGGTTTTCTGTTTCACGTTGATAGCACCAAAATTGAAGAACACAGCGTCATTGTTATTGATGAATCAAGCATGGTTGATACCTTATCATTAAACCGCATCTTAAAAAAAATTCCTAAAACAGGCCGTATAATCTTTGCAGGAGATTATGAGCAACTTCCACCTGTGGGTGTGGGGTTAACCCTGCATAACATGGTAAAAATGGACTTACCAAAAACACACTTATCCGTTCCGAAGCGCTTTTCTGAAGCCAGTGGCATTCCGATGATCGCCAATAAAATTCGCAACTTCCCTGATGATCGATGCGAAATGCAATTCACCGAATTCAACGGGGCTGGGAATGGAGTTAGTTTTATTGAAGCTGAGGAGTCCAATATTCAAGAAATTGTAATCTCTATCTACGAAAAACTTGGAGGCAATGGCAACTCAGAAGACATCGTTATTTTATCACCAATGCGAACAACCAGCTCTGGTGTTTTAGAAATCAATAATGCACATCATTTAAAATTTTTCGATACAACTAAAGATAAACTTTTATTCCAAGATGATGAATTTAATCATCTTGGTGCAAACATCAATAACTGCCCTGTATGTATGGGTGAGTTGCTAATGAGTAAACGTAATGATTATCAACGTGGTATCCGTAATGGAAGCGTAGGTAAAGTCACTGGCTTTGAGCGTAATAAACACATAATAACAGTGGACTTTAATGGAAATTTCGTTAACTTTCATATCAGTGAAATGCCTTATTTGGAACGTGCAAGCGCAATGACTGTTCACAAGAGCCAAGGCAGCCAATACAAACGAGTTATCGTTATTGTCAAGGACTGCCATATGCTAGACAGGAACCTACTATATACAGCTATTACAAGAGCTACAGAGCAAGTGATTTTTGTTGGGAGTAAAAACGTTTTTTATCAAAAGCTGTTGATATCGAAGACTTCAGAGCGCCTAACACTAATGCAGTACTACTTTGAACAATAAAGCATATGTTAATATGCTTTATTCATAAAGGTAATCATTGCTACTCTTTTTTAGTGTATAGATTATCTGTATATTAGATCTTTGATTACTATAAAAGTGCAAGAACAGTATCTCTACTCTACTGGATTAAAGGCATTTAAGTGAAATTAGATAATATCTTAGGAATTATTTTCACGCCTAAATCATAAATCCCAGGTAAAGCTAATAAAATTCCAATTATGGCTACTGGCCAACCTTCTTTATAACAAATTACAGAAAGGACTCTTTCAATAAATAATAGAGTTATTGAAAGTACATATAAAATTAAAGCAAAAACAATAATACTAATTGAAATAAAGAGACTAAAGATAAAGAAGAAAGCTCCACCTTGACCAACTAAATCAAGTAGACCCCTTCCAACTCCAAATACTTCTTTAATAATCAAAAGAATTATTGTCAAAAAAAACAAAAATGCAAAAAACAAGTAGACTTTCAGGAATATACATCGAGTAGCAACATAGGCGGATATAATTAATCTTTCAATAACAGCAGCTTTTTTTGAATACATAATTTGGGATATATCAGATAATTTTACATTATCAATTTCCTTACCCGATAGCCACTCAGCTCTTCTTGATATGAAGAGTTTCTTTTCTTCAATCAGAGTACCAGGTAATTGATTAGCATCAACGAACACCTGCTTTATGTCGCCAAATGTATTTTTAGCTAACGGTGACAAAGTTGAACCACTCCCCATCAATGACTCATTAAATTTGTGTATTGCCTTATTTATACGTTGAACGGTTGTACTGCTTAAAGCTAATACAGTAAAGATAAACGCAGTCAATGTAAGATAATCGAAGAAATCCATTATTAGTCCTATAATTATTGTTATAAAACCGTTTTATTTCACTGTTTTTTCAATACTAAGAAACATATTTAGTTGAATAATTACTATCCATTAATGAGCATCTACGAGATGTTCGGTGCATTTCTAGAGTGCCTTCCCATGTAGTTTGATTTGTAACACCAGGATAGTAAGCATCATCGCCATCTACATAATTGCCATTTTCCAAAATCCAAGGGCCAAAAAATCCCCCCATGAATACCTTAAACATTTGATATTTAGGACTCCAGTGCATAATCATCATACCAGAATAATGAGTATCCTCTCCTTTAGCAGAGTCATTGTTATTGTTATAACTTCCAAAGAACATATTCTCGATCATTCCATTGAATGCTTTATGTTTACTTATTGAAGCTTGCCCACCTGAACTCAATTTCCATTCGCGCTCACCTGAAGAATTTCTTTGATTAAAAACCATATTATCTAAGCGTCTACATAAACGTTCAGCACGATCTGATACTTCTTGAAAAGAAAGCTTTTTAAGTTGTTGCTGAGTTTGCTTAAAGTAAGGGTGCGTGGCAACACTAGGTTCAGTAGTGTTTACCCAATAATCATAGTAATTCTTGATGGCATTGTTTGTTAATTTTGTCGTTGATTCTGCTTTTTGAGATGATGAATCTACATTACCAAACATATCATCGGTAATACCCCCATTGAGTTTAATCAATTGGTTCAATCCATTTTCAAGTTTTTTATATTCAGATCGCTGTAATTGAGGTAATAAGAACTCTATTTTTTTATAGGTTTGAATAGACTGAGCATCTTCAAAAGTATCACTATAATGTTTTATATTAAATTTTACTGGAGATAGATTCAAAATATTCTTATCAAAAATTTGTTTAAGTTTCTGCAATGCAATATTTCTTTTAGATTCATTTCCATCAAAAGGATTATGAGAATAGTAGTCCATTTTACAGGAGTTTTTACATTTTAATGTTAACTTAGTAACTTGAGGAATCACCTCAGGAATTCTTCCTTCACCTTTCTCTACATTATAATCTTGTATGTTTACAAGTTTAAAGGACTTTACTTGATTGAAATCATATGCTCTAAAATTAGCATGAAAACCATCCATATTTCTCGGGAAGTTATTTGAGAATGAACTATCATAATCAAAATATTTATACCACCAACTAGTGCCATCCCCCCATGGTTGAATTCTTAAATGGGATACAAAACCAATACATTTACCTTTATGCACAATGTCAAAATCATTAGATTCGGTGCGACCATTACTGAAATGTATTATAGATCCCATTGTTTTATCGCCAGTACATAATATATTACTTATATATTCAACTGTTTGTTCTTTAGTCGGCTCCGTCATCCCTGAAAAGCTAACCAAACAAAGCATACCAACTAATATCAATTTTATCATCTTTATAGTCCTCCCTTCTATTTATCCTTTTATATACTTGAAATAATATAAGTTACAATTATATTTAAATCAAAATATAATTGTATTGATATGACCTACTATTGATGAAATACATGAGGAATATTAAATGGAGGAATATCACGCCATGCGTGATGGATAATAAAGTTATTCTTATTTCATCAAAATAATATTGCTTAGCGCTTGCAAAACTATTCTGTAGTGGAGTGTTTTGTCAATGTTTGCATAGCAACCGCATCGCGGCATGACATTGACAAAGTAAACGGAACGAAAGATATTTGCAATAAAGCGCTAAACAATACCAAAACACTATACCGTTAAGCGCAATAGTTATATTTAAATTAGAACTAAACTACAGCCCCTGGAGACATAATACTTGCCGTACCAGTCTTAGCGAGTTCAGCCAAGTCTTTATCAATGAAAAACAAAGCTTTACCATCTTCACCTACAAGCTCAATCTTATCTAAAATACCTTTAAAGAGCTTAAGTTCCTCATGCTGCTCTGACACATACCATTGAAGAAAATTAAATGTGGAGTAATCTTGTGATGTAAAAGCCATATGAGCTAAATTATTTATCGCTTTTGTTACTATCTCTTCGTGCTCTAAAGTCTCGCGAAACACCTCACCCAATGACTCATACTTATCTTTAGGTGCTTCAATAGTTCCAATTACTGGTACTGCACCTGTTTCACTAACATAAGTAAATAGACGCTTCATATGATCCATTTCTTCATCGGCATGTTTACGCATGAACTCTGCCGCACCTTCAAAACCTTTATCTTCACACCAAGCACTCATTTGTAAGTACAAGTTTGAAGAATAAAATTCTAAGTTTATTTGGGTATTGAGTTTATCAATCATTGTAGAAGCTAGCATATATTTACCTTTTAATATTAAAACTAAGTTGGGAGCATTGTACATCAAAGACGAGGTTAATGAACCTTACAGTTATTTAACCCCTTTTCTTATGTTATGATAATTAATACTTAAGATTGTCATTGTTATGACTTAAAAGTGTAAAGTTTAGATCTATTTTTACTTATATATTTTCAATAAAAATTTACAACACAAATTAAACTTTACGAAAAAAAAGATTTATGTAAAGTTTAATTTTATGCATTTACTTAACAAAGGCTATATATAATGATTAATCCGACCCACCCGCCCACTAGAAATAAAAATATTTTTTCGGGATATAAACATGAAGAAGAAACTCTGTTTAAGAGTGTCCTAGACAAAATTAATTTAGTTGGACATGACGGCCATGCACTATTTTTTGTTGATAAAGACTTAGCCGAAATGGCAAAAACCCCTAGCGCTAGTGTAATGACAGATACTTAAGCGTAAAAAAACGATTATATTAAAGGGCTCCACGCCCTTTTTTACTTCATTGTCAAAAATTAATGACACGCCCCTCTAGCTAATGTCGAACATACCACTAGTACAATACAGTTGATGTGATATGGTATTCACTATAATTAAACTTTCTTACTTTACGGCAATTTTTTTGTGCTGAAATCATTTCCTTCATTTTTCATTATTACCGCTATCACTATCGCGCTAGCATGCGTTTCAATCGATGTATTTGCCCACGGTGTTGATGAAAACACCCGAAATTTTTTACTTAATAATAGTGGCGTGCAATTTATTGCCTTTATGTATATCGGCGCAAAGCACATGATCACAGGTTATGATCATTTATTATTTTTAGTCGGGGTTATTTTCTTTTTATTTAAACCAAAAGAAATACTCCTTTATGTCAGCATGTTCACTTTGGGTCACAGCGTAACGTTACTTTTAGGGGTTATCGCTAATATTCAAGTGAATGCCTACCTCATTGATGCGGTTATCGCATTTTCAGTGGTTTATAAAGCTTTTGATAATTTAGGCGGCATTAAAAAATCACTCAAATTTACACCTGATCCTCGTATTGTGGTGCTTATTTTTGGGCTGTTCCATGGCTTTGGTTTAGTAACCAAAATTCAAGAGTTTTCTTTAGCACAAGATGGTTTAATCACTAACCTGATTGCCTTTAACATTGGCGTTGAGTTAGGCCAGTTTTCCGCACTTGCCTTAATTGTACTAATAATTAACGCTTGGCGAAAACATCACAGTTTTATCCACTTTTCTAACACGACTAATGGTTTATTAATGAGCGCAGGATTTATGCTTATTGGTTTGCAATTAACGGGCTATTTCATTTACTAATTTATAATAAGAAAAACCTATGCCTACTACAATTTCTACTTCATCACTCATTAAACTGACGATTGCTGCGTTTGTTTTTGCCATTGTTATGCTATTAATTGCGATATTGCCTGCCGAATACAATATTGACCCAACAGGTATTGGCAAGCGTATTGGGCTCACACAATTAGCGCCAGAAAACATAACACCGCTGCCAATTCCCCATCCTGAACTTGTGAAAAAAGCCAATGATACTGTCACTATTACAGTGCCGGCAAGGCGAGGGATTGAATTTAAATTTTCCATGAAAAAATACGCCAAACTCACCTATGAATGGCAAAGTGGCGATAATGCACTTTATCACGATTTACATGGTGAGCCAGAAGGCGACACCACTGGCTATTATGAAAGTTACACCATAGCCACCGCAAATGAAATGAAAGGCAGCTTCACCGCACCATTTGGCGGTTCACATGGATGGTATTGGAAAAACACCACAAACGCGCCTATAGAAGTGACGCTAATTACATCGGGTGAATACCAAGTGATTGGGCTAAAATAATTATGCCAAAAGCAGTTTTTGCATTCAATGTACCAAGGGCTACTAGCCCCTTTTTAGTAAAATCACTATAATAGCAGCTCACTTCCTATTTGAGCGTTATCGTGGTCAATACAGATGTTTTAATTATTGGTGCAGGTGCAGCAGGCTTGATGGCCGCAGCAACTGCAGGTTACCGCGGTAAAAGCGTTATCGTGGTTGATATGGGTAAAAAGCCCGGTCGGAAAATACTGATCAGTGGTGGCGGTCGATGCAATTTTACCAATGAAAATGCTCGCCCTGAAAATTACCTTTGTCAAAACCCACATTTTGTCAAATCATCCTTAAGCCGTTATACCCCACAAGACTTTATTGAATTAGTGGAACGTCACGGGCTAGCATTTCATCACAAAACATTAGGGCAACTTTTTTGTGATAATAGCGCCCAAGACATTGTCGACATTTTAACGACTGAGTGTGAATGGGCAGGCGTACAAATAAAGCTCCGTAACGAAGTGCTTGCTGTTGAGCAAATAACACATGAAAACGAGCAAGGTTATATTGTCAAAACCACTGATGAAACATACCAATGCCAATCATTGATTGTCGCCTCGGGCGGGTTAACCATGCCAAAGTTAGGCGCAACCCCTATCGGTTTTAATATTGCCAAACAATTTGGTTTAAAAGTATTACCAACAACGGCAGCATTAGTTCCCTTTACTTTGCATGATCATGACAAACAACGTTTTGATGGCTTATCCGGGATCAGTATTCCAACCACCGTCAGTAATGAACAAGGCGTGCAGTTTAGAGAAAACATTCTTTTTACCCATCGTGGCTTATCAGGCCCTGCAATTTTACAAATTTCGTCTTTCTGGCAAGCAGGTCAATCAGTCACCATTGATTTACTTCCTGACACACCTATTAATGATTTAATTCAACAATGGCGAGAAAACTCACCTAAAAAATCACTCAAGAACATGCTCGCTACCTTACTCCCAAAAAGCTTTATTGAAGCAATGGTCAAGCAAGCAGAAATTATCGACAAAAATATTAATCAGTTGACAAAAAACGACATTGAGTCGTTAAGCGCTTACCTGCACCAATGGCAAATTAAACCCAATGGTACAGAAGGCTATCGCACTGCCGAAGTAACTCTGGGAGGTGTTGATACTGATGAACTTTCATCAAAAACATTCGAGAGTAAAAAAGTCAAAAACCTCTATTTTATTGGTGAAGTGATTGACGTAACCGGTTGGCTAGGCGGCTATAATTTTCAAATAGCTTGGAGCCAAGGTGTCGCCTGTGGGGGCGCGGTTTAAAAAACTTAGCGAGGAGATAGCCATAGTTAACCTCAGATCTATATATGGACTCACCCTTTTTATTATTCATCGTCTTCAAGATTTTTAAAAAAAACTGCATATAATGCAGCCACTAAAACAATTAACGCAAAAATAATTGAAAACCAATACATTACTGATTGACCAAGCCTTGTAAAAAACATAGCTCTAAAGTTAGCTTCTCCGCTCAGTAAACTATAATAAATATACTTTACATCAAAAATTGCAACTATAAGAAATATCAAATCAAGACGAGTGAAATTTTTTATTTTTTTCATCTAATTACCCATCCAATGTTCACGTTGTTTATTTATGGCTCTGGTTGATTTTTTCGATTAATTCGAATTGTTCAGTGAGTCCGACATCAACAGAGCCGTAGCCTTTTTAAAAATTTCCTTTTCTAATTCAATACGTTCAATCTTTTTCTCAAGCTCACGTATCTTAAGCTGCTCAGGTGTCATTGGTGTTGCTTTAGGTGACTTACCTTGACGTTCTTCTTTGAGTTGTTTTATCCACTTTCCGATCGTTGAATAACCGACATTCATTGCCTTGGCTGCTTCTTCATGGGTGTAACCATGATCTAAAACCAATTGTGCGGTTTCTAAACGAAATTCTGGGCTGAAATGCTTACGTGTTTTCTTTGCCATTTTTGCTACCTAATACTGCTATGAATGAATCATAACATCCTCTAATTAGGTGGCCAAAATCACTGTACCACTACAGATTCCTTTAAATCTTTTCCTGACAGCCAATTCCCAATAAGAACTCCTAAAGACTCTCTTCCATCGGGGTCAATGTATTTATAAGGGTTATTGTTTGCATAAGCATACCTATTGAAGCTATGTACATCACGGAATCCAACAGGATCATTCGAGTAGAAACGCCCGATAACTGGCTCATAGTATCGTGCCTGCATATACAGGAAATGCTTTTACAATACACTTATCCTGTAGAAAGATTCTCCCCTATAGTGCTGACAACTGACGCTTCAATCTTTCAAGGCATTCTATTGTTCTATTAGTTATTATTTCGCCCACTTCTTTTCTAAATATCGGCTTTGCGAATTCTGTTGCTCTTATTAACGCGTCAGGTACAGTTTCACAAAGCTCTTCTAATATTGCCTTCATTTCCGATTCAGGAAAACCAAGGTGATTTGCATGACTCAGCCAATGTCTTGCTTGTATCTTATGCCAATGGTAATGATTATTTTTGCTATGCACTTTCATCGCCATTTTAATTCGTCTAGGGTGCATATTACCTACACCAAAATATGGATAAGCACTGATCACATCGTAGAAAGGTGTTAAACAGAACCCTTTTTCTTGTAGAAATATACTGAAATTTTTAGCATGCCCATCGTTACCAGCTAGTAACCAAAAGAGTACTTGAGATTTCATAAACATAGTTCTGTCATGTACAGGGTCTAAACTTAATGAAAGTAATTCCATTATCTCTCTGGCGTTAGGGCCTCCATGCTCTTCATATTTGTTGTCACTTAAACGGCCAAGCGCTTGGCAAAAATCCTCTTGGGGTAACCGAATAATTAAGTCACCTGTGATTTTTCTATCAAAGCGCTCAACAATTAATACGCGCTCATCTTCAAACTGTTCAATTTCAGCAGGAGCAGCAGGCATGTTTAATTCGTTTAAAAAACGCAGACAAAACCACTCGTTATCAACACTACTACTAAAATTAATATTCATGGTTTCATGATGATTAATAGGCGGTTTTAAAATATGCGTAGTTGGTGTTTTTCCTAATGGCTTATGCCATTGATTATTCCACCAGGTTAGTGCCGTCTTCTCTTGTGCACCAGCAAGGCTAATGCGAAAGTCTTCATCTCCCTGCATACCTAAGGTATTGGATGTGCGGGTACTCCTAATTTGAGTGGCAATATCATGCTCACTGCATGCTTGTATTTCTAATGGGGGCAATTGACCAAGCGGAGGCTCTTGGCTTAATGCGATTGCTCCTACACAATCACGGCCGATAGATTCAAGCAAATCAAACGTCGATATACTTCTTGCACCTAAACGAGAAACAATATTTCGCCTGATATTAAGGTTATCGGGCAAAAGGTTATCAAAATAAGCTTCAACGGCTTGATTGTCTAATGAAGCGCCCAACGGCAAACTTTGTGATAGAGCTCGACTTCCTTTACGTTCAATCCAACTCTGTGCGTACTCAAATGACAGTTGATTACGCTTGTGATGTAGCTCCCCAACGAGAATACCGTTCATTGAGCAATATAAAGTTTGAGTATGTGACTTTCTGCCCATTAGAAACCTAATCCTGAATCTTCAGACTCATTTTTATTTCGAGGCTCAACAATTAAATCTGCTCCAATTAGCGCCAAGGCTTTCATGATGATGATTAAGTCGAACTTAGATGGGTCATTTTCGAGCTTAGATACTTCAGGTTGATGTATACCAATATGCGCGGCAAGCTGGCTTTGATTCCAACCTTTGTCTTTGCGACCTTTGGCAATAAGCTTGCCTAAATCTTTTGGCGTATTAATATACATATTCATGCTCTATAGGATATTTACTATAAAACCATTTTATATATTATTTTATATAAATCAAGTTTATAGTAAATATCCTATAAACTTGATTTGTAGATAATGGACTATTTTCTCCATTCAAATTGGAAGTCACTCGTCATTTCATTCAAAAAATTTAAAATAATCCGATAGTTAGAGTGGAATTTATATTTATAAAATTGGCAAGCATTATTTATATTCTGAATACTGATGAACTTTCATCAAAAACATTCGAGAGTAAAAAAGTCAAAAACCTCTATTTTATTGGTGAAGTGATTGACGTAACCGGTTGGCTAGGCGGCTATAATTTTCAAATAGCTTGGAGCCAAGGTGTCGCCTGTGGGGGCGCGGTTTAAAACACTTCATTTCGATGATATGGACTCAAGCTTGATAAACGCATTGTTTGTTGACTAAAAACTTCGCCATCGACATTTTTTAAGCGCAAGGTAATTGTGGGATCACTTTGCTGCCAAGCAATCGATATTTCGCCGTAATTGACTTTACTGGTAAAATTACCAATGCGGTGTTTGTTTGGGCTGACGTTTTTCCATTCTTGGGTTAAACCTGAGCTGGTCACTTCCCACAAAGGATAGTCTAGGTTTTCGTTTACTCGAGAAATTTCGCCCCAATGAGTATCCCCGCTAATAATAATAACACCATTCACTCGGTGCTTTTTAATGAGTGCTAATAAGCGGTTTCTATCTTGAGGGAAATTTGCCCATGACTCCCAGCCAGTAAATTCAGGCAGTAACTGTAAACTTGAGGCGATGATTTTAATTTTTGCCGGTTTCTGTAATTCTTCTTCTAACCATTGCCATTGTACTTCTCCAAGCATTGAAGCTTTAGGGTCAACACTTGGGCTATAAGGGCCCATTTTTTTGGCCTTACGTTTCGTTTGATATTCAGAGATCCCGACATTAACCAGTGGAGAACGATTCCAACGTAAATCAGGCATAATAATATGCACACTCTGTTGCGCGGCTCCATACATATAAGAGGTGTAAATTCCCTTTTTTTGACGATAACGCGGCGAATCTTTTGGTTCCTGCCAAAAATCTAACATCAGCTTTCTAGATTGCTCTTTATGGACATATTCTGCACCCGCATCATTCTCACCAAAGTCATGATCATCCCAAATGGCAATCGTTGGCGTTGTTGAACGCAATGCTTTGATGTCGGGGTTATTACCTAAGCGTTGGTACTTAAGCGCAAGCTCTTCCATATTTTCTGTATCGCCATAAATATTATCCCCGAGAAAGATAAACAAATCGGCCTCTTCGTTATTTATTGATTTCAAAATAGGCATAGGTTTATCTTGATGAGAGCAAGAGCCAAAAAGTATTTTTTGTAGTGGCACAGTTAATTGTGCTGAGTGAGCCGTTGTCATCATAATCAAGCCGCCTAAACACGCGCTTAAACAACGTTTGTAACCTAAGGTACGCATTAGAAAACTTCTCTTATAATTGCGCCAGCATTAGGATTAAATGCCTTAGGGTTTTCTCCTAATAACGTTAACGCAGTTGCTGCAATTTGTTTTTGTTTGACTTCTTGACTGGTTTTTACTTCACCTCGAGCATTAACCCCAGGCCCCATGGCTGCAAACCAAATATGTTCAGAGCCAATTATGCCTTGGGGAAACGAGTTAAGGTTTTTCATATAACTTTCCACAGCCAATTTTGACGCATGATGTTGCCAGTCTATACTTTCACTGCCCCGCCCATGATCTGTGGTTATCATTAATACGGTGTTGTCTTTATAGTCACTTGAACTTTGTAATGTTTGCCATAAATCGGCGAGAAATTTATCCGTTTGATGGGCAGATTTAAGGTAACTGTCGTAGTGACCATCGTGGGCAAAGTCATCGGTTTCACCTAGTGCAATAATCATGACCTTAGGCTTCACCGCTAATAAATAATCTTTTGCGTAGCGATAAGTAAAACTGTCGAGTCGAACATTATGCCAAGGGCTAGGGATTTCTTGCTGTAAATCATTTAATAGTTTTGCTTCTTGAGATAAGGGGTAATCTTGAGCGAAGTCAGAGCCAGCGTTAATATGCAACTTACTGCGTTGCTGGTTAAGGATATAAGGAAAAACATCCCAACTGCCAAATGCCGCTAATGAGTTTTTATATGCGGCTTTATGATTTAGCCACTCTATAAATGAAACTTGTGGATTGAGTATTTTTTCATTGCTATTAATTGAGCGATCAACAACCCCAGTAAAAATTTCGCTGTAACCCGGTGATGAAAAGTGCCAAGGGTTAGCAATTGACATATTAGAGCCAATATTACGATTTCCAATAACCATGCCTTCTTTGGCGATAGTTTGCCAAAAAAAAGGCATCAATAATTGTCGGCGCTTGGCTACATCGTCATGCCAAAAGTGTTCTTTAGTATGAAAGCCTTCTCGGACAAATTTTGTATTATTGAGCAAGTTCTCATCAGCACCCGAGAATAACTCTTGCCATCTAAGTCCGTCTATTGTGACTAAAATTAAATTCTTTGCTACGACCTTGTCGGTATCAGTGATTTTTTTTGCGCAAACATGACCATTAAAGATCATCACGAGCAGCAGTATCGGTAAAAAAGCTTTTAACATAAACTCATCCATTTAGATTAAGGTGAGTAAAACAAGCCAAATAGCTTGTTTTACTGATGCATTGTAAAGACACGTCTTTTAAAAGTTGGCGGTAAACGTCATTGATGCCGTGCGAGGCGCACCAATAAAGAAGGTATTGCCGTTGCCCGTTCCTGTTGATAAATAGCTTTCATCAGTAATGTTAGTGATAACAAAAGCGATATCAATAGTGTTAATTGCGTGCCCATTAAAATTAACGGTGTATCCCGCATTCACATCAAAGGTAGTGTAAGACGGTGCAGCGCCGCGTTTGCTCGTATATTTTCCTGAGGCACCCACGTAAAAATCACCTTGGCTATAATCGCTTGAGAAAACAAACATATCATCGACGGCATCAACAACTTTATCACCGGCATTAAAACCCGGAGCATTGCCGACATAGCGAGAGTCATTGTTGGTGTAAGATGAGTAAATATTCCATTGCTCATTAAGGCGATAACTTACACTAAGCTCAACTCCCTCTGATTCAATTCCCCCAACGTTAAGATAAGAGCCATTGGTGCCTATGCTGTAATCAATGCCGTCGCTATCACTCCCTGGAGCAATAAAGGTAATTCTATTGTTGAAATCAATGGTGTAATAAGTTGCTGAAAAATTAATATTTTCATTGTTGTAACGCAGGCCTAAATCAATATTGTCAGCTGTTTCAGGTTCAATTGCTTCAAGGGTTGACGCATCGCGCTCTAAGACGCCATCCTTAATGGCTGAAAAGTTCTCGCTATAACCAGCAAATAATTCAATATTATTGTTTACCTGATAAATAGCTCCGGCACTAAAGAGTAAGTCAGAATCACTGTTAACTTTCCCTGTTTTTTGCCCGGTAAAACCATTGCTTTTTTCAAGTTCAACCAAGTATTTTTGAGCGCCAAAATCAAGCGATAAGTCGCCAAATGTTAGTGTGTCTTGAAGGTAAAATTTTAAGGTGTCGGTTTGAAACTTATTCTCATACTGCGTCCAATAAGGTGTTGAGTCAAAATGATGATAAACACGCGCATCAAGCACTTTGTGCCAATCTCTTGATTCTATACGTTCATTGGATTCAGCCCATAGACCAAATTTTATATCATTCATAGCGATAGACCACTGACCGTTAGCGGTAAAACCGAATCGATCTTTTTGGTAGTGCGTATGACGGTATGACATAACCGGAATAGCATCACTACTGTAGCAACTAGGATGTAAAGCTGAGCCAGAGTTCCATGGCCAAGTATAGCTTTGGTTGCAGTTAGCATCGGGGGCTAATGGTGTACCATTTTGATCAGTAAATCCGTATTTACCATCAATGCTTCCACCTTCACTAACAGGGTTTCCTTGTTGATCAACAGCTGTCACTAAATAAGGCGGTATCCAATCACCTCGCCCTTTATTTTTATGAAAATAGGGCGTGATTTGAAACGACAAATCAGCGGCTAGTTGATAATCAAATTTCACGTAACCTAAGGTATTCTCACGCAGTGTAGACCAGCCTTCAGCAAACATTTGATCAAAATGTGGTATACCCGTCCAGTTCCAAGTGAGTTGATCCCAATCAGGGGTTTGATTAAATTGTTCAATACTGACCGAGTTATAATTGTCTTCATCTGCATCATCATATGACAATCGCCCTGTTACAGTCAGCTGGCCTAATTCAGTAATAAATTTTGCTTCGAGATGCTCCCTTTGCATACCACCATTAGACCCTTTACCAACCCAACGATCGGTTGAGGTTGAAGAGTAACTCATGTAAGCATAGGTATTATCAAAAACGCGTCCTGTATCATGACGAATAAAGTAACGCGAGGCATTATGATCTCCGTCGGTGTAAGCAATTTTGGTTGCTCTATTAAAATCAGGGTCAGCACTGACAAAATTGAAGGTGCCGCCTAGCGCTTCTAAAGATGCCGAAGAAAAATCAGAAGTGCCTTGTGAGACTTCAATCGTACTCATATTCTCACTATCTAAATAACGGTTGGCTTTAGCACCACCACCGTAGTTAGACCCGCCATTTGGAATACCATCAATCGTCATCCCTAATTGTTGTTGATTGCCATCAATACTAAAGCCACGCATAGTGATGGAGGTTGACCAATCATCGCCACCAAAAGCATCCCCTTCATTAATGCTGATACCCGGTAAATTATCCATAACAGCCAAAATGCTACTAGCAGGTGATTGCTGCTTGATCATTGACTCTTCAACCACTTGGTTGGCATGGGATAATTTTTTTGCGGTAACTGTGACTTCTTCAATCGTTGTTGCCGAGTCTTGATTATTGTCAGACTCAACCGCTAAGGTCGGTAACGCAAACGCTGAGGTAATAACTAAGGTAATAAGGTTTTTTGAATAGTGAATGGTCATGGTGCCCTCGAAAATTAAAGTGATTATTGTTTTAATTGCGAAGAAGTATGACCAGTGTTTATGACAGATTGCTGACTAAAACATGACTCAATCGTGACGGTTTAGCGAACTTATTGTGTCAGTAACATGACTGAAATAAGACATTTTTTATTTTACTTCAATGGTTTATTAACTACTTACTTTTGACTTATCATTGTCATGTCGGCTGTTTATAATGAAATATACGACGATAAGAACACACGATTTTTGGTTATAAAACAGTTCACCACACCATAGGAGAATCACTTGTTTCATCAACGTATTATCATCTTGGTTTTAGTCGCTCTTGGTTTATTAAGTTGCAGCCAGCATCACAATAAAGTCATCGACAAACCGGACGCCAGAGCCGTTAAAAATGTTATTTTAATGATCGGCGATGGCATGGGCTCACCGCAGGTAGGTTTATTAGAAGCTTATGCGCGACAAGCAACACACGGTATTTATCAACAAAAAAAACATCAAACAGCATTAGCACAATTAGCAAAAGCAGGACGAGTTGGTTTGTCACTGACCTCCCCTTTTGGTGAGCAAGGGGCTTTAGTGGTCGATTCCGCCTGTTCGGCAACACAGCTAGCCACAGGTGTTGCTGCCGGCTCAGAAATGATCGGCTTAGATGAGAACGGCGATATTGTGCAAACTATATTAGAAAAAGCCAAACGCCAAGGTAAAGCAACCGGCTTAGTTTCAGATACCCGCATAACACATGCCACGCCAGCTGCATTTGCTAGCCATCATGCTCATCGTTCTTTCGAAAATGAGATTGCACAAGAGCTTGTTGCGTCAGGTAATGTTGATGTTTTACTTTCCGGCGGCGCACAACACTTTTTACCGAGTGACATTAAAAGCAATAACAACGCGCAACAAATAATGGCAAATTTAGGTGCTGGTTCGGCTATTTATCAAAGGTCAAAGCGCCAAGATAAACGTAATATTATTGTTGAAGCGAAAGATAACTATGGCTATCAGCTGGCATTTACTCCGCAGCAACTTGCGCAAACTAACGGGCATAAAGTATTGGGATTATTTGCTAATTCGGGCATGGAAAACGGTATTGCTTACAGTGCCTGCAAAAAAACAGCGAGCTGTACTCAACCCTCTTTACGTGACATGACCTTGTCAGCATTGGATATTCTCTCAAAAAATGATCAGGGCTTTTTTCTGATGATTGAAGGTGGACAAATTGACTGGGCAGGACATATTAATGATGCCGGTTGGATGTTGCACGAACTGCTCAAATTTGATGAAGCGGTTGATGCAGTATATGAGTGGGTTAAAGCGCGTAATGATACCTTAGTCGTTGTGACCGGAGACCATGAAACCGGTGGTTTTGGTTTTAGTTATTCGCGTAAAAATATCCCACAAGCGAAAACATTAATAGGTGATGGTATGGCAGGCCACCATTATAAGCCTAATTTTAATTTTGCTGCCAAAGGTAACCTTGAAAGACTTTATCAACAACAAGGGACTTTTAACGATATGATGACAAAAGCGGTCGGTAAACAACTGATCAGCAACACCTCCGCTCGTCAGTGGATGTCGGCCGTTAATGACTATAGCGATTTTAAAATAACCTTAGATCAAGCTCAGCATATTTCTAAGCGCGAGCCAAATGAATACTATCAAGAAAACCATAAATATTTATCCGCTAAAGAGTTTCCTAAAATTCATGACTTTAAAGAGTTCTATGTTTATGGCGATGAAATACACGGCAATTTAATTGCTAGAGCTTTAGCTGCCGAACAAAATATTGTTTGGGGCACCGGCACCCATACCGCATCGCCGGTACCTGTGTATGTGTTTGGCCCGGAAAAAATTACGGTGCAATTTTCTCGCATTCTCCACCATACGGATATCGCGAAAACAATGATGCTAGCCCTTGGCCAATCAACCATGTAAAGCTATAAAGAAACCAACGCACATTATTGACAGATAAAATAATGTGCGACTCTGCCTTCGCGGTACTCAGAGAAGATAAAAACAACTTTTTTACACTTAAAATTTTAGCTTCTTCGATAAAATTCCCTTCTTTTTATTATCCGCTTAATTTTCGACTATATTTATATTAAATATCAGTATTATTCTCTCCACTAAGGCTATGCATGTATTCAAAAATCCTTGTTATTGATGACGATAAATTTATACATAAAGTCATTTCTCGTGCACTTGAACCAGTAGGTTTTGAGGTCGAATATGCGTTTGATGGGGATTCAGGTATTGATCAAGCATTAGCAAAAAAGCCTGATATTATATTATTAGATGTAGAAATGCCGGGCGCAAATGGTTACGAAGTTTGCCAAAGACTCCGAAATATTGAAACGCTAAATGATGTTGCTATTGTTTTTCTTTCCTCACAATCTAGCTTAAGAGAACGCCTACAAGGTTATGAAGTAGGTGCTGATGACTATTTAACTAAGCCATTTGAAAAAGAACACTTAATTGCTCGATTAAAAGTATTGTCCAAATATCAAGAAGAACGCAGCACATTAAAAGAACAATACAAACTCGCTCAGAAAACCGCCTTATCTGCATTGACGGGGACGAGTGAAATTTCAATCGTCATGCAATTTATGGAAAAAACCATCCGCTATAATTCCGTTGAAGAAATTGTAGAAGGACTCATTGATACCACCAATAAGTTTGCGATTGAATGCTGCTTATGTATTCCTAATGATAGTGGGCCAAACATCTGGCATTCATCTGACGGCACAATAAGCCCAATAGAAAAAGAATTAGTCGAAATGAGTGATCCAACCAAAAGGTTTATGGATTTTGGTTGTCGAACAGTGGTTCATTATCACCCGGTTAAAATGCTGGTTAAAAATATGCCACTGGAAAATATGGATCGCTATGGTCGGCTGAAAGATTTATTGCCCGTTTTACTTTCTATTGTAAATACTAAGCTAAGTTCGATTAAAACCTATGTGGCACTAATTGATCAAAGTAAAGATTTACGTTTGTCATTTACCGATATTCGAAAAAACCTATTTACCTTGGCCTCCACTATTGTTGACAACCGAGAGCTTAGTAAATCGTTATCTGATAAAGCGATACAAGATCTTAATATGAAATTAATGGGCATGGGACTTGAAGCTGACCAAGAGAGTTATTTATTAGAGGTGATTGAGTCGTCTTTTTCTGAAACCTTACAAGCGATTGATATGGGCTCACAATTACGTAATTCTTTTTCTTTTATTTTAGATAATCTCAGTAATACCATGGCGAAACACGACTCATTACTCGAATTATTTATTTTCAGTCAATCCGTTAAAGAAAATGAAGTAGAAGATGAAAATAACGATGATATCGAGCTTTTTTAATAATAGAGCAAACCTAGCGATGTTTTCTAAAATTTAATGGCAAATTAATGAGCATGCAGCTGATTTAGCTCTGATAAAAACCAAACCTACCAATGACATTTCACCAACTATAATATTCATTAAATATCAATCACTTAATAAATCAAAATCATGTCCAAATAGTTCTAAAAGCAATTATTCATAACTTTTAAGATCTTTTAATTTCTTCCTCAGGATATTTTTAATAAATATTTGTACTTTGCATGCATCATAAAATTTCGATTAACTTGGGAGTAAGTGTTTAAATGAAATATCAATTATTGATGTTATTAAGTGTATTTTTTTCAACTTTGGTAAACGCCAACGTAAAATGGCAATTTGACAGTCAGGGATTAATCTCAGCAAAGCCATTGGTCCACCAAGAACACATATATTTAATGAGTGGAAAGTCGTTAAAAGTGCTCAATCAAAAAGGTCAACTTACTTGGCAATACGCATTAAAATCTCATACGTTTAGTGAAGTCGCTATAGAAAATAATCACATCTACCTTCTGGCCGACAATGGTTTACATGCCATCAATAAGCAAGGTGAATTACTGTGGTTTTTTGAAACTCAAGATAGAAATAGAATGCTCAATGGTGAAACATGGGGCTGGGGCAAAAAAGAAGTTAAAGACATTTGGGCATGGTATCGCTCATCTCCCATTATTGTTGGTGATAAAGTTATTTTTGGCAATGCTAACGGTACATTCGCCATTGATAAACAAACAGGACAAAAAATATGGCATGTTGATACCGGTGTCACGCATACCAAGCCCGCCTTTGAAAATAATGTCGTAGTGGTCGGCAGTTGGAATAATAATTTGTATGCTCTCGATATTAACACTGGTGAGATAAAATGGCAGTTTGAAGCACGTGTTCCTAATAAATTATGGGAAGGATGGAACGGCTTTAATCTTGACCCATTGATTTTTGAAGGCAGTGTTTATGTTGGCAGCAGGGGGGCATACTTTTATGCCCTCGACTTACAAAATGGCAGTGAAAAATGGAGCAGTAAATTTTCTAACACTTGGATAGGTTCAGCTGCGGTTGAACATCAAGGTAAGATTTATTTTGGTACGTCAGATGGTTTTTCATTAATTGGTGTAGACGCTAAAAAAGGCGCTCAAACACTCTTATACATCAATGACTTTTATAACTTTGCCCAACCTCAAGCATCAGATAATACAATATATTTTGGCTCAGTATCCGGGCAAATATTTGCGGTTAACACACACACTATGCAGGGTGAAAAAATATTTTCAACCCCTGAGTCTATTATAAACTATGCTGATTTGGTCAATGAAGAAGGTGGACTCAAAAGTAAATTTTCACTGGGCGACAACTACAGTTATGAAACATCAGCTAAAGATGTACAACGCATGCTCAACAAGCTGAATTCTATTTTAAGCATCACCCTTCACAAAAATACCTTATACATTACAACAGCAAAAGGCACACTTTACGCTCTTGCGATTTAGTTCACCTGAAAAAGCGACAAAAGGGCTCAAATTTTTGAGTCCTAAGCTAAACTAAACAGACCGTCACTTGATTGTTTTTAATCAAAATTGGTAATTTTCCGCTCATTTGTAATGAACTATTAATGATAACTTTAGCTTATCTCCAATTATTCTTAATAAGCTTTCAATTTTGTTGTTTTCTTTATCTCTAATCACGTTATCACTATTATTATCTATCCAACAATGTCTTGAATCACCTTCATTTATACATTCTTTTGTTAAATTTACATTCATTGTCTTTTCCTTTTAGTTATTAATGGTCATATTTTGCACAAAGAAAATTTACTTCACCAACGATAAGAATTAATATGAAACATAAGTAAAACTTATAATTACTCATTTTCGTATGGATAAACGACTTAAATATTTAAATGCCCTACACAGTTTTGAAAGTGCGGCACGACATCAAAGCTATAGTAAAGCCGCTCAAGAACTCTTTGTTTCACAAGCTGCAATCAGTCAACAAATGCGTCATCTCGAGGAAAATTTAAAAGAGAAACTCTTTATTCGTCGCGGGCGTAGCATGAATTTAACGCAAAGTGGCGAGAAACTTTTTAAAGCTTGCCAACTTGGGTTTAGTGAAATTATCAAGGGGTTAAATAGTATTCAGTGTGAAGGGATCGCTGGCGAACTTACCATTACGTCAACACAAGCATTCTGTTCTTTATGGTTGATGCCGCGTTTATATAAGTTTTCCCTCGCCCACCCTGAAATTAACGTTAAAATTTTGGGGTCAAATCAAGTCGAAGATATACAAAAGAAACACATCGATGTGGCCATCAGGTTTGGTACCAAAAACAGTCTAGATTTCCAAGAAAGTTTAATCGCTGAATCATTTGGCCAAGACTACGTTTATCCAGTTTGCGCACCTGAGTTAATTAATAACGGCTGTATTCGTTCTCCCAAAGATCTTTTAAATTGTCGTTTAGTCAGTTTAGCCAATGAAAATATTGTGACTTGGCAAGCATGGTTCAAGCATCTTGATATTGAAGGTTATGAAAATCACATACGAAAGACGGAAGTAACCTCCAGTGATATGGCGTTAAGTGCGGTACTCAGTGGTCATGGTGTAACGCTAGCAGCTAGTGCCATGTTTATGCCATACATTCATACAAAACAACTGGTGGTTCCTTTTAATGTGAAACATCCTGTCACATGGAACCGTTTTTTAGTTTATGATAGTGATTCGCCTAAAAAGTCACGAATACGGATATTTATCGATTGGGTCAAAAAAGAAAATGAAGCGCCCATTCATCTTGAATAATTCTATTAAATATTACCAGCTACATTGCCAAAACAGGGTGAAATTCTTGTCGTTTATTTATGAATAACGTAGTGTTTATCATACAATGCTCGCTCAAGCTCATTTAACAAATACTTAGGATAATAGAGTTATATGTCTCAAATTTTAGTCATTGATGATCGCGCTGATATTCGTATGAGTCTATTGGTTTTGCTTGAAGATAATGGTTATCAAGTTATCGAAGCTGACAACCCTCAGGTTGCACAAGTGATGCTAAAAGATGATACTATCTCTCTAATTTTATTAGACATGAATTACAGTTTGGATACTACATCAGGCGATGAAGGTATCCGCTTTCTGACATGGTTAAAAGCGTCTAACATTACTATCCCTGTTATCGCTATGACGGCATGGAGTAATGTCGAACTGGTTATACAGGCGATGAAGTTAGGTGCTAAGGACTTTATTGAAAAACCATGGAAGAATAAACAACTGTTACACATTGTAGATCAGCAGTTATCGTTAAACTCTTTACAACTTGAAAATCAAAAATTTAAACAACAGCTACGACCAGTAAAAAAAGAGCAGTACCAATGGCGTTCGGCCTGTATGTTGCAATTATTGGATAACATCAAAGCCGTTTCTGCCACTGAAGCGAATATTTTGCTCACTGGCGATAATGGTACCGGCAAAAGTGAATTTGCACAGATAATTCATCAACAGTCGGCAAAAGCCTCGCAGCCAATGGTGTCAGTTAATATGGGGGCAATCTCTGAATCTTTATTTGAAAGTGAGATGTTTGGACATATTAAAGGCGCTTTTACTGACGCTAAATCTAATCGTATCGGTCGTTTCAAGTTAGCCGAAAATGGTACATTATTTCTAGATGAAATAGCTAATATCCCGCTTACTCAACAAGCCAAAATACTCAGAGTTCTAGAAAATGGCGAATACGAAGTGCTAGGCTCTAGTAAAACTCAATTAACTAACTGTCGAATCATTAGCGCAACTAATGCGGATTTTAAAAAACTCATTGCCAATGAATTATTTCGTGAAGATCTCTACTACCGACTAAATACGATAGAATTAAGGCTCCCTTCCCTGCAAGAACGTAGTCAAGATATTATCCCTTTGACGCAGTTTTTTATTGCTAAATTTAGTCAAAAATATAAACGCGATTATTGTGAACTTACCCAAGGTGCCCAACAAGCGCTTGTAGATTATCATTGGCCGGGCAATATTCGGGAACTCAGTCATTTAATCGAGCGTGCTGTTTTACTCTGCACTAGCCAATTTATTGATATAGAAGATTTACGCTTAACGGCTAATAACCCAAAAGTTGAATTACCTTTAATGACTCTGCAAGAAGCTGAAATCAGTTTAATCAAAAAAGCCTTATTACAAACCGATAATAATATCCCTAAAACAGCAAAACTGCTGGGGTTAACTAAATCATCAATGTACCGACGAGTTGAGAAATACGATCTTGTTTAATTTGAATTCTTTAGAAAAATACTTATCTGTTAAGTTGTTTATCTTTGCACTCCCTAGTGTTGCCTTTTTAGTTTTATTTGAATGGCAAGCTGCGATGCGATGGCAATGGATTGTTGTCTCTGTTTTTGCACTGCTCCTCTTTATATTTTGGTCAATTGCTGTGATTAAATATCGAGTCATGAGATCATACACTCGAGCAAGTTTACACTTAGATGCGATTAAACAAGAAGATTACAATCAATTTGCTAAATCTTCCTTTCCACAAGGAAAAGTCAAAGAGTTTCACCAACAACTTAATCAACTCAGTGATCACCTCCAGCATCAAAAATCGAGTTATGACCAACATATATTTCTCGTCTATCAACTGATTGGCCAACTTGAATCACCCGTAATGGTCTTTAATCAAAAACAACACCTTAGTTTTGCCAATGAAGCATTTTATGCCATTTACAAGCAACCTTGGCAAATGTATCGCCAATCAACCCCTGAACATCTAGGGTTAAGCTATGATGGCAAAACATGGCATTTACAAAGCTCTAACAAAAAATGGCAAGTTAAACATAGTCAGTTCATCGACAATGGCGAAATGCATCAGTTGTTAGTATTTATTGATATTGAATCTGCTTTGCGTGAAGGGCAGCTGCAAGCATGGCAACAAATTATTCGTGTGTTGAGCCATGAAATTAGAAACTCACTCACACCGGTTTCTTCCATGGCAGAAACGTTAGCCGATAAATGTTTAATTGAAAGAGATAAAAAGATACTACAAGTGATCACTGAGCGCTGCTTGCATTTGCAAAGCTTTGTTGACCGATACTCTACATTGTCGAAAAAAATAGAGCTTAACAGGCACAAAATTTCTATCCCGGATCTCTGCCATTCACTCAGTAAACTGTTCAATAATTTCCCGATCAATTTCGATTATTCCGTCGATTATCTTTGGGCAGACATTTCATTTTTTGAGCAAGTATTAATCAACTTAATTAAAAATGCTAAAGAAGCTAATGCTACAAAAGTACAAATAAATTTTTCTGAACATGAGCAACATTTTATTATTGAAGTTATTGATGATGGTCATGGCTTTTCTAATTTAGATAATTTATTTGTGCCATTATATTCGACAAAAACTGATGGCCAAGGAATAGGATTAAGCTTTTGTCGAAATGTTATTGAACAACATCAGGGAGTCATAGAACTTGATAATAACGACGAGCAAGGTGTTACAATTATGATAATTTTACCGAGGCCAAATTCCATCTAATAACAGCAAATGAATAGTTCGAAAATGGGAAGATTTCGTCCGATAACGGAATTCTATAGCAACAATCACCACAACCTTTTGTTTTAAGTAGTTATATTTTAATAAAAGGAAAAGTGCTGTTGACTATATTTTATACAGCTCGTGAGCTGAAAAGCAATAATAAATCTAAAAAATACATGAATAAAATGTTAATCAGTATATAATTTGCTAATGACGAGTAGCTAGAAAAATAACAAACCACTAGGAAGATTAAAGGAAAATCATGAAGAAAATATTAACAGCAACAATTGCAACCACGCTATTATTATCGAGTTCAGCAGTTAATGCAGAGGCAGCAAAATCAGAAAAACATGCACAAAGATCGGTTGAATTACGCCAATCAGTATTTAAATTATTAGGCAGTAATATGGGGCCACTAGGTGCAATGGCGAAAGGAAAAATTGCTTTTGATGCGAAAGCAGTAGAAAAGCATGCCTTAAGAATTAATCAACTTTCACATATGATTGCCGACTATACAAAAACGGACACATCGAGATTTGATGTTAAAACTGAAGCACTAAATAAGATTTGGCAACAACCTGAAGAATTTTCAAAACGTATTAACGCCTTAAGTGTTTCATCAGAAAACTTAATGAAAACTGCAGCAACAGGCAATGAAAGCGCAATTAAAAAAGCGATTGGTGGTGTTGGACAAAGTTGTGGCGGATGCCACGATAACTTTAAAAAAGATTAACTATCAAATCTATCTAAACTAAGGGTGATATTATCGCCCTTAGCTTGCGGCCCACTTAGCCCACTAATAAAACTCTTCTACCACCGGTGCGTTCAGCACAACCAACCAGTATACAAATAAAATAACAGTCAGCACGATTAATACAGCAGATACAATTTTGGAATGCGTTATGGCGTCTTCTTGTTCAATAGTATCCGCTGGTTTTTTACCGTGAAACATAGCTCGTACTAAAGGTTGTTTCTTTACTTTGGAATAATACATTATCGCAAAAACGTGTATCACAGATAACGTCAATAACACGTTAAACCCGTTACTATGTATGTAATTAAAAATTTTCTCTAACTCTTTACTAATAGTACCGTTATAGGGACCTGATGAAAAAATATCATCATCGATAAATAATCCGGTGCTTGCTTGTAGTAAAATTAACACTAAAAACAATACCACCATCAAACTACCTAAAGGGTTGTGGCCAGCGAACGGCTTTTCACTACCTGATTTATTATCACGTAAATACTGTTTAATCGCTGATAATGAGGGAATAAAGTTAATAAACTTTGCGTGCTTAGTACCAAACAGTCCCCAAACAAGTCGAAAGAGAATTAACCCAAGCGCAACATAGCCAAACTTCATATGATATTCAATTAAACCAAGCTCTTGATCAGAGGTGACCCATAAGCAAAAAAGGGTGATCACTAAGCTCCAATGAAAAATTCGTAATGGTAAATCCCATATCAGGTACTGTTTGGCCATAAATTGATTCCGAATACTCTTGGTAAATATTGAACCTTGATTATAAAGGCTAATGCAAAACTAATTAACTAAATTGTCAATACAATCGGTTCATTATTAGCGCTTAAAAAGTCCGATTTCGAACTATTATCCAATCTAATAAAACTGACGACACCTATGTTACTGATATTAGAAGTAAAAATTTATGGCATGGAATTCGCTATAACCACTCATTACTTGATCGCATATAAAACATTGTAACGAGAAAGAAACTGAGTATGGATATAGCAAAACCTAAAAAAAATAACCGTATGACAATCAAAAGCAAGGCAATCCTCATTATCGCTTTGACTTTTATTCTTTTACTCAGCTTGGCTAATTCGTCATTTAATGAGGTGACATTAATCAAAAAAGACTTATTAATAAGTGAAGTAAAGCAAGGTGATTTAGCGATAAACGTTGATGGATACGGGAAATTAGTGTCTGAAAAATTACAGCTGATCACATCGTTAACACAAGCAACCGTTGCTGAAATTGTTTTAAAGCCTGGAGCGATTGTCAATGAGCACAGTGTTATTGTTAAATTGGCTAACCCTGAACTTCATCTAAATGTTGAAAATGCAGAACAAGAACTAGCACAGATGAAAGCCAATCTACGCCAGTTAACAGTAAACAACAAAAGGGAATTATTAACAGAACAAGCAATAATCGCTGAATTAGAGTCACGATTTGAAGCGGCAAAATTAAAACGAACGGCAGAGCAAACTTTAGTAGAAGATGGCATTGTCTCCGATTTAACCTTTAAGCAAAGTAAGCTAAACGAGCAACAGCTAAGTAAACGTATATTAATATTAAAAGAGAAATTACAGCAGCTTGGCTTAGTGCATACCGAAACAATAAACATTCAAAGCGAGCGGATAAAACAACAAATGGGTCGTCTAAAAGTTGCTAAAAACAAAGTGAATAAACTCAATGTTAAAGCAGGTTTTGAAGGTGTACTACAAAGATTATCAGTGAATTTAGGGCAAAGTGTACTCCCAGGCCAAGAGATTGCTTTAATAGGGAGTACAACAGAATTAATCGCAGAAATTAAAGTACCTCAAAACCAAGCTTCACTCGTACGTTTAGGGCAAGAGGTAAAAATTAATAACAGACAAACAATTATCATTGGAAAGGTTTCGCGAATTGATCCTATTGTTGAGCAAAATACCGTTAGCATCGACGTTTCCTTACCAAGAAGTCTCCCAGCAAGCGTTAAACCCCAACAAAATATTGACGCTGAAATAACATCAAAAACATTAAAAAACATTAAATATATCGAAAGACCCACAAATATAAAGTCACAATCGATACTTCCCCTTTATCAAGTGGCTAATGATCAAGGTACGGCATCACTAAAAAAAATAAAATTTGGCGATAAAACAAGTCGTTATATCGAAATATTAACCGATGTAAAAGAAGGTGAGCGATATATCATTTCAGATTTATCGAATTACCAAGCAGAAAAAATCACATTAAACTAGACGCATTACATGCATTAAAGTTAAATAAGTAGATAATAGGACACAGAATGAACGAGATACTGAAAATTGAAAATATTTCGAAAGTCTTCGAAACAGAAGAATTAGAAACTCATGCACTAAAGTCGATCAACCTAGTTATAAATAAAGGCGATTATGTCTCCATTTCAGGTCCATCAGGTTGTGGAAAGTCAACACTGTTATCAATTATGGGCTTACTGGATATGGCTACTGGCGGTAAATACTTCATTGAAGGAGCTAATGTTACCGAACTAACACTTGATGAAGCAGCAGAAGTAAGAAATGAAAAAATTGGCTTTATTTTTCAGTCGTTTAATCTAATTGATGAGCTGTCCGTGTTTGACAATGTCGCATTACCACTAAGATATCACTCAGAAAAATTTAACCATAGTGAGATTAAACAGCGAGTAACAAATTGCCTAGAGCAAGTCGGCTTATCACACCGGGTCAGCCATAAACCTAATCAACTATCGGGTGGTCAGCAACAACGAGTAGCAATAGCAAGAGCTCTAGTGGCAGATCCTGCAATATTGTTGGTCGACGAACCTACAGGGAATCTTGATTCAAAAGCAGGTGATCAAGTCATGGACCTCTTAGAAACTCTCAATAAAAATGGCACGACAATCTGCATGGTAACGCACGATCCAAGGTATGCAGACATGGCAAAAACAAAAGTACAGTTACTTGATGGCAGAATTTTGCAAGCCCCTATGGAAAAAATAGTGGGCTAGTAGAGACTTACTTTAAGAGAAACATCCAATGAATTTATTTATCTATCAACTAAAACAAGCCTACTTAAGCCTCAAGCAAAAACCTGGCTTTGTTTTTAGTATTATTACGACTATGGGCATTACCTTAGGCGCCCTGCTTTGTGTGCTGACATTAGCTTATGTGATGTTAATTAAGCCCTTGCCGTATCCTGATCAAGAAAGGTTGTTTAATGTTGAGCATCAACTTGTCAATCAAGGCGAGGTTGATGGTAATGCTTTTACTTACCCAAACCTAATGCATCTTTATAAAAACCAAACTGTTTTTGAGCAAAGCACTTTATTGTATACCGATGGAGCAGTCATCACTTCGTTACCTTCTGAGCCTATGGCAGCAATTTCTTTTGTCACACCACAATGGTTTACTATTTTTTCAGTAAAAATGGCAAAAGGACGTGCTTTCAACGCAACCGAAAAGCTCAATAGTTATAATCCAGTAGCCCTGTTAAGTTACCAAATGTGGCAAAATGAATTTGCCGGTAGCGATGATATTCTCAATAAAAAGGTGTCTTTGGGTGGCAAAAGTTATCAAATTATTGGTGTTTTATCCGCAGACAATATTGAATTGCCTATCGCAGGACCGAGTTTCTCTACCCAGATATATCTGCCATGGGATTTCAATACCGTCAGCGAAAGAGATCGTAAAACATGGGGAAATGACGATGGCGGCCTAATGTTCATCGGAAAAATGAAAAAAGCACTTCTAGAAACAAACGCCATAAAGCTACACGAACAATCATTAACCAACCTTATTAATAGAAACTGGCAGCAGCAAGTAAGCGCTCATGCATTTTTTAAAGGTTGGAGTATTAATATAAATACGATCCCATTAAAGTCTTACATCATTGCCGATGGCGAAAGAAGTATTCTCTTATTACTCATTGGCGCTTTGGGGTTAGTAGCAATTGCCAGTGTTAACATTGCGAATTTATTTATTTCTCGAACTGCCGAACGCCAACAGCAACTTGCTATTCACGCCGCAATTGGCGCTTCTAAAAAACAATTGTTTAACAGTATTTTTGCTGAAACCAGTTTACTGATGCTACTTGCAATTATCATTGCACAAGCCTTTAGTTATTTGGGATTTTTAACCTTGCGTTATTATTTAGGTGACTATCTTCCTCGCATTAATGAATTAGCGTTAAACAGCTTTTCTACGATCGCCTCTATCGCTATTTTACTGTTAATCACCCTGCTATTCTCTTTGCTCTGTCGAAGAATGATTAACTATCGCGCTTTAAACACCTTATTACAATCAAGTGGTAAAGGGTGTGGTGTACAAGTGTCAAAACAACTCAGAAATATTCTCATCACAAGCCAAATAGCCATTGCGACAGCACTCATTTTTATCAATATTGTCCTTTATCAAGATGCTAAAGAGTTGATTGAGCAACCCTTAGGATATGACACCCAAAACATTTATACGGCGGTTTTAGCGTTACCCACTGTTGAACGTACATTACAGTCAGGGCCTATTACTGAGTTGAAAGAAGCACTTTTTGAATCACCGAAAGTGTCGGGAATAAGTCAATCAATGCGGCCTTCTGGGTTTGGCACCTTCGCTTTAGAGACCGAAGCAGATAACCAACGATTTTCTATTGCCGGTAAAGATGTTGACCATCAATACTTTTCACTCATTAATCAAAAAATTATTGAGGGTAACAATTTCTCTGCCGCTGACATTAAAGATAGAGAACTCGTCACCATTATTAACGATGTTTTCGCTCAAAAATTAGCACCTAATGGGAGTGCATTAGGCATACGATTCAGTAATGGCGCTCGTGTTATAGGAGTGGTTAAAGCGATTAAGATACCGGGAAGAGTTACCGTGTCACCGCGCTTTTATTTTCCGGCTAGTCTTTCAAGAAATATGCTTTTAATCAAAGTGCATAAGGGGCAATCATTATCTAGAGAAGAATTAGTAGCAATACTCAAAAGTGTTGATAAGAACTTTAGTTTATTCAGTTTCTCATCATTAACTCATTATAAAAACGAACGCCTATTTAGTGCAACCACTACCGCAACAACGACAATCGCTTTAACGATTATTACTATTTTGCTCAGCGGTTTGGGTTTATACGGTATTTTAAAATATTCGACTCAAATGCGTCGTTTTGAAATTGGGACAAGAATGGCGATTGGCGCAAAAGGCAAAGACATTATTGCTATTGTCGTCAAAGACAATGCAACTGCAATACTGATGGGGATAGTATTTAGCATGGTCATTTTACTGGCATTTTATGTCGGCTTTAGTGAAACGCTAACAGCCTATATGTCAATTGCGCTGATGCCACTCTTTATTGGCACATTAGCGCTCATTTCAATCATCTCTTTTTTCGCCTGCTACTTACCTTTACGCAATTACATCAACAAACCTGCGATACATAATTTGCGAGGAAGTGAATAGTGAATTTCTTTTCGGGGTTAAACAGCTATCAACTTAAACAAGCCTTTCTAAGTCTTAGACAAAAGCCTGGCTTTGTTTTTAGTGTAGTTTCAACCATGGGAATTACCTTAGGAGCTTTACTTTGTGTATTGACGCTAAATTATTTGCTGCTGGTCGAGCCGTTACCTTACCCCGAACAAGATCGTTTGTTTGTTGCTGAGCATAAAATCATAGGCGAAAAAAAAGAAATCAAAACGGTTGCTTATAGCTACGCTGGCTTGGTGCATTTATACAAAAACAAATCAACATTTGAACAGTCAGCAATGATGGTTTATGGCCAAGCTGTGATTATTTCACAAAAGAATCAGCCTTTGGTAAATACTGCATATGTTACGCCTGAATTTCATCAGTTGTTAGCTTCCCCCGTGGTTATGGGAAGAAGTTTTGAAGCGAGCGAAGCTTTAGATAGCAATAACCCTGTTGCCCTACTTAGTTATAATACTTGGCAGCAAGAGTATGCTGGCAGTGCAAGTATTTTGGATCAGAAAATCAATTTAAATGGCGTAAGTTATAAAATTGTAGGTGTATTAGCAAAAAATTTTGTTGAGCCGGAATTGGCTGAAATTGGACGTGAAACACAAGTCTGGTTGCCATGGGATTTCAATCAGTCAGATAAAGGGCAAAGACAAAGTTTTACTAATATTGATAGTAGCCTTAAATTTATTGGCCAATTAAAAAAAGGAGTTACCTCAAAACAAGCTGAAACATTTTTAACACCTTTCGTGAGTAATCGTTGGCAGGAAGGTGTTGCAGATATGGTTTTTTTTAAAGGCTGGTCAGTAAGAATGAATGTACGCTCGGTTAAGGCAGTAATGCTTGGTGAGAGTGAATCAATTGCTGTCATGTTATTAGTTGGCGTACTTGGTTTGGTATTAATTGCCTGTGGTAATATCTCTAACCTGTTTATGTCGCGTACTGTAGAAAAACAACGACAAATCGCCATTCATGCGGCAATTGGCGCTACTAAAAAACATTTGTTCAAAGCGATGTTTGCAGAAACCAGCTTGCTGTTTTTTATGTCTATTATTCTAGCATTGGTGGTTGCTAATGTTGGATTTTATATTATGCAGCAATATTTGGCTGCTGTTCTCCCCAGAGTTAACGAGTTAGTCCTTAATCCAATAACTTTCGCTAGCGCCATATTTTTCACGATAGTTTTGGCGTTATTTTTTGCAAAATTAAGTACCCGTATGATCAATTACCATACGTTAAGCACTAGCTTACAAGGCAGTGGTAAAGGCAGTGGTTTACAGGTGTCTAAAAAAACGCGTCAGGTATTAATCGCCAGCCAAGTAGCATTAGCTATGGTATTGGTTTTTGTTAACGTTAGTTTATTTAAAGACGCAATGAAAACCATTAATGCACCGATAGGATTTTCCACGAATAATCTATCGACTTTAATTTTAAATTTTTCGCCAACGCAACCCTCTAGTCAGGCAGAGGTAATACCCATTATGACTGAAATCATGGAAGGGCTGGAAGCTTTACCGCAAGTGCAGTCAGTTTCGCAAGGGAGTTCACCTTTAGATGGTTTTGGTATTAAAGCGCTAACCAAACCATCTGGGACAGAAAGGTATACGCCTTACTTCAAACGAATAGATCACAGGTATTTCAATATAATTGAACAAGAGCTTTTACAAGGAGAAAATTTTACGGTGGTAGATCGTCGAGATAATCCTAATGCGATGGTTGTTAACCAAGCTTTTGCTAAACAGTTAAAAACAGACGGTGATGTCATCGGTATGCGGCTATCATCGATAGGTGAGCCTGACTTTAAAATAATAGCCATTGTCAAAGATATTACTATTCCCGGCGATACAGCATTTGGCAGCGAAGATGCCGTTGCCGGTGTACCAAGAAGCTATGCTCCTAATGCTCTACATCAGCAACAGTTTATACTTAAACTCAAAGCAGAACAGTCAATTAGTCGCCAACAACTGGGGGCATTGGTTGCTGAGATTGACTCAAGATATTCAGTTTTTAGTTTTAATACTGCTGCTGACGCCCTCACGAAACGTCTATTTACAGACATTACTACCGCAGTCACAACCGCAGCTTTAGCCTTAATTGCTTTTCTTCTTGCTGGAATAGGCATATATGGCATTTTAAGTTACAGCGCTCAAATACGCCGTTATGAAATTGGTACTCGCATGGCAATTGGTGCAAAAGGCAAAGACATAATCTATATGATAATTAAAGATAATACGACGGATTTAGTGATAGGTATTTTGTTAAGTATTTCTGTTTTACTTGGTTTATACATAAGTTTTAGTGACAAGCTAACTAGTTATATTTCTATAGAATTACTGCCAGTATTTATTGGCACATTAGCGCTCATTTCAATCATCTCTTTTTTCGCCTGCTACTTACCTTTACGCAGTTACATCAACAAACCGACCATACATAATTTACGAGGAAGTGAATAGTGAGTTTCTTTTCACCATTAAGTGCCTATCAACTTAAACAAGCCTATTTAAGCCTTAAGCAAAAGCCGGGCTTTGTTTTTAGCGTTGTTTCCACTATGAGTATTACGCTAGGGGCTTTGCTATGTGTATTAACATTAGCGTATGTGATGTTGCTAAAGCCCTTGCCATATCCCGATCAAGAGCGCCTTTATCAAGTAGAGCAAAGACAGATAGACAATAATGGTAAGTTTAATGTCAGTGGTTTTAACTACCCAGGCTTAGTCGATTTCTATCAAAATCAGCAAATTTTTACTGAAGCGACAATGGTTGACTATCATGTTTCATCTCTAGTTTCTCACCCTGAAAGTCCGGTTATTCATTCAAGCTATGTAACGCCAGAATGGTTTAGTTTAATGAATACTCCCATGACCAAAGGTCGGTTTTTCTCTGAAAAAGAAGGATTAAATAGCTACCAACATGTTGCGGTGATCAGCTATAAAGCATGGCAAACACTTTACAATGGCAGCGATGATATTATCGGAAAGAAAGCCTCAACCAAAAATCAAACCTATACCATTATCGGGGTATTAGCAGAACAATTTGTTGAACCTGCATTATTATCCGTGGGTTATGAAAATCAATTTTGGTTCCCATGGGATTTTAATCCAACGTCTGACAATAATAGAAAAGTGTGGTGGGGTAGATCCCATCAGCGAACTATAATTGGCAAACTTGCTAATTATATTCAACTACCAAAAGCGACTAAGCAAAGCTCAACTTATGTCAATGAGAAGTGGCAATTAAATAATGCTGACTCTGAATACTTCAAGGGCTGGCAGGTTGAAATACAATTAAACGCTTTACAAGATATCATTATTGGCGAAAGTAAACAGGCTGTTATTCTCTTACTTCTGAGTGGAATATGTTTAGTTATTATTGCCACGATGAACATTCTTAACTTATTCATTTCTAGGTTGGCTGAAAAACAACAAAGTTATGCTATTCACGCAAGTGTTGGCGCAAAACCGCGTACTATTTTTCAAACCATATTATTAGAAAGTAGTTTACTCATTCTTACATCACTTATAGTTGCGCTTGTAATTGCCTCTTTTAGCTTTGATATCTTGCAACAGTATTTAGCCAATGCGTTACCCAGAGTTAAAGAGTTGCAGCTACAAACTTTCACTGTTACCTGTGCATTTTTTATTGGTGCTTTTCTCGCGATGATATTCGCCAAGTTTGGCAGTAAATCACTCGACTTTAAGCGGTTAAGCTCGTCATTCATCAGTGGTGGTAAAGGTCAAAAAGCACAAATTTCAAAAAATTTACGCTCCTTCCTCATTATTTCTCAAATTAGTGTCGCTTCTGTACTTTTGTTTATTTGCGCCAATATTTCAATAAAAGCCATCGACAAAATCACCTATGATGACGGTCTCGATGTAGAAAATCAGTTAAGTTTACAAATTAGAATGTACTCGGAACAATTACCTTCTAGAGCAGAAAGAGAGGTATTGCTTGAACAGTTAAAGCACTCGTTAATAGCATTACCTCAAGTTAGCACTGTCAGTCGAGCATCATCACCATTAACTGGTAATTTAAGCACTTGGTCTTTGACAGAGCTCGACAGCATGCAACAAGTGTTACCGCTTGGTCGTAATGTTGATCATGAATATTTTAATATCTCAGGACAAAAATTAATTGAAGGTGAATTTTTTACTGAACAGGATGTAAAAGATAAAACAAAAAAAATCATTATTAATCAACAGTTAGCCAAATCAATTGACCCGAGTGGCAGTATTTTAGGTAGGCGCTTATCATTTGGCACTTCTAACGAAGATGAAAATGCCTTTGTTATTTCTGGTGTTGTCAGTGGTTTAAAAATACCTGGAGATGACGCTATTCCGCCAAGAGTTTATAAACCTAGTAATAATGCTTTTAATATGACGATTCAATTAAAAGAAAACCAACGACTGTCACAAGACACGTTATTGAAAGTAATGAAAGACACCTCAAAAATTTTCAATATATTTAAACTTGAATCGTTAGCTCATTTAAAACATTCTAAACTTTATTCTTATTTAGTTTCACTCGCCGCAACAACTGCTATAACAGTGATCAGCATTATTCTTACAATGATTGGTTTATATGGCATTTTAAGTTATTCAAGCCAAATGCGCCGTTTTGAAATTGGCACTCGCATGGCAATTGGCGCAAAAGGTAAGGATATTATTGCTATGGTGATTAAAGACAATGCCAGCGCATTGTTGATAGGAATAGTGTTAAGTAGTTTGGCTTTGTTAGCTTTATACGTCGGTTTTAGTGACAACCTAACTCGCTATATTTCAATATCGCTTGTGCCAATATTCATTGGTACATTAGGGCTAATAGCATTAATTACGTTTTTCGCCTGTTATTTACCGCTTCGCCAGTATATTAAAAAACCCGCAATATACAGTTTACGAGGAAGTGAATAAGCCTTTAAAGTAGGAAAATATTCCAGTTGAACTCGCATTCTCTGGAATATTTTCATAACTCTCATTCAATACTTTTATTCGTAATGAATACGTACCGCCATGCCCCCATGGCCACCATAAAGCGACAATTGCCGGAGTGCTTTCACTAGCAGGCATCGCAAGAATTTGTTGATTTTTAGCTAACTTAGCTAAATCACCTAGTTGATTCTTTAAAGCTTTCGGCAGTTTTTTAACTGTTTTGCTATGCCATTCATCAGTTAAAGACTTACGTAAATTTGCTAACACAACCTCAGACTTATTTTGCGCAAATTCGCTGAGCATCACGTCCAATTTTTCTTCATATTGCCAAGGAATATTATCCCCTAACGATTCTCTAAGGGATGCAGTTAATGTGGCAATTTGTTCTGGCGAGTACAACGGGGAAATATCCTTATAACAGAGCAAGCTAACTTAGCGCTTAAGCAAATACATAATTAGGCTTTTAGTGTCATTCCAACACTAAAAGCCGTTCAACAAGAGTGATTATATTAAAGGCTTGCAGGTTCAACGTCTGCCTCATCAGCTTCAACAGGCTCTTCACCCAACCAGTTAATGAGAAATTGCTTTTGAGCCTCGTCCAGCTCTTCATCATCTATTTTAGTCACTTTCACTGATGGGTCACTAATAAAGGCGATTTGTTTTTTAACCGTTTCGCCACGCTGAATATATTCTATAGTAGTGGTGTCACCTGGCTCAAATTGTTCTAATGCTTTGTCCCATAACTCATTATTGCGAATCGTTCTACGGCCTAACTTAACAATTTGATCACCACGCTCAATACCCGCTCTATATAATGGGCTATCAACTAAAATGGTGTTGCTAACTATGGCCGCTTCTCCTTCAAAGTCAAAATTGACTTTACCAAGATAGGCGCTTTCATCGTCTTTTGGCTCAAGTTTTAAACCTGCTGGAGCTAACAATGCGGCATAATCAGGTGTAGTTTGACCATGAATATGCTCAGCAAAAAATTTGTCGGCAAAGCGTTGATCTCCAGTCAGTTTAACTAATGTCGCTTTGGCATCATCACGTGAGTATGGTGTTTCTGATTGACCAAAATCTAACCATAATTGCTGCATATAATCATCTAACGATTTTTCAGGAAATTGCGCACGAATAGCTAGGTCTAGTGCCAAGCCCATTGCTCGACCATAAGTGTAATAACTAAAAAAGATATTACTGTAATTAGTTCTATCTTTTGAAACGCCAGCATCGGTAAAGGTTGCTAACTGACTTGCTCCTTCCGGCGTAAAATATAATCGACCACGCATATTATTGGCTTGGTTAACAATATCGGCGACTTTTTTTAAGTATTTAGCTTCATCCCATTCGTTGCTTCTTTTTAAGATTAAATCACCGTAATAAGTCGTAAAACCTTCTGCAAGCCATAAGCTAGGGGTCATATTTGCTTCAATGAATTTAAACGGTTCGAGCTCTTTCGGGCGTATACGTTCAACATTCCATGCATGAAAAAACTCATGGGATAAGGTGCCTAATTGACTATATTCAGCTTCATCTAATGATGATGAACTAGTTAATATAGTTGAGTTACGATGTTCCATACCGTCACCCTTCACATGCGGCAAATAACAAGCGATAAAAGTATATTCACCAAAATCAAAACGAGGTAACTCACCAAAAACTTTTATTTGCTCAGCAACAACCGCTTTGGCTTTTTCAGTATATTTATCCAAATCTTCTTCAATGCCATCATGGTGCACTGCTAAATTAATGGTTTGAGTTTTTCCACCTGATTTCACTTGCCATGAACGCACTTGATGGTCACTTAGTTCCGTTGGACTGTCTAAAAAGTATTGTAAATTAGGGGCAGTATATGAATATTTGCCTTTGCCTTTGACTAATTGAGTCGCCACTTTCCAGCGTGGATTAAATGGACGAAACTCAATGTCAATATTTCGGTCTTCATGATGAGTCGCCCAAGCAAATGTTGCTGGCATATTTAAATGAGCATGTGTGCGATCAATTTGACTATAAGTACCGTCGGCTCTGTCACCAAATAAAGTATATGTGAAGGTGACTTCTCCGTCGTGCCCCTCAATATGCCACTGATAAGGGTTTGAGCGTGTAACAGTTAAAGGCTGGCCGACACTATTTACTGCACTGACTTTATAAACATTTTTAATGAACTCATGCATCGCATAACGCCCAGGAGAAGCACGACTCATTTGCACTTCTAATACTTGATTTTCGATACCCGTAAAGGTCGCAGATATTTGTGCTTCATGATGAACGGCATTATCAAACGATACTTGATAGATGGTGTTACCTTCAGCGCTGGCCCATTGACTAATCATTGCAGACGATAGCGCAAAAGTGATTGCGATTAACTTTCTCATTTATGATCCTATGAGTGATTTTAACAGTGTTGCTTATTATTAGTGCCTAAGTGTAGTTACTATTGTCTATTGAATACAATCACTTTCTAAGTTTTCTCTTTACTTTTAGTTGTTTTTTTCGGCAATCTACTTGAATTATTCCCCAAGATGATAAAAACTTATTGTCACTATATATAAAAATTAACATGTAATATTGATAAAATGACAAGCACTGAGCAGCCACAAAGTTTTCATCCAATTTCAGTACGACATCGAGAGATCCCTGCTTTAGCCGGTGTCAGTAAATACCAACACAAACAAGCACAATGCATTTTTGTTCACTCGGGGGTGCTCGCCATTATTACTGATGATGGGCGATATTTTGTGCCACCACAGCAAGCTATCATGATCCCCTCAGAGCACTGTCATGAAATATTAGCGAAAACAGCCGTTACGTTGAGTATTTTTTATTTTTGTGCTGAAGAAGCGACTGACTTTCCGAGCATCCCTACAGTTATTAATACCAATGCCTTTTTAAAAGCACTGATCAATGAATGTAAAAATATCCCTGAAGATTATGAATGGCAAAACGTAGCAGGACGAACACTTAGATTACTCCGCGATAAAATAATGAGTTGCGACAAGCTAGATACCTTTTTACCTTACCCAAAAGACAAACGACTGACCAATATCACCGAGCGCTTATTAAAGCATCCTTCACTAAAGAGTGATCTGACCTTTTGGGGGAAGTTTGTCAGCGCATCACCCCGAACACTGAGTAGAGTATTCAAAAAAGAAACTAACATTACTTATAGCGAATGGCGACAGCGATTAAATATTCAAATAGCGATTAAACATTTATCACTTGGCGATAACATAAGCAGCATAGCTCAATTGCTTGGTTATGAATCAAGCTCAGCGTTTATTTACATGTTTCGTAAACAAATGGGCGTTTCACCCAACCAATTCTTAAAACAATAGTATGTAATTAGCCCATCAAATGACTAAGAAAATCGTTAATAAAATATTTACCGTGGTAAAAAAATAATCACCACAAGGGGTTGCTGCGCTTAAGCAGGAAAACCCAATTGAGCTTTTAATTTACTGGCTTGTCGGCGTGATATCTCAACAACTTTACCATCATTAAGTTCAGCACTTAAGCCATGATTAATATTGTGTTCAAGCTGACTAATAGCATCAAGGCGAACAATGTGTAACCGACTGGCCCGAAAGTAATTATCGCTATTAAGCCTGCTTTCAATTTTATTTAACGAACTATGCAAATAAGCTTTACCTTGCGAGGTATAAATTGCCGCATGGTTACCTACACTTTCAAAACAAATGATATCCCCAAGCGGTATGATTTTCATATGTTCGTTAAATTTCACCATCAATTTGAAACTATCGTCAAGTATAGCTTCATTTGAAGACGCTGCTTGAACAGCTAATTTTTCAATGGTTTCAGCTAAACGCTCGGGGACTATAGGTTTAACCAAGTAATCAACCGCATTCAGTGCAAAAGCATCAACAGCAAATTCATCGTAAGCCGTACAAAAAACGATTGGGATTTCCCCATTCAGCTTTTCGGCCAATGTTAAGCCGGTGCCGCCTGGCATTTCAATATCTAAAAATATGATGTCCGGTTGATGTTTTTTAATTTCATCAAGTCCTTGATCTATATTTTCGGCCTGCTCAACCACCGTAATGTTGGGGTGCTTTTTTAGCAAACGCAATAATTCTTGTCGCGCCATGCGCTCATCATCTATGATGATGGCATTCAAAGGCTTATCCATTCTTGATAGGTTCATAAGGTAAACTCATACATACATGAAAAGTATCATTGTCTGTTTTTTGGCTTAATAGACCTTGCTTGCCAAAAATCAGCTCAATCCGTTGGCTTAAGTTTTTCAGTCCGACTTTAGTGCCTGACTTCACTAAATCACTTTGATAAGGGTTAATAACGTCGATCACTAACCTATTATTTTCTATTCTACTATTTAGCGTTAATGTACCGCCGTCTTTTAAGTTGGCTATACCATGCTTGATGGCATTTTCAACAATCGTTAATAAACCCATGGTCGGTATTTTGGCACGCTTACTTTCATCCGAGGCATTGATATTTAACCGTAAACGGTCACCAAGACGAATATCCTCGATAGAGAGATAATGCTGACAAACCTCAAGCTCTTTGCCCAAGCTAGTAGACGCTTTGGTATCGGTTGATAAGTTATAGCGGAATAAGGTCGACAGTTGAGTAATTAAATCAGCCGCTTTATCTTCATCTTCATAGATCATTCCGCGAATAGTGTTTAGCGAATTGAACAAAAAGTGAGGGTTAATTTGATTCATTAAACTCGATAATTGCTGCTCTTTTAACTGTTCCGCTAATGTTCTACGGTCTCGAATCGAGGTAATGGTTAAATAAAATAAGCTCCAAATAAGAAAGAAAGCACTATTAATAACAACATATGAAAACAGCTCAAAAACAATACCATGCTGATAAAAAAACACATCAGTTTCATGAGAAGATAAGCCAAAAATCCATTCCAAAAGCTTATCTAGAACTGTTGCTATAACAGCGCATTGCAAAATAATTTTTAAGAATACTTTTAATTGAGTTACTTGATTTTTACGTTGGTAAGTACGCAAAAGAAAATGAGTCAGTAAAATCGCTGCACTATAAGAGAGGATATTCTTAATAATATAATTGGGGATAGACTGTTTAAGTGCGTCTGTTTGAAATTCAGGAGAAAACAACAAACCAAAAACGGCAAAGCTCATGATGATAACAAAACCTAAAAATTGGCAAAGATAATAGGCAAGATTGGATTTTTGTTGTTCTGGCATTACAGTCGCTTGGTTAGTGATTTTTTAGATAATAATTCAGGAGGTTAGTATATACCGACCACCTGAATTATTGATAGATAAAAGCATTCAATTATTTTAAGACATAGCTAAATACATTTCGATTGATGAGTACAAATTATTAACAAAATGTAAGTAAATCGGCAAATAGATACCGCCACTTTTATAGCGAGATAAACCTAAAATTACCGCTAATGGAAATAACACTGCCAGAATAAATACATCATATTGGCCTGCATGTATCAAAGTAAATAAGACACTGGTGATAATAATAGTACCTGTAATACCTAAAGGTGAGTGCTGTAACCCTTTAAACATAAAACCACGGAAGATAAGCTCTTCAAAGAGTGGCGCGGCAACCACAACGACAATAAATAACAAAAACATGTAATCGGTAGTATTGTATAACTCGATCATACTTTGTGGCATTTCAATGCCTAAGGCATCAGAAGCAAAATATGAAAATATAAAGTAACCAATAATTGCGAAATTAAAATGAATAAAATGCTTTTTACTTGGGAGCCGATCAAAACCCAGGTAGGCTGCGGCCGTGGTTATTTTTCGTCGACCTGCCATATAAAAAATCAAAGGTGATAAACATAAAGCCGTCAATAAATAGTTAATCGAATTAAAATCACCATCGAGTACAAGCCTTTCAGCAGCCTGAGAGCCAACAGCTTGTGCATTTTCTGGCGAGGTTGCCGATAATGAAGCCTCAATTCCAGCGCCAACGCCAACTGAGATCATAGAGATAATAAAATACAATGCTAAAAGTAAGCAGGTTAAACCTAGTGTCGCTTTTGCACTCCATGGTTTATTTACTTCGTTGTCTGGTATTTTAATAGTTGAAGACATTTTGCTACTCCTTGTAAATGATATTTAAAACGACAGAGAGATAATCAGTAAGATAATTAAAAGAATAATAGGCATCAGTCTTATCCATTAATATCAAATGGTAATCGACGAGAAGCTGAACAACTAGGCTGAACTGTCTTAACGTCTTCAATAACATATGCGCTTTCACACACCTTAAGTGTTATTTCTTGATACTGACTGGTTGCTGCAAAAAGTGTTATAAACGATAACGCTCCTGCTGCTGCAATTATCATTTTTAATGTCGTTACGTTCATCGTAGTCATTTTTCAGTCCTTTAAAATGTTACTAATTTTACTGTGTGCTGATTAAGTAAGAACAATAATAGGTTGAAAATTCCCTTTATAAGCTAAAAAGTGATAAGCGGTCAGAAAAAATGATGAATGGTATAATTATCTTCAATAACGTATTAAACAGGCTCAAAGGGTAACGCTAAAGATGCCGTGAAAGTAGAGTCTGTAATGGTTTGACTCATTTTGCCACTATGACCAAAGATTAATGCTATACGTTGCTGTAGGTTCTTTAAGCCGACTTGTGTGCCTGACTTCACCAACGCTTCATTAAAGGGATTAATCACTTCAATCATCAGCATGTTGTTTTCTATTCGACTATTAAGCGTTACTGTACCGCCTTTTTGTAAATGCGCTATACCATGTTTAATGGCATTTTCAATTAGGGTTAATAAACCCATCGTAGGGATTTTGGCATTTTTACTTTCAGGTGAAATATTGATGCTGACGTTGAGTCGTTCTCCTAAGCGAATATCTTCAATGGCTAAATAATGCTGACAAACTTCTAGCTCTGCTCCTAAACTGGTGTGCGCCTTGGTATCCGTAGACAAATTATAACGAAACAATGTTGAAAGCTTAGTCACTAATTCAGCTGACTTTTCTTTATCTTCATAAATCATCCCACGGATGGTATTAAGTGAGTTGAATAAAAAATGAGGATTAATTTGATTCATCAAACTTGCCAATTCTTGCTCACGTAATTGTTTGCGCAATCTGAAACGTTCAGTAATCGAAGTTACCGCAATATAGAGTCCACTCCAAATAGAAAATATCGCGATGTTTACTGCTATTAAAATTAATGCTTTTGAAATTGAATAGCCTTTTTCTGGCTCACCAAAACCAAGCCACCAAAGAAAATTCAACAGCGTCGCAATTATCGCTGCATAGAGAATTGCTAATGCATATATTTTTTTCGACGTTTGGCTTTCTGGTAGGTGTTTTTTAAGGTAGGCACGTAAAATGAAATGTGTCGCTAAAATGCTAATACAAACGCTTATAAGAAACAAAATAATTTCTGATCCAAGATCAACGTCACCCTCATGACCGGTAATTCCCATAAGAGAAACCCACCCCCAAAAAAGAACGTTCCCTATTATTTGTAAAGAGTAATAACTAATGTTGGCTTTCATTATGTAAATTTTATGTGAATATATTGGCCTGCTTTGATGCTATCATAGTAATAATCATCTGTAATCTAAAGTTTTTTTCATCTAAAAAAGTTCATTTGCACACTCTCTTATTTTTCTAAAAATTACGATTAATTAGCGCTGATATTATTCACTTTACTTGTATATTTGAGCTTGTTTGAGCGGCTTTCATACCATATGACCAGCCCCCAATTAACACTAAAGCCACAAAAATAGCCATTGCCATTTTGCCTATGTGTTTATTATTTACATATAAATATGACACGCTACATACCAACACGAAAAATAAGAGCACCCAAGAGAATGGAGGAAGAAATGACAATAACTGTCTCATGTTATCCCTCCGTACTATTGACATTTTTTTTATATTTATTATGAAGATAGACTGTTGATAAAACCATCATAACGGTTAACAATAACGAACCTTCAAAGCCAAACTCCCCGCCAGTAATGAACGGATTACCCATGACTTCTTGATGAATAACACTCTCCATTTTAGTGCCACTGACTTCAAAACCTAAAATAGGGCCTTGAACGAAATTCCAAGTAAAATGCATGCCGATTGGAAACCATAAATTACCTTTATGTATCGTGTAAATACCCAACATAATCCCCGCTAAGAACAGGTTAACAGTTGATATCAAAGAGGTATTATCATTACCTAAATGCATAAAAGAAAATATCAAGGCTGAAACAAGCAATGCCCAATACTTGTTCATAGATGCCATTAAGTTCGTTAGTACATAACCCCGTACTAAAATTTCCTCATTAAGCGCAACAATCATAAAAAAGGCAAGGTAACTCAACCATTCAATAGCAGCAATATCAATGCCTACAATGGCTAAAAAACCGGTAAAATAAAGCAGAAGGAAACCAACAGAAATTAACAAAGCCCCCCACACTAGTCCCTTAAACAAGTCTGACTGCACATTAGCGAATTCAAAGCCAAGTGATTTTAATGACTCTTTATCGACGTATATTCTAAAAACATAGATAAATAGCAGGACTGCTATCAACTGAAAAAACATAATTGCACAAAAAGTGTTAACACCAACAGCATTGAATAAGCCACTGGCCGACATTTGAGTCATTTCAAGCGTTAACGTACCTGTGAGAATTAAAGGAACGACTCCAAGTCCTGAAAAAAGACTAATAACAATAACGCCAACAATCGCTCTTACCCAACCCTTTTTGATTGTGGCTTGTTTATTCTGTGTTACTTTGTGGCGCTGTTTATCATCTTTTAGTGTGCTTGCAGTAATACTCGTCATAACTGAATTCCTTTAACGTTACTTAATTTCAATAGTTCAATCATGTGAATAGTACTAGGCAAAAAAAAGTGAACCGGCGAAATATGATGACTGGTTAAAAAAAATGATGAGCGGTAAATATAAGCGGAAAAAAAAGAGAACAAGCATATTCTTGTGTTATCTATAATCTAGACAAAAAAGACGCCATGAATACCTGTTGCTTATTCTATGGCGTCTTCTAAGGCATAGCTAACTCAATAAGAATTCAGATCAACTTAACATTTTATTTGTTGCATAAATTAAGTGATGCATAGTTTCTGGCTCTATTGAGGCATGCCCTGCCGTTTTACTGATCACCAGCTCTGAGTGAGGTAACTGCTTATGAAGTAGCCAAGCATTATCAAATGGGCAAACAATATCATAACGGCCATGAACAATAATGGTTGGAATGTCTTTAATACGATCGCAATTAGCCAAAATTTGATTATTAGTTAAAAAGCAGTTATTCACCATATAGTGTGCTTCATGTCGTGATAGTGTCCAACAGTTATCATCACCCGTTAGTGCATCTACAAATGCTTGATTAGGCTCTAAAGTACAACAGCGGATCTCCCATTTCGCCCAAGCTTGAGCAACTTTTTCGGCTAAAGCTTTATCATCGCCGATCATAATATCGTATGCCGCTTTCACACTGGTTTGATTTTCACCATCAGGTAAACAATCAAGATACTCTTGCCAGTAATCGGCAAATATTCGAGTGCCACCACCACTAGCAAATGTCCACTGTGTATCTTCTGGGCGGCCTAAAAATATACCGCGCAACACTAAACTTGAAACAACCTTTGCATGTGTTTGAGCATACACTAAAGACAAGGTTGAGCCCCATGAGCCGCCAAAAACATGCCATTGTTTAATTGCTAAATGTTGGCGAATCTTTTCAATATCATCAACTAAGAAAGTCGTTTCATTATTTTCTAAACTGCCAAAAGGCAACGAACGCCCACAACCTCGCTGATCAAACAAAATAATGTGATATTTTTCAGGATCAAAAAATCGACGATCATTCGTTGAGCACCCAGCCCCTGGGCCGCCATGAATAAACAATACTGGCTGCCCTTTAGGGTTACCGCACTGCTCTACATATAATTGATGGCCGCCCCCAACACTTAAAAGCTCATGACAAAATGGCGTAATTTCTGGGTAAAGCTTATTCGTATTCATATCATTCTCTTTAATTATTATCAGCGCCAGCACTGGCTATACACTCAACTTCCACACGAGAATTAAGCGCTAAGCCACTAGCAGCAAAGGCACTTCTCGCTGGAAACGGTTGCTCAAAAAACTTAACATATTCTTTATTAAATGCCGCCCACTCTTTAATATCAGCTAACATCACTGTGCATTTGACTAGGTTTTTCATTGAGTAGCCAAAATTTTCAAGTGTCGCTTTGATATTTTCCATGGCTTTAATCGATTCATTTTTTATTCCGCCAGCCACCAGTTTTTTGGTTTTTGCATCAAAGCCTATTTGCCCTGATAAAAACAATAAGTCACCCACTTTTACCGCTTCTGAAAAAGGTAATTTATTTTCTATATGAGTAGCTGAATTTAAAAACTGAACATGACTGTTTCTCTCATCTGCGGCAACTATTTGAGAGATAAAAAAACAGGTTATCATTAAGATTTTTTTGGTAAAATATTGCATCACAGTCCCTTCTACATGAATTGACGCTTTACGTGAACTCACACCTAAAGCTTCCCTGTACATTAATCTAGCAAGTTAACATTCATTTATACACACCTTATATTTTCAGGGGGCACTTTCTAAGACGATAAATGACAATGGGAAAAAGCGAAATAGCGTTATTCAGGCTGATGAATCAACGACTATCGGTAAGAGACTTATTTGACTTCTTTAATGTGTTCTAGGTTAAATTTATCGGCACAGCTTTTACAAATACATGACTTATTACGAAGATGAACAGGGATGTTTTTCAACAGTTCAGACGCTATCTCTGTGGTTGTACACCAACAAGGCTCAGCATCATTAACGCCACACTGGTTATTCAATTGACATAAGGGGCAAAGCGAGTCATCAATTTTAGTATTCATAAAAACACGTAATACAAAAGAAAACAGAAGTATAAATGTTAGGTGATTTAACATCATCAAACAATGAAAATTAGCAATAACGAACGCTATCGCCCTTAATATTAATCAGATGACTAGATACTTTTTACGAATCTAGTCTTCTTTTTAACCATTACTCACCTTGATTACTGCCCCCAATTTTAGGGGCATGTTGAATAATACGATCTGCCAAACGCGAAAAAGGTAAGCTTTGAATCCATACTTTACCATGACCACTTAGTGTGGCCATAAAAAGCCCTTCACCCCCAAAAAACATACTTTTTAGGCCTTTGGTCATTTCAATGCTGTAATCAATGCCGTCAGAAAATGCCACTAAGCACCCCGTGTCTAAACGAAGCGTTTCACCATTTAGTTGCTTTTCAATGACCGTACCGCCAGCATGTACAAACGCCATGCCATCGCCAGATAAATGCTGCAGAATAAACCCTTCACCACCAAAAAAACCACTACCAAGTCTTTTGTTAAAAGCAATGTCGACTTTGGTGCCTAATGCGGCACATAAAAATGAGTCTTTTTGGCAAGTAATACTGCCGCCCATTTCAGCTAAGTTAATTGGGACGATAGAACCCGGAAATGGCGCAGCAAAAGCGACTTTTCTTTTACCATAAGCTTGGCTAGTAAAATGTGTCATAAACACAGACTCGCCCGTGATCATCCGTTTGCCCGCAGAAAACAGTTTCCCCATAAAGCCTTGGTCTACTTTAGATCCATCTCCCATTTTTGCTTCAAAATCAATACCATCTTCCATGTAATTCATCGCGCCAGCTTCAGCAATAACGGTTTCACCTTGGTCAAGTTCAACCTCCACCATCTGCATTGCTTGGCCGATAATTTCATAATCTATTTCGTGACTTCTCATGTTATTTCCTTATTTTTTAATTAGTCATAATGTAGCAGAATCAAATCAATTAAACAGAACTTGCACCCTGTAAAAATATTTTTTTACAATATGTAGTGAACTGTTCAGTGATCATTAAGGTCTATTGAGGCAATAATAAAAATGCTTGAGCATGTTACTTATTAAAAATAAGGTGATATTATCAAGCCATATTTCTATTTCGAATCTATATCAATCAACAAGAGTATTTATTTATGAAAAAACTTTTCATTGCTTTATTCACTATTGCGTTAATGCCTTTATTAGCGACTGCCGCTAAATATGAAGAAGGTAAGCATTATCAAGTTATCCCTGGTGCTGGCACTAATAAGCCTGAAGTACGTGAATACTTTTCTTATTATTGTCCCGCCTGTCGAGGCTTTGAAGCTTACATTGGTGAAATCGAAAAAAGCTTACCTGCAGGCACTAAATTAACGAAAACTCATGTTGATTTTATGGGCGCCGCATCTTCAGATATTCAATTTTTGTTAAGTAAAGGCTTAGTTGTTGCTGAAAAAATGGGGATTGCTAAACAATTTAATGTTGAAGCTTTTAACTACTTACAAACTAAACGTGAAGTAGTAACCAGTGAAGCCGATGTAAGAAAAATATTTATTGCCGCTGGCGGTGACGGTGCTCAATTTGATAAAGGTATGAAAAGCTTTTCGTTAGTAAGCAAAGCAAAACGTAATAAGAAAATTCAAGACCAAATGTCTCGAGGTCAATATGTGAAAAGCGTACCTACGTTTATTGTTAATGGTAAATATGCCATTAACTCAAAAGAGCTTGATCCGAAAAATTTTGTTGAAGACTACAAAAATTTAATCGCTTATTTACTTAAGCTTAAATAAGCGAGTTTAACTTAAAGCGCCAGTGACTTATCACTGGCGTTTTTTTGTATTAAATAAAATCATCTACGGCGATGACTTTGTTTACCTTGGCCTTTCAATTTAGACGATTTATCACCAAAGGCTTTCTTTCTCGCACGTTGTTTTTCTTTCCCCTTGGTGATTTTTCTCATCACCGCTTCTGTTTTTGTTAAATCAGGCTCATAGCCGGGTAGCCATTGTTGCATCAAACGAGTATCCAACACGTCTTCAACTGCTTGCAATAACCATTCTTCGCTTGGACTCATTAAAGAAATCGCTATCCCTTCATTACCCGCTCGCCCTGTTCTTCCAATACGGTGAATATAATCTTCGGCAACATAGGGTAATTCGTAATTGATCACGACATTTAAATCATGAATATCAATACCACGTGCGGCAACGTCTGTAGCAACTAGAGCACGAGTCTTACCTTCTTTGAATTCTGCCAATGCTTTTTCACGAGCACCTTGCGATTTATCACCATGGATAGATTGGGTTTTAATGCCGTCTTTGCACATCTCTTTGGCAAGCTCATCTGCACCTTGTTTCGTACGCGTAAAAATAAGCACTTGTTGCCAATTTTTCGAACCAATTAAATACGAGGTCAATTCACGTTTTCGGTCAAGGTCGACGGTATAAACGATTTGCTCTACTTTTGCTGCCGCTTGATTTCTCTCACCCACTTCAATCAGCTCAGGCTCGGTTAATAAATTCTTACTGAGTTTAAATATTGCATCGTCAAAGGTTGCTGAAAATAACAGTGTTTGCCGCTTAATTGGTACTCTATTTAAAATGCGATCAATTTCGTCTTTAAAGCCCATATCTAACATGCGGTCGGCTTCATCAAACACTAAGCATTCAAGTTCAGTTAATGCCAGTGAACCATTGATAAGGTGATCGAGTAAACGCCCAGGCGTAGCAACTAACACATCTGCCCCTTTATTTAATGCGGCAATTTGTGGGTTAATACTTACGCCACCATAGGCTACAGCAATATTCAGTTCAGTGTTTTCTGCATAGCCAATAAAATTTTTATACACCTGCTGGGCAAGTTCGCGTGTTGGTGTTAATACCAAAGCTCGTACTGGACGATGTTCGGGTATATTTTCACTCAACAATTGTAAAATAGGTAAAGCAAACGCAGCGGTTTTTCCTGTGCCTGTTTGCGCACCCGCCATAATGTCTTTGCGCGCAAGAATAGCTGGAATGGCTTGTCGTTGAATAGGTGTAGGTTCGCTATAACCTAAAGATTTAACAGCATCTGTTAATGTTTTGTCTAATGAAAAAGAAGAGAAACTCATCGGCTTAACGTGACCCTTTGGATGATTTTTTTTGCTGGTTTTTTAATTCTGTTTCTAACTCATCTGGATAAAAGACTAAGCCCTGATTATTTTCGCTCGGAAATACCACTAAGGCGAGTTCGTCATCAGCAAGGCCTTGAGACCAGCGACTAAACCATTTATTTAGCGAAATTGCTTCAGCAACACACTCTTGCCATTCTTGTGTGATCCACGCTTGTGCAAAGGCTTCGTTAGGCCACACAGGAACACAATCTTCATCATCGGTTGTTAACATCACACAACCATGCTCATCTTTTAAGATCCAAAGCTCATTATTATTAACCACTTCTTTTAGAAAATAGCTGGCACGTTGTTCATCATCATAAGTGAGGATGGTATTCAGTTGATTTTTGTCGACAGCTTGGGTCATTGGTTTTCCTAAAAGTGTCACGTTAATATGTCGGTGGCTATTCTACAAAAATTTGCATCTCTTCGCCGATTTGTTTACGCATTTCCATCAATTTTTTTGCTGACTCATGCTGTTTAATATCTGCATCGCTTTCAGGTATCCATTCAGGGATAGTAATTTTTTGCCCGTGCTCATCGACAGCCACCATGATCACAATACAATGGGTTGTTTTTCTTCGGTTAAGTGACTTGGGATCACAAGCATTAACCTCTAAAGCAATATGCATTGAAGATCTGCCGGTTAAAATCACTTTTGCTTCAACTTCAACTAAGCTGCCAACATGAATTGGTGACACAAAACGTATCCCCCCTGCATAAGCGGTCACACAATAACGACCACTCCAACCCGCAGCACAAGCATACGCGGCTAAATCAATCCACTTCATTACCGCCCCACCATGCACCTTGCCACCAAAATTGACATCTTGAGGCTCAGCTAAAAAACGTAATGTGATATCTCTTTGCGGTTTATTCATCTTATCTCCAAGAATTATTAATCATTTCAAGTTAAGTATATATCAGCTAGAATTTGCACTCTAAAATTACTCCTAATGATTTACTAAGGTCTCAAATTAATGAAAAAATTCTCTCTCGCGTTAGTAAAGTATTTAACGTTTTTTATTATTTTTTTATTGGCGTTAATTTGGCTACTTTCCCCTACTATTAGTCATCACTTTATTGAGAAAGAACTTAAGCTACTTGGTTTAACATTAACACCTCAAAGCCATTTGCGATATAACCCCTTCTTTTCTTCACTTACCGTTGAAGATTTAATACTAAAAAAAGAGAACCAACAGGTATTTGCTATTAAGGAATTACGTGTTGAAGTACACCTTCATCAACTGTTGTTTAAAGAAGTTTATATCGATGAATTTACAATTGATGGACTATTTGGCCAAGTGTCTTTGATCGATGGACAAACAACCGTCGCTGGCATATCTATGCCAACAGGTGAGTCCGCAGGGCAAAAGAAAAACGAACGTGCTAACGATAAGCCAACAGAAGATGGCATTAGCATTCAATTAAAAGCACCAAAACTCACCATCGAAAATAGTGAATTAATGTTGCAATATAACGACTTAGTATTGCCCATTAAAATTAATCAGTTAGTGTTAGCAGAAACACTTGCTGACGCTGATAAACAATCAGCAGCACTTGTCCTTGATTTATCTGTCGAACAATCAAAACTACAGTTAACCGCCAACATGAATATGCAAGCAGGCAAAGGGAATATAACGTCCTCGTTGAATGTTCAACATGTTGACCTGAAGACTATTTCATCTCTCTTGCCGCCAGAAATTGAGCGTTTATCAGGTAAAGTTTCATTACAAAGTGAACAAGAAATTTTATTAACTGATAATGCGACAACGATAGATTTGTCTACCCTCAATTTGTCACTTGAGCAGTTTAATGTCATCAAAGATAAAGTGCTGGCCAGTATTGAAAACCAACACATTATACTTAACGATATCGCTATTGAATTAGCTAACGAACAACCAATGGCTATTTCGGGTAACGGGGAGCTCAAACTCACTAATATATTAGTGACCAATAAAGATAATGACGCTCAAACCGTAGTAAATATTGCTGATGTCGCCATTGCTGATATCGCCATTACAACAAATAATGGCCTTCCTGAAGTGTCTATTCCTACGGTATTAATTAATCAACTCCTTGCTTCTCAAGACAGCAGCACTGAAATTAAACCGCTTGTTCAGTTTGGTCAGTTGGCCATTAATCATATTCAGGCTTCTCAGGAAAAGACCCTAATAGACACCATTACCTTAGCTGATTTAATTATTGATGCGCAGTTAAACTCTGAGAAAGAATTAGAAAATTTAGCCGCTCTAAACGCAGTGTTACCCAAAAGTGAAACACCGATAGAGAATGAGAAGAAAGATCAAACCCCCTCTAAAGTGCCGGCTGTTAAAAAAGAATCAGAAGTTAATATAGAATCAGAGGTTAAAAAACCACTTTATCCCTTTAGTCTCAATGAGTTTAGTGTCGTCAATAATGCCATCGTTACCTTTAATGATTTTAGTGTGGAACCTGCATATCAACGCCAGTTTAATATTGAACAATTAAATATTGGTCCAATCAATACGCGTTTAGTTAATCAAGATATTCATACGGTACTCAAAGGTAAAAGTAATGAATATGCGTCTTTCGATTTTACCAGTAACGTAAGACCTTTTGCAGAATTGCCCTTTTATGCTCTTAAAGGTGGCGTAAAAGAAATTAGTTTACCGGCAATATCTGCTTATATAAAAAATGCTTTGAAACATGAAATTAAAAGCGGCCAACTCGATTTAGCAATGGATGTAGCAATTAAAGGTGAGCAACTTAAAGGCTCCACCGATATCCTACTACAAGGTATTGAGTTTACTGCGGCAAATGACCACGAAGTTAATTCATTAAAAGACCAAGCCGCTATCCCATTTACGATGGCGATTGACATGTTAAAAGACAGTGATGGGAATGTAGAGTTATCAGTGCCTTTATCTGGCAATATAAATGACCCTTCATTTAGTGGGGCTGGGGTGATGATGCTCTTAGTGAAACAAGCGACTATGATGGCTGCCAAAGATTATTTATTAACGACCTTTGTCCCTTATGCAAACGTGGTAAGTATCGCCATGAGCGCCACTGATCAGCTATTAAAAGTTCGGTTTAAGGATTTACCCTACAAGGTCAAAGAAACGACCATAGACAATAGTCAGCAAGCGTTTTTAGAGCAATTTGCCCGTTTAATGAAAGACAAAGCGGATACTCAAGTCACGATTTGTCCTATTGCAACTTATGCAGATCTCGAGTTGAGCGCTAAAGTTGATAAGTTATCTAAAGCACAAGTTAACGCACTAAACGAAATTTCGATGAAGCGCTTTCACACCTTTAAAAAACTGATGATAGAGCAATATCAGCTTAAGTCTTCTCGCTTACTATTATGTACCCCTCAAATAGACTCGGATAAAAAATCTGTGCCTCGTTTATCTTTTAGTACGTAATAGGAACTATGATGAAAATTTGGGTAGATGCTGATGCTTGTCCAGTGGTGATCAAAGACATCATCTTTCGTGCTGCTGAACGCACCAAAACGCAAACCACATTACTGGCGAATCATTACTTAAAAACGCCTCCTTCAAGCGTGATCAGTTTTGTTCAAGTAAGCTCTGGCTTTGATGTCGCTGATGATGAAATTGTTAAAAGAGCGCAAACCGGAGATTTAGTGATAACAGCGGATATTCCTTTAGCTGCAGAAGTCATAGAAAAAGGCTGTATTGCGCTAAACCCGCGTGGAGAGCTCTATACCAAAAGTAATATAAAAGAGCGACTAAATATACGAGACTTTATGGATACTATGCGTTCTAGCGGTATTCAAACAGGAGGCGCGCCACCGATAAGTCAAAGTGACCGCCAAGCATTTGCTAATAATCTTGATAAATGGCTCGCTAAGCAAAAATAGCCTTGGGGTTATCGACTAGCGCTATAAGGGTCGACAGATTGACCTGGTTTCTTATTTGCTGATGGGGCTTTGCCATTCGGTTTTTTGCTAGATGATTTTTTATTACTGCCAAGCTTAGTCGTATCAGTATGCCTTGGGTTTTTACTTTTAGGTTTATGTCCTTTGGCATTTTCACCAGAACGTTGCCCGTCATGATGTTCTTTTTTATCTTGTTTTATTTTTTTCGGTTTCTTCGCCTTGAGTGGTTTTATTGCACGAGAAGCAGGTAATGGATTAGTGGCGATAAAGCCAGGCTCTTCTTTACGAGTGATATGCTGCTGTATAACATATTCAATATCTTGTAATTCCTTATGCTCATCCGCACACACTAATGAAATAGCATGCCCTGTTGCTCCAGCCCTTCCTGTACGACCAATACGGTGAACATAATCTTCTGGAACATTTGGTAATTCAAAGTTAACCACTTGAGGTAACTGATCAATATCTAAGCCTCGAGCCGCAATATCCGTTGCCACTAACACCCTAACTTCACCTGATTTAAAGTTAGCTAAAGCTTTAGTCCGCGCTCCTTGGCTTTTATTGCCATGTATTGCCGCAGCATTTATTCCTTGTGATTCAAGATCACGGGTAAGCTTGTTGGCTCCATGTTTAGTTCGTGTAAATATTAATACCTGCTGCCAATTGTTCTCTTTGATCAAATAACTAACAAGCTTAGCTTTTTTCTTTTTATCTGTTGGAATAACAATCTGTTGCACAGTTTTAGCTGTGGTATTTTCAGGGCTTACTGATATTTCAACAGGATTGTGAACAAGGCCTTTTGCTAGCGCTCTAATTTCAGGTGAAAATGTCGCTGAAAATAATAAGTTCTGCCTTTGTTTGGGCATAAAGGAGATCAGCTTTTTAATATCGCGAATAAAACCCATATCAAGCATTCTATCGGCTTCATCTAATATGAGGATTTCAATCTGAGAAAACTTAACGGCATTTTGATTATATAAATCGAGTAATCGCCCTGGAGTAGCAACAAGAATATCGCAACCTTGTCTTAGCTTCATCATTTGAGGGTTAATCTTTACCCCTCCAAATACCACCATAGCGCTTAATGGTAGCTCCTTTCCGTATGTGTCTACACTAGCCGCTACTTGTGCTGCTAATTCACGTGTAGGCGTTAATACTAATGCTCTAATATGATTGGGTTTCGCTTTTTGCCCTCTCGATAATATTTCTAATAGCGGTAAGGTAAAGCCTGCGGTTTTTCCCGTGCCAGTCTGCGCTGCAGCCATCACATCTTTTCCTGACAAAACAGCGGGAATTGCTTGCGCTTGAATCGGTGAAGGATGTTTATATCCCTTTGCTTCAACAGCAGATAAAATTTTACTTGATAAAGCTAATGAGGAAAAACTCATGCGGGTTCTCTTAGATAATATAAATCGGTTGATTTTTAAAGGCGGTGCAGAATACAGTATAGCGGTTTTAACTGCAATTTATTGAACGGGATAAATAAATTGGTAACCTTTTGAACGAATAGATTGGATTATATTAGCCGGCAGACCTATTTTTTTTAGCTTACTTCTTATGCGAGCAATCTTGATATCGACAGAGCGATCTATGCCATTATAATCTGACCCTTTTAGCACTTTTAATATCATTTGCCGTGAAACCACTTTACCGTGATTTGTAGCAATATAATAAAACAGTTCATATTCTTCTTGCGTTAACCCCATTCCTTTTCCTAGATGATAACAATCTGAATTATTAGGTTGAAATTCAATATCATCAAAAGTAAGAATTTGGTTTACATTAAGTGTCTTAGGTCTAACACCTAATCGTTTTATACGTTGGTATAACACTTCAAAGGGGGCGCCTTTGGTGACAAAATCATCAGCGCCTAATCCAAACGAAGTGACCTCTGCTTCTACAGATTCATGCGCGGTTAAAAAAATAATGCCTCCATCATAAAATTCCCTTAATTCTTTACAAATATCATAACCATTTTTATCGGGTAAACCGATATCCAGTAAAATAACATCGGGATTAATACTGATCACTTTTCTAATTGCAGCAGAGCCATTGAAAACTTGTGCTATTTCAAAACCTTTTTTTTCTAGCTGTGCTTTTAAAGTTAACGAAACTAAATTGTCATCTTCAATAATGAGGATTTTCTGCATTATTCAAAAATTCTTATATTTTTCTTTATATTAACTATTAATAGTATACCTGTTTAGTAATTTATCAATATATTCAAGCGCTGTTGTCTATATAAAGTTTTTAGCAATTATTTTTTAACCCCCTATTAACATTGACACCCTGTTTTTAGCAATTTTGTTTCATCAATGTATCTACCCCCCTATCATCACATAACAGTCGCTATACTGGATTTATTATATTTCCAATAAGATAAACTGCTTTGACGACCAAATTTGAGAGATTCTGGAGTATTTGTGACCATGATAATATTATCGCGGAAAAAGTTATCGAGACCATCCGTCACGACTTTCCCCAATATGTAGAAGATATTGACGAGGCGATCCTTAAGAATCAACCGGATGTGTTATTTTCATGTTTTCATAAAGTAAAAGGGAGCATTAGTTATTTGGGTTATAAAAAAGAAGCCGATGCGCTCTATTCTCTCGAGAAAATGTCAAAAGAGTCTATTAGTCCTCAATTAAAAACTAAATATCGTCCATTACGAAAATTTATTCTCAATCTCCCAGATATATTAGCTCAAGAGGTTAACAACACTAGACAACAATAGAAATATCCGTTAAAACAATGTAGAAATTCATACAAAGGGAATTCATGGATAACATTGACTACGGGAATAAGCGTTTCCTTATCGTTGACAATATTAAACAGTCTCGAGATACATTAAAAATATTTGCGTATAGTATCGGTGTAGTTTCCATCGAAACCAGCTTTCATGCCCCTGATATTCTCAATTTATGTGAAACCATCCCTTTTGATGTCATATTGCTCGGTTATGATCTCGGTGATAATAAAAAAAATGGCCAACAAATTTTAGAAGAATTACGTGCTAAAAATATCATCTCACGTAACTGTATCATTATCATGATCACAGCAGAAATTTCTCAAGCTATGGTGTTAGCTGCCTTGGAACATAAACCAGACGAATACTTAGCAAAGCCCTATACCATGAAAGATCTCACCACTCGTTTGACCCGATGTTTTGAAAAAAAAGAGTCAATGAGAAGTATTTATGATGCCATGGATGACAACAATAACGAGCTCGTTATCAAACTATGCCAACAAGAAATAAATAACAATTCCCCTTATAAATTGGAATGTCTAGGCATAAAATCTCGTCAACATTTCGAATTACGAGAATATAAGCAAGCAAAGAAAATTTATTCTGCCTATCTTGGCACACCAAATTGTCAATGGGCTGCAATTGGACTTGGTAAAGTAGCGATTATCGAAAATGATTATTATAGCGCTCAACGTTATTTTCAAGCGGTAATAGATGATAATCCTTTTTATCTATCAGCATATGATTGGCTGTCTAAAACCTACGAATTAAATAATGAAATAGACAAAGCTGAAGAAACATTAGAACAAGCTTTACTTGTTTCACCACGTTCTGTGACTCGTTTACAACATTATGCACAATTATGTTTAAATAATAACAATCTTGGTAAAGCGACAAGTGCTTTATCAAAAACCAATGATCTTTCTTATCACTCAATTCATAAAAAACCAGGTAACGCTATTAACTTTGCAGAAGCCTTAATAGAGCATTCGGGTAACCTTACGCAGTTTGAGATCAGAAAGTTAAATAACAAAGCTTTTGATGTACTTTCAAATATGATCAGAGACTTTCAAGCTGACGAATTAAAGGTGATTGCTCAGTTTTTGATCGCTAGGCTACATACTAATTCAAAAGATACAACCCTTGCTAATACAGCCTTGCGTGACGCTGAAAGGTTATTAAGTAGATATAAAGAAAGCATAAGTGTAGACAGCACTTTTACCATTGCAAAGTCTTTAATTGCGTTAAAACGAAGAGGAAAAGCTGAACAATTATTAGAAAACCTCGCACAAGCTCATCCTGATAATATGGAAATACTTTCTCAAGTCGTAGACTTATCAGACCGACCAATAAGCGACAAAGATAAAGCCGCAGCACAAACCGCTTTAGAAGTTGGTGTAAGTTTATATAAATCGAACCATTACACTCTAGCAATCGACAAGTTAAACCAAGCGCTATATCATTTCCCTAATCATCTAGGCGTTAAGCTTAACCTACTTCAAGTGCTTCTTGTTTCGTATGAAACTGATCCTTCTCGTATCGATGATTTTAAACAAGCAAGAATATTGGTTAAGCAATTTAAAGATTTATCCCCTGAAAGTGAATCGTTTAAACGGTTTTTAAAATTACGTAACAAATATGAATCATTAGTTGTTTTCAATAAACCTGCTTAACCTAGTCTATCCTGCTAAATATAACGTTTAAAAATATCTTGAAAGGCAATAAAGAAAAAGCCTGCAGTAGTTAACTGCAGGCTTTTAGAATGATGGTGGAGGGAGGTGGATTCGAACCACCGAAGGCGGAGCCGTCAGATTTACAGTCTGATCCCTTTGGCCACTCGGG
>JBFONU010000013.1:0-122113 GCA_040779345.1 Colwelliaceae bacterium 6441 | reverse complement strand
AATTCACGACCAAGTTTCAATAAAAACACCAAAACCTGAGAAACTATTAATAGAATTAGTTGCGGTATATAACGCCCTGTTAAGGGGCTGATAATGTTTGGCTAAAATGTGTAGCGAAGCGAAACCGAGCCAAACTTTAGCAGTCCCGCTTGAACAGCTTGTTATAAGCTTTGTGTACCTTTTTTAATACTGAATGAAAAAACTAAAAAAGTAATGAAGTGTACAATTAGAGTTGGAATGACTATTAAAAGGTCTATTCTAATGTTCGTTTTTGGCGTCAAAGACAATTCCGCAAAGAACATCAAGAGAACCATAACAATTAACGACAAATTAAGTTTTTTTTGAAGTCTGTTTTTGTAATCTAATCCCATTCCCCTACTTTTTAATACAAAAACTACAGATGAGATTGGTATTAATATTAGACCAATGAAACAAAATAAATATAGGTATTTCCATGGTTCATTTTCATGTGAAGCAAGACCTATAGTCGCATTACTAGCAATGAGAAAATATAAAGAAAAGCTATACAATAGTAAAAAAGATAAATATTTCAAATTACACTCCATCCTTGAGAAACTTATAACGCCCCATTAAAGGGCTTAAAATTGTTGGCTATAATGTTGAACGAAGTGAAAACAGCCAACTGTTTTAAGTCCGTTTGAATGGCTTGTTAGGTGCTGCTTTCCTTTAGGTTAACACCCAAACTATTAGAAGCTACCCTTAACCAAAACCTGCCTTAAGCCATTAAACACCATGTTAAAAATAATTAATAGCTTTACAACAAACTTGTTTGTAAAAGCGTAAAGCTTATTAATGTTTGAACCTGAACAACCAATGGCGAAACACACCAATACGTTATTTATTTTAAGGCATTTAAATTAATGCACATAACGCCCCATTAAAGGGCTTAAAATTGTTGGCTATAATGTTGAACGAAGTGAAAACAGCCAACTGTTTTAAGTCCGTTTGAATGGCTTGTTAGGTGCTGCTTTTCTTTAGGTTAATACCCAAACTAATCGAAGCTACCCTTAACCAAAGCCTGCCTTGAGCCATTAAAAACTAAATTTATAATAATTAATAGCTTTACCACAAACTTGTTTGTAAAAGCGTAAAGCTTATTAATGTTTGAACCTGAACAACCAATGGCGAAACACACCAATACGTAAATTATTTTATGTCTTTAAGTTAATGCACATAACAGCTTATTATGTAGACGTCTCAGTAATAACGCCCACTTCAATATTTAATAAGTTACTAGAAAATACATAAAATTCAATCTGTTAAATTCAAGTTAAATCCATAACTACAAATAATTAACGTAATTACTATGAAGTCTCACTAATTACAGAATCTCTAGTTGCTTTTTACTCTTTTATTATCAGGTAGTTAACACTACCCACATGAATATCACTGCGTATTACTGAGACTTCTCAGTAATACCGCTCCTTAAAATAATTTTGCATATTTTCTAATTTGAATTATAGCTGTATATAAATACAGTTATCGATTTATTCGTTATGTCTACATCACCTTTCTTAGAAAGTATTCGTTATGTATTAAGAACAAAGCATTACAGTATTCAAACTGAAAAAGCCTACCTTACATGGGTAAAAAGATTCATTCTTTATCATAACAAGCGTCATCCAGAAGAAATGGGAGAGCAAGAGGTAAGTCAATTTCTTTCATACTTAGCAGTACAAAGAGAAGTCACTGCTTCAACTCAAAATTTAGCACTTTGCTCCATTGTTTTTATGTATAAACATATTTTCGCACGCGAGTTAACTTTACTCGACGACACAGTAAGAGCCAAAGCCCCCAAAAGAGTACCTGTTGTTTTATCAAATGACGAAGCTATGTCAATTATTAATTTATTGAAACCTCCTTATAAACTCATGTTCTCTATTTTATATGGGTGCGGATTAAGAAAAGCAGAATTACTCAGACTCAGGATAAAAGACATTGATTTTGAATCAAATTCTATTTTTGTCTTTCGAGGTAAAGGTGGGAAGGATAGAATAACAATGCTACCTAAATCACTTACACCATTATTAAAAACACAAGTCACTAAAGTAGAAGGTATTCACCAAAAAGACTTGGCTGAAGGCGAAGGTAAAGCAAGCCTACCGGCAGGACTCGCCCGTAAATATCCCTATGCAATTACAGAGTTAAAGTGGCAGTACGTATTCCCTTCACGCAATCGTTGCCAGCACCCTGTAGATGGATATTTTTGTCGTCATCATCTTCATTGGACCGCACTTACAAAAGTGTTAAGAAAAGCAGTACGTTCAAGTGGGATAAACAAACATATAACAGCACATACGTTTCGTCATAGCTTTGCTACACAATTGTTACTTAATGGCTCAGATATCAGAACCGTACAAGAATTATTAGGACATAATGATTTAAGAACAACTCAAATATATACACATGTCATAGGGCAACACTCATCAGGAACGATGAGTCCAATTGATAGGAACTAAATTTGAAGCTATGGCACTAAGTGCCCCAGAGCGCCATAGAACTAATAAATGTTTAGTCTAAAAAATCATGTGAATTGAATGTCCGCTTTCGGTAATTTCAATCAAGCTTAAATATTAACTTTTAAACTTCACGTTGAAAAATAGGAATGACTTTATGATTTTCTGTAGTGCAGCTTTATCAGAAGGTTTGTAGCTTTAATTTAAAACCTCAATGACTGCAATGGTGGCTTTGTTCTCATTCGACCTGAATGATTTAATGACAAAACCTTTACTACAAAAGCATATATTTCAATCTATGGGGAACGTCCGCTTTCGTATCTTTGCTGATCTAATCAACTGTACGATTAATTTGAAAAGTGTCAGATAAAATATGAACTACTATACTTTTTTATTCCAAAAAGTTTAGATGGAAATCGTTTTATAGCCCAATTATTACCTTTTTACTTATAGATAGTAATTTTTATAGTTCCTTCGTTGTTGTTTGATTAAATATTATTTCTTTCATAATCCCTTCTCAAAACCTTCATCTTAGCTCGTTAAATTCACTCGCGAGTTAAGCCAAGTTTAATTGCATAACTTAGCTTATTGATCGCTTAATTTTAAAAAGGAGAGAAAGATGAAAACACGTATGTTAGTTGCCGGACTTATTTTAACTACTTCGAGCAATGCTGAAGATTTATCCCAGGTAAATATACAAGCAGGTTATCAAACGAGCCAAGAAATTTTTGATTATGCTATGAAAACTCGCCAAGTAAAAAACTCACTTACTGCAATGAATTACCAATTAGATAATTGTAAAGAAAATATGATTTACTATTATGTTGAACCAACCAGTGAACTTTATAAAAAATCAAGCTACCAGTGCATTTTTAAAGGGCCAACTAATCATATGAGTTATGTTCATGATTACGCCGAGCTCACGATAGATATTTATTATAATAAAATGTCTATGTTGCATAATGAAGGTAATGTTGCTGTACGCTACTGGACAGTTTACTAAAGAGTATTGATGATTTTTGTGATAATAAAGCCCAAATAACCGAAGTTATTCGGGCTTTATGTTCAGGATGAACGCTATATCGCGATCACATGGATGTGAAAGAGGGTGTATGTTCACAATGAACGTTATTTTTTTGATCATATTATGTTTGCGGCCAACGAGTGTTGACCGCAATGTAAAGTTAAAGAGTTGGACCTGCTTTAACCAGTGCTTTACCGTTTTCAGTATCGGTAAATTTATTAAAATTATTAACAAAGCGTGACGCTAAATCTTGCGCTTTAGTTTGCCATTGTGCAGCATCTTCATAGGTATCTCTTGGATCAAGAATATCAGTATTCACCCCTGGTAATGCCGTTGGTACACTTAAATTGAAAAGCGGTAAAGTACGTGTATCGGCACTGTCTATCGAATCATCTAAAATTGAGTCAATAATAGCGCGGGTATCTTTAATTGAAATACGTTTTCCTGTGCCATTCCAACCAGTGTTAACTAAATATGCTTCTGCGCCAACGGCTTGCATACGTTTACGTAGAACTTCTGCATACTGTGTTGGGTGCAAGCTTAAGAAAGCGGCACCGAAACAGCTTGAAAATGTTGGTGTTGGCTCAGTAATACCACGCTCTGTACCAGCTAATTTAGCAGTAAATCCTGATAAGAAGTAATACTCAGTTTGTTCTGGTGTTAGTTTAGCTACAGGAGGTAATACACCGAAAGCATCAGCCGTTAAGAAGATCACTTTTTTAGCATGACCGGCACGAGAAATTGGCTTAACAATATTATCGATGTGGTGAATTGGGTAAGATACACGAGTGTTTTCTGTTTTTGAGTTATCGTCAAAATCTACTTTACCATTAGCGTCAACTGTGACGTTTTCTAATAAGGCGTCACGACGTATTGCTTTGTAAATATCAGGTTCATTCTCTTTGCTTAAGTTGATGGTTTTAGCATAACAACCACCTTCAAAATTAAATACGCCGTTATCATCCCACCCATGTTCATCATCACCAATAAGTTGACGTTTTGGATCGGTTGATAATGTTGTTTTTCCTGTGCCTGATAAGCCGAAGAAAATAGCGGTATCGCCATCTTCACCAACGTTAGCGCTACAGTGCATTGACGCGATACCTTGAAGAGGTAGGTAATAGTTCATCATTGAGAACATACCTTTTTTCATTTCTCCGCCGTACCAAGTACCGCCGATTAATTGTATTTTTTCAGTTAGGTTAAACGCAACAAAGTTCTCTGAATTTAACCCTTGTTCTTGCCATTTATCGTTGGTGGTTTTTGCACCGTTCATCACAACGAAATCAGGTTCGTAATCTTTTAGCTCTTCATCTGAAGGGCGAATAAACATGTTTTTAACAAAGTGAGCTTGCCAAGCAACTTGAGTAATGAAACGTACTTTTAAACGGGTATCGTCATTTGCGCCACAAAAAGTATCAACAACAAACAAGCGTTGTTCTGAAAGTTGAGTCGTCACTAATGATTTTAAGTGATCCCAAGTTTCTTGTGTCATTGGCTTGTTATCATTTTTACCTTGATCAGACCACCACACGGTATCGCGTGAAGTATCGTCACGGACAATATATTTATCTTTAGGAGAACGACCAGTAAAAATACCGGTATCAACATTGACCGCGCCAAGTTCTGTGACGACACCTTTGTCAAAGCCCTCAAGATCAGATTTAGTTTCCTCTGCAAATAACAAATCATATGACGGGTTATAGACAACCTCTGTCACGTTATTGATGCCGTATTGAGATAAATCGATAGTTTTTGGCAAAACAGTCATAGCAAATAAGCTCCTAAAGTATGACGATATTATAAATTTTTAAGTTTAAGACAATGTTGAGGGCGCAATTTTAGGTGATCTTGAGGCAAAACGAAAGAAAAATTTGTTTCGTTTTGAAAGTTTTCACTATAGCTTTCATTTATAGTGAGTTTGACGATGCTCTATAGCCGTTATTTTTTAACTTTCTTTAAGCAAAGCTAAGAAAAATAAAGCTAACGAGATACGTGGTGTTTGAACAAAATGTAGGATTAAACCCAAAATAAATGACATTTTCGTCATGCTTGCCATTTATTTATCACTGATATCATTCGAAACGAAAGAAGTTTTCTACAAACTGGGTTTAGGTATTTATCAAAAAATTTCGTCTTGTTGGCTTTGGCTATCAAATATGTCAGCACTATTGTCTGTGGTGACATATTCGGTTGGCGCACTACCTAACTCAAAATATTCGAAAATACTGCTTTTATCCGTACGTTTGGTTAACTTACCTGTTTTTTTATCAATACGAACCGAAATTATATTTTCAGGCTGAACAAAAGGCTCTGGCGGTAAATCTTCAAGAGCGACTTTCATAAATGAAATCCACGCGGGTTGTGCAGACTTGGCGCCAAATTCTTTGCCCATTATTTGGTTTTTATCGAGGTTTTTATTGTATAACGAACTACCTAAATTACGTGAAGCATCATCAAAACCAATCCATGAGGTGGTGACTATTCTACGGCTAAAACCTGAAAACCAAGCATCTTTTGCTTCGTTGGTTGTACCGGTTTTGCCTGCAATATCCCGCCGCTTTAATTCTCTTCCTCTAAACCCTGTGCCTTGCCAACCAGGCTTAAATGACCAATCGGCTCCCCAAATGGCTTCATTCAATGCTTGAGTCACTAAAAAGGCATTTTGAGGTGAAATTGCACGTTGCGCCTTTATTAAAGGGTGTTCCTTGGAAATACTCTCTTGTTCAGGAAGTAAGCTTTCAGGAGAGCTGATTGAATGGGGAGTAATGTCAGCGGTTAATGCGCTATTGTTGTCAAATTCACTACAATCATCACAAGCAATAGTTGGATTTGCTTGGTAAACAACTTGACCAAATGAGTCTTCGATACGTTCAATAATATAAGGCGAAATTAAAAATCCGCCATTGGCAAAGGTAGCAAAACCTGTTGCCACTTCTAAAGGCGTAAGTGACGCTGAGCCTAAGGCAAGTGATTCATTACGAGGCAATTCATCAGGAGCGAAACCAAAAGAGGCTAAATGCGGGATAATATTGTCTAATCCCACTTCTCTTAAAAGTCTCACCGCAACAACGTTTTTTGACTCAGCAAGCGCTCTTTTAACCCTAACTTCACCTGCATAGGTTGGTGGTGAATTTTTAGGTCGCCAAACAACGCCGCTACTTTTATCCCATTCATTGATAGGGGCGTCATTAACTAGGGTTGCTAAGGTAAAGTCATTTTCTAATGCCGCAGAGTACACAAAAGGTTTTATGTTTGAGCCTACTTGACGTTTGGCTTGTGTCGCTCGGTTAAATTGTGACTGCTTATAGCTAAACCCACCAATAACGGCTTTAATTGCTCCATTATCAGGTGATAGTGACACTAAAGCTGAACTTGCCAAAGGTAATTGACTTAATGAGTATTGGCCATTGTTTTCTGTGACATATATGATATCTGTGTAGCTCACTATTTCATGAGCAGAAGTTGGGGCATCACCCTGTTTATCGTCATTGATATATTCTCTTGCCCAAGACAAACCTGACCAATCAATTTCAACGACTTCATTATTTTGTAAGCTAATTTCGATCGATTGCTCATTGACTTTTGTTACTACCGCGGGGATCAGAGGAGGGTAACTTTCAATGTTTTTTAATGCAGCATTGATTTCAACGGCGCTAAGCGGATCTGTTTCCGAGAGAGAATTTTCACCTTCTTCTAATTGCTGGGAACGCAATGTCTTAATGGCTCCTCTGTAACCATGGCGTAAATCATAGGCAAGTAAGTTAGTGATCACTGAATGCTCGGCTGCTTTTTGTAGCTTAGCTGTGACCGTTGTAAAAACTTTATATCCGCCAGTATAAGCTTGATCTTTACCAAAGCGTTCAATCATTTCTTGATGCGCCATTTCTGCGGCGTATGGGGCACTCAACTCAATTTCAGCGCCATGTTTTTTCGCCGTTATTGGAGCATTAATTGCTTGTTCAAATTCATCTCGCGTAATGTAATCGGTCACTAGCATACGTTGTAGAACTATGGCACGCCTTGCTCTTGCTCTGTCTGGCCGACTAATAGGGTTCAATGTTGACGGGGCTTTTGGTAAACCCGCGAGGACGGCTATTTGAGCAAGGGTTAATTCTTTCACATTTTTATTGTAATAAACCTGTGCAGCAGCACCAAAACCAAAAGAGCGATGGCCTAATGAAATTTTGTTCATGTACAACGCAAGTATTTCGTCTTTTGTGAGCAAGTATTCAATATGAAACGCAGTAAAAATTTCTCTAATTTTTCTAATATAGGTTTGTTCTCGAGTTAAAAAGAAATTACGAGCTACTTGCATCGTAATCGTACTAGCACCACCTTTATTGTTGCCTGTTAATTGTCCAATAACGGCTCTAGTCATTCCAATTGGGTCAACACCAAAATGCAGATAAAAACGATCATCTTCTGTAGCTAAAATCGCATTAATTAATTGTTTTGGCATATCTTCTAGGGATAAAGGTATCCTTTTCTTCTCGCCAAATTGATTCATTAATTGACCATCAGCGCTATAAATTTTCATCGGTGTTTGCCATTGCACATCTTTTAATGAGTCAACACTGGGGAGTTCGCTACGCAAAGAAAGGTAGACAGCAAAAAGAGATAACAGGCCGAAGAGGCAGAAAAATAAGCCGATTTTTAGGACTTTTTTGAAAGAAAACAAAATTAAATGCTCAATTAAAGGTAGAAAAAATATTGATAACGACTAGTATATCCTTTAAAAGCATGTAATAAATGTATTTATATGGAAAATATACCTATATTATTATAATAAAATGATTTAGTAGGAAGTTATGCTGAAAAATCTCTTCAAAAAGAAAACATCACTGGTTGTCGGAATCGATATTGGATCGCATTCTGCAAAAGCGGTTTTACTCAATCGCGGCAATGAAGGATATATATTAGAGGCTATTGCCACAGAAGTTATGCCTAGGGGCGCGATCATCGATCGAGAAATTCAAGATATTGAAGCCGTAGGGAAAGTCATCGCTAAGTTGCGCAGTAAAATAACAAAGTCAGCAACTGATGCCGCAACAGCTGTTTCTGGACAAACAGTTATCACTAAAGTCATTTATATGGATGTTTCTTTAAATGAACAAGAGCTTGCCAGTCAGATAGAAATTGAAGCAGATAGTTTAATTCCTTATCCTTTGGATGAGGTTAGTTTGGATTTCGAGTCATTAGATGTCAATGAATCTGATCCAACCAAGATTAATGTTTTATTAAGTGCTGCACGTACAGAATCTGTTGAAGCAAGAGTATCAGCCCTAGAAGCTGGTGGATTTGACACTAAAGTGGTTGATGTAGAATCCTACGCTGTAAGTCGTTCTTATGATTTGATTTTATCGTTATTACCTGATGATGCTGTTGAAAAAACGGTGGCGATTGTCGATATTGGCGCGCTGATGACGTTATTTTCGGTCACTCATGCGGGTGAACACTTGTATAGTCGAGATCAAATGTTTGGTGGCGAACAATATACTCGTTCAATTGTTTCTTATTACAATAAATCTTTTGAAGAAGCTGAAGAAGCTAAAGTACATAATGATTTACCGCCTAACTACACGTTTGAAGTATTAGCCCCTTTTCATACCGTTTTAGTTCAGCAAATAAGACGTGCTATTCAAATGTTTCTTACTTCAAGTGGTAAAGAAAAAATTGATTATTTAATTATTTCAGGTGGTTGCGCGCAAGTTGAAGGCATTCATGAGTTATTGAATGAAGAGCTAGGCATTCACACCGTTATAGCCAATCCGTTTGCTCAAATGAAATTATCTTCAGCAATTGATGAACGAGAGCTCAATCAAACCGCATCACAATACATGGTTGCGGCAGGTTTGGCGTTAAGGAGTTTTTCTTCATGGCACATATAAATTTATTACCATGGCGAGAAGAGGCTGAAAAGTCAAAACAACGCGAGTTCTTTACGTTACTGACCGCTGTGGCATTGGGAGCGTTTGCTATTGTTTTTATTGTGCTTCAAATATATCAAATGCGTATTGATGGTCAAAACACACGAAACCAATATTTAAAAAATGAAATCAAAATCTTAGATGCTCGTATAAGCCAAATTAAAACACTCAATGATAAAAAGAGTGAATTGCAAAAGCGTACTCAAGTGGTGGAACAGCTCCAAAGAAGCCGAAACGTCGGTACACAAGTGCTTAATGAAATTGCTTCGGTTGTTCCTTCAGGTATTTATCTCACAAAAATGGAAAAGCAAGGGAGTAGTTTACAATTATTTGGTAAGAGTGAATCAAATAACCATCTTGCCAATATGATAAGAAAAATTGAAAGCTCCGACCTTTTTACTGATGCTGTGTTAGAGTCAATTACCGCTAACGATGCACAAAGTAAACTACTGAGCGACTTTAAGATGCGTGTACGTATAAAAGGGCTAGTTGATGCCAATAGCACGCAAGGAGAAAGCCAGTGAATATAGATTTTTCACAATTTGATAACCTTGAATTAGATAATATAGGTCAGTGGCCGCCGATAGCAAAAGCTGTGTCTGCGATATTTGTCTCGGTGCTGGTGTTGGGATTAGGTTACTTTTTGTTTGTTAGCGATAAAATCACTCAATTAGAAACCGTTGTCGCTGAAGAAGTAACGTTGAAACAACAGTATCAAGCAAAGTATCATGTTGCTGCTAATTTAGAATTGTTTAAACAACAAATGATTGAAGCGGAAACAATGTTTGCAAAACAACTAAAAAGTTTACCTGAAAGTCATGAAACACCAGGTCTTTTAGATGACATTACTTTTGTCGGTACTACCAGTGGGCTTGATTTTGTTAAATTGAATTGGCAGCCTGAAATTACCCAAGAAATATACATAGAGCTACCTATTGATATAGAAGTGATTGGTACTTATCATGAGTTTGGTAATTTTGTGAGTAAAATCGCTGGCTTACCTAGAATTGTAACACTGCATGACTTTGATATTGATATCGATAAAAATGTTAGTGGGCAATTAAGCTTAAAATTACAGGCAAAAACGTATCGTTATTCGGAGGCTAAAGTCCAATGAAAAAATTAGCCATTAGCCTTTATCTACTGTTACTTAGTGGTTGTTTTGATGATACCAGTGACTTGAAAGTGCATATTGAACAAGTTCAGGCCAATACACCAAAACATATTGAGCCTATGCCATCAGTGCCGGTTTTCAATCACTTTGACTATTCAGTGACTTCATTAAGAAGTCCTTTTGATATACCTAGGCCTGAAGCTATCCAAGAAAAAATTCAGCAAATGTCTGGTTGTTTAAGTCCGGATCCAAGAAGAAGAAAGCAACCGTTAGAAAAATTCTCCTTAAGTGATTTAACAATGAGAGGCACTTTAGGCGAACTTGGGATCACATGGGCTTTGGTTGAAGCATCTGATGCTACATTGCATAGAGTAGCGGTAGGTAACTATCTTGGTTTGTATCATGGTAAAGTGACCGATGTCAGTCAAAATAATGTTAAAGTATTAGAATTAATTCCAGATGGTGCAGGTTGTTGGGTTGAACGCGAAACTGTTGTCGCTATGGTTGAGTCAGGTACAGAGGGGCAAAGGAAGTGATGTTACAATTTTATCGAATAAATAAAAAATCTATTTTAAGTATGAGTAAAAAGTTTGCTAGCTTGTTGACGATTGCTCTTTTTTCTTTCACATCTGTTGGAGCAAACTTAACGAGTGTTAGTTATAACACTATGCAAAATGATGAAATAGAGCTGGTTTTTTCTCTATCAGAGAATATTAGTGTCAAGCCTACTGTCAAAACATCTGTTAATCCTGCTCGAATAGATATTACCTTTGCAGCCGATGATTTTGATGAAAAGTTAATTGAAACCGTTGTGTCTCATGCTGGAGTTAAAAATATTACAGTAAAGAAATTTGCTGGTCAGGTTGTTGCTTCTGTTAATTTAGAGCAACTGTCAATTTTTGATGTAAGCCAGAGTGATGCTGAATTTAAACTATTGTTAAATAAAAATACCGACAATGAATCACTAGGAAACTTGAGTCCGGTTGGTGCTGAGTTTATTAATAATATTTCATCAATAGATTTTAAGCGTGGTCAAAGCAATGAAGCACAAGTGCTCGTTTATCTTGATGACAGTATGGTTGCGGTTGATGTTAGTGATCGTTTAGGAAAAGTCTATGTGGAATTTTATAATACCCAAATATTAGACGACTTGTTATATACCCTAGATGTTTCTGATTTTGGTACCTTAGTCAAAGGTGTTGAAACTTTTAGAGAAGGAAAAAATGCTCGCTTGGTCGTTGATATAGACGGTAACTTTACTTTCAAACATCAACAGTTAAATAATGTCTTTTCATTAACTGTCTCTGAAAAAGTTAAAGTACCCGGTTATTTAGGCGATTCAGAAGATTTTTCAGGTCGTGCAATTTCATTAAACTTTCAAGATATTCCGGTCAGAACTGTACTACAAATTATTGCAGACTATAACGGCTTTAATCTTGTTACCAGTGACACTGTAAGCGGTAATATCACCTTGCGATTAGATGGTGTTCCTTGGGATCAAGCGCTTGATATTATTCTAAAAGTGAAGGGTTTAGACAAGCGTATGCAAGGCAATATTTTAATGGTTGCCCCAAGCGATGAACTTGCTGCCAGAGAAGCTCGCGAGTTACAAGCCAAACAACAAGTGGCCGATTTAGCGCCATTATATTCTGAATATGTGCAAGTGAATTACGCTAAAGCAATTGAGTTTGCTGCACTGATAAAAAGTGAAGATAACTCAATTCTTTCTTCTCGAGGCAGTGTAAGTGTTGACGAAAGAACGAATACTTTATTGATACGTGATACGGCGAAAAGTATCGAAGACATTAAACGCATGGTCAGCGTGTTAGATATTCCTGTCCGTCAGGTGGTGATAGAGTCACGCATGGTAACAGTTAAAGATACCATTAATGAAGAGTTAGGGATCCGCTGGGGGGTTACAGATACTGATGGTGAGTATGCAACCTCTGGAGGTATTGGCGGGGCAAATTCGGCTAACGCTGGTATTATTCCTGCGCTTGCTGATAGGTTGAATGTCAACTTGCCTGTTGCCAACCCAGCAGGCAGTATTGCATTTCAAGTAGCAAGATTAGCTGATGGTACGATACTTGACCTTGAATTAAGTGCAATGGAGAAAGAAAATAAAGGGGAGATCATTGCCAGTCCCCGTATCACCACTGCCAATCAAAAAGAAGCTTACATTGAGCAAGGGGTTGAAATACCTTATCAAGAAGCTGCATCAAGTGGTGCTACATCCACCCAATTTAAAAAAGCTGTACTGAGTTTAACGGTAACGCCACATATTACGCCAGATGATCGCATTATTTTAGACTTAGTTGTTACGCAAGATACAGTCTCTGATGTGCAAAGTGGCACAGCACCAGCGATAGATACCCAAAGAATTGGCACTCAGGTTTTAGTTAATAATGGCGAAACAATTGTTTTAGGTGGTATCTACCAACAAGCCATTATTAATAGTGTGTCTAAAGTGCCTGTTTTGGGTGATATTCCATATTTTGGCTGGATGTTTAGAAATAGTAATAACTATAATGAGAAAAAAGAGCTATTAATTTTTGTTACACCACGCATAGTTACCGAAAGATTTTAAATTATTTGCAAGTAAGCAGCACTTTTGTAAATTGCTTACTTGCAATTCATACCCAACAATTGCGATAATTACGCCCTTAAAATTTTCGAGGGAGGTTCCCTCTTACCTGTAAACGCAATTAATAACGAGTATTAAGTTAGTCTCATGGCAGAAAAACGTAACATTTTCCTAGTAGGTCCTATGGGTGCGGGCAAAAGCACAATAGGTAGAGAATTAGCTGATAAGCTTCATTTAGATTTTTTTGATTCTGATCAGGAAATAGAGCGCCGTACAGGTGCTGACATCGCTTGGGTGTTTGATCTTGAAGGGGAAGAAGGTTTCCGCAAAAGAGAAGAAACCGTTATCGAGGATTTATCTGAGAAGCAAGGTATTGTGCTAGCAACGGGTGGCGGTTCAGTGATCAGCGATATTGTTCGCAATCGCTTATCTGCTCGTGGCATTGTTGTTTATCTTGAAACAACTATCGATAAACAAGTTGCTAGAACGCAACGTGATAGACGTCGCCCTTTACTACAAACCTCAGAAGAACCCCGTACGGTATTAGAAAACTTAGCTGTTGAACGTAATCCTCTTTACGAAGAAATTGCTGATGTAATCGTACAAACTGACGATCAAAGTGCAAAAGTTGTCGCAAATAAAATTGTTGAACGTTTAGATTTTTAGCAATATGGCAACCCTTGAGCTCGACTTAGCTGAGCGCAGTTACCCTATTTATATTGAAAGTAAATTATTGGATGAAGATAATTTACTTTCAAAACATATCCGCGCTAAACGCGTTTGTATTGTAACTAACAATGTTGTTGCTCCTCTTTATTTAGAAAGACTAAAAGCAAAGCTAACTGATTATCAGGTTGATGAAGTGATCCTTGCTGATGGTGAAGCAGAAAAAAGCTTAGCCAATTTTGATAAAATAATGTCCCATTTATTGGCAAATACCCATGGTCGTGACTCAACGCTCATCGCGTTAGGTGGTGGTGTCATAGGCGATATTACAGGCTTTGCCGCAGCTTGTTATCAGCGGGGCATCGATTTTATTCAAATACCTACCACGCTATTATCGCAAGTTGATTCATCTGTTGGTGGAAAAACTGCCGTCAATCACCCTTTAGGCAAAAATATGATCGGCGCATTTTATCAACCTAAAGCCGTACTCATTGATATTGATAGCTTAGCGACACTTCCTAAAAGAGAGTTTTCAGCCGGTATGGCTGAAGTGATCAAATATGGCATTTTAGGTGATAGTGACTTTTTTACTTGGTTGGAAAAAAACAGTGAACTTATCAAAGCTGGAGACAAAAACACCTTAATTCAAATGATTGAGAAGTGTTGTCAATGTAAAGCTGATATCGTTTCTGCCGACGAAACTGAGGCTGGCGTTCGCGCCTTATTAAATCTAGGACATACTTTCGGCCATGCTATTGAAGCTGAGCAAGGTTATGGTAACTGGTTGCATGGCGAAGCTGTTGCCACTGGCATGGTACTTGCTGCTAAGCTTTCAGTAGCAATGAATTTGCTTGAAGTGTCAGAACTTCGTCGTATTGAAAAACTATTAACTGATTTTGATTTACCATTAATAGCACCTGAAAATATGGGTTTTAATGAGTTTATTAAACATATGCGTCGTGATAAGAAAAACATCGGTGGTAAACTACGTTTGATTATCCCAACGACGATAGGCCAATCAGTTATGCGTGATGATATTCAAGAGGACATGCTTCAGCAAATTCTGTAAAATATACAGATAGGTGAAATATGTCTTCTTTAGCGCAAGCTCTTGAAAATCCAGAACAATCAGAAAGTGTAACCACAATAAGTGCAACCGCACGCGTTGACTATATTTTACGCTTTTCAAAACAAGCCGTGATGGTTGTTGATGAACAGATCACCCTTTGTTCTAGTATCGGAAGCCAATTTCTTAGTAATTTATCTGCCGAACAAAATGCGGCATATATAACAATGTCAGCTAAACTCAATGATTTACAAGTTCGATGCCGGATCATAGAGCAACTTTTTGGTAACACTCTTTTTGATCCAGAGCAATCTGTTGCCGTCAGCCTAATTAATTTAGTCAAAAAGCATAAACAAGCCATCAGTATTGTTATTGATAATGCGCATTTACTTTCATTACAATTAACTCATGAGTTATGTCAGCTAGCAGAAATCGCTAAAAAGTCTGATCACCAGATTAATGTTTTATTGTTATCAACCCCACAAGGGGGTTTTAAAGTTTCTCAAAACCAATCCTTATTTCAAAAGAAACTAGCGATAATTTCAGCTGAAACAGGTCAACTAATCTCTCATAATGCTAAATTATTTAAGCCTCAACAAAATTATCTTGCTTTTACCCCAATGAAGAAATGGGGGATATTTTTCTTATTGTTAGCCATCGTCTTAGCCGGCAGTGTTTATTTCTTATTTCAACGAGATTCGTTTGGTTTTAGTGAAGCACTCAGCCAACTTGATAAGACTCAAGCCATTAAAAGTAAAATAACAAACGTTGCTCCAGACACCTTTGTTATCGATAGTGAAACCTTGTCTGTTAATGTAAGCGATGTGATTAAGCAAGCAACAGTAAGTGATATTTTTACTTCATTAACGCAAGTGAATGAAACTTCGCAGAAAACGATGAGTACGATATATGAAAAAGCTGAGCCGTTAGATATTGTCAACGCCATTAGTGCATTTTCAGTACAAGAAAATCCAGTCAACGAACAAAACAGTAAAAGCACAGAAACGGCGGAACAACCTCCAGAAATTTTAACAAATGACAAAAAAGAATCCGTAGCCGTTGAAGAGATTGAACCAACAGCACCTGTACAAGAGGTTGTCAGTACAAATCCAAAAACTACAGAGCTAGCGGCTAATGCAATACCATTAAGGGGTAGTAAAGCTCTTTTAGAGGATGTATCTGTTAGTCAAATTGAAGAGCAAATTATAGCTGATGCTGCGTATCAAAAGCAGAAAGAAGGCTTTGTTATTCAAATCGCAGGCTTTACTCAACAAGCTGTTTTGGATGAGTTTTTAATCGACTTTAACCAGATTAACTTTTATCAGTATCAGCGAATAGTTAATGATGAAAAAATGACAATTTTAACTACTCAGCATTATGCGACTAGACAATTGGCTGAGCAGGCATTTTCTGAGTTGCCTCAAGAAATTCAAGCAAGATCCCCTTGGATCAAAGCAATATCTGCAATTAATGATGAAATCAATCACTTTCAGCGCTCCCAATCAATAAAGAATCAAGTTACAATTCCCGCCTCTTAGCCATTTAGGGCTACATTGTTGTATTAGGGTTTTTAGCTACATGGTCAAAAAACATCGAGCATTTTTAAAATGGGCTGGCGGTAAGTATGCCCTTAGCGATGTTATTAATAAAACGTTACCTAAAGGTGAGCGCCTTATTGAGCCTTTTGTTGGCGCTGGCTCGGTATTTTTAAATAGTGATCATAAAAGTTATATCTTAAATGACATTAATAAAGATCTGATTAACCTATACCAAATAATACAAAGTAAGCCGCAAAAATTTATCGATGATGCTAAAAAGATATTCTGCCCGGAGAATAATCAAGCTCAGGCTTATTACCATTTAAGAACAGAGTTTAATGCAACGGTAGACAAGTATTATCGCTCACTACTTTTTTTATATATGAATCGTCATGGTTATAATGGGCTATGTCGTTATAACAAATCAGGTGGTTATAATGTTCCTTTTGGGAAATATAAAAAACCATACTTCCCAGAAGATGAGTTACTCTTTTTTGCAGAAAAAGCACAAAATGCGATCTTTATCTGTGAAAGTTATCGACAAACATTTGCAAGAGCAGAAAACGGCGATGTTATTTATTGTGATCCACCATATGTTCCATTAAGTAAAACGGCGAGTTTCACAAGTTATGCAGGGAACGGTTTTGGTTTAGATGAACAAGCCGATTTAGCTAATGCCGCAGAAGAAATTGTCGCTGAAAAAAATGTAAATGTACTGATCAGTAATCACGACACAATATGGACACGTAAAATTTATCAAGCCGCTAATAAGAGAAAATCAATTCAAGTGGCTAGAACTATCAGCCAAAAGGGAGGCGGGCGTAAAAAAGTTGCCGAACTTATGGTCTTGTATAAATCAAAAGTGAGTTGAGTCGTTGCGGGTTAGTTTACTACTAAAGAGACTACCGTAATTAATGTTCCGATAAAGAGAATAACACCAATCAAGCCAATAATAACAAAGTGGCTAAACTTTCCTTCTTTGAAATCTCGCTCTCTGCTTTTATCACTTTGTACACCTAAAAAGGCAGAAGCGACACTTTTAATCGTGTTGCGAATGTTTTGGCTCATAGCTATCCTGTTTTTTATACCACTGAACCTTTATAGTAAACTAAAGCGAGTAAGTAAAAGCAAGCGTTCAATTATTATTAAGCTTTAAATCATACACTGGATAAACAAATCCTGTTTAATTTTGTCTAACTTGCCGTCATTTAGGGCTTTATTTAATTATTTTTTGCTAATTTATTAAGCAACACTTGCAAGTTAACCAGTGAGATCGTGTGTTTGATATTATGGTGAGATATAAAAAACGCATAACTTAAGTTATGCGTTTTCATTGAGCTTAAACTCGGTGATTTTGTAATTTACTGTGCTTAGAATGAAGCGCCAATACTTAATACTAAAGACTCTTCACCTTTACCTGTTTCAACATCTAATTCATCTGAATTAGAAATTAAAGCCACACCGATATCAAAACCAGAAATAGACGTTCCGTAACCAAGCTCGACGTATTCACCTTCAAAGTCTTGACCCCAAGAACCTACAGTTGCGTAAAGTCCTGACTCACCTTCTACAGTCAGTGAAATAAAATCGTAATCAGACTCACCTATACCTAAATCTTTGTCTTCTTCGTGAGTCCCCACGTTATAAGAAAGTGAGAAAACACCGTAAGCCGCGCTTAAGTTAATTTCGTTATACGCAGAATCAAAATCACCTGAATATTGATAAGTAGTAAAGCCAGCACTTAAACTTACACCGCTATCTGTTTCAATACCGTAGCCAGCGTAAAAGTCAATTTCGATACCATCTTGCACATCCGCTGCCCAAGTACCTGCATAAAAGCCACCTTTTTCAAGGTCTAATCCACCACTTGCCGAAGCTGTACTTGTTTGAGCGATACCTCGGAAAAAGTATTGTGATACAACGCCAACGTTTCCGCTTAAGCCTTTTATGCCGCCAAGGCCTTCATCGGCACTTTCGCTAAATGAAGCTGCTGAAACCGTTAAAAGTGTAGAGGTAAGTGCGATATTTAATAGTGTTTTTTTCATGTGATACTCATTTAGTTTATTTTTGTTAATGAGTATTTTGCAAAGAGAGTGCCTGTATGATAATAAATAATTAATATTTATTTATTATCGATTATTCAATTACTTATGATGATTTTTTGTTTTGACTGAAATTATAGAAATGAATAGTTTGTGCTGTTATGGTGCAATTTAAGTTCATTGTGAACAAAATAAGTGCGGCTTATTGTGAGTCGATTTTTCGACTGTTTTAGGGTACAGTAGCGCTGTTTTTAATTCGCCGGAAAATAATATGTCTTCATACTTAATCGCCCCTTCAATTTTATCGGCAGACTTTGCCCGTTTAGGGGATGATGTTGCTAACGTAATCGCTGCGGGTGCAGATGTTGTTCATTTTGATGTTATGGATAATCATTTTGTTCCTAATTTAACGTTTGGCCCTATGATCTGTCAGTCACTAAGAGATTATGGCATTACCGCGCCAATTGATGTTCATTTAATGGTTAAACCGGTTGATAGTTTAATTCCGAGTTTTGCAAAAGCAGGGGCCGATATTATCACCTTTCATCCTGAAGGAAGTGACCATATAGACCGCACCTTGCAACTTATTAAAGATCACGGCTGTAAGGCTGGCTTGGTGCTTAACCCTGCGACACCACTGCATTGTTTAGATTTTGTCATGGATAAGCTTGATGTCATTTTATTGATGTCGGTAAACCCTGGTTTTGGTGGGCAGTCTTTTATTCCGACAACCTTAGATAAAATTCGCTTAGTTAAAGAAAAAGTTGACGCAAGTGGCCGAGATATTCGTATCGAAGTTGATGGCGGTGTTAAAGCCGATAATATTGCTGAAATTGCCGCAGCAGGTGCAGATATGTTTGTTGCTGGCTCAGCGATATTCTCAAAGCCTGACTATAAGCAAGCCATAGATGAAATGCGAGAACAGCTCGAGACAGTTAAAAAATAATCAAAAAATTGACGTGAACCGTTAGTTTTTCAATCAGTATTAAATAGTTTATTAGGTAAAAAATATCATGAGTAAACCTGTTGTATTAAGTGGCTGTCAGCCATCGGGTGATTTAACTATCGGCAATTATTTAGGCGCACTTAAACAGTGGGTTGATATGCAAGATAGTCATAACTGTTATTATATGTTGGTTGATCAACATGCCATCACTGTGCGTCCTGATCCACAAGCCTTGCGTAAGGCAACATTGGATGGATTAGCCTTATATCTTGCTTGCGGTGTTAACCCGGAAAAAAGCACGATATTTATTCAGTCGCATGTTCCTGAACATGCCCAACTCAGTTGGATATTGAGCTGCTACACCCAAATGGGCGAGCTTAATCGTATGACGCAATACAAAGATAAGTCGCAAAAATCTGAAGCGAATATGAACTCAGGTTTATTTACTTATCCCGTGTTAATGGCCGCAGATATTTTATTATATGGTGCGAATCGTGTGCCTGTTGGCGATGATCAAAAACAACATTTAGAATTAGCGCGTGATATCGCCACACGGTTTAATAACCTTTATGGCGATATTTTTGTGGTACCTGAGCCTTACATCCCCGAATTTGGTGCAAGAGTTATGAGCTTGCAAGAGCCGACGAAGAAAATGTCGAAGTCTGATACCAATCCAAGCAACTTTATAGGTTTGTTAGAAGAACCGAAAAAAATTGCTAAAAAGATTAAGCGTGCAGTAACTGATTCGGATGAACAAGCGCGCATTTATTTTGATGTTGATGAAAAACCAGGTGTTTCTAATTTACTATCGTTATTATCTTGTACAACAGGGCAAACGATAGAGCAGTTAGTGCCTCAATATGAAGATAAAATGTACGGTCATTTGAAAGGGGATGTCGCCGACGCTGTTGTGGCGATGCTTGAACCTATTCAAGAGAAATATCAGCAATACCGTAATGACCACACGTTTATTGAACAAGTCATGCGCAGTGGTGCTGAGAAAGCGTCTGAGCGTGCGAGTACTATTCTTACATCGGTTTATGATGCTGTTGGCTTTATTGCTAAACCATAACTTAATAAAGTGGCTAGTGAACAATACTAGCCTATAATTGACAAGTATCTAAGTTATAGTGGCGGGGGAATAGCGTGGGAGCGTGTTGGCAATTTAAACGAATAAAGTGTGCTATTCTCTTTTTATTGCCTTTTGTTACAGGTTTTACCGCGCAAGCTGAAGGCTTTTCTAAGCAAACAAAAAAGACACTTATTTGGTTAGTAGAAGATAAAAAAGAAAATATTGATCTGCTTGAAAAGGTATCCCCAAATACTTCGGTTGCATCGTATATAGAAAGTCGCGTTATTGCAAAGCTTACTCAATATGATATTCAAGTAAAAAGAATGTCGATGAAGCGTATCGAAAAAGTCCTCAAAACTACCGATAATGCTTGCGTAGCGAATAGAGCTAAACTTGCATCAAGACAAAAGCATTCATTATTTTCCAGCCCGCAAGCGTTTTATTTAACCCATAAACTTTATCGCTATGACCAAAAAGTATCACTTGATGATCACTTGTTAAATGAACAAGGCGAAGTGAAAGCTATTCATGAGGTCTTATCAGAAAAACCTAATCAAATCATGGGTGTTGCCGAAGGTGTTTCATTTGGCGCTTTTTTAGATGCTGAAATAAAAAAAATAGCAAAGCATAATATTTATTATCGTGGAGGTGTTAATCGTGTTACTGCGCTCGAAGGGATGCTATACGCGAAAAGAATAGACTTTTTATTGGCGCTACCTATTGATATTAAGCCCTCTGCTCAGCAAGCATTGAAACTTGAACAATATCCAATATCAGGTGCACCCCCTTATTTGTTGGCACACTTTAATTGCTCGAAAAGTGCTGCAGGAGCAAATGTCATTAAGGATATCAATGGTATTTTAGCAAACATGTATCAGACGGAAGATTATACGTTAGCCCATCAAAAGTGGTTTACAGAGCAAGATATCGTGAATTTAAAGCGCTATCTTAAGCAGCAGTTTAGCGGAAAGTCATTCTTGAAAAACTAACTTCAAGATTGTCATGATAGCGTGTAAAATTAAATAATATTAATGCAGTTTTATCTTTTTCTTTAGGCTAAAAGCGGCATTTTCACCTAGTTACCTTTTTAATTTCAAATCATGCTAGCATTCATTCTTCTGGGCTCAGGTTGAATTGTTTTAGTGAAAGATCAGTTTACTTTTATATTCGGGAAGTCCCAGTTATCAATGATTTTTTTCAACTGATTTGTCTTTTTCATTGTATCAATCGAAAGACGGATATTTTTGATGACTTCAGGTGAAGTTTGAACGTTGCAGGCTAAATAGTAATCTAATGGTTTTTTGTTCAGTTGATGAAAATTTTTAAATATGTTTTCATCAATATTATTGAATCTTGCCCGATATTTAATAGTAAAAGCATCGACTAAAATAAAGTCTATTTCTTTACGTTGTACCAAAAGTTTAAGTAAAGAGTGAGTATTATTTACAACATACAGATTTTCCCTTTCTTTAAATCCTTTTTTTAAGAGTAACTGGTGAGTTACATCATCCCTGATCACCGCAGTAACGTATGCTTTAGCGTCTTCGATGGACGATATTTCTATATTTTTTTCTCGTAAACCAATAAAGGAAGCATTGCGTTCAGCTATGGTACTGACCCAAATGAATTGTTGCTCACGATCGAGTGTTTTGGCAATTGAATAAATACAGGTATTTTTCTTATTAAGTGCCATAGTAAAAGAGCGAGTCCATGGATATAGGTTAATACGAAAATCGTATGGAGTGTTTTTCATGGCGGCTTTGACAATTTCAGTGGCAAAACCCAGCACTTCGTTTTCTGAGCTAATTTGAAAAGGGGGTAAATGTTCCGTTACTATCTGAATTATTGGGGATGCTTCGCTTTCTTTTGCAGTCGATGTAAAACTTACAACACAAGCAATAAAGACAATTAAATAGGGCCATTTTTGAATCATATATTCATTATATTTTAATATGTCAGAGGTGTGACTGTTAATTATAATCTATGATTGGAAAACTTGTTAAAAATTAATATCCTCCCATGGCCATTTTTCACTTGGTCATGGGAGGTTAGGAAATTTATTGTTGAGCATTTCCGTCTATAATAGCAATGGATAGTTATTTATTATCCTCTTCCTTTGCTTTTCGTACTTGCTGAAAAAGTGTATTACTATTTTCGATAAACTCATCTACATTACTGCTATGAGCAAACATAAAGTTAGGTGTCAGCAGTGTAGAATTAAATTGAGGCCTGATACTAAAGTCAGGTTTTTTACTTAATTGCACTAAAAAGCTACCACCAAATAATAATGTTGTGAGTGATGCGGCAACAATAATTTGTCTTGTTTTACCCATATGAAAACCGATATAACAATTTAACCAGAACAAACAAAAGGCAATGGCTATGGGTAATAATGCTAATAACGGGGTTAATGGAAATTGACTCGAGGTATTAAAGTGCACTAACGCTTCAATAAAATCACTTACCCAAGTTAAATTATAAAAGATAAAACAAATACCCAACTGGGTAAAAATTCTAGCATCGTGCTTTGTTAAATGTGACACCAAAGACACTGCCGCAGGCCAAACGGCAAAGAGTAGCGTTATACCAACAGTCGGTACAAATAGTTGTGTAAAATTAACTTCTTTAGGGTTATTTAAAAAGAACATCCAACCAGTTAATAGTACAAAAATAAGAATGTTGATAATCAACGATGCGGGTTGTCTGGTTAAGTTTATTAGGTTTTCAAAAGGGCTAAGGGTAATACTGTCTGATACAGGGTGATGTGGGAACACTAACCTGATTTGACTTTTCCCTATAGTGATAACATCGCCAGAGCAAACAATATGGCCATTGGCTGGTTTTTTTCCTTCACCTAAAAAACAACCATTAATACTATTATGATCAACTATACGCCAGTTTTCACCGTCAAAATCTATTGATAAATGTTCAGCACAAACATGAGGGTCAGACAGAATAATATCGCTATGGTAACCACGACCAATATTCACACTGTTTTTATTAAACTTATGACGGCCTAATAATTTTTGACCTCTGCTGATTTCTTCAATAATTATTTCCATGACACAGACTCCATAAACTTCTTAGTAAAGGCCTGTGCACTTTTTTGAGAAACCCCGGCAAGCGTAAAATGGCTTAGCAATGCTTGATCATTTCTATCAATAGACACACCTAAATACAAAATATCATAGAGATCAGAGAACCCTTTATAAGCGCGCGTACAAAAGACTGACTTATTATTAATTTTTTGATGCTCTGGCATCACAATATCATGCTGACATTCAAACTCAGTGACATCATCTTTACCGGCTTTATTTCCAGGCATAACACGGGCTATTTGACGTTTGAATAATTGATAGAACTTAGTATCTGATAACTGTTTTGCCTGCATAAAACGGTATTCCATTTCTAATGAACCCGTGAAAAAATTACCGGCGATATAGGTGTTTTCATCTAATGAACAATTGGCAACAGCAAGCATCATCAGTGCATCATCCTTGTCCGCGTTTGATTCCCCCCAGCAGCGAATAAAAGGTACGTCAATGGTAGGGATTAAGCCTTCGCCAAGCTTTCTTAGCTGCCAATCACTATTGATAAGCGCATCCACTAGTTTCTTTTGATTCGCTTGCAGTTGACTTTCCATCTGTGCATCAATTGTTAAAAGCGCGTCTTGCTGATATTGGGTTAACAAGGTTAATAACTTGTCATGTGGTACTAAAAAACCAATTTGATTGCCAGATGTGGCAACGTTAATACCAACAACTTCAGTATTTTTATTAACAACTGGGCCACCACTCATGCCGGAATTAACGGAACCGGTAAAATGAATTCGGTCATTAAATGATTCTTTTTTCAAACCATTATAGGTGCCAGGCACAACAATCATGCCTAAATCATGTGGATTGCCTAATGAATAAAGCTCTTCTCCTTTTGAGGGAACATTTTTTGCAATCGCGAAAAAAGGCATCTCCTGTTCAACCGCTCTCTTGACTATGGCTAAATCATTAATTACATCAATACTTTTTAAGGTCAGTTCAGCTTTATTGCCATTATTATCTAAATACTCAATACGATATTTTTCAGGATGACGCGCAAAGCTAGAAATAACATGGTAATTGGTCGCAATTAATCCATCACTGCTGATTTGAAAGCCTGAGCCAATTGATGATTTTTCGCCGCTGGCTTTATCAATTAATCGAATTTGGTAAAGTGATGGTGCGAGTTGTTTAAAAATGGTTTCTGCTTGCTCTTCGGCAATACTGATATGAGTGATCAGTATTAGAAGTAAGCCAATTAAGCCCTTCATTTATTTTCCTTTTGATTATCCACTTGGCTATTGTGCCATTGTTAGAATAATTGTCATTAATTATCCTCACAAAGCGAGGTAAACACTGTAACAAAGCTTAACAATATTGTTAGATATTTATTGTTTGAATGAAGCATGTGCCTGTTAAAAGGGGGGAATCCTTGAAAATAAACGATGTTCTTACCCCTTTATATGATTTATATCATCATTCCATATCAAATACTGATATGTCACTTGAATAGGTAATATAGATTGTATATTTTACGGTTGATATTCACCGATTCAAGTTAAGGGCGACTTTTGAAGACTATTTCAATATTTGTGATCTCAGGCTTATTATTTATTCAGTCAATTGCGACTGCAAGTGAAGTAAAACTGTGTAAAGAAGCGAAAACTGATTGTACCTTTGTTTTATTAAATGATAACAATGATCAATTAACTGTTGTTAATAAACAACGTGCTAATCAGGCGTTATCGCCATTTTCAACATTCAAAATAGCAAACTCATTAATTGGCTTAGATCTTCAGATTATTGACGATGCTAAACAACCTCTCACTTATGATAAGTCTAAATATCCAACACAACCCTGGTGGCCGCCTGTTTGGAAATTACCGAGTTATAATTTAGCTAATGCGTATCAATTTTCAATGGTGCCAATTTATCGCCAACTCGCCAGCGATATTGGTGAAAAAAATATGAAGCGTTATTTGAAAAACTTTCATTATGGTAATCAAGATATTAGTACGGGTATAGATGACTTTTGGTTGAATGGCAGCTTGAAAACCTCAGCGGTAGAGCAAGTTAAGTTTTTACAAAAATTACACCGTCACAAATTGGGATTATCCGATCAAACCTATCAAACGATGAAACAAGTTATGTTAGTAGAATCAACAGACGAATATAAAATATATGCCAAAACAGGAGCCGGAAAGGTCGAGGATGGTTCTATGTTAGGTTGGTATGTTGGTTATGTCGAAGGTGTAAAAGGCGTACATTATTTTGCGATGAATTTTAATCGTAAAACATATGCTGAAATGAAAAAAGATCGAATGAATATGGCGATGAATCATTTAAAGCAGTTGAAGATTATAGACACAAAATAGGCTTATTTGACCTCAGAACTTAGCTTGTTTGATGTCCATCAAAAGAGCTTGGACTGCTCACTTATAACAGCTAAATTTTTCTTTATGCAATGGCATTGGTAGCGGGTTCGTTACCAATGCCTTGTTATTTCTACCTATCGTGTTGTGTTAAGTCGTTCGCAAGTGTTCTTTAGTTGCGAGTGAGTCTAAAATGTTCACAAATATTGACGACGACTTACTGCATGCGCCATTTTTATTATCGATATTTAAAGCCTGATGTAGATCAAGCTCGTAGCGATCTTTTATTGCTCAATAATACAATTTGGCGTATCATTAAATGATAATCATTATTATTTGGTCGTTGTATGACACTTTCACAATTGAATCGCACTCAAAAAGCTATTATTCGTAAGCTTCCTGAAAGCTTCGACTTAACGGCAAAGTTAATTGAGCAGGGCTTCGCATTAAAAACTGAAATCTCATTAGTGCATAAAGCACCGTTTAATGGTCCTCTTGCTTTTAGTATCCATGGCACCAAAATGTGTCTTGCTCCTAGTGTTGCTCATCAAATAGGTGTAGAAATAATCTAATGTCATCAGTTTTACATTTTGCTTTAGTTGGTTTTGCAAATTCAGGAAAAAGCACTTTTTTTAATGCCTTAAGTGGTGCTAATCAAAAAACGGGGAACTGGACAGGGGTTACCGTATCCACTAAACAACATACATTCTCGTTTAATCATAAAACAGTCTTACTTTCTGACTTACCAGGAATAAGCTCTCTTGCTTCACGTGCTGAGCAAGGTAAAGATTTATCGATTACGCAAAACTTCCTTAAAAATGAAGAGATTGACTGCATCATCAATGTTGTTGATGCGACACAATTAAAGCGTCAGTTATATTTAACGACTCAGCTTTTAGAATTAGGCCTGCCGGTTTTGGTGGTGTTGAATAAAACAGACAGAAAAGAAGCGCAATCTGTTGATTATACATTATTAGCGAAAGAGCTTGGCTGCTCCGTTGTCACGGTCAATAGTTTAGATAAAAATACTTCAGTAACCATTTCCCAAGCTCTTGCTGAACTGCCAGAAAAAACACAGCAGATATCTACACTGCAACTTCCTAAAAACATTCAACACTTGCAGGAAGAAAACCAAGCGTTATTGTTTGAATTAGAGCAGGGCAGTTGCCAGTCAGATAATTGTGCAAGTAAAAATGAAACTGCGATAGAGATCATGCAATCGCGATATGAGTTTATTCAACAGCTGTTAAACAAAGTGCAAAAAGAGGTGCAAACCACCGCGCGACTTAGCGATAAATTAGACCATTTCATTTTACATCCTTGGCTTGGTGTGCCGATTTTTCTGGCCATGATGTATTTATTATTCATGTTTGCTATTAATGTTGGTAGCGCATTTATTGATTTTTTTGATATTTTAGCCGGTGGTATTTTTGTTGATTACCCTCAGCATTTTATGAGCGAATTAGGGGCTCCTCAATGGCTCTTAACACTTATTGAGGGGATCGGTCTTGGCATCCAAACCGTTGCAACTTTTATCCCGGTTATCGCTTGTTTGTTTATCGGCTTATCCATTTTAGAAAGTAGTGGTTATTTAGCCCGAGCGGCTTTTGTGGTTGATGCCGCTATGCAGCGAATAGGTTTACCCGGCAAAGCCTTTGTGCCATTAATTGTTGGCTTTGGTTGTACTGTGCCTGCGGTTATGTCAGCAAGAATTCTTGATAGTGAACGCGAACGTATTACGACGATCATGATGTCGCCATTTATGTCTTGTGGCGCACGATTACCGGTATATGCACTTTTTGCTGCGGCGTTTTTCCCTGAAACAGGCCAAAATCTAGTTTTCTTGTTGTATTTGATCGGGATTGCAGCGGCTTTATTTACCGGGTTTCTATTAAAGCATACTGTTTTAATGGGAACTAACTCTGTCAATATTATGGAGTTACCGCTATATGAAATGCCTAAGTTTACCTATTTAGTGCAGCGCGTTTGGCAACGTACACGATCGTTTATTGTCGGTGCGGGAAAAACCATTGTTATTGTGGTGTGTATATTAAACTTTTTTAATTCATTAGGCACTGATGGTAAATTTGGTCATCACGACTCGCAAGACTCCTTATTAAGCCAAAGTGCACAAGTGGTTACTCCACTCTTAGCTCCTATGGGCGTTAAGGAAGATAATTGGCAGGCAAGTGTTGGTATTATCACGGGCTTATTTGCTAAAGAAGCGCTAGTGGCAACCTTTAATAGCCTTTATTCTACGCCATCTGAAGAAGGGCAGGTACTTCCGTCTTTAAGTGAACTGTGGCGTGATGCGACTGGATCAATTAAAGATAATTTGTTGGGCATTGAAGCGGATGACCCACTTGGTACTGATATTGGTGATGTATCAACCATTGAAATAGCAGCAGAAGAACAAGGTGTAGAAGAAAGTACTATCACTATTATGCAGGCAGCGTTTGCTGGAAAAATTGGCGCATTCAGTTATTTGCTTTTTATCTTACTTTATACCCCATGTGCTGCAGCAATGGGCGCGATAAAAAATGAAGTAGGCACGCGTTGGGCAAGTTTTGCTGCTTTATGGAGTTTTACCTTAGCTTACTTGGCGGCAACATTTTCTTATCAACTCGCCATGTTAACCACTACTCCTTTGTCTTCTGGGATAAGTTTACTGGTTGTTATTGGCATTTTTATCGGCATATATTTTTGGTTAAAACGTTTTGGAAAAAATATTTTAACCATTCCAACCCAAGTTTCTTATTATTAAAAAAACATATTTATTATCAAAGCGGTAAAGCGACCGCTTTGATTTTGTTTATTGCTATGATCGCCATTATTGGCATTGGTTACTGCCGAGATAATTCCATGAATTTAACCCCGTTTGAATATCTTGGCTAATTTGTTTGGCTGACTTTCTTTGATTAAATAAATCTTTCAAGCCACTCATAATCAATGAGCGGTAACTGGGCTCTTGTTTATTTAAATTTAAAGAATTAAATAAGCTAACTTGATAAGCGGAAGTCACTTTATCTGACATCGCTTTTAAGACAGGATTAGCAATATTGATTTCTCCCCCGTAGGCTGGTAGTTCACCGACGTATTGAGCAAATAGTTCAGCGAATTGCTTTGTTGAAGTGAATTGAAGTACTTCTCTGGCTAAATCCGCTTTTTTGGAATTAGCATTGACTTGATAAGAGCCATCACCTAAGGCATAAACTTTATTCACTTTACCCGGAATAGGCCAAAAATAAAATTCGAAGTCTGGGTCAATGCTGAAAAAAGTAGAGGCTGGGTTTGTTCGCCAACCCCCATCAATCGCCATGGCTGAATTACCTAGAGCAACGGACGTTGCCATTCCGCCATAATTTTCAGTTGCCGTATTACTATTTAAATAACCTTTTTTCATCCACTGATTAAGTAATTCTAGTGTTTGCATATACTCAGGCTCGGTAAAACAAGCTTTACCCTCGGTAAGCTGTTGAGCAAAACTCTCATCCACTAAACCCGCGAGTAATACTTCTGCGACTAGCTGATTTAAATACCAATTTTCATTACCTGCCAAATGTAAGGGGGTAACACCTTTGCTTTTTAACATTGAAAAAATGTTTTCTAATTCCGATAAATTTTTAGGTTGTTGATTGATGTTATATTTATTTAATAACTTTTTATTTACTAAAACTGACTGTAATTGCAGTGCAAATGGCACACCATAATATTGATTGTCAGGTCCTTTAGAAGCAAGTAAGGCACTGGTATTTATCAGTGATAAGTCGCCATCAAAGGGCGTAATAAATTTATGTTCGATCAGTGGTTTTAATGAGCTAGCCCCTGGCGCCCATTGAAAAATATCTACGGTATTATTTTGTAGATTTAAAGTCACATGTGGTACGTATGATTCATACTTTAAGGATTTAACATTAACCTTAATATTAGGGATTAACTTTCTCTCATTAATGGCATTCCATAAAGATTTTTCCTGACTTCGCCACGTGTAAATATCTATTTCAGTGCTAGCAAAGCTTGATAAGGAAACAAAGAGTAAAAATGGCGTAATAATTTTGGCAGTAACGTTCATGGGTAACCCTATTTTAAACCTGAAATTTCTTAATTAAGTTTTCTAGTTCATGTGCAGAAGAAGATAACTCATCAATGCATGCTTCATTTTTGCTAGAACAGACCGCCGTATTTTCTGCCATATCAGAGATCTGAACAATGTTACGATTGATTTCTTCAGCGGTTACACTTTGCTCTTCAGCAGCGGTTGCAATTTGTAAGTTTAAATTCTTAGTGTTATCTATTGTTTCAACGATAAATCCAATGGACTCGAAAACCTGTTTAGACATTTCAACGGCTTGCTGTGTTTTTAATTGGGAATTCTCCATCACCTGAACCGCTTTGCTTGAACCCATCGTCATTGTGTCTATATTGGCTTTGATCTCTTCAGTCGAATCTTGTGTTCGTTTTGCAAGGGTTCTGACTTCATCTGCTACAACGGCAAATCCTCGGCCTTGCTCGCCTGCTCGGGCAGCTTCTATCGCGGCATTAAGAGCGAGTAGGTTGGTTTGCGAGGCAATACTTTCAATAACTTGCAGAATTTCTTCTATCTTACTGACGTCATTATCTAGGGTGCGTATCACCGAGGTGGCATTTCCTATTTCTTCCTCTAACGACTGGTTAATTTCACTATTTTCTTGTACTTGAATTTTACTCTTTTGGGCTTGATCAGATGCGGATGTCATTTCTGCGAAAGTTGTCTGCGCATTTTCGGCGACCTCTTTTATGGTCATTGTCATTTCATTCATTGCAGTAACGACCATCTCTGTTTGCTCTCGTTGCTGGGCAATATTGCTTTTTAATTCAGTCGTTGTTTCATGTGTCGTTTCAACAGAGCCTGCAACAGATGTTGACTGAACTTTTATTGCCTGCATCATATCTTTTAATGACTCGGTCAATTTATTCGCTGAGTTTTTTAATAAGCCGAATTCATCAACACTGGTATTGACAATTTTTTGCGTGAGATCTCCAGTGGATATTTTCGATAATACTTGATTCATTTCAGCTAAAGGAAGTCGAATACTTCGAATGGCAAACCATGCGATAATAACAGCGAGGACAACGGCAACTAAACTGAATAGTAAAATTAAGTGTTGGTTATCATCCACGGCATTACTTGCACCTTTAGCAACCGAGTTAGAAAATTTCTCTGAAAATTCAGAAACTTGATTAATTGTTTTACTGGCTTCTTTTAGTTCATTTTGATTATCAACGAGATTTTTTTCTAATGTGTTTTTCATTGATAAATAGGCAGTTGATTGTTCAACTAAGCCAGATTCGTTATCAATTGCAAAAGCTAATTCACCGACTAATAGCCCTAAACTTTTAATAAGTTGTTGGTGTTGTTTACTCTCAGTTATCTCGTTAATTTTAAAGGCTAATTCTACATAAGCGGTAAGCCATTGGGTAAATTCACTGGACAACTCTCGGGCGTAGTTATAATTTTGGGTGGTTGCGAGTAATTTAGCGATAGAAAAAGCGGTGTTAACTGACTGCTCTGCTTCTGATAATAATAATCGCGTATTTCTAGTGGATTTTAGCTGTTTTAGAACGGTGAACTTTTGATTGATCTTGCGTTGAATTTCCGCGATATTTGCTTTGGTTTTATCAATTTGATTAAAGTCGTTTAGAGCATCTTGAGATAAGCTCATCGTGACTTCTATCTTGTTAAAAATCTGTGTTAATTGCTCCGATAAGCTAGTGAGGTTCTCAGATTGAATCGTCGAACTTTCAAGATGAGAAAGTTTAGCTGACAAGGTACTGATATTTTCTTGTAATGCTTGTTTGACGGAAATATATTGTTGATTGATTGACCCATGTTTTGCGCTATCTGTTGCATTGTAATGTTGATACATCAATAGATTTACTGAAACAAGCTCTAATGATAAACGGCTGGCATAGTCATTAATCGGAGCTGCTTGTTCATTGATTTTTGTAAGGCTGGTATTAATACTTTGGATGCTAGTAATGCCGCTGTAACTGATAATAAGCAAAAAGGTAATGATCGTAGTAAAGCCAACGCTGATCCGATTAACTGCAGACAAACTTAATTTCATTTTTCAATGTCTCAACTTTATAAAAGATACTTTTTTTCAAAAACGTCTATGACTTTGACAAAGTATTATAGAGTGTACTTTATACAGTAACGGGGTCATTATTTCTTATTCTGTTACATTGTAGAAACAATAAAAATGGGCTAGGAGCTTTGGAACATCGGGGGTTATTGTGCAATCGTTTTTTGTCTTTAGCCAATGAACAAAAGCCTCTATTACTATGTTTCCATAAAAATCATGTGCTAAATAATGAGCCTATTATCTAATGATAAAGCGATTAAAAACTCTTTACATTGGATGTCTATCATTCAGTGATAGTTGCTCCGTCTTTTCCTGATAGACAATTCGAGCTATTCTATAGATAAAACAATTCTTATATAATCATTGATGAACTTAACCAACATAAAATCGACCTTACTTGCCAAGCCTTTTACGACATTGTGTTTTCCTTTTGGTGATGATGTTGAGGTATATAAAGTAAAGGGAAAAATGTTTGCGTTAATTGGTGTTCATGATGATTTAAATATGATTAATTTAAAGTGCGATCCAGATGAATCTTTAGCACTACAAGATATATTTTCAGCAATTAAACCGGCTTATCATATGAGTAAGAAACATTGGATAAGTGTTTATTTTGATGGCTCAATACCACAAGGAGAGATTGATCGGTTGATTGATAATTCGTATCTGTTGGTGGTGAGTAAAATGACCAAGAAAGAACAGCAAGCCATCTTATTACATACAAGTTAACCTGATGTTATATCAATTGAATGCTGTTTGCTGACTAAGGTTTAGCGCTAATAAATCAATAAAACTTCTCACTTTAGCAGATGACAACCTGTCTGCTCGGTGAATAATACCGAGTGACAAATTGTTTAAGATGTCTTTAAAGAGTTTAGTGCCGCTTGTAATGCATCGCTGCGTTGTGAAAATGAATGATTGTCAGGCACTAATTGCAATACCATAAATTTTTCTAATTGCTGACGTGTTTGTTCATTTGGGCATAGTAAGAAAACCTCACATTTAGCGTCTAAGGCATCCTTAATAGCATTCTCAAGCGCTAACCCTACGGTCACATCAATAAGTGGTACATCGGTTAAATCTAAGATCATGGCTGAATAGTCTGACACTTTAGCATGTTGACGTGAAATTGCCTTTGAGACACTAAAGATCATTGGGCCTGATAAATATAACAACAGCACTTTTCCATTTGCTTCATCGAGTAATAATCTTTCACTTTCAGTCAAAGGGACATTGTCACCGTCTGTGTCACTGATGGCTTTTACCTGACGGGCTTGCTCTCGACTTAATCGCTCAATGATCATAATGTTTGAAATAAACACCCCCAGACCAACAGCAATAATTAAATCAACAAAAACGGTTAACAGCATTACGCCATACATGATCACCATGCCTTGCAGGCTGACTTTGTGTGCTCTTTGGATAAAACTCCAATCAAGAATGTTAAAGCCCACATAAACGGCGATCCCTGCTAGCACTGCCATTGGAATAGGTTCGGTTAAGCCGCCTGCAACTAGCACGACAAAAGCGAGTATTAAAGCACGTATAATACCGGATAGGGGGGAGCGTGCGCCTACTTGAATATTTGTCACTGTCCCCATGGTGGCGCCAGCGCCAGGCAGAGCACCAAATAAGCCAGAGATAATATTGGCGAACCCTTGCCCGCGCAGCTCTTTATCTGAATCGTGTTCTTTGCGCGTTAATGAATCGCCAATGACGGCAGTCAGTAAGGTATCAATACAGCCTAGAGTACCAAGCACCAGAGCATCAATGACCATAGTGGTAAACATTTCAGCCGTAAAGTGTGGAAACACAAAATCAGGTAAACCGACTGGTATCTCGCCGATTCTGCGGATACTATCGTGATTAAATAATAGCATCGACACCAGTGTAACTACGACTAAGGCGATTAACTGTGCGGGAACGTATTTTTTGTATTTGACGGGATAGAAAAATAAAATCGCTAATGTCATTATGCCTAAAAATAGCTCGCTAAACTTTAGGTTTAACAAGGTGTTAGGGAGTTCTGTTAAGGTGCCTGATACACCACCTGCAGGGGCTGCATGTCCCAAAAGAGGGGACAATTGAAGAATAATTAAAATAACCCCAATGCCTGACATAAACCCTGAAATAACACTGTAAGGCATTAAAGTTACATATTTACCCAGTTTCAGCGTGCCCAGAAGTACCTGAAAGGCACCAGCCATCATAACCACAGTAAACGACATAGCTAAGCCAGTTTCAGGATACTTCGCCATCATACTGGTTAAAACGGCCGTCATTATTACGGTCATTGGCCCTGTAGGTTCAGAGATTAGGCTGGTTGAACCACCAAATAGCGCCGCAAAAAAGCCAACTAAAATTGCGCCCCAAAGTCCAGCTTCTGCCCCTGCGCCAGATGCAACACCAAAAGCCAATGCTAACGGTAAAGAGATAACGGCGGTGGTAACTCCACCAAATAAATCGCCCTTAACATTTATGTTGCTAAAACGCTGATCAAACACCTTTAATTCCTTAAAAATTTAAGTTAACACCAAAGCGATAAAGGTGGCTCGGTAATAACGGCTTTAATTATGTCGGTTCGAGTTACTACACCTAATATTGCCCCAGTGCTTTCTAGAATAGGCATTGTGTGCAGGTTTTCTTCAATTAATAACGCAGCAATCCGTCTGATATCGGTTACAGGCTCGGCAGTATATACTTTGGAGCTATTATCGAGAAATGTTTCTTTTATTTTATGTTCTCCCTTTTGTAAAAGGTTATGCTGAATAATGTGTTCATAAATACCATCACGAGAAATCGTCCCTACCAAGTGTTGTTGAGCATCAACTAATGGAAACTCATGAAAGGGATATTGTTTAAACTTTTGTATCGCTATGTTGATGGTATCTTCACAGTTTAATACATGAACAGGTGAACTCATCACTTGAAAGGCATGACGAATAACTTCTCTATCATTAGGTTGGTTTATAGCTTTTTTATAGGCATCAATATCTTTAGGAGGCAATGCATAGCCTTTGTCACCAAAAGCTAATGTATCATCGGTTTCTTGTTGTCCCCTTATCCTGCTAGACAATGTCGATTTTTCGATGCCTCTTAATGATTCTAAGGTGCCAGTAAATGTTCTCCCGTTTGGTGTATAAATCGCAAACATATGGTGAGTCCCTTGAAGTCGTTTAAGTGAGTATAAAACACCCGTACCATTTAACCCTTTAATTTATTGTGCTGGTTCGGGCGTATGATTTACTCTGACTGATTCGCACCAAATAAATGAAGCGCACTTGTAAATAAATTATAGATACTAATATATAAGGTAACAGTTGCACTGATGTAATTTCTCTCACCACCATGAATTATTTCACTTGTTTGATAGAGGATCAGGCCAGACATCAGTAAGACAAACATAGCCGATACGGCGAGACTTAACGCGGGTAACGCCATAAAAATTGCCGCTAAACCACAAAGAAAAGCCACTAAAATACCAACAAACAAAAAAGAACCTAAAAAATTAAAATTCTTTTTAGTGGTTACCGCATAAGCGCTGAGTCCAAAAAATACTAAAGCGGTTAAACTTAAGGCTTTAATAACAACTTGAGGTGCCATACTCCAATAGCTGTTAAGAATTGGGCCAAGCGTAAATCCCATAAACCCCGTTAAGGCGAAGACAAAGACAATGCCTAGCGTTTGATTTCTGTACTTATGTGTACAAAACAAAAGACCAAAATAACCGATTAGCGTGACGAAAATGCCAAGAGGTGGCATATTTAACGCCATACTTATGCTGGCAGTTATGGCGCTAAACAATAATGTTAACGCTAGCAATGCATAAGTGTTACGCAGCACCTTATGTGTTGAAAGCGTTTTGGTAGACGTACGATGAGTCGTTGACTCTACTGTGTCTAAGTTTTTCATTTAATACCTCACTGTAAGTAAACTATTAGGTTGTTGGAATAGAAACGTTCAATCTGAAAGATCATTCATTACAATTGCTACCGATTTAGGCTTAAGTGACGTTAAGTTTTTCTGTCTACGCTTTATTTTTCGCAATAATGTTAACCTAGCGCGAGATAAAGCAATATTTACCGCTGTCATTATCGATGTTTGATTATCGGTAATGACAATGTCGGGCATACCTTTGGTTAAGATCACAACGCGACAATGTTTGTCTTTTCCGCCTCGCGGGCCATTAATGTCGTCAAGCGTAACTTTAATGGCCTGTACTCTGTCATAAATTTTGCTGAACATTCGACGGGTTTTTTGTCGAATTCTGTGGATAGCTTCACTTGATAAATCCACGTTTAAATCAGTAATTGATAACTCCATTATTTACCTCTTATCATTCATTAATTTATTGAATTAACTTGTTTTGTTGCAAGGAAAATCAACCGTTAACGTATCAAATAACACCTCTTTTAAGCTTTTACTATTGAGTTGATTTATATCCATCGACTTTGCCAGAGAAGAAGCGATATTCTTTCTTTCATATTCTCTAGGTATACAAAATTCATGTGAATTTTCATTATTTAAGGTTGATGATGTAGTGAGCAAACGCGTTTGATAGGCTCTTTGTAAGAAAGCGCTCGTGTCCTGTTGTTGCCTTTCAATCATTGCCTTAGGTTTTACGATTCCTGCTTCTGTGAGTAATGAGGCATCAATAAAGCCGTCGATATACAATTTACATGCATTTACTTCACTAACATCTCTACCTTCTTGATAAGCAGAGCATGACTCAATAATATCTGATTTATAGTCCGCTAGGGCAATACTGGGGCTGATAATCAAGCCAACTGTTGCAATGTTAAGCATTAGTTTTTTCAATGTTTTCATAATTTTCTCCTGGCTCACTGGCCAATTTTTTTGATGAATAACGAATTAACCAACCACCGGCAATGGCTGAAATGATAGAACCGACTAATACACCTACTTTTACCTGGGTTTGATAAGCTAACCCTTGCTCTTCAAACGCTAATGAACCGATAAATAAACTCATGGTAAAACCCACACCACATAGTAAACACACACCATACAACTGACTCCAAGTCGCATCTTTAGGTAGTCGGCATAATTTTAATTTCACCGCTAGATAACAGGCAGTGAAAATACCTAACTGCTTTCCGATAAATAATCCCCCGATAATGCCAATAGATATAGGGGTAAATAATTCATTAACTGACGCGCCAGTTAGAGCAACACCTGCATTGGCAAAAGCAAACAAAGGTAAAACAAAAAATGCAATCCATGGGTGCAAGCCATGCTCAATTTGATAAGACATAGACTGTGACTTTTCTTTAGCTATTGGAATGAACCAAGCAACGGCAAAGCCAGCTAAAGTAGCATGCACACCTGACTTTAATACCGCAGCCCAAACGACAATTGATACTAAAATGAAAGGGGTTTTATTTTCTAATTCAAGTCGATTGAAAATAAATAATATAGCTAAACCTATACTCGCGATGATAAGTGATGTGGCACCAATTTCTTGCGAATAAAAAATTGCAATAATGATGACTGCGCCAATATCATCGATAATAGCAACCGATAATAAAAACAGTTTTAAGCTAGGCGGTAAATGTTTACCTAATAAAATGAAAATACCGAGGGCAAATGCAATATCAGTAGCCGAAGGTATTGCCCAGCCATTCATAGCAACGGCATCTTGATAATTAAATGCCACATAAATCAGCGCAGGAAATATAATACCTGCAATAGCGGCAATGGTTGGTAATACAACTTGATCGGGTCGCGAAAGCTGCCCGTAAAATATTTCTCGCTTGATTTCTAATCCAACAACGAAGAAAAACAACGCCATTAGACCATCGTTTACCCATAAGACAAGCGGTTTACTGATGGCAAAGGTGCCAAGTGTAATGCTGACAGGGAACTCTAAAAATGCATTATAGCCAACGCTCAAAAAGCTGTTAGCCATCACTAAAGCGATAAATGCAGCCATCACAAGAATAATGCCTGAACTTGCATCAGTTTTTATAAAGTCTTTCCATTGTTGAACGATTTTATTTTCTGACATATCACCTCCTTTATTTGTGTTGAGACAATTTATAAACAATTATTTAAAACAATAAAAGTCGAGTGTTGTTGATTTATTATCAACTTAAAATTGATAAAGAGGGGGTGTTATGTCAATATTTAATAGAAAAGAAGATTTAGTAGAGAGGAAATATGGCAAGGCTTAATTACCATCATTTACAGTACTTTCACGCGATTGCAACCCATGGCACGATTGCGCAAGCATCTAAAGTCATGCATATCACCCCTCAAACCTTAAGTGCACAATTAAGCCTGCTAGAAGAACAACTGGGTTATAGTTTGTTTGAGCGACGTGGTAAACGGCTCGTACTAAACGATATGGGTCATATTACACTAAGTTATGCGCAAGAGATTTTTAGTTTAGGCGATGAACTTATACATTCATTAAAAAATCATTCCACCGATTTCTCTTTTCGGTTTTCGATGGGGGTAACCGATGTTGTTGCTAAAGTTTTTTCGTTCAATTTTTTAAAAACAATCTATACCATGGATGATTCGATAAAATTGATCTGTAAAGAAACCAGTTTGGAGGTTTTACTGGGGGAGTTAGCCGTTAATAAATTAGACGCCATTTTGAGTGATACACCTTTACCGAGGAATTCGCCAATAAAAGCATTTAGTCATTTATTAGGTAAGTGTGGTTTAAGTTTTTTTGCCAGCGATAAACTCGCAAAAACGTTAAAAAAAGATTTCCCTTATTCGTTAAATCGAACCGCATTTTTTACAGCAGGGGAGGGAGCAAATCAACACTTAAGTGTACTTTCTTGGTTTGAACAACTTGATATTTCGCCAAAAATTATTGGTGAGTTTGATGATTCAATATTAACAAAATATTTTGGCCAAGCAGGCTATGGTGTTTTTTGTGCACCAACAATTATAGAAAATCATGTATTAGAGCAATTTAACGTCGAATTAATTGGTCGCACGAATGATGTCATAGAGCATTATTATTTAATTTCACCGGAGAGAAAAGTTAAGCATCCTGCGGTTGCTCATTTATTTATTGAAGGCAAAAAACTTTTTGAACAACCCATGTTGTAAAGTTGCTGTCGGTCTACAATATTTGAACCATCGCTTGTGTGGTATTAGTGGTATTACTTGCCCGTGCTTAGGTTATTTAGCACTGTAATGAAAATACCAAGTAAGGCGAGCTAATTAACCTTACTTGGTGGTTTTTTGTCAAAGCCCCGAATGAGTTAAACGGGGATTAAGATGTTAATAATTTTTAGCTCTGTTCTTAATAATTTGACAGGTTATTTTATCCCATTCGCTTGAGTTATAGCCTTCCACCATATCATGGCAAATCTTAGCCCAAAGCGCAGTAACCTCTTGATTAAGTTTAAACACATCAATATAGCTTTTTTTAACGACAATATATTGATTTTTATAGGGAAGTAACCACTTCGATGTTTCATCTTTAAGTAATATGTTTTTAGCTTGTTGATAATCAACAAACCATTCATTAATGAAAGCACCGCAACTTTTAGGATAGAAAAAACTGCCCATATTGCATGATTCAATTGGACTCAGTTTACCTGAAAGTATTTCGTGAGCATCTTGCCAACTATCAAAGCCGAGTTGATGCGAGACCATAGATAAACAATGCTTGAGTTTTAACTGCGTTAAAGACGAAACTGAGACTCGCTTTAGTGGCAATTGCATTGTTTGTAATAAATCTTCGTTTTCATTCAACGCTTTAAATAACTTCTTGGCTTGAGTTTTTACTTCATTGACTGCAAGTTTCATCATTTGTCCTTATTTCAATTCAATTTGTGCGTGAAAAGAAATGCTATTACCCAAGGATAAATGACATTTTGCGGTAATACTTGCTGGTGATAACAATAAACTGCCGGACAAAACCATGATGCCGCTTAATATGAATAGACGTTTGTTTAACGGTATCTGAAACTTGTTAAAAAGATTATTGTAAGATGTTTGAGTTTTTAGCCAATAGCTAAGTGAGTTTTTGGTGTGAATAGACACAATTCAATTCCTCTAAGTTTAATTGGCACTCCGCAAAGCCTACTTAGTTCTTATTGAACTGTTTATTTATTTGAAATCAGAGTGAATTCATCTTTGGCGGAAAAGGCGTCTCTGCAACCTAAGATGAATTCTAATGCTAGCGATAGTTCAAGTCAACTTTGTCGTGTTGACTTGAAGCACTAACAAAACGGTAGAAGAAGTGTTTGATGTTACTTTCTTAACTCTTTCATATCGGTAATAAGCTCTTCAAGCTTTTTAAACTGTCGACCATAAATAATGTTAAGGTCCATGCGATATAAGGCTTCGGAATATCTCGCTACAATGAGAGTTATCAGGGCTATCAAAATGATAAGATAGTAAGGTTGCCCCAATATGAAAATATCCGTTGGAAGTGCTTCTGTTAATAAGGCGATCACTTTTCCACCAGCTTTGCTAACAACTGCTTGCGTGGCCATACCTAGAAAAAACAAGGGATAAAATACTTTGTAATAGCGAGAGTAGGTATTAATAGAGCTTTGTAGCCATTCGTTAAAGCTTATCAGGTAATCATAACTGCTTTGTCCTTTTGATAAGTTAACCGACTTTTTCAATTCTTTTTTAGCAATAATGATCAGCGGTGTTAGTAAACAACAAATATATAAGCCAAGAAATGGTGCGCCTATAAGACTCATCATAATAAGCATGATTATGCTGCCAATAATAAGTGCGTTTATATTTATCGCGAACATATGTTGCAGTCTATCTACAATATTTTGTGACTTTCGATTATATAGATCATTAATCTTTGGTGCGCTTATGTGAGCTTCATTAATAAAGCCCTCTTTCCACATTGTTTCAATTGATTTACTCATGCTTTAATCCTTTTGATTGATAATTTTGTTTAGTCTGTCTTTAATTCGCTTTATTCGAACGCCAATGTTATTGGTATTACTGCCAATAATTTCTGCTATTTCTTCATAGGTTTTCTCTTCGAGATAAAGCAATATAATGGCTCTGTCGGTTTCTGATAAATGTTTAATCGCATTGTATAACGTGTTTATTTCGTCACTCATAAACGCTTTGCTATCGTCAATAACTTCTTCTGGCAATTGGTCTGATACAATCGCTTTGTCACCATTTTTGCGTCGTTTTAGATAGGTTAAACAGACGTTAAGTGAAATTCGATATATCCAAGTTGACCATTCGCTTTCGCTATTAAAATTATCTTTACTGCGCCAAATTTGCAGACAAACCTCTTGGTAATAATCTTCAAAATCTTCCTGACTATTGGTGTAAGCCCGACAAATTTTTATAATAATTCCAGCGTAAGGCAGTATTGATAAATGATAAAAATCGCTTCCCATTGAAATCCTGATTGATGTTAATTCTTTTAATGCTTGGTTAGTGGTGTGAGGGTGATGTTTATTACACCATAGTTGAAAATATTTTTAACGGTTAATGCTTGTTACTGCAGACGGTTGTTAAGTGCCTCCTTTTATACTTTTTTATTCACCAAAAAATGATGATTGTTCAGGGATGAAAAATAATGATCTAATCTTCTGTTCATTTCGTATTGAGGGGGGTAACAATTTGGAGGTTATATTATGAAAGACCCTTTTATTAATCATGAAGAGCTATTAATGCCAAAAATCATTCGCGTGTCAGATTCAGTGCATTATCTTGTTGGTGCAACTGATTTAGACAATAACTTTGTTGGTTTAGACAACACTCCTGAGATCGTAATGTTAAACTCATTAGTGCAAGCAAAGGATTATTTAAGAAAAAATAATATCTTTAGCGCAACCCTGGAATATCAAACAGCTTATGATGAAATGTGTGGTTCAAACAATAATCAGCTCAGCTCAAATGATAAAATTTGCCAATTGATTCGTTTTTAACTGATATGAGTGATGTAAAATTAAAATCCAGAGACTTTTTGCAACTTTTCGATATAACGATGCAAAAAGGTGTAAAGCTCAAAGATGCACATGAATATCATGGTATTAAAGCAAGTCATGATGTTGATGGCTATACGTGCTGGTTAACTTACAAAGACTTAACCATCACATTATTATTTCATGGTAAGTTAGCGGTTGATTTTAAAAATAAAGCAACCCTTGATGAGTTTTCGACAATCACTCGGAAAATTCTACCCTTTACCTCATGATGTTTAAAGAAAGGGGGTTAGTGTGTTAACAAATAAATTATTGGGCGTAATCTTTGATCTTGATAATACCTTGGTATCATCAAGTTTGAATTTTGACCATATTAAAGCCTCAATAGATTGTCCTAACAATGTCGACTTACTTAGCTTTGTTGATTCGTTGCCAGCAGAAAAACAGCAGATTGCCAAAAAGCTGATCATTGCTCACGAAATGGCTGATGCTTTGAGCGCTAAAAAGTTAGAGGGAACTGATAAATTACTCAGCCTTTTGTCTCAGTATAAAATCCCGTGCGCTATTGTTACGAGAAATAGCCAACAAGCGGCGGCATTAAAAGTACAAAACAATGCCATTGATATTCCAATTATTTTAACAAGAGAAGATCATCAACCAAAGCCAGCTCCCGATGCGTTATTATATTTAGCTAAACACTGGAACATGGCACCTGAAAATTTACTATACGTTGGTGATTATCTCTATGATCTGCAGGCGGCATTAAATGCCAATACAATGTCATGCATTGTAACTCATGGTCAAAACTTAGATTATGCCCATTTAGCTGACTTAGTGGTGCACGATCTTAATGAACTATCTAACGCACTTGAAGAGCCGCTGCACTTGAGCCAAACAAGTCTTGTATCAAATCATGTTTGTTGATGCAAATACAAGGTCAATAGTTAAGGCGAGTACATGGCTTTGTTTAAGTGCGTTATATTTTTATAGTGCCGCAGTGTTGGCCTATCAGGCTGATGCTGTTAATCAAGATACCCTTCATATTAAAAAGGAAATACCATTGATGATTAAGTTTATTGATCAACAAGAAATCAAATATTGGGGGGTAACTAATGATGGTGTCATGGGAGGGAAATCGACAGGAGAAATTGCTTTTAAGGCCGATCACGGGGTGTTTAGTGGTCGTATTTCGTTGCAAAACAATGGTGGATTCAGTTCTATATATCGAGTGATAAAACCATTGCCCCAAGACCTAGAGGTTGTTTCTATTGAAGTGGCAGGTGATGGACAACCTTATCAAATGAGGTTGATGGCTAATATTGAGGGTTATCGAGTCGCCTACAAACATAACTTTAATACGGCTGCAGGAGTAAGACAAAAAATCAGCTTTAAACTAACTGATTTTCAAGCGTCATTTCGCGGCCGACTGATTAGTAATGCCCCAAAACTAAATTCAGCAGACATTGGTCAAGTTGGCTTTCTTATCACGAAAAAAGTGCCGGGTGACTTTTCCTTATCAATTTATAATTTGAGCTTTTCACAAAATGAATAAAGTGAACCCGAAAGTATTGTTGCAGAGTAAATGGACAAAAGTCGAAGTAAAAAATAAAGAAAAACATTTTATTATCACCCGTGTTAGCTATGATGAAAATCAACTAGTCACCCAATGTATTATTGAAGCAGTGATCTCCAAAAGCGAATATAAAATAGATTGGCGGGAGCTTAAACAGCCGACTAAATGGCGCATGGGTTGGCAATAACCTTTTAGTCGTTACGTAACATCACCAATTAATTGATTGACCTTGCCAGTCAACATAGCTTGCTGTGTGATCAATTTCTATATGGTCAATAATTGTTAACAATTGCTTTGCGACAAACTGACAGGTAAAAAGCTTATTTTCAGGGACATTATTTTGGAAAGGTTTTGATAATTGTGTATCAGTTGTGCCAGGGTGAAAGGCAATTATCTTAATATTCTTTGCGCGGCGAGCTAGTTCTATCGCCGAAGTTTTTATCATCATATTTAATGCGGCTTTGGATGCTCGATAACTATACCAGCCACCTAAACGATTATCACTGATGCTGCCTACTCTGGCGCTAAATATAACGATCTTACATGGCTTATCGCCAGCAATTAAAGGGGTAAGTTGTTGAAGCCATAGTATTGGCGTTAGCGCATTTGTTATCATTACTTGTTGAAAAGATGAACAGTTAATATCTTCTAAGCGCTTTTCTGGTTGTATATCGTCACTGTGTAAAACGCCATGGCAAATGAATACTTGCGTAATTGGTTGCTGCTTTATTTGCCTGATCTCACTAACGGCCTGTGCAATTGCTTGTGATGAATAGTCTTTTACAAGGATCTGCTTAACGTGGCTATTGTTGGTTAAATTGTCGCTATTTGAGGTGCGACTGATCAATATTAAATTATCATCTAATTGAGTCAAAACCTCTACAGCTAAGGCTTTTGCTATCTCACTACTTGCACCTATTATTATCGTGCGTTTTTTTGTCATAACAAACTCCTGATTGGCATTTTGTTGCTGATAAATGAAAGGCTTTATTTAAAATAAATGAAATTTGATGTCTGTATTTTGCCATCCCTAAATAACCCCAATGGCTAAGTGTTTTAATTACGGACCAGTTTAATGGGGCCACCCAAAAGCCTTTTCCGACAAGAGTCCATGCTCGATGGGTTACTTCAAGACCTAATAATAACTTGCCTTGATATCTACCATGTAAAATTTGCATAGCCTCATTAAAAGCTATTTCAGGAAAAGACGATGCAAAATCTGGCTGATGTAAGTTGATTAAATTAATAAGATTATTTTTATCGTGACGTTTCAAATAAGTCATTTCGGTTGTACATAAGGGGCAATTACCATCATAAAAAATTGTTAACATAATTAATCCTAATGGGGAGGCATTGACAGAGTAAACCAGCGGATATATGCGGTGATATGAAGAGCAATGACGATAAAGCTTAATTGAACACGCATTTTTAAATAGCTGTCGAGTTGCTTGTCGTTAAGCATAAAGAACTTTTCGTATACACAGATGCACAAAAAACCAACCGCCAATACCATTATTGCAATATGCACTGGTAAAAGTAAGGAGACAAAGGCGGTTAAACTGAAGACATTACTGATAATTAATTGTTGTGTATTCGATGTTTTATGAGCCGATGTCCACAATGTCCCGGCAAGAAAGCTTAAAATGATTGCGCTATAGGCAACAAATGCGAATTTGTTGTTGAAATACTCAAATGTTTCATCGCTTAAATATAAGCAAACAATAAAAGGAATTAAGCCAAGGTATCCCAAGATCTTAGAGCTGTTCATTGCTATTTACCTCCAGCCGAAATACACAAGCTTTTATCATCAGGTTTAGCATAAGGTAAACGCGCCAGTCTTTGGCTTGAATGATAGCTGTCTAAACCAGAAACACTTACCGTGTTTAAATATTCAATGTCGATGTAACCGTCATCTTTAATCGCTATTTCATCACAAATGATGTCAGTAACCTGACCAATCACTAACTGTGTATTATTTAAAGCTATCGGGATGATTTCTTGTAGAGATAAAGCAAATTTTAGTTGGCTTTCTTTGACAAATGGCGCCTCGATCTTTGGTAAAAACTCTTTTGATAAACCTGTTTTTTGAAACTCACAGTCATCTTCATCATAACGAGCAGAGGTTTGATGAGCTGCTTGCCAAATATCAGCATTGACATGATTTATCGTAAATGTATTTGTTTGTTGAATATTAGCTAAAGTGTCACGTACTACGCTGTTTGGTCTTGAAATAAAACCTATCAGGGCAGGAGAAGAGCCAAGGTGAACGACCGAGCTAAAAATAGCTAAATTACTCAGACCTTGTTTATTGCATGTACCAATGAGGTTGGCACTTTTAAATCCGGATAAACTATTAATGACTTGCGCTTTATAGCGCTTGGTCATCTGACTCAATTGCTCGTTATTAAAGTGTCGCATTTAGTGTTTATCCAATAGTCGTTTCCTACTATTTAATACGTATGAGTCGGAGAATTAGATCACCTTTAGCGGTTTAATTTAATGATAAGAACTCGATACACTTTGGAAGTGTAAAGTGATTCAATACGTTATCACTCAACAATATTGTTAAACACTTCAATTAGGAAGGGAGCTAGCGCCTTAGGGATCTCGCGAACGACTCAGTTGACCATTTTTTGGAACGTTAAGGGCGCGCAGAGGCACCGCCCTTAGATTCCTTACGAATTCATTTATCTACGTCATCTTAATTTCGTTGATATAATGACTCTATGGTATGTGACTCGATGGTATTAGCATTGATCATATAGCCAGCTAGCGCACCTGATGCATCTTTTGGTAGTTCAAGCTTTTCAACCGATAGTGCGTGTATGGTAAATCGATAGTGATGTATGCCGTGACCTTTTGGCGGACACGCCCCACCAAAACTTGCTTTACCATAATCATTGTTAATTTGAATACTGCCTTTTGGCGCTAATGCTGAGTTTAACGTGCCTGCGCCAGTAGGAAGCTCGGTAACTGATTTAGGAATATTGACGATTTGCCAATGCCACCAGCCACTACCTGTTGGTGCATCTGGATCATAAACAGTAATAGCAAAACTTTTTGTTCCTTCAGGCGCCCCTGTCCACTTTAAGTGGGGTGAAAGGTCAGCTCCTGTACAACCAAAGCCATTAAACTCTTGAGCCGACGATAAATTTTTACCCTGAGCAATATCTTGGCTTGATAGCGTTAGCGATCCAGCCAGCAGTGACGTCGAGAAGCAAAGTGACAAAAAGGGTAGTAGGTAAGTTGTAGGGCGCATAATATTCCTTTAGCGAGTGAATGTTTTAACGTTAATAAAGCTTACTATATATGAGGTTAAAAAATGAGGCTAATAACTATTATTTCTCTTTAATACTCTTGAGCTTAAACGCTCACTTTTTAAGTGATGATTTTAAAAAATGTCGTTCTGATAAAAATAAGTGCTATTTCCGTGCTAGTTTGTCAGAATAAAAAAATTCAGTTTGTTGTAAAATTTTTCTGATGAATATCACTAGTCAATTTATTCTCATATTAAGTGCCCTCGGAGCGATTAATGGTTCTCTGGTGGCATTATATTTATTGGTCAAAACGCCTAAAGTGTCGGCCAATAAATTTTTAGCAGCAATGCTATTTATGATCAGTATTCGCACATTTAAATCGGTACTGTTTTATTTTAATCCTGAGATCACGAAATCTATTCTACAAATTGGCTTATCTGCGTGTTTTTTGATTGGCCCTTTACTTTATTTCTTCTGTTTAAGTCATACCAATCAATTAAAAGATCAGCGACTTTCTTGGCCACTGCACATGTTAACTTTAGTGGGCGTTATTTTATTCGTGAGTATTTTCTACCCTTATCAGCAATTTGAAGAGTTGTGGGGAGACGTTTTCTATAAAATGATTAACTATGTTTGGTTGCTCTACATTGGCCTTTCGTTAATCGCCATTTATCCTCAATTAATCGCTTGTCTATCAAGCAAAAAAATTGCGCAAGATGATGTTTGGTTGTTCACTATATTTGTTGGCAATACGTTAATTTGGCTTGCCTATTTTACCGCGAATTACACATCCTATATTGTTGGCGCCTTGTCATTTTCTTTTATCCTATTAATTATAAGTTTGCTTGTTATTTTTAAGTTCAAGAATAAAGAACAAAGCATTAAATATGAGAATAAAAAAATAGCAACAGATGAAGCCAATGAAATATTACAGCGCTTAAATACGCTAATGGTTGATGAAAAGTTATATCAAAATTCAGTCATTACTATGCCACAAGTGGCAAAGCGTTTAGGCATGTCAACGCCACGATTTTCTCAACTGTTAAATGATAATTTACATAAGTCTTTTTCAACTTTTGTTAATGAATATAGAATTGAAGAAGCAAAGATTATGTTGTTGTCACCTCCTGCTAAAAAAATGGAAGTGATTGCTGAGCATTGTGGTTTTAATTCACAGTCTACTTTTTATAGTGCTTTTAAAAAGGTCACAGCACAAACCCCAGCTAAATTTAAAGCTGAAAATTCTCCTAATTTATAATATTGCAGTATGAAATTATAATCTTTGGCTGTTTCTCACTAGGCTTGTCGTTATTGTGAACACCGACATATCTTAGAAGCTTGGAGAAAAAATGAAACCTACAATTATGACGTTAAAGGGGGCGATTATGTCTGCCTTTATTTTATTATTAGTGTTAGTAACACAGCCTACTTATGCCCATCAAAATGAACAAATCAGTATCGCGATAAATAATTATATTCAAGGTACATCTTATAATTATCCAGAGAAAATATCGGAGGCTTTCTATCATGATGCTAATTTGTTATTAGAAAAAAAAGACCAACCTGTGTGGCGAGTGCCAGCAAAAGAGTATGTGAGTTGGTTTACAAAAAATAAAACAGGTCGCTTTACTGGACGCATTGGTGAAATTTTGAATATTGATGTGTCAGGTACCATTGCTACAGCTAAAGTCGAAATTATCATTCCGGATAAAGAGCGTCGCTTTATTGACTTGTTCTTACTGAAAAAAATAGCCAATGACTGGAAAATCATTAGTAAAACAGCGGTAAGTGAATCATCAATTCAACATGGTAAACGTATTTTATTTATTGTTTCAAATGCCCACTTTCATGGCACATCAACCTTGCCCGTAGGGGCGAGTTTTTCTGAAATAATTAATGCCTATGCAGAATTTAAAAAAGCGGGCTTTACGGTTGATTTTGTTAGCCCAGAAGGAGGAGCTATTCCATTATCTTACATTGATACTTCCAACCCGCAACAAAAGGAATTTCTTTATAACAATGATTTTATGTATGCGCTAGCGCATACTAAAACCCCGGATAAAATTAAAGCGAGTGACTATAAAGCGGTACATTATATTGGCGGAAGCAGTGCTATGTATGGTGTTGCCGATAATAAGGAAATTCAGGCATTAGTCATGGAGATTTATGAAGAACATAACGGTATTGTTTCTTCGGTATGTCACGGCACGGCCGGTATTGCCTTTTTACAGTTAAAAAATGGCGAATACTTAGTGTCAGGTAAGCGTATTAGTGGCTATCCAGACGAATATGAAAATCCGAGTAGAGATTATTTCAAGCACTTTCCTTTTCAAATTACCCAAACCATAGAAAAACATGGAGGTGACTTTAAATATAGTCCGAGAAATACCGCACATGTCGAAGTGGACGGCCGAGTGATCACTGGACAAAATTATTTATCATCGGCGCTGGTAGCAAAAGAAATGATAAAGCAGTTAAGGCTGAATCATTAAAGTAAGTGGTGAAGAGTTCAGTACCCAACTTAATGCGTTGAAGAAAATGAGATCAAAAAAGCGTTAATCAATTTTGATCTCTTCTTGTTGTCTTCATCAATTATGTAGGGTATTGGTCAAACTTTTCTGCGGCTTGTCCTTGTTCAAACCAAACGGGTTTTTCTTCGCAAAAAATATTCGCTTGCGGTGTTATTTGCGGGTCGCCTTCAAGGTAGCCTGCGGGTATCACTAACGCGCTGCCATCTCGACTTAAGTAGGGGACTTGTGAACCACATTCGCTGCAAAAGCAATTACTAAAACGCACGGTATTGGGTAAGTCGAAACGTTTGATTAATGCTTGGCCTGAATGCCATTCAATGCTGTCAGGTGAAGTAAAAATGAGTGACGCAAACGCGGAGCCTGTTTTTTTCTGACAGCGATCACAATAACATTGATAGAACTTTTGAAATGGCCCTTGAACCGTACTTTTAACTTTGCCGCATAAACAGCTGCCAGTCACTTTATTACTCATTGTTGTGCCTCATAAATAGGGTAAACTCTATTGAGGCACTATCTAAATAGATTAATCAGTATTCGTCAATCTATTTAGCGTTTGCCAATCAGTTATTTCTCTTCATTCCATGGGGTTAATGGAAGTTTTATCACACTGTCGTTAAACCACTTTATGGTTAATGGCTCACCTGCATCAGCAATGGTTTCAGAATTTACCTCTTTTCCAGAACCTAAATTAACCTGTGCATCAACATTTTTGTTTACATTGAGTACCATGACTAATCGACTGCCTTTTTCGATAAGTTTTGCGGTCATACGATTGTTCGTGATTGGAACGACTGTTTTTTGGTTCGGTATCAGTAACTTTCGCAGGCTCATGTCATTGGCAAAACTGGCTCGGCTAATATATCTATTGAGGTGAAATACACTGCCATCTGCTTTCATTTCATAGAAATTATAGCCAATATCGACATCTTTCTTATTAATCGCAAGAGAAAACTGTCCTGTAATTGAACCAGCAAATTGTTGTGTTGTTGTCATTGGTTTGGTCATGAATATTATACCGTTAGGAGCATTTAGTTTGTCTTCAATAATTTTCCAATGGTTTTCATTGTGCTCTGTAGTACGGTCGGTCATGTCAATGGTTTGATTGAATGAGCTGATGTGCTCATCTTTACTTTCACTGAGTAAAAAGTAACCTTGATTATTTTTTTGTTTGTGTTGTTTTTTACTTAGGTAATAGCTTTTTGATTGATTATTTAATTGTTCAAAAGAGCTGTGATGTTGCCAGGTGTTACTGCCCATTAATTGATAATTAACTTTGTCTTGTACTAGTTTGGGTTTAGGTTTTTCAAATAGAACATGATCAAACCACTCAAAGGCGATTTCTTCCGTATCTTTTTCCAGAGCAACCTCGTCAAGCTGATAATTACTTTGATGCGAACGCGGAATACCTTGTGCGGTGCCATGGCTATAAGGGCCTATTAACAGTGAATGATTAGCGTTTTTATTGTATTTATAATGGCTAGTTAAAAAGTCGACGGCTGAGATTTGTCCACCATCAAAATACCCCGTTATTGATAATACGGGAATGTTAATACGCGCATAATCTTGTTGGTACGGCAGCATTGCTTGATAGAACTCATCGTAACTTGGGTGATCTAACAGTTTTTCAAACCAGGGATTTGCTTTACCATCTATGCTTGGCATTTCACGAATGGCACGACCACTTTCAAATAATGTTTTATTTCTCTGGTCAGTCTTTTGCCAATCAGCATAAACGCTATTGTCCATGGTGTTATTGTTAGTAACATGGAAGTACCATTCATAATTAGCCGTTAACACAATATTATTTTCATATGGCAAACCCGTAATAGGGCTAGCGGCAGCATAGGGGACAATTGTTTTAAGTGCGGGGTGCATATATTTGGCTGCAGCCCATTGCGTGAAGCCATTATAACTTCCACCATACATAGCAACTTGACCATCACTCCATGGTTGTTTGGTGATCCAATCAATAGCTGACGTAGCATCTTTTCCTTCATGCTCCCAAGGCACAATCGTATTTGTACTTAAACGTTTACCTCGAGAATTGACTATAACGCCCACATAACCATGTGCAGCAGCATGAATAGCGGTTTTAACATGTGATTTTTCGTCAGCATAAATGGTAAATTGAAAGGCTGTTGGGCGTTTTTTATTGTCATTTTTTCGTCTAACAATGGTTGCCGTTAGTTCGATACCTTCATCAGTTGTGATCAATACCGCAGGTTCAATTTGATAACGTTTATTATTTTCTCGATTAATAATTTTTTGACTGACTGGGATGATTTTAGCAATCACCTGATAAAGTTGAGTATTCACAATAAGATTGATCGCTTGTGCCCTTGATAGCTTTTCTAGCGTTTTATAGTTTCTAAAAATATTTGCGACATAGTTCTCGGCGTTTTTTACCGACCAACCCAAAGCTGAACTGACTTTAAATAATCGTTCATCTGACATTGTGCTAAACAGTCGGTTTAACTTTGTAGTGAGATGGTGCGTAAGGTTTTGCTTATCTGAAGAATGCAGCTCAAGCATTGCTTGACTATGCAAGGTGTAATGATAGTTATTTAGCGCATTGCTTTGCTGATCTATTACTGTGATTAAGTGTTGGTATTCATTTCTAATTGATAACAAAGCGGTTTTGTTAAACATCGACTGCTGTGCAATTTTATTTGCTGAAAGCTGCTTAGCGATGACTTTTAGCTCTTTGAGAAACACATCAGAGTTGAGTAACTGTTGAACTTGTTCACTATTGTCTAAGGTTGATTGAGCTAACATTTTAGGCGTTGTGAACGTTTGTGTCTCGATCTCTTCAGCCTTAACTGTGTTACTAAAGAGTATGAGAAAATAAATGATGAAAAATGGAAAAATCGAAACGACGAACGGTGTATTTAGGCGCTGCAAATATCCTTTGAATTTCATGGAATCACCTCTGGATTTTAAATAACTAATTGAAATTGGTTGATGGCGGAGAGATTAAAACCTTGAGCGAAAAATGTCGTGATAATAGGGTGACTTTGTGTGACTTTTGATGACCAAGGTCTTGTTATGTGCTATTTTTTTGCTAATTACCTGACTTGTGAGCATTTTAATGCGTTGGCAAATAGCTGAATATATTTTTTGTGATCAACAACAAACATTAACGTCTGAAAATCAGAGCCAACAACTAGAGCCAATGATGGTTGAGTTGTTGAGTTATTTTTGCCGAAATATCGATCAAATTATTAGCAAAGACCAATTAATTGAACAAGTTTGGTTGGGGCGTATTGTCAGCGATAATGCGGTGAGTAAATTAATTACAAAATTACGTAAAGCATTTAATGATGATGCGAGACAGCCGAAATTTATCGCAACCTTTCCCAAGAAAGGGTATAAATTTATTGCTTCGGTCAAACAGTTACCGGTTGAACAGACCAATGAAAATTCTCCAGTGAGTATCGACCTCGCCTCCCCTACAAATAGTGATGGGGCTAAAGCTGAAAACAATGTTGAGCAAACGTATTCAGAACCAAGCGTTAATACTTCTATTCTAGCTAGCAAACGCCATTCATTTTATTTCAAGGTGTTTGTTATGTTGGTTTTGGTTGTTTTTGTTATTGGAATATCTCTGCAAAATAACCGAACAGCGCCAACTTTACTTACTCATGCTAAAGCACTGACTGCAGAATCGGGAAGTGAGCTTTTTCCAGCGGTGTCGCCTGATGGCACACGTGTGTCTTATATGTCAGCCAAAACGGATCGGATGCACCTGATAATTAAACACATCGATGATGAACGTACGATAGAAGTCAACCATGAAGAGGGGGTTGGTGTTGGCCCTGCCAGTTGGAGCTTTGATGGCCGATTACTGGTTTATTTAGTGGCGACGCCACAGCGTTGTCAGTATTTTATTCGTGAAATCAATGGCCTTGAATTAGGGGAAGCAAAGCTCATTCATAACTGCCCAGCGGGGAGTTATGGTGCAATTGCTTTTACTCATGACAATAATCGTTTGATTTTTACCGAAAGTGAAGGGGGAAATAGCCCTTATTCTTTATTTGAAATTAATTTAACGACAGATAAAAAAACGCGCCTAAATCAACCTGAATTATTTTTAGGTGGTAACAGTCAATTTGATATGCACCCAACGGAAAACAAACTGCTCATATCATCACCTGATAAGCAGCAATGGGAAGGGTTCTATTCATTAGATCTTGAAACTGATGAACTTAAGTTACTGTTTAAACAAAATGCGTATATTTGTTGTGGCATATGGAGTCATAATGGTGAAAGAGTGGTGTTGATGGGAGAGCACCCCGCTTATCAATTACTGAGCTATAACCTTGTCGGCGAAGATATGAAGATTATCTATTCGGGGAGCCGTCAGATTAATCGTCCTACTCGCCATAGTAATGGTAAAGATTATATGTTTTCGTCAGGTCAACAAAATAGCAATATCTATTTATATGACTACTTGAAGAACATAAATAATGTGATTGCTGATGCATCAGTTGATGACCGATTGGCTACTTTTTCAGCTAAGACAACTACCACTACCACAAATAAAACAACCGACCAGCCAAGTATTGCTTATATTAGTTTAACTACAGGCAATGAAGAAATTTGGCTAACGGATATCACAGGAAAAAACCGTACAAAACTCACCCATTTTAATGACAGTCGTCATTATGTTGATCTGCAATGGTCGCCTAATGGCAAGCTCTTAATGGCATTGACACTCAATGAAATTCATCTTATTGATACTTTAACGGGTAAATTTAGACGATTGAAATTGCCGCAAAACGAAATAAGAGCAGTATCTTTCAAGGATAATCACACTATTGCTTTTAGCCGAAAGTCTCAAAAGCAATGGCAGGTTTATTATTACCAATTGGACACAGATACCCTAATGCCCGCAGAAAAGAAATGGCGTTATGTTCACTTTACGCAAGATGAACAAAATACTTTATGGCTGGATCAACAAAACCAGCTGTATTGGAGTCATGCGCAGAAAAAAGTTAAGAATGAAAAATTAAAGCAAGTTGATTTTTTATCGGGACGAATATTTAACCTGAAAAAAAGAGAACAAAATTGGTTTTGGTTTGATAGTGAAAATAACTATTCACTAATGCGTTACTCTGAGCTTAATGAAAAAACTGAACCGACCATTTTGAGCCATGTGTTTAAGTTTGATGTTCAAGGAAGTCAAATTCTCTATGATAAACGGTTAAACTCACATAAAGATATTTATCAAACCATGTCAGCGAGTCAATAATTGTAAACGTTTAACTTTTTGATGCACATCAAGGTTATCCATGACTAAATGAATAACTGCGACATTTGGTCACAGGGCAAAGCGAAAAAATTAATTTACTATATCGGCACTTTCTCAAACATTCATAGAATTACATGCCGTTATGAACAAATCGATAAAACTGTCACTTATCACTCTAGTTGTTAGTCAATATTGCAGTACGCTTTCCGCTGAAACAATTGCCCCTGAAGGGGAAGGTGTTACTCATGATTTTGAACGTATAACGATCACCGCGAATCGTAAAGAATCGCTTGATACCGATCTTGCTATGTCAGTACATGGTGTTGGTAAAGATGAATTAGTTGTTGATAACGGCCAACATGTTGCTGAATCACTAAACAGCATTTCAGGGGTATTAATTGACCAGCTTTCTGGTGGTCAAGGCCATAAAGCGGCAATAAGAATGCCAATGAATACCAGCGGATATTATTTATATTTACAAGATAATATCCCTTTGCAATCCCCGGCGTTTTTTAATCACAATGCTTTGTGGTGGTCGAGCTTTAACTCAAACGTTGCTCGTATGGAAGTCTTAAAAGGCGCAGGTACCGCACTTTATGGCTCGGGTGCTGTTGCCGCCACGGTGAATATTTTATCGGAAGAGGTTGCTAACGATCCTGAAACGCGTTTTGATGTGATGTTGGGTGAATATGAGTATTCAAAAGTACAAATCAGTCATAGTAATCGCATCTCTGATACGCAAGGTTTTCGTGTTTCTGCTTCCTATTTGGATAATCAAGGATGGCGAGATCATACCGCTTCAAAAAGAGCGGAAGTCACTTTTCGTCATGAACTTGAATTAAGTAATAATGAGCGCTTAGTGACTTCTTTTGTTATTTCTGATCTTGAGCAAGAAATGGCGGCAAGTTTAAGTGAAGATCTCTATGAAAATGACAAAACCAACTCCGGCCTTTCTGAGCAAGTATTAGCGAGCGATCCATTACGTAAAACTGAATATATTCGTCTTTCGGCGCAGTGGGATAAAACACATAGCGATAACTATTATTCAGTGATCCCTTATTATCGCGAGCGTAGCAATGATTACACCGCAACGTGGAATCAAAACATGCCTAAAATACAATCTCAAGTGAAAACCTTAGGGTTATTAGCCTTAGCAAACTTTGAGCATGATGATAGCGAAACGACACTTGGTTTTGATGTGGAATTTACAGAAGGTGAGCAATTATCTTTTCAATCGCTTGATTTTACGACTTCTGGCTGGGGTGCCGATACCTATGTAAAAGGAGAAAAATTTTATGATGATACAACGCAATACACAGGTTTCTCTCCTTATATTCAACATAAGCGTAAGTTAAGTGAAAATATCGATGTAACTGTTGGTGCTCGTTATGATTATGGACAATATGACTTTGTAAATCAGTTAGGTGTTTATGGTGATATTGGCCATGGAAAATTAAGCCTTAAAGATAAAGAGGATGATTTTAATCATTTAAGCCCTAAAGCAAGTTTGAATTATCACTTAGGTGAAGACAGTAGTGTTTACTTACGATACGCCAATAGCTTTCGCTTACCTACCGCTGGCAGTTTGTATCATTTAACCACCAAAGATGACGGTAATGCCAAAGCGGTAGATCCTGAGGTATCTGATACCTATGAACTGGGTTATAAGGTAAACCTAGAAACCGTTAATTTTGACTTTGCCTTTTATTATATGGATGTCGATGACGGTATTGTTCATGCCTATAACGATTTAGGGCAGCGTTACTTAACCAATGCAAGCCGAGTCATACACAAAGGCTTTGAAGCTGCGATGTTATGGCAGATAAATGAGCAATTTAATGTGAGTGTTGCCTATAGCCAAGCCAAACATGAATTTGACCAACATGAGACGTTTTCGGGTAATGAGATGACAGCAGCGCCAGATCATATTGCTAATGTTCGTCTTCGTTATACTCCTACGGAATTACCAGGTTTTTCAAGTATGTTAGAGATGCAATCTATCGGTGAATATTGGCTAGATGATGCTAACAGTCAAGATGCTGATGGTAATGACCGTACTGAGGAGGGTTATACCGTAGTTAATTTAAAAGCTCGTTACCAAATTAATAATAAAGTAGCCCTGCATGCACGTTTACTCAATGTAGCTGATAAAGAATATGTTCAAGAAGGTGCTTATCGATATGGTCGAACAACATATTCCCCCGGTGCTCCAAGAACATTATATGTTGGTTTAAATTATCAATGGTAAAGGAAATTAAAATGAAAAATAACTCATTGAATCTATGGAACCTTATTGCTTTATTGATTGTTTTTTTTGTCAAGTCAGCAGTAAGTGCAGAGCATAATCATCAAGCGATGATAAAAAAATCAGCAAAGGCAACGTGCGAAGGTCATGATATTACGTGCGCTAAAACGGTGACATCAGCGTTTGCGCCTAATGGTGACTTATGGCGTGTTTGGGCATTACAAGAGAAAATGTATTACCAAATATCCGTTGATAATGGTCAAACGTTTTTAGCGGCTCAGCAAGTCAATATACCTGCCGAGAAGATATCAGCAAGAAATGAAAACCGACCAAAAATTGCGTTTGATCAATTTCAAGGGGTTTACCTGTCTTGGGCAATGCCGCTTGAAAAAAAATATACGGCCAATATTCGTTTTAGTTATTCAAAAGACTATGGCAAGACATTTTCAACGCCTATTACCGTTAATAATGATAATTTGTTAACAGGTCACAGTTTCAATGAACTGTTAGTCAGGGATAATGGCGAGGTAAATATTGTTTGGCTTGATAGTCGATTGTCATATCAGTTGAAAAAGCAGGGTAAAAAAACGAATGGTTCTTCGTTATATTTCGCAACGGCAAACCCTAGGGCTGGTGAAGCCATATTTAGTAATCAGTCACTCGCTAATGGTACTTGTGTTTGCTGTCGTATCGCCATGGACTATAACAAACAAGGTGAGTTAGCGATATTTTGGCGTCATATATACGAAGATAATATTCGTGAGTTTGCGTTACTTACTTTAGGGAAAGATGGAGAGGGAGAAAAGCCTTCGTCAAATGCTGTGATACAAATTAGCTATGATCATTGGAAAATAAACGGTTGTCCGCATCAAGGTGGCGGAATCAGTATCGATCAAGAGAATCGTTATCATTTAGTGTGGTTTAATCAAGGGGATAAAGGCAAAGGAATTTTTTATGCTTCATCTACAGATCAAGGAAAAACCTTAACCCCTCCATTGTCTGTTGGTGATTTACAAGCGCAAGCTGCACATCCCCATGTGAGGCAAAACAATAACGTGGTTGATATTGTTTGGACGCAATTTAATGGAGTTGAACACCAATTGTGGCATCAGCAATCACAGGATAATGGCGCTACATTCAAAAAAGCGAAACCTGTTGCAAAAGCAAGCTCTGGTTCAGATCGACCATTTATTATTAAGCAAGGCGATAAAAATTATGTGAGTTGGCAAAGACCTAAACAAGGTCATTGGTTCAAAGCCTTATGAACACTAGTAGAAATATGAAGTCACTGACATCAGTGAATCCTATTATTATCATCATCGTACTTTTGTTTAGCGCAAATGTAAGCGCTGAGCCGCAAGTATTTTCTAAAGCTGCTTTTGAAGAGATTAAGCAGCAACACTTAGGCAAGCAATGGTTAATGATTTTATGGTCTGTTGATTGCCCTGCTTGTTTTAAAGAATTGGCGCTTATTCAAAAAATAAAAGGTCATAATCCAGCTATTGATGTGGTGATCATTAATGTCGATGATAATGATGAAGTAAGTGAAGAGCGCCAGCAAGTCGTGACTAATTATGGTTTATCATCATTGCCTAATTACTATTTTAGTGACGGGGAAGGAGATCGAGCGCGTTTTATTATTGATAGTGCATGGTATGGAGAGCTACCTCGCAGCTACTTTGTTGAGTCGAATGGAAAGTTCCATGGTAAAAGTGGTTTAGTGAATGAAAAATTAGTGAGAAAATGGTTAGTAGATAATTAAGCGGGGTGTCATAAGTAGGCGTATGATGTGCCATAATTTTTTAAGTAAGTTTTGATGATGATATTAGATTTTAAAACAATGTCGGTTATTCAGCGTTTGTTCTTCCTTCGAACTGCCGCGATTATTATTCAGTTTGCAACTGTCATGGTGGTGTATTATGTGATGTCGTTACAAATAACATTAATGCCGTTACTGATTGTTATTGCTGTTGAGACTGCCTTTCATTTTTTAAGTATGTATATTTTTAAAAATCGTCCAGCGGGTAATGGGGCGATTGTTTTTCAATTACTTGCTGATATTGTTTTTTTAAGTATTTTATTATCGTTAAGTGGTGGGGCAACGAATGCGTTTGTTTCACTATTACTCCTGCCAATCATTATTGCTGCGGTCAGTTTACCTTCGCGTTATTTGTCCATTATTTCTTTATCGGCGATCAGCTCTTACAGTATTTTACTTTTTAGAATGCCTGAGCACACTATGCATCAAATGGATATGAGCAATCATTTTTTTGCGATGTGGGCTAACTTTTTATTATCCGTATTTGTCGTGACAATTGTTGTCGGCGCGATGGCGCGCATTATTACCAACCGTGAGCAAGCTATAGCTAATCAACGAGAAGAACAATTACGAAGTGAGCAGTTACTCTCCCTAGGTGTTGCTTCAGCGCAGGTGACACATCAGCTCGCTACACCTTTGGCAAATATCCAATTGTTGTTTGATGAATTATTAGAAGACTATCCAGAGCATGTCGCAGTTCAATCGATGCGCCACCCTTTAGAACAATGTCGTAATCAATTAGGTTATTTTAGAAACTTGGCTTCTTCTATTCGAGAAGAGAATAAAGAAAACATCACGGTTAATGAGTTACTTCATCAATTGAATGATAGCTTACAACTACATTTTCCTGAGCAATCCGTTGAGGTAATTCAAAGTGAAGATATTGATAAGAGTATACAATCTGATGCGATGCTGATCCCTGCGCTTTTGAATTTGGTACAAAATGCCATTCGAGCGAATAAAGAAAATGGTGAGAGTGAACTAACCCTAACGGTTTATTGTTGTCAGCAATATTTACATCTTGTTTTAAGAGATTATGGCGCAGGTATTGATTCAAGTTTCACAAAAGAGCAGCAAGCAACCTTAGGCGAAAAACTTGTACAAAGTAGCAAAGGTTTAGGTATGGCGATATTATTGTCGAATACGACATTCAATCGTTTACAGGGGAGTTTGAAGTTAGCTAATCATCCTGTTAAAGGTAGTATTGCACATGTGAAGTTAGCGCTAATTTCGCCGAACAAAGAGCAGGGTAAGTGATGAAATTATTGATTGTTGAAGATGATACGGCATTTGCTGCCACTTTAGTTAGGCGCTTAACAAAACATGGTTTTGATTGTCAAGAAAAGCACCAAGCAGATGAAGCCTTGCACGCTTGTCATCAATTTCGCCCTGATTATTTGATATTGGATATGAAGCTCGCCGAAGACAATGGTTTAATGTTGATAAAACCTATCAGAGCCTTATTGCCCAATATTCGTATTGTCTTACTGACCGGCTTTGCCAGCATTGCAACAGCTGTAGAGGCGATTAACATGGGGGCTAATGATTATTTAGCTAAACCAGTAGATACTCAAATGTTACTAAAAGCGTTATTGGGAAAAAATTGCCAAGACAGCAAAATAGATGTTGAAACAGCTATTGATAATAAACCTATGACTCCAGAGCGCTTAGAGTGGGAGCATATTAATCAAGTGCTTAGTAGTAATGATGGTAATGTTTCAGAAACTGCGCGACAACTTGGTATGCATCGACGTACTTTACAGCGTAAACTTCAACGAACACCGCGCGATTAAACCTGCGAATTTATTCTTTTTTATTAAACGTTTTTTGTTCCCATTGTGCAAATATTTTCGCATATAGGCCATTGCGTTTGATTTTCTCAATCGCGTTTTGCAGAACCGTAACGACTTCTTTTGGCGTTCCAAGGCTACAGGCAAAATATAATTCTATCGGCTTTTTGTTTAATTTCATGTAAGTCTTGAAAAGACTCGGATCGATATTATTGTATAGTGCCCGATATTTGACATTAATCTTATCAGCTAAAATTAAATCAATTTCTTTTCTTGTGGTAAGTAACTTCAACATAGAATAAGCATTGTTGATGATATAGAGGTTTTTATTTTCAACAAAACCGAGTTGTAATAGTTTATGGTGAGTTCTATCATCTTTTAATACCGCGACATTATATTTTTTTGCATCTTCAATCGTTCTGATATTTAAATCGTCTCTATCGGCTAGGCCAATAAAGTAATCGTTAGTTGGCATGATTGATGACACCCATTGAAAATGTTTTTCACGCTGCTCATTTCGTGCTATTAAGAAAATACAGGTATTTTTAGTTTCTTTCGCCATGATAAAGGCGCGTGACCAAGGAAATATTTGGATCTTATATTGATAAGGGGTTTCAGTTAAAGCTGCTTGGATAATCTCAGCACTCAGTCCATAAACCTCACCTTTGGTATTTAAAATTTGGTAAGGCGGGAAGTGTTCAGTCACGATGAGAAGATCGCTTGAATGAGATTTCAACGGCAATAGTAATAATAGGTAACAAAAGACAAATAAATACTTCAATAAAAACTCATTATTTCTTCATTAAATACCGATGATACTTAATCAGAATCATTATTTTAATAATCCTTAAACTATAGATAATAAACGAAAGAATAGACAAAATTATCGTAAAAATTATTGTTATCTTCTTAATACCCTGTGCTTGGTGATATATTTCCTCCTCTTTACGACCTAAATAAAAATAATTCTCATTTGTGTTGACGTTTTAATATCTCTACTTTATGATGCGCAACTAAGTTAATGATATTGATTCTTATTTGTATTTGAGGTCGCTGTGAAGAAAATTTTGATTGGCACGTTGTTAGTGTTTGGGTGTGAAGCTTATGCGGTTGAAAAAAATAACGCAGATGAAATTAGCGATAAAACCCTAGCAGAGAAAATAATTAGCGTAGAACAACAGCTAAAGGATTTGCAGCAAGAATTTGTCTTACTTAGTCAGCAGAAGCTGGAAAATAGTCAGCAGAAAATGGCAAATGCCAATTCATTGTTGCTATCACAGCCCATTGACAAACCTTGGCAAATTAAATCATACGGCAGTTTGCTTTATAAAAGTCATGAAGTTTTCAAAAATACGCAGGATCTCACCCCTTACCGTCGCGACGTTGCTGATCTAGAACGTGTAGTGATTGAATTTGCTTATCAATTTGAACCGCAATGGTCGATGGAATTAGAACTTGAATATGAACACGGGGGAACCGGTGCGACACTTGAATACGATGGCTTTGAAGAATTTGGTGAATTTGAAACTGAAATAGAAGCTGGTGGCGAGGTGTTAGTTGAAAAATTAGCCGTGAAATATCAGCTAAGTTCTGCGATTGACCTTGAATTTGGGCGAATATTTGTTCCTATCGGTTTAGGTACTGAGCTGCATAAACCAAACCAATATTTCACTACCCAGCGCTACTGGAGTGAATCCACGTTATTACCCCAAGTATGGCATGAAACAGGGATAAATTTGCAGGCTAAATGGCAGGGTTTATCGGCACAAGCTTTATTAACAACAGGGTTAAACTCAGAGTATTTTAGAACTTATCAGTGGATCGCCACAGGTCATCAAAAGCGCTTTGAACAAGTAAATGCTGATGAATTAGCTATTACATTACGACTAGATTATGGCGATATTAAAAATGGGACAGGTATAGGAGTTAGTTTTTACAACGGTAATACCACAGGAAATCGAAATAAAATCAATAAAATTCATCATGATGGTAATTTGTCTATTGTCAGCATTAATGGGGCGTTTCGCTCACAAAACTGGTTAGTTAAGGGACAGTATATTTATGGAAAACTTGACGATAGTTTAGCCATCACTCAAGCCAATAAAACTACACCTGGCTTGCAACCTGGAAACTTTGCGCAATTGGGTAGTGAAGCAGAGTCATTTATGCTCGAAGCTGCATACAATAGCCAGCTATTGCTTGGTTTAGCGAAACCTTTCTATATTTTTAGCACTTATCAATATGCCAATCCAATCAAAAAAGTGCAACAAGGTAGGGCAACGCAACGTTTTGATCGTGAGGAGATTTCAGTTGGCATTAACTATTTTCCAACGAAAAACTTAGTGTTAAAAGCTCAAGTTTCAGAACAAGGATTTGCCCAATCCAATTTAGATAATACCACCAGCTTGAGTTTATCGATGGGTTATCAATTTTCAATTTAAAAACCTAACGGTTAATCGAATTAACTTTTTTAATACTCTTTAAGGAATGAACATGTCTATTAAAAAGACAATTATTGCACTATCGCTCTCTTCTATTTTTATTACGGCTTGTGGTTCAGGCTCAAACAGCTCTAGTAAAACTATTGAACCTGAGCCAATAGGTTTTAATTATGATGCCACAGAGCTGATCACGAATTTAACCAATGATGTGATTGTAGTTGGTTATCAAGCGTTAGATGATAAAGCCCAAGTATTTCATTTAGCAACATTGTCATTATTAAATAACCCCACACAAGAAAACTTACTAGCGGCACAAATTGCATGGCAAGAAGTTCGAGTGCCTTGGGAGCAAGGTGAAGCTCATATTTTTGGTCCTGTGGATGCGCTCTCTATTGATCCTCACTTGGATACTTGGCCGTTAAACACTAGCGATCTTCAGGCATTACTAACAACACAGTCCGGATTTTCAGCGGATGAATTGATGACGTGGAATGATGATGTACAAGGTTTTCATACCATGGAATATTTATTATTTGGTGATGGGATTGAGTCAAATGAAAAGTTAATAGAACAGTTAACCGTTTTAGAGCAAGAGTATTTAGTCGCTTGTGCTGAGGTTTTTAAAGGTTATACCCACTCACTTTATACCGCATGGACAGTATCGCTAGATCCGAATGACAGTTCAACAACACCTTATAAAGACCTACTGTTAACCGCTGATAACGACGTTTACGCATCACAGCTGGGGGTAATCGAAGAACTAATTAACGGGATGATTGGTATTGTAGATGAAGTGGGGAATGGCAAAATTGCTGATCCTTTTGCCACCAGTATTAGCACTGCTGATACCTCATTGGTGGAGTCACAGTACAGTTGGAATTCATTGGCTGACTTTTCAAATAATATCAAAGGTGTGCAAAATGTTTATCGCGGTGAGTTTTCAGAGCAAGCCGATAAAACTGGGCTTATTGACTTTGTACATGCTGCCAACGCAACTATAGCAACACGTATCGATGATGAAATTTCTGCTGCAATTATAGCGATTAATACTATTGCCGGAGATAACAATACTCCTTTTAGGCAAGCTATTTTGGATGAGCAAGGACGAGAGCGCATTCAGCTTGCTATTGACAGCTTATCAGTTTTGCAAACTTCACTAGAAAATGACGTATTACCCTTATTAAACGAGTGGAATCACTAACATTGTTATTTACTCGCTCAAGAATCGACGTTTGATAGCCCCAAAAATGGAAGTGTAATAAGCATGGATGCTTACCCTATTTCTCTTAATTGAATAAAGATAAAACATATGAAACACGTAGTAGCGCTCAATAAAGTCATTTTATTATTAACTGGGTCACTGCTCTTTGCTTGTGATAAAGATAACAAAAAAGTGGTTACGCCTGAGCCAGAAGTATTGGTCGACTATACTTTTGTAGAAAACTTAGGCGATAAAACAACAGCACTTGATGCGAGTGATTCAGGCCATGGTTTTTCAACCCCTATACCGACGTTAACAGCCAGTGAACTTGCACAACACTTATCAGGCGATGCCTTTTTTGAAACTGCATATACAACCGCGCCGAGTGATGAACACCCGGCATTAGACGGTTTAGGGCCTGTTTTTAATAACCAAGATTGTAATTCATGCCATCAACGAGATGGCCGACCATCAACCTTAACGATCCCCCAAGGGGAAGAGAGAATTTTACTTGGCGCGAGTGCCGGAATTTTTCTACGAATGAGTATTGATGATGGTGAATGCAAGATGCCATCGATAGATAATAATTATTGCAAAAATAGCCCTGTGCCTGGTTTTGGTACGCAATTATTTCATCGTGGTGTATTAAAGGCCCGTGAAGACTGGCAAGACAAACCCTTTACAGGGCAAGCTGATGTTTATCTAAGCTATCAATACATTGAACATACCTATAACGATGGTGAAAGCATTACCTTAAAAAAGCCTGTTTTTACCATCGAGTCTGCTTATGATGTTGCAGATGAAGATATTGCTAATAGTCATATATTACAAGCGGATGTACGATATAGTCCCAGAAATGGCATGCCGATCTTTGGTTTGGGATTATTAGAACTGATCCCTGAACAAGCAATACTTGAATTGTCAGATGAGTTAGATACTAATAATGATGGCATTTCTGGCAGGCCCAATTGGGTATTTGATCCCGTGAAAGCAAAGAATAATGAGGCAGTGCCGGTAGCGTTAGGACGCTTTGGTTGGAAAGCAAGTACTCCAAATGTTCGTGCACAATCATTAGGGGCTTTACGAGGTGATATGGGGATAACGAATCCATTGTTTCCTCAAGAGAGTATTGCTAATACTGCCATGCACGAAAGTTATTTAACGCGAACTAACTTTGTTGATACCGGTATTGATGAGCAAGGCCAAACAGAAGCGAGTCAAGCGTTTAGTGATGATGTGGTGTTCTACGCTGAAACATTAGCCGTGCCTGCGCGCCGCAATGTCTCGGATGAAAACGTTATACAAGGAGCGCAATTATTTACACAAATAGCCTGCGCGACATGTCATCATCCTGATTTTATCACGGCAACAGGAGAAGCTACTTTGGGGGGCGTACCTGCTCCAGAAGCATTAAAAGGGCAACATATTTATCCATTTAGCGATATGTTATTGCACGATATGGGTGATGAACTCGCCGATAATAGACGAGATTTCACCGCAACAGGTCGAGAGTGGAAAACACGCCCGTTATGGGGGATAGGATTAACAAAAACCGTCAACCCTGCAGCAGGCTTTTTACACGATGGTCGTGCTGACACCGTTGAAGAGGCTATTTTATGGCACGGCGGCGAAGCAAAAAAATCACGAGATGACTTTGTCGCTTTAACACAAAATCAACGTGAACAACTTTTGGCGTTTGTTATGTCGCTTTAAGCACCACTGACTAATTCTTGCGTGCTAATATTACTTAGTGCTAATGCCGAGTTATGGGGCAGCGTGTGATGTTCAGCTAATAAATAAATCACTTTTTGCCCCGACTCTGCTAATTCGATAGCGTGCTGATAATTAATCAACATAGTTGATGGCATACTTTGCGGGTACTTATCAGCGTCTCGACGAATATACTCAATTAAGTTCTCATTGACTTTTTCATCATAAAAAACCGCATCGGCAAATTGCATTTCACGATGTGCCGCTAAGGTTATTTTATCAGGATCGCCGTCTAAAGTATGAATAAAGGTGATCTCACCTTGTGGAGGTAATATTTCTTCATTTAAACTGGCGATTAACTGTTGCTCTGCTTGTTGGTTATTACCTTGCAAAATCGCCTTGCCAATAGCGCCGCGCAAGGTCGCTTCCCAAAAAGAGCGTCGATTTCTTAAGCCTTTCACTCTTGCTTTAACGTGATCACGAAACTTTAAAGAAAAGTCAGCAAGTTTGCCATAACCGTCGGGTAAGGTTTTTTCAATTTGCTCACGTAACATTCTTAATAATATCGGGGCGCTACCAGAGCTAGACATGGCTAAGAGGATAGGGGCACGATCGATAATTGCAGGCGTGATATAACTACATAACTCTGGCTGATCAACCACATTAATAAGTATCTTAAGCTGGCTAGCCTCTACATATACCTGATGATTAACCGTTGTATTATCAGTAGCTGCAATCACTAAGTTATAGTGAGTTAATAGACCTGTTTGAAAGTTATGGGCAAGCCAAGGTAAGTTATGGCTTTTGATTAAACGCTCGACACTTAAATTGACCTGTTCACTCATAATGGTAATTTTAGTCGTTGTTTTTAGTAACAACTCTATTTTTCGAGCGGCAACATCACCACCACCAATGACAATGGCATTAATTTTATCTGAGGTTAAAAATATAGGAAAATAATTCATAAGTATTAGTGAACTTGTGCTGAGTTAATCGTGATTTATTGGCTTAGTGTAGGCATCATTCAACTGCCATTTTGCCATGATTTTATCATAACGTCCGTCGGCTTTTATTGATGCAAAGCTGTTTTTTACTTTTTCAACGAGATTTTTATCTGTTGTTAAGCTGGCAGCCAAATATAAGTCGGAAGCAATGTTTGGTATTTCAAAAATGAGTGCTAACTGATCAGGATCAAGCTTTGAAGCCATGATTTCATGGCGCCAAACAATACTGTTAGTAAAAGCTATGTCGGTTCTACCACTATATAGCATATTCCATAACACGGGATACTTGCTACTGAGATAAAGGTTTTTTTGAGGAATAAATCCTTTGTCTAATAAATAGCTTTCAGCTAAATCGTGTCTAATAGAGCCAACAGAATAGTTTTTTGCTTCTTTTAAATTATTGATATGAATGTCGGTTCTGGATTTTAATCGTGCAAGGTACGACTTAATAGTTAACAACTTGCCTAGCCAGTGAAACTGAGGCTCTCTTTCTTCACTTCTTAACATCGAAAAAATAAAAGTGTTGGGCTTTTTTAAGGCTAATTCGTAAGTTCTTGCCCATGGGTAAATTTCTATTGCGGCGTCTAGTTTAGCTTCCTTAATAATTAAATTGACGACATCTACTAATGCCCCTGTTGGTGGCTGGCCTTTTTTAACGATTTGCAGTGGCGGGAGGTCTTCGGTCACAAAAAGTATTTTTTGAGCCAAAACATCTTGAACATTATTTACAAAGAGAAAAAGCAACAATGCTATTTTACTAAATTGCAGCAACATGAATGCCTCTCTAAATAATTGTTGATATATATTGTCGCGATAAAAATTAAATAGCAATGAGTTTTTATAACGATAAATGATAAACTATCGCGATAGCTAATGAGATGAGAGAAATTATGCCTTGGATACAACTTCGATTAAGTGCTGATGAAGAAACCGCAGAGAAATATAGCGATTGGTTAATGGCATGTGGTGCCCAAGCAGTGACCTTTATTGATGCCAAAGACACTCCTATTTATGAGCCACTTCCTGGTGATGAAGTGATTTATTGGTCAAATACTGTCGTTATGGGCTTATATGATGCCAGCCATGATATGGATAAAGTCATTGCTTATATTCAAAGTATTCATCCAGATAAACAAGCCATGCGTTATAAATTAGAGCAATTAGAAGATAAAGATTGGGAACGAGAATGGATGGATAATTTTCATCCGATGAAGTTTGGTCAACGATTATGGATTTGCCCAAGTTGGCGAGACGTGCCTGAGCCTGACGCGATAAATGTAATGCTTGATCCTGGTTTAGCCTTTGGTACCGGTACTCACCCAACGACCGCGCTTTGTTTGACTTGGTTAGATGGTTTAGATTTAACAGGCAAGACTGTCGTCGATTTTGGTTGTGGCTCAGGAATTTTGTCATTAGCGGCATTAAAACTTGGCGCTAAAAAAGTGATTGGAATTGATATTGATCCACAAGCATTGCAAGCCAGTCGTGAAAATGCCAAACGAAATAACGTTGAAGATCGCTTGTCACTTTATTTACCCCAAGATCAACCCACCTTCAAAGCGGATGTTGTGGTTGCTAATATTTTAGCGGGACCATTGCGAGAATTAGCACCAACCATTATTGAATTTGTTGGTGATAATGGCTTACTTGCACTGTCTGGCGTATTAGAAGAACAAGCACAAGAATTGCAAAAAATATATGGTCACTGGTGTCAGATGGATCCCATCGCCCTTCAAGATGAGTGGGTACGCCTCTCTGGAATTCGCAAATAGCGCCACTTCTCAATATAAACTTAAAAAAAGCGTGGCTAGTTTTTGTTATCTATTTGTACAAAATCTGCACACATCAATGGTTTGCAAAAAGTCAACATAAAAAAGGTGAAAAAAAGTCGTTTTTGTTCAATTTATATGCTTTTCAATCCGAAAAAAAACGCGTAAACTTAGCGCCCTTTTGAAAGGTAGCTCAAAAAAACAACAGCGTGAAGATAGGTAAATATTCTTTAGCAAGCAATACCATGCTTGCGCCCATGGCCGGAATTACTGACCAACCATTTAGACAATTGTGTTGTCGAATGGGGGCAGGGCTTGCAGTCTCAGAAATGGTCTCTGCAAATCCTAAGGTTTGGAAAACCGATAAATCTAAGCGACGGTTGATACATGGAAACGATGCGGGGATTTGTTCTGTACAAATCGCTGGTTCTGATCCTGATGAGTTAGCTTATGCTGCACAGGTAAATGTTGATAATGGTGCGCAAATCATTGATATCAACATGGGTTGTCCAGCTAAAAAGGTAAATAAAAAATTAGCGGGTTCAGCGTTACTAAAAGAACCTACTTTGGTCGAACAGATTGTTAAGTCTGTTGTTGATAAAGTAGACGTTCCAGTAACACTAAAAATTCGCACTGGATGGTGTGAAAATACACGTAATGGTATAGAAATAGCAAAAATTGCTGAACACAATGGCATTCAATCATTAGTTGTTCATGGTCGTACTCGCAACGACTTTTATAAAGGTGACGCTGAATACGACACCATTAAAGCAATTAAACAAGCTGTTTCAATTCCTGTGGTAGCAAATGGTGATATCACCACTGCTGCTAAAGCATTACAAGTGCTTAATTATACAGGAGCTGATGCCATTATGGTTGGTCGTGGCGCTCAAGGGCGTCCGTGGATATTTAGAGAAATTAATCATTTCTTTGAAACTGGCCAGCAGTTACCCCCGCCCTCAATGGATGAGGTGCGTTCAATTATGATTGAGCATGTAAAAGGTTTACACACGTTTTATGGTGACTTTATGGGTGTACGTTTTGCCCGAAAGCACGTTTCTTGGTACTTGCAAACGCTTGACCCAGAAAAACAGTTTCGTTCTATTTTTAATGCGTTAGAGTCTGAGGAAGATCAGCTCGATGCATTAATTAGGTATTTTGATAATTTAATTTAAGAAAGAGTCTGAACTTTATGTTTGAACAAAATATTTCATCTCCATTCGTTACCGGTAACATGCAAACTCAAGCAGAAGCATCACCATTACGCAGCCAAGCTAAAATCGCTATTAGCAACTACTTATCTCAATTAAATGGTAATGATGTTGACGATATGTATGACCTTGTACTTTCAGAAATTGAAGCACCAATGCTTGAAGAAGTGATGAAGTATACTCGCGGTAACCAAACTCGCGCAGCAAACTTACTAGGTATCAACCGTGGTACTTTACGTAAGAAGCTTAAAAAATACGGTATGAATTAATAATAAGCAGGCTTGCCTGCATTGAAAAAGCACCCTAGGGTGCTTTTTTACTTATTGAAGGTTGAATATGTTAGCGCATCAGAAAACTTTCACTAAACTGTACAAAGATAAATCACGGAAGAAATACCAATTTGGTATAAATGCCAAGGACATATGTCAAAGGCCAGACCCACAACTATTTAAGGTTAATGAAAAAAGCAATGGATAACCCACGCCCAATTAAACGCGCATTATTAAGCGTATCTGATAAAACTGGTATTGTAGAATTCGCTCAAAGCTTAGCACAAAAAGGTGTTGATATTTTATCAACTGGTGGTACGGCAAAGCTATTAGCTGAAAACGGCATAAAAGTCACTGAAGCTTCTGAATATACTGGACATCCTGAAATTATGGACGGTCGAGTAAAAACACTTCATCCAAAAATTCATGGTGGAATTCTAGCGCGCCGTGGTGTTGATGAGAGTGTCATGAGTGAAAACAACATTAGCGCTATTGATATGGTTGTTGTTAATTTATACCCTTTTGCTAACACTGTTGCTAAAGATGGCTGTTCGTTGGAAGACGCCGTTGAAAATATTGATATTGGCGGACCAACTATGGTGCGTGCGGCAGCAAAAAATCATAAAGATGTTACCATTGTTGTAAATGCGCAAGACTATGCGCGAGTTTTAGCTGAAATGGATGCTAACCAAGGTTCATTAACTTTTAACACGCGTTTTGATTTAGCGATTGCTGCTTATGAGCACACTGCTGCTTATGATGGCATGATTGCGAATTACTTTGGTCAAATGTTATCGGCTCATGGCGAAGCAGTTAGCGAAGTAAACTTTGAAGAAAAGAATAAATTCCCACGTACGTTTAATAGCCAGTTTATTAAAACTCAAGATTTACGTTACGGAGAAAACTCTCATCAAGACGCCGCATTTTATGTTGAAGCTAACCCTGAAGAAGCCTCAGTTTCTACGGCTAAGCAAATTCAAGGAAAAGCGCTTTCATATAACAACATTGCTGATACAGACTCTGCATTAGAATGTGTTAAAGAATTTGATGAAGCAGCCTGTGTCATTGTTAAACACGCTAATCCATGTGGTGTTGCTATTGGCGACAATATTTTAGCGGCTTACGAACAAGCCTATAAAACCGACCCTACTTCAGCTTTTGGCGGTATTATTGCCTTTAACCGCGAATTAGATGCTGATACCGCTGAAGCAATTGTTTCACGTCAATTTGTGGAAGTGATTATTGCACCCAGCATCTCTGACGCTGCCGCACAAATTGTTGCCGCTAAACCTAACGTGCGTTTATTAGAATGTGGCCAATGGTCAACACAGACCACCGGTTTAGATTACAAGCGTGTTAACGGCGGTTTATTAGTTCAAGACCGTGATCAAGGTAAAGTTGCGGCAAGTGATTTAAAAGTTGTCACTAAACGTCAACCGACAGAAGATGAAATGCGCGACTTACAATTTTGTTGGAAAGTAGCAAAATATGTGAAATCAAACGCTATTGTTTATGTAAAAAATAGCATGACAATTGGTGTTGGCGCTGGCCAAATGAGTCGTGTTTACTCTGCAAAAGTAGCAGGTATTAAAGCGGCAGATGAAAACTTAGAAGTTGCGGGCTCTGTCATGGCGTCTGATGCATTCTTCCCATTTCGTGATGGTTTAGATGCTGCTGCACAAGCCGGTATTACCGCGGTGATCCAGCCGGGTGGTTCAATGCGTGATGATGAAGTTATTGCCGCTGCTGATGAGCATAACATCGCAATGGTATTCACGGGAATGCGTCACTTCCGCCATTAATTAATCTTTGTTTTTGGCGATTATTGCAATTTCGTTGTCAACAGTACTCAAGTATAATTATACATTCCGTGCTGTTTCCTAGAAATTTCTTCAATCGCCTTTAACAAAAACTAATTAAAAATAATAAAAAGGTCAACAGACCCTAAGCTAAAAAAACACAACAAAAGCACACACTTTTTTGCGATGAATGAGTTATTTTCCTCGGTGAGTGAATGAATAACACTCTGTTCTGGTTCTTATTATCTGTTATAACTAACTACGTAAAATTATTAACGTTAAATAATCGTTTATGGAAGATAAAATGAAAACAATAAAAAAGAAGTTACTCGCTGCTGTCATTGCTTCAAGTGTATTTGGGCTTACGGGGTGTAATGCTACGAGTGAAAACCAAGCCGCTGAACAATTAGAAGTCAATACACAGCTTTTACAAGCGATTGCTGGAGAACATCGCTCAGTCGAAAATAAAGCACGAGATCAATATCGTCACCCACAGCAAACATTAGAGTTTTTTGGCTTTAAACCGTCAATGACTGTTGTTGAAATAACGCCTGGTGGTGGTTGGTACACTGAAATTTTAGCGCCTGCTTTAAAAGGAACTGGCAAGCTAATTGGTGCTCACTATCCTGATACCGGTGAAGATAATTACTACAGTAATTCACGGAAACGTTTAGAGAAAAAACTGGCTAGCAATGCGGTTTATAGTGAAGTTGAGTTGTCAAACTTTATACCTAAACAGGTAAGCGAACTAGCGCCAGCTGGTAGCGCTGATATGGTGTTAACTTTCCGCAATTTACATAATTGGGGTGAAGAAGGTGTACAACAGGTTTTTAATGATGCTTATCAGGCATTAAAAGTCGGCGGCGTGTTAGGGGTTGTTGAACATCGCTTACCAGAAGGTGTTGCTGCTGGTAATATGAATAGTGGCTACGTATCAGTTGATAAAACTATTGCTCAAGCAAAAGCAGCTGGTTTTTCATTAGCAGCATCTAGTGAAGTTAATGCTAATGAAAAAGATAAAGCAAGTTATGAAAAAGGTGTTTGGACGTTACCACCAGTTCTTGCTTTAAAAGACAAAGACAAAGAAAAATATTTAGCGATCGGTGAAAGTGACCGTATGACATTAAAGTTTGTTAAAGTCGCTAAATAACTAAGTTTGAAGACAAGTATTAACGACTCGGTTTATAATAAGCCGAGTCTGTTTTTTAATAAAAATTTAGGATAAGAGTTAAATGAATGTTTTGGTAATCGGTAGTGGTGGTCGTGAACATGCCTTAGCGTGGAAAGCAGCACAATCACCTAATGTTGAAAAAGTTTTTGTTACACCTGGTAATGCAGGAACTAGCACAGAAAATAAGTTAGAGAATGTCGCTATTTCTGTCGGTGATATTCCCGCGTTAGTTGATTTTGCTAAAACTCAGAATATTGCTTTAACTATTGTAGGTCCTGAGCAACCATTGGTTGACGGTGTCGTTGATGCGTTTCAAGCACAAGGCTTAACTATTTTTGGCCCGAGCGCCAAGGCAGCTCAACTTGAAGGTTCAAAAGCCTTTACCAAAGATTTTTTAGCACGTAATCAAATTCCTACTGGTTGGTATCAAAACTTTACTGAGATTGAACCTGCACTTGCTTATGTGCGTGAAAAAGGCGCACCAATTGTTGTTAAAGCTGATGGCTTAGCCGCAGGTAAAGGCGTTATTGTTGCGATGACTCTAACAGAAGCAGAAGACGCAATTAAAGATATGTTAGCGGGTAATGCTTTTGGTGATGCAGGGCATCGGGTTGTGATTGAAGAGTTTCTTGATGGTGAAGAAGCGAGCTTTATCGTGATGGTTGATGGCAAAAATGTGCTGGCGATGGCAACAAGTCAAGATCATAAACGTGCATACAATAATGATGAAGGACCTAATACCGGTGGTATGGGGGCATATTCTCCTGCGCCAGTTGTTACTCCTGAAATACATCAACGTATTATGGATGAAGTGATTTATCCTACTGTTGAAGGTATGGCAAAAGAAGATGCGCCATATACGGGCTTTTTATATGCAGGCTTAATGATTGCTGCTGATGGTACACCGAAAGTCATTGAGTATAACTGTCGTTTTGGTGATCCTGAAACACAGCCAATCATGATGCGTTTAAATTCCGACATTGTTGAACTTTGTTTAACGGCTTGTAAAGGTGAATTAGATAAGGCAACCATTGAATTTGACCCTCGTCCTGCTGTCGGTGTTGTTTTAGCCGCAGGTGGTTACCCGGGAAGTTATGCAAAAGGTAAAGTGATCTCAGGTTTAGCGCTTAATCAAGAAACTGATCGTAAAACCTTCCATGCAGGTACCGCTAATAATAACGGTGATATAGTCACCGCAGGTGGTCGAGTTCTTTGTGCGACTGCATTAGGTCAAACGGTGACAGATGCTCAAAAATCGGCGTATGAACTCTTACACGAAATTAGTTGGGAAGATGTTCAGTTTAGAACGGATATTGCCTATCGTGCCATTGAGCGTGAGCAAAGCTAGTTTTAAGATATTTTAAAGCATACTGTTTTTTATAAACCGATGAGGTAATCATCGGTTTTTTTATATTTAGGCGATCCACTCTTTAGAGTAAACAATGTTAACTGGTTAATAACATCCGTTTCTAATGACTAACATCGAAGAGTGTGGTTAGTTCTTCTTTTAAGAGGTTTAGGTATTTTTTGTCAGGATTATCCGCAATAAGCTGTGCTAATTCTGTTCCTATTGGTGTGAATTTATAAAAACTCAACATACAGTTATTTCTGATTGTTTTTAGAACTAAATGATCGCCATTAAAAGAAAAAACAATACTTTCCCCAGCAGCCATAGGTGAAGTTTCTGTTTCTTGACTAAAAATTAGATGATTATCTGATAATGTTAAAAGTTCGGCGTAGGAGAGTCCGAATGGGCTTAAACTAATTCGGTGATCTCTATCCTTACTAAAGAAATTAAACAGTCCTGGTGTTTGAGAGGCTCCTGAGATTATTCGCATATTTTTTTTCGATGGATCTTTTACCGCAACAGCGCAGGCCTTGGATAATAGCTTTGCTTCATTAATGCTCATTGTTTTAAAAGCTTGCAACGACTTTAAAGAAAAACTACCAGGAGAGGAAACTTCACCGGCTAAAATTTTAGCCCAAAGATCTTGCATGGTTTTATTGCTAATGTCTTCGGCTAAGTTGATAAAATTATTAAACCAATCTTGATCGGCTCTATCGGTCACTTCATTGTCTGAGCAATATTGAACTGCACGTTGAATAATGTTCTCTAGGTTTTGTTGTTTACGCAGGTAAGTAATACGCTCCCGCTTTTTTGTGCGTTCTTCAATGGGTAATTGCTTATCAACCGGGAGAAGCGCCCCGTCAATAACAAATTGCTTAGCTAATCCCATTAATTGCATTTGCGTTGAGGTATTCGCGCTGTTTTGAGTCGAAGATTTTTGGCCACTGGAAGGCGTAGTGATGATTTTTTTTTCTGACTCTACTGTCAAGGTAATAGGGCTAGTCGTTGAAGTTTTACTGATTTTCATTCTAACATCCTAATAAAATTACCAATATTAAATAGTTTATCAAGTATCTCTTTGAAAACTTTATTTGTCTATTGATAAATTTATATAGGCAATTCTAAATATTTCACCTAATATTTACATGATGGTGGTATTCGATCAAAAGAATAAAAAATAATTTATTAATGATTGGTTGAATATTCTGTCACTCACTTTTATTATGTAAGAGTAAGTAGTTCAATTTAGAAAAACTATTACATAAAAGTAATTGAAAATAATATGGTTTAATTGCCATTTCTTGAGGATTATATGCAGGCTTCTGAAGAAACTAACGACGATTTTTTATTTATCGATGATAGTGATGAAGATGAAATACTCGATAGCTCAACGAGTGATACTTGGAAAGTATTAATCGTTGATGATGATCCTGAGATCCATTCAGTCACTCAACTTGCATTATCTGATCTGGTTGTATTAGGTAAGCGATTAGAATATATCCATGCCTATTCAGGTAGGGATGCTTGCCAACTTATCGAACAACACAAGGACATTGTTTTAGTCTTATTGGATGTCGTTATGGAAACTGACGATGCGGGCCTCAATGTTGTTAAACATATTCGTGAAACTTTAACACGCCAAGATATTCGTATTGTACTTAGAACAGGACAACCGGGTTATGCTCCAGAAGAAAGCGTCATTAAAGACTACGACATTAATGATTATAAAACTAAAACAGAGTTAACTCGTCGTAAATTAGTCACAACGGTTTATGCCGCTATTCGTTCTTACCAACAAATTGATACAGTGACACAAAACCGCATTGGATTAGAAAAAATCATTGGTGCGGCGGCTGATTTATTAGAATTACATTCAGTGCATGAATATGCCGAAGGGGTTTTGTCACAATTAAAATTATTAAGTGATGGCACCTTTAGTGTATTTTGCGCAAGAGGACAAGGTATTGTTGATGGTGCTGATGACCTAAGTTTATATATACTAGGCCAGCAAGGGTTGTCTTGTGATCAAACGAATCAAAAACTTGATACTTTAGATAATAGTTTTGCTCAAAAGCAAATTACAAGCTGTTTTCAACAAAAGCAACATGTATACCTTGAAGATAATATTTGTTTATATTTATCAAGTGGTGGCTTTCGTGCCGTTATTTATATTGAGCTTAACAGTCCAATCAATGAGATTGAAAAGCAACTTATCGAAGTCTTCATAACTAATATTGCTATTGGTTATGAAAATGTTCATTTATTTCAGAAATTAAGAGATGCTGCCTACAAAGACTGGTTAACAGAACTGCCTAATCGATTAGAATTTGTTAATTTATTAGATGATTTCGCACAAAGTAATGACAATAACCTCGTTGCGGCTTTAATTGATATTAACCACTTTAGTGATATTAATGACGGCTTAGGACAAGACTTAGGTAATCAACTGTTAATGGCTGTTACTGCCAGAATGAAGTCAATGGTCGAGCACTGTATTTTTGCTCGAGTAGGAGCTGATGTTTTTGGCATTATTGGTCCTTCAGAATGCCTAAACCCTGATAATCTTAATAACTTGTTTCAAAAAGCGTTTGCAGCAGGGGAGCAATACCTGCCAGTAAATGCATGTTTTGGTTTGTGCCGTAAAGAAGATGCCGGAGCTCGAGGTGTTAAAGTACTCAACCAAATCAATATTGCCTTAAATCTTGCTAAGAAAAGTAATCAAGAACATTTTGTTTATTACGAACAAGAGATGGAAGATCAAACCCTGTGGCGTTTAGGGATGATCCGTCAACTACGTACCGACTTTGCCGAAAATCGTTTAGAGCTTTGGTACCAGCCGCAGCTAAATTTACATTCCGGAAAAGTGATTGGAGCTGAGGCTTTACTCAGGTGGCGTACGGCTGACGGGAAGTTTATTTCACCCGCGGTTTTTATTCCTCTGGCTGAATACTCAGGGCTAATTATTGAAATTGGCGATTGGGTGATTAATCAAGCCTGCAAACAAATTAAAAGTCTAGAAGAACAATCTTTTAATGAGGTAAGCATTTCAGTAAATGTTTCAATTCCTCAATTTAAGAGAGAAAACTTTGTCGGTAGCATTATTGACGCGACAAAAAAACATAACGTTAAACCCAGTAAGTTAGAATTAGAAATAACAGAAAATATATTAATGGATGAGCCTCAAGTTGTCATTGATGCTTTAAATAAGTTAAAAGCTGAAGGGATAAGCATTGCTTTAGATGATTTTGGAACGGGTTACTCATCTTTAAGTTATCTACAGAAATTACCGCTAGATCGCTTAAAAGTGGATCGATCTTTTGTTATCGATATAGCAAAACCAGGTCAATCGATTATTGCTGATACTATCATTAATCTTGGCAAACAAATGAACCTTAAGGTGATTGCCGAAGGTATAGAAGATGAAAATCAACAAGCCCATTTAAAATCTCAAGCTTGTGACGAAGTACAAGGTTTTTTCTATGCTAAGCCGATGCCAGCGAATGAATTCTTACAGTTTTTAAAAGATAATTAATCACTTACATTGCTATTTAAAGTCATAAAAATATGCCTCATTGAATAGCAATGTCTGATTGATTCTTTGCTAAGTTTCTTGAAATTTAAGCTCAATACCTTGTTGTGGATGAGTTGGAATTAAATGAGCTAACGCTAAAGAACACAGCGCAAAACATGCACCAATATAAAACACCCAAGATGAATTAATGATCCACACCATACCTAAGAGTGCAGGAATGACGACTGCAGCAATATGATTGATAGAAAAGCTAACTCCTGCACTTGAAGCGACATCTTCAGGCTTAGCAATTTTTTGAAAGTAGGTTTTTATTGCTATTGCTAAAGCAAAAAATAGATGGTCTATTACATAAAGTATGGCGGCAAAGGTTGCATTTTCTGCAAGCCCATATGCGATAAATAAAGTCACTAATCCTAGATATTCAAATTTAAGCACTCTGCGCTCACCTATTATACCTATTAACTTGCCAATACGAGCTGCAAATAACCAATTAAAAACATAATTAATTAAAAATAATGCACTAATATCCGCAACACTATAGCCAAATTTTTCAACCATTAAGAAGCCAGCAAATACCACAAAAATTTGTCTACGTGCGCCACTAAAAAAAGTTAATGCGTAAAATAGCCAATATCGTTTACGTAAAATTAGCTTTTTCTCTTGTTCAACATGCACGGGAAATTGCTTAAATGTAATCGCCAGTATAATAGTAAAAAGTACGGCTACCCCACCAAAAAGAGTATATGTTGCTTTATATGACCAAGAAAAATACTCCATTAGCAGCCAAATACTACTAAACGCTAATAATGATGCGATTGATTTTGCTGAAAGCATCCGTCCCAAAAAGTGCGCGGTGTTGTCTTTTTTTATCCACTGTAAGGTCAATGATTGATTGACGGTTTCAAAGTAATGAAAGCCAACAGACATAATGACAGTCGTGATGTAAAGCCCTAACTCAGTTGGAAAATATCCGGTAGCAGCCACACCAAAAGCAGTTAAAAATAATGATAAAAGAGCCAGCTTCTGCTCTTTGATAAAAAACAAGACATAAATAAAAGTAAAAGCTAGGAATCCCGGTATTTCACGTAAACTCTGTAAAATGCCAATCTCAGTTCCGGTAAAACTGGCTTTTTCAATCACAAAGTTATTAAGTAGTGCCATCCATACAGAAAAGACTAATGGCATAATAAAAGCCATGGCAAGAAGCAGGTTTTCGGGTTTTTGAAATACTTGGTTAAACTTCATTTTTTGCTACGCGCTTAAATATCGGTAAAGAGGAGAAAGCCACTATTTTACTGTGGTAAATGCCACTACACAAAACTCTTTCTTGAATAATTTAAACGTCTAAGTTTATTGGCATATTTTATCTAGCTTCGCTATAGTCTATATGTAAATAGAATGTTGCAATTGTTTTGATGGATAATGATAGTTACTTTATAAGGACATATTATATGAATGATGAATTATTGACGTTATTTCTTATAACATTGTTCACTATACTTGTTTGTTTCTGGGTGGTGAAGCAATACTCACCTAACCTAAAAAAGGCCAATAGCAAAGACGTTGATATGCTTCTTGATGCAGTATCATCTGACAATATCGCTTTTAGAGGAAGGTATTTGGGAGAGTATGAAAATAATATCTATATTGATTATCAAACTAAAAATCATCCATTAAATTTTATATCTCGTCGAATTATTCATACCCTCTATTGGATCCCGATTAACGAATTAACGCCAGAAACCTTATTTAAATTGAGGAGAACACGTTACGATCTATAATTGATGCCAAATCATTTTCTCAACTCTTTAACGTATTACGGTTAAATGCGACCAGGTAAAATGAAATAATTAACGATTCTATAAATTTTTTTAGTCTGTAAACAGTACATATTCATTTAACTATTTTTACAATATGCATTTTAAATGATTTTATACCCTCCCTAAAGTGAGCTTTTTTCTTGTTTATTAAACCATTGCTAATCCTCCCTATTAGCGTGCTAAAGCGTCTAAACACAGACATATTAATCGCCTCATTTATAGCCAATCAACGGAATAGGCATCATTTAAGTATTTTATTCCCACACTAAAGTGAGAAGCTTTTCGTATAGTTGAAATGTTTATTTACATTTATTTACATACCATCAGTTTGTTATTGATTTTCTTTCACTATATATTGATTCGTTAATAAGCTTGTCTGTACCTAAAGTTAAAGGAAAATGCACTAAGTGATAAAGGTCGATAATATTAGCCGAATATATGGCTCTGGAGAAACGCAGGTTAATGCACTACGAAAGGTTTCATTAATTATCGCTGAAAATGAGTTTGTCGCTGTGATGGGAACATCAGGATCAGGGAAGTCAACGTTAATGAGTATCTTAGGATGTTTAGATACGCCTACTTCTGGTGAGTATTTACTTTCAGGTGAATCAATAAAAAACATTGATGATGAAAGTTTATCGCAAATTCGTAATCGTAAAATTGGTTTTATTTTTCAAACATTTCATTTATTACCACGATTAACCGCCCTCGATAACGTTATTTTACCATTGCGCTACAGTGATGTTGATCCTGAAGAGGCAAAACAACGAGGTATGGAAATGTTGGACAAGGTTGGGCTTTCAGAACGTTGGCATCATAAGCCTTTTGAAATGTCTGGTGGCCAGCGTCAACGCGTTGCTATTGCCAGAGCATTAGTTAACCGTCCCCAAGTCATTTTTGCCGATGAACCTACCGGCAACTTAGACTCTAAAACGTCTTATGAAATTATGGACTTACTTTGTGAACTTCATGATCAAGGTCAAACGATTGTCATGGTCACCCATGAAGAAGACATCGCAGCGTACGCAGATAGAATGATCCGAATGAAAGATGGTGAAGTTATTGAGGACAAAATATGTGTCAAAAACTAATGTTAATTGCGGTGATGGTGACTTATTTTTTCATCTCATCATCAATGGCGCAAACACCACTCATTTTATCTGGTCAAATTAAAGCCAGTGATAATCAAACATTTTATGCTCCAAAAACTGATAATTGGAGAGTCCAAGTTCAATGGATGTTACCTGAAGGTGATATTGCTCAAAAAGGGGACTTAGTTGTTGTCTTTGATAGTGGCTCAATACAAAGCCAAATAGAGCAAGAAAAAGTGAGTTTAATTGCCGCGAAAGAACAGCTTTTTCGTATTACAAGTAATGGAGAACAATCATTATTAGAAGCCACTTACGCGCAGAAGAGAACATCACTTTTACTTGATAAGGCTCGGATAGATGCCGCTATTTCTGCTGAACATTTAAGTCAGTACGATTATCAAAAAAACCAACTTAACCTTGAGAAAGCGATTGTGGCTAATGCAAAATCAATCGAGAACTTAAAGCAAGTCAAGGTGGCAAATAATGTCGCGGTAACCAAACAAAAAATTACCATTGTTAAGCATGAAGATAAGCTCAAATATAATGAACTTAAACTTAAGCAAATGAGTGTTTATGCCGAGCGTACAGGGCCTGTACTTTATGGTAATCATCCGTGGAATGGTGAAAAAGTTTTTGTCGGTATGACGGCTCAACCATCATGGGAAATTGCTGAAATACCGTCAGTGAACGGCCTTTATATTGAAGCTTGGGTTCATGAAGTTGATTACAAAAATTTACAACTAAATACCGAAGTGAATTTCAAGCTAGATGCTTTTCCTCAAAATAATTTAGTGGCTAATTTACAAGAAATATCAAGTCAACCTGAAGAAAGAAAGGAGTGGGGGGGAGATGTTTATTATCGGGCTGTTTTTTCTTTCTCTGCCGATGAAACTTTAACATTATTGCCGGGTATGAGCGCCCAATTAGAGTTTTCGGGAGTGAATGTAGATGAATAAGTTGATGACTATTTTGATGCTTGTCTTTCTTTTTGCGTGTGAAAATGCCCCAACAGAGTTGGTGAAGTCTGAAAAAGTAGAACTGGTGATCACTGCCAGTGGCGAATTAGAATCTAAACAAACTGCTATGATTGCCCCGCCTTCGGTATCTCGAATGTGGCAATATCAGATCAAACAATTAGCGCCAGAAAATTCCCGCGTTAAAAAAGGTCAAATGATTGTTTCTTTTGACAGTAAGAAAATAAGTGATCGCTTGATAGATAAACAGGCTGAGTTAGACCGAGCTCAAAAAGAGTTAGACAATAGCGAAATTAAAGAAACAGAAACAGAGCAAGAGCTAATTTTAGCGGTTGCCGAGAAAAAAATGGCTTTTGAAAAGGCGCAGCGTAAAGCAAAAATTATTGACAATAGCCGTTCTGAAAATGAACGACAAAAATCAGTTATCGACTTTACCATTGCTGAAAATGACTTATTTCTAGCCAAAGAAAAACTCAAGTTTCATCTTGATAATAAAGCACTTAATTTGAAGTTAGCGAAAGGAAAAGTAAACCGTTTGACCGCAGAGGTCGATGATTTTAAAAATGATATTGAACGTTTACAGGTAAAAGCGCCAATAGACGGAATGGTGATTTATCGTTCAAATTGGCAAGGCGAAAAGCCTGCTGTAGGAGAAAGTGTACAATTTGGACAACCCATTATTGAGCTTGCTGTTATCGAGCAAATGCAATTAAAAGCACAAATTGCTGAACCTGATAGTGGTAAAATAGAACTAGGGCAAAGGGTCAAAATAATGATTGATGGCACCCAAGAAATTGTTCTACAGGGTGAAGTGGTTGAATTAGGGAAGGTCTTTAGGGATAAGTCATCACAGGATAAGCGTCGAGTTTTTGATGCCATTATTGCCTTTGAACAACCGAAAGATATCGTTATACGCCCTGGTATGACTGCTCGAATAGAAGTTGTTACTCAAATTATTGATAATGCCTTAACAATATCAACACAAGCGGTGAAACTGGCAAACGGTAAAGGTGCGGTACGCATGGTTGGACTTTTCTCTGAAAGTGATAAAAGCATTGAAGTTGCACATATTGTCGGTGAAAAGGTCGTGATAAAAAGTGGTTTGTCACAAGGAGATGAGGTAGCACTATGAAATGTTTTCAGCATAATATTATGAAAAGAATCCTCGCTGCAAGCTTGTTATCCATCGTCGTTGCTAGTTGTTCAGAGCAAGATAATGCACCACTGCTTTATGAAGTTGAAATGCAGGACTTTAGTGTTAAGGTGCCCGCACAAGGTGAATTGTTTGCTGCCAAAGCAACAGTGATCAGTGCGCCAATGGGGCGTCGTGGCGCGCAAAATATTTCTTGGTTAGCCCCTGAATTTTCTCGTGTCAAAAAAGGAGATGTTATTGCTCGCTTTGACGGCGAAGCAATGGAAGTTCAGAGTAAAGATAGGCTAAATGAATTATCGATTACTGAGCAAGAAATTATTGAAAAAACAGGCCTACTCAATAAAGAGCTCGATGCCATCAATAAAGATATTGGCATGGTTGGACAAGAAAAGGAGTTTGCTGAAAATTTCTCTATTGATGATGAGCGGATCCGTTCAAAATTAGAAATACTTGATTCATTGCAAAATACCCAATACTTAGGCTCTAAAGAAGAATACTTGTATTGGAAGAATGATAGCTTTAGTGCTAGCTCTGCAGGTGACATGGGCTTATTAGAGATGAAGCAGGCTCAAAGTAAGAGTAAATTAAAGCAGTTGAGTGATGGCTTATCAAAGCTTGAAGTGAAAGCGCCTCATGATGGCCTATTAGCATATAAAGCAAATTGGCGAGGAGAAAAACCACGTGCAGGACAGTCGTTATGGCCAGGGCAAAAAATTGCTGAATTGCCCGATATTAGTCATATGAAGGTAAAGCTTTTTGTGTTGGAAAGTGAAGCTATTAACTTAGCCCCTGATAAAACGGTTAGTTTTTTCTTAAATGCGTATGTGGATAAAAAATTTCAAGGGAAAATTGAAACAGTTGCTGCATTTCCCACATCAATAAAACGTGGTGATCCTCAAAAATACTTTGAGGTGATTGTTACGTTAAATGAGCAAAATACCGCATTGTTTGTACCGGGAAGAAAGCTTCAGGCAAGTATTGAAATATCTTCTACCCAACCAAAAATTATTGTCCCCCTGCAAAGTGTTTTTGTAGAAGCTAAGCAGTCTTTTGTTTATCTCTATGAAAATGGCACTTATAAATCAGCACCTGTTACTTTAGGACAAGCGAGTCTAAGTCATGTGGAAGTTTTGTCTGGACTGAAAGTGGGTCAAAAAATATCCTTAACCAATAAGGAACATAGTTAATGAAGTATTTGGCTATTTTTATTGATACTTTTGCAGAGCTTGCTCAGCATAAGTTACGCACATTATTAACACTGCTTGGGATGATTTTTGGCGTTGGGGCCGTTATCGCAATGCTTAACATTGGTGAAGGTGCAGAAGCTGAAGCCATGAAAATGATCAATACCATGGGCTTGCATAATTTAATTATTGAAGGCAAAGATTTTGAAGAAAAAGAATTACAAGAACAACGAAAACATTCGGCTGGATTAAGTATTAGAGATGGCGAAATCAGTGCTCGTTCATTGCCTTTTGTTACCGCGTTTAGTGCTCAAAAACGTATTGATACTTACAGTATTTTCAGTGGCGAGGGCAAAAGTGATGGCGAGGCAACTGGTGTTAGCGCAAGCTTTTTTGAATTATCTAAGTTTAACTTAGCACAGGGGCGTTTACTGACCGAGAGTGATGATCAAAACTTTTCTCAAGTCGCCTTGTTAGGTTCATCAACTGCAAAACAGCTTTTCCCTCGAGGAGGTGCCATAGGGAAGAATATCAAAATTAATCATTTATGGTTCAAAGTTGTTGGAGTATTACAATCACCCTTTTTAAAAAAACAAGAATTCCAAGGGATAAAGCTTGGTGGTGATCAGCGTCAAGTTTTTATTCCTTTAAAAACTGCAATTCATAAATTTGCCAGTAAAAAATTGTCAAGTGAAGTAACAAGCATTAAATTAAAAATTGATTCAAGTGTTGATCCTATTAGTGCCGCTCAAGCGGTTAGTCACTTACTTGACCGTCGGCATAACGATGTAGATGATTATAACTTGATCATTCCAGCCGCATTATTGGCTCAGCAAAAGCAGACTCAGCAAATATTCAATATTGTGATGTCCTGTGTTGCTGGAATTTCGTTACTTGTTGGAGGGATCGGGATAATGAACATTATGCTAGCCACCGTACTCGAGCGTACCAAAGAAATTGGTTTGTTACGTGCGGTTGGTGCAACTCAAAAGGATATACGCATACAGTTTATCGCTGAAAGTTTCACCATTTCGATTATGGGAGGAATATTAGGCGTTGTTTTTGGTATTTTACTGTCTGAATTAATCGCCATATATTCGCAATGGGCTGTTTCTTGGTCAATGGGGGCTATAGTCCTGTCATTTAGTATTTGTGCGATTGTTGGGCTCACCTTTGGTGTTTATCCGGCAATTAAGGCCTCTAAACTTGACCCTATTGAAGCATTGCAAAGTGATTGATTATTTATGAGTATAAGCCTAAATATCAGAAGGGTAAGTGAACAAGATATTGCTTCTATAACTGAACTATATAATCACTATATAGCGAATACGGTAGTGACATTTGAAGAGGCTTTATTAGTGTCCAATGATATTGCTGCTCGCGTGAAGCAAATCGAAACAGATGGTTTACCGTGGATAATTGCTGAGGACAAAGAAGGTCAGTTATTAGGTTATGCTTATGCGAGTAAATGGCGCGAGCGGTTTGCTTATCGTTTTTCTGTTGAAGTTACCGTTTACCTGCAAGCCAATCTTGGTGCTAAAGGTATTGGCAGCCAATTATATGAGCAACTTTTTTTCCAACTGAAAGAAAAAGGCGTTCATAGCGTTATCGGTGGCATCACTTTGCCAAACCCTGCGAGTATTGCATTACATGAAAAATTTGGCATGCAAAAGTCTGCTCATTTTAAGGAGGTCGGCTTTAAATTCAACCAGTGGCTTGATGTAGGTTATTGGCAAGGGCAGCTTTGATTTGCAACAAGCGATAACCGGATACCATAGAGATGAACATAACGACTGGGTTGCTCAGTTAAGGTGTGGACATTTTCAACATGTTAGGCATAAGCCACCTTTTACTTGTCGCTCTTGGGTGGTGAGTGATAAGGGAAGAGAATCAATGTTGGGCTACCTTTTAGACTGTAAAAAATGTGATTTAGCTTCACCCAAAGATACTATCGGTTAATAGTGCAGATTTCTTCACCTTAGTTTTTAAGCTCGCTATATGGCGAGCTTTTTTTATGATATCACATCAGTTAAACGTGCAATTTAAACGCTTGTTTAAAAAATTTGCTTTTAATTTTCTTTCAAGGCACACTCAGTCAACTACTATTATTACAATATAATTTTTATATTTGATTTTGACACCCCATTAAAGTGAGGAAACTAGGCATGTTATTCCAAGGCCAAAACCTTTCAGCCGAGCTTTTAGATAACGGCATTGTTGAGTTTCAATTCAACGCACAAGGTTCAGTAAACAAATTTGATCAGGCAACATTTAAAGAATATAGAGATGTTGTTTCCGCCATTAGTCATTGCAGTGAAGCAAAAGGGGTTTTAGTTACCTCTGGTAAGTCTAGTTTTATTGTTGGTGCTGATATCACTGAATTTTTAGATATGTTCAAAAAACCACAAGATGAACTCGTTCCTTGGATCAAACAAGGATCAGATGTTTTTGATGCATTTGAAGATATTAATTTACCAACCGTGGTTGCTATCAATGGTTTTGCCTTAGGTGGCGGCTGCGAAATGACTTTAGCTTGTGATTACCGTATTGCTGATACCACCTGCTCAATTGGGCTACCTGAAGTCAAGCTAGGACTGATTCCTGGTTTTGGTGGCACAGTTCGTTTGCCTCGTGTCATCGGCGCGGATAATGCTGTTGAGTGGATGTCTACGGGTAAAGCTTTTAAACCTGAACAAGCGATGGCAGTTGGCTTGTTAGACGCCGTTGTTTCACCTGAGCATTTACGTGAAGCTGCAATAAATATGCTAACCAATGCGATTAATGGCAAGCTTGACTGGCAAGCAAAACGTCAAGTAAAAATGGCGCCATTAAAGCTTAGCCCTGTTGAAACCATCATGACGTTTAATACCTGCAAAGGAATGATAGCAGCAAAAGCTGGTAAGCATTACCCTGCACCTATGATGATGGTTAACACTATTGAGGCGGCGGCTTCTTTAGGTAGAGCAGACGCCATGAAAATTGAAAATGAAAATTTTGCCAAACTGGCTAAAACTGATGCGGCTACTGCGCAAATCGGTTTGTTTATGGCAGATCAAGTGGTGAAAGGCAAGGCAAAGAAAGCCGCTAAAATGTCGACAAAAGTGGTTGAAAAAGCCGCAGTATTAGGCGCCGGTATTATGGGGGGAGGTATTGCATACCAATCTGCTTATAAAGGTACGCCGATTATCATGAAAGATATTAATGATGCTGCGCTTGATTTAGGTTTAACAACAGCCGCAGGTATTTTAACTAAGCAAGTTGAACGCGGCCGTATGAACGCGAAAAAAATGGCTGGGGTGTTAAATAATATTACACCTACCTTGAGTTACGACAGTGTGAAAGATGTTGACATTGTGGTTGAGGCGGTTGTAGAGAACCCTAAAGTTAAAGGAATTGTGTTAGCTGAAGTTGAAAGCCATTTAGATGATGATGCTATTTTAGCGTCTAATACCTCGACTATCTCTATCGATTTATTGGCAAAAAGCGTTAAACGACCTGAAAATTTCTGTGGCATGCATTTCTTTAACCCAGTGAATAAAATGCCCTTGGTTGAAGTTATTCGTGGTAGGGATACCTCAGATGAAACCGTTGCCGCCGTTGTTGCCTATTCCGCTTCAATGGGTAAATCTCCGGTTGTTGTTAACGACTGCCCTGGTTTTTATATCAACCGGGTTTTATTTCCATACTTTGCTGGCTTTAGTCAACTGATACTTGAAGGCGTTGATTTTGTCGCAGTTGATAAAGTCATGGAAAAACAATTTGGTTGGCCAATGGGCCCAGCCTACTTACTTGATGTTGTCGGTATTGATACCGCAGATCACTGTACCAGTGTAATGTCATCAGGTTTCCCAACTCGTATGGCAAAAATTGCCAATGATCCCGTAAGTACCTTATATGCAAATCAGCGTTTGGGTCAGAAAAATGCCAAAGGTTTCTACGATTACAGTAAAGACAAGCGTGGTCGCCCGACAAAAGTGGCTTCTGCCGATACTTACTCATTATTTGAGACGACTTGTGCAGATACAAAAGAGTTTTCTTCAGAAGAAATTATAGCTCGTTTAATGATCCCTATGGTTAATGAAGTCATACGTTGCTTAGAAGAAGGTGTAGTCGATACAGCTGCCGAAGCTGACATGGGCTTAATTTACGGTATTGGTTTTCCACCTTTTAGAGGCGGCGCAATTCGATATTTAGAAACCCTAGGTTTAGATAGTTTTATTGCTGCGGCTGACAGTTATGCTCATTTGGGGGAAATTTATCAGGTCACTGATGGTTTACGTGAAATGGCAAAATCAGGTAAATCTTATTTCACTACTGACGTAAAAACTAACGCAGCTAAAACAGCATAAGCTAAGGAGAAGATCATGAAAGATGTAGTCATTGTAGATTGTATTCGTACACCGATGGGACGCTCTAAAGCTGGCGTTTTTCGTCATGTTCGCGCTGAAGGACTATCGGCGCATTTAATGCAACAATTATTAGTGCGTAACCCTAATTTAGACCCTTCACTTATTGAAGATATTATTTGGGGCAATGTTAAGCAAACGAAAGAGCAAGGTTTTAATATTGCACGTAATGCACAGCTATTAACAGATATTCCAAAATCTGTGGGTGCAGTTACAGTGAACCGTTTATGTGGTTCATCAATGCAAGCATTACATGATGCAACCACCAATATTATGTGTGGTCAAGGTGATGTCTTTATTGTGGGTGGTGTTGAGCATATGGGGCATGTGCCAATGATGTACGATGTTGATTTCGATCCCGCATTATCAAAGTATATTTCTCGTGCTGCCGGTAATATGGGCTTAACCGCTGAATTACTCGGTAAGCAACACGGCATTACCCGTGAGCAGCAAGACGCATTTGCGGCGCGTTCACACCGCAAAGCTTATGAAGCACAGCTTGCTGGTCGTTGGAACAATGAAATTGTTGCGACTCAAGGCCATGATGCCATGGGCGCATTAACGTTAATTGAGCATGATGAAGTTATTCGTCCTGAAACGACTGTTGAAACGCTAGCGGGTTTACGCCCAGTATTTGATCCAGTAAATGGTACGGTAACGGCAGGCACATCATCAGCGTTATCTGATGGCGCGTCAGCTATGTTAGTAATGTCAGCCGATCGTGCAAAAGAGCTGGGCTTAACACCTCGTGCAAAAATTCGTGGCATGGCAGTGGCTGGTTGCGATCCTTCTACAATGGGCTTTGGCCCTGTTCCAGCGACGAAAAAAGCCTTACAACGTGCGGGACTATCACTCGCTGATATTGAGCTCGCTGAGTTTAATGAAGCTTTTGCTGCCCAAGCATTGTCGTGTATTAAGTCATTAGGTTTAGAAGATAGAGCTGACGAGATGATAAATTTAAATGGCGGTGCAATTGCGCTTGGTCACCCACTAGGTTGTTCAGGCTCTCGAATTACAGGAACCTTATTAAACTTAATGGAAAATCAAGATGTTAACATCGGTTTAGCAACGATGTGCATTGGTTTAGGTCAAGGTATAGCAACGGTGATAGAACGTGTTTAATACTAATTGTTAACTTTTAGTTAAAAATCGTTAAGATATAGCTCACTTCGGTGAGCTTTTTTATGGTTATCACTCTTTAATTGGCCAAGATATGAAAACGTGGAAAATAAAGCCTAAAGATCCTAAGGTCTCACAGTTTATTCAATGTTACTGGTTTTTAGAAAAAGAGCTGGGCGATATTAGTAATAACTACCCTAAATTAAATCCAGATCCAACAGCTACTTTCGTAATTGCACCGACACAGCAGAGTTATTCCTATAAAAATAAGCGAATGACTTTTGATGGACAGGGATGTCATTGGATATTCCCTAACAGCCAAACGATGCAATTAGACCATTCTCAGCCTTTTTCAATTATAGGTATTAAATTTCATATTGGTGCACTGTATTCATTGAACGTCGCACTTGAGTCGTCAATGTTAAAATCGTTAGAGGATGAAAATGCTATCAAACGGCCAATTATTGATTATGTTTCTCAGGTTGATTGTAAAACGTTCATTGGTGAAACGGGTAATCAAACTGAGTTGTTGTCTTTGGCGAAAACAAATCCAGAAGAATGTGCAAGTAAGCTTGATAAAATTTTATACCAAAGGCTGCAATATTGTGAACAAGATAAACAGAGTCAATTGACTCATCAAGCGGCTGAACTATTATCTACAACAGCTGTTCAACAGATGGGAAAAATGCTTAATTGCTCTCAACGAACTATCGAGAGGAACTTTTCTTTAGTTACCGGTTTTACGTTAAAGCAATGCCAATCAATGAACCGATTCGAAGCAATATTGAATCGGTTGCACAAAATTGAAGCACAAGATGTAAATTGGCTAGATATTGTCGCGGAGTTTGGTTTTAGTGACCAACCACACCTTATTCGTTACCTTAAAAGCTTTGTTGGCCAAACACCGAGCGAATATATCAAGCAAAGAGATATTACCATTGATATTTATGGAAACTTTGAGCCTCTAGATTAACTCCTTTTTATTATTTTTAATCATTGTCGTTTTTATACAATCATGAGTTAACTACGCTAGGTATTATTTTCTCAAGCGTTAAGACTTTTCTTAACTGAGATATAAGAGCGACAATAAATGAAAAAAGAAATTAGACCCTATCAGCCTAAAGATTTAAGCGATTTACTGAGCACTTGGGAGGCTGCATCAAGGTTGGCTCACCCTTTTATGTTGGATGATTTTTTTGTACAGGAGCGAGAAAATATTCCTAAATTCTACCTTCCTAATACGGATACTTGGGTGGTTACTATTGATGAAAAGGTCGTTGGATTTATCGCCTTGATTGTTTCAAAATCAAATACTGAGATAGCGTGCGAGATCGGTGGTTTATTTGTAGCGCCGAGTTTTCATCGCCACGGTTTAGGGAAGTCCCTCATCGATTCCGCAGCTCAACAATATGGTCATTTACGGGTAAAGGTATTTAAGGATAATATGATAGGGCGAAAATTCTATCAAAAGTACGGTTTTGAATTTATCGAGGAATTAGTATGGGAAAATACAGGAGACATCTTGTTTTATCTAAAACTGAGAACAGCATAAACGCGATGCTATTTTTTAAGTAGGCTACATGAAAAATAAGGCGAATAAATTCCCGCCAATTATTTTCTATCAAAACGAGCAATCTAGTATATTTTTGCTATATTTTCGTTAGGAATTTGAACTAACAGGATCAACCTCTCGATATAAGTTTTCAAAAGTCAGCTTCATTTCATCATATCTATCTCTTCTATTTGTTGAATTGCTATAGCTGATTGTATTGAGAATATTCACAATGGAATTTATAAAGGAAATTGAAAATGGGAAAGTTACTGTTAACACTATGTTTTTGCTCTTTTATTATATTTTCTTCTAATGCAATAGCGGGGTTGCTGGGCACTAAATGGGGAGGCGAGATAGGTACAGGCGCCGCAATTAATTGGAGCTTAATGGCTGATGGTATCTCTTGCTCTGGATTGTTTGAAAGCGCAACATGTGAAACTGTCGCTTTGGAAAACTTCATGCCTGTGGGGTTTAAGAGTGAATTAGAACGAGCTTTTGATGCATGGAGTTTAGTGGCTGATTTAACCTTTACAGAAGTTGTTGATGATGGCTCAGCATTTGGTGACACTGGGTCAGAAAGCGATATTCGAGTCGCAGGACACTTATTTGATGGGCTAAATGGAGTATTAGCTCATGGTTACTATCCTTCTAGTGGTCGAGGGGGAGATATTCACTTTGATATAGATGAAATTTGGAAAATTGGCTTTGGCGGCACTGGCGTTGATATATTCCAAGTGATGGCACATGAATTAGGCCACGCGTTGGGATTGAGACATACTGATGATGGCATCATTCTTGATGGCCTATCAAATACACCAGCATTGATGGATCCTTTCTATAGTGAACAGTTCTCAGGCCCTCAGGCAGATGATATTGCTTATGTTCAGTACCTTTATGGGGCTCCCGTTGTACTTGAAGTGTCTGCACCACCCATGTTTATTTTATTCTTATTCAGCTTGTATGGTGTGTACTCACGTAAAAGTGTCAGCCATAAACCATAGTAAAACACCTTAATCCAACACATTAATACAACACATACGTTTACTTTTCATTGCTGCCACTTTACTGATTTTTTAGTTAACAAGGTAAAGTGGTTCTTGCTTTATATTTATATTAACCTCGGATTTATGAACCTTTGATCATACTCTTTGCGCGCGTTATGCACTAATATCTGGATATGTATTTTATCTAAGTATGCTGTTTAACTGTCGATTAAAACTTTATTTGATTTCTCTAGATGACTGAATGTAATACTTTGTGAATGCTATCAACTTGTATAGCATTCACTTGGAATGTCAACTATTATATAGCGTTAAGGTAAAATACTATCCGTTAGCAAATAAAGAAATCCCACTTCTTTGAAATGATTCATTACATTCGCCAACTGCTTTTATACAACTTTTTTTGATTTTAACGCCACTATATATGTGAACAACATCTTTTGTGTTGACGGTATTATTTATTGGAGAGTAAAAATGAACATTAAACAAATTGTAGTAGCGACATTATTAACAACAGGTTTATCAATTTCTGCGCAAGCATCGGTATTAAAAGCAGCAGATCATTCTTTAGCAACAGATTTATGTATGACGGCTGCTTCTGGCAATAGAGCGGCTATGCATAGTAAGATGAGTGCATTAGGGGCATCAGTTAAGTACATCACTAAAAGCGTGCAATGTAATGGCGAAAATATTTTAGCATTTGTAGAGCGCCACGGGAAAAACTCTCAAAACATGCTGAAAATATTAGATCGTTCTTCATATCAAACAACGATTACCGATATAGCTCAAAATACGATTAAATAGGAATGGATGTTAATAATGCTGCAATACCATGTTGGTATGATCAGTTAGCTGTATGGGGTAATACAGCTAACTGATTGCAAGCATACGAATGTTTAATCAACTAAGCTGCTGCATTTGTACTTTCAAATATTTTGTCAGCAGAAGCTGCGACAAATCCAGAATATAATTCGCCACTTTGGGTAGGGTACCTTTTGGCAAACTCATAGAAACATGAGGGGATTTCTAGTGAAGCATTTGAAAATTTCACTATCATTTTGTCAGCGATTGTTGAAGACTGCTCTAGTTTTACATTGCTATCCCCTTTAATTTCGCCACCCGTGTTGTTTAAGTGAAAACCTGCGAGTTTTAATGCTTGGTTCACTTCTTCAATATTGTCATAATTGTTAAGGTGATTGATACTTACCGTGAAGTGATTCGCACGATAACCCCAAGCAGCAAGCCAAGCGGCATATTCACTCTCATTCAGTAATGTCTGATAATCTTCTAACGTAAGTTGCCATTGCTTACCTGAAAACAAAAAGTCTTGCTGACTAATAATAGCGTCATCAAGAGAGTTCACTAAAGAGTGAATGATTTTTTGTACTTCAGGTGAAAACGCTTCAACAATCAACTCACTGATAAAGACTTTGGGTAACGTTTTATCACTGTGCTCAAAATGCTTTGCGTATAACTTTTTCGCTTCAAAATGATATTCACCACACTCTTTGTAGCCTAACGAAACTAAATGCTGAGCTAATTTATCGATCCCCACTTTTTCAATATTGAACGTGCGGTAAGCAACATGGTCGTTGATAAGATCAGTGCCTGAGCCTAACAGCTGATGAATTTTTTCTGCTGATGGCGTAACGTCAAGATAGTTTTGCCAAATGTTATCAAAAAGTTTAGTGACTTGTGTGTTCATTTTATTTCCTATTACGACAAATGTTTAAATTTAATAGAAGGGTTAATAAGCAATGATGAGTTTTAGCTATTTAAACATAGAAAATAACGAGGACTAACCATTGCAGGCAATAGTTATATTTGGTCAATATTTTTAAAGAAGCTGGGTTTAACGCCAGCTATCATTGATTTCAATTGGTTTAGCATATTATTTAATGGTTAAACCTGGAGATAATGTCGCCGGTAACGCCATTTTATCTGCTTCCACTGAAGCAACAGGGTAGGCACAATAATCAGCCGCATAATAAGCACTAGCTCTATGGTTACCACTATCACCAATACCACCAAATGGTGCTGCACTACTTGCGCCGGTGATCGGCTTGTTCCAATTAACAATCCCCGCTCGTATACGTTTAAAAAAGTGTTGATAGTCTGCTTCATTATCCGCTAATAGCCCTGCTGATAAACCAAATGAGGTGTTATTTCCCTCATCAATCGCTTGGTCAAAATCACTATAACGGTATACTTTTAGAAGTGGGCCAAAGTGTTCTTCATCAGGCATTTCGCTGATGTTGGTAACATCAATAATGCCTGGAGAAACAAAACCTGTGCCAGCTTCTTTATGCTCAAGCGCTAATAATGCGTTACCGCCTAATGCTAATAATTGGCTTTGGGCATGAACAAGTCCTAACGCGGCTTTCTCAGAAATCATAGAACCGATAAAAGGTTGCTCTTCGTCATCGAAATAGCCAATTTTTATCGCTTTTGTCGATGCAATCAGCTTGGCTAAAATGGCATCGCCTTGTTCGCCATTTTCAATGAATAAACGACGAGCACATGTACAGCGTTGTCCTGTGGTGATAAAAGCTGATTGCATAATATCATGCACTGTAGCATCGATATCAGACACCCCTTTGACAATTAATGGGTTGTTACCGCCCATTTCTAGGGCTAAAATTTTACCCGGTTGTCCGCCAAATTGTTCATGTAAAAACTTACCTGTGGTAGAGCTGCCAGTGAAAAATAACCCGTCTATCTGTTGATGATTGGCGAGGGCTTTACCCGTATTAACTTCCCCTTGCACCATATTGATAACACCTGCTGGTAATCCTGCTTTGTGCCATAATTTTACTGTTTCTTGGGCAACGAGTGGCGTCAATTCACTTGGCTTGAAAACCAGCGTATTACCCGCAATTAATGCCGGAACAATATGACCATTAGGCAAGTGTCCTGGAAAATTGTATGGGCCGAACACAGCGACTACGCCATGAGGTTTATGACGAATGAATGCTTTTGCACCAGGCATAGGATTCTCAACTGTGCCTGTACGCTCATTATAAGCTTTTATAGAAATAGCTATTTTACCTATCATGGCGCCAACTTCTGTGCGAGTTTCCCACAGTGGCTTACCTGTTTCTAATGCAATCGTTTTGGCAAATTCTTCTTTGTTTTCTGTTAAGAGTTCGGCAAATTTTTCAGTTACGGCAATACGGTCGGCTAATGGAGTTAGTGACCAAGACTCAAAGGCTTTTCGAGCACTCATTATTGCATTATCTACTTGCTCAGCTGATGCGCTTTTACCTTGCCAAATCACTTCATTTTTTGCGGGGTTAAGCGATGAAATTTCATCACCAAGACCTTGTAGCCACTCGTTGTTAATAAATTGAATCGGGTGCGTCATTTTTATTCCTCATACTCAGTGTATATTGATTAAGTCTGTGCTTATTAAATATCTAGAGTGTTAATTAGTTTTTGATCAATCTGATCCAGTCACCTTCAGTGACATTAAGTGCGGCTGCAGTTTCAGTGCTGATAACGGCTTGCTTAGCGGTTTCACGTAATGATATAGGCGCTTGAACCGCTCTAAAATTAGCCACTTGAGTATTACAAAGGATATATTTATCCTTCTCTGTAATCTCTCCTATCAACACCTGACATTTGTGACTTTGATTAATTGTTTTAATCGATTTTGCTTGTGCTTCAACTGTTGGTCCGCCATCAAAAATATCTACGTAGCCTCTTCTACAAAAACCTTCCGCTTCTAATAATCGTAAAGCTGGAACTGTTTTTTCATGTACTCTATTAATCACTTGTTGGGCATCTTTGCTGAGTAAACTGACATAAATAGGGTGCTTAGGCATCAGCTCGGCTATAAAAACTTTTTTACCAATTCCCGTTAAGTAATCAGCGGTTGGAAAGTCCATCGAAAAAAAGTGTTCTTCAAGCCAGTTCCAAAACGGTGAACGACCGTTCTCATCTGAAACCCCTCGCATTTCTGCAATAACGGTTTCTGAAAAGCGTTCTAAATGCTCAGCGATAAATAAAAATCGAACACGCGATAAAAAACGACCATTGTTATTTTTGCGATGGCTTTCAGATAAGTACAAAGTACAAATTTCAGAAGCACCCGTGTAATCGTTACATAGTGAAAGTGTTTCAACGGTATTGTAAACAGCTAATTCACGTGAACTATGCACAACTTTTCCTAAGTGATAATGATAAAAGGCGTCATCTAACCCTACCGCCGCCTCAATGCCACTAGTACCGACAACTTCACCTGTTGTGGTATCTTCCATAACAAACAGATAACCTTCATCGGCAGGTTGAGTAACTGTTTTATTAAACGATTGCTCTGCACGTGAGATCCGTTGAGTTAATAATTCTTCATTGACCGGAAGTGATGTAAAACCGTGTCCTGATTCTATTGCAATACGATGTAAGGCATCGTAATCGCTTTGTTGAATAGGGCGTATAATAACCATAAAAATATCTCAATGATGATAAACGACGCTCAAGTCTATGAATTAACCTGAGCGCTATTTTAAAAATTTCTAGCAATAATTAAGCGTTTACTAGTTTAGCAATGGCTTTTTCAAAGCGAGATAAACCTTCAGCAATGTCTTCATTAGGGATCACCAACGAAGGAGCAAATCGAACGATGCTAGGGCCAGCAACTAATGTCATAACACCTTCAGCCATAGCCGCATTTAAGAAAGCCTTAGCTTGCCCTTGATAGTTATCGTTAAGTACGGCACCAATGAGTAAACCTTTACCACGAATTTCACTAAACACGTTATGCTTCTCATTAATTGCATTTAAGCCGTCAACATAGAGTTGCGCTTTGGTTTTTACGCCATTAAGCACAGCAGGATCATTAACGGTGTCAAAGGCGGCTTCTCCTACAGCACAAGCAAGTGGATTACCACCGTATGTACTACCGTGAGTACCAATTTTTAGGTGTTTGGCAATGTCTGTTGTTGTGATCATTGCGCCAATCGGGAAACCACCACCTAAGGCTTTTGCCGTTGTTAGAATGTCAGGTACCACACCTAAGCCCATATAGGCATATAAATCGCCTGTACGGCCTACACCGGTTTGTACTTCATCAAATACTAACAGTGCGTTGTGTTGGTCACATAATTCACGCACACCTTTAACAAATTCAATGGTAGGAGAAACAATACCGCCTTCTCCCTGTAATGGCTCCATCACTATGGCACAAGTATTATCTGAAATTAGTGCTTTAACACTGTCTAAATTGTTATATTCAGCATGGACAATATCACCAGGTTTTGGGCCAAAACCGTCTGAATAAGCAGCTTGCCCACCAACAGTAACGGTGAAAAATGTTCTACCATGGAAACCTTGTTTAAAAGAAATTATTTGGGTTTTTTCTTCACCGTGAACTTCAAGTGCCCAACGACGTGCAAGTTTAAAAGCCGCTTCGTTTGCTTCACCACCTGAATTGGCAAAATAGACTTTCTCAGCAAAGGTATTATCTACTAACTTTTTCGCTAAGCGCAATGCTGGCTCGTTTGTCATAACATTTGATAAATGCCAAATTTTCTCGCCTTGCTCTTTTAAAGCATTGACTAAAGCAGGATGACAATGACCTAAACAGTTAACGGCAATACCACCTGCAAAGTCGACATATTCTCGACCTTCTTGATCCCAAACGCGTGAACCTTCGCCACGAACTGGAATGACGGCTGATGGAGAATAATTCGGTACCATAACGTCATCGAATAATTCACGGTTTACAGGTATTTGGTTGCTCATTGTCTACTCCTAATATTGAGACTCTTGTCTCTAATTTAATCAAACGGTTTTGCTATTGTTGACCGCTTATTGTTAATTTTATCGCTTGATTGATGGTAATTTCACTACAAAGGTTGAATAAAGAATTATCATTGTAGTTGAAAATTTGAAAAACATTATGACAGATAAAAGTAGTCTTGTCTTGCTTTTGAATAGCTAAACCCCTTGTAAAATAAGGGGTTGAAGGGTTTTATTCAGTTATAATGAATAACTATTGTTTATTGCCATTTGGCGTGTATTTAATTAAAGACATAAGGAAACAGTGCACTTGTCTCATAATGCGCTGATTTCTTCTTTTCATAAATACTCAAAAATAAAAGGCAAACATTATTTAAAGTTTAGTTTGATATGGTCAATGTCACTTTTCTTTAACAAGGTGAGCTCTTCGGCGGTTATATTAACAGAGCCAAGCAATGATTTTGCTTCATCATTATTAATTAAATCTTCTTTCGCTAAGCTTCTATAAGCAATATAGGCTTTCGCTTTCACAATGACTTTAGCCATTTCAGACATCTGATTTAAGTCGGTAGTGTAGGCTAAGTCAAATAAAGGCTCTGTAATGACAAGACGATCAAAGCGCATTAATTCGATTAAATCAGCGGCCACTTTACTGCTGCGATAAATTAATTGTTCAAGGAGCAAGTTGGGAGACATTTCAAATTCTACGAGTACGTCATGTAAACGTTTATCTCGAGCATCATATGCCGCTTTCAGTTCTTGCTTGTACATTTCATCGTATGTTTGAAAAAAACAACGTGCCACGGCTAATAAACCAATATTACTGAGCATGCCGCCCGCAAAAGCGGCGAAAGGGTCTAAACCGTTTTGTTTTGCTAAAACCTGTGAAGCTAATGCTATAGATAAAGCGTCATTCCAAAGTTTTCGTTTCATTAACCCATAAGGCGCAGTGCTCATTGGTAACCAATGTTTAAGCATAAAAGTAGGCATGACCAGTTTTAAGTTTTCGAGTCCTACGTAGGTTAACGCCAGAGTCGCGTCTGTCACCTGAACATCAGCACGTTTTCGATACTGTGGTTTATTTACGAGTTTAATTAATTCATCAGCTAACCAAGGAAGTGACTTAACTAAGGGAGAAATACGCTTAATTGAGGCTGCCTTTACTGACAATATTTCCATAATTGCAGGGGCTGCATCTTCAATATTGAGCACATTTGCATATAAGTTTTCTTTATTATCAAATTCATTATTTACTTGTGCGGTGACCTGAGCATAGAATTTGGACATCATTTGAGCTTTAAAATGTGATTTACCGTGTTCTTCAATGATGCGATCTTTTTTAGCCTGTTCTTCGACATCTAATAACTCACGACGGCGATTCTCCTGCTCACTATTTTGTTGAGGGATCAGAGAAATAGCGCCTGTATTTTCTTCGGCAAACTCTTTGCCTAAGGTTAGGCTGATTGCTCGATGGTAAATAGGTGAAATCTTATCGTTTTCGTCAAATATTTGCATTGGCTCTTAGTGGTCGTTGGTAAAAGTAAAATACGTAGTGAATATCGGCACAATTGTTTATATCATGAATTCAATTGCTACTCTGTAGTATATCTATAAATAAAGTTTTTGAGTAATTGCTGGCCTTGTTCCGTTAAAATAGATTCTGGGTGGAACTGCACACTCGCAATGGCTAATGTTTTATGTTCTAACGCCATGATTTCATTAATGTCGTTTTCTGTGGTCGTTGTCCAAGCTGTAATCGCTAACTCTGCAGGGAAGTCTTGCTGGTCAACAATTAACGAATGATAACGAGTTACCCTTAAAGGATTTTGCAATTGATGAAATAATCCTTGGCCATTATGAGTGATATGGCTTATTTTTCCATGCATTGCTTTTTGGGCTTTTTTAATTTTTGCGCCGAAGTGCTGAGCAATACATTGATGCCCAAGACAAACGCCTAATATAGGGATCACACCCGCAAATTTTTGAATTATTTGTAAAGAAATACCCGCATGATCAGGATCACTGGGTCCAGGAGATATCACAATTAATGAAGGTGCGAGTTGCGATATTGTCTCTAGGGTGATTTGGTCATTACGGTAAACTTCTACCTCTTGCCCAAGCGCACGAAAATAATGCACTAAGTTAAAAGTAAACGAATCGTAGTTGTCGATCATCAATAACACAAGTAGAACCTATCGAAGCATAGAGAGTAAAAGCGTCGCTATTCTAATCCGTGATTATCGACAATACACCTGTTTTTTTTATATTTGAACCTTTGTTTAAACCAAAAAATTTATTGAGCATAAAAAGGAAGGCTAGTATGACGGGTAGACGAGTTAAATTTCGCACAACAAAATAAAGCCGACGATAAAGCCGACGATAAAGTCGGCTCTATGATGTCATCTATTGTTCAACGTGTTTTTAACTGCGAGTTAGAATTTTGCTTCTAACCATACCCAAACTTTGTCGGCATCTACTTTAATGTCGCCAGCATTATATGAAGCGTACTTAACACCCACTTTAAAGGTTTTATTGATAGCTTTTGCGTATACTGCATCAATTTCTGAACCTAAATCATCAACGGTTGCTGAAGCATCATCAGCAGAAAAGTCATGAGCAATAATTGTCCATTTACCACCCGCTAATTTACCACCTACAGAAACATAAATGTCTTGTAAACCTTGAGCTGGCGTACCTAAAAATTGGTCAGCCCAACCGTTAAATTTATGTAATGTCGCTAAAGGTGTTGAAAAACCATATTCGCCATTGTCTGAGCCAAGTAATTCATAGCCAGCTTTAAGGTTGATATTTGATAAAGTAGTTCCAGCTTCTAAGGCAATATAATTAGCGGATTTATCGGCTGTATCATTCTCTTGCTGCGCGAACTCAGCAGAGTAAGTAAATTTATTGCCACTTAATTTGGTTGAACCAGCGTAACGAACACCAAAAGTGTTTATTTCTGCGCCACCTGTTTTGTCTTCTTCTAATAAATAGGCATAACCTGTTAACTTACCTGCAGATAACTTGTGAGAGATATTTAATAGGTGATCTTGTGAATCAACGTCTTTATCATCTGAAAAAATACGGTTACGTTTTGCTAGATAAGCATAAGAGACTTTTGTCGCTTCACTCAATTGATAACCCAGTGTTAAGGCATCAAATGTTTGTCTATCTTGACGCCAGCCAACATGACCAACAAAACGATGGTTATCCATAGTGATCACCTGACGGCCAATTTTGCCAGACAACTTATCACCTTTATACGCGATGTAGGCTTGATCTAACTCGGTGTGATCAGGATCCGCAACTACCGAATACTCATTACCATGGCCAATGGCATCTTTATAGTCATCAACCAAAGCGATTGAGTTTTCAAGTTCAACAGCGGCTGAGAAACCTTTAAACGCGCCAGTCGTGTAGTTTAAACGTGTACGTAAAGTTAACGCATCAGCATCTTTTGCTGCATTGTCTTGTTCAACAGCTTCATACCGTAAGTTTAAGTTTGCCGAGGCTTTGCCATTTGTTAAAGCGTCACTTAATGAGGCATTATTATCACCAGCGGTGGCAGTGAATGCTAATGAGGCTAAAATTGCAGAACTAATCAAAGAGAGTGAGAGTTTTTTTGCATTAGATTTCATGTTATATCCTACCTAATAGTTATATTAATTATGTTGTCTTATTACTTGTCGAGGATAATGCCGAACTTACTAAAGTGGTGAGTTGATGATGATCAAGACTAGTTAAATAATCGCGATATAATCAGCCTTTATTGACTTGTATCAAAGAAATAACGCGCAACTTATCACTATTTTTTGTCATTAGAAAAACTAATGTAAAGCAAGAGAAATCATCATGGATAAAAGTTGAATTGATGCTTGTAGCCGCTGGTAGTTCGCGATATTTTTAGTGATTTAAGTGTTATTGGCTATGCAGTATAAAACAAATTAATTTGAGAATAGCCCAAATTTACTTTTAAAAGCGAGCAATTGCGCTTGTGCCTGTTCAAGTGTAACAGGCACAAAATTTACCTGTTCCCCTGGTCTTTTTTGGCTTAAGCGAAATAAATCCGTTTGGATCACAGTACCGACTAAAGGATAACCACCAATGGTTTGTCTTTCTTTCATCAACACTATCGGTTGCCCATCAGCAGGAAGTTGAATAGCACCTAAATTAACGGGTTTAGAAAGTGATTGGGTAATGCGTTGTTGTCTTAGTGGCTCTCCAGACATGCGATACCCCATACGATTACTTTGTGGCGTTATAGTAAAGTGTTGTTTTATTAGCTCTTCTTGATGTAAAGGCGTCCAATTATGCCAAAGTGTGCTGGGTAAAAAACGAAGGGTGAGTTGTGTTGATTGATGAAAATAATCGGGCTGGGTTTTCACCTCTTTTAACGGTTGGGTTTGAGCATCGGCAGAAAAGAAGAGTTTATCTCCTTGTGATAATGTGGGCTCAGTAAAACCTAGAGGCATTTCATTCGTCGTTTGAGAGACACTCCCCAGCCAATGTTTTGCAGAAAAACCACCGGCAATAGCAATATAACTATGTAATTGACTTTTAGGAATGCCTAAGTGAAGTGTATCTCCTTGAAATAACTCAAATACTTTACCATTTTTGAGTGGTAGTGTTTGACGGTTTTCTTTGAAAATAAAAGGCTGGCAATTGGCACCAGTGATCACCATTTTACAATATTGCTTAGCAACTAATACGACTTGCCCTAAAGTCACTTCAATAGCGGCATCAGAACAACCATTACCTAATAAGTTATTGGCTAATAAATAACTATATTCATCGGCCGCGCCACTGCCACTAAAACCTAAGTGTTGAGTCGTATCTCTTCCTAAGTCTTGAAAAGAGGCTTTACCTTTCAACTTGGCAATGGTTAAAGATCCCATTAATTGCTCCTTTCAAGATGAGGCTGTTCACCCGATATTTTTAGAAACTGTTTTTCATTAATTTCGATGAATTTGACCTGTTGGCCTACGGTGATCTTAGGTTTGAACTGCTCGTTATTACTGTCAAATAAAGGCACAGGTGTTTGACCAATAATATGCCAACCGCCAGGGCTTTCATTAGGGTAAACGGCTGTTTGCTGCTCTGCAATGGCAATTGCACCTCTGGGAACTGTTAACCTTGGTGTTGTTTTTCTGTTTAATATCAGTTTGTTATCCAAAGAGCCTAAGTAGCAAAAACCTGGGGTAAAGCCTAAAGCATATGCTCGATAGACTCTTTGACTGTGTAATTTGATAACTTGTTGTGTGGAGAGTTGACATTGTTTAGCAACAGCGCATAAATCCCACCCTGCATCCTCACCATAATATACAGGTATTTCAATCAAAGAGTTTGTATTATAAAGCGGTTGCTCTTCTGCTCTCTTTTGCTCTATGTATTCATTTATATGCTGTTTTAGTTGATGAAAAGTGATTTTTTCAAAGTGATAATAAAGCATTAACGAGTTATAACTGACAATACTTTCAAACACTACTTCATGAAGCTGCTGCTTAACTGTTTCTGATATATTGAGGATCTGTTGATGTTGCACTGGGCACATTTTTTCAGGCCAAGTCAGCAAAACACTATTCTCGCTACTCGGATAAATGTCAAATACTGTCATTGATAAGCCTTCTCAGCGACGTTAGCAGTGCTAGTGCCGCTTTATTGTCGCCATGTACACATAAACTATCGATTGTTAAGTTTAATGCCTTGCCATCAATACTGGTTAATTGCTGCTGGTTAATTAAGCGTGTAATTCGCGCTAAGACTTTCTCTGGATCATTAAGTAGTGCACCCGGGTGAGATCTTCTCACTAATAAACCATTCGACTGATAAGCGCGATCGGCAAATCCCTCAAATATTAAGGGGATATGATATTTTTCTGCAATAGCTTTATATTGCTGCAACTCTGGTAATGCTTGCATCATTAATGACAAGGGGTGTTTGATTATTGAGATAGCTTGGCAAATAGTTTCAAAAATAGCGAGGCTTGCCATCATGTCATTATATAAAGCGCCATGAGGTTTTATATAACTAAGCTGGGTATTTTGTGCTTGGCAAATAACGTGAAGCGCTGCTACTTGTTCCGTAATACACTTTTTTAGTGCGTTATCTTCCATGTTCATGGAAGTACGACCAAAATTATTTCGATCGGGGTAACTTGGATGAGCACCAATGCTGACTTGATGTTTTACTGCTAATGCCACGGTATCTCGCATCGTTTTAGCATCGCCAGCATGAAAACCACAAGCAATGTTCGCCTGGTCTATTAGCGGCATAATTAAGGCGTCGTTATTGGCCTCGCCTACTAATTCTCCTAGATCACAGTTAAGTGTTAGCATGTTCTTCTCACTTTAGTTAGCACTGAGAATTAAATCAGACTGAGGAACTGCGCTACACGCTAATACATACCCTTGAGCTTTTTCATCGTCTGTTAAGCCATCATCCGCTAATTGTCTAACTTCACCACTGTTAAGTTTTATTTTACAACGCCCGCACATGCCACCTCGACATGAGTAGGGGAGAATTAAGCCAGCGCTTTCACCTTGATCTAAAATAGGCTCTTGAGTATTACCTTGATGCACTTTATTCCAAGAATCAAAAGTTATATTGACCTTCTTAGGTATCACTTTTTTCGGTGAATCATTATTAGCCAATATTGTTGTTTCTACCTGTTTAACCTCTTTATTACTAGGAAATGAGAAAATAGGGGGCGATTGCTTGCTGATAATTGTAACGTTATCGCCTTGCTTGATTTGCCCTTGATTTAAGGCAATTAAATTCTGCCCAAACATCACATCACCACTGGCGACTTGGCGATATTTTTTTAAGGTGGTTAACGGCTCTTGTTCAAGATGCTTGTGTGCACAATTAGGGTCGATTGTCGTAAATATACAACGACTACAAGGTTTGCTTATTTCAAATTCCACTTCGCCAATTTTAATAAACTGCCAATTATCCTCAGCAAATGCATCGGTATTATTGACGACAATATTGGGACGAAATTGAGCCATACTCACGGTATGAGCGTTTATTCTATGGTTGAGGTCATCTAATGATGCTTGCGAAATTAACAATAAAGGATAGCCATCAGCAAAACCAACTTGGCGCTCACTGTTTGTAACCTTGCGGGATGATTTTTCTGCAAAGTAATGTAATTGGCATGGTAGGTTTAGATATTGGCTAAACCATTTGTCATACATTTGATGGCAATATAATGAATTGATTGTATCTTGCCACACTGTGACTTGATGATATTGCTCGCTAAAATTTGCAAATTTCACTTCTAAAACAGGCATGTTAGGCGCTGTTAACACTAAACCTTCTGGCGTTAAATGGCTTTGAATCAAGCATAAGTTTGGTTGAGTACGCGCAGTAATAAATTGCCCGTTTAAATCAGCAAGCACAAAACGCCGGTCAAAGCTTAAGCCAAAATCATCGACCCAAGTTGTTGATAGTGAAATGCCCGCCGTCGACTTAATCGGATAAATATGAAGTGATTGAACAAAAGGAGAAGTCACAGTTTTCCTTACGGTGGATAATTAAAAGAGCAAAAACAGAGATAGAATCTTCGCAAAATAAGCAAAGAATGCAATCTTTAGATCAGTTTATTTCATCAATTGTGTTTTTTCTATTTGATTTGGGTATATTAGCGGGATATTGGCGCGTCCTCGGAATTTACTGCGCCATACTCAAATTTTAGAATGACGTTTAGGAATGTTATGCATCTTCATATATTAGGTATTTGTGGCACATTTATGGGTGGTATTGCCGCTATTGCAAAACAATTAGGGCATAGAGTGTCAGGTTGTGATGCTAATGTTTATCCGCCAATGAGTACACAGCTTGAACAACTTGGCATTGAACTGAAACAGGGTTACACCATTGAACATTTAGCCGATGAACCCGATTTAGTGATTGTGGGTAATGCAATGGCCCGTGGTAATGCTATGGTTGAGTATGTTTTAGATCGTAACATCCCTTATATTTCAGGTCCTCAATGGTTACTTGAACATGTATTAAAAGATCGCTGGGTATTAGCCGTTTCAGGTACACATGGTAAAACCACCACCAGTTCTATGCTCACCTGGATTTTAGAATATGCCAATATGAAACCTGGTTTTCTTATTGGCGGTGTTCCACAAAATTTTGACTGTTCAGCACGTTTAGGCGATGCGCCGTTTTTTGTCATTGAAGCGGATGAGTATGATACGGCGTTTTTTGATAAACGGTCTAAATTTGTTCATTACCGACCGCGTACGTTAGTGATTAATAATATGGAATTTGACCATGCCGATATTTTTAATGATCTCAGTGATATTCAACGTCAGTTTCATCATTTAATTCGTATGGTGCCCAGTAATGGTTTAGTGATCTATCCAGACAGTGAGCAAGCAGTTACTGACACCTTAAAGCAAGGATGTTGGACTCCTGTGGAAGTGAGCACCAACACTAACAACTTAACTCAAGGTTGGCATGCAGAAAAAATTCTTGCTGACGGCAGTGAATTTATTGTTCGCTTTAAGGGGGAGATTCAAGGGACAGTAAAATGGAATTTAATTGGTGATTTTAATGTTGATAATGGCTTGATGGCCATTGCGGCTGCTCGCCATGCTGGTGTCCCTGCACATGTGGGTATCGAAGCATTAGCTGAATTTATTAATACTAAACGTCGATTAGAACTGCGTGGTGAAGTCACCATTGAGAAGGGTAAGAGTATTCGTGTCTTCGATGATTTTGCCCATCATCCAACCGCTATAAGGAAAACGCTAGAAGGAGTACGTGCTAGCGTCGGTGACAAAAAAGGTGATAATCGCATTATTGCGATACTTGAGCCTAGATCGAATACCATGAAATCGGGTGTGCATAAAAACACTTTAGCGCAATCATTAGCTGAAGCGGATATCACCTATGTTTATCAAGGCGATAAAGTGCAGTGGTCAGTCGATGATTTAATTAGCGATTGTCAGCAGCCTTGTTTTGTGAATAATAATTTTGATGATTTTGTACAGCATATTATTGAAAACTCGCAACAAGGCGATACCCTTGTGGTCATGAGCAATGGTGGCTTTGGCAACATTCATGAGAAGCTTCTAGCAGGCATAGCAAAGTAAATATGGGGAATAATGATGAGTGAGTTTAAAGAAAAAATTACCATTGCGATCACTGGTGCCTCAGGCTCTCTTTACGCCTTACGATTAATTGAATGTTTAATTGCTGCGGATCATCAACTCTATATTTTATGTTCAAGCGCTGCTCGCATCGTATTTGATACCGAAGTGGATTTGAAATTACCAAGTTCACCTGATGCTGCTAGTAAACTATTAACAGAAAAATTTAACGCAAAGCCTGAACAAATTACTTTTTTTGGTAAAGAGCAATGGTTTTCACCGGTGGCATCAGGCTCAGCCGCACCTAAAAAGATGATAGTGTGCCCATGCTCAACTGGCACATTAGCGGCCATAAGCCAAGGTATGAGTGATAACTTAATCGAGCGTGCGGCAGATGTGGTGATCAAAGAGCGTGGTCAATTGATACTTGTCCCGAGAGAAACACCTTTTTCAACCATACATTTGCAAAATATGCTAACGCTTTCGCAAATGGGCGTAACTATTATGCCAGCTGCGCCAGGTTTTTATCATCAACCTCAATCAATTAATGACTTAGTGGACTTTATGGTTGGACGACTATTAGATCATCTCAATATTGAGCAGGATATTATGCCGCGTTGGGGATATCAAAAATAAGTTTTGAGAGAAAGAAAGTTTAAATTGAGCTATTAACCTGCGTTTATCCTCTGAGAATAGTCATTTATCGAAACACACTTTATTCTATGAATAAAGTGTGTTTTATTATCTATAGTCATATTTTATTCAGTATATACACTGAGAAAGCATTAATAATAACAAATAGGTACAAAAAGCATGCCTCAATTAAAAATAAAGAATGGTTATAAAAAATTTAAAATTTTATCACTTTCAATTGCATTAACTTTTTCTGCGACGAGCACCGCATTTTTTGCAGATGAGACCAAGAGTGCCAAAGAAGAAAAACCAGAAAAGTGGGCAGTCAATAATCCCCAAGGCGAATTTACCACGGCGAGTATCGATGTGACTCAAGGCACATGGATGAATGTTGATGTTAGCCCTGATGGCAAAAAAATCGTATTTGATTTGTTAGGTGATATTTATACCATGCCAATTTCTGGTGGTGAAGCGACGCCATTGATGACAGACATTGCATGGCAAATGCAACCACGCTTTAGCCCTGATGGACAACATATTGCATTTACTTCTGATGAAGATGGCGGTGATAACTTATGGATCATGAAATCAGACGGGAGTGAAGGCAAAGCGGTGAGTTCTGAAACCTTCCGTTTATTAAATAGTCCGGCGTGGTCTCCCGATGGTAACTATCTTGTAGGGCGTAAACATTTTACTGGCTCTCGTTCATTAGGAGCGGGTGAAGTGTGGATGTACCATAAAACTGGTGGTAGCGGTGTGATGTTAACAAAGCGACCTAATGAGCAAAAAGATTTAGGCGAGCCGGCATTTTCACACGATGGCAAATATGTTTACTTTTCACAAGATGCCACGCAAGGAAAAACCTTTCATTACAGTAAAGACTCTGAAAAAGGTATTTATAAAATCAAGCGTTTAGAGCTTGCTACCGGCGATATTAAAGTGATTATTTCCGGCAAAGGTGGCGCTATTCGTCCCGTGCCTTCACCTGATGGAAAATATCTTGCGTATGTGAGCCGTGATGACTTTCAGTCAAACTTATATTTATATGACTTAAAAAGCGGCGAAGAACGCAAAATCTACTCAGGTTTAGACCGCGATATGCAAGAAACATGGGCGATTCATGGGGTGTACCCAACCATGGCGTGGTTACCAAAAAGTAAAGAAATGGTGTTTTGGTCTGGTGGGCATATTAACAAGCTAAATATAAGTACGGGTAAGAGTGAAGTGATCCCGTTCCATGTTAAAACGTCGAAAAAAATTCAAACCAATTTACGCTTCCAGCAAGACCTTGATCAAGATAATTTTGATGTAAAAATGCTGCGTGATGTTGAAGTGTCTCCTGATGGTAAAAAAGTCGTCTTTGAATCTTCGGGTTATATCTATCTGCAAAATATTGCCAATGGTAAAACACAAGGGAAAGCTAAACGATTAACCCGACAAAAAGACCACTTTGAGTTAAACCCTAGCTTTTCTCGCGATGGCAAGAAAATTGTTTACGCTACATGGCATGATAAAAAACTTGGCGCGTTACGTGTGATCTCTTCTCGAGGAGGTAAAGGCAAAGTCATTACTAAAGAGTCTGGAAAATATATTGAACCAAGCTTCTCTCCTGATGGAAAAAATGTAGTGTATCGTAAAGTATCAGGTGGTTTTATTACTGATCCTAAGTGGGGTTTAAATACTGGCGTTTATATGGTGTCGGTTAAAGGGGGTAAATCAACATTAGTCACTGAGTGGGGAGTTAAGCCGCATTTTGGTGCTAAAAATGATCGCGTGTTTGTGATCCGCTCAGGCAAGAAAACTCAGCTGGTTAAAATTAATTTAGCTGATAAAAAAGAACAACCACTTTACCAAGGGAAATTCGCGACTGAATATCATGTATCTCCTAACGGAAAATACTTAGCATTTGCCGAACGCTTTAAAGTGTTTGTTACGCCATTTATGGAACGTGGCAGTGTTATTGATACTGGACCTAGTGCGAAAAACTTACCCGTTGAACAGCTTTCAGTGAGAGCAGGTGAGGGGATCAGCTGGAATGGCAAATCAGACCAACTTTACTGGAGTCTTGGCGCTGACTTATACCAAGCTAATCTAGGAAGTTTATTTGATTATAAAGCGAGTGAGAATACTGATAAAGCCGCTAAAAAAGAAACGATTGAACCTACTAAAACCTATTTAGGTTTTAGTAAAAAAGCGGATAAGCCTTCAGGGGCTGTGGCTTTTGTCGGCGGGAAAGTGATCACCATGGAAGGTGAACAAATTATCAATAATGGCGTTGTTGTTGTTAATGGTAATAAAATTTCGGCGATTGGAGAGAATGGCAACGTAGCAATACCTAGTAATGCTAAAATAATTGATATTACAGGTAAATCAATAATCCCAGGACTTATTGATGCTCACGCTCATGGTGCTCAAGGCAGCAATGAAATTATTCCTCAGCAAAACTGGAAAAACTATGCGGGCTTATCTTTAGGTGTCACTACTATTCATGATCCATCAAACGATACGACTGAATTTTTCGCCGCAAGTGAAATGCAAAAAGCCGGACAAATTGTCGCGCCAAGACTATTTTCAACCGGAACCATTTTATATGGTGCAACTTGGGCGGGTGGTACAGCGCATGTTGATAACCTTGATGATGCTAAGTTTCATGTTGAACGTTTAAAGCAAGCAGGGGCATTTTCGGTGAAAAGTTATAATCAACCACGTCGGAATCAGCGTCAGCAATTTATTCAGGCGGCTCGTGAAGCCAAAATGATGGTAGTGCCAGAAGGTGGTTCATTATTACAGCATAACTTGTCGATGCTGGTTGATGGTCATACAACCCTTGAGCATTCAATTTCAACAGCCAAAATTTATGATGATATTAAACAACTTTGGTCACAATCAGCTATGGCTTACACACCAACAATGGGTGTTGCTTATGGCGGTATTTCGGGTGAACACTATTGGTATGATACAACGGATGTTTGGAAGCACCCTCGTTTGAGTAAATATGTGCCGAGTGAAATTCTTGATCCTCGTTCAATGCGTCGCACTAAAGCGCCTCATCATCATTATAACCATATCAATGTCGCTAAAGTGGCAAAGGAAATGTTAGATCTTGGTATTCTTGTTAATTCAGGTGGTCATGGTCAGCGTGAAGGCTTAGCAATGCATTGGGAAATATGGATGATGGCACAAGGTGGTATGACGCCATTAGAGGCGTTAAGCACAGCAACTATCAATCCAGCAAAAACGTTAGGCTTAGATAACCAAATAGGTTCACTTAAAGTGGGTAAACTTGCCGATATGATCGTTATTGATGGTGATATTAGTCAAGATATCCGTTTGTCTGACAAAGTGGTTTATACCATGGTAAACGGCCGCTTATATAATAGTGAAACGATGAATGAAGAAGGCAATTATGATAATAAACGGACGACTTTCTATTTTGAAAAATAAAATGTAGTTCATACATTACCTACCAAGATAAAAACTAAACTCGTTTTACCTCGCTATAATTAAGGGGTAAGACGAGTTTTTTTTATACGAGGATGAAACAAAAGTTCATGGCGGTTATTTTATTATCGAGAATTACTTGTCCGCATTGTGGTTTTACAAAAGAAGAAGTAATGCCAACCAATGCTTGCCAGTATTTTTATGAATGTTGTGCTTGTTATCAGTTATTAAAGCCACTGGCAGGTGACTGTTGTGTGTACTGTTCATATGGCACTGTAAAGTGCCCACCAATACAAGTTGGCAATGGGTGCTGTGATAGAAAAGAGTGAATTTTAGACAAAAAAAAGCACTTACTTGAATTCAAGTAAGTGCATATAAGAAACATGAAATACTAAGGGAAATAACACTTCTGTATAGTAAGAGCGGTCATTTTCAATTTAGTTCAATTATTTTTAAATTAATTGTATTTATTTCAAAATAAGCGCGTTGACTGGTAGTTAAGTATGATTAATTAAGTGTGATTAGTTAAGTGTGATTAGTTAAGTGTGATTAGTTAAGTGTGATGAATCAATAATAATTCTTACCTAATAAGTCTGATATTAAGTAAATGATATTACACTTATAATCCTTATATCTGTTCAGATTTATAGTTGTAAACTCTAGCTCAAGTTATCCAACTCCAATAGTGTGAAAAAACAACGCTTTATTATTGCTTTTGAACGGGGAAAATTGTCAATCAATTGTTTATATTTGCAGGTAATATTTGCTTGAGATCATCAATAACGCGATAAAGCAAAATTTTAAGTTCATTTGATAATGTACCATTAGAAATCTGTCTAGAATAAACTGGCTTTTAATGGGAATAGTATAATGGGGATAGTATAAACGAGAAAAATCGAGTGAACGATTACCTCTGATTTGAAAAATATTTATTGAGGTTTTTTGTCAAATCACTCAAACACAAATATATGAACCCTTCTCTTTTTTTGCTTCATACATTTTTACATCGGCATTTTTAATCAGTACGGCAGCTTCAATGGTTTCACCATTACCAATATCAGAAATTCCCATGCTTATAGAGTAATCAGGATACCTTTCGGTAAATAAATCAATCACTCTATTACAGATGTCTTTTGTTTTATCTAAGGGGCATTCTGGCAATATTAAGCAAAACTCATCGCCACCGTATCGACAGGCGAGATCGACTTCTCTAATACAATTAGACAATATAGTGCCCAGTGCTTTTAGAACTTCATCCCCCCTAATATGGCCTTCATTGTCATTGATTTGCTTAAAATTATCGATATCAATGTAGATTAACGAGAGTCTAGACTCTCTTCTTTTTGCTATTGCGAGTTCTCTTCGTAATACATCATGCATCGCGCGTTGATTATATATACCGGTTAATGGGTCGAGCTTTGTTTGTTCTTCTAATTGTTTGGTTCTCTCCGCGACCTTTTTCTCTAAACTTTTTGCATATTCTTCTGTTTTTCTTTTAGCAGACTCAATTTCTCCAACTAAGCTATCAATATAGGTATCAAAAACCAACGTCGTATCGAAATAAAATAAGTTGTCTAAGGCTCTAAAGGTATTGTCTAAAGTACTCACATCAGACACTTTGTTTTTTAACAGCTTTACAATAAGTTCTTTTAGGGTTTTTACTGCTGAGAGGTAGAGTTTGGGTTCAACCCCAATTCGCTTGTGAACCATACCTATTCTTAAGCGGTTATTGACGTATTCGCTATCATAATGACCTGAGAATAAGTCAATAACGTATTTACGTTGAGCATTTCGTAAACGAACCAAAGTATCCGCATCACCTATTAAAAGAGAGATTTCATCAATTTCGGTTTGCTTTTCATAAAATTCATCAACAATAACATCGACATTATCTTCAATAAGCGTTTTATAGTTAGATAATTGATCTAAAGCTGCTTTATCTAGGCCAAGTAACTCCATACGATTTGAGATTTCAAGCTCACTAATTTGCATTTGTTCTAAAAGTGTAGTGTCTGTACGTCTCACGTTTTTTATCCTTATTGGTCTAGCAACTTATAATTAAAGTTAAGCTATTAAATTTTTTCAAGTTTATACATTACAATTTATTATAATTTCATAGAGTTATTATCTATTAATCACTACATACCTCAAAAAAATTCACAGTGTCTATCATTGCATCAATCCTTTAATTTTATCGATTAAACTTTAAAGCACTAACTTTTAAAGGGGAAAGTTGCATTAGTCTTATGCGCTAAATTAGTCGCAACTCAATCGTTACATGAATGCTCACGTCTCTACTTCTTATAAACGTAAATTGTGGAATAACCAAGCTCTCATTTAATTCAATAAAAAACATAAAAATACTAAATCAAAGAAAGTTTTCTTAATCAAAGCGCAATATTATTTATTGTTTTCATCAGTATAGTAGATATTAGCTAATGGATAAGAAAATTAGCTTTAATATATTTATTAAATCAACTAACCGAAATAAATACTATTAAGTTAGTAGTGGTTTCAAAGTTCAGGAACTTTTGTATCTCGATATTCAATGTAGCGATTGTAAAATTGAATCTTTAATTCATTAAATATCTCATTTCTTCAAAAAAACTCTCGGAGATACCTCTGAGAATGCGCGGGGGATACTTTGAACGTATATTTAGGCCAATTTCGGTTAGTCTTGAATAATTATTGAAGTCCTGCATCCCTAGTTGTAGCTATTATTCGCTAACGTCCGTAAATGTTAATACATTATTTTAGGCAATAAAAAAGCCTTACAAAAGTAAGGCTTGAAATGCTCGCTGTATGGTCTAGTTGAACTAGCTTCTTATTAGTTTTATTTTTTTATTATTATTGGTTTCCGTTAGCGCGGGACAATTTATAGCAAACGGATTTTACGCTTGCAACAACTTTATTAGAGCATTTATACCACGAGTTTCGTCGTATTTCTGGTTAAAAATTAAACGTTATATAAATGTTAAAACTAAGTTCATGATTGGTAAAGAAGTTATTGGCTCATTTTATAATGCTTCATTCAAAAATAAAGATGTTTTGATTTAGAACATAGATCAAAAAAGATCTCAGTGGTAGAATGCGCGCACTTGATTTAATGGGATCCGTTCATGACTGAATTAAAAAACGACACTTACTTACGCGCTTTATTGCGTCAACCTGTAGATTACACTCCTGTATGGATGATGAGACAAGCAGGGCGTTATTTACCTGAATATAAAGAAGTACGTAAAGATGCTGGCGATTTTATGGCATTGTGTCGAAATACTGAGCTTGCGACTGAAGTTACTATTCAGCCGTTACGACGTTTTCCATTAGATGCGGCAATTTTATTTAGTGATATTTTAACTATTCCTGATGCGATGGGCTTAGGCTTGTATTTTGAAACAGGTGAAGGACCGAAATTTGAGCGTCCTATTACGTGTAAAGCGGATGTTGATAAAATTGGTCATCCAGATCCAGAAGGTGAATTACAATATGTAATGAATGCTGTGCGCTCTATTCGTAAAGCATTAAATGGCCAAGTGCCTTTGATTGGCTTTTCAGGAAGTCCGTGGACATTAGCAACTTACATGGTTGAGGGTGGCAGCTCAAAAGCATTCACTAAAATCAAAAAAATGATGTACGCAGAGCCGCAAACCTTACATTTGCTATTAGATAAATTAGCCGATTCGGTGATCTCATACCTTAATGCGCAAATCGCTGCGGGTGCTCAATCCGTTATGGTATTTGATACATGGGGCGGTGTACTATCGCCTCGTGATTATAAAGATTTTTCATTACAATATATGGCTAAAATTGTTGACGGGTTAACCCGTGAGAATGATGGCCGTAAAGTGCCTGTAACACTATTTACTAAAAATGGTGGTATGTGGTTAGAAAGTATCGCTGCAACAGGTTGTGACGGTGTTGGTTTAGATTGGACCATTGATATTGAAAATGCTAAAGCACGTGTTGGTGATAAAGTTGCTTTGCAGGGCAATATGGACCCATCAATGTTATATGCCCCGAAAGAGCGTATTGAACAAGAAGTTGGTACTATCTTAAAAGGTTTTGGTGAAGGTGGAACTGGCCATGTATTTAATTTAGGACACGGCATTCATCCTGATGTTAACCCTGAACATGCAGGACATTTTATTAAAGCCGTTCATGATCAAAGTAAGCAATATCATAAATAGCAGTAGGTGAATAGCAACATTAAGGAGCGTTAAGCTCCTTTTTTTATGCCTGCTCACGGTAAAATTGTGTAAACTTAACACATAGTTGGCTACCTAATGATTATTATTGAAAGGTTTTTATGAACGGTAAAAAAATGATGTTAATCGCCTTGTTGAGTGCAAGCTTTAGTGGCTGTATTCAAACAAACCAAGAGAGCTCTAATGATACAACCGAGCAGTCAAAAAGTTATCAACAGGCCGATCAAATGAAACGTGTTGAAATGAAAGCAGCCGTTAAGTGGCAACAAGCCACCGTAAAATATTTTAATATAGAAGGCGGTTTTTATGGTTTGATCACAGAGCAAGGGCAGAAATACTTGCCAATGAATTTAGCGAAAGAATTTCAGCAAGACGGTGCATTAGTGAATATTAAAGGCCAACTGAAAAAGGGCATGATGACAACTCAGCAATGGGGAACACCCTATGAAATCAGCGAAATTAAGCTGATCAAAGCGGGTAAAAATCAGCTTGAAGACAGTTTATAAATCGATGCTATTTTTGGCAAACTAATGGTTGTTTTAACCGTGTTAGCTGCACGTTTTCATGACTAAAGTGTATTTGATAGAGCATTTGGTATTCTTTTTCTGTGATACTTTTAACGTTTTTTCCTGTAATCAATGCAGCCAATTGAGGCGTAGTATTGCTATGACCTACAATAAGCGCGTTTTGTTTTGTTTTTATAATTTTTTCAGCAAATAGCTTCAAGTCTCTAGGGGAGTAGTCACTTACCGGTAGATGGAGCTGACGTGCTAAGGGAGCAGCTGTTTGCTGTGTTCTAAGGTAATTTGTGCTGTATATTTGCTTTATATTCGCTTGCTCAAGCATGACAGCTAATTGTTCAGCACGCTTGATCCCACAAGCGGTTAATGACGGATTTTTTTGATCCGATAATTTTTCTGCATGTCTGACTAAATAAAGGGTAAATTGAACTTCCCCGTTAGGGAGATTGGCGAATGCCTGCCAACTGGTGAGCAGAAAACTCATAAAAGCGATAAATAAAAGAGCTATAAGTTTCATGAGTTTCCTTGTCGTATTAATGATATTTTTTAAAAGTTAAAACAAGCGATTTAATCCATTTAAAGCGGCAACTCTAAAAGCTTCTGCCATGGTTGGGTAATTGAACGTTGTATTAACAAAATACTCAATGGTATTACCGCCGTCTTTTTGTTGCATGATAGCTTGTCCAATGTGAATAATTTCAGCAGCATTTTCACCAAAACAATGTATGCCTAGTATTTCTTTTGTTTCACGATGAAAAAGAATCTTTAATGATCCGACTAAACTATTAGATATTTGTGCACGAGCAAGGTGCTTAAATTGAGAGCGACCGACTTCATAAGGAATTTTTGCTTCGGTAAGTTCTTGTTCGGTTTTTCCTACCGAGCTAATTTCTGGAATAGTATAAATTCCCGTGGGAATGTCTTCGATTAGTTTTGCTGTGCTTTGGTGATCAATCATTGCTGATGCCGCTAAGCGACCTTGATCATATGCAGCACTGGCTAAACTAGGATAACCTATTACATCACCCACTGCGTAAATGTTTCCAACATCCGTTTGATATTGGTCGTTTACTTTAAGTTGTCCACGCCCATCTGCGGTTAATCCGGCATTTTCTACTTTTAAATCTGCAGTGTTGCCCGTTCGACCATTAGCAAATAATAGACAGTCAGCGCGCATTTTTTTGCCTGACTCTAAATGAACAACAACCGAGTCGTTCGTTGCTTCAACACGTTCTATCTGTTCTCCATGACGGATCACCACACCATTATTCCATAAGTGGTAACTTAATGAGTCAGACATTTCATCATCTAAAAATGACAGTAATCGATCACGGGTGTTAATTAAGTCAACTTTGACACCTAGCCCTCTAAAAATTGACGCATATTCACTGCCGATAACACCAGCACCATAAATAATAATTGAACGCGGATCATGTTTTAAAGACAAAATGGTATCAGAGTCATAAACGCGCGAATGATTAAAGTTAATATCGTCAGGTCGATAAGGATGAGAACCTGTCGCAATAACTATTTGCTCCGCGGTAACTTGCTCAATAGAGCCATCATTTTTAATAATCTGTAAGGTGTTTTTATCAATGAATGAAGCTTCACCAACAATATGTTCTACTCGGTTTCTATCATAAAACCCACTACGTAATTGCACTTGTTTTCTGATCACAGCAGAGGCGTGTTTTAATATGTCAGGAAAAGTTAGATGCTTGGCTTTTTCATGTTGACGAAACAATGGATTTGAATTGTACTCAATTAAACGACTCACACTTTGACGTAATGCTTTTGAAGGGATTGTGCCCCAATGCGTGCAACCACCGCCCACATCTTTATACCTTTCGACAATGGCAACTTTTTTGTCTTTTTTAGAAAGCTCCATTGATGTACCTTCGCCGCCAGGGCCTGAACCTATAATAATGGCGTCAAAATCGTATGATTGTTTTTTTGTGTTTTGCTTTGATGAAGATGTTTGCTTAGTCAAGGAGATAACCTCAATTCCTACAGATTTAAAAATTTTAGCAGGAATTGAGATTTAGGTAACTAATAAATTGTTTTTTAAGCGAGTTTTTCGATAAAGAATTGCCAGCTTTTTTGCTGCTCGCTTAAACGATGTTTAAGTTCTTTATATTGCGCCATGAGATCTGAACACTCAACATCGGCAATTAATTTGTCGCGTTTCTTAGCGATAAGTGTTTTTTTAACGTCATAAAAGGCATTAATTTTGGTAATTAACGCATCGTATTCATGTTGTAAGCGTTCAAGCATTTGTTCAGCGTCAGGATGAGCTTTGAGTTTTTTCTGATTACTTTTTAAGATCATGGTCAAACGGGCTTTTTCAATTTTATCTTCTGGGCTTTTACGTAACTTATAAGTCAACCCTATATAATTACAGCCTTTAATTAACCATTTTGTCGGATCAAACTGCCACCAACGAATACCATTACGATAATCATTTTCAAAAATGTGATGAAAATTATGATATCCCTCACCAAAAGTCAGAAAGGCTAATATGCCGTTATCTCTAGCGGTATTTTTTTCGGTGTAAGTTTGTTTACCCCAAATATGGGCGAGTGAGTTAATAAAAAATGTGGTGTGATGACTTAATACTAATCGTAAAAAACCGACCAATAATAAACTACTGATCACATCACCATGCCATAAACCAAAAGCCAAGGGGATGCCAAAATTTAACCCTATAGTTAATAATAAATAGTGTTTATGCTGCCAAATAACAATGGGGTCTTTTTGCAGGTCACGGACATTTTCATAATTAGTGTATCGGTGAGCTTGATATTCTCTAAGCATCCAACCGATATGCGAGTACCAAAACCCCATTTTTGCAGAGTATGGATCAATATCATTATTATCGACATGCTTATGATGAACTCGATGATCCGATGACCAATGTAGAATACTATTTTGTAATGCAAAAGCCCCACCCAAAGCGTATATAATACGGAGTGACCAGTGTGCTTGATAGGTTTTATGGGACCATAACCTATGGTAACCGGCAGTTATCGACATGCCACAATAAATAAAGCAACCAATTGCCATTATAATTTCAGCACTATCAAACCCATGGGTGATTGCGCGATAAGGGACAGCAATTGCGGCAAATAAAAAGGTCACGACAAAAACAGTGATGTTAAGCCAAATTAGTTTGGGTTTCTTCATAATTTTCCGAGTAAAAATTTAATAAATAATTTCAGTGTACACGTGTACGCTATTTTAGTTGTCATACCAGATGAGTCAAGTGTTTATTTCGATGTTTTTTATTCCCTATTAAGCCCATTTACTTTTTAATCACTAGTAATAAGCTTTAATTTCAGTATCATAATGTTGAACTAAAGGGTTGTCAGGATAGAGTGAATGAGTGGAATTCGCGCACAACAAAAAGAAAAAACACGTCGTCAGTTAATTGATGCTGCTTTAGGGCAATTAAGTGCTGATCGAAGTTTTTCAAGTTTAAGCTTAAGAGAGGTCGCGAAAGAAGCCGGTCTTGCACCCACTTCATTTTATCGTCATTTTTCTGATATGGATGAATTAGGCCTAACGTTAGTAGATGAAGCTGGTTTAACGCTGCGTCAACTCATGAGACAGGCAAGGCAGCGCATTGAAAAAGGTGGCTCAGTTATTCAAATATCAGTGCGTATTTTTATGGAGTTTATTGAGAGTAACGGCAATATCTTTCGCTTATTATTACGTGAGCGTTCAGGAACGTCACCTGCCTTTCGTGCTGCAGTTAATCGAGAGATCAGTTATTTTACGTTAGAGTTGTGTGATTATTTACAACAAGCAAATAAATTAGATGCTGAAGTCGCGTATTTACAAGCGAATGCAGCAGTAACTATTGTCTTTAGCGCTGGTTCTGATGCACTTGATGCGGACAAAAAAGATCTGGAGCAACTTGCATATCGAACAATTCAACAATTACGTTTTATTGCTCGAGGTGCGATGGAGTTAGGACAAAGAAAAGAAGCCAATAAGCCTTAGTAAGACTTATTAAGCCTTATACTTTTCGTTTTGATAATATCACGCCTGTTTCAATGTGATGGGTATAGGGAAATTGATCAAATAACGCCATTTTTTTAATATCATGTGTTTTTACCAACACTTGCAAGTTACTTTTCAGTGTATCTGGGTTACATGAGATATAAATAACATCATCAAATCGGCTGACGAGCTCAATACTGTCGGGATCTAACCCTGCTCGAGGTGGGTCAACTAATACCGTATCATAATTATAGCTCGTTAAATCAAAGCCCTCTAAACGACGAAAGGTTCTTTCACCATTCATTGCTTGGCTAAACTCTTCACTCGACATGCGGATAATATCAATGTTTTCAATATGGTTAAGTGCAATGTTAACTTGTGCAGACTTGACCGAGGTTTTAGATATTTCAGTACCAATTACCCGCTTGAAATTTTGTGCTAAAGCAATACTAAAATTACCGTTTCCACAATATAACTCAACTAAATCTCCACCTTTACCAACAGTAGCTTGCTGTGCCCAGGCCAACATTTTTTCATTCACTTTTGCATTAGGCTGTGTAAAGCTGTTTTCGACTTGTTGATAGGTTAACTCTTTCCCAGAGACATTGAGTTTTTCAATGACAAAATCATGCTCTAGCACTAACTTTTGCTTTTTAGCTCGACCAATAATATTAATGGGACATACTGTACTTAATTGTTCCTTTAGCCAAAGTGCTTGTTGGTGCCACTCTTCAGATAATTGTTTATGGTAAAGTAAACTTATCACCGCTTCACCACTTAACGTCGCCAGAAAATCAACTTGAAAAAGGCGCTCTCTCAGTAGTTGTTTATCCCTAATACTTTCTAATAAAGCCGACATTAATTGATTAATCAAATCACATGCAACAGGAAAGTATTCAACTTTAAACTTCTTTTTTGTCGCTTGGTCAAACATGATGTAATACAAATCATCACCTTCATGCCATAACCTAAACTCGGCTCTTTGGCGATAGTTTATCGGCTCAGAGCAGAACACTTCAAATTGAGGCGCAGTAAATTCACTAAACAAATTCGTCATATCTTCTTGTTTATTTTTCAATTGCTCATTGTAGAAGTTGGGATCTATATGACTGAACATGAATTAACCTTTTATATAAATTATAAGTACTATTAATTGAAGAGCGCAGAGTGTAGCGCCCAACAAAAATTTGTCTAGTATAAATATAGCAAGAGAATCTATTGCTTACCCTGAGCGCAAACTAATTGATAGAATGCCCTTTATAATCAAGGCTAAAGTTGAACAATTAAAAAAGCCGCTAAATAACGCGGCTTTTAAAAAATGAGACATGATTTGCTCTATGTATAGAGGTTATTCATTGATATCAGTTTTTTCAGGTCTTTCTTTAGCTTCACGCACTTTCAATGTACGCTGTTGAAATTCAGAATCATTGAGTTGCTCTACTGCATTATTAGCATCTGATGCTGACATTTCAACAAATCCAAAGCCACGCCTTTTACCTGTGTGCTTATCTTTCATTAATCTAACTGAATGCACATTACCATGTTCAGAAAATAATGCTCTAACTGCACCTTCATTTGCCCTGTAGGGTAAGTTACCTACATATAATGTACTTACTTCGCCATCATCTTCCTCATCATATTGGTTTTGACTACCAATAAGCGGCGAAATAAATGCAGCAACAAATACAACGATAGCAACAACGGTTGCTGTTACGGCTATTGAAATAGCAACAAAGTATGCAATAACAGCAAATACGATTGCTATTAAAACGTTTTTAATACTCGGAGAATTCATACTAACTACCTAATTATTATTTTAAAAAATCACAAAATTGCAACTACATGTTACCCAGCTTTGAACAATGTGCAACAATAAGTGTAATTTTTATTCAGTTATGTTGAGCGTAATCTCTGTTAGAAAACGATTCGAATGTCAGGTTAACGCAATGCTTTTTGGTTTAGTTGACAAAATAACAACGTATATTGAAGATAAAATACCCTTTCAACAAATAATTGACGTATTTTTAATCGAACAGATAAAAAATTGAAAATAGTGCTTGATCGTTTGTCAAAAATCCCTAAAATGCGCTCCACTTCTTCAGGGAGACCTGAGAAGCGAGTTTTACACGGTTTAGTTAGCAAGTTTGATAACAAAACCTAGCACATAACGTTTAAAAACTTTTTCGAAATAAATAGAAAAAACTTTAAATAAAATGTTGACATTAAAACTCAGGTGCGTAGAATGCGCATCTCGCTTCGGGCAAGGCCTGCAGCGAAACGTTAAACACGAATGAGATGTTTAACAGGTACCTTCTCTAATAAGAGTCAAAGTATCGTTCTTTAACAATTAGTTA
>JBFONU010000012.1:0-131145 GCA_040779345.1 Colwelliaceae bacterium 6441 | reverse complement strand
AGATTTGAACTCTAGAAGGGCTACAAACCCTTGCCGGTTTTCAAGACCGGTGCTTTCGACCACTCAGCCATCTCACCATTGTGTTGTGCTTCTTTCAAAGCGGGGCGAATATTAATGGCTATTAAGCTGCTTGTAAAGGGGTTTTATTAAAAAACATTTAAATGCTTTATTTTTATACAATAAGTTGTCGTTTTTTAAGTAAAACGTTATCTCTTAACACCCCGAGCAAAGGTTTATTGACTCATTTTTATTCAAATGCAGGTAATAACTCACAATTAAGCCATTCGTTATTTTTGCTTAAACAGTCGATTGAAGTTATCTGTAGATATATTCGCGATATGCTCTATGGATTGACCTCTAATACTCGCTAAATGCTTGGCTACTTCAATAACATAGGCAGGTTGATTTTGTTCTCCACGATGTGGAACCGGTGCTAAATAAGGTGCATCCGTTTCTATCAGTAATTTATCATCTGGAATTTTCTTAGCCACTTCGCGAAGTGCACTGGCGTTTTTAAAGGTGACAATCCCTGAAAATGAAATATAAAAGCCCATTTCAATAGCTTGCTCAGCCATTTCCCATGTTTCTGTAAAGCAATGTAATATTCCACCCACCTTTTCTGCATGCTCTTCACGTAAAATATCAAGGGTGTCTTTTTGCGCATCTCGCGTATGAATGATCAAGGGTTTATTGAGCTGGTTTGCGACACGAATATGTTTACGAAACGAGTCAAGTTGTACCAATTTGGTTTCAGGTGCATAAAAATAGTCTAACCCTGTTTCGCCTATGGCAATGACCCGAGGTGATTGTGCAAGACTTGCCAGAGTAGTTTGGTTGACTTCATCACTTTGATTTAACGGATGAGTGCCACAGGTCAGCATAACATTTTGATAGTTTTTTGTTTTTTCAGCCATCAGTGGAAAGTCTTCCAATGTGATACTGACACACAGAATTTTATCTACTTGAGCATTTTTAGCGGCAAGCATGACATTATCAAGATTATTATCAAAGCTTGATAAATCAAGTCGGTCTAAATGGCAATGAGAATCTATATACAACGAGGTGTTCCTATTTATTGGATAAAATATGTTAATAAATGAATAGTGAGCGTTACATGGTTAAAGTGGTATCTGAGGAGTTAAGTAAACGCCCTATCGCCTTTTCTATTTGACTTCGCATATTATCGGGATCATCAACAAAGCTAATGCCTATTCCCGCTGGTGTGCCATTTTGAACACCTACTGGCGTTATCCAACAGACTTTGCCGGTAATTTCTGAAGATTCAAGTGAATCAGGTAATAATACCTGTAACTCAATATCAGTCCCTAATTCAAAGTGCTCTGTTGTTCGAACAAACAATCCGCCATTTTTTATAAACGGCATATACGACTGATACAAGTCACGGTCAGTGACAAATTCTAAATTCAAATTTTCCATTTTATTCCTTCGTGCTATTCATAATAAAGAATATATCAACTAATAGTTTTTCTAAAGCATACTCTTTGTTTAGCTGCCCAACGGTATATATTTGTTTATTATAACGCTTTATCAACAGATACACTTGCCAAAGGTTATCTCTATTTAAGTGGGTTATTTTATCGATCTCAACATCAATATCGTTAATCACTAATTCCGTTCGCCAATCAGACTGTTCCCTTAACAGGTTAGCCATCACCCGCTCTAGCCATTTGATACTTTCTTCACTGGTTAGCATTATATTTAATAACGCCATACGTTGACGCTTAGTAATAAGGTAAGTGATAAAAGCATTTCTTAATTTTAGATATTGCTGTTGAGCGAATTCATTAGACAATTCTGACAAATGTGACAAGTTGGCAAATGGGTCTTGTATTTCCCCCTTTGACTGTTCGTTATTAATATAAGTTAATAAATCTTTTCCAATTGGTGGTTTGAGCTTTAATTGGTGACATCTGCTTATAATGGTAGGCAATAGCCGCTGTTCATCTTTCACTAGTAACAGAATAAAACTGTTATTGGTCGGCTCTTCTAGAGTTTTTAATAAGGCATTAGCCGCTGACTCTGTCATCGCATCGGCGTCTTCTATAACAACCACTTGATTTTCGGCTAACTGGGCTGTTTTTTCAAAAAAGCGACTCGCATTTCTAATCAAATCAACACCAATGCTGTTTTTAATCAATTCAATGTTGATCACATCGGGGTGAGTTTGTTGTTGAAATAAATTACATGATTTACATTTTCCACAAGGAATATTGTCATCCGTTCCAACTTGAGACAGGGCATTGCTAGTGCTTATTTGGCATAACAATACATTCGCTAACCATTGTGCTAACTCATGTTTACCAGCACCTTTGACACCTGAAATAACCATGGCATGAGGTAAGCTTTGTTGCGCAATTTGTCTAATTAATTGTTTTTTATTTTCAACTAGCCAAGGCTTCATTCATTACTGCCTAAAGTATCTTTAATAAATAAAGCTAATCGCTGGCGAATATGATCATGCACATTCGCCATTGTATCACTCGCATCAATGGTCGTAATACTCGGATCAGTAGAGGCTATTTGACAATACATATTTCGAACGCGATGAAAAAATTCAATTTTCTCTAGTTCGATACGATCAAGTTCACCTCTTGCTTGTGCTCTAGATAAACCTTGCTCAGGAGAAATATCTAAATAAAGCGTTAAGTCTGGTTTGAAGCCTTTTAACGTGATGTCAGCAACAGTGTCCATAACAGCATCATCAAACTGTCGTCCACCACCTTGGTATGCACGAGACGACAAATCATGTCTGTCACCAATGACCCACTGCCCGACATTAATGGCAGGAAGAATTCGATTCGCTAATAATTGACTGCGAGCGGCGTACATTAATAGCAACTCGGTTTCCTGTGTCAGTATTTCATTATGCTCAGCCGATTTTACGATATCTCTTAATGCTTCAGCTAAAGGTGTGCCACCGGGCTCTCTGGTCGAAATAAATGCAATATTTGATTCAGCCAAAACATTTTTCACTACCTCTATCGCAGAAGATTTACCTGCCCCTTCAATCCCTTCAATTACAATAAACTTACCTTTCGTCATTTTATTATCTTATTTTTTTAAATGTTTTAAGTAGAGTTTTACCGCTGCATTATGCGCTTTCAATGTCTTTGAAAAAACATGTTGCCCTTTGCCATTACTCACAAAGTATAAATAGTCACTACTCGCTGGATAAAATGCCGCTTGAAGCGCATGCTCTCCTGGCATAGCAATGGGTGTTAACGGAAAACCTTTAATTTTACGGGTATTATACTGATTCACTTCACGTAAATGCTTAGATTTAATATCACCCTGATATCGTTCACCCAGACCATATATTACCGTAGGATCAGTTTGTAGGCGCATCTTTTTATCTAAACGATTAATAAACACCGATGCGATGATATCTTGTTCTGCATACTCACCACTCTCTTTCTCAATAATTGATGCCATGGTTAAGGCTTGCTGCTTATTTTCATAGGGCAAATTAGGGTTTCTATTGAGCCAGAGTTTGTCTAGCACGACTAACATTTTATTATGCGCACGTTGCAAAATGTCTACATCGCTATCACCAGCGGAGAATGCATAAGTGTCAGGATAAAAGTAGCCTTCAGGGCTCACTGCATCAATGTTAAACTGTTGTGCTAATGCCTGTAATGCCTTTTCCTTTTTTTCATCATTTACATATGAAACCGCATATTGATTGACCTTTCCTTGAGTAAATATTGTTGGTAGTCGATGTTCAATATTGTCGGTCTTTGCCAATAACTCGAGCCACTGCTTGAGTGAAGTTCCCTCGACAAAGGTAATTGAAAACTGATGCTCTGCTCCCTTATTGATCATTATCAACAAAGATTTAACCGTTTGCTCAGGCGTTATCTGATAAGTACCGGCTTTAATGTTGGCAAATTTACGGTGTATACGAACATAATTACGTAACCAGAATCGTGTCTCAATGATTTTTTCTTTAACCAGCCGCTGGGTGAATTGATTAAATGAACTACCACTTTCCACCGTCAATAAAATTGGGGCATCTAGATGAAGTTTTTCCTCAATTTTTATGTGAGTTAATCCAACCACAATGGCCAAGGTTAAAACAACCGTGATAAAAAAAATAAACAACGCTTTTTTCAAGTACAACACGCTCAATATCCTAGGCATTGTATGCGTCTATAAAACGCTTGTTAAAAGCAATAACAGGTGCAATATCAAGTAATTTATCATTATATTGCTTAACGGGAACGATCCCCATAACACTATTACAAACAAACATAGCGGTTACATTAGCAAGATCAGACAACTTATGCTTAACCGGTATGATAGTGTTATCAAAACTTAGCAATTTCTCTCGATAAATCCCTTTAATACCTGCCTCATTAATGATCGGTGTAAACAACTGTTGATGATCAAACCAAAAAAGATTGGCACAACTTGATTCAACAATATAATCATTTAAATCTGTAACAATAAAATCATCAACAGGTGAAGCGTCTAATTCCCTACGTATCATCACTTGCTCAAGTCGATTTAAATGTTTTAGGCCAAGCATGATAGGATTTAACCCTAATTGTATTTTACCCTCTGCAATGGTGATCCCTTGCTTACTCCATTGCTGATAGTGAGCGGGATATTCATGAATTGAAACAAGAGTTTGTGGGTTAGTTACACCATTTTTTGAATAACCTCTGCCCCCTGAACCCGCTGTTACGACAATTTTCAAAACGGCTAATGGGTAATTTAACGCAACTTGATTAATTTCGTTAAGTAATACTTCATGATGAGTAAATGGGATATCTAGGTACTGACAGCCTTCAATTAAACGTGACATATGAGCGGATAAAAATTCAATCTTACCATTCACTATTTTAGCGGTGGTAAAAATTCCTTCGCCATAGGCAATCGAACGGTCACTCATAGAAATAGAATTTTGCTTTTCACCATTGACAGAAAAGTACGACATAAATATCTCTATATAATTGTATTACTGTAAAAAAAAAAGCCTAAATACCATCACAATATTTAGACTTATCTACTTTTTCACTTACTCGCATTAGTTTCAAGCAATTATTACAAAAACGCTAATTAATTTTCTTAAGCACTAATGAGCCGTTAGTTCCGCCAAAGCCAAATGAGTTACATAATGCGTATTCTAAATTTACATCTCGAGCGCTACCTTGAATATAATCAAGATCACAACCATCATCTGGGTTATCAAGATTAATGGTTGGCGCCACTTTATTAGTAAATAATGATTGAGCGGTAAATATAGCTTCTACCGAGCCTGCAGCACCTAAAAGGTGTCCAGTCATCGATTTAGTTGAACCTACCATAGTTCGGTATGCCGCATCACCAAAAACAGATTTTACAGCATTCGTTTCAGCTTTGTCACCCGCCATTGTTGAAGTGCCATGAGCATTGATATAGCCAACTTGATCGGCATTAATTTTAGCATCACGTAAGGCATTTTTCATCGCAAGTGCTCCGCCAGCGCCATCAGCTGGAGGTGATGTCATATGAAAAGCATCCCCGCTCATACCAAAACCCACAATCTCAGCGTACATAGTTGCACCACGGGCTTTAGCATGTTCATATTCTTCAACAACGACAATTCCTGCCCCATCACTTAAGACAAAACCATCTCTATCTTTGTCCCAAGGACGGCTAGCCGCTTGTGGATCATCATTTCGCGTTGACAAGGCTCTTGCGGCACAAAAACCACCAATGCCCAATTCAGTTGAGGCTTTTTCAGCACCACCTGCAACCATAGCGTCAGCATCACCATGAGCGATCATTCGCGCAGCATGGCCGATATTATGAACACCAGAAGTACAAGCAGTAACAATAGCGATATTAGGACCACGAAGGCCTAATTTTATTGAAATGTGACCAGCAGCCATATTCAAAATAGTTGAAGGACAAAAAAATGGAGAAAGTTTTCTTACTCCGCCATTGAGGTATTTAGTATGATTTTCTTCAATTAACGATAATCCACCGATACCAGAGCCTACGGCTACACCAATACGTTCAGCATTAGCCTCAGTGACCTCTAACCCAGAATGTTCAAAGGCTTGAATACCTGCAGCTAGTCCATATTGAATAAAAATGTCCATTTTTTTAGCATCTTTTTTAAGAATACCAAAGTGTTCAGGATCGAAATTTTTAACTAAACCTGCAAATTTGGTTGGGAAGTTGCTGACATCAAAATGCTCTATTGCACCGATACCACTTTTTCCTTCCAAAAGATTTTGCCATGTAGATTCAGCATCATTTCCCAAGGGGGAAAGCATACCATAACCGGTAATTACAACACGTCGCATAGGATGAGTTGCCTCCGATAGAATTGATTGTTTGAGGTAATTGTTATGTGAATATAATACACAACAACTTTAGCTTAAAAACAAATCAGGCGGTAATTAAACCGCCTGATAAATTACTTTTACAAGCAAAGATTACTGGTTAGCAGTAACGTAATCGATAGCTGCTTGAACAGTTGTAATTTTTTCAGCTTCTTCGTCAGGAATTTCAGTATCAAATTCTTCTTCTAACGCCATTACTAATTCAACTGTGTCTAAAGAATCTGCACCTAAGTCATCTACGAAAGAAGCTTCAATCTTCACTTCTTCTTCACTTACACCTAGTTGCTCAATAGTAATCTTTTTTACGCGTTCTTCGATAGTACTCATTTTTTTTCCTTTGCTAGAAAATACAATTTTTCAAAATTGCGTGTAGTGTATTCGTCTACAGCGTCCCTTGCAAGTATCTAATTTTGCTTTTTGCACTGGTCTAACCTGTTGACATAAAATTATAGCTATTTATTTATCCTGTTTAATCAATTTATTAAAATAGACTTGATTAAACCATATACATTCCGCCGTTTACATGCAAGGTTTCACCTGTAATGTAAGCCGCGCTGTCAGATGCAAGAAAAGCAACCGCATTGGCTATTTCTTCTGGCTTACCTAAACGGTTAGCTGGCACTTGAGAAAATATACCTTCTTTTTGCTCATCTGTTAATGTTTGTGTCATATCCGTATCAATAAAGCCAGGAGAAACAGTATTAACCGTAATACCGCGAGATGCCACTTCTCTTGCTAATGATTTTGTAAAACCAATTAAGCCCGCTTTGGCAGTCGCATAGTTGACTTGTCCAGCGTTACCCATGGTACCTACAACTGAACCAATATTAATAATACGGCCATTGCGCTTTTTCATCATTGAGCGAATAACCGCTTTGCTGATTTTAAATACCGACGATAAATTAGTTTCAATAATATCATCCCATTCATCATCTTTCATACGCATAAATAAATTATCACGTGTGATACCAGCGTTGTTAACTAATATATCAACACCGCCAAAATTGTCTTTGATCAGATCAAACATTGCAGCAATTGATTCATCACTTGTTACATTTAATACAAGCCCTTGTCCTGCTCCTAGATATTCACTAATTTTTTCAGCGCCATGATCTGAGGTAGCTGTACCAATAACAGTTGCACCTAAAGACTGCAATTGTGTGGCTATTGATTTACCTATGCCACGGCTAGCACCAGTTACTAGCGCTACTTTACCTTCTAATGAAAACATAATTTTTCCTATTTTATTAATTCTTTTGCTTTGGTTAATGAGTCATTATCATTAACTGAAATACAGGTAATTGATTTATTAATTCGTTTAACTAAACCTTGTAATACTTTACCAGGGCCTGCTTCAATTGCAGTATCAACCCCTTTACTTGCTAGCATCTCAATCGTTTCAGTCCATCTAACAGGACTATAAAGTTGTCTTATTAAGGCGTCTTTGATCGCTTCTACGTCATTTTCTATAGCCACATCAACATTATTTACAACAGGAATAGTCGGTTGATTAAAAGTAACAGAATTAAATTCTTCTGCTAACTGATCAGCCGCACTTTTCATTAAAGCACAATGAGAAGGAACACTAACCGGTAGCGGAAGCACCCGCTTAGCCCCAGCTTCTTTACAAAGTACACTTGCACGCTCAACGGCTTCTTTGTTTCCGGCTATCACAACCTGACCAGGTGAATTAAAGTTAACCGCTGAAACAACTTGCTGCTCTTGAGCTTTTTGACAAGCATCAATAATTTTATCATCATCCAAGCCTATCACAGCTGCCATTGCACCAACGCCAGCAGGAACAGAAGCTTGCATAAACTCACCACGTTTTTCTACTAACTTAACGCCATCGCTTAATGAAATCACGCCCGCACAAACTAAGGCAGAATATTCACCTAAACTGTGGCCGGCAATAATGGCTGGTGTTATTTGTGTATCTTCATGCCATAAACGCCACAATGCCACACTGGCTGTTAATAAGGCAGGTTGAGTAAAGTTTGTTTGGTTAAGCTTTTCTGCGGGTCCTTCAGAGACTAATTGCCAAAGGTCGTAACCTAAAGATGCCGATGCTTGTGAAAATGTTGATTGAACGATTGGGTTATCAACAAAATCACTTAACATTGCAATGGCTTGTGAGCCTTGACCAGGAAAGATAAAAGCTAAATTATTATTCATCGTTATACCTAAACTTATTTATTGGTAGTGTAACCTTCTTATCGTGATTGAAAAACTCAATGAAAGAGTTGTCACACCGAATGATTGACTTAAAATAATCACAATATAAATTGCAATTTATACTTCAATTAGAGCTCAATATTATCTTTAAGGCCATGCTCTAATTTATTTTTAATTTTTTCAGGCACTTGCCGCTCTACTTCTTTCATGGCTTCTAGTATCGCCGTATAAAAGGCAAACACACTGGCATTACCATGACTTTTTATAACTATGCCGCGCAATCCTATCAAACTTGCCCCATTATACTGGTCGGGGTTCATGGGTTTGAAGAGTTTTTTTAATGAAGGCGACAAAATACGACCAATCAAACGCGCAAAAAGGTGTTGGGAAAGCACATGTTTTAATTTTTCATAAACAAGTTTTGCAACACCTTCACAGGTTTTTAATGCAATATTGCCAACAAAACCGTCACACACGATGACATCAGCTTTGTTAGTGAAAATATCATTTCCTTCGACAAAGCCGATATAATTTATAGCCTTATTATTACAAAGCTGACTGGCTGCCATTTTAATGTGATCACTTCCCTTAATATCTTCTTCACCCATATTCAGTAATGCGACTCTAGGTTGAGTGATCCCGTCAACTTCTTCGGCCATCACAGAGCCCATCACACCAAATTGGTAGAGTATATGGCTATCACAAAATACATTCGCACCAAGATCCAACATAAATACATGTTGTTTAGTGTCGTGAGTAGGTAAGGTAGAAATCAGTGCAGGTCGTTCAACACCAGGAAGTGTTTTTAACACATAATGAGCGGTCGCGAATAAAGCCCCTGTATTACCGGCACTAACACACGCCTGAGCTTCACCAGACTTCACTAAGTCTAATGCTTTTCGCATTGAAGAGTTTCTCTTATTGCGAAGGGCTGAACTAGGTTTTTCATCCATAGTAACGACTTCAGTTGTGCCGTAAATAGAAAGCTGAGGATGATTTAAAAATTTATGTTCGCATAATACCTCGTGGATAATGTTTTCATTTCCGCAAAGGATCAAATGCAATTGAGGTGATTTTTCTATTGCTAGAATTGCTGCAGGGATCGTTACAAGGGGGCCTTGATCGCCCCCCATAACATCTAACGCTATGGTTAGATCATTCAAAGTAATTTCTACCAAGTAAAACTTATTTAGAGATTACTTTAACACCTTTGTAGAAGCCATCAGCTGTAACATGATGACGACGGTGTGTTTCACCAGATACTGGATCTACTGATAAATTCTCTGCTGTTAAAGCATCGTGTGAACGGCGCATGCCACGTCTTGAACGAGACTTTTTGCTCTTTTGAACTGCCATTTCCTAACTCCTAAAATCAATTGTTAACTCAAACGAGTTACTTAAGTTTTTTTAATACGTCAAATGGATTCGGTTTTTCATGCTCAACAGGCAATTCCCCCCAAACACTGTCAGATGGTGACTGACAATCTTCAAGGTCATGCCTAGGAATTAATGGAATAACAAGTAATAACTCTTCTTCCACTAACTCTCGCAAGTTAACTTCACCATTTTCATCTAATTCTATTGCGTCATAATATGACGGCAAATTTTCAGCGGCTTCTTCATCTTTTACTGGACTAAAAACAAAGTCTATTAAAAGTTTATGCTCAAATGCTTCAGTACACCGCTGACATGTTAAAGCGACTGTTGCCGACCCCTTTGCTGATATAAATACCAAACCAAGTTCATCCACACCAAAATCTATTTTAACATGCACATGCTCACTACAGCTTTCACAAGCAGCAAGCAACCTGTTCATTTCCGAAGTTTCAAATATCCCTTCACACTCCAGACTTCGCTGTGCGCTTCTATGAGGGTCTATTGTGATCGGAAGCTTAAGATTCTGCATAAGGCGCGCATAATAAAGCCGTTGAGGCCTGCTGTCAAAAGAAAAATAACTAAAATTGTTTAAATTTTCAATATCGTCCTCATATTAGCAGAATCTGATTACTTTTTGTGTGAATTTATCTAATGAATGCTCAATCTATTGTTTTAGCCTCAACCTCTCCTTTTCGAAAAAGCCTGTTAGAAAAACTCAATATCCCATTTGACTGCGCGAAGCCGAATATCGACGAAACACCTATAAAAGATGAAACACCACAAATACTTGTTGAGCGGTTAGCTATTGAAAAAGCAAAAGCTGTTGCCCGTGACTACCCCAAACATTTAATTATTGGCTCTGATCAAGTTGCGGTTTGCGATGGTGAAATATTAGGTAAGCCACATACTTTTGATAATGCGGTTAAGCAACTCACTAAATTTAGTGGCCAATGTGTCACTTTTTATACTGGGCTTTGTGTCTACAATAGTGAGGATAAATCATCAAAGTCACTGGTTGAACCCTTTAATGTTCATTTTAACGAACTCAGTCAAGCAGAAATCATTAATTATATTAATGCTGAACAACCGTTAAATTGTGCCGGCAGTTTTAAAAGCGAAGGCTTAGGTATTTGTTTATTTAAAAAGCTTGAAGGTGATGATCCAAATAGTTTAATTGGACTACCACTCATCAAGCTAATTTCATTGTTAAAACATTATCAAGTCAATGTATTAGCATTACAGTAAAGAGCCATAATGCGTTAGTTGTAGGGTAAGTGTGCCATCTGTTCAACCAAGTGATAGATTTTAAGCGACATGACCTACCCTACTTTTACTTACATACAAGCTCTATTGACAATTATTCGTTAACGACCATGCTTCCCAGTTACCTGAGTTGTCTTTAGGTGACTGAGCTTGTGTCCAATGATTGGCTTGGTACTCTTTACCTTCTTGTGATACTTTATCGCCCGAATTATATACCTTCGACGCTGACCAAGCTGGTGCTGTGCAGGTACCGCCATCGCTACCTTTAGCGACTGTAACCACTTTTGACAGGGTATCAGATAAGCCTTCTACATCCATAACCGTTAGCTGTACAGTATAGCTACCATCATTAGCATATGAATGAACAGGATTAGTTGTACTCGCACTCGTGCCATCACCAAAGTTCCATAAGCGGCTGATCACGGCTTTATCGTCCGTTGAGTTATCAGTAAATGACACCGTTAATTCATTGGCATTATGTGAAAAGCTCGCATTAGGTGCTTTATTTACATCTCCACCATCACCAGAGCATTCAGATTTTTTACTCCATACATTACTGTAAACATCAGGTTTTGCTCCGGTAGACCACCAAATGGCTTCATACTTATAGCCTTGATAACTGACTAAATCCCCCAAGGCATAAGAAGAAGTTGCAGCCCAGGCAGCTAGTCCATCGCACCCTTGACCTCCACCATCATCTCCTTTAGTAACAGCAATAGTTTGAGTTTTAACGTCCGATTCACCTTCGGCATCTGAAACAGTTAAACTGACAGAATAACTCCCCGGCGCAGCAAAAGTATGTGAAGGGCTAACTTGACTTGAAGAAGAGCCATCACCAAAGTTCCAACTGTGACTAACAATACCTTTGTCATCAGTTGATGTGTTTGTAAAGTTGACCGCCAATTCATTTTTACTATAAGTATAGTTAGCCGTCGGTGTTAAGTTACCTGTTACACCACAACCCGAACCATCTCTAGCTCCGCTGTTATTAACACCTACACTTTCTAAAGATTTTAAAACATCGTCGACACAGTAACCTAAAGCTTTGGCTGATTTATATAATCCTTTACCGGCTTGATCAAAGGTTTCATTGGCATTCCAATAGGTTTGGTTAGCTTCTAAATAAATATCAAAAGCTTTTCGAATATCCCACCCAGAAGTCGTTGATAATAAATAAAAAGCCTTATTAAAAACGCCTGAGCTATAATGAACATTCATTCCTGCTCGATAATTGCGTGTATGATCTATCGACTTGCCATCTCTTGTAGGGCTATCCATGTAACGCATAGCACCACTGCCTTTTTTAATTTTATCACCGATTTGCCAAGTAAAACTGCCCGTTAAATAATAACTAACGGCAGCAGCGGCTATATCTGAAAAGGACTCATTCAAACCACCCGATTGGTTTTCATATCGTAAGTTTGAGTTTTGTTGAGTAAAACCATGACTAACTTCATGAGCGACAACGCCTAAACCGACTAATGGATGAAAGGTATTCTTACCATCACCAAAGGTCATTTGCTGACCATCCCAAAAGGCATTTTCATAATCACGGTCATAATGAACACGCATTTTTAATTTTTGCGTCAATGGTGCTCTTTGATACCAGTCTTTATACATATTAAAGGTAACTTGGCCAAAGGCATGTGCATCATTTAACGCTGAATAACTCCCATTAACTTGCCTAGACGTATTTTCATAACATGGAAAAGTGTGAACACTGCCGCCACTTTTTTGATGGTTCATATCATAGGTAACAACATTGGTGCTATCTAATCGACATGTATTACCACTGCCCATAACTTGAAATGAGGGATATTTTCCATTATTGCCAAATTGGTAACGACCAGTTCTTTGATTACCGCCAGGACCGGTACCATCAGCAAAAGCCATACCTTCCCATTGATCCAATATTTCACCATTATGAGCATCAATAATGAAATGAGGACGACTGGGTGTAGATGACGTATCCACATAAGAAATCAACCAGACAAGGTGCGCTTTATCGTTTTCATCTAACCAGATAAATAACTTGCTCTCTTTATTTTCTACCTCGCTATTGGATAAAAAATTTGGACTTGCTGCAATACTTTTTGATAACGCTTCTTCCGTTGTAATTGTTGGCTCAACAGAAGATAAATCTTTATCAATATTAGCAATGTGTGTACCTGAAATGTCGGTAAAACCATTATTTTCAGTAGGTAACGCAGCAAGACTTGAACCATAAACTTCAACACCGTAATGGAATTGATATTGCTTTATAGGCGTTTGATTTTTCGGTGGTGGCCTACGAACATTGACATGGTATGCATCGACATAAGTATCGGGGCCTGTTGATTTAAGTAGTGCTTCTGCATTAAGACTATAGGCACGTATTGAGTTAGTATCTTCAACATCAATACGGTCTGCAGCGTTTGTTTGCAAAGCAAACAACGCACTTAACACCGCTAAACTAGATTTACATTTTATATAATTGGACATATAACCTTCCTTAAAATAGATATTTTTTTAGTTATTGTTGTAAACATCCACCGAAAGCATAATTTGCACAACGTTAAGAAATTCAATCGAAGTGCAAAATATCTGGTTTTATTACAGGACTTATAAATAAATCAAAAATACTGAGCGATTGTCTCGCTCAGTGTTTTATTTATAATTTTTTCCAAACATCAGCAACACCAGGCTCTTGTCCTTGTGTCCACCATTTTGCTTGATATTCATCACCTTGGTGTGTGACCTTATCGCCACCGTTATAAACACTACTTGCACTCCATGCACGTGTTTGGCCATCATCAGGGATCACTTCTTCCCAAGGATCACCAGCGCCTGGGACATCACCTTTGCTCCACCATTTAGCGCGGTATTCAACACCGTTATATTTCACTTTATCACCAGTGTTATAAACCTTATCAGCATCCCACGTTGTATCACCGCCAGTGGTCGTGTCTTTCACTAACACACTAAAGCTTGCCACTACATCATATTCGCCATCACTGACAGTGACAGAAATTGTGTATGAGGTGCCTTGGGTAACTTCCCCTGCCATTAGAGAAATAGAAGAGCCACTTCCTTGTAAAGATAAACCAGCGGGTACAGACCAGCTATAGGTTAAGTCGTTGCCATCGGGATCACTTGCATTCACCGTTACCGCTTTTGAAGTGTTTTCATCTAACACGACATCGGCAATAGGCTCAACAACTGGTGGGTGGGTATCATCTGTAACATTCAACACTTGTACATTAAAGCTTGTGCTAACACTTTCTTGGCCATCTGAAACCGTCACAGCAACGCTGTAATTGACATGTGTATCAACCGAACCACCAACTAAGGTGATATTAGCGCCTTGACCTTGGAGTGTTAGGCCTTGTGGTACATGCCATGTATAGCTTAATGCGTCGTTATCTGCATCTGTTGCAACAACTGAAACGTCGGCACTGGCACCTTCATTTATAGAGATATCACTGATAGATTCAACGACAGGGGCATTGTTTTCATTAACGGAGGCTTTTACAGTAACAGTTACCGATTTACTTACAGTTGCTTTGCCATCAGATACCGACACTTTAACCAGATAGTCGGTGTCTTGTGACACAGCTGTACCAACAATAGATACTGTCGCATTATTCGTATTACTTGCTTGTAGCTCTGCAGGAATATCCCAGCTATAGGTAAGTGGATCGTTATCTCTGTCGCTAGCTGTTGCTGTAATATTTAAAGATTCACCGCCATTGACCATTAACCCACTAGGTAAACTGACCACTGGTTTATAGTTATCAGGCTCACCACCAGCTAAACCTTCGTGCATAGCGTTTAAAATATCCCCATTATCCGCATCAATTTCCCATGCAAACAATCCGGCAAGTCCTAAACTTCGCACGTAGGCACCTTTAGCATTCACAGAGCGAGGACTGTCGTAACTGACTAAAGTGCCTTTGGTACGATTCCAAGCATAAGCGGCTTGAGCTTGTTCATCATAGCCCACTTCAAAGCCATTAATACCGGTATTTGAAGCCCCTAACATTGATTTTTTAATGCCTTTATAATCTTGAATACCGGGCTCCCAAACACCATTCTCTTTGGTGCCGGTTAATTTACCAGTACCTTCGGCAGTCATAGGGTTATCACCAAGGGTATTAATGGGATAGACCCCTTCCCAACCTCGTCCATACATTGCAGTTCCAACCACTAACTGATTAGCAGGAACACCTTGGGCAAGGAGCTTTTGAATGCCATTATCTGTGGTATAAGCAGGGCCTTTACGCGGTTTTCCTTCATCATCTAAACCTGTTCCATCACATTCGCCACTACTTAAATGTTCACCGCAGTAAATCCCTGTTTGATGGCCTGTTACATTATTCCAGCCACCAAAAAAGTCATATGACATCGCAAAAATATAATCCATATGCTGGATAGCTTGGCCATAATCAACATCTTCAATTTTGTCATAACCAACACCTATCGCTGATGTTAATTGGTATTCACGGCCAAATTCAGCTTCTAGCTCATCAAGCATGGCACGTAATTCTTGCATAAGGGCAACATAAGCTGGACCATCATTGATTGGATCGCCTAAATCAGGATTGGGTCCACTCCCCCCAGGAAATTCCCAGTCAATATCCACGCCATCGTAAAACTTCCACGTTTTTAAGAATTTTTTAACTGAGGCTACAAATGTGTCGCGATTAGCTTTAGTCGTAAAACCATGAAAAGGATCAGATAACGTCCAGCCCCCCACAGACGGTAAAATTTTAAGATCAGGATAGCGTTGCTTTAATGCCATTAATTGCGCATACGTTCCGCGTATGGGATCTGTGGTTGCAATACCCGGCAGTGCTTTTTGTACTGCCGCCCAAGGATCATGAATAACCACTTCATAATCTGCGGAGTCACCACACGCTAGTTCAAGTGCACGCCAGCTATTACCATTTTCAATGTCTTTTAAAGATTTGTTTTCACCACAGATAGGAATAAAACCATAGAGTAAATGTGTGAGATTTTTAGCAGGAATATTTGATACATCAAAGTCTCGGTCATAAATTCCCCACTCAACAAAATAAGAACCAACGACAGTATCTTGCGGTATGGCGTAATCTTTATTATTAGCATCAACATCCATAGTTAATGGTGCTAAATGACCGCCATCTGTATCAGCAATTACAATTGGCTTACCGGCACTTTTGGCACAACCATCGCTATCACATAACGCTAATGTTAAGGTATGGCGACCCGACTTTTTATAAGGAAACTCAATAACACCACTTTGGGTACCGTCATTTAATTCTCCTTCATTTACCAGCATGTCATCAAAATAGACTTTATAGCTATTACCGCCAGTACCACTCCAAGCATTCCATTTGATGCTAATATTGACCTCGTCTTTAGCTTTAACTAATTGGTTATATGAGCCACTACCTTCTAGATTAACTTCAACAAACGAATAATCTTGTGGTTTCCAGTCAATACTGGGAGTAGACGCTTGTCCAAATGCTTGCCATGATGCAATAACACTCGCTATAGCGCACGCCGTTGTTAATTTTTTATTCATTATTCTCTCTCTTTATTTTGCTTTTATTGTTTTAATTTTTCACATAAGTACATCACTACTGGGATATACTTTGCTGGTTTAACGCTTTTCCCAGACATCTGCTACACCGGGTTCGTCACCTTGAGTCCACCACTTTGCTCGGTACCGGTTATCTGAGTACAACACTTCATCACCGCCTTGATATGCCTGACCACTGTTCCAAGTTGGCGTATTTCCATCATCTGGTTCACTTAAACCCCACGCAAAACTTGAGTCAGGTTGTTCATTTTTATTCCACCACTTAGCAACATACACTTTGCTGTTATAGCTAACTTTATCGCCTGTTTTGTATGCTTTAGTTGATAGCCAAGCTGGCACATCAGGTAAATCATCCACATTTTTCACATTGACACTGAATGCTCTTAAAGTGCTAAGTTGGCCATCAGAAACAGCAACAGAAACTGTAAGGCGTGTATCTTCTTCAACACTATTGGCTGATAAAGAAACATCAGCTCCATTGCCTTGCATACTTAGGCCTTGTGGGACAGTCCACGTAAAGGTTAACGGATCATTTTGATCGTCAAAGGCATGCACGTGAATATCAACTGTTTGGTTTTCATTAACTGAAACATCATCAATTTGAGCAACAATTGGGGCAGTATTTTCACTTGCTGTTTCAATTGATAATTGAAAGCTGTAGTTTTTATTAGTGGCCCACACTTGGTTAGTGAATAAATTGCTGTTATCAAAATGAATATTTTTGTCAGCGTCTTTAACACCGATTTGAATGTCATTCGCATATTGCTGTGATAAAACCGCGGCTAAGCTAGCTTGCCAATTAGCCTGATTATCAGCGGTTATTTCGTACATATGACTGATGATCTCTTGCCCTGTTTCATCAAATAAGCGCGACCAAATCGAATCTGTGACTTGCGCATTTTGTCCTTGCTTTACAAAGTAGCTAAGAGATTGCCATTGATCGGGCTCAACGCCGTCTTGTTCAATAGTTATGTCACTACAGTTATAAAAGCCCTCTCCTGCTGGATCATTTCGTTGCCAACGGCTGAATAAAACGGCATTACCAGCTCGACTTTTGGGAATAGTCACCTCCATGTCGTAGTAACGGTTTCCGTCAGGGTCTACCGTAAAATCAATATTGCCATGTTCTGCGATAAGCTCTACATCCCCCCAACCTAATGCGTCGGTGTCAGCATTGAAGTTTTCATTACTTAAATAAATTTTCCAATAACTCGGGTTATGTGGCGTTTGCGCATTAAAGCGTATTTGCAACTTTCCATCGGCATCGGGTTTTACAACAGTTTTTTGCCAGTGTGGTGAGGGTAAGTTCAAACCAGATTTTTCGGCAGAGCCTGCAGAGCATAACGTTCCATCAGGCACTGCGGCTTCAACTGCGGCTTGATTGTAATAATCAGCAACATTGACTGAAATTTCATGTTCTTGAACAAAAGGCACATAACCTGATTGTAAAAATGCTGCTTTACAAGCAAGATTAGGAATATTTGCACCGTCAGCCGGCCACCAATACCCCCCTTGTGCTTGACAAATTGACTGCCGAGCTTTTGGAAATTGAGTGAAAGCATGAGCGTTCGCTTGATTTATGTAAGAGCTTGATATGCCAACCAATAGAGCCGCTGAAATAATCACTCTTTGGTTTATTTTATGTTCGAAATTAACGTTATTTTTCATATTGAATCACCTAATGATTTTCCTATAGATAAATAAAAGCCAACCCCCAATGGTGTTGGCGTCTTTATAATTACAAGCTACATACTTTGTCCCAAACCATAGCAACACCTGGCTCTTCATTGGTAAACCAACGTGCACGCCAAACTGCATTTTTGTGGATAATTAAATCACCACTTACCGCATGACTTGGCTTACCCGCCCAGTCAAGTCGAGGGAAATCAGGGTAAACATGAATATCTTCAATTTTTACACCATCACAAGTGCCTGTGTTATCTCCGTCGCCATCACCATCGCCGTCACCGTTTGTTGCTTCAGGGAGCTCAGGGTATTCAACTTTAAACGCATAAGTCTTGCCGTCTTTTTCAATAGTGAAATTAGCAGGTCCAGTAATTGGCATGTAATACATCACTTGAGCATCAACCGTTTCACCCGGCATAAAAGATTCTGTTACGCCACCAAACTCATTAATTAAGGTAATTGAGAAACGATGAAACTCGTTATCAAAGCCACCGATATTGTTACCTGCGGCATTTGAACGATTGGTTTCAATCACCATTTTCAATTTCTTTTGTGAATTCCAGTTCGACTTAAAAATTGCCGAGGTTGCCACAGGGACATCAAAACTAATTTTTGCACCCGATAAATCAATGTCTGAATTGTTGCTAAATGAGAACGTTGGACTGATTGGGTAATTGTCATCACCGACAGGAAAGTCTTTTGCACTAAAGACAACATCAACGGATTTTTCAGGAACATCAAAAGCAATATCACCTTGATGAATATCATATTTACTATCACTTTGACGGAATTTGTCATAAGCAATGGCAGTCATCGTTGAACCCATGTAATACTCCTGTTTTACGCTGTCATAATCAAAGTCACCTGCCAGCTCCCAAAACATCACGCCCCCAAGACCTTGTTCGATAACATAGTCCACTTTAGTTGCCATTGACTCTTCATCTTCAATGGAGAGAAATACCTTTTTCTCATCATTCCATAACCATGGAGCAACGGCGGTTTGTTCATAAAATCGTTGATAAGAGCCAACTAAAACATCTTCTGGATCAGTTTCAGGCGTTAAACCATAAGCCTCGATATAGCTACCATATTTACCTTGAGCGAGATTTTTAACATGCCATAAAGGGTTACTACCGGCTGCTACTTCATTATCATTTTCAATGTCATGCCATAAGTTATCGATACCAACAGCGCCATTACCACAATTGTTTTTGTCACCTTTTCCTGTGCCATTTGGACAACTGTTTTGATCTGGAAGTGCTGCCTGTCCCCACAAACCATTAGTTCCGCCTTGAACATCTCTAAAACCACGAGTGTAATAAGGAATACCAATATTGATGCGGCCAGCAGATAATGCCCCTCTAAAATAACGCACTGCCCAGTCAGTGTTTAAATAACCAATACCTTCAAACTCTGCTGTGCCATAAACATTCCAAGCAGCTAACTCGGAGTCTTCACCTGTGTCGTAAAGTGCAGCATTGGGTCCAACATGAGAGTTCCATGCACCATGTAAGTCGTAACTCATGATATTGACGTAATCTAAATATTTGGTAACTTGAAAAGTTTCCATACCGCGCACAAGGTAGCCTGAAGATGGTGAGGCAATGGTTAGCAAATAATGCTGACCTGCAGCCTCTCCAGCTTTATCAAGAGTTTCACGCAAAGACTTCATCAATACTTGATAAGAAGCATTAAGCGCTGCACGACGTGGATTTGAGAATGAAAAGTCATCAGGGTGACCTGAATCAGCCATTGAAGACGGGTATTCATAATCAATATCAACACCATCAAAACCATATTTTTGAATAAAACCAACTACACTTTCTGAAAATGCTTTAATGCCGGCATGATTAACCGAGCCGTCAGCATTGGTGGTCATCGTATAAAAGCCACCACTTTGTACTCGACCAGTCTCGTCAAAGAAACCTCCGGTTTCAGCCCAGCCACCAACAGAAATCAGAGTTTTAACTTGTGGGTGTTGCTTTTTATATTTGGTCAATAAATTAAAATGACCTTTATATGACAAGCTAGGATCTAGTTCAGCACCTACTACACCTGGCCACTCCATGTTAGTTGCTGGATTATTTTCAGCATTGGGATCTCCAACAGAAACTTTGTTATTCGCATCAATATGAGCAAAGGCATAGTTGATATGAGTAATTTTATTCCATGGAATATCATTAACTAGGTAACTTGGTTGGCCATTGGCACCATTTCTCCAACTGGTGAAATAACCGATAACACGGCGTGGATGATCCGCGCCCATTTTCTCGCGACCTTGTTCATCGTAAACAGTACAATAAGGCGTGTTGACTGATTCAGTTTGATATAAGCCCGCTGGTTGACAAGCATTACGACCATTATCCGGTATTTGTTCATCAACCACATCAAGCACTAATGTCGCACTACCTGTCGCATTATCATCATCAGTGGCAACTAAACCAAAACTAACTTGACCAATTGCTTCAGCTTGCCAAGTATATTCATAAGGTATTTCAGTTGTATTTAATACAACATTTTCATCAACACTAAGCGCTATGTGTTCAATGATGCCATCACTGTCAGTTGCGTCGAGGACTAACGTGACAGAATCACCGATATGAATATCACCCACAGTTCTTTTTAAAGATATTTTCGCAACAGGGGCTTTATTATCAGGCGATGTATCATCGGCAAGCACTTCGATATTTCGAATAGAAGAAGCCGTTGTCGCTTGCTTATTATCTTTAACAACAACTTGTAATTGATGATCGCCAACCTCTGCCAACCATGTTATTTCATAAGGGGCTTGCGTTAGTGTGTCGAGTAAAGCTCCATTTAAAAAGAACTGAACGCTATCAACATTTCCATCTGAATCATCGGCATTAACAAAAATGACAACGCTGTCTTTTTCTTGGTAAGAAAAACCTTCTTCAGGTGAAATCCAGCTCACCGTTGGTGGAAGGTTAATATCTCCATCCGTTTGACAATCTCCAAGCTTAGTCCACTCTTGCCATTGACCTGATTTTTCAATTGGGTTTGCTTGGTTCCACCAATTCGCTTCAAATGCTTGAGATTGAGCTTGCACTTGATCGCCAGCTACGTATGTGCCGCCTGATTGCCACTGAGGTAGGCTATCACAATTGATAAAATCAGCTTTTACAGGTAAACCTAATAAAATCAATAGGCTAGTAGAAAGCTTAGCAGAAGTTGCCCAGCCGTTAGTTCTCAACATAATTTTCGCCTTTTATCTTGTTAATATTTTGTTACATCAAATTAACATAGCACAGAAGGTAATTCGTGCAAATTTTGTACTAACGATTAATAAACAGGCAGTTTTGATCACAAAATTTCTTTATAACGAGTGATAGTAAGGTATGGAGAAAATATCACTGATTAAAAAATAACGAAAAGCGATTGAGAAAATGTAATAAAAATGTTGCATAAATGTAATAATTTAATGTTATATGGGGATATTGAAATGTAGCTAATTCAATCAGTTGACAATTTTAACTTCTTATAACTTTAAGAAATAATTAAAAAACAAGATATTTTTCAAACCTTATTATACCAAAAAGAAATTAATAGGTTTTTTTAGTTATAAGCTGGCTGATATATTATCTATTGGCACAGTGAGTCACCATAACAATTAACCATCATTAATTTTAAGAAGAACAGTGTATTACCTAAGAGTTAAGAGGATAAATATGAGTAAACTTGAGGGTATTTTTTGGCAAAACGCTTTGAGGCGATTTTTAAAAACATGAACAACTAACATTCTGTAAAAGTTACAAATCAAACCCATTTCCTATAGTGATATTTAGAAAACATATTGCAGCCTTTAAATTTTAAAGGCTGCAATATGGCAAGTAATAGGTAAAAAAGGTTATTTTCCGTCAGCAATTTCATTCAGAAAAAGTACCTATTTGAACTTTTATGTAGATATATAACGAAAGCAAATTAATCTAGGTTGACTAATCGTTTTATCTCAAACGGCTCAAGTAATGCTGCTATTTATTTCATTAAGCACTTGCTTTGGATCATTGGCTTTAGTTATCGGTCGGCCAATCACCAAATAGTCAACACACGCAGCGATTGCTTGTTCAGGTGTCATAACACGTTTTTGATCATCAACTGATGCACCTGATGGTCTTATGCCAGGGGTGATCAAGGCAAAATCTTTTCCTAATTGTTCTTTAAGTGCTTGTGCTTCCATGGCAGAGCAAACAACACCATCTAATCCAGCTTGTTTCGTCAAATTAGCTAAATGTTTCACTTGCTCAGCAGGTGATTTACTAATGCCTAAATCAAGTAAATCATCTTCACTCATACTGGTTAATACAGTAACAGCAATTAACAACGGCGCTTTATCCTTATACGGTATTAATGCTTCCTTAGCCTTTTCCATCATTTTTAACCCACCTGAAGCATGTACATTTACCATCCAAACACCAAGCTCTGCTGCTGCAGCTACCGCTTTAGCAACGGTATTAGGAATATCATGAAACTTCAAATCGAGAAAAACATCAAAGCCTTTATTAACAAGTTCTCTAACAAAATCAGGCCCAAAATGAGTAAACATTTCTTTGCCAACTTTTAACCTGCAATCACTCGGTTCAACTTTATCAACAAAAGCAAACGCATCAGCTTCACTATTAAAATCTAATGCTACGACTACTTTCGGATCATTCATTTCATTACCCTTTTAATAAATTTTGTCATTTTCTGATAATTAAATATTATACATGAGAAATTTGGCATAGTTCAGCTCAAAGCATTATTAGTTTTAACGCCGTAATAATAGGCTAAAGTGCTGGTTATACTGTTTAAGAAATAAAGCTAGCTATCTTATTGTTACTGTTTAATCGCTTGTCATCCGCATTAAATTGACTTCTGCTGCTCTGATGAAACGCTAACTTCACTTTGAATACGAGAAATAGCTTATCTTCATTTTCGTGTTTATGCCAAACAAGATCATCACTCCCTTTAGCTATTTTAACTAGTTGGCCATTTGACTAAGGTATCACCTATGGTGCCCATATTTGGATAAACAAATTAAATTTTTCGGCTATTTTTACTTTATGCTTTACCACCTGCTTGTCGACTAACAATAAAAAATTTGATCGGTTAATAACATGTCGAAATGAACGATTATTCTCCTTCTAAACCTCTGACAGGTTTAAGTTGCTCCCAATCATGGCATGAAGGACAAGACCAATAATGAGTTGCACTACTAAAACCACAATTACAGCAGCTGTAACGCTGTTTCACGTTCAGGTATGATGTGATCAATTCTTTGATCATATCTAAATTTTCATTTTCTTTTGTCGAACTTTCTTCATTCATTTGCATTTTAATAAAATGCTTAAAGCCTCGAATTGTTGGGCGCCTTTTTAAAGCCGATAACATAAAGTCTTGTGCTTTTCCTATGCCATGCTTATTTTCAACGAATGTTAAATACTTAATTAATGCGCTACTTCCGCCCGTTTCATCATAAACTTTTTTAATAAATCGATAAAACTCATCATCGGCATCAAGTTGACGGTAACAGTCTTGCATTTGATCAATCACGTCAGGAAAGAAATCTTTATCCTGGCTATAAATATCTTTATAACATTGACATGCTTCATTAAATTGCTGATGGTTTTCATATATCTTTGCCATTAACCAATTTGCGCGACAAGAGTTGGGATCATATTTTAATGCACTTTCTAACAACTCTAATACTTCAATAAATTGGTCTTTTTCTAAAGCAATGGTAGCTAATTCACAATAAAAATTTGCTAATGTATGTAGCAGCTTTTTGTCATTAGCTTTAATAATCGCTTTTTGTAAATCAAGGCCATGTTGCCAATCTTTAGTAGACTGATAAATTTGTAATAAATAACTCAGTGATTTAAGACCAAAATCTTTTGATTTTAGTAGGTTATGAAACATCGATTCGGCGCGATCATATAAACCTGCACTTAAAAAATCTCGACCTAATTCAAAAGCCGCTTGCTGTTTTGCTTTAGTTGGTAAATGTTTTTGCCTAACAAGGTGTTCATGCACTTTTAGTGCTCGGTCAAGCTCACCACGTTTGCGAAATAAGTTAGCCATGGCAAAATGGGCTTCAACGGTATCATCTTCAACTTTGAGAGTTTCTAATAAAAACTCGATAGCTTTATCTTGTTGATTTGATAATAAATAATTTAACCCAGTGGAGTACTTTATTGATAAATCTTGTTTTGCATTATGATCACTTTGCTTAACACTGTTTCTTCCCATAAACCAGCCATAGCCCATAGCAACAGGTAGTAAAAGAAATAATAATGAAAACATAGACATAGGGTGTTAACGACTCAGTTCTTTAGGCGTTTTTTTCGGTTTTACTACACGTAATAATTTCCACAATAAAGAAAGTAACAAACCAATAAAAATTCCTATTACTGTAAATAAGCTTACCGCATGAGCAACAGTCATTTCAGATTTTGCAATCATATAATTTAATGTTATCGGCTGGACATTTTGGCTACCAAAAATAAAAGCCACTACCAACAAAGCCATCACAAAAACTAAAGTTATATATATTTTCACAAGAAAAACTTCCTTTATTCAAACGCTGAGAACAAAAAAAAGGCATGCTATAGCATGCCGTTTTTATAGTAATCATTCACTACGCTATGGAAAGATTGACTCTTTCACGTAATTCTTTGCCGGGTTTAAAATGCGGAACATATTTACCAGAAAGCTCAACTGACTCTCCAGTCTTAGGGTTCCTACCAACGCGTGGTGCGCGATAATGCAAAGAGAAACTACCAAAGCCTCTTATTTCTATGCGCTCACCTTTTGACAAGGTTTGCGCCATCATTTCAAGAATTTCTTTAATAGCTTGTTCTACATCTTTAGCAGATAAATGACTAAGTTTATCTGCTAATCTTTCAATGAGTTCTGATTTGGTCATTCGACCCCCCAGTGTTCATATAGCATCACGCCAATGGTAATTAAATAATAGAAAAAGCTTCATTAATAAGCTTTTTCTCATTCCCAGCTAAAATTAATTTTTAGCGTTTTTAAACGCTGCAGCCATAGCACTTAAACCAGTTTCTTCTTCTTGGTTTAAGCTATCCATTGCTTCACGCTCGTCTGCTTGGTCTTTCGCTTTGATAGATAAGCTAATAGTGCGGTTCTTACGATCAACACCCATAAACTTAGTTTCAACGCTATCACCAACAGATAATTCAGTACTTGCATCTTCGATACGGTCACGAGAGATGTCAGAAACACGTAAGTAACCTTCAACGCCTTCTACTAATTCAATCTTAGCACCTTTTGCGTCTACTTCAACTACCTTACCTGTAACAATAGCACCTTTTTTATTATCTGCAAGGTATTGATTAAATGGATCATCTTCAGTTTGCTTAACACCTAATGAGATACGCTCACGTTCAGGGTCAACTTGAAGAACCACTGCAGAGATTTCGTCGCCTTTCTTATATTCACGAACAGCTTCTTCACCACCAGCCCATGAAATATCAGATAAGTGAACAAGACCATCAATGCCACCGTCAAGACCGATAAAGATACCAAAATCAGTAATTGATTTGATCTTACCAGACACTTTGTCACCTTTGTTGAAGTTCTTAGCAAACTCTTCCCAAGGGTTCGGGATACATTGTTTAAGACCAAGAGAAATACGACGACGTTCTTCGTCAATTTCTAATACCATAACTTCAACAGTATCACCTAAGTTAACAACTTTAGATGGGTGGATGTTTTTATTTGTCCAATCCATTTCAGAAACGTGAACTAAACCTTCAACGCCTTCTTGGATCTCAACAAAACAACCGTAGTCTGTTAAGTTAGTTACACGGCCAGAAAGTTTAGCACCTTCAGGGTAACGCTTAGCGATAGCTACCCATGGATCTTCGCCTAACTGCTTCATACCTAGAGATACACGTGTACGCTCACGGTCGAATTTCAATACTTTAACTTGAATTTCATCACCAACGTTTACGATTTCACTTGGGTGCTTAACACGCTTCCAAGCCATATCAGTGATGTGAAGTAGGCCATCAATGCCGCCTAAATCAACGAATGCACCGTAATCAGTTAAGTTCTTAACGATACCTTTAACTTCAATGCCTTCGGCTAATGATTCTAATAGTGCATCACGTTCTACGCTGCTTTCAGATTCGATCACTGCACGACGAGAAACAACTACGTTATTACGCTTTTGATCAAGCTTAATAACTTTAAATTCTAAATCTTTACCTTCAAGGTGAGCTGTGTCACGTACTGGACGTACATCAACTAATGAACCCGGTAAGAAAGCACGAATATTGCTAACTTCAACCGTGAAACCACCTTTAACTTTACCGTTGATAACACCGATAACAGTTTCTTTTTCTTCGTATGCTTTTTCAAGCACTTGCCAAGCTTCATGACGCTTAGCATCATCACGAGAAAGAATCGTTTCACCGAAACCATCGTCTGTAGCTTTTAGAGAAACATCAATTTCATCGCCAACAGCAACTTCCACTTCACCAGCTGCGTTTTTGAATTGATCTATTGATACTACACTTTCAGATTTAAGGCCTGCGTCAACAAGAACATTGTCTTTTTCAATGCGTACAATTGTACCTTTGATAATTGAACCAGGGCGTGTTTCGATTTCTTTTAAACTTTCTTCAAAAAGTTGTGCAAAATTTTCAGTCATAACGTGTATATGAACTCAGAGTTAATCCAATCTACTTACATGTATCATGGGGTTATTAATAAAACCTATTGCATCCCTACGCTAGGTTAGCTGTTTACAACTAATCTCTCAGAATTAAGAATCAGTCGTTTGTGTTAATTTTTCATTGGTATATGAAAGGATTTTACTGACCACTTCATCAATAGAAAGTTCAGTAGAATCAACAATTAACGCACCTTCTGCCGGGACTAACGGAGCAACCTTACGGTTCTCATCTCGCTCATCTCGCTGACGTATGTCATCCAAAAGGCGCCCGATTTTAACATCAAAGCCTTTTGCTTTCAACTGATTAAAACGTCGTTCTGCGCGTTCTTCTGCACTCGCGGTTAAAAAGACCTTAACCGGGGCATCTTTAAAAACAACCGTCCCCATATCTCTGCCATCAGCAACAAGACCAGGAGACACTTTAAATGCTCTTTGTCGACGTAGTAATGCTTCTCTCACTCTCGGAAACGCCGCAACTTTAGACGCTATTGCACCGATTTCTTCAGTACGAATACTATTGGTAACATCCTCACCTTCTAGAATGACCTTACTTTCACCTTCTTTAGATATTTCAAATTGAACATCTAAATGCGCTGCAATAGGAATTAATGCCTCTTCATCATCAATAGTAAGATGGTGATATTGCGTAGCTACAGCTAACACACGGTAAATAGCGCCACTATCAAGCAAATGCCAACCTAATTGTTCAGCAACTAAACGAGCAGCAGTTCCTTTGCCGGCACCGCTTGGGCCATCAATAGTGATTACAGGTACGCTTTCCTGCATACATTTTTCCCCTAATGTCGAAAATCGGCGGCATTATACGGGATTTGGATTTTAAAATCGCGTATAAAATTATTATGTAACAAATTTAACAAGAGACCTGAGCTAACTTATCAAAATAATCAGGAAATGTTTTCGATGTACACTTAGGATCGTTAATAGTTACCGGCGTATCACTTAGTGCAACCAGTGAGAAACACATCGCCACGCGATGATCATCATAGGTGTCTATTTCAGCATGCTTTAATTTCGCTGGCGGAGTTATCGTAATAAAGTCTTCTCCTTCTATAACTTCTGCACCAACTTTTCTTAGCTCTGTTGCCATTGCCGTTAAGCGATCAGTTTCTTTAACTCGCCAGTTATAGATGTTACTAATTGTAGTTGTGCCTTTGGCAAAGAGCGCTGTGGTTGCAATAGTCATAGCAGCATCAGGAATGTGGTTCATATCCATATCAACGCTAACAAGTGGTTTGCCTATTACTGTAATTGACTCATCATGCCAAATAACTTCAGCGCCCATTTTTTCAAGGACGTCGGCAAAATGTTTATCACCTTGTACACTGAGTTTACCGACACCATGGACGGTTATTTCTCCACCTTTAATCGCCCCTGCAGCTAAAAAGTAAGAGGCTGATGACGCATCACCTTCTACCATATATTTTTCAACTGACTGATAAGATTGATTACCTTTAACCGTAAAAGATTGATAATCGTTATTTTGTACGTTAACACCAAATCTCGCCATGATATCAAGTGTTATATCGATATATGGCTTTGACACTAATTCACCTACTATTTGAATATTAGTATCTGTTACCAATAAAGGCGTAATCATTAAAATAGCAGTTAAAAACTGGCTTGAAATGGATCCATCAATTGAAATAGTGCTCCCCGATAAGGCTTTGCCTTTTATTTTAACCGGTGGATAATCTTTATTTTCAAGGTATTCAATATCAGCATCAAGCTGCGCTAACGCATCAACTAAATGACCGATAGGCCTTTCCTTCATTCTCGGCTCACCGGTTAGAATGAATTCGCCTTCACTCGCCGCAAGTGCTGCACATAAAGGTCTCATAGCCGTACCAGCGTTACCTAGGTATAATTCCACAGGTGCATGAGTGCTGAAAAAACCATTATTACCAATCACAGTGCATTCTGTACCACAATCACTTAAGGTATATTTTATCCCTAGGGTTTTTAACGCTTTTAACATATGCGTTATATCATCACTGACCAATAAGTTAGTTATTTTAGTGACGCCACTGGCTAAAGCTGCGATGAGTAATGCGCGATTAGATAAACTTTTAGATCCCGGTAAAAAGACTTCGCCATTAATCTTAGCGATAGGGCTTAATGTTAATTGTTCCATTTTATCGGTTCTCCTGTTCAAATTTTTGCATAAAATCCACCAGATTTTGTACTCCTTCTAGCGGCATCGCATTATAAATGCTCGCCCGCATCCCTCCGACCATTCGATGCCCTTTTAATGCAACAAGGCCGTGTTCTTCTGCCTGTGCTAAAAATTGCTCATTATAGGATTCATCTTTTAACCAAAAAGGTACATTCATCAGACTTCTATATTCACTTTCTATGCTATTTAGATAAAAGTCACTTTGATCAACATATTGATAGATTAACTCAGCTTTTTGTTTATTAAGTTCCTCTATAGCACTAACGCCCCCGATACTTTTTAACCAATCAAATACTAATCCGGCTAAATACCATGCGTAAGTCGGTGGGGTGTTATACATAGAGTCATTGTTGGCAATCAACTGGTAATTCATGATGCATGGAGTATTTTTATGGGCATCACCTAATAACGCTTCATCAACAATTACGATGGTTAAACCCGATGGGCCAATATTTTTTTGTGCACCTGCGTAGATTAAGCCAAATTTTGAGACATCAATGTCATAGGACAATATCGCTGATGATAAGTCAGCAACTAAAGGCACACCATTTGTTTCAGGAATCGAAAACATTTCAATACCGTCTACAGTTTCATTAGGGCAATAATGGACATAAGCAGCGTTTGGATTGAGTTGCCATGCTTTACTATCGATAACAGTTTTATGGCCATTTATATCTTCAACAACATTGATCGTATTAACTTTACCAAAGTTTTCGGCTTCTTTAGCTGCGGCTTTAGACCAAGAGCCCGAAATAATATAATCGGCACTTTGACCTTCTTTAAGAAGGTTTAGTGGAACTGCAGAAAACTGCCCTCGCCCGCCACCATGGCAAAACAGCACTTTATAATTGTCAGGGATGGTCATTAATTCTCTAAGATCAGCTTCAGCTTTTTTCGCTAACGCCATAAATTCTTTGCTACGATGACTTAATTCCATTACCGAACAACCGGTATTATTCCAATTGATAAACTCTTCTTGAGCTTTTTTCATAACAGGCACAGGTAACATCGCAGGACCTGCACAAAAATTAAATACTTTTGACATTGAATACAACACCCTTCTTAATAAATTTTAAAATGTTTCGTCGACGTTGTATTTTTGTAGTTATATCGACAGATTGGTTAAATATACCAATTTTAACAATCATTTTTTCCTAGCTGAAAATGACTCTTAAAATGCGTATACGATCATAGTATTTACATACCCGTTATATTCACTATTTAAACTCTGCAACAGCATAATTGATTTATCGCTACCATAGACAAAAAACACTATCAGTTACAACAATACCTGTCGACTTAGTAGCATTTTGCTCATTGGTCACTGACATAATATTCAGGAACTATGAACATAAAAAGGGCGGTGATTAACCGCCCTTTTCAATCGAATGTTAACGGTAACTAATCGTTATCATCTTCACTGAGCTCTTCATTGCTAGCCTCAGGAGCCGACGATGTTTCAGAGGTCGACGAACTATCACTAACAGTACCTGTGGCTTCATCACCACCAGCTAATTCACCTTCAACAATTGAATCATCTACTTCAATTTCATCAATACGCTGCAGTGCCACCACATGCTCGTCTTCAGCTGTGCGAATAATTCTAACACCCTGAGTATTACGGCCAATGACACTTACTTCATTAACGCGGGTACGAACTAACGTGCCGTTATCAGTGATCAGCATGATTTCATCAAGATCTTCAACCTGCACAGCCCCAACTACCGGACCATTTCGATCACTCACTTTGATTGAAACAACACCTTTAGTCGCACGGCTCTTAGCTGGATATTCAGCTAAATCAGTACGTTTTCCGTAACCATTTTGAGTAATCGTTAATACTGCACCTTCGTTTTTAGGTACAATTAGTGAAACAACTTTTTGATCACCTTCAAGCTTAATGCCACGAACACCTGTTGCTGTTCGCCCCATCGCTCTTAATGCATGAATTTCTTCACCAGTTTCAGGGTCAACTTTAATTTCACCTGTTTCACTATCACGTGCTTTTTCATTAAAACGCACCACTTTACCAGCATCAGAGAACAACATTATGTCGTTTTCGCCATTGGTAATATCAACGCCTATCAACGTATCATCATCACGTAAATTCAAAGCAATAATGCCGCCATTACGTTGATTAGAATAGGCCTTTAATGGCGTTTTCTTCACAGTACCAGACGCGGTTGCCATGATAATAAACTTGTCATCTTCATATTCTCTAACAGGGAGAATAGCCGTAATACGTTCATCAGCCTCAAGTGGTAATAAATTAACAATTGGACGACCCCGCGCGGTTCTACTCGCCAATGGTAGTTGGTAAACTTTCAACCAATATAGCTTGCCACGGTTTGAGAAACATAAAATGGTATCGTGAGTATTCGCCACTAATAAACGTTCAATGAAATCTTCTTCTTTCATCTTAGTTGCGGCTTTACCTTTACCGCCACGACGTTGCGCTTGATAATCAGAAAGGATCTGATATTTCACATAACCTTCGCTAGAAAGTGTCACCACAACATCTTCTTCACAAATCAGATCTTCTAACGATAAATCATGCGAAGCATTGGTAATTTCGGTACGACGTTCATCACCAAACTCATCACGAATTAATTCTAACTCTTCACGTATCACTTCCATCAAACGCTCTGGACTAGCCAAAATATGCATTAATTCAGCAATTAAGTCTAATAACGCTTTATACTCACTTAGAATTTTTTCGTGTTCCATTCCTGAGAGTTTGTATAATTGCAGATCAACAATCGCTTTTGATTGTTCCGCAGTTAAATAATACAAGCCATCACGAATACCATATTGAGGCTCTAACCACTCAGGACGAGCTGCATCAGTGCCTGCACTTTCAAGCATGCCACTAACATTACCTAATTCCCACCCTTGAGCAATAAGCTTTTCTTCAGCTTCTTTACGGTTACTTGACTCTTTAATCAGTTTGATAATCGGGTCAATATTGGCTAACGCTATTGATAAGCCTTCGAGGATATGAGCGCGATCACGCGCTTTACGTAATTCAAAGATAGTTCGGCGTGTAACCACTTCGCGACGATGAAGAACAAACGCTTCTAGCATTTCTTTTAAGTTGAATAATTTCGGTTGGCCATTGGTTAATGCCACCATATTCAAACCAAAAGAGACTTGCATTTGAGTCAGTTTATATAAATTATTTAATACAACTTCACCCACTTCACCACGTTTGATTTCAATGACCATACGCATGCCGTCTTTATCTGACTCATCGCGTAAGGCTGAAATACCTTCTAAACGTTTTTCTTTAACCAGCTCAGCCATTTTTTCTATCAGACGAGCTTTGTTCACTTGATACGGTAATTCATGAACAATAATCGTTTCTTTACCCGTACTTTCAGTTACTTCTATTTCAGCACGTGCGCGGATTTTTATTTTACCACGACCTGTTCTATAGGCTTCTTCAATACCCGCTCGACCACTGATAATTCCTGAAGTAGGGAAATCAGGCCCAGGAATATGTTCGAGTAATTCTTCAAAGGTTATATCGCTGTTTTCAATTAACGCTAAACAACCATTAATCACTTCAGTGAGGTTATGAGGTGGTATATTCGTTGCCATACCAACAGCGATACCCGATGAACCATTGACTAATAACGCAGGAATGCGCGTAGGCATAACCGCTGGAATATGTTCAGTACCGTCATAGTTAGGTACAAAATCAACGGTTTCTTTGTCTAGATCAGCCAAAATTGAATGAGAAATTTTATTCATTCGTATTTCGGTATAACGCATTGCGGCAGCTGAATCACCGTCAACAGAGCCAAAGTTACCTTGACCATCTACCAACATATAACGCATAGAAAAATCTTGAGCCATACGAACTATCGTATCGTAAACAGCTGTATCACCATGTGGGTGATATTTACCTATGACATCACCAACCACACGGGCTGATTTTTTATAAGGTTTGTTATAGTCATTACCTAGCACGTTCATCGCGAAAAGTACGCGACGGTGTACTGGTTTTAAACCATCTCGAACGTCAGGTAACGCCCGTCCTACGATTACACTCATAGCGTAATCTAGATAGGAGCTTTTTAGCTCATCCTCAATATTGATTGGTGCAATATTATTTGCCAGATCGGTCATAAAACGACGGTATCCCTAAATGTGATATTGGAAATTATTATTGTTAAAAACACAGCGCATATTATCATAAAAAAAAATGAGACTATACTGCTTTATAGCATGACATTCTGCTTTGGTTAGCAATGTATTTCAAGTGATTATTTCACAAGTTCAACGAAGTGATGAATGGCGAAAGTCATATCGGATACTTTCTCAATAATTTACGATTATTTTATTCCCTTGAATTTATGCTGTCACATTGTGATTTTGAGCCCTGGATCACATTAATAGATATAAAAAACAACGTGGATAAACGAATGATTAACAAGATAAGTTTGAGCTATTGATATTGAAGCTTAAAATGTCCAACAAACATCAGAAAAATTAACCTTATGTCATTTTAGTTTACGCAACTCAATCGCTTTTTTTTCAATTTTTTCAGCTAACTCCTTACCAAAACCGAGCCAAAAATATATTTCAGCGACTAAAAATAATGGACCAATAAATAGTTGGCTCACGTCATCAATAAAGGCAGGCTTAGCTTTTTCATAACCATGGCCAATAAATTGCAAAACCCATCCGATACTAAAGGTAAGCGCAACAATGATTAATTTATGCTCTGATAAACTCAATAACACAGCAGAATAAATAACAGGCCCAAAAAAAATCACCGCCAAAAGTGCTAAACTCACAGATTGAAAAGCGTAATAAAGCAATACACAACAGACTATGACACTAGTGAGGGTAACGTCTATTTTAAAATCGAATAATACAAGAGTGAAATTAAAAGTAGTGAGTAAAAGTGCTATAGAGCCAATAATTAATGGAATACCAATAAAGTGTGTGGCTATATTTTTTTTATTTAAATGAACACTCTTATAAATAGAGAGCTGCTCTTGAAGTGATTTCATTTCATGACCATTTTGAATTTAACTGACGGCAGATATAATAACTTACTGATTTTCAATTCTTTGTCAATTTATCCATGTGCTCTATAGGCGAGCAATTAACTTTAGTTTAGAATAGGTTCATCTGAACAAAGCTATGAATTATTTTATGTCTGAACCGCTCAATGTTAATCTAGATGAAATCGCTAAATTCGAAAAAGTTGCCAGTCAATGGTGGGAGTTAGATGGCGATTTTAAGCCGCTTCATCAAATAAACCCCATTCGAAGACAGTTTATCATTCAACATGTTGACAATGTATTTGCAAAAGAAGTCATTGATGTGGGTTGCGGAGGAGGCATTTTAGCGGAAAGCTTAGCTAAATTAGGCGCCAATGTAACAGGTATAGATATGGGTGATGAGCCTTTAAATGTTGCTAAACTGCATGCGCTAGAATCTAATGTGCAAGTAGATTACCAAAAGATCACCGCAGAAGAAAAAGCATTACAACAGCCACAAAAATATGATGTGGTCACTTGTATGGAAATGCTTGAGCATGTTCCCGACCCTTCTTCAATTATAAAAGCATGCTCTGAGCTAGTAAAACCTGGGGGCTATGTATTTTTCTCAACCTTGAATAAAACAATAAAATCCTACTTATTAGCGATTGTAGCCGCTGAAAAGATATTAAAATTAGTCCCAGATGGGACACATGATCATCAACACTTCATTAAGCCTTCTCAACTCATTAGTTGGGCTGAAGCTAACGGTTTGAAATGTATCGATGCTGCAGGTATCCATTACAACCCACTAACTGAAAATCATAAATTAATAGACTCATTAGATGTTAATTATATTTTATGTTGTCAAAAGGTTTAGTAATGACGATAAATACCTTAGATAAACCCCAAGCCGTTTTATTTGACCTCGATGGTACATTACTAGATACCGCCAACGACTTAGGTGAGGCGTTAAACTATGTTTTAGCTAAATATGACTTGCCTATTGTTGCCCGAGAAAACTATCGTCCTGTCGCATCAGACGGAGCAATGGGTTTATTAAATCTGGGCTTTAAAGCGCAATTAAAAGACTTTGACTATGACGTGTTAAGAGATGAGTTTCTCACTTACTATCACGAAAATATCGCTAAACATACTTGCTTATATCAAGGAGTAAATGATTTATTATCAAGATTAAATGCTGATAATATCCCTTGGGGTATTGTTACGAATAAGCCTGAAGGATTGACGAAACAGCTACTACCATATTTTCCCGAGTTTAAGCACTGTGCCGTAATGATTGGTGGGGATACTCTATCAACAAGAAAGCCAAATCCAGAACCTTTGTTTCATGCTTGTAATATCATCAATGTAGTGCCTGAAAAATGTATTTATGTTGGAGATGCTCTTAGAGACATAGAAGCAGGCAATAGCGCAGGAATGAAAACATATGTTGCTCAGTGGGGCTATATCAAACCCAGCGATAGTATTGAACAATGGCATGCTGATTTTATGATTAAAACCCCACAAGAACTCTATTCGATTAGATAATCATCAACTGTATACTTATAAAGCAATAAACTTATCTATTTGAATTTTAAATGATTTTACATTTATATTACAAATAGTAATATAGACAGCAAAATTTTCACAAAAATAAATATACCGACTAAATACCGTGAAAAAAAAGTTTAAAAACATATTGCGTTTCACAAAAATCAAATTTAAAAGACGGTACTAAGTTAGTTGTTACTAACATAGTTTTAATCGTCAATATCCATACCAAATTAATGGATTTTTTAGTGCTTGCATTAAACCTCAAACCTCATTATCTTGTGATCTGTTTTATGTTTTCACCCAAGATATAGTGCATGAGGAAAATTTGCATTCTTGGCTAAACTTCTCAACTAATTAATTATATAAATATAATAAAAACAGGTTTTTCATGAATAACAACCTTTTTGTAACAAAGCGTAACGGCGAAAAAGAACCCATAGATTTAGAAAAAATTCACAAGGTCATTGCTTGGGCAGCAGAAAATTTAAATAATGTTTCTGTTTCACAAGTTGAATTAAAATCTCACATTCAATTTTACGACGGTATTAAAACCGAAGACATTCATGAAACGATCATCAAAGCAGCCGCAGACTTGATCTCTGAAGAAACACCAGATTATCAATTTCTTTCAGCACGATTAGCCATCTTTCATCTTCGTAAAAAAGCCTATGGTCAATTTGAGCCTCCGAAACTTTACCCGCACGTTGTTGGGTTAGTAGAATCAGGTAAGTATGACCAACATTTGCTGCTCGATTATACCCAAGAAGAATTTGAGCAAATGGAAAGCTTTTTAGATCATCGCCGCGATCTAAATTTTAGTTACGCTGCTGTTAAGCAGTTAGAAGGCAAATACTTAGTTCAAAACCGTGTTACAGGTGAGATCTATGAAAGTGCACAGTTCTTATATCTACTAGTGGCTGCTTGTTTATTTGCTAAATACCCGAAAGAGACGCGATTAACCTACATTGAAGGTTTTTATCATGCGATCTCAACCTTTAAAATTTCATTACCTACGCCAATTATGGCGGGGGTAAGAACGCCTACACGTCAGTTCTCGTCCTGTGTACTTATTGAGTGTGGTGACAGTTTAGATTCAATTAATGCGGCTTCAAGCTCGATTGTTAAATATGTTTCTCAACGCGCAGGTATTGGCATTAATGCCGGTAGAATTCGCGCTTTAGGCAGCTCTATTCGTAACGGTGAAGCGTTTCATACTGGTTGTATTCCTTTCTATAAGCATTTTCAAACTGCCGTTAAAAGCTGCTCTCAAGGTGGAGTTAGAGGTGGTGCTGCTACCCTGTTCTATCCACTTTGGCATTTAGAAGTTGAAAGCTTACTCGTATTAAAAAATAACCGCGGTGTTGAAGAAAACCGCGTGCGTCATTTAGATTACGGTGTTCAGTTTAACAAAGTGATGTATCAACGTTTGATCAAAGGTCAGTCAATCACCTTATTTAGCCCAAGTGATGTACCAGGTTTATACGATGCATTTTTTGAAGATCAAGATGAATTTGAACGCTTATATTTACAATATGAAGCTGATGATTCGATTCGTAAGAAATGCATTAAAGCCATTGAATTATTTACTTTATTTGCTCAAGAACGTGCCAGTACCGGTCGTATTTATCTACAAAATGTTGACCACTGTAATACACACAGTCCTTTCAACCCTAAAATGGCACCAATTAGACAAAGTAACCTTTGTTTAGAAATCGCTTTGCCAACGAAGCCACTAAATGAAATTAATGATCCAAACGGTGAAATAGCCCTTTGTACATTATCTGCATTTAATTTAGGTGCCATTGAAAGCCTTGATGAATTAGAAGGCTTAGCAGATTTAGCTGTTCGTGCTTTAGATAATTTATTGGATTACCAAGATTACCCAATGCCTGCGGCAGAAAATGCAACCTTTGGTCGCAGAACACTTGGTATAGGCGTTATTAACTACGCGTATTATTTGGCTAAAAATGGCGTTTACTATTCCAATGGCAGTGCAAACAATTTAACGCATAGAACATTTGAAGCAATTCAGTTTTATTTATTGCAAGCCTCTAATAAATTGGCCATTGAGCAAGGTGCTTGTCCTAAGTTTAATGAAACGCGTTTATCTCAAGGTATTTTACCTATCGATACCTATAAAAAAGAAATCGATAATATTACCGGTGAGCCTTTACATTTAGATTGGGAAGGCTTACGAGAAAGCATCAAAGAGCATGGCGTGAGAAACTCAACCGTGTCAGCACTGATGCCTTCAGAAACTTCATCGCAGATTTCAAATGCGACTAATGGCATTGAACCGCCACGTGGCTTGATCAGTGTCAAGGCGAGTAAAGATGGCATATTAAAACAAGTGGTTCCTGAATACGAAAGATTAAAAGATAACTATGAGTTGTTGTGGAATATTCCAAGCAATGAAGGTTACTTAGAGCTTGTTGGCATAATGCAAAAATTTGTCGACCAAACCATCTCTGCTAATACGAACTACGACCCCTCAAAATTTGAAGGGGGCAAGGTGCCTGTTAAACAAATCTTAAAAGATTTACTTACTGCCTATAAGCTTGGTGTTAAAACTATGTATTATCACAATACCCGTGATGGTGCAGATGACCAAGTGGAAGTTGAAAGTGATGACTGTGCAGGCGGCGCTTGTAAAATTTAAGGATAACGTCAATGCGATATATGTTTATTTGCATTGACGCTATTTTCAACCATACGAATAAAAATAATAAAATCTACACTTTAGATAGTTTGAAACAATGCCGAAATGGCGTTGTTTCTAGGAGCACACATGACCTATAGCACATTTAACCAAACCCCTAATAACGCATTACTAGAGCCTATGTTTTTGGGGAATAGTGTAAATGTCTCTCGCTACGACCAACAACGTTACGTAGCTTTTGAAAAACTGATCGAAAAACAATTATCTTTCTTTTGGCGACCTGAAGAAATTGATGTTTCTAAAGATAGAGCGGATTGGCAAGGGTTAACCAGCTCAGAAAAACATATTTTTATTTCAAACCTAAAATACCAAACGTTACTTGACAGCATGGCAGCACGCTCAGTGAATGCCGTTTTATTACCCCTTGTTTCTTTACCTGAAGTTGAAACTTGGGTAGAAACATGGGCATTTAGTGAGACAATTCATTCACGTTCGTATACCCATATTTTACGTAATTTGTTTTCTGATCCGAGTGAAGTCTTTGATGATATTGTAGTAAACCCAGCTATTTTAAAGCGCGCGAGTAGTATTGCTAAATACTTTGATGATGTGATCATAACTACCCAGCTGTTACAGTCTCAAGGCGAAGGTACCTATGAGGTTGAAGGAAAAAGCATCGAAGTGACACAACGTAAATTAAAAGAGCGTTTGTATCTTGCTATTTGCTCTGTTAACGCCTTAGAAGCGATTCGTTTTTATGTCAGCTTTGCTTGCTCATTTGCTTTTGCCGAGCGTGAATTGCTTGAAGGCAATGCCAAAATAATTAAGCTAATTGCTCGTGATGAAGCATTACATTTAACAGGTACCCAGCATATTCTTAATAACTGGATGTCTGGTAAAGATGATCCTGAGATGAAAGAGATTTCAGAAACATTGAAAGCTGACGGGCTACAAATTTTCTTAGATGTTGTTGAACAAGAAAAAGAGTGGGCACAATACCTCTTTAAAGACGGCTCAATGATTGGCCTTAATGCAGAAATATTAAATCAGTACATCGAGTACATAAGTAACCAACGCTTAGCAGCGATTGGTTTTGAAGCCCCTTTTAGTATCAAAAGTAATCCTTTGCCATGGATGAATGCTTATTTAGTCAGTGATAATGTGCAAGTGGCCCCACAAGAAACTGAGATTTCAAGTTATCTTGTTGGACAAGTTGACTCTTCAGTTTCTAGTGACGACTTTGATGACTTTGATCTATAAAAGCGTATATTTTCATTCGTTTTATCACGCAACATGATAAAACGAATGACATAGTTAGATGCCTAGTAAATACAAATGAATGATGCTAAAAACTCACAAGAAGAAAGTTCAAATGCTTGTGAGTATATCATTACGGTTGAGCAACAAAAGATCCGTTACAACCCTGCCGATAAAACGTTATTAAACAATTTAGAAACGAACGATGTAGAAGTACATTATCATTGTCGTGATGGTTTTTGTGGAGCCTGTCGCGTGGTTTTAGTCGACGGGAATATTACATACCCAAATGGTGAGCCTTTAGCATTCATTGGCGAAAATGAAATACTACCATGTTGCTGTGTACCCACTTCAGATATCACATTAAAAATTGAATAGTCATGGCTATGTTAAAGTCCCTTTAACACTCAACTCTTAACACTCAACTCTTAACAAGTCCCCATTACAATTTCTCGGCTAAATGTAATTCAAGTCCGGCAAGCACTTTAATTAACTCTTCTTTTAACGGTGGAAAAAGTAGTGAGTATTCATCCGTTTTATTTTCATTCACCGCAATGTCGAGTTTTTTACAATGTTCAAATAACGCCATTGCACCAATAGAGCATGAAACCCCCTTAAGCGTGTGAACTAAATGCTTAATTTTTTCTTGCTCTAAAGCATCGATGGCTTGTTCGATATTATGATGGTCCCTACCATGATCTTGATAAAACATGACTAAAATTTCGGCAAATAAACTTTCATCACCTAAAACATTATTCACACCAACATCATAATCAATACCAGGATATTTTTCATTTGTATCCATGCTGCTAGTCTCACTTTTATTTGTCGATATAATGTCACTCTTAGCTTGCTCATCCATACTATTATCTTCAACTACTCCTTCTATTACTGTTTGATTTCTTCCTTTATCCTTTGCATGATAAAGCCCTTGGTCGGCAATACGCAACAATTCATCAAAATACATTGCTTGACCACTCGCTGAAGTTACTCCAATACTGACCGTTAAAGAGATTTCTTGTGTCTCACCTTGATAGTTCACGAAAACAACATGAGACTCTAATGACTTTCTACATCTTTCACAGGCATTATATGCATCACTAATACCCGTATCAGGCATACAAACAGCAAATTCTTCTCCTCCTATTCGGCCAATAATGTCATAGTCACGAAAAGTATCTTTTAATATTTCTGCAAAGTCGATTAACGCTTTATCACCAGCTTCATGCCCATAGTTATCATTCACATTCTTAAAAAAATCTAAATCAAACATCGCCAGTGAAATAGTCTGCTCTGTTCGCTTTGTTTGACTAATTGTTTTATCGACAAGCTCTTGAAAACTGCCACGATTGTTCACTTTAGTCAAAAAGTCTGTTTTAGCTAACATCTCAAGCTGCTTTGTTTTATTCAATAAGCGTAATGAGTTTCTTATGCGAGCTAAAAGTACATTAGAAATGTAAGGTTTAGTGACGTAATCATCAGCGCCGAACTCTAAGGAAGCCACAATTTGAGTTTCGTCATCTGAGGCTGAAAGCATGATCACCGGAATATCTGCATATTTGCTTTGCGCTTTTATTTCTTGTAAAACAGATAAGCCAGATTTACCTGGCATATACATATCAAGTAAGATCAAACTAATATCAACGTTTGGTAGCATTGCAAGTGCGTCATTTCCAGATTCTGCAGTGATCACTTGGTAGCCAGCTTCAACCAAATCGAACTCTAATAACATCAGCGAGTCTTTTGCATCGTCAACCGCTAAAATCGTATACTGGTTAGGATCTTCCATTAAAACCTCTTTATTTCAAATTGACTAACTTAACGTATCAATAAAGTGATGTTTCTTCGTGAAACTTTTATCAGATATAACTAAAAGCATATCAAAATTAGTCAATAAAGCCTTGTAATTCGGCAATAAAATTTTCAAACTCATTCGTTAATTCTAGTTTATAGTGGTCAAGTTTTTCTAATGAACCAGATTTTTGGTTTATTTCAATTACTTCAAGAAGTTGTGCAAGTTTATTTCCCCCTAAGTTTTTAACACTCCCTTTAAGCTTATGGGCAATACTGACTATTTTTTCATTGTCTGTTTTTGTTATTGCGTCTTGAAGGTCTTTAATCTGTTGGGGTCCATCTTCTAAGAAGAGTTTTATGAGTTTTTCAGCTAAATTAATATTATTTCTAATACGTTTTAAAAAGCCTTCTTTATGCCAAATAAGGTCTTTATCATTTTTCATTTCAGCTGTTGTTGGTTCACTATCATCTTCTTGATATTGGTTTACGCTGGATAATTGAGTTGTCTCAACTTTCTCAGTCTTAATACTAGTAACTTCTTCGCCGAGCCAATGACAAAGTTTTTGTTGCAATATCAATGCATCAACAGGTTTAGTTGCATAATCACTCATCCCCGCTGTTAAACATTTTTCTTTATCACCTTTCATTGCATTAGCTGTCATCGCAATAATAGGAATTGATTGGTAGTGTTCGCCAGCGCCTCCCTCTCTAATTATTTTAGTCGTCTCGTAACCATCAAGCTCTGGCATTTGACAATCCATGATAATGATTTCAAATGGCGTGTCCTTCGATTCATTCTTAAGACACTCAAGTGCTTCAAGGCCATTTTCAGCCACATCGGCATGTAAATAGATATTTGCTAAAACACCAAGAATAACAACTTGATTGATTCTATTATCTTCAACTAATAGTATCCGTGCTTTCCTCGGGAGTTTATTTTCTTGTGGGCGACGATGTATATTTCTTAAACTATGATGAGTGATAATATCTTTGTCTAACGTTGCCGCATTCGTATCGTCGAGTACAATTGATAAAGCGTTAAATAAATCTGATGTTGTTGCCGGTTTTGGAAAATATGCGGCAAAACCTAATGATGAGAAATAAGCTGCATCTCCTCTTTCTCCCATCGATGTCATCATAATAAGTTTAGTCGAAGACGTTTGGCTATTTTCTTTCATAAATCTGCCCAGTGTCGCACCATCCATCCCTGGCATTTGCATATCTAAAATGGCAACTGCAAATTTATTTTTAGGCTCTTTTTCAATAAGGCTTAAGGCTTCATAGCCGTCATGTGCTTGGGTAACAACGGCTCCCCAAATTTCTAATTGCCCCTTTAATACGGCTAAATTTGTGTCATTATCATCAACAATTAATATTTCGGTGCCTGAAATATCAACTGCTGGCATGACAAGTTTTGACTTATCACTCTTCACTAACTCAATAGTAAAAGTAAAACAGCTCCCTTTGTTTATTTCACTTTTAACTTTTACGTTTCCCCCCATCAGTTCACATAATTGTTTTACGATGGCCAAGCCTAATCCTGTTCCACCGTATTTTCGTGTTGTCGTAGCATCAACCTGTGTGAAAGAATCAAAAAGGTTATTGATTTTATTTTCTGGGATCCCAATTCCTGTATCAATAATGTCGCAAGAAAAGTTTAATTTATTATCACGGGTGTTTTTTACAACACTCGCTTTAATAATAACTTCACCACTTTCGGTAAACTTGATGGCATTACCGACCAGATTTGACAAGATTTGTCTAATACGGCTTGGGTCGCCTTTAACCATAGAGTCGTTAATTTGAGTTAAATCTAATACTAACTCTAAGCCCTTTTCTTGTGCCCGTACCGCCATAGATTCGGCAAATTCACCTAATTGGCTCCTTAGATCAAAATCAAAGACTTCTAATTCTAGCTTTCCTGCCTCAATCTTAGAAAAGTCTAAAATATCATTAATTAAAAATAATAAAGAATGCGCACTTGAGCTGGCCAGTTGAACATAATGCTCTTGCTGTTTAGAAAGCTTACTTTGTTCAAGTAAACCTAACATACCTAAAACCCCATTCATCGGGGTTCTGATCTCATGACTCATGCTAGCTAAAAATTCAGATTTCAACCGTAAAGACTCTTCAGCCATATCCAAGGCCTGTTGCTTTAATAGATGTAATTGTTGTTGCTCAGTATTATCGCGATAAGTCCCAACAACGCGTGTTCTTTCCCCTCTATCATCAAACATAACTTGAGCATGAGCTTCAATGTACTTGATTTGGTTGTTCGAGGTGATAATACGATGTTGATAATGAATTTCTTTACCTGATAATATCGATTTTGCTAAAAGCGCTTCAACATGCTCAACATCTTCTGGATGTATTTTCTCTAACCAAATATCTTTTGGGGTAATATTGGATTCAGGAGAAGTATCAAATAATTTGTACATTCTTTCATCCCAAAGGATATGCTTACTAGACAAGTCTAAATCCCAAACACCAATTTTAGGGGCTGATAACGCAAAATTTAGTCGCCAAGCCGCATTTTTGGTCTCATTCAAAATACGTTTTTTTTCAGCATCCAAAAGTTTATTTTCAGTAATGTCACGGATCAAACCTGTAAAAATTTTTCCATCATCGGTAATGACTTCACTAATACTTAATAACATAGGGAAAACCTCCCCATCAGATCTTAAAGCCGGTAATTCACGCCCAATACCAAAGACTTTGCTTTTCCCTGTTTTTAAAAAATTATCGAGATAGCTATTATGATGTTTGGCAAATTCAACAGGCATTAGTATTTCAATATTTTGATGAAGCACTTCTTCTTCTTTATAGCCAAACATTTTTCTAGCGGCTTTATTGAACGCTAAAATTTCGCCTTGGGTATTGATGGTAATGACCGCATCAACAATTGAATTTAATATGGCTTGAAGTTTCAATGTTGCGCTATGAGCTTGGGTTGCGACGAGTTCCAGCTCTGAAGATTTGTGCTCAATAGTGACAAATAAGTTATGAAAACTACGGGCTAGCAGACCAATTTCATCGGTTTCTGAGGTCGGTAAATCACCTATTTCTCCTTTATTTTCAAAACTAAATAAACTTTGCCTCATCGTTGACAATGAACGTGTTAACTTTCTTGCGGCAAAGATAGAAATAACCAAACTTAACAAGGCTAATGATAAGCTAAGAAGAATGGCTCTAAAACGCATATTTTTTACGGCAAACAATAAATCATCTTGTTGGTTTTCTATTAACAAATGTAGACTAGGGATTTGCTGATTAAATTCAAAATTCATTTTTGAATAAAACGCCAAACTATTATCAGACTTTTCCTTATTAAAATCATATAACTGAGCTGTTTCTTTATTAGTTGATATCACAGGTGCTAGTTGAGGAAAATGGGCAATAAAGGTTTCTGTCGTCGAACACTTGGCGACATCTCTAGGACAATATAAAATATCTCCTTGCTCATTGGCGATATAGAAAATTATATCTTTTAGTGATTGCTTTTTAAGCTCGCTAATATAACTTGATAAGTTGACTTCGATGGCAATAATACCGAAAAGCTCATTACTTTGAGGCTCAAATACAGGGGAAGCGACAAAATATGAAGCGTTAGAAGACAATCTGTTAATGTCATTAGTATCGGATGATCTTCTGATTATTTTGGAGAAATACATAGCAGACGTTTGTTGAGTTAACATCGGCTTTAGATCCGTTAATTCAATCCCCTTAATTAGCTTATCTTTTGTTAAGTTTATCACCTTATCGTTTTCTCTTACCGCACTGACCAAAACATCATTAGAGCTCGAAATAGTGATGTAACTCATTCTTTTATAATGTGGTTTTGTTTTTAATAACTCAATAAAAATAGAATTTAGCCTTTGGCGCCATATCGAAAAAAGTGCCTCAGAATTTGCCTGTTTAGCCTTGATAATTCCTTCGATAGGCGGTGTGGCTTGCAAGAAAGAGACATCACGAGAACTTTGTCGGTAGAACTCACTAAACAAAGGTTTAACTATTTCTGCCTCTAGAGACAACTCTCTCATTTCTTTATCTTTTACAAGCTGATAACTCTCGATATAAAAAGTAAAAGCGATCGTTAACAATATGACAAAAGAAAAGAGAAAACCTGCTAAAGGTATTTTTAGGGCTAATGGCCATTTCACCTTTCCTAAATCGACTTTATGAGTGATAGCTAGGTTTTTATCATTAAATTGTTGAGTATTATCATCAATAACGCCTTGTGTGCGGCTCGTACTTTCCTGAACGGGTAAATCAACCAACAAACCAATTAACACAATACCAGTAGAAATTATTTTAAAAAAATGTGCAACATTGAAATGGTGATCAAACAAGGCAATGGAACCAAAGCCCATATGTAACTGAGTAACTATTTGGGGGAGTATACTCAGAAATAGTGCCAAACGAAGGGCTGAATAATCGTCATAAAACCACAACCAAGCAATAGCCCCTGTGCAAAAAAAGAGCGCTAATGGCAAAATATCATAAGGTCTAGATATAAAGGCATTGGCAAACACCGTTTGAGGGAGTGATGAACTTGATATAGCTATATAAATGGTGACGAAAACGAGCAGCGCTAAAATGATGCTGAAGACAACTAGCAATCTAGTTTGTTGATTAACGCTTAACCGCTGATTAAATTTTCTCGATAGCCAGAAGCAAAGGCTGACCGCCATTAGCATCAACATTGCAGCAAATAATCGAGATAAGACCCAGGAAAATGGTATGAATTCGCTGTTTGGTGCATTAGCAAAAATAACTTTTGTTGCCGCTAAGGTATGAAAAATATCAACGAAACCAACACTTAATAATGCTATACCAATAATAGGTATAGTAACGTCTTGCTTTGCCCGATAATGAAAGAAGGATAATAGCGCTGTAATCAACGCTAAACCGATGGCACTCCATTCAAGTAGAGCATGGTGCAAGTCGCCATAAACACTCATCAACAAAGATGAATCATCAAGCTGATTATTTATTAGGCTTTCATTGGTTAATGGGGTGACAACAGAAGAAAAATCAATAGCCAAAAAACTCAATACTAATGGGCTTAAACAAATACAGATGATTATTGTTAAAGTAATCAGTCTATGTTTTGTAAAAGGTTTAGTGCCATATTGATTGTTTTTTTGCATTAATTCCGAAACCCTAAAATGACTTTCTCTTAATGAGCATTAATTATTTTTTATAAATTCAGCTAACTCTTTTGAATTAAATGGTTTTCTTAGTACCGGGTAGTGCCATTTATTATCTTCTTCAGCAATATACCCACTCATTGAATATACTTTTATATCAGGATACTTTGCTAACACTAAGTTTGTCGCTTCTCTTCCTGAAATATCAGGTAATATCATATCGGTGATAAATACATCAAAATCATGCTCAGATTCAAGCATATCAGTTAAGCCAATTTTGCTAGTCACATGGTGGGTTATTGCTCCTTCACTTTCTAGAAACAAGGCGACAAACTCAGCAATACTGGTTTCATCATCTAAAATTAATATCGATTGTCCTTTAATGGCTAAGTTATTTTTTTTATTTAATTTGGCGGGAATATTTTGTTCTAATAGTCTACATTGAAAAACCAAGGTAAATTCGGCCCCGCCAAAGTCACTCTCACCCGCCACTTGGATCTCGCCATTATGTTTATAAATCGTACTATAAACATTTGCTAAACCAATACCATTGCCTTTATTGACGGACTTACTACTATAGAAAGGATCAAATATTTTAGATAAGTTTTCACTTTTTATGCCTATACCACTATCTTTGACATGAATTTCTAGCTTTCCATCACTGCTAATATTGGCCGACATTTCAATTTTTCCGATCAAGCTATTTTCTCTAATGGCATCTTGAGCATTTAAAATTAGATTCAATAAAATATTGATGAACTCCCCTTGCGGGAATTTGATTAAACAAGCGATATCATCGAATTTTAAAGTAAACTTAATCGTACTTAACAATAGTTGCTTGAATAAATACTGATTGTCTTTGATGTCTTGGATCGGATCAAATTCAACCACTTTTACCGTCGGTTTACGCGTAAAAGCCAATAACCGTTCCGTGACACTTTTTCCTTTATCAATGGCATTTTTTACTCGCTCAATATAACTTGAGATATTTTTCTCACCTTGAGCAAACTTTAATTCCAACATCTCTGTCGCACCTAATGCAACACCTAAGACATTATTAATGTCATGGGAGACATTACCAAATGTATTACCTAATAAAGCAAGACGATTACTAATGATTTGCTGCTGTTCTTTTCGAAATTTTTCAGTGACATTCTCTACAATCCAAATATATATCCCCTCATCGGGCTCATAGGTAATGGATAAATCAAATACACTAATATATTTATCAAAGCTAATATTGGACTGTTTTAATTGCCCTTTTTCTTTAGCGATACGTTTAAATTTTAAATAATCTTTGATACTGAAGTTTATGTAATTAAATAAAACAGCGTTCTCATTACCCATTTGAGGGGACAAATCTTGATAAACAACATTATCATTATCATTAATAAAGAATATCGGTACCTTAATGGTGTAATTCACCATTGCCAACAGTTTTAGCTTTTCAAATAAATCTTCTGATTTGGTAATATCACGAAAAACACCAAAAATACCAATGACTTCACCAACAGAGTTAAGCTCTACTTCCCCTAATGATTCAACTTTTACTTGTTTACCTCGTGCATGATTAATGACACTTTTATAATGAAAGCCTTTTTTGTTCTCAATGGCACTCGCTAGATAAGCTTTAATTTTATCTTTCTCACTATCGAGATAAAAATCAATTGCCGTTTCTACTGTTGGTTGATAGTTCTTAGGTTTAACTCCATGAATATGGTAGATCCCTGCCGACCAATACAGTTGATTGTTTTTCAGGTCAATTTGCCAATGCCCCGAAGCACTTAACTTCTCAGCCAAATGTAAATAACCATTTTGTTTTTTTAACTTGGTAATTAAGTTTTGTGATTCAGTAATGTCTTTAATAGAGCCAAACATTTTATATGGCTGACCATTTTTATACTCAAACACTTTGCCAACAATCGTCACCCATTTTCGAACACCTTGCTTGGTCGTCAATGGCACCGTGGGATTAAAACAAGGGATATTACCAGCAAAATGTTGACCGACTTGTTGATATACCTTTTCTAGGTATTGATCAGAAATATGCCCTTCCCAAAAAGAAGTAGGCCCAGTAAATGCTTCGGCATCATAGCCTAATAATGACATTGTTTGAGCTGAGTATTTAATAATATCAAGCTCAATATTCCACTCCCAAAAGGCTTCATCTATGCCACTAAGCATTTTGTGAGCGCTTTGCGATGAATGTAAAAATGTACTTGTCGCCCCTTCTTTCGACTCTTCAATAAATGCAATATACCCCTGATCATTTTCAGTAATTTTGATTGAGCAGTTAATACGTTGTTTTAATTTATTTATGATTTGAATATTTCTAGTTGACGAAAGTAGCCCGGTCCCCTTTTTATAGCTAGTACGTTGGCAAACATGCGATTCCACCAATTCATCTGGGATCAGTAATTCAACCTTCTCACCGATAAGCTCAGCCGCTGTATATCCCGTTAAGTTCTCAGCGCATTGATTACATGAAACAATTCCCCCATTAAAATCAATGAGAATGACTGAATAGGGAATATTATTTAACTGGATATCGTTGGGAGGTAAATTCAAAAGAGTTCATCCTCATCGTCTAACTCTTCTTCTATATCACTTTGCAGCGTGTTCAATGACTTTAACTCATCAACGTTATCAAGCGCTTTATCTAATAAATCCGTAACTTCCATGAACATAACATCATCCTGACTATGCTTTCTTAACGCATTATGAACCAAATTTGTTAAGTATTCTTCCTGCTCTATAGTCATATCTAATACATGAAAACTCATCCCCATATTTTGTACAATTTCATTCATCACTTCTTGTTGATGATGTTTGGATATTTCGATCATTGTTTTAGTTTTACTGACGGCTTGTTGAATTTGTTCTTGCACACTGACTAAAGAATTTTTATAGGTGATAAACTCCATTCTCGCGCCAATACATTCAATAACAGAAGCTAGCGCATCAATATAAATGTCCGTGTCGATAGCCCCTTCTTCAAGGTTCAAAATTAAAATTGAGACAAGGGAGTGGTTAAATATTGTTCTTGTGCCAAACCTGTACAACCTTGGCTTTACTTTTAATAATTCAATAACACCTTTTTCAACTGGGGAGCAAAAGCCATTTTTAGAACTATAGAAAACCGAAGGCTCATTTAATGGATAAAAGGCAATGCACCCTTGTAAGTTCATGTTATAGAGATAAGAAAATACCTCATCCCTAATCTTATCTATGGTAAAACAGCTATTTAATCGAGAGGTTAGCTGCATACAGCTGCCATATTTTGAAGCTTGCGCCATCGAAACATTAATCACACGATCTTTAGAGTTAATTTCGTTTTCAAATTGATGTATTTGACTTTGATAGGCAATCAGTTTTTCTAATTTACTATTTAAAGCAAGCAGTGAGATGGGCTTTGCTAAAAAGTCATCCGCCCCACACTCTAAACCTTTTAATATTGCATCTTCGGTCGCTAATCCAGAGTATAAAACAAAAGAAGTCGCTACATTTTCTTGTTCAACTTTTTGTTTTATCCAGTTTGAGCCTTTTTCATCGCCAATATTTTCATCAACAAGCGCAATATCAAAGTGCTCTACTTTTGAAATATGCTCCTCTGCAGCGTCTAAATTATCTGCGCAATACACAACAAACTGATGCTCTAAAGCCTCAGCCAATAGTTCTAAATAACTACTATCATCATCAATAATTAATAAATTTGGCTTAGACATTTTTACAATTTCCCTTTCGATACAAGATGATTAATTTTATTCAACATAAACTTTCTCTATTTACTATAAAACGCAATAACTGTGATCGTTATGAGGTCCAAATGTACTCTGCTTCTACCACAGTCCCTTTATCGTAATACGTTAAACTTTCGCATAATTGTTCAACCAGCTCGATCCCTCGACCACTCAGTTGAACCTCCCCTTCGGGTTCTACTCTTTTCTTCTTCGTTTTTTTACAATCAAAACCTTTTCCACTATCTTTTATTTTTACCTTTATTCTTCCGCCGTTATCCATTGGATAATAAGATAGGTAGATATCAACAAAACCTGACTTTAAACTCTTTAGTCGCTTTTCTCTTTCACTATAGTATTCAGCAAACCCTTCTGCAGAATGTTTTAAGTTTGAACTTAAACCAAGAACACCGTGATCTAACGCATTAACAAATAGCTCAGTTAAAATAGTAAATAAACTTTGCCAATGCTCTGAATGACCTTCGATCTCTTGTATTTGATTCATGGCCATAGGAATAGGATTAACATGTGATAATCGCTCGCCGGTTAACCCTAACTCCCAACGCCAAGCAGCAGGTAACGCATTATATTCTTGCACAGTGAGTCCATCCATTAGATTATGGACAACACCATCGTTGGTGGTATTAATAACAAATGTTTGTTGCCAACCATCACAGGGTAAATCAATTAATGAAATGTCATCTTCTTGGGGCATACCTTGACAAAAATCATTGACACTCTTTAAGACTGTGTGACTAATATTTTTTTCAACGACACCTAATTTAGCTGCATTTTCAAATCGTTCAAAATCATACATTTCGCCCTCTTCATTTCGTGCTTCGACAATTCCATCACTTATTAAAACAATTCGATCATCTGGTGAGACCTTGATAACAGTCAAGCCAATATCTTCAATCAGTTGTGGCAGAACACCAATGGGAGGATGACAAGACTCAATTTTATGTTTAATTTGACCATTAACATCAAAAAAATACGTATCGGGTAAGCCGGCATTAAACACATAAGCCGTTTCATCATGACTAGAAACCGTCACAAAACCAGCGGCTAAAAATAAATCAGGGGGTAATAGATGATATAGTTGTTGATTAATTTGGTTAATAATTTCAAAAAGCGAGAAACCTTTCTTTGTCATGGCTCTGAATGTTTCAGCTAGAGGTATTGCACCAATAGATGAACGTAATCCATGGCCTGTAAAGTCGCCTAGTAGTACATTAACATCTCCATTGGGGCTCAATGCAGTTAGCTGTATGTCACCACTAAAAAGGGCTGCTGGTTTTTTCACTATGCCTATTTTATCTAATGCGTAGTTACGCGATTCAATAACCACAGCCATTAATTGTTCAGCTAGTTCGGCATCCTTTTGTTGCTCTTGTTGTAATTCCTTTATTGTCCCATATAAGTCACTGATACGTTGAATTGATTTAATTTTAGCCTTAAAGACTTCCGGCGAAAAAGGCCTTACCAGTATTCCATCTCCGCCTGCGTCAATACTTTCAATAAACGCTTGATCGGTATCCATGCTGGTAATAAATATCAACGGACATAAACTATTCTTTGTCGAAAGGCTTTTAATTTTTCGTGCTGCTTCGTAGCCATTCATGATTGGCATATTAATGTCCATAAGGACTAAATCAGGTTGATATTTTATATACATCGCGACACCACGCGCACCATCGTTAGCGGTAAAAACGCGATAACCTTCTTCCTTTAACAAAATACTTAACACTCTGCATTGCATTGCCGAGTCATCAACAACAAGTGCTAATTTAATATTTTCTTTACCTGATGGTGTCATCATTTTTATCTCTCGATTGTCATTAATCGATGAAATTGTGCTATTTCAAGAATTTTATTAACCGCCTCATTAGGTTTAACAATCTTTAACTTCCCTGAAATTTTTTCTACGTGATCTTTTAACAATAAGATCATGCCTAATGCTGAACTATCCATATAACTCGTTTTCGATAAATCAATAATAAATTCACTCTCAGGCGTTGTACAATCGACATACGCATCTCGAAAGTGCTGATGCACTGAAAAGTCAAAACGATCCTCAATGCTAATCGTTAACTTTTTATCACCATCTGACATATGTTTTTTTAACGTCATATTCTTTCCTTAAATTAAAGTAATTCACATAATTAAAATAAATCGATATCCCCTTCATCCATTGACAATTGTGAAACACTGCGTAATTCATCAAGGGATTTTGTTTCTTGCATAATATGTTTACAGCGGGTTTGAAGGCCCTGTAGTTTTTCATCAAGTTCATCGTGGCTAGAAATTTTAAATGCTGATATTTCATCGGCTAATCTATGCAAATTAATAAAGTTAGTCCCTAATGAGTCTAATGATTGATAGGTCAAGTCTTCAAATTGTAATGAACGTACGGCAACACCAACCGCCTCGGTGATTTTTGGCGATAATAATCCCAACTCTTCAACAACTTGATGACTTTTAATATTCATTTCTTGTACATGTTCCATCATGACACTTACTCGCTCTTTCGCTTCTAAGGTATCTGTTAAGTCTGCAGATGCCATTGTTTCAACTGACTCTCTAAGTTTAGTGATTGTTTCCTTAGCGCTCGCAATTTCACTACGAATATCGTTATTCAAATCGGTTGAATTAACAGAAAGGGCTCTAACCTCATTGGCAACAACCGCAAAACCACGACCGGCATCTCCCGCTCGAGCAGCTTCAATTGCAGCATTTAATGCCAGAAGGTTTGTTTGGCTTGCTAAACTTTCTACTTGAGTCAATAAGTTAAAGATGCCATCAAATTGTTTTACCATTTCATCAGTATAGGACATGGTTTCAAGGCTTTGTTTGCTGGTATTGATGATGACATCAACAAAGCTTTCTAAGGTTTTTCCTGAATCTTTAACAAAAATCTCTAGAGTCGTTTCGGTGTCAGCGTCATCGGTACGGCTGTGATCAATCACAGTATTAATCATCCCTTGTTGCTCAAGACTTAAGTTTTGTAAATATTTAAAACTTTCTGATATTCCCGATACGGCATCTTTGACGATCACTTTTGTTCGGCCAATTTCAGTTTCAATAATAGTGGTTTGTTGACCAATAGCACATTGCACTTCCGAAAAGGTTAATTCTATTTCTTTATCGGTTTTAAACTCTTCTTCAGCATTGGCTTGATGATTGACGGTTTTGTTCGTATTCGCTTGATAAGCTTGTATCGTAAAAGCGGAAATACATAACAAACAAAACAGCCATGAAAATAATAGGTTATTAAACATCAGTAAATTAACCGCTAATAAAAGAGCGCTGACTAAGCCAATAAAAATCGTTACCTTTACTCTATTTTGCATTGAGTTTCTCTTTCATTTGTGATCTATCAAGTGAGGCATATTTTAATAACTTTGCTGAGATTTTATCGAGTTCACATTCATCAGTATGAGCATTAATGGCATGTGCGCTACCAGGCATCCCCCAGATCAAACTCGTATTTTTATCTTGAACAATTGTCCGAGCACCTTCATTTTTTAAAGCCAACATTCCTTTAGCACCATCTTGACCCATACCTGTAAGTAAAACAGCTTGTACATTATTTGCAAAAGAGATTAACGAGTTAAAAAGAACATCCACTGAAGGCTTATGCCGATTGACAGGTTCTGAATCTTCAAGAATACAAAATAAGGCTCCCCCTTTAGCAACAACTGTTAAATGTTGATCGCCTGGTGCTATATATGCGTTTCCTTCTTTAATTTTTTGACCATGTTGTGCTTCTTGTACTGTGATAGCACAACTTTCATTTAACCGCTCGGCAAAGCGAGCACTGAATGTTTTTGGGATATGTTGGGTTACTACAATCGCGGGGCAGTTGTTAGGCATAGTAAGTAGCACATGCTTTATTGCCTCTGTTCCCCCTGTTGATGCACCAATTGCAATTAAATGATTTGAACGTTTAATTCCGGTGAACGCTATTGTTCGAGTATGTGTTTCACTCATTAATGATTTTGCTAACGCAAAATTACGTTGTTCAACATTCACTGCTGATTTAATTTTTTTAAGTAAGGTTTCCTTAAAACTATCTTTCGTTGCAAGAAGTTCTTCAAAGCTAGGTTTAGCAATAAAATCAAGCGCTCCAAGCTCTAATGCTCTGAGGGTGATATCCGCTCCTTTGGTGGTTAATGTTGATAACATAACAACCGGCATTGGCCTTAATCGCATTAAGTTTTCGAGAAAGGTAATGCCATCCATTTTTGGCATTTCAACATCTAAAGTAATAACGTCAGGGTTTAACTTTTTTATTTGCTCTCTTGCCACATAGGGATCTTTCGCTTCTCCCACCACTTCAATTTGATCGTCATAGCTTAAAACTTCGTTAACAATATTTCGAATTACTGATGAATCATCAATGATTAATACTTTTATTTTTTTCATTATGGACCAAACCTAATTCATTGTAATTATTTGATTTTTATTAAAATAACTCAATATCACCATCAACTGGTGCTTCATCAATACTACTGCGATAATCTGATTCACGCCTAACAATGGTATCGTTATGTAGGTTATCTAATCGTTTAACAAAGGCTCTTCCTGTCATAGGTTCAAAGAACACTTTTCTCGGGTAATAAGAGCCTAAATCTGAGCCTTCTAAGAAAATATTTTCGTCTTTTAAATACTGTAAAACAAAATCAATGTTTTTCTGCCCAACATCAGACATTTGTTTTAAAACTTTACCACCGCCAAATACTTTCGCTCTAAGATTCACTCGTCTGCCACCATTTTTTAATATTAAATTAATTAAATGCTCCATAGCGAAATTTCCATATCGGGTAGCATCAGACGCCATACCTCGTTTTCCCCAATCAACTTCATGAGCCTCTTTATTTGTAAGAGGTAACATGAAGTGGTTCATACCACCTACACCAGTTTTATGATCCCAAAGACAAGCGGAAACACATGAGCCTAAAGTTGTGGCGATAGCAACATTACCTCGAGTCATATAAAACTCGCCAGGCAATATTTTTGCGACAACAAGCTCTCTTTGTCGATCCCAATAATGATTAATATGCGAGAATTCAGGAAGGCATTTATTAATACACTCTGTGACCTCAATATGACTTTGACGATTTAAACTCATCGATTAATTTACTCTGCACATTGTGATAAAACTGGTTTTCTAAAAATAGTCCGCCCCACATTTTCGAAATACTTTTGATATGCTCCCAAGTTTTCACTGTGACCTAAAATTAATAAACCACCAGGTGCTAGTATTTCATAATAACGTTCAAACAATTCCTGCTGAGTTTTTTTGTCAAAATAAATAATGACGTTACGGCAAAATATAATGTCAAAACGCCCTTTCATTGGCCACTCATGCAATAAATTCAATTGCTTAAAAGTTAATAATTTCTGTAACTTAGGATCAACTTTTACTTTATTCGCATTAAGTCCCGTGCCCTTTGAAAAGTAGGCTTTTTTATATTTTTCAGGAATATCTTCAATACGCCTTTCGTCATAAATCCCCGCTTTGCCTTTGGCTAATACATCGCTATCAATATCCGTTGCTAATATTTTTATATCCCACGATGAAAGGTAGCTTTTGAGTGATTCACTAACTGTAGCAGCAATGCTATAAGGTTCTTCTCCTGTAGAACTGGCAGATGACCAAATACGAATTTTTTTATCCTGTTTATTTTTTTGTATTAAACTAGGCAATTCTGTTTTCGTTAAATAATCAAAATGATGTCCTTCTCGAAAAAAACTGGTTAGATTAGTTGTTATCGCATTGATGAAATAGTTTTTCTCTTGTTCAACATTATCTTGTAATAATTGACAATATTCACTGAATGAAGATAACTTTCTTTCTCTAATAATTCGCGTGAGCCGGCGATAAACCATTTCACGCTTACTATCATTTAAGACGATACCGGCTATTTCATAAACAAGCTGACAAATAAATTTAAATTCTTTATCAGTTAACCTAAATGAACGATCTCTTTGTTGAGTCATGTGGCTTCTTAGAACTCCTCCCACTCTTGATCAGATGCCGTTTTTTCTCTGCTTACTCTTCTATTGGAAGTAGGTTTTGCTACTGCCTTACGACTCGCACTTTTAGATGCTGCGCGAGGCTTTTCTACAGCTTCTTCACCATTATTAAAGAAGGCAACTTGGTCAAGTAGTGATTGAGATTGTTCTTCCATCGATTTACTAGATGCTGCAGCTTCTTCAACTAACGCGGCATTTTGCTGAGTCATTTCATCCATTTGACTAACGGCAGCACTCACTTCACCAATACCTGCTGATTGTTCTTTTCCTGCACTATCAATATCACCGATCATTTTGCTCACTTCTTCAATCGAGGTGACAAGTTCGGTAAATGTTTGCCCTGTCTCATCAACCAGCTTAGTTCCTTGTCCCACAGCCTCAACACTGTCGTTGATCAAGCCTTTTATTTCTTTAGCAGCGCCAGCTGAACGTTGTGCTAAATTACGTACTTCTGCGGCAACAACCGCAAAACCTCGTCCTTGCTCCCCAGCTCTTGCAGCTTCAACCGCAGCATTGAGTGCTAATAGATTAGTTTGGAAAGCTATTTCATCGATAACACTGATTATATCGGCAATTTTCTTGCTCGATTTATTAATGTCACTCATCGCCGTAATAGCGTTTTTAACAACAGCCCCGCCATTTGTTGCTTTATCCATAACACTACTAGAGAGTTTGCTCGCTTCTGTCGCGTTTTCTGCATTCTGTTGAACTGTACTGGTTAGCTCTTCCATTGCTGATGCGGTTTCTTCAAGGCTTGATGCTTGCGACTCGGTTCTATGACTTAATTCATTATTGCCTTCGGCAATTTCTCTTGCGGAATCAAAAACATTAGTTGATGCAGAGCGTATTTCATTCACCATATTATTAAGGTTATTAATTGAGCCATTCATCGCTTCGGCTAGCGCTAGAAACTCTCCAGCATATTGACCATCCATAGTTAAGGTTAAATCACCATCTGATAGTGCTTGAGCGACATTAATTGCTTCGGTAATAGGCTCGACTATCGCATTCATTAAGCCATTAATACTATCGCCAAGCCCTTTCATGAAACCATCATAATTTTCGGTATTAATACGGCTATCAAGTTGACCAGAAATAGCATCATTGATCATGTTTTCTACTTGGCTTTGCGCATCCTTTTCTTCCGTTAAGTCTAACCACTGAACGGCGTTACCAACATGGTTACCTTCTTCATCTTTAAGCGCTATAACTGTTAATTGAAACGTTAAGCCAGCCACAGAAATTTCAGTGGTGTATGGCATGTTTTCAGCATTTCCTAGAAGATTTTGTTGATGTGCTGGGTTTTTATGAAAGGTATCAAAATTTGAACCCACCATACTCGCGACACTAAAGCTTGGTAGAACTTGTCGAAGAACAGCTTCACGTCTTGATAGCATGGCATTAACTGCAGGGTTAGCATAGACAATATTTCCCTGTAGATCAGCCATCATGAGGTTGGTTGTCATTCCTTCAACAGCAGAAGATAAACGTCCTACTTCAATAGACTTCTCTCTCGCTTGTGTAACATCTTGCCACTCTAATGAGTTACCAATATAATTCCCTGATACATCAAAAATCGCTGTTACATTTAACGAGAATGTTAAATGGGCAACTTTAATGTCAGTTTTCCACGGCAGGTTATTTGGGTCATCAAGTAATTTTCGCTGATGTGCTGGGTTTTTATGAAAAGTATCAATACACGTACCAATAATTGATTCTTCATTTGCTGTAAAGCCAGGAAATACTTGAGCAAAAGTTGATTCATGCTCTTTCAATAAGGCAAACGTCGCGTTATTTGCATAAGTAATATTAAAATCTCTATCAACCATCATATTTGGGGTGCTTGATTGGTCAATAGCCCCTTGTAACTGAACCGCCTTATTTTCTTGCGCTCTTAACTTAGTAACATTTTGCCACTCTAGTGAATTACCAATATAGTTTCCATCGGCATCCATTATTGCCGTGACATTCAACGCAAAAGTTAAATCTGCGACGTTAATGTCAGTTTGCCAAGGTAAGTTATTTGGATCATCTAACAGTTTACGTTGGTGAGCTGGGTTTTTATGAAAGCCATCAATACATGAGCCGATTATCGCTTCTTTGGTTGCTTTAAACCCTGGAAATACTTGTGCAAATGTCGCTTCATTCTTTTTCAATAATGTCATGGTTGCTTCGTTTGCGTAGGTGATATTAAGATCCCTATCAACCATCATACTTGCAGTACCCGACTGGTCTATTGCACCTTGTAGTTGTACTGCTCTATTAGCTGAAGCTCTTGCTTGCGTGACATCCTGCCATTCAAGTGAGTTTCCGATATAATTACCTTTTTCATCGTTAATCGCAGTTACATTTAATTCAAATGTTAAAAACTCAATGGTAATATCGGTTTTCCAGGGTAAATTACTCGGATCACTTAATAATTGTCTTTGATGAGCAGGATTTTCATGAAACACATCAATACATGACCCCATTATTGCTTCTTTATCAGCAGAAAATGACGGCCACTTCATACGAAAAACTTGCTCATTTTTCTTTAATAAATCCAGTGTAGAATTATTAACATAGGTAATAGTGAAATCTCTATCTATCATAATAAAAGGGGTGGCTGATTGGTCTAATGCGCCTTGTAGGCGAACGGCTACATCGTTATCTTGGCTCATATTCTTTTTATTTCCTTTTGATTGAGATTGTTTTACTTGTGTTTTTGGTTGCTCTGAGTTCATCACCGCATTGGCTGCATCGATCATAGTCGTTGATAAAGTGGTATAAACTGCCGTCCATGCTTTTTTCAAAGGTGCTGTAAAAGCATCACCTAATCCAATCTCTAAAGTTTTTAATAAAGCAGCTCCAACGGTGTCATAATGTTCTGGTTTGACTCCATATTTCACATGGTTTTCACCAAGTTTTTGAACTGCGGGTAATAATTTATCAGGGTTATTTAACAGCTTGACGGCTGTATCTAGCATTGCCATTAACTTTTTACCCTGCTCGGTAATATCACTTTTAAATAAAGGTTTGAGCGTAGGGTCCATTTCAAATAGCGTGCTATAAAATATCTCTGCAGCTTGGGGTGCAATGGGTACTACTTTTTGCCAGCTATCTTGAACTAAACTTATTTGTTTTGGTGTCATATTAACTGTATCCTTTATCTAAACAGTTGTTTCAGCATCGTGATGCGAAATTTCTTTTGTGGTTGACGACAACGCTTGTTTATCTACGCTGTATAGATCGTCTTGATTAAGCAAGGTATTAGTTTCGAGTAAAATAATTAATTTATCTTCGACTGTGGCAAGGCCTTTTAAGAAGCAATTATCAATTTGATTACCAAATGCAGGTGGAGTGCGAATATGCTTTTGTTCAAATTTATAAACTTCGGATACGGCATCAACTACAATCCCAACTACCATTGGTCGTTGAACATCTTGATTACGTAAAATTATAGTGACTGTTTGCTCGTCATATTCTAAAGGCTCTTTTCCGAATCGTTGTCGTAAATCTATGATAGGAATAATAACGCCACGTAAATTGATAACACCTTTTAAATAAGCGGGCTTATTGGGCAGTTCAGTGACAGAACTCCAGACTCTGATCTCTTGAACGCACAAGATATCAACACCAAATTCCTCACCTGCTAAAACAAAGGTTAGATATTCTTGTTCTTTATCCATAATCTAGCTCCTGTCGTTTTATATGTTATTGAGGTATTGGTTATTTTGATGGGTTTCAATTTCTTGTAATGACGATACATTAAGTAAGGTCACAACATTGTCACCAACGTTAACTAAGCCGGCGATATAATGTTGAGGAACACATCCTCCAAAAGCTGGCGCATTTTTAATTTCATTTTCTTCGGCATTTAATACATCAGAAACGGTATCCACTACATAGCCCATAGTTCTTGTCTTACCTTCATATTCAATGGTTAAAACAATCACAACAGTAGTGTCTGTATAGATAGCGTCACCAATGCTAAATTTAAGCCTTAAATCAATAATAGGAACAATTATTCCTCGCATGTTTATGACACCACAAACATATTTAGGTGAATTGGGTATTTTAGTTGGATTCTCCCAACTACGGATCTCTTCAACGCATAAGATATCAACCGCGTATTGCTCAGTATTGAGTGTAAATGTTAAATATTGCTCGCCACTGGTAATAAAATCGATACCTTCTAACGAGTATTCCCCTTCAACAGGAATATCTTGAGCAAGTTCTTGAATATCCATTACGATGTAACTCCCTGTTCAAGGTAGGTATGATTTTTCATCTTTGATTGAGCTAGATTGGCATTTTTCATCGCCATGGCAATCATGCCAGGGATATCGAGAATCATCGCAACAGAACCATCGCCTAAAATAGTTGCCCCGGAGATACCTTCTACTTGTTGATAATTTTCTTTTAGACTTTTAATTACGACTTGTTGCTGTGCTAATAAATCATCAACCATCAGTCCCACTTTTTGGCCATCTGCCTCAACAACAACTAATAAGGCGTTTTCAACATTTTCATTTTCTGCTGGTATATCAAATAAATGGCAAACAGGGATTACAGGAACATTGTCTTCTCTTAGTCGATACAGGATCATATCTCCTGAAACACGGTTTATTAATTCCGTTTTTGCTTGTAAGGATTCAACAATCGTTATCAGTGGAACAATATACGTTTCCGAGCCCACTTTAACTAATTGGCCATCTAGTATGGCAAGCGTTAATGGTAAATTAACTTTAAAAGTAGAGCCCTCTCCTGGCTCTGACTCAACTTGTATCCGCCCGCCCAGTGCTTGGATGTTCTTTTTAACGACATCCATTCCAACACCACGGCCTGATATATCGCTTAACTCTTTCGCTGTTGAAAAACCCGGTTCAAAAATCAAATCAAAAACTTGGCTGTCAGTTAATGTGGTATTTTCATCAATAATGCCTTTTTCAAGTGCTTTATTAAATACAGCTTGTCGATCAATACCACCACCATCATCATTGATTTCAATAACAATATTTCCTCCTTGATGATATGCGTCTAAGACAATCGTCCCTTTTTCAGGTTTACCATTAGCAATCCTCACTGCCGCGGGTTCAATGCCATGATCAACTGCATTTCGTACTAAATGCACAAGTGGATCACCTATTTGCTCCATGACCGTTTTATCGAGCTCTGTTTGTTCACCTTTTAAAATAAGTTCGATTTCTTTACCTGTTTTTTTAGATAAATCGTGAATCAAACGAGGAAAACGATTAAAAGCAAAACTAATTGGCAACATGCGAATACGCATGACACTTTCTTGTAGTTCTTTTGTATTTTGTAATAATTGTTCTAAACCAGACGTTAACCTTTCAACTTTCGAGATATCAAAATCATTTCCTAATTCAGATAACATCGATTGAGTTATAACCAGTTCCCCCACTAAGTTGATTAAACTATCAACTTTATCAACGCCAACTCTAATAGAACCTACATCGCTTTTTGTTTTTGCGGCAGGTTTGCCATTATCATTTTTATCTGTTGCTTTCGTCTGAGTAAGACTTTGGGGTGCTAAGGAACTTTCAGGTGTTTCAGCTGAGTTTGCATGCACAGAAGCGTCTGTTTCTAAACTTGCTTCAAGTAGTGGTTCACCTTCTGCAACAGGATCGGAACTTTTAGCCGTTTCTTGCTTAATAGTAAGTTCACATTCATCTTCAACCCACTCAAAAATTTCTCTAATTTCCTCCTCAGACGAGGAAGAGCTCAGTGTTAAATCCCAACTTAAATAAATTTCTTCTGGGTCTATATCAATAATAGAAGGCAATTCTTTACTGTTAGCGGAAATAGTTAATTCACCTAATTCGGCTAATGCGCTAAAAAGTAATAAAGGATCATTGCCTGTTTGAACTAAATGGTGTTCAGGAATAAATGTTATTTGCCAAACGGAGCTTCCATCTTCAACCACATCAGTTGTTGTATCAGTCACTTTTTCATCGGGTGATGCTAAAGGTAAGTCACTTTGCTCTAATGCTGCAGAAAGTAGTTTAGACGTTTCGTCTATTTTTTCATTATCGCAATCAGTTTCGTCTCGAATGGCTTCGATCAATAACCGCATACAATCTACAGATTCTAATAACAATTCAACATCATTTTGCTCAATTGTACGGCGACCATCTCGCATTTCATCAAGAAGAGTTTCAACTAAATGGGTGAATTCAGTAACGTGTTCGAAACCAAACGTTCCCGCGCCGCCTTTAATTGAATGAGCTGCACGAAATATTGAATTTATACTTTCATCATCACCTTGCTTCAAATTAAGCAGGCTAGATTCCATAAGTTCAAGTCCTTCAAAGCTTTCTTCTAAAAAACTTGGGATGAATTGGGAGAGATCAACACTCATAATCAGTTACCGCACTACACGTTTGATTGTGGCAAGAAGTTTTTCTGGATTAAAAGGCTTAACTAACCAACCAGTGGCTCCAGCCGCTTTACCTTTTAGCTTCATATCCCCAGAGCTTTCGGTGGTTAACATCAAAATAGGTGTGAACTTAAAATTAGCTAACTTCCTTAACTCCCCACACAGCGTGATACCATCCATTATTGGCATATTGACATCAGATATAACTAACCCGAAGTCGTCTGATTGCGCCTTTGATAGCCCTTCTTGACCATCTTTAGCTTCAACGGTTTCATAACCAGCACTTTTCAATGTAAAACTAACCATATCGCGAATAGAGTTAGAGTCATCTACAACCAAAATTTTGGTCATCATTATTTCCTTTTACTTATTAACAACATTTAGTACCAACAATACTATTCATTAAAAAATTTATTCAAAATGGGATCATTAATGCCAAGCTGCTTAATACTTTGACTAATGATAAGAGACTTGTTTTGCCAAACGAGGGATTTATTCTGAGCAGCAATATATATCACGGCAGCTAGTAACAACTGTATCCCTACTGTATCTATGCGATTGACTTGACTATCATCAAGCTCGATTACATCATTTTTATTTATAAAATCAATAAATTGCGACTTGTATTCTTCTACCTGGGCAATAGTGAGTTCATCTGGTAATGTAAACATGAAACCTATATTCCTTAGGTTAATTTTTTGTATTCATTACATTGAAAGATATAATAAAATTCTACTATCGCAAGTTAATATCTAAAATAATTCTAATAACAACAACTTTTTTACAAGCTTTTAACAGTACAGGATAAAAAACAATCAATTAATAACAACTTTCTAAAGGCTATCAATTAGTTGTTATAAATAGCTGTTTAGCTGTTGATTTAATGACTCGCAATTATTATGGTGATAAGCAATTAAATTTCGAGGATGTTGCTAACGTTATGACAAATGGAACCGAAGGAAACTTAAAAGTACCAAGTCAGGTTTTTCGCTGGTTTGAGAAAATGAAAAATAATTATGAAACTAGTGTGCAATCAGTTTTATCTAGGTTTGAAGAATACAATAACAAGCAACAAAATCGATTAGATAGTGCAAATAAAGAACATATCTATGATCTTAAAGCCCAACATCAACAGCAATTAGAACAAAGCCAAAATAATATTGAGCACCTGCATAATGATATTAAATACTACAAAGATCAAATCGCTCAACAACAACGAACCATTGAACAACTCAACACACGATACGATGCGGTAATGTCTTGCTTATTGAGCGAAAAAAGTCGTAACAAAAACCAAATAAAAGATATTTTTGATAACGAAGATTTTTTTACGGAGATAAATGAAGAACTGCCAAAACCTTCACAAGATATGGGAATGAAAATGGAGGGTGAAAGCTCCTCAAACGCTTCAAACGTGCAAGAGAATATCAAAAAATCAATCAATCAACCTTTTGATCGTTATGATTCACCAAATGACATTAATCTAAATAGACAAGATTCAACCAAACAAATACAAGCGATATTTGAACAAGCGCTTGAATTAAGATCCGCAGCGCATTTTCAACAAGCTTTTGAACTATTCCAGCAATGTGCGCAAGCAAAGCATGCCCATTCAATGGGAGCCATGGGGCGTTCTTATTTTTTAGGAGAAGGAGTTGAAGAAAATCACGAATTAGGTTTAGCTTGGTTAATTAAAGCCGCTAACGAAAAATTACCTCAAGCAGTATCTCGTGTTGAACATTTTCAGCTCAACGACCCTGAACTGTTCCTATCCGCTAATAAACTTGTCGATGATCTAAGCTGATAATCATTTAAAAATATTTACACAACTTAAAATGTATATTGTATAAAATAATTATATTTTGTACACTTTATAGCTATGACTATTTCAAAAGTATAACGACTAGGTATATATATGACTATTGGTGTTGGAGGCTCAACAGCCGAGCAAGAGTTAGCAAAACTTTCAAATATGACAGCTAACGTTCAAAGCATTTCTACAAGTGAATATCAACAACGTATCAAAAAAGCACAGCAAATTATGAAAGAAAATAATATTGCAGCGACTTATATCAATGCAGGGACAAACCTTTATTATTTTACTGGCACACGTTGGTATGCAAGCGAGAGAATGGTTGGCGCCATCATACCTATGCAAGGTGATATTCAATATATTGCCCCCTATTTTGAAGTTAATACGCTAAATCAATATATGACGGTTAACGGTAAAATTAATGGCTGGCAAGAACATGAAAGTCCTTATCAGTTATTTTTAGACACGCTAACCAGTATGGGGATAAATGAAGGTAATATTGCCTTTGATGAGTCTACCGCTTTTTTTATTGTCGATGGTGTGGCTAAACTCAGTGAACAATTTACTTTCTCAGATGCAAAGCCCATTACAGCTGGGTGTCGTTCACAAAAATCAGATAATGAAATTGCCTTGTTACAACAAGCAAAAAATCTCACCTTGGAAGTTCATAAAGCAGCGGCTAAAATTTTAAGAGCAGGGATAACAACAAGTGAAGTTGAGGCTTTTATTAATCAAGCTCATATTAAGCTTGGTGCCCTGTCTGGATCTTACTTTTGTATTGTCTTATTTGGTCAAGATTCTTCATTCCCTCATGGAGTTAAAAATCCAAAACCTCTACAGAAAAATGACATAGTGTTGATTGATACCGGATGTCAGTTAGAAGGTTATAACTCTGACATAACGCGCACCTATGTTTTCGGCGAAGCAAACCAAAGACAACGCGAGATGTGGCTTGTTGAAAAGAATGCTCAAGTTGCTGCCTTTAATGCTGCCAATATCGGTGTTAGCTGCGGTGCTGTTGATATTGCAGCCAGAGAATATATTGCGAGTCAAGGCATGGGACCTGATTATCAAACACCAGGCTGTCCTCATCGAACAGGTCACGGTATTGGCTTAGACATCCATGAATGGCCATATTTAGTCAGCAATGATCAAACACCATTAGCTGAAGGTATGTGTTTTTCAAATGAACCTATGTTAGTGATACCTGATGAGTTTGGCATTCGATTAGAAGATCATTTCTACATGACAGCACATGGAGCCAAGTGGTTTACTGAGCCTTCATATTCAATTGATGATCCATTTGGCTATCAAAAAGACTAGAGATTGATAAGTTTTATCGCCTACTTTCCTAGCTATTTATACAAATAGTATTTTGCTTATGTGGTTACTTCTGTTGAAGAGGTGATCACATTTAAAAAACTTTATTGAACAAAGAGTCAACTAAAGCGGTTTTAACGGGGCATTAAAGCCCTTTTTCAATATTACTTGCAACTTATCTTACCTGAACATGATTCTTAGTTTTACAAACTCATCAACATTTAAAGTGGTAAAAACACACTTTTATTTAGTGAGAATAAAATACTCATCGTTAAATACAATTAATAATCTAGAAATGACTTCTCAATATAAATAACGTTTTAATGATTAAGTAACTATCTAATATATATGCTTATTATAAGATCAAACCTATTCTCACTTAGCCTTTCACTGGTAAATATTCATATTAGAGGTTGGAGAAAAGGTTGGCTTTCGATAGAATCACTCTATTATTTTATTAGTTCGGTTTTTCATGCACGCCATTTTTGAATATCTACCACTTGTTATCTTTTTCATTTTTTATAAGTTTGGTGATTTATATTGGGCTACAGGCTCACTCATTGTAACATCCGCCTTACAAATTATTTATTACGTGATAAAGAAACAACCTATCCCGAAACGAAACTGGATATTCTTTGGCTTAATTGCTGTTTTTGGTGGGTTAACCATTTTTTTCCATGACGATACGTTTATCAAATGGAAAGTTACCGTAATTAATGGGCTATTCGCAATGGCACTTTTGATCAGTAATCGTTTTTTTAATAAAAATTTAATTAAAGAATTGATGGGTGAATCTTTATCATTACCTGAAAATATTTGGTCAAAATTGAATGTTGCTTGGGCAATATTTTTTCTAAGTTGTGCAATACTTAATATCTACATTGCCTATAACTTTTCACAAGAAACCTGGGTCAATTTCAAAGTATTTGGCTTAATGGGCTTAACTTTTATTTTTGCCATATCGACAATTTTGGTTTTATATAAGCATTTGCCTCAAGATGAAAACCCTGAGCCAAAAAACGAAGAAAACAATTAGAAGTAGAAAATATGTATTACTTAATTTATAGCGAAGATGTTGAAAACAGTTTGCCTTTACGTATGCAGGTTCGCGAGCATCATTTAGCGCGCTTAAAAGAATTACAACAACAAGGACGATTACTCGTTGCAGGCCCCTGTCCCGCCATCGATAGTGAAAACCCAGGCGAAGCTGGTTTTACTGGCTCATTGATCATTGCTAAATTTTCAAGCTTAGATGATGCAAAAAATTGGGCAGATCAAGACCCATATATTGAAGCTGGCGTCTATAATAAAACGACGGTTAAACCTTACAAAAAAGTGTTACCTGCATAATGATTGCTCATGTTCTTAGATCCACCGTTATTTTAAGTTTGCTATTCGCTGGTCAGACTTTTGCCTTTCAGCCAAAAAGTATCAATGAGTGTGAAAAAGCCTATAAAAGCACACCTCAGCTTTCTCGTTGCTTAGACTTAGTGAAAGACGTTACCGATAGAGAACTTCAAACATGGATTAATAATCAGATATTTATCTTGGAAGAGTTTGCTATTGTGACAGGAAGACGTTCAGCGTTAGAAATGTTTAAACGTTCCCAACGAAATTTTATCACCTATAGAGAAAACAATTGTCGCTGGCAATACTTGCATATCTCCCCTGAAACAGGCGCAGCGGCAGCTTTTAAAAAATGTTATATCTTAACCACAAGAAATAGAATTGAAGAATTAAGTCAACTTGACTAACTTCCATTCCCCAACGAGTCAGTAACTCCCACGAAAAAAGCAAGCGTTTCGCCAAGATAATCGATTAAAAACAATGTGTTTATTACCAATAACAGCTAATAAAATTAGCTGTTATTGGTATTGCTTTTTAAGCGACCTACTTGCATCACCGTCGTTAACATATCGACCTCTTCATTAATATCATTTAATGCCCGACTTAACCTTATCAGTGAATCGTCAGAATAATTCTCATCAACGAGGATATCTTGGAGATGGTCTAATGAGTTTTTCATTTGCTTAACTTTATATCGAATACTTGGGCTGTACGCCATATAAAACCTCTAAAGTGATAATCGTGGGAAATATTGACTATAGAACAATTTTTCTAATTATCAATGTGGTAAAAAATTTACTTGATCTACTGGATAAAACCATATACTGTTAATTTATACAGCATATAAACAAGCCAATAAAGGGTATGAAAATGATTAATAACACTTTTGAGATCAGTAAAAAAAATGAATTAACCCAATCACCAAATTGGATTGATATTAGAAATATAAACAATGCCTTACAATTATCTAATCAATATGAAGATATTTGCCGACAACACAAATTGAATAATAAATGGATTTTAATGGTTAACCCTGAGGATGATTCATTAGCGCTTTTATCTAAATCGAAAAGAGTTGATACAAGTAAAATTTTAAAAATTAATACAAATATTACTAAAGTTAATCTGCAAAGTATCGGATCCACTTTATGCAAAGGTAATTGCTCTGCTGTCGTATTATGTAATCCATCATTAAAAAATGAGGAAATTGAACAACTAAAACAATATGCTGAAAAAGGGCAAACAACCTGTATTGTTTTAACAAATAACAACCGTTTACATTAATAGGTACGACACTATTGTGTTATTCACAAATATTGCGAATCGTTCAACTTATGCGTTATTTTCGCTTATAGTTAACTTATTTATTGTCTTTAGTTTTACCTGTATAATCACCGGTATGACTTAATCACGCTTAACTATATGTCGTGCTATTGTGGCAGTAAGAAAAATTTTGAAGCATGTTGCCAATTAATCATCAATGGCGAACAACTAGCGAAAACGCCTGAACAATTGATGCGTTCAAGGTACAGTGCCTATGCATGCAAAAATGCGACTTACCTCTATCAAACCTATGCCAATAGCGCTAAAAAGTTGCAATCTATTGCAGAGATAGAAGAATGGGCAACACAAACTCTATGGTTAAAACTCAACATAATCAACAGTGATATAGTTGATATAAAATCTTATTCATCGACTACAAATAATCAGCCATTTCCGACGGTTGAATTTAGTGCCCTTTATATTCACGAGAAGACATTTTGCGAACTGAGGGAGAAGTCACGTTTCATCAAAGAAAACCAGCAATGGCGATATCTTGACGGTGATATCATTAAACATGCCGAACTATCTCCACCTAAAAGAAATTCACCTTGCCTTTGTGACAGTGGATTAAAGTTTAAGCATTGTTGCTTGTTAAAACTTGCTTAAACTTATTCAATCACCTTTATAAAGTTACAGTCGACATGCCTGCTATTTGATGCCAGTAACCATTACACTCTTCAGTTTTATCTAATGAAATAGACACTGGTTGCTGCAATTGTTGGGCAAAGTCGTTTAACTTATCAAACGCCACTTCAGAATCTGCGCTTACTCGAGCGATATCAACTCCAAGGTTTTTCATGTGGTTTATTTCATTAATTAAATTGTATTGATACCCTGACATGGTTTGAATGCCGTTAATAACAAATACTCTTTCCCCTTCTCTACTGTTCATTTTTCTCCCAAGTGGATAGTTTATACAGCAGTATTGACAATCATCTTTTGCTCTATTTTCTGAACGAGCGGTAAAACACCTTGCCGAATAAGCAAGGGGTAAATAACCCCATGAAAACACCTCACATTCAAATAAGTGTCTAATGTTATCTTCTACAGCATTCTGTAACAGGGTTTTTAGCCAGTCACCGGATAACTCCACCGGCATCACCCAACGAATCATTCCTTGTTTAAGTAACACCTTTAATGTTGAAAGGTTATAACAATTAATCGCAGGACCAGCGACAAATGGTAAATTCAATGTCTGCATGATTTGTACAGCACTCAAGTCATTCGCTTCAATTAAAAAATCGCCATTATCACAGAGCTTTTTTAAAGTTTGCACTTCAGCTGGTGATTCAAGCAATGTCATTGTTGAAATAACCACTTGTTTACCCGAAGATGAAAGTTCTTTAGCAAGATTAAGCCAATCATTCGCTCTTAACTCTCGTCGTTTAGAGCAAACAGTTTCGCCTAAATAGATAATATCGGCTTTTGAGTCTTTCGCTTGCTGATAAAATGATTCTATTTGTTGTTTCGGCCAAAAAAACAAACTAGGCCCAAGGGAAAATTTCATGTTCTCATTCTCTTTTTCTATTATTTGTTAACTATTGCCATTTTCGGTGATAAGCACCTAATGTTGTTTGTTCACCTTCCGACAGGTTACCTAAAGTTTTCATCCAATTTGAATCAACTTCAAACTTGTCAGGCGTTTGTTGATAGCGATCTATTGCACTTCGCCAAGTCGAAGTTACTTGCTCTACATAAGCGGGACTTCGTTGTCGTCCTTCAATTTTTACTGACACAATACCCATTTTACTTAGTTGTGGGATCAACTCTAAGGTGTTTAAACTTGTTGGCTCTTCCAACGCATGGTAGACATTATTTTCTACTTCAAAACGCCCTTTACATAATGTTGGATAGCCTGCTTTTTCATGCTCTTGGTACCTATCAATCAACACATTATTGAGACGACTTTCGAGTCCTTGATCCGTTTCTTGCCAACGAACATATTTAGCGGGTGAACATGCTCCAGCTGTGTTGGGTGATTCTCCTGTCATGTAAGATGATAAATAACAACGCCCTTCTGACATTATACATAAACTACCAAAAGCAAAGACTTCAAGGGGTACAGGAGTATTTTTGGCTAGTTGCTTCACTTGTTGAATAGACAACACGCGTGGCAGTACAACACGATCCACGGCAAAGTTATTGTGATAAAAACGTATGGCTTCTAAATTTGTTGTAGATGCTTGTACCGAAACATGACGTTCGATATCCGGATATTTATTGGCGGCATAATCTAGAACGCCTAAATCCGCGATAATTAATGCATCACAACCAATAGCGACAGCATTATCTACCGCTTTTCGCCATCTTGATTCACCATCAGGATGTGCAAAAGTATTGATCGCCACATGTAGTTTTTTATTATGCTCATGCACATAGTTTGCAGCTTTTGACAACTTGCCATCATTAAAGTTTAACCCAGCAAAATGTCGAGCATTCGTATCATCTTTTAATCCGATATAAACAGCATCGGCGCCATTTTTTATCGCGGTTTTAAGTGCAGGGAAATTTCCTGCAGGACAAAGTAATTCCATGTTCCAAGCCAAATATGTATTTATTAATTGCGGTAATGTAACGACTTTTAAAGCGAGAATAATTGACTTAAAACAACCATCATTCAATCAAAATAGATGTAAAAGCGCATAATACATAATGCTTTGATCTAACGCAGAGAAATATAATAATATTCCCCTAATATTGTGCGAAATAAACTTAAAACATTTAAAGAGATGTCCTGTGAATCACTCATTAACTACGTTAGAAAACCCTAAGAAATTCCCACAAATTCTCTTCGCTAATTTACCAAAAATCCTCAAGCCAGCTTTAACTCTCGTGCCTGACAAACTTCAACAAGCTTTGTTATTAAAAGCATTAGATTCTGTTTTTAAAGAAGCATTAGAAGATGGTGATTTTGAATTTTTAGCAGATAAATGGTTAAAAATATCGATTACCGATCTTGGTTTATCCTGGTTATTAAGTTACAAAAGTAACCAATTAATTATGTCTTCACCAAATTCAGGTTTGACTGAAGATGTACTATTTAGTGCAACTGGCGATGATTTAATTCTAATAGCTGGCAGGAAGGAAGACCCTGACACCCTATTTTTTCAACGTCGATTAAAAATTGAAGGTGATACAGAGTTAGGTTTAGAGGTTAAAAACTTAATAGACGCGATTGACTTAGAATATCTCCCAAGTGCAGTAAATAAGTGTGTTGAACAGCTGGCTGTATTCATTAAAAAATATAAATAGCTCTAGTACAATCTTTAATCAAGCAAGTCATCACGAATATCGACAAATTCTTGATAGTTATCAACTAATATATCAACAAGCTCTGGTTGAAATTTTTTACCTCGCTGGCTAATGATATAATCTTTAATCTTTTCTATTGGCCATTTTTCTTTATAGCAATGCTCTGTACCAAGCGCATCAAATACATCTGCTATTGCCATAATTCTCGCTTCAATGGGAATATTTTTTTCTTTAAGTCCTTCTGGGTAGCCACTGCCATCCCAGTTTTCATGATGATAAAGCGCTAAGCGAGCGCCTATTTTAGCAATAAGCGTTGACGATTTATTCAATAAGTGAGCACCAGTTTCAGCATGAGTTTTCATAATATGCCATTCGTCACTATCGAGTTTACCAGGTTTATTTAATATTCTTTCAGGTATGGCAACCTTACCAATATCATGTAATGGCGATGCGAGCTTTATTGCCTCAATGAATTGCTCATCTAAATTCAGTTTTTTGGCAAGCAACTCGCAGATCAAAGCCACTCGTTTGACATGCGAACCTGTATTTCTGCTTCTTGCCTCAATCGCTTCACCAACAATATAAAGGAGTTCTTTTTGCGTACGTTCAACTTCATGCTGTTTAGTTAAACTTTCTAAAATAAGCGCGACATTAGTAGCAAAGAGTCCCGCTAAATTTGATTTAAAATGTTCAACATCATCTTCAAATTCAATATACAAAACCGATGATGCGCTACTTGATGTTTCATAATAACCAACGAAATAATCGCTACTCGTGCAATGACGCTTTTCATCAAAGGCTTGTTTAATTAATGACTTCACTTCAGGATCAATTTCAGAATTATCTAAACTATCAGACTCACAGACATACTTACCGGTACAAGCAATAATTAAATTGGTACTTTCTTCGTCAAAGTCTTTTTGGCTTCTGGCAATATACAAAGCTGAACTTTCAACATCCATTAACGTTAACAGGTGATTTAAAGCAGCGGAGCCAAAAGGACGAAATTGATTGATTTTTAATAAATCGTGGGTTGATTTTATCAATTGTTTAAATGCATCAAGACTTCTTTGAATAGTAATAATGTCACGATAAGCACGAATACTCGCGTAAACAGTGGTGGTCATTTTTCCAGCGGTAAAGTCAGTTTTCTCTTTGTAATCATTAATATCAAATTCTTTGATCACTTTTGCTTCGGGAGCAGTTCCAGCCTGACCAGTTCGTAAAACTAACCGGATTGCTTGGTTATGTTTTTCTTTTCTTATCCATTCTACAAGCTCTAAACCCGCATGATCCGTTTCCATTACCACATCAATAAAAGCCATACAAAAGCTGTCATCGCCTTTTAATATTTCTTGGGCTTCTTTCGAGGAATACGCAGAAACAATTTCTAATGATCGGTTTTCGATGATAGCGTCAGCTAAAACAAGACGAGTAATTTGATGGACTGATTCATCATCATCAACAACAAGAATGCGCCAATGTTTACTGCTATTAACTTTTTTGCTAGTGGCAAGATCTTCTGCTGACTCTTCCTTAAAAATGAACTTAGACATTGATTAGCTTAACTATTATTAGACATTCCTTAATTGTAGTGCAAAAAAAATAAACTTCATAAATTTATTTTTAAAATCAAAGGCTCTTCTTTTATATAATAATATAAAAACATTATTAACAATAAAGTCTAATGATTTCATAATTAAAGTAGATTTTAGGTTGACAGTTGATCCCTTTGCCATTAAAAATAGAAACATAATAATTGATTCTCTTTTTGAAAAAAAACTATTGAGAAATAATACAATAATGATTTTTACAAATTTACTCAACGTCGTCCTCACAGTCGTAGTGGTTGTCAAGCCAATACGAGGGGTTTGTTGTGTTTAAGAAAATCAAATAACAGCAATTTCATTAAACCCCCGCTCTTACTAAGACCGGGGGTTTTTTATTTTTTAGCGTTTAAAAATAGAGGTAACACTCATGACAACAACATTATTTTCTGGTGCCCAAATGGTAGTTAAAGCCCTATCAGCGCTAGATGTTAAGTACATCTTTGGTTATCCAGGGGGAACGGTATTAGATATTTATGATGCGATTTTTCAGCAGAATGACTTTCAACATATTCTCGTTCGTCATGAACAAGCAGCAACTCACATGGCTGATGGTTATTCTCGTGCCACCGGTGATGTTGGTGTTGTTTTGGCTACCTCTGGCCCAGGTGCAACCAATTGTATTACCGGTATTGCGACTGCCTATATGGACTCTATTCCTATGGTGGTGCTATCGGGTCAAGTGCCGACCAATTTAATTGGTGACGATGCATTTCAAGAAACCGATATTGTCGGTTGTTCAAGACCGATTGTTAAACATAGTTTTAATTGTAGAAGTGTAGAAGATATCCCTAATATAATCGCTAAGGCTTTTTACATTGCAAAATCTGGCCGACCTGGACCTGTGGTTGTTGAGTTACCTAAAGATATTCTCATCCCTGAGAATAAGGGTGAATTTAGCATTGATACTAATGTGAAATTACGTTCTTACAACCCCACTAAAAAAGGCCACCCAAAACAAATTAAAAAAGCAGTTCAAACAATCAGTAATGCAAAAAGATTAGTTGTATATTCTGGTGGTGGTATAGTTTTGGCTGATGCCTCACAGTTATTAACACAACTCGTAGAGACATTAAACGCACCTTGTACCAATACGCTAATGGGGCTAGGTGGTTTATCTGGTACTCATAAAAACTTTATTGGCATGTTAGGTATGCATGGCAGTTTAGAAGCGAATAAAGCAATGGCCAATGCTGACGTGATCTTAGCGTTAGGTGCAAGATTTGATGATCGTGTGACCAACAATGTCAAAAAGTTCTGTCCAAATGCGACGATTGTACATGTTGATATTGATCCCACTTCTATCTCAAAAACCATTAATGCTCATATTCCAGTTGTTGGCCTAATTGACATCGTGTTGCAGCAGTTACTTGATGAACTTTCTGCGACAAATTATTCGCCAGACATACCGGCAATAGAGTTATGGTGGCAACAAATTAATGAATGGCGCGCCGTTAAAAGTGTTAGTTATCAGCAAGACAACGGAAAAATCAAACCTCAACGTGTTATTGAAACAATGTATAAAATCACGAAAGGTGAAGCCTATGTATGTTCAGATGTAGGGCAACATCAAATGTTTGCCGCGCAATATTATCCTTTTAAAAAGCCTCGTCAGTGGATTAATTCTGGCGGATTAGGCACCATGGGTTTCGGTTTGCCTGCGGCCATGGGAGTTAAGTTAGCTTTTCCAGACAGCCATGTGATCTGCATTACCGGTGATGGCTCAATTCAAATGAATATTCAGGAATTATCAACGTGTTTACAATATAACCTTCCTGTTGTCATTATTACGCTAAACAACCGTTCTTTAGGTATGGTTCGACAATGGCAAGACATGATTTATGGTGGCCGTCATTCCTCATCTTACATGGAATCAATTCCTGACTTTGTCAAATTAGCCGAGGCTTATGGCCATGTTGGTATTCAAATAGACACCTTAGATGAGTTAGAGCCTAAAATGGAAGAAGCTTTTTCCATTAAAAATCGTTTAGTGTTTGTTGATATTTGTGTCGATGAAAAAGAGCATGTTTACCCGATGCAAATTAAGCATGGTGGCGTTGATGAGATGTGGATAACAAAAGGAGTAAAAGCATAATGCGTCGTATTTTAGCTGTTTTATTAGAGAACGAGCCGGGCTCACTATCGCGTATTGTTGGTCTTTTTTCTCAACGTGCTTTTAACATTGAAAGTTTAACTGTCGCACCAACTGAGGATGAAACCTTATCCCGTATCACTATAGTGACAAAAGGAGACGATAGAGTCCTTGAACAAATAGTCAAACAAGTCAATAAACTGATAGATGTAATAAAAATTACCGATTTAACTGAACGTAGTCATGTTGAACGTGAAATTATTTTAATCAAAGTATTAGCAATGAATGACAAGTCTCGTACCGAAGTAAAACGGATCACTGATATTTTTAGAGGGTCAATTATTGATATTGGTAAACAAGTTTATACCATTCAATTAACGGGTGATGCAGATAAGGTTAATGCGTTTGTTACAACTTTGGCTCACGAAACTGAAATCATTGAATCTGTTCGTTCAGGCTGTGTGGGTATTGCCCGCGGAGAAAAAGCCCTGAAAATTTAGTGACTGGAGCAGAGATTCAACTTCATTAATTATTTTTAATGAAAGAAGAACCAAGCCTAGTGCTTGGTTTTTCTTTACTTAAAGAAAGCGCAACAGTACCAATTAAAACCTATAATAATATTTATGACGAAAGCTCATTAATCAAACCATCGCTGGCATCTTCAACTAAATCTAACACAAACTGAAAGCCCCTCGCGCCACCATAGTAGGGATCAGGTACTTCGTTTTCTTCATGGTTATAGGCAAACTCTAAAAACAATTTAATTTTACCCATTAGGTGTGCTGGCGCAACCTTCTTTAACGCCTTAACGTTTTGGTTATCCATCGCTAAAACAAGATCAAACTGCTCAAAATCATCTATGGTCACTTTACGCGCTTTTATTTTATCAAATGAATAACCTCGCGATACACCAACTTTTTGAGCTCGATGGTCTGGCTTTTCCCTCGCATGAGAGCCAATAGTGCCGGCAGAATCAATATGTAATTTAAGTCCTTTATCGTGCGCTTTTTGACGAAAAACGGCTTCGGCAGTAGGAGAACGGCAAATATTGCCCATACAGACAAACAATATGCTGTTAATATTTTTATTGTTCATATTCTAAACCAATTATTTCCATATTTTTCCCATGAGTATCAGGTAACAGTTGAAAGCCAAGTTCCCTCATAACATTGGATAAAATGTTGATCCTAAGTAAGAGATTATTTTGCGGGGTTTTGAGGGGAAGGTAAATAGTAAAGTTAACAATTTGTTTAATTTACATCAAAAAATTGATACTTCCCCTTGGTTGGTCAATTGCTATTAATACCGTTCGCTTTTTATTGTGAGGTCATTACTGAGGGCGTTTTTTCATTTCCTAAATGTTTAGCATGAAAAGCAATATGTTCACCAATAAAACTACTAATAAAAAAGTAGCTATGATCATAGCCTTTTTGCATTCTGATCTTTACAGGGTAATGGGCCACATCACAAGCATGTTGAAGTAGTTCTGGCTTTAACTGGTCTAAAAGAAAATCATCACTATCACCTTGATCAATAAGCATAGGCAAATGATGTTGAGCCACTTTCACTAACTCAGTTGCATCATATTGAAACCAATCTTGTTGATTTGTACCTAAGTAACCCATCAAGGCTTTTTGTCCCCATGGACTTCGAATTGACGAGCAAATGGGAGCAAAAGCCGAAACACTTCGATATCGGTCAGCATTTTTTAATGCGATAGTGAGTGCTCCATGCCCCCCCATAGAATGTCCAAAAATTGACATCAAATCAGGCTTAACAGCAAAGCTATCATTCACCAACGCAGGTAATTCATTCACTACATAGTCGTACATCTGATAATGATTTGACCATAATGGCTCGGTCGCATTGACATAAAAACCAGCCCCTAATCCAAAATCATAGGATTGATTTTCATCATCTGGAATCCCTTGCCCTCTAGGACTAGTATCGGGGCATATCAGAGCAATACCATGCTTAGCTGCATATTGTTGAGCGCCAGCCTTGGTAATGAAATTCTCATAGGTACAGGTTAAACCTGACAGCCAATAAAGCGCAGGAACTTTTCCCTGTTTAGCTTGAGGAGGTAAAAATACAGAAAAGGTCATCAAACAATGATTGACCTTTGACTGGTGCTGGTAACGCAGTTGCTGCCCACCAAAACACTTGTTATCAGAGAGTAACTCCATACTTGACCTTTTAATCATATAAAACAACAGAGCGAATTGACTTGCCTTCATGCATCAGATCAAACGCTTTATTAATATCTTCTAAAGGCATGGTGTGGGTGATTAAATCATCAATTTGAATTTTACCATCCATATACCAATCTACTATTTTTGGGACATCGGTACGCCCTCGTGCACCACCAAAAGCAGAGCCTTTCCACGAACGACCTGTTACTAACTGAAAAGGCCTTGTTGAAATTTCTTGTCCTGCCCCAGCCACACCAATGATCCAAGATTCACCCCAGCCTTTATGGCAACACTCTAATGCTTGACGCATAGTGTTAACATTACCAATACATTCAAAGCTGTAATCACAACCGCCGTTCGTTAATTCACAAATATGGCTAACAACATCATCAACTTCATTTGGGTTGATAAAATGGGTCATACCAAATTTCTTCGCCAGTTCAACTTTATCGGGGTTTAAATCGATACCAATAATTTTATCAGCACCAACCATTTTAGCCCCTTGTATAACATTTAAACCTATCCCACCTAAACCAAAAACCACAACATTTGAACCTGGCTCAACTTTAGCATCAAAGGCAACGGCACCAACGCCCGTTGTTACACCGCAACCGATATAACACACTTTATCAAACGGGGCATCTTTTCGAATTTTAGCTACCGCAATTTCAGGTAAGACTGTGTGATTAGCGAACGTTGAACAGCCCATATAATGTAATAAGGGTTTACCATCTATTGAGAAGCGAGAAGTACCATCGGGCATTAAACCTTGGCCTTGTGTTTCTCGAATTGATTGACACAAATTAGTTTTGGGATGTAAACAGAAATCACATTCTCGACATTCAGGTGTATAAAGCGGAATAACATGATCGCCAACTTCAACTGATGTAACACCTTCACCTACTTCAATAACGATGCCCGCACCTTCATGTCCAAGAATGGCTGGAAAAGCCCCTTCAGGATCATCACCGGATAAAGTAAAAGCATCGGTATGACAAACCCCTGTCGCTTTAATTTCAATCAGCACTTCACCTTTTTGAGGTGCTGCTAAATCAACTTCCATTACCTTTAATGGTTGACCTGCTCCAAAAGCGACGGCTGCTTTAGTCTTCATGTTTATCCTTTTGTGTGAATGCTGACATTACGTTAATTGTAAAAGATTACCACTCAAAAGATAGTGAAAATATCAAAGAAAATTCAAATCACAAAAATTTATTCTTAACGATAAATTCCCAAAATAACTATAACTTTGCTACAGTTAGAAAAGTTTTAGTACCGTCATTAGAGTATTAGCGTGCTGTTAAATAAATTATTTAAAATTATTCACATTCTTGCAATTGCCATAATTTTCATATTGATCGCACTTATTCTTTGGAATGTTGCAACACGATTAGTGGCTATCGATACAAATAAAACACGCACCGTTGAGCATACAATTGACATGAGTTATTTAATTGATCCGTCAGGGAAAATGGATGTTGATAACATCAAAAAACAACTCAGCACATTTATTCCAGCCAAAAACAATGAAATACCATTTGAGTTATCTAAGCAAACATATTGGCTAAGGATCATTGTTAAAAATCATTCGGCTGAACCCCTAGCTTTAGTGCTTTATGCTGATAATAATATGCTAGATATTTTGAAGGTTTATCAAGCGAATAAAACTATTACTAGCGAAACTAACTACCTTAGTACAAATTTATTAGCTAATAACCATGACATTTCACTTAAGGTATATCCTCACCTGACGTTTGACCTACCTGCAAGACAAAACAAAGCGTTTATTCTAGAGATACAAACGCAAGGTCCACCCAATGTCCCCCTTATGGTGATCAGTAATAATGACTTTACCCAAAGAGTCCTCTATGCCCAGATCTTTTACGGGGCTTTTATTGGAATAATCCTTTTAATGGCCATGTATAACTTAGTGTTATTTTTTGCCATTAAAGATACCGTCTATTTATTCTATATTGGGTATTTATTAAGCTCATTTATGGTTTTGTCAGGTTTAACGGGCTTTGGTCACCTGATTTTCTCGACAGAAATACAGGCCTTGATCAATAAATACATCATTTTTCTTCATTATTATATTGTGATTTTTCTCGTTTTATTCACCTTATTTTTTCTGCGCTATAACCAAGGGAAAAACAAAACTTATCGCGCGGGTAAAGCAATTATCGCCATTTTAATTTTTTGCTCGTTATTATCAATTAACCTAGATGCTATTTTGCAAGCAAAGTTATTCTTTTCACTGCAACCTTTTACGTTATTATTTGCTATTTTTGTTTTACTAAAACGCATTAATCATAACTATTCTTGGTCTAAATTTTATTTACTTTCTTGGCTACCTTTGTTGATTGGCTCCTCAATACAACCTTTAGTATTACTCAATTATTTAGATTACTCATTTTTCACACGTAACGCATTCCTAGTGGCCATTATCGTAGAATTAACCCTAATGGCTTTTGCATTAGCACAGCGCATGAAAAGAAATGAACAAGATAGAATTAAAGATATTGCCTATCACATCACCAGCGGCTTACCGCGAAAGTCAAATTTGGAAACCTTTGTCAATCAGTTAGTGTTGCAAAAAGACAATCAATTTACATTATTAATGATTAAGCCTGAGCATATTGACAAGATTGCCCTATACATTGACGATGAACAGGTCACTCAATTGTTTCAGCACTTATTTCAAAAACTTTCCTTACTATTTCAGTTCAATGATTCAGTTTTTTCACTTACAGAGAATAATGAAAAACTCTGTTTTATTAACAATAATGCGTTTGTTATCGTTATTAACGACAAATACCAGCATCAAACATTAGAAGAACTGATCGCCGCAATACAGAAAATAGTGTCTGATAACTTTCAAATTAATCACCTGAAATTACCTCTTTCTGCGATAATTGGCGCATCTAGTTTTCCGGAGCATGGTATTAAAAGTCATCAATTAATCAACAATGTCATTTTCGCGACCAATCAAGCAGAGTTAAATCATCAGAAATGGGCGCTTTACCAACAGCAATCATCTAATGAAAATGCTTATTTATTACAACTGACCAGCGACTTAAAATCAGCCCTTGAAAATGATAATTTAGCCATTTTCCATCAACCTCAAATTGACCTTAGAACACTAAGGGTTTGCAGCAGTGAATGTTTAATTCGCTGGCAGCATCCAACTCAAGGCTTCATCTCCCCGTCTGTATTTATACCTGTTGCTGAGGATATGGGGTTGATAAATGAGATCACATTATGGGTGATTGAAAAATCACTACAGCAACAACTTTTACTGGCGAGTGAATACGGTTTTAACCATATGATATCGATAAATATTAGCGGCAAAGATATCGCCTCTGAGCACTTCTTTACTCGTGTTATCGACATTATTGAAAATTCAACTATACCAGCGGATAAAATAATTTTTGAATTAACGGAATCCTCATCAATCACCTATAACGAGGAATCATTGGAGCTTATAGAAAAACTTGTTGATTTAGGGATCACGATCAGTATTGACGATTTTGGAACTGGTTATTCGTCTATGTCACAAATCAGCAACCTGCCTTTTCAAGAACTCAAAGTTGATAGAGAGTTTGTCGAAAATATTAATGACAATTTAAAGCGAAAAATTATTGCTGAAGCAACGGTAAAAATGGCGAAAGGATTAGGTTTAGAAGTGGTAGCCGAAGGAGTAAATAGCCAACAAGATGAAGATACATTACGTCGCTTTGGTTGTGATATCGGCCAAGGATATTTTTACGCTAAGCCAATGGCAATAGATGACTATATTAGTTGGCTAGAAAATTTAGATAATGGCCGTATTAAACAGCCTATGCAAGGCGAATTTATTCCTGCCGAAAAGTAGCGATTAAGATGTTTAGTTAAGAAAAAAACGCATCAAATGATGCGTTTTTTTTACGTTTTCAACTAAACATTAAATTATGCGTTACGTCTTTCTGATACCGCATTATTTAGCTGAGCAAGTAATTTTTCGGTGTCAGACCAACCAATACAAGCATCAGTAATTGATTGACCATAAGTTTTCACTTCACCATTAACCAAGTCTTGTCGACCTTCGACTAAGTGGCTTTCAACCATTACACCAAAAATATCATTATTACCTGACGCTATTTGATGCCCGACATCTTCGGAAACTCGCATTTGGTTTTCAAACTTTTTACTCGAATTACCATGGCTAAAATCAATCATAATTTTAGTATTAAGTTTAGAAGCCGCTAACTGCTCGGTAACTTGGTTAACACTTTGTGCATCATAATTAGGTGTTTTACCACCACGTAAAATAATATGGCAATCATTATTACCTGTGGTTTGAACAATGGCTGAATGGCCAAACTTAGTTACCGAAAGAAAGTGATGAGGAGCACTTGCCGAACCAATAGCATCTATTGCGATTTTAATTGTGCCATCAGTGCCATTTTTAAAGCCAACGGGACAAGATAAACCTGAAGATAATTCACGATGTACTTGGCTTTCTGTGGTACGAGCGCCAATAGCCCCCCAACACATAAGATCACCGATATACTGCGGCGTGATCATATCTAAAAACTCTCCCGCCGTTGGTAAACCTAAGTCATTTAAATCAACAAGAAGCTTGCGGCCAATACGTAAACCATCATTAAGTTTAAAGCTATTATCCATATAAGGGTCGTTAATTAACCCCTTCCAACCCACTGTTGTACGTGGTTTTTCAAAATAAACACGCATAACAATTTCTAAGTTGTCTTTATATTTTTCGCGTAATTGAACAAGCTTTTCACCGTATTCAATTGCCGCTTTTGGATCATGAATAGAACATGGCCCAATCACAACTAATAATCTGTCGTCTTGATTGTTAAATATTTTACTGATCGCTGCTCTACCTGAAAAAACTGTTTTAGAAGCTTTTTCTGATGCTGGAAATCGTTCCAATAAAGCTATTGGAGGTAATAATTCTTTGATATTTGCGATACGAACGTCGTCGTTTTGGTAGAACATAGTTATTTTCTCTTCTTACTGCTTCTAATATTTAATCTATAATTTACGTCTAGACACCTAGATGATTATCCCGTCAACTAATCTATCAGTGTTATTACTCTAATACCAACATAAAATAAGATAAAAACGATATAACACAGAACCCCTTAACGATTATCACTTTCAATTTTATTTTAAACCCAGTAACGAAATCGCTAAGTTTTACCAAGTTCAAAATTAATATTGCGTTAATTAGTAATGCGTTAATTGAATAGGGACTGTTGCTCTTTCGAGATAAAATTTTATTCAAACTAAACGCTTTTTGTTAAAGGCGCGAGCAATGTAGCATGGTCATTCCATGTAAACTGTCAGCAACATAGAAGAAATAGCGTTTAGTTGCCCTCAAAGGGCAGCATTTCTCGTAATTTATACGCCGTTATTGTTTTTTCATTTGGGCATAGAGGAATCTAGGTTATTAAAGTGATGCAGGCGCACATTATCTTTGTCTATATAGCAATCAACTGCGGCAAAAATAAGCATGAAAGATCAACATCCCCTAAAGTTATGGTGTTTAAATATCGCTTTATAGTAGGATTAGCTAAGATTAAAAATCACGGTAACACCTTGGTTAAATTCACTGTTCATCATATTCATAAGGTTAACTAGTATGGTAACCCCTCATATTGCAGCAAAAGACAATCAATTCGCGAAAACAGTATTAATGCCGGGCGACCCGCTTAGAGCCAAATTTATTGCTGACAACTTTCTCGACGATGTAAAGTGCGTTACACAAGTAAGAAATATGTTGGGTTATACCGGAACATATAAAGGGCAACCGGTATCGGTAATGGGATCAGGCATGGGGATCCCATCAATTTCAATTTATGCTACAGAGCTTTATAAGGATTATGGGGTAGAAAATATCATTCGTGTTGGCTCCTGTGGGGCAGTTAGAGATGACATAAAAGTGCGTGATATCATCATAGGGATGGCGGCAAGCACTGATTCGAATGTTAATCGTCAGCGCTTTAATCATTTTGATTTCGCTGCTTGTGCCGATTTTTCACTATTACAAAGGGTCGTTAATACCGCAGATAAGATGAAGCTGAAAGTCAACGTTGGCAATATCTTTAGCGCAGATCTTTTTTATACTCCGCAAAGCGACATGTTCAAAACAATGGAGTCACTTGGAATATTAGCCGTTGAAATGGAAGCCGCAGGTTTATATGGTGTTGCTGCTGAATTAGGCAAAAAAGCATTAACCGTGTTAACGGTAAGTGATCATATTAAAACCGGTGAACAAACCACTTCAGATGAACGTGAGCGTACTTTTAAAGCAATGATGGAATTAACCTTAGAAAGTATCCTCTAAAACGATATAAAAGTAGGTTAGATTAATTTTTTGTAAAAGCTTTTGCCGTAGCTAAGCTTTTCTAATGCAAACATTTCGGCAATGGTTTGACCTAAGTCTGCAAAAGTAGCCCGTTCACCTAATTCAATTGAAGCAAGGTGATTATGGTAGGCAAGCACAGGTACATACTCTCGCGTATGATCGCTTCCGTGCCATGTAGGGTCACAACCATGATCAGCGGTAATAAATAAAATATCATCGTCATTTAATTGAGAAAATATCTCTGGAAGCCTTTTATCAAAAGATTCAAGTGCTTCTGCATAGCCAATCGCATCACGCCTGTGGCCAAAATCTTGGTCGAAATTGACTAAGTTAGTAAAGATTAAACTCTTGTCTTTTGCTGTTTGCATATGTAGAAGTGTCGCATCAATCAGGGCATCTATCCCTGTTGCTTTGGTTTTCTCACTGATCCCTTGATGAGCAAATATATCGGCAATTTTACCCACACTGATCACATGCCCCCCCGCCTGCGTTAGTTTATCTAATAACGTGGCTGCGGGTGGCAACACAGAGTAGTCTCGTCGATTGCCAGTACGTACAAAAGAGTGTTTGTCATCACCAATAAAAGGTCTGGCAATCACCCGTCCTATATTATAATCGTCAAGTAACTCTCTTACCTTCTCACAAAAATGATATAAGTTGTCTAAGCCAAAGTGTTCTTCATGAGCCGCCACCTGAAAAACGCTGTCCGCTGAGGTATAACAAATTGGCAAGCCTGTTTGAATATGCTGCTGCCCTAAACGCGCAATAATATCAGTGCCTGAAGCGTGGCAATTGCCTAAAACCCTTTCAAACCCTGTAGCTATAGCAATATTATTAAGTAGTTTTGCAGGAAAGCTATTAACAGGTTTGTCAAAGTATCCCCAATCAAATAGCACGGGAACCCCTGTCATCTCCCAATGACCACTTGGGGTATCCTTGCCACTACTCATTTCAGCCGCGTAGCCAAAAGCCCCCTTATTTAATTGATAAGATTCAACAGGAAATTCTTCTTTACCTGCGGCTAAGCAGGCATCCACTAACCCCATAGAAGCTAAGTAAGGCAAGGCGATTTTTTTGTGGGTATTTTGATAATAAACCTGGGCTAAATGTGCAAACGTATTGGCATGTAGATCACCAAATTTATCCGCATCAGGTGCTTGCCCAATACCAAAACTGTCCACTACGAGAATTATTGCTCTTGCCATGTTTAACCTTATTTATGAGTTTTTTGTCATTATTTATGCATCAATGACTTTATCTAGCGTTTTCATCAAGTTTACCTGCTATACCTTAGCATTTCTTTATTGATAACGGCTGAATAATATTACATATTAGAGCCTGTTGAACTTTCAAGATCAAATGAGTTCAACCCAAAGGGCAGTAATTTTTGGTATTTACACCTCGTTTTTACTTTTTCAAATTGACCTACATTTAGGTAAGTTATTTGAGCCTAGCCGCCCCAACTGCATTACCTTTACGCGTTAAGAGAAGAAGATAATATGGATCAACAAATTACCGTTGCTAAACTTGCCCTTTCATTAATGGATCTGACCAGTTTAACAAATGAAGAAAGAGAACAAGATATTATTACCTTGTGCCAACAAGCTCAGTCTGATGTCGGTGATACCGCTGCTATTTGTATTTATCCTCGTTTTATATCTGTTGCTAAAAAGCAATTGGCAAAACAAGGTAATAAACAAATAAAAATTGCAACTGTCGTCAACTTTCCTGAGGGTAATAGCGAAACAAAAAGTGTAGTTAAAGACATTATAGAAGCTATCGCATTAGGCGCAGATGAAATTGATGTGGTTTTCCCATATCAAGCTTTGATAAAAGGGGATGAACAAAAAGGGTTTGAACTTGTGCAGGCTTGTAAGCAAGCTTGTGGAAAAAATATTCTCTTAAAAGTTATCATCGAGTCGGGAGAATTAAAAACCGAGAAACTGATCACAAAAGCGAGTGAGATTTCTATTAACGCCGGCGCAGACTTTATTAAAACCTCGACAGGGAAAGTCGCTATTAATGCCACGATAGCCGCAGCAAAAGTCATGGTAAATGTTATTAAAAACACCAACCCCAACATCGGTTTAAAAATAGCCGGCGGAGTGAAAGATATCGTCGATGTGCAAGCCTATTTATCATTGGTTATGGATACGTTAGGGGCCTCTTGGTTAAATGCTAGACATTTTAGATTTGGTGCGAGTGGCTTATTAAGTCACTTACTATCAACGATTAACAAAACAGAAAATGAAACGAATAACCCAGTTCAAAAAAATTCCAATTATTAATTTATCGACTATAGTGAATAACTTAGGGTAAATAACTTAATTAGAGAGACTATATGAGCGATCCAGTAAGAGCATCCGACTCCCCTTTTATTATTGACGTTGAAGCAGGCAAGAATTATATGTGGTGCTCTTGTGGTAGGAGCAATAAACAACCTTTTTGTGATGGCTCACATAGCGGTACAGATTTCACTCCCGTCATGTTTAAAGCGACAGAAAGTAAAAAAGTCTTCTTTTGTGGCTGTAAGCAATCAAGTAAACAAGTGTTATGCGACGGAAGTCATAATAAAAGCTAACAAACTCATCTGTGTAAAAACGTTATTTACACAGAGACTTTTCTAATTCGCTTCGCTTTTGAATAACATGTGCTAAAACCGAAATAGCAATTTCAAATGGCGTTTTACTGCCAATATCAAGTCCGACAGGAGAATGCATTTTTTCAAGACTTTTCTGATCTTCTATGTAATTAACTAACCGTTCATTACGCTTTCTACAAGTATTCTTAGAGCCAATAGCGCCGATATAAAATGCCTTAGTCATTAAGGCATCAACTAAAGCAAAATCATCCACTCGAGGATCATGGGCAAGGGCAATAATGGCATTATTTTCATCAGCAAACTTTTCACGGATCAACTTTTCAGGTGAGTCGCGGTATACAGTAACATGTTCAACCTGCCAGTTGCGTATAAACTCTTCTCGATGATCCCAAACCGAAACATCAAAATCTAATGATTGCGCCAGCTGGGCAACACAACGTGCAACTTCACTCGCACCAATTAATAGCATTTGATATGAAGGCCCCATCACATGTTCAATAAATACACTTTGTTCATTATCAGCTAAACGATTAATCCCCCTTCTAATATTTTTATTTAACACCGAAAAATTGCCGCTATTTAAACAAATTTTTCTACCAACCAACTCTCGCTTTGAAAGTAAACCATCAAGCTGGGTAAAATGTTCAAGGGTTAAGGGGTCAGGAGTGAAATACTCAACCAATAAATGCAGTTGACCGCCACAAGGTAAAACAAAACGTGCTTGTTGCTCTTTAGAGCCTCCATAAACTAATTCAATAGGAAATGACTCATTAGCTTTTAGCAAAGTACCTTGTTGCATTTTTTCGATTAAATCTTCTTCAATGCACCCTCCAGACAATGTCCCTGCAATACCATATTTTGTACAATAGGCCATTAAAGTGCCTTTAGGTGCAGGCGATGATCCCCAAGTGCTGGTAATTGAACAAAGCCATACTTGCTCTCCTTGTTGTAACCATTTTAAAACACTTGCAATCACATAACTGTTACTTTGCATTTTCAAAATAAATTCCCATTTGTGTTGAACATCAAAACTTGGATATGCCGCTATATCGAACTTAAGTTTAAACAAACTATATTGGGCATGTTATTCGCTCAAAAGATCAGACTCAATCAAAAGAAGAAAATAAAAAGAAACAAAATATTATTATTAATTTTTCTCTGTTATTAAGCATGTTATTATCGCCACCATAAAACATCCCTAAATAATTCAATGCTTTTAAGGTTTTTTCGATGAAAATCATCTCTTTTAATATTAATGGCCTACGTGCCCGTCTACACCAATTACAAGCTATCATCGATAAACATCAACCAGATATTATTGGGTTACAAGAAATTAAAGTGCATAACGACGCTTTTCCTATTGAAGATGTTGAGGCTATGGGCTATCACGTTTATTTTCATGGCCAAAAAGCACATTATGGTGTGGCAATGCTTTGTAAAAAAGAAGCCTCTCATATTCAATATGGTTTTCCAACGGATAACGATGATGCACAAAAACGCATGATAATGGTTGAGACAACAAACGAGCTAGGCGAAAAAGTTACCGTACTTAATGGTTATTTTCCTCAAGGTGAAAGTATTAGCCATGAAACGAAATACCCATATAAACGCCAATTTTATAAAGATTTAATGGGCTATCTTCATGACAATCATACGCCAGATGAAAATATTGTTGTCATGGGTGATATCAATATTTCACCACTGGATATTGATATTGGTATTGGTGAACCTAACCGAAAACGTTGGTTAAAAACTGGAAAATGTAGCTTTCAGCCTGAAGAGCGTGAATGGTTAGCGACATTAATGAATTGGGGGTTTAAAGATACCTTTCGCGAATTGCATCCAGATCGTACAGAGCGCTACTCTTGGTTTGATTACCGCTCGCGTGGTTTTGATGATAACCGAGGTTTAAGGATTGATGTTGTTTTAGCAACTGAAAAGTTAGCCGCCTCATGTGTAGAATCAGACGTTGATTATGAGCTGCGCGCGATAGAAAAACCTTCTGATCATGCTCCTATTTGGTCTACCTTTAAATAAATCAACCCGTTAATAAAAGGAGTAATAAACGGCTCCTTTTTGCTAAAAATTATGACTACAATAGCCCAATACCGCTGCCCTCTTTGCCAAAGTTCGCTTTCATTAAAAGGCAGCTCATTTATCTGTCTAAACAATCACTGTTTTGACCTAGGCAAGGAAGGTTACGTTAACTTACTGCCCGTTCAATTTAAGCACTCAAAAGAGCCTGGTGACAATAAAGCAATGGTCAATGCAAGAAGAACATTTCTTGAAAGAGGCTATTACCAACCACTAATAAATAAGCTCATTGACCTTTATCAAAGCTATGGAGAACAATCAGGAAAGCTTTTTGATGCAGGCTGCGGTGAAGGTTATTACACACATCAGCATAAAACCTCACACAATACAGTTTATGGTATAGATATCGCTAAAGAAGCGGTAAAAAAGGCTGCTAAAAAATATAAAAATTGTCATTTTAGCGTAGCAACATTATCCCACTTGCCGTTTGAAGATAATGTTATTGATTGGATGTTCTCTATTTATGCACCAATATTAGAAAATGAGTTTACAAGAGTGCTTAAAAATAAGGGTTACCTACTGACAGTAACTCCAGCAAAAAAACATTTAAATGAATTAAAGCAGAAAATTTACCGGCAAGCGAAAGAGCACGATATCGAGCGAACACCGATAGAACATTTAACTTTAGTCCACCAAGAAAATTTATCCTATGAAATGATTCTTGAAACAGGTGATGACCTTTTGAACTTGCTTTCTATGACGCCTTTTGCCTTCAAAGCAAGTGAAGAGGTTAAAAATGAGCTAACAAGTATAGAGGATTTTACTTGCCAAGCCGACTTTCATATTCGTTTGTATCAAAAATAACGGGGAATATATGTTATATCTCTATCTAGGTTACCTGTTTATTCAATCTTTTCCCGTGGTAAAAAAATTAACCAATGAAAGTATTGCCCCCACAGCAGTTTTCTTTTCATTAATCGTCTTTTTAATTTGGTCATTTATACCCGTTTTGGGATATACGTTTGCCTGTTTGATCAAGCAAACCAAACAACAAACGACTACTATTTTATTGATTTATGGGGCTTTAGTGGCGCTAATTGAAAACAGTTTATTTTACTTTAATATCTTAACTTATGAAGAAAATATTTTAAGTACCCTGCTCAGCGCGTTGCTATTTTTCGTTGTAGCTTTTATGCCTAAGAAAAGAGAAATGTAAATTGTTATTTATTTCTGACAAAAAGCTATGAACGATGATGAGCATTTGAATAGCTAACATTCAACAAGTACGCTAAATCTAAATAACGAGGTTTTTGCACTGAGAGCTTTAAATTACCACCACTTTGGTTAATTTTAGCAACACCTTCTTTATACCAATTAGCCAATGCAGGCGGCAAAAACTTATCGGCTTTAACCCCCAACATCACTAGAGCTTGTAAAGGAATACTAAGTATAAAAATGGCGTAAACAATAGATTGAGGCAATTGTGCAAAACCGCCTAAATAAAGTTGTATGACAAATACAAATAAAGCAACGCCCGGTAAATAGCGACAGACAAGACGACTTACTTGAATTGAACGATATTCTTCAAAATAATTCGCTAGTTCGATTTTTTCTGGCCAAAGTTCTTTATACTTCTGACCTAATCTAATAATTTCTACAACATTCATAGGCGCAACACTATAACAACTATTATTTAAAAGATAGTATAAAGTTGCCACTTCGTCGAAAAATGAAGCAACAAAATAAAAGTTTGTATTAAATCAACTTCCAGTATTACAAAAGCGACTATACTCTTGCTATGCTCACCAATTTAGTAAACTAGATGCAAAACAATATATTAGTAATCAACTGTGGCAGTTCTTCTCTTAAATTTTCATTGATTAATCCAATTAGCGGTCAGGTCGTAATTGCAGGTCTAGCAGAATGCTTGTTATCAACAGAGGCATTTATCACCATCAAAAAGCAAGCTAATAAAGAAAAATATGCATTAGCTACACCATATGATCATCAAACAGCCATTAAGGCTTTAGTTGACTATTTAACAACTCATCATTTAAAAGAAAGTGTTTGTGCCATTGGCCACCGAGTGGTTCATGGCGGTGAAAAATATAGTCAGCCGACTAAAATCACTGACGATATTAAGCAAAGTATTGAACAATTATCTCAACTTGCTCCGCTGCATAATCCAGCAAACCTACAAGGCATAACAGCTACTGAGTTGGTATTTGAAAATATTCCTCAAGTGGCTATTTTTGACACGGCATTTCATCAAACTATGCCACAAAAATCTTACCTTTATGGTTTGCCTTTTCAACTGTACCAAGAGCATGGAATTCGTAAATACGGCTTTCATGGCACTAGCCATTACTTTGTCAGTAGAGCAGCGGCCAAACTCATTGATAAACCGGCACAGCAATGCAACTTTATCAGTGCACATTTAGGAAATGGATGTAGTGTTACAGCAATTAAAGCCGGCTGCAGTGTTGACACTAGTTTAGGGTTAACCCCGCTTGAAGGGGTCATGATGGGAACGCGTAGTGGCGATATCGACCCAGGTGTTATTTTTCACTTAGTTGACCAACTTGGCTATAGTCTCGATGAAGTTAACGAGCTGCTAAATAAAAAAAGTGGCTTATTAGGGGTTTCTCAACTCAGTAATGATTGTAGAGCCATTGAAGAAGCCGCAGCTAATGGCAACAAACAAGCGATATTGGCATTAGATATTTTTAGTTATCGGATTGCGAAAAGTATTGCCTCATTTTCATGCAACTTTACTTCGTTAGACGGCCTAATTTTCACCGGCGGTATTGGTGAAAATTCCAATCTCATCAGATCATTAATTCTATCGCAACTTGCCTTACTCAATTTTATTGAAGATAGCCGTGCCAATGAAGCCATGCGATTTGGAAAATCCGGTTGCATCACTAAAAGCAATTCAACCCCATGTTGGGTGATCCCAACCAATGAAGAATGGGTGATCGCAGAGCAAACCTTTCAGTTATTAAATAAGGAGGCTTAATATGTCTCGTCGTATTATGCTTATTCCCGTGGGTTTTGGGGTTGGTTTAACCAGTACTGTTTTAGGCTTAGTGCATGCATGCAAAGAAAAAGGCATTAAGGTCGGCCACTTTAAACCTATTAGTCAGCCCTCACGCAATGTATTACAGAACAAAACTAGCATAGTTAAACTTTCTGAAAATGAGCTTTCTATCCCATTAAGTTATGTTGAAGAACAAATGGGCGATGGTCTGCATGATGGTGTGCTCGAGCAATTAGTCGCTAATTGTGAAGAATTTGGCAGTGAGTATGATTTAACCATCATTGAAGGGTTGATCCCAACAACACGTCAACCTTATGCAGGAAGACTTAACCGTGATGTCGCGCAGGCTTTATCAGCAGAAATGGTATTGGTAGCATCTCCTGATAATGACTCTCCTGAAGAATTTGAAGACCGTTTAGAAGTTAGCGCAGAAACATTTGGCGGTATAAAAAATAAAAAGCTGATCGGCTGTATCATCAATAAAATTAATTCACCTGATAAAGACGAATTTGGCTTACTCCCCAGAGAAAGTGAGTTTAACAGCGACGTTGATTATACAACTTGGCAATACCTGAAAATATTTACCACTAGAAATTTTGACTTACTCGGCAGTATCCCCTGGGAAATGGATCTTATTGCACCAAGGGTGAGTGATATTTGTGAATACCTCAATGCTGATATTATCAATGGGGGTGACATTGAACACCGTCGGATCAGAAGTATCAGTTTTTGCGCGCGTAGTGCTGAAAACTTAATGAGTCATTTACAACCCAGTCGATTAATTGTAACCCCAGGCGATCGCACCGATATTATTATTGCAACTTGCCTTTCAGCATTAAATGGTACAAAAGTTGCCGCCTTATTACTGACAAATGGTTATCAACCAAATGAACAAGTGATGCAACTATGTAAGCAAGCCTTATTAACAGGACTGCCGGTCTTATCTGTGCCGTGGGATACTTGGCAAACCTCTCGCCATTTAATGAATTATAACCCTGAAATTCCACAGGATGATGATCAACGCTATGAAAAAGTGAAACAATTTGTCGCTGACAATATATCACCACAATGGCTAACCTATTTATCAAACCAAGCAAACGAACTCGAAAAATTTTCACCGCCAGCTTTTCGCCATAAGCTTACCGAGTTAGCCAGAAAAGCACATAAAATGATCATTCTTCCTGAAGGAACTGATGTGCGCACAATAAAAGCTGCCGCTATTTGTGTTGAAAGAAACATTGCGCGCTGCCAATTGTTAGGAGATAAAGAGACCATCTTAACTATCGCTGAGCAGCAAGGGATCAATTTGCCATCAGGGTTATTAATTACCGACCCGTTATCAATCAAAGATAACTATGTTGCACCACTAGTGGAATTAAGAAAACATAAAGGCCTCACTGAGGTTGTCGCGCAGCAAGAGTTAAACGATAACGTCGTACTCGCCACAATGATGCTGCAACTAGGCCAAGTTGACGGTTTAGTATCGGGCGCTGTTCACACCACAGCAAATACCATACGCCCTGCTTTACAATTAATTAAAACCGCGCCAAATAGCAATCTAGTTTCCTCAATATTTTTTATGCTGTTACCCGATCAAGTATTAGTTTATGGTGATTGTGCGATTAACCCCGAGCCTAACGCAGAGCAATTAGCCGATATTGCTATCCAATCTGCCGACTCGGCAAAAAGTTTTGGAATAGATCCGAAAGTTGCAATGATCAGTTACAGTACGGGAAGCTCTGGCAAGGGTGCTGATGTTGAAAAAGTTGTTCAAGCAACAGCCTTAGTTAAAGAGCGTCGCCCTGATATCATCGTCGATGGACCATTACAATATGACGCCGCTATTATGGAAAGTGTCGCCAAGAAAAAAGCACCTGATAGTCCTGTTGCAGGTCAAGCGACCGTCTTTATTTTTCCAGATCTTAACACGGGGAATACGACCTATAAAGCTGTACAACGTTCAGCAGATTTAGTCAGTATTGGTCCTATGCTGCAAGGAATGAATAAGCCGGTTAATGATCTTTCACGAGGCGCATTAGTTGATGATATTGTTTACACAATAGCCTTAACCGCCATTCAAGCAAAAAACAACTATTGATAAATATATTGAGTAATTATGGTAAATAACAACTCACTTTAGTTAGATAAAGCATTAATATAGTGCAAATTTCAGTAATTGTTCGATTTTTTATCTGTTTGCTTATTTTGTGACTAAACAAAAAACGAACGACAAATTAAAGTATTATATAACAATAAGATAAAAGCATACCATAGGGTTGCCCACAATGATATCCACAGCTTTTGTGGATATCATTTTTCTTTTATACCCGTTATTTTTGCGATAAACACAATAAATAAGCTTAACTAACTACATCTTCATAGCAATATCAGTAGTAAAGCCTAGCTTTTGATACTTTTCATAGAAAATCACTCAAAACTCATTACAATTTTTAAAAAATAAATTCCTGATATTCCCTCTGCTTCAAGCTAAGGTTTGCTAGCGTTATGCTTAGTTCATCGGTATAGTTAAGTTATCTAAAGTGATCATAACTGATATCAATAATGGCAACACTTACTCTCAAATTACTTAATGAATACTTTTCTATTCATAGTTTGGCCGTCGATAGTAAAATACCTGAGCAGGTTTTTAATGCGCCAATTTATTTTATAGGTAAAACCTTTGAGGAAATTTCTATCGTTTTACCAAGCAATATTGAATTAGCTAGCGAAGATGTTGAGCCAGACTGGCAAGCATTAGAGGTAGTAGGTCCATTAGATTTTAATCTAACCGGTATTTTATCAAGTATATCAACCGTATTAGCCAATGAAAAAATCAGTATTTTTGCGGTTTCTACCTTCGATACCGACTATATATTAGTGAAATCCAACAAAATAAATGATGCCATTGATGCATTACGTAATAACAACTTTCAAGTGATTTAACCATGACAATACTCTACGGCATTAAAAACTGTGACACAGTAAAAAAAACACGCAAGTGGCTAGATGAACAGAACATTACTTATACTTTTCATGATTTCAAGACGGATGGCTTGTCCGAGGAATTATTAACAGCTTTTGTCAATGAGAGTGATTGGCAAGTGATGCTCAATAAACGCAGTACAACTTATCGAAATTTATCAGATGAAGTGAAAAACAACTTAACCGATGAAGTCATTTATAAAGAAGTATTGGCACAACCAACTCTATTAAAGCGGCCATTATTAAAAACGGATGGTCAATTACACGTTGGCTTTAAACTACCTCATTATCAAGAGATATTTCATAAATGAGTCAAGCAACGACAAGCGTTATTGAACTAACTAAAACACTAATTTCAAGAATTTCGGTCACACCTGAAGATGCTGAATGCCAAGTATTAATGGCCGAAATACTCGAAAAATCGGGGTTTTCAAATGAAAGTATGATCTTTGAAGATACCACTAATTTATGGTCTCGACGCGGCACAGAGCAGCCCGTTTTTTGTTTTGCTGGTCATACCGATGTTGTACCTGCTGGCAATTTAGAACTATGGCATAGCCCCCCTTTTGAGCCAACAATTAAAGATGGCATGTTATATGGCCGTGGTGCTGCCGATATGAAAGGCAGTTTAGCAGCGATGTTAGTTGCGACTGAAAAATTTGTCACTGATCACCCTGATCATCAAGGGTCTATCGCCTATTTGATAACCAGTGATGAAGAAGGACCTTTTATCAACGGTACTACAAGGGTCATCGATACGTTAGAAGCTCGAAATGAAAAAATTGATTATTGTATCGTTGGCGAGCCTTCAAGTACTGATCAAGTCGGTGATATTATTAAAAATGGTCGCAGAGGTTCAATATCAGGTGAGCTAACGATTCATGGCAAACAAGGCCATGTTGCCTACCCTGAGCATGTTAAAAATCCTATCCATCTTGCCATGCCAGCGTTAGCAGAGCTAAGCAGTATGCATTGGGATCATGGCAATGATTTTTTTCCAGAAACCAGTTTTCAACTGTCAAATATAGAATCAGGCACTGGCGCAACCAACGTTGTTCCGGGGCATTTAACCGCTTGGTTTAACTTACGTTTTAGCACTGAGTTATCCTTCGAAAAAATCGTAGACAAAATAAATGCGGTATTAACTGAACACCAACTTGATTACGAAATTAAATGGACCTTTAATGGTAAACCTTTTATTACTGAGCCTGGGTTATTTGTTAATGCGGTCAGTAAAGCAATTGAGAAAGTAACCGGCCGACAAACTGAACTTTCAACGTCAGGTGGTACATCAGACGGGAGATTTATCGCGCCAACCGGTGCTGAGGTTATAGAAGTTGGCCCTTGCAATGCGACTATTCATCAAGTTAATGAATCAGTGAAATGCTCAGATTTAGAAGCCTTAGTTGACATATACTATCAAACCTTAGTCAATGTTTTAGCGAAAAAACCTTCAGATAAGTAAATGAACAATAAACAAGTCACTGGTCAAACAGACGAACATATACACTGGTTTTCCCCTAACGTTGGGATCCATAAAGAAGTTGTGCAGCCATGGGAACAACTCTGTCAAGCCGCCAACAAACAAGGCTTTGAGTTAACTATTGCCAGTGGTTTTCGCTCGTTTGATCGTCAATTATCTATTTGGAACCGCAAATTTGTTGGTGAACTTACGATTAAAGATATTGACAATAATCACATCAATATTGCGCAATTATCTGAAAAAGAGATCATTCGAGCAATTTTAACTTTTTCAGCATTACCTGGCGCCAGCAGACATCATTGGGGCACAGATATAGATTTTTATGATAAAAATTTATTAAAAGAGCAGCAGTCTTTAATGCTTGAGCCATGGGAATATCAAGCAGGTGGCCCATTTTACTCTCTAAGCCAGTGGCTTAAAAACAATGCGAAAAGCTTTGGTTTTTATTTTCCTTATGATGTCTACCGTGGGGGTATTGCTGCTGAGCCTTGGCATTTATCATATTTTCCACAGGCAAAACTGTTCGAAAAAAACATTAACCATTCATTGTTACAGCAATGTTTATCAACAGTAGAAATTTCAGGAAAAACAAGCCTAATAGCGATGCTTGATGATATTATATTACGATATATTAAAAATATTGGGGAGATAGACAATGGATAGCTGGGTTGCCCCCGTTATTATCATTATTGCGATTGTGGTTATTATCGGTAATTTCAGTACCGTACAAAAAAGTGCCAAAGTTCCTTTGAGAAAAAAAAGCTTAAATGACCTTAAAGAAACCTTACCACGCACTCATAAAACAGATCATAAGATGAAAACAGTTAACAAAAAATAACAATATTCACCTTATAAATAGCACTTATATTAAAGAGCTTATCGGTTGCACTGCGGCCTATTATCGCTGTTATATTTTTTGCTCGAACCGACTAAGTTTCTTGTTAAGTCTTTAATACGCGTTTGATTCGATGGATGTGTTGATAAAAACTCAGGCGGTGCCCCTTTTGCTTGTTTCGCCATGTTTACCCATAATTCAATGGCAGCTTTAGGCTGAAAACCAGACTTTGCCATAAGATCTTGCCCAACTATATCGGCTTCACTTTCATGCATTCGACTGTATGGCATTAAAAAACCATATTGAGCAATCGCCATCCCCGCCATCATCCAAGTTTCTTTATTTTCAACCCCTTGTTGAGTCAAAATAGCATTACCGGCAACGGCTCCCATTTGAGTTAATTGATTTGAAGATAATCGCTCATTAGAGTGGCGTTCAATAACATGAGCAACTTCATGACCGATAATTGCTGCTAATTGATCTTGGTTTTCTGCTACCTTTAAAATACCGGTATAAACACCAATCTTGCCACCAGGTAAGGCAAAAGCATTCACTTGTTCAGAATCAAATACAACAACTTCCCATGCCCCTTTATGGGCTGATTGAGGGACATTCTTAATAACTGAATCAGCAACACATTGCACATATTGGTTAGTTTTTTTATCTGTACTAATTTTTTCTTTTTTCTTGAGCTCCTCAAAAGAGGTGACGCCCATCTTATTCAATTCACTACTAGAAAACAGCGTAATTTGACTTCGCCCAGTAGAAGACTTAGCACAACCCGTTACTATCATAACGAACACTGGAAACACCACAAAAAGTAACGATTTCATATTCACATTTATTCCATTTATATTATAAAGTTAACATATGTATTTTAGGTTTAATTTACAATAATTTCGAGCATTTATATAAATATAATGATGTTAGGACTGTCTGTGAGAGTGGCTTAATCCTTCATTGACAATTCGTTATTAAACAGCCAGCCTATTTCCATTTTAATCAGTGCAAGGCAACATCAGTATATTTGTCATAACGCTATACTGAAGGCCTCGCAAAGATGAATTATCAAAGATAAATCGCATTAGGCTATGTGGAGTGCAGCTATTAAATGGTAATAACTAACATGTTAATTGCTGCCATTTCTCTATAGCCTCAGCATTACCATTTTTAGATTTTATATATAAGTTTAATAATTTCAGTTCATTACACTGTTTCTCTTCAACAGGATCCGCTAATACTTCAATTAACTGAACACCATTACGAGTCAATGTTTGTTTAAAAAAGTTTTTAAACGCTGAAACTGTACCGCATTGATAAGAGCTACCTTGATAAGCTTTGATGATGTGATGAACATCAAAGGCTTTATCATTACAATGATAAATACTCGAATCACCACTTTTCCCCAAATGGAAAACGTTATTTCGCATATATATGATGGTAACGTCAGTCTGATCTTTTAAGAAGTGGATCAGTTCATTTAATTGAAAATGAAAACCACCATCGCCGATAATCACAACCGCCCTTTCTTTATCTCCATTTTCCTTAATTCGTTGAGAAACGGCACGTGCATAAGGCAAGGCCGTACCCATAGCGCCATACCAAGGATTCGTTAACCACCCTCTGCCAATACTGTTAGCGCGAACCTTCAGGCTATAACTGGTAAAATATGAATTACCAACTTCGGGTAAATAAATGTAAGGGGTTTTATCCTCGTTCTGTAACTTATTTAGGGTAGATGCAAGGTTATTAAAATCGATGGCATCTGACGCGTTTACTTTACTGTTAGCAATATCTTCATAATGCTCACTATCATTGCCGTTGAATAGACTAAAATTAAATGGTGCAATGTCCACATTAATCAGTTGTTCAAAAACTTCAATGATATCTCTTTCTAAAACTGTGCCTCCTTTTAACAAGGTTCTATTATGAAAATTTTCAATTTTATGCGTTCCTGTGCCAAAAGCGGTATTACTGTCTTGCGCAAAAATACTCGTGGCGACATCAAGTACATAATCAACATTGTTTTCAATATAGTGGCGCCCTTGATTTTGGGTAAATATGCCATTGTAAGCGCCCAGTGATAAAGGATGGTACTCATCAAAAATACCTTTAGCAAACCAACTAGTCGCATATGGAATGTTGTATTTTTCGGCAAAGGCAATGATCAATGATTTCAACTTTTTGTTATGCTTAAGCTTGTCTCCAAGATATAACAGCGGCGCTTTAGCATCTTGCAACTTACTTAGTATGCTCTCTACAATTAATTCACTCCCTGATAAAACATTTTCTCCCCAAAATGTGTCATCAACTGAAGCTGGTAATTTTAATAATTGAGTTTTAGCAAAAACTAGATCACGAGGTACTTCAATAAAAACAGGCTGTTTAGTTTTGTATGCTTGTGCCACCAAATGAAAAAAGCGATTTCCTGCAACATTAGGCTGACTACTCGCCCTATCACCTTGTAACCGCTCTACTTTCACGCCTAATGCTGCAAAAGCATTTAACGCATGATCATAACCTGTTTTCCACGAAGCATTTGGGTGAATGGTATGATGAATGGCTTGATTATTAACCTCTGACTCACCAGGTGCGCCTGAAATAAAAATAACCGGTAAACCTTCCGTAACCGCCATTGCCGCCGCCGAAGTGCAAGGTAAACTCCCGACCATATATGTCGTTAAGCAAAATCCTAGTCCATCAACTTCTGCTTGCGCACAAGCAGAAAAACCTGCATGCATTTCATTACTTGATGGACAGATATCGATGTTTTTTTCAAATGCAGCGATAAGATTTGCAGCAAAGTCACCTCCAACACCATACATTTTATTACCACCAAAAAATTGGATAACATCAGACATAACCTCGCCTAATGTCGGTAAACTCGCGTTGTATTGACTACCAAAATTTAATTCATATGATGCGGGCATTTGTGCTTCCTTATTTTCAATTTATGCGCGCAGATTACTCCTTGAACAAAGGAGCTATTGTGATCAAGATCATGGTTTATTCGACTAGAGGATTTTTAACTCACAAGGGCTTGTCAATTAATATTTACAGTAATTGTAAGTGACATCGAAATACAGCCTTTAAATAAGAAGAGTCAATGAATTCCTCCATGGAATCCTTGAGGCGAAGAATATATTTAAGTTAATCTCCCCATAACGTAGATTGTTACTTGTAAAGGCAAAAGCAATTTCGTCCTTTAGATTTAGCAGTGTAAAGCGTGTTATCTGCGTATTTGACAAGTTCTTTTTCACTAAAAACACTCCCCTTACCCTGCCAAATAGCACCAATAGAAATGGTCGCTTTATGAGGTACATTACCGCATTCAATAACGGCATTAGCTATCTGGCTCACCAACTTTTTACCTAGCGTCAATAAATCATCTTTCGTTATATTAGGAACAATAATTAAAAACTCCTCACCTCCATAACGTCCAATAGTATCGGAAGAACGAATGTGACGCTGTAATTCATTAGCAACAGTTTTTAATACAATATCACCAACATCATGTCCATATTGATCATTAAAAAGTTTAAAATGATCAATATCAACCATCATCACAGCAAGTGATTGTTCACCTCTTATATTTCGAGAGTATTCCTTAGTTAACGTATCTTCAATAAAACGACGATTTGCTAATTCTGTCAGTGGATCAATATAAGCATACTTATGTAATAAATCTCTTATTTTTTGACTCTGTAAACGATAATAGTAACCAAAACTAGCACTGGAAAGTATAGAGATAATGAGCCAAAAAGTTTTGGCTATATGCTTATCCTTGTTAAGCAGTTGTTGGTCAATATCAATAATCCAACTTGCGTTAAAAAACATAACTAACACCATTAATACCAAAAAGATACTCGTCAGAATAACAGCTCTAAAGTTAGCAAATAAGCAGGAAAAAACAGGGATTATCGGGATAAGAAAAGCAAATTGGCTGTCAACTCCACCTGAAATATAAAGCAATGGAATTAAACAACATAAAGTAATAACAATAACAAGGGGGGCCGCTGAATCTATTAATACTTTTCTTTTGATCAACCAATAACACGAAAATGCAATAACAAAATTCACAACGCCAATAACAGAAAACAGGATATTTTGTTCATTAAATAAAGGTCGTAAAATAGTGCCTAATAAGACCACTATAGCTAAGGTTAGAGAAGCAGTCTGTGATAGTTTACGCTCAAAATTATCCTTATCCATTTAGTAAACTCATCCCAATGCAATATTTAAAGCTAGTAAAAAGCCCATATTACCTATTTACTATGGGCTGTTCAAATCAATAAGTTTGAATTAGTAGCAATGAGATCAGCTCTGCTGATCTCATTTATTTATTTAGCGTGCTGTTCTGCTAAATATAACCAAGTGGGTAGAACGGTATCCGGATTAAGTGAAACACTATCAATACCTTCTTTAACTAACCATGCAGCAAAATCAGGATGATCTGACGGGCCTTGACCACATATACCCACATATTTGCCACGCGCTTTACACGCTTTGATAGCCATTGACAATAACGCCTTAATCGCTGGATTACGCTCATCAAATAAATGGGCAATTAAACCAGAATCTCTATCAAGCCCTAAGGTTAATTGTGTTAAATCATTTGAGCCAATTGAAAAGCCATCAAAGTGATCTAAGAATTGGTCGGCTAATAACGCATTAGAAGGCAATTCACACATCATGATCACACGTAAGCCATTTTCACCTCGTTTTAAGCCATGTTCAGCTAATATTTCGATAACTTGCTCGGCTTCTTCAAGTGTTCTAACAAAAGGGATCATCACTTCGACATTAGTAAGATCCATGTCGTTTCTTACCCGTTTAATAGCTTCACATTCAAGGGCAAAACATTCTCTAAAGTCTTTAGAAATATAACGAGACGCTCCGCGATAACCTATCATAGGATTTTCTTCTTCCGGTTCAAACTCTTCACCGCCTACAAGGTTAGCATACTCATTCGATTTAAAATCAGACATACGCACAATCACTTTTTCAGGTGAGTATGCTGCTGCTAATGTTGAAATACCTTCTGTTAATTTTGCAATGTAAAACTCTACAGGACTTTCATAACCGGCAATAATGTCGTTAATTTCATCTTGTAAATCAGCCGATTGCTCATCAAAATTTAATAATGCCTTGGGGTGAACTCCGATCATTTTATTGATAATAAACTCTAATCTAGCAAGTCCGATACCTGAATGAGGCAATCTTGCGAAAGCAAAAGCTCTGTCGGGATTACCAACATTCATCATAATTTTTAACGGTAATGCCGGCATCGCATCAACTTCTGAGGTTGTGACTGTAAAGTCCAATAAGCCTTGATAAATAAAGCCTGTATCGCCTTCAGCACAAGAGACAGTCACTTCATCTCCGGTTGCAATTTTACTGGTCGCATTACCACATCCCACCACGGCAGGTATTCCCATTTCACGAGCAATAATTGCAGCATGACAAGTTCGTCCACCACGGTTAGTGACAATCGCAGAAGCCTTTTTCATGATCGGCTCCCAATCAGGATCTGTCATATCAGTCACTAACACATCACCCGGTTGAATTTTATCCATCTCATCAAGTGATGCCAATACTTTTGCCTTGCCGCTGCCTATTTTTTGTCCTATCGAGCGTCCTTCACAAATAATGTCGGCGCTGGTTTGTAATTGAAATTGTTCCATTACATTACCACTTTCACGACTTCTTACCGTTTCAGGGCGTGCTTGTACAATATAGAGCTTACCGTCTAAACCATCTTTAGCCCACTCAATATCCATAGGACGGCCATAATGTTTTTCAATGATCACCGCTTGTTTAGCTAGCTCTTGCACTTCATCATCGCTCAATGAAAACTGATTAGCTAAAGCCTCTTCAACATCAATCACTTCAACTTGCTTACCATGTTCTTGGGTATCGGTGTAAACCATTTTTATCGCTTTTGAGCCAATATTACGACGAACAACCGCAGGTTTATTTTTAGCAAGTGTTGGTTTATGAACATAAAACTCATCGGGGTTAACTGCGCCTTGCACGACCATTTCACCTAAGCCATAGCTTGAGGTGATAAATACAACCTCTTCAAATCCTGATTCGGTATCGATAGAAAACATCACGCCAGACGAAGAAATGTCGCTGCGCACCATACGTTGGATACCTGCTGATAGTGCAACGCCACGATGGTCATATCCTTGGTGAACTCGATATGAAATTGCGCGGTCATTAAATAACGAGGCAAAAACATGCTTAACGGCAACCATCACCGCGTCTAAACCACGAACATTTAAAAACGTTTCTTGTTGTCCGGCAAATGAAGCGTCTGGCATATCTTCAGCGGTTGCTGAAGAGCGCACCGCAAAAGAGGCATCTGCAGAAAATTCACCGGCTAATTTGTTATAAGCCTGTTCAATATCTTTTTGCATATCGGGTAAGAATGGTGTGTCGATGATCCATTGACGGATAGTTTTGCCACACTCGCCTAACGCAGTAATGTCACTTACATCTAAGCTGTCTAGTAATTGGTATATTTTGTCATTTAAGCCACTTTGTTCAAGAAATTCGTTAAAAGCAAATGAGGTAGTCGCAAAACCACCAGGGACTTGCACGCCAACATTAGCGAGATTTGAAATCATTTCTCCAAGTGATGCGTTTTTTCCACCAACGCGATCGACATCACTCATGCCTAACTCTTCATACCAAAGTACATATTCTTGCACGACAACTTCTCCGATTTGGATAATAATAAGGTTAACTGTTTCATTGTAGTTGAGAACATTTTACACTGCTTAACGAATAAACTAAAAGGCATTTGGAAAGTTTTCACAGTAAATTACACAATTTGTTTTCAATATTTATGACAAAGGATCAAAATGCGCACAGCTTTTTACATCTCAGATGGCACAGCAATTACTTCGGAAGTTTTTGGACATGCACTTTTATCATTATTTCCTGTAGATTTTGAACATGAAACAATCTCATTTATAGAAACTAAGGAAAAAGCCTTAGAGGCGAAGGCATTAATCAATAAAGCCGCTAAACGTTCAAATGAGCCGCCACTGGTTTTTCATACCTTTGTTAATCCTGAAATTAGAGAAATTATTGATAGCTGTGATGGCATCATTTATAACTTTCTCGAGCATTTTGTTTCACCTTTAGAGCAGCAACTTGGTATTTCAGCTAAACCTAAGGCACATAGAACCCATAGTATTCATGAAAACAGCTACGATTATCGAATTGATGCGGTTAATTATTCTCTCGCCAATGATGATGGTTCAAATGTCTCTAATTATGACCATGCCGATGTTATTTTAGTCGGTGTTTCCCGTTCTGGAAAAACGCCAACATCACTTTACCTCGCGCTGCAATATGGTATTAAAGCGGCTAATTATCCTTTTACCGACGATGATATGGATGAACTTAAATTACCAAGTTTTCTTATACCACATAAAAAGAAACTCTTTGGTTTAACCATCGACGCACAACGGTTAATGGATATACGAAATGAAAGAATGTCTAACAGTAAATACTCATCCGCTAGACAATGTAGAATGGAAGTGAGAGAAGTTGAAAAATTGTATAAAAAAGAAAAGATCCCCTTTTTAAATACCACGAAATTTTCAGTTGAAGAAATAACCGCAAAAATTCTTAATGAAACCGGACTGCAAAGATATAAATACTGATTTATATTAATTAAACCTTATTTATAGCGTGAAAGCAGTTCACAACGCTCATTATTTTCTGTATGTTAGCGCGATAATTTATCGTTGTTGCGCTATTCCCTCTTTCATATTATTGAATGGACCTCTGTAAATAGTTCAGCACTAAAAAAAGTAATATGACATGACCATAAAAACAGATGAATTTAGAACGACATTAATTGAGAATTTAGTGTCGCCAGCGCAATTGGCTGAGCAAATTCCACTATCCGATAATACGGCAAATTTTATTATTCAAAGCCGTCAAGAAATTGAAGCGATCATTAACGGTGAAGATGACCGACTTTTGGTGATCATAGGTCCTTGTTCAATACACGATACTGAAGCGGCGATTGATTACGCCAAGCAATTAAAAGTTTTACATGAACAGCATAAAAATGAATTACTCGTTGTTATGCGAGTCTATTTTGAAAAGCCAAGAACCACTGTTGGCTGGAAAGGTTTAATTAGCGATCCTGATCTTGATAAATCTTTCCATGTCGCTAAAGGTTTGAACTTAGCCCGTAACTTATTAATGGAAATTAACGAGTTAGGTTTACCTGCTGGCACTGAGTTTTTAGATATGGTGACAGGTCAATATATCTCAGATCTTATCTGCTGGGGTGCTATTGGCGCTCGAACAACAGAAAGCCAAGTTCACCGAGAATTAGCGTCAGCACTTTCTTGTCCTGTGGGTTTTAAAAATGGTACCGACGGGAATATTCAAATTGCCGTAGATGCAATTAAAGCTTCAAGTGTTCCGCATGTCCTTTATTCTCCGAATAAAAGTGGTCAAATGTGTATTTATCAAACACATGGCAACCCGCATGCTCATGTTATTTTACGCGGTGGAAAAGAGCCAAATTATCACTCACATGATATTAGCTTTACGCTCGATAAATTAGCTGAAAATAATATTGATGCTGGCATCATGATCGATTGTAGCCACGGAAATAGCTGCAAAGACCATAATAAACAAATCGACGTCGCACAAGCTATTGCTGAACAAATTAGCTCAGGAAAGAAAGGCATTTCAGGTGTTATGGTCGAAAGCTTTTTAGTTGAAGGGAATCAAAAGGTTATTGATAAAAACACCTTAACTTATGGGCAAAGTATTACCGACGCTTGTGTCGATTTATCTGTGAGTGAAAAGATGCTAAACCTGTTAAGCCAGGCAGTTATCGAGCGTAGAAAATAACACGCTAATTCAATAAGTTCGCATATTATCGAATAAAGCAGCCTTGTTAGCTGCTTTATTCGTTATTCGTTATTCGTTATTACTTCATTAAAACAAATACTCTCATAACGGATTATTTTACTTTATAATAATTCCACATTTTCAAAATATCGTTACCATGATGATTTTTTCTTCTCTGAAATTACTTTTATTATCAAGCTTACTTTTATTACTTAATGCCTGCGCTAGCCAATATTCAGTATCCACTAATTTAGATCAAGCTAATATCACCCATTATTTTAGCCCGTCTTCAGTGGCTATTTACCAAGATGAGCGAGCTATCACTGGAAAATATCGTTATATTGGCTTAGTTGACGGAGAAGACTGTCAACATAAATTACATCATCAAGCGCCTGATGAAATCACGGCACGAACAAATGCACGGCGAAAAGCTTTTAAGCTTGGAGCTAATGCCATTGTGTTCTCAGGCTGTGCATTAATTGCTAACAATGAAGCTGATAAACAATGTTTATCAACTACTGTTTGTTATGGCAAAGCTTATCTCGTTGAAGCGCCAGTTGATGAGTAATAATCCCCCTGAACAAGGTCATGATGAAACAATCACATTTGATATTATTGGTGAGGTATCATCACCTTACAAAGAAAAGTTTGCTATCCCTCGACAACCTGGCTTAGTAAAAGCGGCAAAAGGAAAAATCACATTACTTGATGATGCCAATAACATCGATTTACTCAGGGGCATAGAGGAATACAGTCATATTTGGGTAATATTTATTTTCCATGCCACCCAACAACAAGGCTGGAAACCGCTTGTTCGACCACCTCGATTAGGGGGAAATAAAAAATTAGGGGTTTTTGCTACCCGCTCTACTTTTCGACCTAACCCAATTGGTATGTCAGTGGTAAAACTTGACAAAATTGAGCTCAATAATAAGCGCGTTGAGCTTAATATTTCTGGCTTAGATTTGCTCGATCATACACCTGTTATCGATATTAAACCTTATATACCTTATTCTGACTCAATCATTAATGCTCACGCAGGCTTTGCACAGCAAGCTCCCAGCAAGTTGTTAACTGTAACTTTTTCATCACAGGCAACAAAAGTGATACAAGCGAATAAGAAAGACACACCTGATTTAGAAACGTTAATATGCCAAGTGCTAGGACAAGACCCCAGACCTGCTTATAAACAATTGACGACAAAGCGTGCTTCAATAGATACAAAAGTGTATGGCATTTCGCTTTATCATTTTAATATTAAGTGGTGTTTAATTACTGATACGAAAATAGAAGTGATTGAAATAATATAATTTTGCCCCTCCCCTGAATCTATTTAGCTTCATACCTAATTGTTAAATTGTTACGTACGCTCTATTTTATCAGGTAAGTGGCTTATAATATTACATAAGCCACTGCCCATCAGATAGTAAGTTTATTTTGATTTAACCACATCACCTGACTTCATAACAAAATCAACATCAAGTAGTTCGCTTATATCAGTTAAAGGACTTTTATGAGTGGCAATAATATCGGCCATTTTACCTACTTCAATCGTCCCTAAATTTTTTGATTGGCCAATTAAGTCAGCCGAATGTATCGTTGCTGATTTAAGGATATCTTGAACTGTCATACCCGCTTGATACATTAGCACCGCTTCTTTACCATTATTGCCATGCTTTGAAACACCACTGTCGGTTCCATAAGCGATTTTCACCCCCGATTGATAAGAGCGTTTAAAATTCTCAATCATATCGCCGCCAACGCGAATGGCTTTAGCACTAATAGCTGGCGACATAAAATTAGTGTTTTTTGCTAGTGCAACAACCGTATCACCCGCCATTAAGGTAGGTACTAAATAAGCTCCTGTTTGCTTAAAAAGCTTAATACTCTCTTCATTGGCATAACTTCCATGCTCAATACTATCAACTCCTGCACGTAAAGCGGCATTAATACCATCGGCGGCATGTGCATGACTGGCGACCTTTCTCCCCAGTACATGGGCCGCGTTGACCACTTCACGCAATTCATCATCCGCCATTTGTTGTCCTGTACCGGTATCAGTATCTGACAAAACGCCCCCCGTAGAGGTGATTTTAATGACATCAGCACCAAACTTAATCGCTCGTCGAGTAGCACGGCGACAGTCATAAGGACCATCACAAATGGTTTTAGCGGTGTGCATTTCCAATAAATCTGGGCTCATGCCATCAACATCACCATGACCACCTGTTACTGCAACATTACTGCCAGCAGCAAAAATTCTAGGACCTTGTATCCAACCCCGTTTAATACCATCACGAAGCGCGAAGCTTTCTTCTGGACTCCCCCCTAAATCACGAACAGTAGTAAAGCCAGCCATTAAGGTTTTTTTGGCAAAATATGCACTTTTCACCACCAAGTCGGCGTCAGATAAACGAAGCTTATTACTGTCATTTTTCGGGCCTAGCTCGCCTTGCAAATGTACGTGCATGTCCATTAAACCCGGCATAACAAAGCTTTTTGATAAATCAACAAGCGTGGCATCTTTATCAATTGATTTCGCGGCCACAAAGCCTTTTTTAATGTCACTAATTTTGCCATCAACAATGACGACAGTTTGCTTTTTAAGTGGCGCTTGTCCTGGAACAGCAAGTAGCTCTCCGGCGTGAATAACTTGTGTATCAGCAAGCACTGATGAAGAAAATGTTGATGCAACAGCCAATAAAGATAATGTTAATGACTTCATTCCTTTCCCTTGATTTTTTTATTAAAAGTAGAGTAACCATAACAACATATCGAAGAAGGAGATAATAAAACAGCAGAAATTCTAGAATTAATCAGTTCAAGTTTATCCTTGAATGTTCAGATATTTTTCCATTAAATAAATAGTAACCAAGCGTCAATGAAGCCAACAAAAAAGCTCACTAATCGTGAGCTTTTTTCATTTGCTTTAAAGCGTGAAAACAATAAGTGAACGCTCTAATTAATGATGATGCCCACCAACGCCATGGGCATGGCCATGTTCAATTTCTTCAGCGGTTGCTTCTCTAACATCAACCACTTCGAGATCAAAGGTTAATACTTTACCCGCTAGAGGAGGATTAATATCGACAGTGATCATAAAGCGCCCTGCTTTAATCACAGTAACTTGTCGTTGCCCTTGCTCAGTTTCAACCACCGCTGTCATGCCCGATTTCCATTTAGCGTTCTTACTTGGCAAACCTTGTAAGTGTTTAACAGGAACTCGCTGTATCATGTCTTCTTTGCGTTCACCGTATGCATCTTCAGGTTGTAACGTTACTGAAAACTTATCACCAGCCTCTTTACCGATTAAGGCATTTTCAACACCCACTAACATATTCTTATAGCCGTGCAAATACGCTAAAGGCTCTGATGCTAATGACGACTCTAATTCTTTTCCAGCTTCATCTTTCAAAGTGTAGTGAAACTGCACAACCGTTTTATCAGTAATTTTCATTATTTTTCCAATATAATAATAACAATACCGCTGGTGACAGCGGTATTTAAATTTGCCACAAGTTTAACAAACTCGCGCAACAGCCACTATGACTAATTAGTCATTAAACAAACTTTTATGCCCATAACAATAAAATCACCACGCTGGCGATAATTAACAACATCCCAAAAAATTCTTTAAGTGATATTTTCTCTTTAAATATTCGATAGGTTAAAAATAAGGTAATAAAAAACTCAACTTGTCCGAGTGCTTTTACGTAGGCTGCATTTTGATAACTTGCGCCAGTAAACCAACCAATAGAGCCTAACACACTGGTCACTCCGACAAATACACATAAACGCCATTGAGTTAACATGATAGGTAGCTGTTTTTTATCTTGAATAAACACATAAACCATAGAGATAATCGATTGAACAGTGATCATAAATAATAATGTGACCGCAGCACTTACCATGAGGTCCGTATTTAATGCCAAGCTGGCTTCTCGTATCAACAATGTCGTTATTGCAAGGGCTAAGCCAGAGGCGAGTCCAAAACCAGCGCCTGGATTTTGAAAAACATCCGCATAAGAAAATTTAACTTTTGATACGATTAATACACCAATAACGCCAATCACCACTGAAAACCAACCTAAAAGGCTTAATGAGGTAGAAAAAATAATTGCGCCAACAACAGCAACTTGTATCGCCTCAGTTTTTGCAAGGCTTGTAGCAACCGCAAAGTTTCGGTATTTAAATGCGGCAACTAAACAAGCTGTGCCAATGATTTGCATCACACTGGCGATTAAAGCAAATTGCAAAAAATCCCCCGTTAGAAGAGGGATTTCTACTTGTCTATAATCAAGCATCCAAACTAAATAACCTGCAGCAAACGGCAATGCATAAACATAACGAACAGCGGTAGTGGCCATTGCATTTAAATGACTAGATAATTGTTTTTGACCCGCAGTGCGAATGGCTTGCATAAAAGCAGCAAGTAAGGTGAAGTAAATCCATGTTTCCAATAGTATTCTCTACTTGATAGATAAGTGATGATATTTTAATGATTTTTTCAAAGATAATCATTAAGTTATTATTATCAAAATCCCATTAAGCAAACCTTTGTTCTTAACGATAATGGCGCACTAGCTCTAGCAAGAACGCTTGAGAAATGTTTTTTTCGATTAATTCAGTAACCTTCACTAATTTTATAGAAGTCATTAATAGATTATCAAAAAAAACTTATTGTTCAATTTGCCTAAAGCGATAGTGTTTATCCAATTCACTGTAGCCTAAGCCACTTTTTTTATTCACTTTAATTTGGACATTAATACGCTCTTTTAAACTATCAACATGGCTGATCACCCCAATCATTTTGCCACTGGCATTTAAGTTATCAAGTGCGTCTAGTGCTATCTCGAGCGTGTCGTTATCCAGCGTACCAAAACCCTCATCTAAAAATAATGAATCGATGCTTGTTTTGGCACTAGCAAGATCAGACAGCGCTAAGGCAAGTGCCAAACTCACTAAAAAGCTTTCACCACCAGATAAAGTTTTGGTATCGCGCACACTATCAGCCTGCCAAGTATCTATGACCTCTAGCGACAAGCCTTCATTGTTTTGACATTGCAGTTGATACCTTGCATGTAACCGTGACAATTGCTGATTCGCCAGATGAACTAAATGTTCAAGCGTTAACCCTTGAGCAAACCGTCTAAACTTATCTCCTGATGCTGAGCCTATCAAGCCATTTAAATAAGCTAAATCATCGACCTCTAACTGCTGTGCCGATATTTTAGCCAAAAGTTCTTCTTGCTTGCCCCGTTGTTGATGATCATGAGTTAATTGTTGCTCAAGCTGACCTATTTGGATCTGACCCTTTTTTAATTGTTCGGCAATTAGGTCAAGTTGCTGTTTTATTGTATCAAGATCAAATGAAGTGACACCTTGAGCTTTTAATGGCATGAGGTCTGATTCAAACACTTCAATTTGTTGATGATGTTGAGCAATAAGCGTGATGCCTTGTTGGCTTTGCTCTTTCAAAGTCTCAGCTAATGAACGTAAGCGTTGTTTTTCATCTAATGGCATTAACGCCGAAACAAAGGCCTTTTCATCTTCAAAAACACTTAAATTTAATGCGGTGTGCCAATGCTGTTGGGTGCTATTTAATAACCCTTCACTTTCTTCCAACTGAAGTTTATTTGTCGATACCTTGCCAACCAGTTCTTGGTGAGTTTGACTTGATTGTTCAAAAATGGCCTTACTCTCATTAACTTGTTGATTAGTCGCTGTTTGACTTTCAGCATTTTGTGTTCTTATTTCATCAATCGTTTTTTCACCCACCAAGTCAAAACGTTGCTGTTGAAGTTTAGAGAGCTGGCTTGCAAGTTGATTTTTATCTTTATTAATTGATTGGTAATTGCTTTCAATATTTTCTCTATTTGATCTTGCTACCGCTATGTCTTGCTCGGTTTTACTATGTTTTTCAATAAGCTTTTGTTTATTATCAATATTCTGTTTGTATTCCAAAATAAGTTTATTTTGTCTTTCAAGCCACTGAGAAAATGCGTTTTTATCTAAAACAATATCAAGTACCGCTTCTTTATTTGGCATTTTTTTATCAATAAAGACTAAATCTTCAACCTGACACAACTGAGTTAATGAGTGAGTAAACTGCTGATAATCAGCTAAAAAGCTTTCACTTTTAGTGAATATCAAGCGGTTGTTGTCGGCTAACGCGTTGTGATTATTTGATAACTGATTTTCTAGGATATTTAGCTCGTTTTGTTGAGCTGACTGTTGCTTTTCATTAAGCGATAATTGGGCTTTAACCGTTTGAATTTTTTGTGACAACTCAAATAACTGCTCAACGAATACTTGAACTTTTTCTAATTGCTGGCTGTGAAGTTCGCTACTCTGTTTTATGGCTTCAATATCACTTAAAGAAAACGATACTTGAAGGGCATCTCGCAACCTTAGCCAATCATCATTTAAAGCTTGTTGCTCATGCAAAGCCTGTTGATGTGTTTGTTCCAAGGTACTTTTTTCAAAGCCTAATTTCTCTTGCTCACTATTGCCTAAATCCCCTTGCTCTTTTAATTTATTTAACGTTTCGTCAAGTGAAATCAGTCGTTGTTGTTGCTCGTTACTATGCTCGTTAACCGCTTGGTATTCGTTAATTAATGGATGCTCTTGAGAGCCGCATAATGGACAAGCTTGGTCAGGTTGAAGATTATTACGGTGCTCTGTTAACGATAAAATGGCTTTTTGCTGCTCAACAATTAAATAAACATCATCTCTTTGTCGTTTAACTTGACGATATTCTTCTCTTAGCTGTTGTGTATTCTGTTCAATAATACCTGAGCGATTTTCAATAGCGACTAGACTTTCTTGCTGCTTAGTCAACTCACTGCTTATCACTTGAAAGCGCTGGGCATGAGTGTTAGCAATGGCATAATTTGCACTCACATTATGTAAATGTTGAATATATTGCTGGCAAGCTTGTTCAGTTTGGCAGTTAAGCGAAGTAAATATTGTCGCTTTTTCATTCTCTAATCCAGTTAATTGTTCATTAACTGTTTTAATTTCGGAATTTTGAACCGTTAACAGCCTTGTGAGTTCATTTTTAGTCGCCGTTGTTTGCTCAATGCCTTTTGCAAGTTGAGTCTGTTCTGAGTTTAACTGTTGAATATCCGCTTGCTGTTGATGTAATTGATGAAATTGATGTTGCCACAAGGGCAAATTTTCACTGAAGGCATTTGAAAAATTCTGTTTAGCCATTTGTTCATCAATATTAAGCAATTGACTGTTTACAGCAACAGATTCTGCTAAAAGCAATTCAAGGCTTTGTTCAGCCTGTTTCTTATCTTTTAATAGCTGTTGTTCTTTGCTCGTCACTTGCGATAATTGCTGCTGGCTTTGAATGATTTCACTATCGAGAGGGATCACTTTGTCTGCTAATAAAAGCGCTTGCTGTTGACTGGCTTCTTTTTGCTGTTGCTGCTTTTCTAACAGGTGATTAAGCTGATTTTCTATAATAGATTTTTTATCATCACTTTCTTTTATATCTAACGTTAGCTGGGCAATTATTTGAGTTAAGTTTTTATGATGTTCTTGCTGTCTTGTAAAGGCATAATAATCCTCTTTTAATAAATCAGCAGGCTCTGCTAAAGCGAGTTTAGATAAATCGTTTTGATGAATTTCTTGTTGTTGTTGTGTTTCTGCTTGCTGTTTTTTTACTTTAGTTAATAAGGTTTGCTGCTCTGATATTTGTTGTTGTAACTGTTGCGCTTTAGACCAAAGCCCTTGTTGTTTTAGGTAACTTTTATCTTGCTCAGATAATGTCTCTAGCTGTTGATTAAGTGTGATTAATTGAGCTTCATCTAACAATTCAATGTCTTGACATTGCGTTTGTAATCTTTTTAATAAATCGTTTTCTTGTTTATGATTTTCAAACACTTGCTGTGAAATTAAACTATAAATTTCAGTGCCGGTAAGTTGCTCTAATAGCTCTGCTCTGTCTTTATCAGGGGCATTTAAAAAAGCAGCAAACTGCCCTTGAGATAACATCATCGACTTAGTGAAACGGGTAAAATCAAGACCCGATATACGAGCTATCTCATTTCGCACATCAGACACTTTAGTTGCTAAAATCTGCCACTGCTGCTCATCCTCATGATAATAAGCCAGTTCTGCCGTCGGCTTTTGTAAATTCCCCTCAATACTATTTTTTGCTCGGCGTTGGCTCCAAAAAGCACGATAAGCACGCCCTTTGATTTCAAACTCAACCTCAGTTAGGCAATTGGCTGTTTGACGAGTCATCAATTGATTTTGATTATCTGACACTTTAATTCGAGGTGTTTGATGGTAAAGCGCTAAACATAATGCGTCTAAAATGGTTGTTTTACCCGCGCCAGTAGGGCCGGTGATCGCAAATAATGTACTCGTATTAAAAGGCGCTTTGGTAAAATCTATTTTCCATGCGCCTTTTAAAGAATTAATGTTTTCAAAGCGTAATGATAAAATTTTCATGATTGTGCGCCTTGAGGTTTTATGGTTTGTCTTTCTGCAGAAGATTCACCTTTGTTATTCACTTCTTTTGAGGTTAATTGCGACTCAACTTGCGAAACGGTATTTAAAAACAAATCATTCAAACGCACTTTTCTTGCAAGCTCTTGTTCAGTTTGCCAGTTTTCTTCATTTATTCGCGTTTCAAACACATCGGATATTTTAAGTTCTTCCAAAGTCACCTTGGTCTTTGATGTAGTCATTAATTGGCGAGATTTTTTACTACGACGTGTTAACAAAACCTCGACGGGAAAAGCTTCCGTGATCCGCTCAATTTTATGACTTAGATCAGCCAAGTAATCGGCGCTTTCAATTTCAATATCCAGCCAAATATCTTGAGTTACCGGACTCATTAAGCTGACCAATGCTTTAACATCATTTTCTAGGGCATCTAAATGACTTTTTAACATCGCCATTGGCTGAAACCTCGGCACAAGTATTTCTGTCACCTTAGATAATTTATTTTTATCAAACTCAACCAGCAGGATATTTTTATCTTGTTTTGCTTCATCAAAACTGAGTGGGATTGGTGAGCCGCAATAGCGGATGTGCTCACTCTTTGCGACCTTTTGGCTTTTATGGATATGACCTAAAGCAATATAGTCAACATCAGGAAAACCATGTGCAGGAAAAGCTTCTAAAGTGCCAATATAAATATCCCTCACTGACTCTGAGGTGCTCACCCCAACAGTTGTTAAATGTCCGGTCGCGATAATTGGTACATCATCTTTTGCAATCCCCTTTGCTTGTTCATAAAGCCGTTGGTAATGCTCAGTAATTGCTTGTTGTAAAGCTTGTTGTTTCTCTTTTGCTGTTTGGCCCGCTTGGCTTAACACAACATCACGAGGCCTGATAAAAGGAATAGCGCAAACCACGGCTTGTAATTGAGACGATGTATTTTTTAATGAAAGGACTTGTGATTCAGTTTGTTCACTTGCCGAAGTGATCACGTGACAAGACAACTGCGATAATAACGCTTTAGACTCCCCTAACATCGCCACAGAGTCATGATTTCCGGCTAATACAATTAATTGGCAGCCAAGCTGGTGAATTTTAACAATAAAATCAAAATACATTTCGCGGGCATAACTTGGCGGTGTGCCGGTATCAAAAATATCTCCAGCAACAATAACCGCATCAGCTTTAAGCGTTACTATTTGGTTTAACAGCCATGAAAGAAATTTCTGATGTTCATTAGCGCGGCTTTTGCCGTAAAAGAATTGGCCTAGATGCCAATCAGAGGTATGTAAAACACGAAATGCCATGAAAAAATAAATCGATTAACTAAAGTTATTATCTGTAAAATTCTACCTTACTTTACATCAGATAAATATCACATTTGTAATTTGCTTTAGTCACTTAACTATTCAGGTTAGTATTTGATTCATTTAGAAATATTAATCATTCAAATTGTTGTCAAAATCAGCAATACTTAAAGCGCTTTATTTGAGTTAATAATAATCAAAAGTAATAACATAATGACACCAGCTATCAATCTACTTGAGCAATTAAATATTGAATATCAATTGCACCAATACCATCATGATGAGTCTGCCCCCTCTTATGGCCTTGAAGCGGCAGAAAAACTTGCTGTAGATAGTGAGCGGATTTTTAAAACCTTAGTGGTTGAAAGTGAGAGTCATCAACTCGCCGTTGCCATTATCCCTGTTGAAAAGCAACTGAGTTTAAAGTGCCTTGCAAAATCATTAAAATGCAAAAAGATCAGCATGGCGGATCCCAAGCGTGTGCAAGCCACAACAGGCTATATTTTGGGAGGCGTTAGTCCTATTGGTCAAAAAAAACGCTTAGCCACTATTATTGATGCATCAAGTAAAGCCTTTACTAGCATTTTTGTTAGTGGGGGTAAAAGAGGGTTAGAAATAGAAATCTCTCCTGAGCAACTCGTGAAGATTACACAAGCTAGTTGTGTCATAATCACCGCTTAATCAGTCACATTAGTGAATTTAAACAACTATACTTGAGACTCATATTATGCAATACATCAATGTAGAATCCCCAAAAATCAAAGCCATTTCTTTAGTTGCTCACGACAATATGAAAGGAGAGTTAATTGATTGGTGTAAAAAATACCAAGCAGAGTTAATGCCTCATACCTTATATGCAACCGGTACAACAGGTTTGCATCTTGAAACTAATACTGATTTAACAATCAATAAGCTAATCAGTGGGCCGCTAGGGGGCGATCAACAAATAGGTGCATTGATCACCGAACAAAAAGTCGACATCATGATTTTCTTTTGGGATCCCTTAGAAGCACAACCACATGATCCTGATGTAAAAGCCCTATTGCGCTTAGCGGCGGTGTGGAATATTCCCGTTGCGTGTAACCGAGCGACTGCCGATTTACTGATCACCTCGCCATTATTTTCAAGTCGCTATCAAAAATCTATCCCTGATTATCAGCAATATATTCAGTCAAGAAGTTAACCAAGTCACTTACACTTTTTAAACAATAATCATAAGCTAGATCATTGTTGTAAATATAATTTTCGCCTAGTATGAAGCTATGTTCACTAATGGAATATTGCGATGTGGAAATGGCTCCGCTGGATACTGCTAGTTATCACGATAACGGCATTATATGTTTGGTTTTCTCAAGAAAAAGTTATTACGGTTGACACCGTTAATGCAAGTATTGGCAACGTAGAGCAAACCATTGCAAACACAAGGGCGGGAACTATTACCGCTTGTCAACGGGCTAGAATGTCTTTACCTATTGGCGGGCAAATAGAGAACATAGCCGTTAAAGAAGGTGACAAAGTCGCCAAAGGCGATCTACTACTCTCTTTATGGAACAAAGACAAGCTAACCAAAAAACAAGAAATAATCGCGCTTTTATCAGCCAGTAACAGTAATAAAAAACGTGCTTGTATCTTATCTGATCAAGCGCAATTAGACGCCCAAAGGCAAAAAACGTTACTAGCACAAAAGCTAACCTCGCAAGAAAACCTTGAACAAGCGCAAGCAACGGCTGATGCCGCAAAAGCTAACTGCCAAGCCTTTACCTCACAATATTTAGCGCATCAAGCAAGTGTGAGTAATATTGATGCTTATATTGAGCAAACTTACCTAATAGCCCCTTTTTCGGGGATTGTGGCTGAAATCACCGGGGAAGTTGGCGAATATACCACTCCTTCACCTCCTGGGGTTGCAACACCTCCAGCCGTTGATATATTAACAGAAGACTGTCATTACGTTACCGCCCCCATTGATGAAGTTGATGCATCGCGATTAACCATAGGCAAGCCGGTAAAAATAACTTTAGATGCATTTAGAGGTCAATCATTTTTAGGCACCTTAAGGCGCATATCTCCCTATGTTCAAGACTTTGAAAAACAAGCTCGCACTGTCACTGTTGAAGTCGACATTAATGAACATCAAACGCCCCACTTTTTAGCGGGCTATAGCGCGGATATTGAAGTGATCCTTGCCGAGAAGTTACAAGTTTTGCGGATCCCTTCTGATTTAATTATCAATAACAATCATGTATTAGTGGTCAATAGCCAAAACATCATTGAAGAACGTAACGTTAATATCGGTATAAGTAACTGGCAATTTACTGAGATCATTTCCGGCTTATCTCAACAAGACAACGTGGTTGCTTCCATAGGGCTTTCAGGGGTTGAAGCTGGTGTAAAAGCAATCAGTCACGCTAAAAAACAGGATAAAAACTAGTGCCAGAGCCAGTTATTCAGATCAAAGGCATGAATAAAACTTATCAAGTAGGAGAACAAGCGCTACCTGTTTTACGGGATGTTTCTCTGACGATAAATGCCGGTGATTATATTTCCATCATGGGACCGTCAGGCTCAGGAAAATCAACATTGCTTAATATGATCGGTCTGTTAGATCAACCCGATACCGGACACTATCAGTTATTTAATAACCAACCTAATAATCTAGACGAAGAGGTGAGAGCAAAACTAAGACGCGAGCATATTGGTTTTATTTTTCAAAATTTCCACTTAATACCTCGCTTAACAGCATTTGAGAATGCCGCTTTACCTTTAATGCTTGATGGAAAAACGAACAAACAACGTGAGCTGATCATTCAGCCCTTATTTGAGCAACTTGGCATAGCGCAGCGGAAAAACCACTTACCTAAACAACTTTCAGGTGGCCAGTTACAAAGAGTGGCAATTGCCAGGGCGTTGGTGATGTCCCCTCAAATTTTACTCGCGGATGAGCCCACAGGAAATTTAGATCAATCTTCCGGTCATGAGGTGATCAAGTTACTTGAAGCACTAAATAATAAGGGCATTACCTTAATTATGGTGACTCATGATAAAACATTAGGAAAACGAGCACACCGACAATTAACAATGGTCGATGGTGAAATAGTGAAAGACAGCACCAATAAAACAAAGCCGAACAACGATGAAAGATAGTATTCACCTAGCAAGTATTGCATGTTGTGAGTAACTGATGCGACTAATCGATACTTGGCAATACAGCTACACAGCGCTTATCCGCCATAAAATGCGCACACTATTATTATTGTTAGCTGTTGCTATTGGCGTAACGTCGGTTTTATTACTGACCAGTTTAGGCGAAGGCGCACGTCGTTTTATCAAGCTAGAATTTTCCTCATTGGGTAATCAAGTGCTTGTCGTTTTACCCGGGAAAAAGGAAACCACAGGTGGCTCTGTGCCAATTTATGGTACCTCGCCCAGAGATCTAACCATTGAAGACGCGAATGCTTTAAGTAAAATTCATACCATTGCCGCCACAGCGCCTATTATTGTGGGCACCGCACTTATAAATCATCAAGGGGTAAGCCGTGAAGTCATTACCTTAGGTAGCACGCCAGACTTTTTCACTGTCAGGCAATTATCATTGAGCTTGGGTAAAATATTACCGCCATCAAGTGAAAACTTAGCGTCATCGGTGTGTATTTTAGGCTCAAAAGTTAAAGAACTATTGTTCGGTCAAACGCAAGCAATCGGTCAATGGATAAAAATTTCAGGACAGCGTTTTCGTGTTATAGGTTTACTCGAAGAGCGCGGCGAATCTATGGGGCTTGATATGCGAGATATGGCGATTATTCCCATTCGTTCAGCAGAAAAGCTATTTAATTCTCCTAGCCTCTTTCGGATACTCTTTGCATTAAAACACTCTGGTAGTGAAAGCTATACCGAAAATAAAATGAGGGAAGTTATTCGTAAACGCCATGACGGAGAAGATGACATATCTATTTTGAGTCAAAATGCCTTACTTAATTCATTTAATAACATACTAACCATTGTTACCGCCTCTATAGGCGCTATTGCAGCCATTAGCCTAATTGTCGCAGGCTTTTTGATCATGAATGTCAGTTACATTTCCGTAAGCCGTAGAAAGAATGAAATCGGTTTATTAAAAGCCCTTGGCGCAAGTCAAAAGGAAGTAAGACATTTATTTTTAACCGAGTCCATTTTATTGGTCAGTTTAGGGGTATTCATTGGCATTATTATTGGGTATAGCGCCGTAGCAATCGTCGCTCATTTTTGGCCAAGTTTTCCTTTAGCCATCCCTTGGTGGGCCACTTTGGCAAGTGCCTGTTTAGCCATTTTAGTTGGCGTTGTGTTTTCTTGGCTCCCTGCCTCACACGCCGCGAAACAAGATCCTGTTATCGCACTAAGGGGGGGCTAATGCGATTTGTTGATTTACTTCACTGGACAAAAACCTCTATATTTTCACAAAAATTAAGAGCAGGTTTAACAATCGCTGGATTTGCAACGGGCATGGCAGCAGTGGTTTTGATGAACTCTATTGGTGAAAGCATGAGAAATTATGTGATGAAAGAGTTCACTCAGTTTGGCAGCAACATATTAGCCATATCTCCAGGTAAAACCGAAACCTTTGGTTTAGGTGGATTACTTAATACAGTAAGACCATTGACGTTAAATGACAGCGAATACCTGCAAAAACTTAAAGAAGTTGAATATGTTGTTCCCGTGGTGATGGGAACGGCAAAAATCAAATATCATCAAAATGCTCGATATACTGAAGTCGCTGGTGTTGGTCATATGGCTGCAAAAGCTTGGAAATTAGCGATTTCACAAGGTATTTTTCTACCGGAAGATAATATTCTCCAACCTCGAAGTTTCGCGGTGTTAGGGGCAAAGTTAAAGCAAGAATTATTTGCCCATTCAACGGCTGTAGGAAAAAACATTCATGTAGGTAGTCAACGGTTCAGAGTGGTTGGTGTATTAAAAGAAAAAGGACAATTTATGGGGCAAGATCTTGATGACATGATCTACATCCCTTCGGCAAAAGCAATGCAATTATTCAATCGAGAAAGTTTAATGGAGCTCGATATTTTCTATCAGCAGGGATTAACCGCTAGTACAATTTCAAGCATCATTAAAAAGCGTTTGATCACACGGCACGGCATAGAAGATTTTACCTTAGTCACGCAAGATGACATGTTGAAAAGTTTAGATAAAATATTAGTGATCATCAAAATGGCCGGAGCAGGCTTAGGCATGATTTCTCTTGTGGTGGGTGCCGTGGGTATTGCGACGATAATGACCATTACGGTGACAGAGCGCACCAGTGAAATTGGTTTACTACGAGCACTTGGTTTTTCTTCGGCTCAAGTGAGAACGTTATTTTTAAGTGAAGCCATGTTATTGGCGATTTTCAGTGGTTTTGTCGGCTATTTAATCGTTTTGGTTCTATTAGTAACCACAAAACTATTACTTCCCGCCGTACCTATAGACATTAATTTCAGCATATTATTCGCCGCCATCATATTCTCCGCCATCATCGGATTACTGGCCGGCTTTTACCCGGCGTTAAATGCGTCTAAATTACTTCCTATAGACGCTTTAAGAGCAGAATAAGTTTTTAATATTATTCCCTTGATTGACAAAGCCTCTATTCACTTCTAAACCTATCTAAGTTGCTTTATGCATTTAGTCAGTTTTTACTGTTCAAGCTAAATGAAGTGACTAATGGAACTCAATTTATAAGGATATCAATCATGAAAAATTTATTTATATGCATCACAATTTTTTTAGCTACGATCACTTCACTTACTAGTCTTGCCTTCTCTGATAAACAATCAATGAAAAAAGCCTTGATAGCAGAAACGGCCAACCAACAAGTGTTAGTCATCAATATTAATCAAGCCGACCCTAAAGAGTTATTAGCACTAAAAGGTATCGGTAAAAAGAAAGCACAAGCCATTATTAATTACCGACAAGAAAATGGTGACTTTAAAAGTATTAATGATCTATTGAAGGTGCAAGGTATTGGTCAACATGTCATTGAAGAAAACAAAAATCGCTTGAAAATTTAAGCCATTTTAAGTGACTGTACTCATCACACATTTTTAAACAACTCAGATAAAATGTAATACGAACTTTTGTTATGAGTTGTTTATTTTAAATAAAGTAAACGCTGACCTCGAGTTAAAAAATAACCTGCACTGGCAATCAGTCACTTACTAAAAATTAATGTCCAGCAGCACTTGCAGAAACACTGACCAGTTTCCATACATTGTTAGATTTAACCCAAACTTGTGTTCCCCCACCCGCGCCTTTAACAATATCACCAGTTTTTAGAAATGTAGACTGGATGTATTCATTAACGAGAATGGCAGTATCACTAGAGATAACGGTTACTTTAACGTTTTTAAACTCTAAAGCAGTCACCTTTTCAACCATAGAAAATCCCTGAGTGATCATCGTTTCTAATTCTTGTATTGAATGCCAAACCGTGCCGTCAGCATTAAGCCCTGTAAACTTTTCTTTATCGAAATATTCAAAATACCGCTTTGCTTCCAGTGATTTTGACGCGTCAACTAAACCATTAAATGCTAACAATACTTCTTTTTCTATTCTTTGTTTGTCCATTGAAGATATCCCCGCTGAACTACATCCTGCTATTGTAATGAGTGACACCATCACGAATTGTTTTATAAAATTTTTAATAACATACTCCGTAAGTAATACCTGATATCGCTAATCTATAAGAGAGATAAACGACGAAAGTTATTTTACCTTAATGAGAAAGATTTCCATACACTCTGTCGAGCAAAACATAGGTAAAGGCATCGAGCATCCCGCCTGTTTATTAATTATCATTCAGCTATTACCATCATTAAAGCTTATCATTCCCTTGCTGTTATATTATTGAAAATCACTTAAATCAGCACATTGGCGTTAAAGAAGGAAATATTCATTTTGCGGGTGAGTATGCTGCTAACTATTATGGTTAGATGCAAGGTGCTTTAGCGTCTGGCATTCGTGCTGCAAATGATAGTCATCAATGTCGTTAGCTAACATTAGCTAACGACTAGTAAAAATTATCATCCGGTGCGCTAACATAAAATGAAAACATCCTGTTATAATCGTGATAATTTCTTCAAAATTTAAATGTCACATGAATTATATCCCCCTTGATCAGTTTAAGTATGCTTGGGTTTTTAAACATCAAAGCTTACCTCTTAATGAAAAGTCGCTTAGTAAAATTAAACCCATGTCAGAGCAAAGATCGAATGTGTTATGGGATAGTTTTATCAGCAAAAGTGCCGACCATCCTGACTTTTTCGCATCGGGAGATTGGGCTTTTGATCATAAAACCTGGACAGATAATGGCAAATGGGAAAATATATGGGACAGTGAGGAGCAAGCACTACCTCAAATTATTTTAGATAATATTCAATGGGATGCGAATACGGTTGTTTATTATTGTATTAATCGAAAACAAGTCATTGAAACAACCTGGCTAAACTTTAAAAACTGTTGGAAAAACTTTTTATTTGTTGATGATGGCACTCTCCTGATAGGAAAAAAACGACAAGAAGTGGTGCAATTTTCCAGTAACGGCCATTTTAAAGTCGGCAAGCAGCAAAATAAATAACTTATAAAGTGTACATTGTTAATTAAACGTCAAGGTGAGTTTTATGCCGGTAAAGACTTGATTGTCTGCCTTCCAGTATTCACCGTCAACTTGTCGATAGCGGACAAAGCTTTCAACAACAATGTTCTGGTATTTAAAGCCCACCCCCGCACCGATATAGCCATCGATATCATTTGAACGATCATATTCATCATAATAATCATCAAGTACAAAGACATTAAAAATATCTCTAAAAGTGATCTCATCATCCTGATCATAATCGTCCTCATCTCGATCATGAAGTATTAACTCTCCTAAATCAAAGCCTGCTTCTGCATATATAAACAGATCAGAGAAGTAGCCAAATTTAAGGCCAAAATCCCAAGCAAAATAAGAATGCTGAATACTAAAGGTATCGGTTACCTCGGCATAGCCGATGGCGCTATTTACCGCCATACCAAAATGCGACGCATCATTCGTTAACCACACTTCACTACCTATACCACTAATAAAATCATTATCATTGATTTCATTTTTAACAAATAAACCAAGATCACCTGAGGTAGCAGCTAACGTATAAGAGGATAACGTTAGTAAAAAGGCAAGAGTTAAGCACTTCATATTTTTTACTAATTAATTGATTACATATAGAAATGAATAATAAAGCGTTTGAGCGATAAAGCTGTGTGAAATCCGTTACTAAACTGTAAAACAATAGGAATACTTTGTCAGAAAATGTAAGAAAATGGGCAAAGTGTATGTCTAAAACATTTGCCCAATATTCAGCATAAAATTACCTTGGTGGTTTAAGTTTTTTCAACAACGCCTGCTTGTTTTATTTGATGTTCAGATAAATCATCACCTGAGAGCATAACCGCAAGCCACCGCCCTTCTTTTGAACTCTCGAGCGCTATTTTAATGATCATGGTAAGTGGAACAGACAATAACATACCAACGGTACCGAGTAGCCAGCCCCAAAATATTAATGAAAGAAAGACAACTAAGGTAGATAAACCGAGTCCTCGCCCTAAATAACGCGGCTCTACCGCATTCCCCATCACGGTATTAATAATTAAATAACCTAAACCAATAAAGCCGGCTTCTGCAGCGCCAAGTTGTAAGACAGCTAACGACATAGCAGGAACTGCCGCAATGATAGAACCTATATTAGGAATGTAATTGAGTAAAAAAGCTAGCACCCCCCAAAGTAATGGAAAATCTAAACCAAATGCCCATAGCATTAATGACACACATCCCCCTGTGGCAATACTCACTAAGGTTTTAATTGCTAAGTAATTATTAACCGATGATAAAAATCGATCGATTTGGCGCATGCGCATTTGTGGATCATCAAACGCTAAATGCAATTTTGCGGGTAAAGATGAAGCCTCAGATAACATAAAAACGACAGTAATAATGATCAAAAAAAGATTGGCCATTACATTACCTAAACCACTAAGCATATCTGCGGCAAGTCCCATAGCGGCAGCAGGGTCAACATACTCAATAATAAGTTCAGATGAAAGAATGATGTTATAGAGCGCTAATTTTTCAATCAACCAAGATAACTGCACCGTTAATTGTGCTCGATATATTGGCATTAATGCAGAAAGTTCGCCTAAAGATTTTCCCACTAAACCCGCTAGCGATAAAACGATAGTGACAAACATTAAGATGACAAATAAAACAGCAAGCCCTTTAGGGATTTTATATTTTTGCGCCTTAGTGACTAAAGGGTTACAAATAATAGCAATAAATGTTGAGAGCAAAAAAGGTACTAATATATTGGTTGCGGTTTTAATTCCAGCTAAAACAACAAACAGTGCAGCAGTGACCAACAAAAACTTTAAAGCGCCACTATTATTTTTGGTGAGAGCCATAACAAACTTATAATTTTTATATGATAAACAATACTATACGTAAAAGACTGATGAAGAACAAGACAGTTCAAATAGAAAGAATTAAAATACCGTTAGCGAGAATTAAGCTAACGGTATTTTATTTGCGCTCGTATATAAAAAAATCATCACATTGTGCGTCTGATCAACGTCACACTGGTTAAATTTAATAAACGATAACAACTTAGCATACCAATTAAGCCGACAAAACCTGCTCCTGATAATATCCCGACTAACCAATATGAAAAGTGAAAACTTCCTGCCATATCAAATGTTTGTGTTTGTAATAAGAAAACACCGATTTCCATTCCGATACTTGCCATTAATCCAGCGATACCACCAAGAGCAATAAATTCAAATAATACGCTATTTCGCAGTAATGTACCTTTTGCGCCAAGTGTGCGTAAAATAGCAAGCTCTCTTTCACGCTCTTCCATACTCGCTTGTACCTGTGCAACTAACACTAAACTGCCTGCTAGTACAACCAGCACTAAAATTAATTCAATCGCAATAGTCACTTGCTCAATCATTTGGGTTAATTGTTTCATAATTGAGTCAAAGTCAATCATTGAAATAGTTGGATATTGGCTAATCAATTGATAAAATAGGTCTTTCTTCTCTGGTGCTACATTCCATGCTGATATTGATGTTGAGGGAAAATCGGCTAAAACAACTTGATTAAAAATCATAATAAAATTGAGCTGCCTCGTTTTCCAGTTAACTTCACGTAAGCTTGTCACTTTTACGGTAAACTCGCGGCCACCTAAATTAAACGATAATTCATCATCGAGTTTAATGTCTAAGCGCTCTGCGATACCTGATTCAACCGATACTTGCGGCGTTTGGTCATTTTTCTCCCACCATTGGCCAGCTGTTATTTTATTCTGCTGCGGGATATCATCTAACCAAGTTAATCCTAATTCACGCCCCATACCTTTTCGGCCTTTGGGTTTGTTTTCATCACCCTCTTTCGTTTTTTCAACACCTTTAGCTGGCTGTGTATCATTTTCATCTCTGATGGCAATGGTTTTTTCACCATTAATCGCTGTTAAGCGACCACGATAGACAGCAAAAAAACCTCGATTAGGTATCTCATTATCAACGGTAAATTGTTTAAGGGGAGCTATTTGTTCAGACGTAATATTAACTAAATATTGATTTGGCGTATCCGCAGGAAACTGTGCTTCCCATTCGTCAATAATGGACGTTTTCATGACAGTAATGAGTAATAATAACTTTATCGCTATGGTAAAGCTCACTAACTGAACACTATTTTCATTCGCACGACGCTTTAAGTTTGCCAAAGCTAAGTGCCAAGACTGCCCTGCCTTAGTACCAACACTTCGTCCAGCGCTCATCACTAATCGACCTAAGCCCAATAATATTAATGACACAACTAAGCCACCACCAAGTAAAGACAGGCTCATGATGACATCACCACTAAACATCAACAATAAGGCTAACAGCGCCACTAAGGGAATTAATTGATGCCAACCGAGTTTAACTTCTCTTGATGTTGAAAAGCCACGAATAACAGAAAGTGGTGAGGTGTGAATCAATTCTTTTATCGGATGAACGGCGAAAGCAATAGCACACAACAGCCCAGTAACAACCGCTGTTAGAAAAGGTGTCACTGAAAGTGGGGTTTCCTCTAATGACAAATAGCCCTCAATGGCACTCGCACCTAATAGCAGAAGGATATACCCTAAAATTAATCCCGCAGCGATACTAATAAAGCTTAATAATGTCCAATGTAAACAATAGAGTTTGCGTATATGTGAAATAGACGCGCCTAACGCTCTAAAGACAGCAACCACGGATTGATGGCGCTGACCATAGCGGCGACTGGCAACTGCAACTGCCACCGCTGCTAATACAATGCCCAACATACTTGCTAATGATAAAAAGCGCTCTGCGCTGTCGAGTGTGGTAGATAACCTATTTTGCGCTCTTTTAGCGTCATACCAACGCTGTGAATCATTCACTTGAGGTTTTATCCACTCATCAAAAGCTTCAACATCATCAGTTTCACCGGCAAACAAGTAGGAATGCCAAACACGGCTACCAGGCTGGACAAGTTCGGTTGCTGGCAAATCATCAACATGCATTAAAATAGCTGGCCCTGCGACTAAGAAGCGATATGAACGATCTGGCACATTTGTTAGCACTCCAGCTATTTTTAAAGGCGCAACACCAATTTCAATGGTATCGCCAATTTCAACGCCTAAGCGGCTTAGTAAACTCCTTTCGACCCACAACTGTCCTTTATCAGGGCCACTTACCACTTCATCTTCGCCATCAAGAGTCCGTTGAATTCGAAGCTCTCCCCGAAGCGGATAATTAGATGAAACCGCATCAATTTCACTAAGTAACATACTATCGCCATAAAACACCATAGAATCTGTTGCCACCTTTAAGGCAACGTCTAAGTTAAGCGTTTTACTTTTTTCGATATATTTATCATTGATAGGACCATTACCTCCAAAAACGCGATCAGCTGCAATGGTATTTGTGCTATTGGCAACAATGGCATGTTTGATTTGACCAGAAAACCCCGTTAATGAAAAAACCGTTGCGACCGCTAAAACAATGGCCAAAAATATGATCGTTAATTCACCACGGCGTAGCTCATGATCAAGTAAACGAAGCGATTGCTTATACCAAACATTATTTGAAACACTCATCACTACCCCACATTAGCAGCAGTTGCCGTGCTGTTATCAACAAAGTCACTATGATTATTTTCACTAAGTACACCACTGTCCATTTCAACTTGACGCTGACAACGCGAAGCCAATTTAGGATCATGGGTCACTAACACCAATGTTGTCCCTAATTGTTCATTAAGCTCAAATAATAAATCAGTAATCGTTAAGCCCGTTTTAGTATCAAGATTTCCAGTTGGCTCATCAGCAAATAAAATATCTGGTTTTGCAATAAATGCCCGAGCTATTGCGACACGTTGCTGCTCACCGCCTGATAACTGAGAAGGATAATGCTCAAGACGATCCCCCAGTCCGACCTTTTCAAGCAACTCTTTACCACGTTGCTCGGCATCATCAATATTGGCTAACTCTGCAGGTAACATGACATTTTCTAGCGCCGTTAAACTGTTGATCAGTAAAAATTGCTGAAAAATGAAACCGACATGATTTGCTCTAACTTGGCTACGTTGTTCTTCATTTAGCTGGTGTAACCCATAGTTTTTAAGATAAACTTCCCCTGATGTTGGTAAATCAAGTCCGGCTAATATGGATAATAAAGTCGTTTTTCCAGAGCCCGATGAGCCAACAATCGCGATAGTTTCACCATTGTTAACAGTTAAATCTATGGGTTGTAATAACGCCAACGTTTTATCTTCTAGCTTTACTGATTTGGTAAGAGAACTAACTTTTAATATACTTTCGGCTTTTATTTCGGATTGGACCTTCATGAAAAAATACTCATCTATTGCTTTATTTCTTTTCAGCTATTTAACCTTAATGTCTACCAGTTGGGCAACTAGTTCTATCTTATTATTAGGCGATAGTGTTAGCGCAGGCTATGGAATGCAACGAGAGCAAGGCTGGGTACATTTACTAAATGAACAATTAATCGCCAAAAAAGCCCCCTATAAAATAGTGAATGCAAGTGTCAGTGGAGAAACCACAAGTGGTGGTTTATCTCGCTTAGCGGGGATATTGAAGGAAATAAAAATAGATCATTTAATCATTGAGTTGGGGGGCAATGATGGTCTACGCGGCTACGCACCAAAATCAATTAAAAAAAATTTGTTACAAATGATAAATATTGCTAAACAGCAAAATATTCCTGTGTCATTAATGAAAATTAAAATTACGCCAAATTATGGAGCAAGATATTTGAAAATGTTTGAAGCGGTATTTGAAGAAGCGGCTCAAGAAACTAATAGTAATTTAATGCCCTTTTTTATGGAACAAGTCGCCCTTGAACCAGACTTAATGCAACCAGATGGCATTCACCCGAATGTAAAAGCTCAACCTATCATTGCTAAATATGTAGAGCAGCAATTAATTAACTTAATGGAATAGGTACAGTATTCATGGATTTTATTTGGGTTTTATTTGCTTTTGGATGTGGTTTTCTTGCTAAATTAACCACTTTACCACCTTCTATCGGCTATTTATTAGCGGGCTTTATTCTACATTTTTTAGGATTTCAAGCAGATAACATGGTGATGGAACTTGCCAACATCGGCATCACATTAATGTTATTTACCATAGGGTTAAAATTAAATATTTCAGATTTAGCCAAAAAAGAAGTGTGGGCAGGTAGCACGTCTCATACTTTTATTTGGCTTATTGTGGGGTGTTTATTTATAAAACTATTGGCCTTTGCTGCTATTCCTTTTGTTTCTTCTCTTAGCTACCAATCATCTGCACTTGTTGTCTTTGCATTATCCTTTAGCAGTACTGTTTGTGTGGTAAAACTATTAGAAGATCACGGTGAAATGAAAACCCGTCACGGTAAACTCGCCGTGGGTATTTTAGTCATGCAGGATATTATTGCGGTGATATTCCTTGTTGCAGCAACAGGAAAAACACCGTCAGCATGGGCGTTTCTTTTACTTTTGTTTATCCCGTTAAAGCCTCTATTTTCAAAACTTATTACTAAAGTAGGACATGGTGAACTAATCCCCCTTATGGGCTTTTTCTTAGCTTTTGGTGCCTACGAATTATTTGAATTAGTGAGTGTCAAAGGCGATTTAGGCGCTTTGCTCGCAGGCATGTATTTAGCCAGTCACAGTAAAGCAACCGAAATAAATAAATCATTATTAAGTTTTAAAGATATATTTCTGATCGGCTTCTTTTTATCCATTGGTTTTACCGCATTACCTACCTGGGAAATGCTTGGTATTGCCATACTATTAACCTTACTACTGCCCGTTAAGTTTGTACTTTTCTTTTTCTTGTTTAATAAATTCAGGTTAAGAGCAAGAACGTCATTTTTAGGTGCATTGGCTTTAGCTAACTTTAGTGAGTTTGGTTTGATTGTGGCGGCCCTTAGCACGAAATCTGGTTGGATAGAAAAAGAATGGTTAGTTATTCTCTCTTTGGCTGTATCAATATCATTTATTATTACCAACCTTCTCTATAACTATGCGCATGACTTTTTTGCTCAATACAAATCTCTCTTTAATCGCTTTCAACATCCTAATAAATTAGCTGAAGATAGCTTCGAGCAGCCTTGTGATGCACCGGTAGTTATCATAGGGATGGGGCGTGTTGGTATGGGGGCATACAAAGCGCTTGAAATGCAAAGCCCTGGTCAAGTATGGGGCTTAGATACCGATAAATCGAAATTAACCTTGTTACATGAAAAAAAGATTATTGCTTATCAAGGTGATGCTGAAGATGCTGATTTTTGGGAGAATATCGACTTATCGCAAATCAAATTAGTGCTACTTGCATTACCTTCAGTGCAAGACATTATGAATATCACCTCCCAGTTAAAGCATGCAAAATATCAAGGTAAAATTGCCGCAATAGCACGTTATGACGATGAACGTGAGGCGTTAGAGAAATTTGGTGTAGATAGAGTATTTAACTTTTATAGCGAAGCTGGTGTTGGTTTTGCTGAAGAAAGTATCAACCTAGTTAAAGATCAACTGACTTAATAACATTGAACGGATCGAACATTAGGGGCTGTTGATCTTTCAGTTTAAAGTTCTGTTGCACTTGAAAAAGATGGCACTCGAGGTGCTTAATATAATGTTTGGTTGTTCCAAATGCATTTTAAGCAACAAAGAGTGACGCTTTTTCAAGGCAACCCAAAGGGCTATGACCAATTTTCAACCTAACAGCGTTAA
>JBFONU010000011.1:0-148769 GCA_040779345.1 Colwelliaceae bacterium 6441 | reverse complement strand
ATTCTCACTCACAAAGAATTGGTTGCGGGAGCCAGATTTGAACTGACGACCTTCGGGTTATGAGCCCGACGAGCTACCAGGCTGCTCCATCCCGCGTCCGAATGACCTACAATGCTGTAGGAAAGCCAAGTTTTTTTAATTCAAACTTAAGAATTGGTTTTGGGAGCCCGATATTGAAAAGAGCGAACTGATGACCTAAGGTCGTACATCCTAAACCTATAAGTTTATTTTAATTCTCACTCACAAAGAATTGGTTGCGGGAGCCAGATTTGAACTGACGACCTTCGGGTTATGAGCCCGACGAGCTACCAGGCTGCTCCATCCCGCGTCCGAATGACCTACAATGCTGTAGGAAAGCCAAGTTTTTTTAATTCAAACTTAAGAATTGGTTTTGGGAGCCCGATATTGATAAGAGCGAACTGATGACCTAAGGTCGTACATCCTAAACCTATAAGTATATTTTAATTCTCACTTACAAAGAATTGGTTGCGGGAGCCAGATTTGAACTGACGACCTTCGGGTTATGAGCCCGACGAGCTACCAGGCTGCTCCATCCCGCGTCCGAATGGTTTAAGTATTTAACTTAAACAAGCCAATAACTATTTTTATTCTGTTATTTAAGAAATGTTTCACTGTGGTGAAAACGAGGCGTATCTTAAGGATAGTTAACGCATAATGCAAGGCGTTTTATTAACTTTCTTGTTATTTTTATTAATAAAAGAATAATTGAATTTTTAATAAGCAAAAGGTCGAATTTATGAGCGATTTACGCTTTTCTTATATGCGATCTCAATATTAAAGATAATTAGTCATACATTTAAAGTGTTTTCGTTTAATTACCCTATCAGTCAAGCCTCTCTTTGTTTATAATCGCGGCATTATTTATAAGGTCTTAACAGGTCTGGAAAATCCCTATGCAACAGTTTTTAGCATTAACATCTCCTGGTATTGAAATTCTTTTAGCGCAAGAACTTAAAGATCTGCAAGCGCAAGATGTCATACAAAAACCTGAGGGCGTCTATTTTACTGCTACAATCGAAAATGCCTATCGAATTTGTTTATTTACACGTTTAGCTACTCGAATTTTATTGAAACTAGGAGAAGGTGACGCAGCTAACAAAGAAGAATTGTATCAATCGGCAGCAGCTATACATTGGTCAGAACATTTTTCCAGTGAGCATACTTTTGCCATCGATTTTGTTGGTGTTTCTGAGAATATCAGAAATAGTCAATTTGGTGCTTTAACCGTTAAAGATGCCCTAGTTGATAACTTTAGAGACAATGGCTTTGATCGCCCATCCGTTGAAAAATCTTCCCCTGACATTAGTTTTCAAGCACGTTTATTGAAAGAAAAAGTAGCGATTTACCTTGATTTTTCCGGTAGAAGTTTGTTTAAAAGGGGGTATCGCCAGCATACAGGTGCTGCGCCACTTAAAGAGCATTTAGCAGCAGCTATCATTATCCGCTCTGGTTGGTTATATGATACTTCAAAACCCTTGGTTGATCCTATGTGTGGTTCCGGAACTATTCTTATTGAAGCGGTTTCAATGGCGGCTAATTATGCACCAGGGATAGATCGTGAGAAATGGGGTTTCGACTATTGGACAGGGCATCAATGTGAAGAATGGTCTACTCAGTTAGAAGAAGCAAAACATGCGTCCCATCTTGGAATTGAAACGTTAAAAACCAAAGTGTTTGGTATTGATATTGACAGCCGAGTGTTAAAAACCGCCCAGCAAAATGCCCGCAATGCTGGTTTGCAGCAATTTATTGAGTTCTCCTGTAAGGATATCAATAAACTCAACAATGCCTTTGGTCATACGGGAACCTTCTTGTTTAATCCTCCTTATGGGGAGCGTATTGGTGAACTTCCAGAACTTGTTGAAAATTTTGTTTTATTAGGTCAAAAGCTAAAATCTCAATTTATTCATTGGCGTGTCGCTATATTAACAGCCAATGTTGAGTTGTTAACTTTAATGAAACTTGCCAGTTTTAAACGATATAAGTTTAAAAACGGTCCTTTAGATTGCCAATTTGCTTTATATAATATTGATGAGAAACAAGCAGCAGGGGCTAATTTAACTGCCGAATTCGAGCATAAAGATTCGGCGTTTGCCAACCGATTACTTAAAAATAAGAAGAACTTAAAGTCTTGGCTTAAAAAAGAACAAATCACCTGTTACCGTCTATATGACGCTGATATTCCTGAATATAATGTCGCCGTAGATGTCTATGGTGAATATATTGTCATTCAAGAATATGCTGCCCCTAAAAAAATAGAAGAAGAAAAAGTCGCGAAAAGATTACAAGAGGTGATTTATTTTGCGCCGAAAGTATTAAATATACCTGTAGATAAAGTAGTGCTTAAAACACGCGCAAAACAAAAGGGAAGTAATCAGTACGAAAAAGTTGCTCAAAGTAAGCAGTCTATTGTGATAAATGAGTATGGGGCAAAATTTAAAATTAATTTATGGGATTACCTTGATACCGGGTTATTTCTCGACCATCGTAAAACCCGTCAAATCGTTGCGAAAAAAGCAAAAGGGAAGTCGTTATTAAACTTGTTTGCTTATACAGGTTCAGTCTCTTTACAAGCAGCTTTACATGGCGCTGATGCTATAACCACTGTTGATATGTCAAATACTTACCTAAATTGGGCACAAGATAACTTTGCGCTTAATAATTTATCCGGGCATAAATACCAATTTGTTCAAGCGGATTGTTTAAAATGGTTAAAAGAAAACACCAATAAATTTGATGTGATCTTCATTGACCCTCCAACTTTTTCTAATTCAAAACGCATGGAAGATAGCTTTGATGTTCAGCGTGATTACCTCAATGTCATATCAGACGCAATGTCTTCGTTATCTGACAATGGTGAAATCATATTTACCAATAACAAGCGCAATTTTAAAATGGACTTTGATGCAATAGAGTCCTTGGGAGTTGTCGCAAAAAGTATCACTGAACAAACACGAGATAAAGATTTTGAGCGTAACAAGCATATCCATAATAGTTGGTTAATTAAACGTAAGAGCTAAAACGCATGGCAATTGAATATAACTTATACAGTAGTGAAGGGTGTCACTTATGTCAGCAAGCGTATGAATTGCTCATTCAAACTATCCCAAAAGAGTCTGTGAGAATTATTGATATTGTAGAAGATGAATTAGTCGGTCAAAACTTAGTTGAGTTATATGGCGTTCACATTCCCGTATTAGAATGCTTATCGAACAGCGATAAACTTTTTTGGCCATTTGATTTATCGCAAGTTTTAGCATTTAAAAATAAAGATTAATAAGTAGAGTTTAAAAGAATATGGAATTAATTCGGATTAGCCAAGGTGAGTTAGCTTTTGGTGAAGGTAGTATATTAGATAAAGCGGATTTAACCATTAAAACGGGTGAACGAGTCTGTTTAGTTGGAAAAAATGGTGCAGGAAAGTCTACATTAATGAAAGTACTGATGGGGAAACAAGTACTTGATGATGGTAGTATGCTTATTTCAAACAACGTTAAACTGGCGATGTTAGCGCAAGATCCACCTGAATCTTGTAATATGAGTGTATTTGATTACGTTGCTCAAGGCGTTGAAGAAAATGCAGAATTACTTAAACAGTATCATGCGTTAATTCATGATATTTCAGAAGATCCTTCCGAAGTTAACTTAACTAAGCTCTCTGATGTGCAGCATCTACTTGATCAAGCGAATGCGTGGCAAGATGAGCAACGTATAGAAAAAGTATTAACAACTTTAGCCTTAGACGCAGATAAGATTGTAAGTGATTTATCAGGTGGGTGGTTAAGAAAACTTGCGCTGGCAAAATCACTAGTCTCAGAGCCTGATGTTTTATTGCTAGATGAGCCAACTAACCATCTCGACATCAGTAGTGTTATTTGGTTAGAACAATTTCTGAAGGATTTTAAAGGGACAATAATCTTTATTAGTCATGACAGGGCATTTATTCGCGGGTTATCAACAAGAATTCTTGATTTAGATCGCGGACAATTAGTCAGTTACCCTGGTGACTATGATCTATACATAGAACAAAAAGCACATGACTTAGAAGTACAAGCAACTCAAAATGCACTCTTTGATAAACGCTTAGCCGAAGAAGAAGTTTGGATACGACAGGGAATAAAAGCGCGCCGAACTCGTAATGAAGGCAGAGTTCGTTCGTTAGAGAAACTCAGAGTAGAACGTCAACAACGACGAGATGTTAAAAAACAAGGTGAGATAAAAATATCATCTGGTGACCGATCAGGTAAATTGGTTTTCGAGTCTGAACACTTAGAAATGGCATTTGGTGATAAAGTTATTTTTAAAGATTTAGACTTATTGATCACTCGAGGAGATCGCATAGCGTTAATTGGTGCTAATGGCACAGGTAAATCGACATTAATCAAACTATTGATGGAACAATTAACACCAAGTGGTGGAAAAATGCGTGTTGGTGTCAATTTAGATATCGCCTATTTTGATCAACACCGTGATGCATTAGATTTAAACATGACAGTACAAGACACAGTCGCTGAAGGTAAACAAGAAGTTACTGTTAATGGAAAGACACGACATGTTTTAGGTTATTTACAAGATTTTTTGTTTAGTCCTAAGCGTGCACGAACCCCAGTTAGAGCACTTTCTGGTGGAGAAAAAAACCGTTTGTTGCTCGCAAGATTATTTTTAAGACCGAGTAATTTACTGATCCTTGATGAGCCAACAAATGATTTGGATATAGAAACTTTAGAATTATTAGAAGAAGTCGTTGCAAATTATGCTGGAACAGTTATTTTAGTCAGCCATGATCGTGACTTTGTTAATAATTGTGTGAATACTTGTTTGTATTTTGATGGAACAGGGCACATTACTCAAATTGTTGGTGGTTATGATGACGTTGACGATTATCTAGCTAATAAGCAAGAACAACGAAGCAATTTAGCTCATGATGTAAGTAAAAAGTTAGCTAAAAGTGATACAACACAAGAAAATAAATCTCAAAGCTCAATGAGCAAAAAGAAAAAACTTTCATTTAAAGAATCAAGAGAGTTAGAAGAATTACCTGAAAAAATTGATCAACTTGAGCAATTGATCTCATCATTACAAGAGCAAGTGAATTCCGCTGACTTTTTCAACCAAGAAAGCGAAATAACTAAAAAAATATTGAACCAGCTTGAAGAATCTGAGTCGAAGCTTGATGTTGCCTTTACTAGGTGGCAAGAGTTAGATGAATTATAGCATGAAGTGAGAGTACAGTAGTTAGATGAAAAATTTTGTAAAGTCAGTATTAACCCTTGGTATTAGTAGTGTTTTAGCTGCTTCAACTGTAAATGCAGCTACCTATCAAATTATTGATAAAGGCGCTGCTGAAAAACTTAAATATACTTATTCCCAACAAGAAAATAATGCTGGCGAAATGGCGATATCAGGAACCGATGTATATAATTTTCCTGTTCAATTTCAATATTTTGATGAAAATGACTTTGATGACATCGTTCGTTTAGCCGAATTTAAACATGAAGAAGTTCATGAATTAGAAGATATTGAAGACGAAGGTTCATTAAGAGCAGGCACTCCTACAGGTAATGATTTATCTTGGGTGATTAATTTCTTAAAAGGTAAAAGCGCTGATTTTAATTATCAAAAACATGGTGATATTATTGCCATGACAAATTTTGGTGGCGAGTCTGTCGAATTTAATATCTTTGATCAAAAGTTCGAAGGTACAGACACTTATACACGCTCAACGGTTGATTATATCAATGGTATAACAGATCAGGGTTGGATATATGGCAATGGCTCCGCACCTTATCTTCCAGTTCCATTTGTTGATAGTAATGGAAAAAACCTGACCTTTTGGATACGTGATTTTACTACACGTGGCTTTTTATCACCTGATAAAGGGCAAACCATTATTCCTATCATGCCACCAGAAAATAGATATGGTGGTGAGTCAGCGATTTTAGATATAAGTAATAACGGAATAGCTGTTGGTTATGCCAGTACGGTTATTAATGAAGATGCCGTTGAAATTATTGAAGATGAATCAGGTGGTTGTGCCGATCCTGATCGACTCAAAAACCTGCCATTTGAAGCATGTATTCAAAGCTTAGCTGAAAGTTTGTATAATACTGAAGCTTTTAAATGGGTTGTGGATCAATCAGGTGAAGTATCAAGTGAGGCTTTAGGCTATTTAATAACGCCACATCCTGATGATCAAAGACAAATTACCAGTGTCGCACAAGCCGTAAATAGTCATGGTGTTGTTGTTGGTTATTCTAGCGGATGGGTTGATGAAAATGTAACGGAGCCGAGCAAGAATGAATATGTAAGTACCTATGCAGTTGTTTTCAAAAACGGTGAGGTAACAGACTTTACAGAAGATCATGGTAAATACTTTGAATCACGCGCTTATGATATTAATGAACAAGGTATAGCTGTAGGGCACGCAGCGACAGTTAGTAGTGGCTCTAAACGAACAAAGTTTTATTATGTTGATACCAACTTAGATAATCCTCAAATGATTTTACCAAAAGGTTACTTTACTGGGTCTGCAAGTACAGCAAGAGCGATCAATGAAAATGGATTTATCGTAGGTGAAGGGGAAGTAGAAACCCATAACGATAGTTCTAGTAATCCAAGAAGAACTAACGGATTTTTGTTCGATATTAACACCCAGACTTTTACCAATTTAAATGATTTTTTACCTTGTAACTCAAATTACACCATTATTGAGGCGCGAGATATTAATGAAAATAATGAAATTTCAGCTACCGCTGTTGTTAATGTCCATCGAAGAAACTCAAAAGGTGAGTTAATGTTCGATGAGAGTGGTAAAGAAATAACCGAAGATGTTGTTAGAGCTGTTAAGATGGCACCTATTAACGGAGATATTGAAGATTGCTCACAAGTCGAAGAAAAATTAGAGCGTCAAGGAGCAGCTACTAATGTCATGATGGTTGGTGCACTATTTTTATTAGGCTTTGTCAGACGTTTTAAATTTAATCAATAACTCTTTAACCCTCTTTAAAACATATAAAGCATCTATTATTGAAGTAGGTAGTAGATGCTTTTTTTAACCCTAAAAATATATTCTCCTAAAATTTACATATTTTTAGGGCTGTTAAAAAGCAATGTCCTATTACAGACTCTCATTACATATGTAAACAGACCTGATGATTTAAATTGACCGCCGTTTTAAAGTCGCAAAGGGTGAATTACCGATTAATTTTGCTCAACAACATGATGATATTCAAGGAGAAAATACAGACTGAGTTGTTAATTCAGGGAGGGTAAGTTTAACTTATCTGACACTATTTACGTTATTGCTAACAATCCGACACAAAAAAGCCAGCAACATAAGTTACTGGCTTTTCAATATACCGTTAATATATCGGAAAGTATTTGGGTAGTTACTTGCTGATAAACGCAACTAAATCTAATACTTTATTGGAATAGCCAATTTCATTGTCATACCATGACACGACTTTAACAAACTTGTCAGTTAACGCAATTCCAGCACCCGCATCAAAAACAGAAGTACAGGTTTCGCCGATAAAGTCGTTAGAAACAACATTATCTTCCGTGTATCCAAGAATACCTTCTAGATCACCATAGGCAGCCGATTTCATTGCATCACAAATTTCTTGATAGCTAGCCGGATTTTTAAGGTTAACAGTTAAGTCAACAACAGAAACATTCGGGGTTGGAACACGAAATGACATACCGGTTAATTTACCATTTAACTCTGGTATAACCTTGCCTACTGCTTTTGCAGCACCAGTAGATGATGGGATAATATTCTGACCAGCACCACGGCCACCTCGCCAATCTTTAGCAGAAGGACCATCAACCGTTTTTTGTGTTGCTGTTGTCGCATGTACAGTGGTCATTAAGCCATCGACAATACCCCAATTATCATTTAATACTTTGGCAATTGGCGCTAAACAGTTAGTCGTGCAAGAGGCATTTGAAACAATCTCTTGGCCAGTATATTTATCTTGATTTACCCCCATCACAAACATAGGTGTATCATCTTTAGAAGGTGCTGAAAGAACAACTTTCTTCGCGCCTGCTTCAATATGTTTACGTGCAGTTTCATCTGTTAGAAATAGGCCTGTTGATTCGACAACGACATCAACATCTATAGCATCCCATTTAAGATCTGAAGGATTTCTCTCTGCTGTTACTCTAACTGTTTTACCATTAACGACTAATTGTCCTTCGACAACATCAACAGTACCTTTAAAACGACCATGCGTTGAATCATACTTTAACATATATGCCATATAATCAACGTCGATAAGATCATTAATACCAACAATTTCAATGTCACTTCTTTCTGCTGCAGCTCTAAATACAAAACGGCCGATGCGACCAAAACCGTTGATACCTACTTTAATAGTCATAATGGATCCTTAAAAACAATAATGTAGTAAAATTACATCATTTTGAGAAAAACTCAAGAAAAAGTTCTAAATAACACAAAATATTTTAATATTTTTTATGATTATTACAGGATAATTTAAAAATATTACATATAATCATTTCTACATACATTTAGTCAGCATTTGAGTGTGATCTCATTACTTACCGTGTTAAAATAACCGTAATATTTCAAATATAATTTTTTACCTTCTGGATAACGCATGCAACAACACTCTCAACAATGTGATATTGGTTTTATTGGTCTTGGTGTTATGGGAAAGAACCTAGTCCTTAATCTTGCAGATAATGGTTTTACAATTGCAGCATTTGACTTAGACAACGATAAAGTTGCTGATGTACTTTTACAAGACAAATTAGAGAATTCGACTTCAACACAAAGGGTAATCGGTTGCTCTTCTTATACCGAGCTATTATCTAAACTAAAATCTCCCCATTTAATTGTGCTTTCTGTTCCTGCTGGTGAGCCCGTTGATCAGGTATCAGAAAGCCTTATTGGTGCAGGCATTCAACCTGATGACATTGTTATTGATACAGGAAACAGTTTGTGGGTTGATACGGTTGCCAGAGAAGAGAAATATAAGAATAACTTTATATTATTTTCATCCGCTGTTTCAGGTGGTGAAGAAGGAGCGAGATTTGGTCCTTCTTTAATGCCTAGTGGTTCACCTTACGCCTGGACTAGGATCCAACCTATTTGGGAAGCGATTGCCGCCAAAGTTGATCCTGATACTGGAAAACCTATAGAGCGAAACAAACCAGGACAAATCATTGAACACGGTGAACCTTGTACAGCCTATATTGGACCGGCCGGAGCTGGGCATTATGTAAAGATGGTGCATAACGGTATTGAATATGCGGATATGCAAATTATATGTGAAGCTTATCATGTATTGCGTTCAGGCTTATCACTGTCGACTGATGAAATTGCCGATATTTTTGAAAAATGGAATGAAGGCCCCTTAGACAGTTACTTAATGGAGATATCTGTTGAAGTATTACGACACAAGGCGTCAGATAATATACCATTAGTCGATTTAATTTTAGATAAAGCAGGGCAAAAAGGTACTGGATTATGGACAGCAGTAAGTAGTTTGCAAGTTGGCGCACCTGCACCAACAATTGCACAAGCAGTATATGCTCGTTCGATTTCGTCATTTAAAAATTTACGTGTTCAAGCTGAATCAATATTATCAGGACCAGAGCAATTATCTTTTGATGATGCTAGTAAAGAAGAGTTTATTAACAATTTACACGATGCGCTTTACTGCGCCAAAATATGTGCCTACTCACAAGGTTTTCAATTAATGAAACAGGCAGAGCAGGAACATGGTTGGAAACTTAATTTTGCTAATATTGCTAAAATTTGGCGTGCGGGATGTATTATTCGCGCCGTATTTTTACAATCTATTACCGATGCCTTTGAAAGAAATGAAGAATTAGACAACTTAATTGTTGATGAATTCTTTGCTAAACAACTTAATTCTTATCAATTATCTTGGCGTAAAGCGGTTGCTAATATTACCTTAATGGGAATACCTGCAGGAGCAATATCGTCGTCACTTTCTTATTATGATTCGATGCGTATGGCAGTTTTACCAGCCAATTTATTACAAGGACAGCGTGATTACTTTGGTGCTCATACTTTTGAACGCATTGATAAAGCCAAAGGTAAGAAATTTCATGTTCAATGGGGAACAAGTAATAAAGCTATGATAGAAATATAGGTAATGCTATGAGCAATGATCGTTATAAAGATAAACTGACTGAAGATGCTTATCGTGTTTGTCGCTTATCTGCGACCGAACAACCTTTTTCAGGAAAGTTCAATGATCATTGGCTCAACGGAACTTATACCTGTGCCTGTTGCGATATAGCGCTTTTTTTGTCAGATACAAAATTTAATGCGGGTTGTGGTTGGCCAAGTTTCAATGATAGTTTAGATGATCGGGTAAAGTATTTACCTGATCATTCCCATAGAATGCAAAGAACAGAAATTAAGTGTAAAGCATGTGATTCACATTTAGGGCATGTCTTTGATGATGGCCCTGCACCTACCGGTAAAAGGTATTGTGTTAATTCACTTAGCTTAAATTTCATCCCATCAAAAACAGATTAAAATTTTGGCGAGATAAAGGTTGAGTCCTTAATTTTATCCAATGTAGATTGCGCCACCTTATCTAAAAACTCACCTTTTAAATTATAGCTTTGTCTATAGTTCTTTAAGGTGTTTTCACTTATATCAGGGTCTAATGGTGCGTATAAGTTTAATATTTTTAGCCAAATATAAGATTGTTTAAATTGCTTTTTATCAGCAAAAATAGATGAAAGGGTTTTAAAAATTTCAACGTTAATTTCAACATTCTCTTCATGCAATTCTAAAGAATGAAATAACAGTTGTAATGTTTTATCCTGATCTATTTTTGCATAGTAAGTGGCTAATTCATATTGAGATTCAGGAGTTTCAAGCGCTTTACTCCCTTCGAGTGCTAAAAATTTATTTAGTGATTGCTCATTTAAGTATCTTGTCCAATGAAAATAAAGTAACCGGGGATGATCAGAGTTAATCGTTTGCTCTGCAATTTCTGCAATACGATCACGAGACTTCATCATATTTTCAATACGAAAGCTCTTTTTCTCTTTGAGTTTAATATGCTCTATTTTGGAGGCATGTGTCACGCACTTATTATATTTTTCATATGCGATAAGCTGGTGAAATTTTTGTAAATCATCAGGATTTTGCTTATGTGCTATGTTTGCAGCGCCGACCGCAATCCTTTCTCTTTTACACCAAGAGTCTTCATGGAATTCGTAGCATATTTTCGGGTTTTCTTCACAAAGTTGCGCAAAATTAGGAGCAGAATCACAGCCTGTCCCTATGAAAAATACAGCAATAGAAAGGTAAATTGATATTTTCATAGGGATATCCCACCTAAAAAAGTTGTGTAACCTATGGCGAAATGTTTCACGTTCAATTACAATACGCCCCGCATTTCACTATTGTGAATTATAACTATAATTTATATTAGTGCATCGTTCAATTGACTGAAATAAAAAGGTTTACGCAATGACTTCTCATCTTGAGGAACAATACCAAACAAGTTGGCAAGAGCGCCAAACATTTGCTGAAAACATGCAGCCTATCATTGGCCAGCTTTTCAGAAACAATGGCATCGAAATATCTATCTATGGTCGCCCATTAGTAAACGCTTCTGCGATCGATATAATTAAAGCCCACAAATCAGTTGCTTTACATGAAGAAAGTAAACTTCGTTTACGCGAAAGTTACCCGTTTGTTGAAGCATTAAGCAAAATGAGTATCGCTCCCGCTAGAATTGATGTTGGTAAGCTAGCCTACCGTTATTTATTTCAAGGCCAAGCGAATGGCTTATCTATTGAACAATTTTTAGAAAAAGAATTATCAGATATTGTCAAAACTACTGACAAAGTTGAATCTAAAGATGTTGTTTTATATGGTTTTGGCAGAATAGGGCGTTTACTTGCTCGATTATTAATTGAACGTGCTGGTCCAAGCTCTACGTTAAACCTTCGTGCAATTGTTATTCGCCCAGGTAAAGATGGTGACTTAGCTAAACGCGCTAGTCTCCTTCGTCGTGATTCTGTTCATGGTGCATTTAATGGCAGTATAACCATCGATGAAGAAAATAATGTAATTAAAGCGAATGGTGCCTTTATTAAAGTTATTTATGCAAATTCACCTGCTGAAATTGATTATACAGAATATGGGATCAATAATGCTTTGGTTGTGGATAACACAGGAATTTGGACTGACGAAGAAGGTTTAGGACAACATCTTAAATCTACTGGTGTTGCTAAAGTATTATTAACAGCACCTGCCAAGGGTGATATTAAAAATATTGTCTATGGTGTTAATGAAGATATGATCTTAGCAGAAGATACAATTGTTTCAGCAGCAAGTTGTACGACTAATGCAATCACACCAGTATTGAAAGCAATTAATGACAATTTTGGTATTAAAAATGGGCACGTTGAAACAGTTCATTCCTACACAAATGATCAGAATTTAATTGATAACTATCATAAAGCACCACGTCGTGGAAGAAGTGCGCCACTGAATATGGTGATCAGTACAACAGGTGCAGCAAAGGCTGTAGCCAAAGCATTACCTGAGTTAAAAGGATTATTAACTGGTAACGCGATACGTGTTCCTACGCCTAATGTATCAATGGCAATTATGAATTTGAACCTTAAACAAGATACTGATAAAGAAGCGTTGAATGATTATTTACGTAATATCTCATTAAATTCAAAATTACAAAATCAAGTTGATTATACTGCTTCCAGCGAAATAGTCTCAACTGACCTTGTTGGCTCTCGTTATGCTGGGGTGGTTGACTCTCAAGCGACTATTGTTGATGGTGATAGAGCTGTTCTATATGTATGGTATGACAATGAGTTTGGTTATAGTTGTCAGGTTGTTAGGGTCATGCTTGAAATGGCTGGTATTACTGTACCAACATTACCTTTAAACTAACGCATTGTTAGATAAATATATCGATTTATAAAAAGGCACAATATTGTGCCTTTTTTTTATTAAAGTTATCTTGTTGATTGTCGATATATTGTTAATAATATAATTATTGATAACCTTAAAGGAATTAATATGGCGATTACTTTAAACTCTCCAAATTCTATAACTACTAATATCGATACTGGGCATGCATTATTGACAGCAAAAAAAGTTCAAAATCAGCAAGAACTAGAGGGGCAGATGGCCGTCCAGCTAATACAGTCAGCAGGTTTAGACTCTAGCGCCTTACCTACCGCGGGTAATAGTGGACATAATATCAATATTAAAGTTTAAAGAGCTCATATTTCTAAATACAGCGTGCTGGTTTAGGCAAACCAGCATATTTTGTAGCTTGTTTTGCTGGACCTTCAGGGAAAAGTCGATATAAGTAACGGCTGTTTGCTTTTTCTTCGCCAAATTCCGCCTTCATTGCTTTCGTTAAAGCTCTAATAGCCGGTGAAGTGTTGTATGTTAGGTAAAAGTTCCTAACAAACCTAATAACCTCCCAATGCGCCTCAGTTAACTCTATATTGTCTTTCGTTGCAATTAGAATAGCTAGGGGCTCTTGCCACTGTAAATGATCTACTAAGTAACCTTGTTGATCGGTTTCTATATTTCTGCCTTCAAACTTTATACTCATTGCCATGTGACCGAATTAGAATACTCAAAAATGAGTTCATTAAATTTGTTTAAGTGAATTGCTTGAATACAGTTGGGCATTTTTAAGCCTCTGGCAAATACATGGTCTTCTATGATAAAAATATTTTGAGTGGTATTGCATAGTTCAGTGAACATTTGATGATTTATGGTGTAACAGCCATCATCGATTAAAACTATAGCGTCATGTATGGTCACGTTATGACAACATAGTGATATGTCATTTTGTTTAAATGGCGATTGCCTTAGTAAGTGAAGTGTCTTTTTTATCATTGTTTAAAACCTTAAAATAACATCACTTTCACTAAGTTTAGTAGAAAAATCAGTAATATTTAACACTTGAACATTTTCTATATGGAACAACTCGGATAAACCTCTTTCAGTTAAACTTTCTTGGCAGACGTAAATTTTTTCTATGTCATAAAACTCAAATGCTGAAAACGTTTTTAAAAAATCTTTAGTATTTATCGATTCAGGCTGCTGCCCATCCATTAACTGCCAAACTCCATCACCTTGAAAAAACAAATGAGTATTTTGCTCGTAGCTTCCCATTATGAGAGCAACATCTAGGGAATCTTTAGCGTTTGATTGCCCAAAGGGAGATGAGGTATTTAATATCCCAATAGTTTTATTTTGTAGTCCCGCCATTATAATTGTAAAACTCTATCAGCTTTAAGGGTTAATTCTACAAGCTCACCAAGGCCTGAGACAATAAACTCTTTATGAATTAAATCATTCTTCATGGGATTTTCACTATCAATCAAACCGTGCTTTTCAGCAGCTGTACTACATAAATATAACGAAACATTATATTCACTTTGTAGCATTTTCCACTTTTGTTGTAGTGGAAATTCATCATTAGGCATAGTTAAAAACTTACTCGCATTTAATACCCCTGATTGATAAAAGAACACGCCAACAAGGTCAATTTTTTTTGAGATTGCATTCGTAATCAATTGATAAGATGTTTGTGTTAAACAACTATTGGGTGGTGTAGTCACAATGACCGCCAATTTTTTCAACAATGATGTCCTATAACGTAAAAAATACAGATAAAAAAGCCTCGATAAATCGAGGCTTTATAGTATATCTTAATTTTTAGTAGAGATTAATCATCACCACCAAATACACCTAATAAATGTAATAAGTGAACAAAAATATTATATATATTTAAATACAATGAGACTGTTGCTCGAATGTAATTTGTTTCACCACCATGAATAATTCGGCTTGTATCGAATAAAATTAAGCCTGACATGATCATAATAACGGCAGCACTAACCGCTAATGAAAGAGCTGGTATAGCAAAAAATATATTCGCAATTGACGCAATGATGACCACGATTAAACCCACCATTAAAAAGCCACCCATAAATGAGAAGTCTTTCTTACTGGTTAGTGCATAACCTGATAAAGCAAAGAAGATTAATGCGGTTCCACCTAAAGCTTGCATGATTAATGATGGGCCACCAGGCATAGATGCATAGTGGTTCAACATAGGCCCAAGTGAAGCGCCCATTAAGCCGGTAAATGCAAAAATCCAAAATATACCGTTAGCTTTATCAGCTTGTTTATGTACAACAAACAATAAACCAAAAGCAACTAGTGTCATGATAAGACCAGCCATATGCGATAGCCCCATAGACATAGAAATACCAGCAGTAACTGCACTGAATGCTAATGTCATTGACAATAACATATAGGTATTTTTTAACACTTTGTTGATTTCAATTGCAGAGCTTTTGCTTGCTGTTTGAAAACTCATATTAGATTGCATAAACATTCCTCTAAGAACTTTAGTTATATTTGTAAGATAAGGCTTTTATTAAGAAGTTCAAGTGCAATAGCAACTATTCATTCTAAACACATGACATATTATGACATATAATTTTAAAAATCTATGCCTTTTATTGCTGAAATTCAGATATTATTTGAGATCGTCTAAAACAATCAACACTATGGTCATTGATCATACCGCAGGCTTGCATATGTGCATAACAAATTGTTGAACCAATAAATTTAAAGCCTCGCTTTTTCAAATCTTTACTCCATGCATCTGACTCTTTTGATGTGGCAGGGTAGTCATCAAGGTTATGCCATTGATTAACAATGGTTTTGTTATTCACAAATGCCCACATATAATGACTAAAACTGCCAAACTCTTTTTGTATTTCAATAAAGCGTTGTGCGTTATTGATAGTTGCTTTAATTTTTAAGCGATTTCGAATGATTGCTGTGTTGCACATTAATTCTTCAACTTTATCATCATCAAAATTTGCGATAAGCCTAACATCAAAGTTAGCGAAAGCATTTCTATAACCTGCACGCCGTTTTAAAATAGTGTACCAGCTTAAACCCGCTTGAGCGGATTCAAGGGTTAGATATTCAAATAACTTTTGATCATCATGGACGGGCACACCCCATTCTTCATCGTGATATTTTACGTAATCAGGTTTTGAAGTGTCGAGCCAAGGGCAGCGACAGGGTATTTTTTCAGTCATAGGAAACTCAATAGTGGGTGAATGACATTCAAAGTGATTAATTTTTTAGCAATCAAACTGTTTTAGTCAATTAATACTTTACAAGGCTTTGGCGACACTTTATTATTCGCCTCGTCTTCAAGCAAGCAATTGTTTAAGACATTCAGGTGAGATGGCTGAGTGGTCGAAAGCACCGGTCTTGAAAACCGGCAAGGGTTTGTAGCCCTTCTAGAGTTCAAATCTCTATCTCACCGCCATATTCTAAGAAACCGCAACTGTAATAGTTTGCGGTTTTTTTTCGTCTTATGATTATTGGTTAAATTCATAGGGTTTGTAGCACAAGACCACAGACTAGAGTTCAAAGCTCTATCTCACCGCCATATTCTAAGAAACCGCAACTGTAATAGTTCGGGTTTTATATCTCGCCATTTTTTTTCCAAAAAACTTACAGCAGGTTAGCGTATTCTTCAGATGGTAATGGTCGTCATTATTTATACAAGTCAGTAAAAGCTCAATCATTAAGCCTGAGTTTTCTTATTGATATCAAAATATTTGTCTTTAACTATGTAGATATAATGTTACAAAGTATTTCTCTTGGCTAAAAAACGTACAATTATTTTAAATCTGTTATATAGTTAAGATAAGTGATTGGTCGAAATAATAGTCAATTATTTGAGGTTCTTATGTCTATTTATTCTATTTCAATAAAGTTGATAATTATATTCTCATTATCTATTTTAATTTCCGCTTGTCAGTCAACATCATCATACACACTGCAGAATGAAGTCCCACACACCGAACTCTATTTGGATGATGAATTCATATCTAGCGGAAAAATTAATATTGAATCTGAGCAAGAAATTTTTGCTTTAGATGATGAAATGAAAGAAATGGTAAATAGAGAGATTTTGCGATATAAAGATCCAAAAAAACGAGCCAAGTTATTATTAAAACAGCTGTTTTCTAAAGAAGATATAAATTTAGCTTACCAAAACTCTGCAAACCTTACAGCCCGTCAGGCTTATCGAAATCAATCAGCTAATTGCCTTTCACTTACAATAATGGCCTACGCACTAGCAAAAGAAGCCAATTTAGATGTTAATTTTCAAGAGATTAAAGTGCCTGAATATTGGGTACGCAATGGTCAATATAATATGCTAACTGGCCACGTTAACTTAGCACTTAAAGAGCCTAGAGAGTCATATAAAATGATTGTTTATCAGAGTGAAATCCTACAAATAGATTTTGATCCTGAAATATATAAGAGATCATTTCCTAAAAAATTCATCAATAAAAATACTGTTATCGCTATGTTTTATAATAATAAGGGGGCAGAAAACCTTGTTTCTGGAAATTATTCTTTAGCTTATGCATATTTCAAAAAAGCAACTTTTATTGATCCATCATTTTCATCGGCCTGGGGGAACTTGGCAATTTTATACAAACTAAAAAAGCGTAATAAAATTGCCAAAAAATCATATGAACTTGCTATAGCCTTAGATCCTAATAATTTAACGGCGATAAGTAACTTGTCCCGGTTACTTAGGGAGAGTGGTGAGATAGCACAATCTGATAAAATGAATGAATCTATTCATAATAAGCGTTATAAGAACCCTTATTATCACGGATTGTTAGCCGAAGAAGCTTTTTATAATGGTGCTAATGATAACGCTATAATGCATTATAAAAAAGCAATAAGTATGAATAGAAGAGTGCATGAATTTTATTTCGGAATTGCAAAAGTTTACCTTGCACAAAATGACCATGAAAATGCTCAAAGAGCTATGAATAAAGCGATTACCTATAATCGTGTTTCCTCAACTGAATCGCAATATATAGCAAAATTAAATTTGATCATACAAGCCAGCAATAGTGCTGATTAGAATTTAAATAAGCTTTAACTTTCGCATTCTAAGAAAATAACATCTAGGTGAGCTTTTAGTTAATAGAACATATTTAATTAACTATTAAAACTTTCTCAAGCTATAATAAGCGCTAAATTTCACTGGATTTTTATATAATGAATAAGCATTTTATTAGCGCCCAAGCACTCTTAGAGGATTCGTTTAGAATCGCTTCAAAAGTTTATCAAGATGGTTTTAGACCCGATTTTATTATTGGCATCTGGCGAGGTGGAGCACCAATAGGGATCGCTGTTCAAGAATACTTTGATTTTAAAAAAGTTGAGACTGATCATATCGCAGTCCGCACATCTTCATATTATGGCATTAATCAGCAAAGCAAAGAAATTAAAGTGCATGGGCTTCATTATATCATCGAAAATGCGAATACACAGGACAGCTTATTAATTGTCGACGATGTCTTTGACTCTGGTCGAAGTATCGAAGCCTTGATTTCGCAATTGAAACTGCAAACGCGTAATAATATGCCAAGCGATGTTAGGATTGCTTGTCCATGGTATAAGCCAAATAACAGTAAAGTTGACTTTAAACCCAATTATTATATTCATAAATCAGATGATTGGTTAGTGTTTCCACATGAACTTTCAAGTTTGAGTAACGAAGAGTTAATGACAGGCAAAAGCGATTTAGCCAATATTAAAGAGCTCTTCGAATAGTATTCTGTTTTAGCTCATTCGGTGTAACTTAATTTATCATGCCCGATCACCAATACTAATTTCAGTGATATTCGACATTTACTTTTAAGCTATTGTAAGTAGACTCATAGTAAATGAAGCCCTTCATATTATATTTATTTTGTGAATTTATTTATTAATATAATGTTAAATGCTTTATTTTTGGTATGAAAGTAGGGTATGTTTAACTTATTAATAATAAGTTAAACAAATAGATGTATAGTACTTATATTGCACGTCAAGCAATTCTTGACAGAAACGCTAAAACCATCGGTTACGAATTGTTATTTAGAGATAGTCCGGACAATCAATTTCCAGAAATTGATAAAGACGTCGCCAGTTCAAAACTCGTTATTCAAAATCATTTACAAGGCGATATCAAAGCTATCAGCCTAGGTAAATTGGCGTTTATTAATTTCACAGAAAAGTGTTTAATAAACAAATACCCGCTGATGTTTGATAAAAATTCAATCGTTATTGAGCTTGTTGGTCATAGCGCACCGACTGAACGGTTAGTTAAAATAGTCAAATACTATAGCGAAAAAGGTTATAATATTGCCCTAACTGAATATGATGTCGCTGATAAATGGGATTCATTATTCCCGTATATTTCGATCATAAAAGTTGACATAGAAAAAATAAATCCTAAACGTTTACAACCGGTTATAAAAAGAATAAAACCTTACAATATAAAGTTAGCCGCAGAGAAGGTTGAGACAAATTATCAATTGCAATCTTTAGCTGAAGTTGGCTTTAATTTTTATCAAGGTTACTTCTATCATGAGCCTGAAATTGTTGAAGGGCAAACTTTAGCCCCCATAAAAACGCAGATGTTGAACTTAATAAGTGAAACATTTAACACCCCCTTAAATTACGATTCCATTGCAGAGATAGTGAGTCACGATGTTAACTTAACCGTTGGGCTACTTAAAATGGTAAATAATGTTGCCACGAGTACAAAAGTTGAAATAACGTCATTAAAACAAGCGACTGCATACCTTGGTGAGGAAAAGCTCAAGCAATTTGTCACTATTTTGGCTTTATCCAAACTAACGTCCGATCGAACAAATGAAGTATCTAAACAAGCTTTAATTACCGCCAAACTTATGACCTCATTAGCGAGTAATAGTGCATTTTCAGAAATTAGTGATTTTGCCTTTATTACTGGCTTGTTAAGTGCTATCGAAGTGATATTAAGTATGCCAATAAATGAAATAGTAAAAACAATGCCTTTGGCTTCACCTATAGAAAATGCACTAGTGAATCATGACGGTTTATTAGGGGAGTTATTAGTCTTAACGACTAAATATATCACTGGAAGTGATGACAACATAGAGCCTTTGATATCAGCATACTCTTTAGATGCTGACTTTATTCATAAGGAATTTGTTGAGGCTAGTCGTTGGTGTCAAGAATTAGGGATTTAAGGTAACAAGCATAAGAGCTCGCTAGTTTATAACTTTTAATGCCGTTATTTCTATCAAACATATTCAAATAAATAGCGTTTATCACGATAATTGTTTATTAATAGAGTCGCTAGATTTTGATGTAATAAACAATTATCTCATTTCAATATTTCTTCATGATAAATATAACCACTTGAACTTTCTCTTGTAAAACTAACAGCATGAGAATTTAGTCAAAAGTAGGGTATTCGACTATATTAGGAGGAAATCCCAATCATAATAGCTTAACTAATTGATTCAAAATTAAATATTACAAAGTAAAAAATAACCAAAGTAATTACGAAAAATAGAGGGGAGTATTTTATACAGTTAAGTCATAGAAATAGTTTAAATCGATCTATCAGATACGATTAAACTGCTCAGAGACATCAGCGATTCTACCTTTTTTGGTGGATGCTTAATCAGAGCTTGCTGTTCATAAAAAAGAATAGTTTCTACACTAATATCTAGGTGCATTAGTGTGATTACCAAGGGAAACTGACGGTATAATTACCGAGCGACTTTGACGCATTCACACTACCAGTCTAAACCCAAGTTAGCAACTCATGCTGACTTGGGGAGCAACTCCAATTTAGCAAGCCTTAGTACCGCAGTGTTCATTTTTTCTCTCAACCATATTTGGCGTACTCCATTAGGGCTAATTTCAATTGCCTTATTCGCTTTCAGTTGCCGAGATACTTGAGCTTGTCCTAGGTGAGGATTTTTCAGACTGAATTCTACAACAACTTTCTCCAGATGTTCTTCAGCTCTATTTTTATGCCGTAAGTCAGGTGTTTCTTGACGCCTTAGCGCATCAATACCACCTTGCTTTATCAAGCGCCTGTGACGGTAAATAGTATCTCTGGATACACCACTAAGCCGAGAGGCTTCGGAGACGTTTCCAAGCTTATCAGCTAGCGCTAATACATCTAATTTCTTCTGTATCTCGATATCTTCCATTGATGTTTTAATGGGTTCAATGACTTCGCTGACTGATAGAAGGCGACCTGCGAAGTAAGCCTCAAACGAGTCTTTAGTTACATTTCGAATTTCGATTTTCTGATGGGCTATCGAGTGCTCGATTGGTGATTCAATGAAGTAAAATTTATTACCGTAACTAAAGGTGTGATCATTGCGTATCTTACGGAACTCCTTAGTAACGCAGATGTTATCAAGGTTAATGTGAGCTGATAATGGTTTATATTCTGAATTGCTAGTCTTTGACTTAACCGTTAGTTGTTTGTTCCAGAACTGAGGAATAGACACATGCTGTAAATAGCTGTTGGCCGCTATCATATCGTTGATATTGTTCAACCTTAACTCTGGTATTAAACGGTCTTGTAAGGTATCGAAGGCTCGTTCAACTCGACCTTTACCTTGCGGTGAACTAGCAAAGATAATCTCAATGCCTAACTCCTCACATGCCCTTTGCATTTGAGAGAAGTTACTGCGTTTAGGACCGCCAAATATGCCTGCTCTATCGACATAAAGGGTTTTAAAAAGCCCACGTTTTTCGATGATGGAACGTAAGACTTTTAAACAACCTGCTGTTGTTTCTGAAGGAAAGAATTCAGCAAATAGTTCACTCGTAGCGTCATCAATAGCGTCTATGAGGCAAGATTTCTTATTACCAAACCAACGGTGTGGGCTACCATCCATTTGCAGCATTAATCCAGCAGATTCCATGCGTTCTCTGTGTTTATGCACTCGGCTTCTTCTGCGTTTAGCTCGTTTAACATGATGAATATCATGTGCCCAACCCCGCAGAGTTTCACGTTTAACCACAATATGTTCGTTAACCGACAGCAACTCGGCAAGGTGAAGTAGATTAAGATCATAATATTTCTCACGAATAAGTTGCTGCACAGTTTGCTTTAGTTTATCTGGCGTTTTATTAACTGGTGGCTTACCAGTATTACCATGAATAATGAATTGAACACCAATCTTACGATATCGGTGAAGGTAGCGCTCAATAGTGCGTCTAGATTTATTGAGAAGTTTAGTGGCATTGGCTATGGTCAAACGACCTTCAGCTACTTTGGCAATAATATCAACAGCCAACTGAGCTTTGGAATTCATCATGATCATCCTTAGCACCTTTTAAATACTCAAATAATTATTTAAAAAGCACGATTTAAGATAACCGTCAATTTCCCTTGGTAATTAGCGATTACGACAGAATCGCTTGGTGTTAACATATCTAGGTGCATTAGTTCAGACTAGATCTTACATATCATCTTGAAAAGTTGAGAGTTACCCGTTTTTATTAAAGGTGTCGAATCTTTAATTTAAACAAAAAGAGGTAACTCTCATGTTACATACTAACAATCCAATTATTAAACACAAAGCAGGTCTGCTGAATCTAGCCGAAGTATGAGTTACTGCATTTAAATTCTGCTTTGGTTTGAATACCAAGCAGTGGTCAACATTAGTTGACCACTGTACATTAGCTATTATGTGTTGAAGTAACACTCTCGAACATTATTAAATTCCGCTGATGATGATATTTTTCATTTGTTGGAGCGTCGCTTTAAATTGTCGCCCAGCGTTATGGTTAAATTCATAAACCCCCAAAGTATTGATATGTTCCCACGAAACAACCGAGCCATTTGATATTGAATCTAGCACGTCTTTTTTAGTTTCATCGTCTTCAAGTGAATAATAATAATCAGATAAAAACATATAATTCCACATAATGACAACGTTACGGAGTAGGGTATTGCAACTCATGACTTTTTGGATTTCTTCTTCTAATCCAACACGTAACTTACCTTTTCGACCAAAGAAAACAGCATCAGTTAATTTTTGTCCAAGCTCAACCCTGTTAAGCTGCTTTTGTATCGACGTTCTTAGTTCTTCATCATTAACATAATTCAAAATAAAGTTTGATTTAATTAGTCGACCTAATTCTTTAATAGCTTTATACAGTTGGTTTTGTTTTTCACTCATTGATAACATGATAAATATCTGAGAAGGGGAGCAATATTCTAACTTTATAGAGACCATTAGCCTTAATATTTCATCCCAATTATCTAAAATAAGCTTTTTATTAATTTGAGTTTTAGGTGCAATTGGAGCATTTGTCTTTTTACGAGTAGATTTTGCTTCATATGCATAAATCGTTTGATCATGTATATTTTTGATACGTGGTGCAAACGACACGTCCAGAAAATGTAAGCCTGCGAATATCGCTTCTGTATAACCATGAGTGTCAGTAGAGTGAACGTGTTTATTTAACGCTTCACTTTCATAAATACTTTTTGATGAAAGAATGCCGTCCATCATGTAAGGTGCTTCTCTATCTGAAGCCGTCAACACATTAACGTGAAAGAACGATTGTTTCTCATCAATAAAGCTGTTCACGCTGATCCCTTGTTCTTTTCCATAATATTTATATGAATAATTAGCTAATAATGAATTAACAGCCACGACAACCTTTTTACCGTCACTACTTGTATGTAATCGACCATGCTCATCGTTAAACACTGTTGGTAATGGAAGGGACTGTATTGTTTTAACTATTAGATCGTTCGCTTTTTTAATGTTTTCATTTGAAAGCCAGTGGTTTTCAGTATCGCGAAGGTTTTTTTCGCTAAAAATACGTGACGATTTAGCCATCGCAGTATGGCCCATATTAGTGCCTAAACTCATAATCGTGGCAAAGAGTAAACGAGGGTCTATTGAGGTTTTTGCATGCTTTGTGCTGGAATGTGTGAAGCACTGGCTGAACTCTGTATCAATATTGACTTCGTAAAGCATATCTTGCAGTGTTTTTGTGTTCTTATTTAGCAATTTAGGGATGTATCGAGATACTTCATAATTGGCATCCTCATTTTTGATCCTCCAACTATTATCTGGCTTTTGAACAAAATACGTATTTTCACCGTTAATTATTCTTTGGTTAACTGATTCATAATTAGATGTAACTTTAGCGCCAATTTCTGATAATATTTTTTCACCATCTTTGAACCTATCAAGGCTTGTTGCTTTTAAAAGCGAATCCTTGTTATTAGACCAATTATCGTCTTCGACCATATAACTACTCGTGCTTTTATATCGATATGAATATTCAATGGTGACAGAGCGATTTTTTAAACTATTTGCTAAATGGACGAATAATAAAGTTTTATATTTGGAAATCGATGGCAGGCCATCTTCGTCGTGAATTAATGTACGTTCAGATTCATTCAAAAACTCTATGTTTGTGTTTTCATCAAACTCGGAAAGACCACTAGAATAGTTTGATATAGCGTCTAACAAGTGAGCATTAGTACTTTTAACGTCAAGTACGACCTCTCTTATAAGGGGACCTAATGAACGCTGAATCGATGTTTGGTTAGCAAATAAATATTTATAATAATCCGCCTTGACGGATACTTTAGAAATACTCTTTTCTACTTTTGCAATATGTGATGTTAAATCAGGATTTTCTGCTTCAAAATAGCTTTTGATCAACTGAACAACACGTTCGTTTCTCTCAGGATATGATAAGTTTAGATCTTCGGAAATTTCGAGAATCAATTTAATAATTTGTTTTGATGTCTTAGCTGAATCCATAACAGTCCGATTAGCTTCGTTAGCCTCATGTTCATTTTGTTCCTTACATTTTCTTTCATAACCTCGGGCTTTATTCACTTTTGAACGTAATACTTTTTGAATCGCGTCAGCGGCGTAATCTTGTCGTTTAAAATATTGGTCTTCTATAAAGGCAGCTATCCTTAAATTTCTTTCAAAAGGGTTTTTGAGTTGTTTAATTTGTGCAGTATTAGTCTTATAAATCCAATCAGAAAAATGTTTAATAGCTTCTTTACTTAACGATATAGCGCTCAGCAGAGGCTTTATCGAGGAATAAGTTTCTTTGTATAAAGCTAATAATCGAGCATTTTTGTTTAACGACTTTTGAGTATCGCCTTGATCAATTTTTTTTAATTCTCGCAACGTAAAAGGGTTGCTATCAGAACTGAGAAATTTATCCAGTATCTCAATTTGTTCTGTGGTTATGTTCTTCGTTAACTTAGCAACTACTTCTTCCTCATATTTTAAGTAGCTATCAGTAACAATTGACGCAAAAGTTTCATATCCTGGTATTTCTATTCGATGAAGCCAACAGTAACTTAAAAGAGAAAAAAATATGACCTCTTTACTGTGGCGTTTATCAACTAACACCATTGAAAATTCATACAGATCTTTTTTGTGTGATGCTTTGTATGCTTTCCAATTGAATTTTTTTAAGATTTGTTGTTTGTGTACTGAAGCGGTTTGAGAGGTATAGTCTGCGAGATCTACAGGGGTCTTTATATTTAGTACTTTTTCAGCATACTTCTTATCTTTTGCTTTAAATTTGTTAGCGTTAAAGAAACGGCCTTTGGCTTGAAAATAGGTTTGCTGCAAAAGATATGCAACCTTATTGACATCGGATTTCAATCCATTTAACTTTTTTCTTGTTTCCACATCGATGATAAAATAACCTTCTCTCTCATTTGTCGAAAGAGTAGGGATACTTTCAAACGCTCGTTTTCTTGCAGGAGTTAAAATTTTAAGGTTTGACATAAAAATCCTTGTTAAAGTTTTGTTATAATTAATGTGCATATGCTTATATCAAAAGCAAAGGTTAATAGTCCTGTACAGTGACCAAATAAGTAACATTCGGTTATGTATATAATTATTTATATAACCAAAAGGAATTCAGACTTATAATTCGCTTAGCTGTTTAACTTACATACATGTACAATGCAAATATTAACCAAACTACTTATATTGTTATGAACCCTACAAACGAACTGTATGCTCCATTAATTGAGGCCTATAATCATTTCAATTCTGCATTGTTCGAAAATAAACTGCCGAACGTAATTTTTACTCTCCAAAGGAAAAAGGGGGTCTTGGGTTTCTTTTCAGCTAAACGATGGGGAAATACAAAGGGGAATTACTGCAGTGAAATAGCCATAAATCCAGCATATTTTGCAAATTCTCGAATGATCGAAGTTTTGCAGACATTAGTCCATGAAATGGTGCATTGTTGGCAATTTTGTTATGGGAAGCCTAACAACGTTCATTATCATAATATGGAGTGGGCAAAAAAAATGATCTCTGTTGGGCTTATGCCTTCAACAACAGGAGAACCTGGAGGTAAGATCACTGGTAAAGGAATGAGTGACTTTATTATCAAAGATGGAAAATTCATGTCATTAGTAACTGAGCTGTTGGGTGGTGATAACTTTCATCTAATGTGGGTGGATAGATATTCTTTACCAAAGTTATTCGATCCTGTCATAGCGGATACCGCTTTAAATGACACTCAACTTGTTGAGCAAACAGGTAATCCAGATTCCATTGAATTTGAAAACATCGAATATTTATCGGATTACGAAGGCCAAGAAACGACTGTTGCTTCAGAAATCGCAGCGCAGAATTTACCTGAAACGTTTTTAATACAAGAAGTAGCAAAGAAACAAACCCGTACTCGTTATATTTGTCCAAATTGTGAAACAAAACTTTATGGAAAAATGCATCTCAATATAGTTTGTGGTGATTGTAATAATAGGTTTATTTCTGATAATTAATCACTGTATTGCCCGCGGGATAATGGCTTTAATTTAGCGGTACATTTGTACAACTTGAAAGTACACACAACGTTTGTCAATTGTAGCCCTGTAACTAATTGCCTATACGTTTTAGTATTGGACATAATAATTAGCGGCGGTTATATTGACTCAAAAGCAATAAAAACAAATTGTTAACTATATGGCCCATGTAAAACTAACACCGTTATTTCCTACTTACATTGAACTCACAGAATTTACATTTGATGATTATCCTGAGTTAGATGAATTCTTAGAGAATACTAAACATACCTGGTCAAAAACATTATGGACTTGGGGCAAGGATTTTCTATTATATACTGGCAGAAATAAGTCTATTCATACATATGATCGTTTCAGAAATGAAATTGAAAAGTTGATCCTATGGTCATTAATCATCAAAAACAAACCAATTGATGATTTTAGAAAGTCAGATATTTTAGAATACGCTGATTTTTGCTGGAAACCACCAGTAGCTTGGATTGGAACCAGTAGCCAAGAACGGTTTAAGCGAGAAAACAGTTTCTTTGTTAAGAATGAATTATGGCGACCATTTAAAGTACAAGCACCTAAGAGTCAGAAAAACAAAGAAATAGACAAAAAAAAATATCGTCCGTCACAACAAACACTTAAGTCAACATTTACCGGTGTTATTGTATTTTACAATTATCTTATGGGCGAAGAATTTTGCTATGGAAACCCTGCACAAATAGCTAAAAAAGATTGTAAGCATTTCATCAATGATACTCAGGTTAAAGAAGTAAAACGATTATCTTCTGAGCAATGGCAATACTTGCTAGAGACTGCCATAGAAATGGCTGACTCAGAATCATTATATGAAAGAAATCTATTTGTTATTGCGTCCTTAAAAACTCTTTTTTTAAGGATATCTGAGTTATCAGAACGTGATAATTGGTCTCCGGTAATGGGACATTTTTGGCAAGATGAAGATAATAACTGGTGGCTTAAGGTTTTTGGTAAAGGAAGAAAGCTAAGAGACACAACAGTTCCGCCAGGATTTATTCCATTTCTTGAACGTTATCGATTGTCACGTGGATTATCCAGATTACCATCGGTTGGTGATAATGAGATTTTAGTAGAAAAGATTCGTGGTCAAGGCGGAATGACATCTAGGCATCTTCGACGTTTAGTTCAAGATATTTTTAATCAAGCATATACTCGAATGAAACAAAGTGAAGGCGAAAACAAAGCAATTAAACTAAAGGAAGCAACAACACATTGGCTTCGTCATACGGGTGCAAGTATGGAAATTGAACGTGGACGAGCACTAAAAGATCTGTCCGAAGATTTGGGACATGCCAGTATGGCTACAACTGACACTATCTATGTACAGTCTGAAAATAAGATGCGTGCTGAAAGTGGTAAGAAACGAAACGTTGACTGAATCATCGTTTAATTAGAGCTAAAAATCGCTCTAGAGCCTTATAAATAAGGAACGTAGGCTTTTGTGTATTTTAATTAAGCGTTTCTCTGTGAAATCTAACGTACCTGATTTACGAAAAACATATCAGATTTCACGTAGCGAACGGTTTATAGCGTATATTCAATACTTTAAGAAATGATGTTGTTTCATATATTAGTATACGTCTTCCCATTAAGTCCGATACTAAGGTGTATCGGATTTAATGCTGTTTACTCTGTACTGACATCCAGTCTTCACTGAGAATTCATGTTGTTGAATTAGTTGGGTTTAACCGTACTCAGTCTTCCTTTGTTTACAGTAATGAAAAATCTTTAAATGATAAAACGGTAAGAGCGGGCTATCCGCATCATTGCCTTATTTTAATTTTAAGAAGTACCAGCTGAAGCGATTTTTAAGCGTATCACCATAGTAAATACGGTGTAAGCGTCTGGCAAAGTGCATCTAAACAGAGTCATTAGATCAGGGTAAGTTACTTCAAACTTTTAATTGGAGTAACTTATGAGAATTACCCGCAGTCAACTTGCTAAAAAGCTGGAGAGCCTTGAGCACTTACTACCTTGGAATATTAAGCAAACCTAGACGCAATTGCCCAGACGCTTACAATACAGTTGTCTTTAATCTGAGCTTGTTCAATTAAGTTCATTACCGGAAATCTTATATGACTTGGCTCTACCAAATGACTTTTCTATACCCGTTACCTCCCCCGTACACAAAAAACCTAGAAAACAATATTTATGACTACTATATGGTCAGAAAGTTTACCGTACCGATACATAGAGAGGCAATACTGTCAATTTGGGTTACGTTCAAATAGACAGTATCTTGACCTAGAATGATATGGTTATCACTTTTAATATCCAACTATAATTAAATGATTCCCAATATTTAGTTTATGAAAAGAGAACTTACTTACTTTTGATACGATAGTTCCTGCGAATCAGTTATTTTTATTTATTGTGTAACATTTAGGATAGCTGAGATCAAAAACAGTATGGAGATAAGACTATTGTTATCTGCGGTCAGTTAAATACTGTTTTATTTAGTACTCTATTTCAGGAATCATCATGTTGTATGATGCCGGCGAGCTAAGCTATATAAATGGAATGCGTAATTAGACAAGCTTATTAAAAGTGTAAAATAAAACACCAAAAAGAGGTTTCAAACGTGACAAATAGTAATACAAATAAATATATAGCACTTTTCGCTTTGATTATAACTAGTACATTATCTACATTATCTACAGACCTTTACGCACCAATTCAGCCACATATGCCTGATGCATTAAATGCTTCAGCTGAAAAAGTTAAACTAACAGTCAGTCTATATTTTTTAGCAAGCTCCGCTTTATTATTAATCTATGGGCCACTGTCTGAGCGATTTGGCCGCCGACCAGTTCTTATTACTGGTATTGTTGTTTTTGCAATAACGAGTATTCTCTCAGGTTTAGTAACCTCCGTTGAACAGTTGATTGTTTTGCGCGTATTACAAGGAATGGCTGCGGGAGCTGAAACGCTGCTTGTACTAGCTATTATCCGTGATTATTTCGTTGATCGAGAGCAAGTAAAAGTCTTATCAATATATCGTGCTGCATGCGGTCTATCTCCGATGTTTGCACCAATATTAGGTGTTATTGTATTTGAATACTTTGGGTGGCGAGCAAGTTTTTTTATTGTTGGCGCTATATCCTCACTCGTAGCATTATTGCTTTGGAAGTACCTTGCCGAGTCGAATACGAAACGAGTCCACTCATTAAATTTACTAAATATACTTAATGAGTATAAATTACTTATCTTTAACGTTAATTTTTTAGCATTGTCGCTTGTATTTGTTACTTCAATCGGATTTTTCATAATATTTCATTCTGCTGTCCCTTTTGTTGTACATACTGAAATAGGTATGCCCGTTAAAGTTTTTGCTTATTTACAGGCTGGGTTTATGATCGCATTTATAATTGGAAATGTTGCGGCTAATCGCTTAATGAAATTTATCTCGGTAGACATACTCCTTGCTTTTTCAGTTGTGCTTGTTGTAATAGCAAATATTATTCTTTGGTCTTTCATCGTTAGAGATAATATTACTATTTATACTCTTGCAATCCCTATCCTTATTTTAGCTTTTGCAAATGGTCCAATAATGTCTGCTGTTCCTACTCTTGCTATGGATGTTACAAAAGCCAGTCCCGGCTCATCTTCTGCAATGTTGTTGACTATAGTTTCGGTTCTTGGTTCTCTAGCAGCTGTTATAGAAGGACGTATTCAAGCTACGTACAACTTGAATGTTTCAGTTTCAATTGCAATAACTCTTAGTGCACTTGCCGCGTTGGCATTTATAAGCTTACTGGCATCTATCTATAGTTCTTCTTCATCTATTGACCCTGTTACAAGTGAGTAAAGAATAACTATATGATTTATAAGTCAGAGTGAAATAATTGCTTGTATCTTTACGTTCATATATTGTTTGGTCGTAAGATCAGATCGTGGAACAAGCAATTAGTTCTTTATTCTCTATTTTTATTAAACCGAATTGAGGCTAACTATGGATGCCAGCTTAGAAGAAAGTTAACGGTTTTCATATACTTTTATGAAGAATAAGCGCAAGAAATCGCTAAATGGGTTAATCTATCTTTAATAAATTATCTTGTTAATATGTTTAGTGGGAATTCTTTGAGTAAGTGTATAATATTTAATAGCAGAACTATTAAATTTCTATAAAAATTTTTCTTATTACGACATACATTGTTGAGAGGATGTATTATGCAAAAATTACGCTTCCATCACGTTGGGATCCCTACCGATAGAAAGCTTTCGGACGTTGATTATAATGATGAGCTAAAGTTTCACGGACAAGGTTACTTTGATAACCCTTATGGTATCGAGTGGCATAATTTTGATGAAGATAACCAACTTAATGACATTATTAAAACAAGACCTCATGTGGGTTTTGTGGTTGATGACCTAGAAGAGGCTATAAAAGGTAAAGAGGTTCTTTTAGCGCCTACCAGTCCTACAGAAGGTGTAGTCGTTGCATTCATACTCGATGGTGAAAACTTGATTGAATTATTGCAGTTTAACAAACCAGAGCAAGAGGTATGGCCACATCCAAATAAGTTTAAAATTTAAAAATTGATAAACTGCCAAGTGACCCTGTAACGTATTTTGTGTAACTGCCAGATTTAAATAACATCTTTCAAACGGTCTTCGTATATGCCCTCCACGTATTTTACAACTAATAATTTCACATTAAACAGAATAAGATGCGGACGTATATTCGGTTTTTTATTAAGGGAGCTACTCTCTAGCCTATGATGTTTGCGCACCTATTGTTCTTTTCGGAATGACAGTATTTATGGCTTCCGAGATAGACAGGTTCTAATAGGTTGGTCTTACCGTTTATGCTATATCATTATTGTAAAATTTCTTTTTGTTATGCTAAATCAATTATGCTGTAATTAATTGTTGTTGCTCAAATTTACTTTCATACCTCAACATTGCCCAAGCCGTTCTAACGGTTTTATTAGCCACCGCAATGCATGTTCGCTTAATGCCGATTCGTTTTACTAAATGCATTAGCCAGGCTTGTTTAACTGTTTTTGGTTCATAGGGCAAATGAGTGACTATTGACATAGCCCCTTGATATAAAGCGACCCTTAATTCTTTAACACCCCCTCTTTTATCAATGCCCATCATGAATACTTTACCACCTGAGCTATATTGTTTTGGTGATAATCCCACAAAGGCAGAAGCTTCTCTACAATGTTTTCTTCATTACCGCCAGCAAGCCAAGGTCAATTAAAAATTGACCAGAGGTATAATGATAGGAGCATTACTTACGCTTGTATTTGATTCGCCACCACAACCAGACAGTGCGGCAGAAAGAATCATAAAGAAAACTATATCTTTCATAAAAAGCCCTATTTAATATCTATTTCACTAATAACGTAATTAATCAATAAGTTAATAAAAATTCTACAGGGGAAAATATCCACAAAAGCTGGTTTTTAATACGCCTTGGCCATGTGAAGAAGCATAAAGTACCGAGGTATATTTAAATGTTTCTGAAAAAGGAACTCTTCCGCTAAATTTCATCCAACCTTCATCAGGTAATGGGGGTTCAAACTTGGCACGCATTTGAAGTAAGTCGCGATAAATTTGTGCACTATATATTTCTGGCACTCTGATATGAAAGTCCATAACTGGCTCTAACACGGTAGTTTCCGCTTGCTTTAATGCACGTTCAAACACTATAGGCGTAACAATTTTATAATCATTAGCCTGAGTCCCTAAGTCATACTTACAATAACCATCAACCAAGGTCACTTTTACATCTGTGACTTCTCGCCCTTCACTACCCTCCAAACAAAGTTTCTCTAATATCTGCGGTATTTGTTTCATAAACTTTTGATAAATTTTACTATCTCCGCTGATCAATGACTGATAAGCAAAACCACTACCCGCTGCTTGCGGTTCTACACGAAGAGTTAAATCGGCATAGCCACCATCTCGAAACTCAATACTTGCCTCGCCAACGCCTGCAGCTGTTTGTTTATAAATAACACAAGGTTCTGAAAAATCAGCTTGTAACTGAAATCGTGTTTCAAGCATGTTCTTGATGATTTCCATTTGCACTTCCCCGAAAAATCGTAAATGAATTTCACGTTGTGCTTCACGCCATTCAACATTCAGTAATGGATCTTCATCTTCGAGTTGTAGCAGCGCCTCTAATAAATCATTCCATTGGTTAGCATTTTCTGGCAAAACTCGTGCAACTAACATAGGTTCAACCGCTGTTGGTAAATTAGGAATCGCATAGCTACTACCCAACACATGCCCTACTTTACAATGTTGAACACCACAAATAACGCCAATATCACCTGCTTTTAAAGCGCTGACATTTTGATAGTTTCCACCAATATCAAGTTTTAATAACCGATTGATTTTTTCTTGCTCATCAGTTATTTCATTAGGTAATGAATCACGTTGATTGATCGTGCCTTCAAAGACACGAACATGCGCTATTCTGCCGTTAACATGTCCTGCTTCTACTTTAAAAACTACCGAAGATAGTTCATTTTCTGCTTGCCCTATTGGTGCAGGTAAATAATTAACGATTGCATCAAGTAGTTCGGGAACACCTATACCACGTAATGCTATGCCATAATAAACAGGAAAAATTTCGGCTTTTAACGCATGGTGATTAATGGCATGATGTAACTGTTCTTTACTAAGTAATTCATCCGAAACGTACTTTTGCATGATATCTTCATTTACACCTGCTAGTGTTTCAATAGCATCATGTAATGTTTGTTGATCATCATGTATATCAGTTATTGTCGGTGATTTACTGGCATAATCGGCAGTTACTTGCATCGGTAAAACATTCTCCGATAACTGCTTTTTCATATCTTCTAGCAACGCAACAGGATCTGAGCCAACGCGATCAAGTTTATTTACATAAATAAGTGTTGGCACACCCACTTCTCGTAATGCATTCCAAATATTAAGTGTTTGCAGTTGAATGCCTTCAACAGACGAAAGAACAAGGATTGCGCCATCGAGAACTCTAATTGACCGCTCAACCTCAGGATAAAAATCTGCATGACCGGGCGTATCAATAATACGTACAACCACATCATTCCATTCTAATGCGACCGAAGCTGACTTAACGGTAATACCTCTAGCACGTTCAACTTCCAATGAATCTGTTCTAGAGGTGCCGTGATCCACTCGCCCTACTGATCGAATAGCGCCACTTGAAAAAAGCAGCTGTTCAGTAAGGGTTGTTTTACCGGCATCAACATGCGCCATAATGCCAATATTGCGGATAGGTTTTGTCAAATTCATCTTTATTCTCATCGTTAATATATTGGCAAAGAGTGAAGCTAAAAATAGGTGAATCTAGTGACATAACTTTTATCGGTTGTTATCACAGTGATACCTGATACATATTTTAATTCGTGATATTGCTTGCTCGTTACTAAACCTAAAAGGCCTCTCTCCCGCTAAAACCATGAGGTTATTTAAGAAGAAAGGCCGATATTCAATGCTAATTAAATATTAGCAAATATTACTTATTCAAATTCCCAACGTAAAGTTACACCGTAGCTACGAGGTGCGGTATAAGTGCGCCACAATCCCGTGGATCCACTATTAAGCTCTTCCGTACTGTAAACTAGTGCATCCAAACCAGCATTAGTCCCTACTGCATTACGTTTATCAAGGGCATTTTTTACCCATGCTGATACGCTTATGCTTTCATTTATTTGATATTCAATATTCGCATTATACAAGTCTTTAAATACAGTACTTGCAAGGATATCATTTGTAGCATCATCAAACTGACGACTTTTTTGAACAGTGTCAGCACTGAAAGTTAAACCTGAACCATCATCGAAATTCATTACATAACTAAAACCCGCCGTTAATGAATTTTTAGGTGTTAATTGCAACATATTACCTTTAATTGGAACATCATATGAAAGACCCGCTGTATATTCAGAGTCTTGATAAGTGTAATTAGCCCAAAAGGAGAATGCATCAGTCACTTTAAAACTCAAATCAGCTTCAATACCTTGGTTTTCACCCGAACCGATATTACCTGAAATAAAGCTCACACCATTATTAAACAAGAATTGAATATCTGTGTACTCAACACGGAAAAATGTTGGGTTAAAGGTAAGACGACGATCAAGTGCTTGAATTCTTAAGCCCACTTCATATGAATCAGAAAATTCAGGCAAATAAGGAACTGCTAGTAAAGGAGCAACTTCAGCTGCTGAACCGTCACCAGAGGCTGAGTTACTAAAACCACCTGACTTATAACCTCTAGAATATGAAGCATATCCCATAATCTCGTCAGTTATTTGGTAATCAGCAACAAAACGATAAGATGGTTCTGACCAAGAGGCGTTTGACTTTGCAGTGTAAACTTCATTACACCAAAATGGTCCTACTTGGTGACAGGTGGTAGAACTATCTTTCTCATCTTTGGACCAACGTCCACCAACTGATAGCGTTAAATCTTCAGTAACATAAAATTGTATGTCAGTAAAAATAGCCATACTTACTGAGTCTACTTCTTGGTCAAGAATCGCTCTTGGTTGAGTAGCAACGGTTTCGTACCAACCATTATAGGCTTCACTTCCAGGAATACCTGATGCAGCTAATTCTTCAATACGATATTGGTGTTCATCTGAATAATATAGTCCAGTAGTAGCTCTGAAATTTTCACCTATAGTCCAATCTAAACGAAACTCTTGGCTAAAAGTTTCTAATACCGTTTGTTGCCACGGAAATGCTTCAGTGGAATCACGACCATTCTCTGTTCTACCGTTTACTGCATCAAAATCGAAGTTATATAAGTTACCTTCATAATCACGATGTGCAGTAATTGAATGGAAAGTACCGATATCAGTTTCATATTTAACGGTTGCAGAAATACCAAAACTTTCACGATCGTAATTACCATCTAAATCTTGTGCTACTTTATCAAAAGAACCACCATCAAAAGGGCTGTCTGCATCAATTAAGCTAGGACGTGGACCTTCATAATATCTAGGTGTTCCATAGCTATCATCAAGCATATAATCTGCAGCGATTACGATATCTAATTCTTCAGTAGGCACGAAGCGTAATTTGGCACGACCACTTGAAACTTTATCTTGCCCTAAAGTATTATTAGTCACTAAGTTTTTAACATACCCCCCTGAATTACGGGTACGTAACGAGAAGCTACCATAAACATCTTTAGCTAGTTCACCACTGATATAACCCGATGCTTCCATGCGCTCATGGTTACCCATGGTTAAGCTAGAGCCTGCCATAAAGAACTCATCAGGAGTACGTGTTACATAATGAATAACACCACCGTTAGTGTTCTTACCGAATAAAGTACCTTGTGGGCCTTTAAGTACTTCAACACGTTCTAAATCAAGTAAATCAAATTCGATTGCTGAAGTTGAACCAACCGCAACACCATCGATAAAGATTGATACGTTTGGATCTACACCGACACTATCATCTTGTGTAGACGCCCCACGAATAGCGATTGGTGTATAACTTTTAAAAGGCTGACCGAAGCCGATACCAGGTATACGCGCAAGTAAATCATTTACATCAGTTAATCGAGCTTGTTCAATAAAAGCACCAGATAATACGCTAATGGCAAGAGGTACTTCTTGTAAAGGCTCTTTAGTTTTACGTGCAGTTACACTGATGACTTCAATTTCTTCTTTTTCTTTCTTATTTACTGAACCTGCTTCCTCAGCTTGAGCAGTAGTAACACCTGAAATAAGTGCAGATGATAGTATTCCTAGTATTATTTTATTAGATTTAAACATTTGATTCCCCATTTGTGTTTTCTACAACATAATATTAAATATAAAAAGCATTGTTATAGCCAAACAGGCATAAAGCATGTCATTTTAGGAATGTATGGATAAATAATGACAATTAACTGAAGAGATACAAATTTTAAATGAAATGATAATCATATGACCCATAATGCAATAGTTAACTAATCTCCGACATTTATACTGATTACATAATAAGCATTTTTTAATTAATGTTCGGGTATATCATTTATGAAATCAGTTCCAATAATTAGCTTAGCGTCAGCTGCTAATAAAATAAATAACAACGATACATTGTTAGTAGGTGGGTTTGGTATGACTGGAAATCCTATCCACCTTTTACATGCAATTGCAGAAAAAAACGCTAAAGGTCTTACTTATATAAGTAACAATATTGGTGAACAAGGTTTAGGGGGGGGACGTTTGCTCCGTAATGGACAAATTAAAAAGGCTATTGGCTCTTATTTCACCAGTAACAAAGAAGCTGTTGCTGCGGCACAGTCAGGTGAAATTGAAGCAATTTTGTTACCTCAAGGCACCTTAGCTGAAGCCATACGTGCCGGAGGTGCAGGTTTAGGTGGTTTCTTTACTCCCACGTCTGCTGACACACTACTAGCCGAAGGTAGAGAAACTAGAGTGATTAATAACAAGAATATGGTTTTTATTGAACCTATTAGAGGTAATGTCGCATTAATTCGTGCATGGCGTGCTGATACCGCAGGCAATTTACAATATCGAATGACTGAAAGTAATTTTAACCAAGCAATGGCAACAGCAGCTGATTTAGTCTTAGTAGAAGTTGAAGAAATTGTTGAAGTGGGCGAGATCAAACCTGAGCATATACATACACCCGGCTGTTTTGTTGACTTTATTAGTCAAGCAACATTATCTATAGAAGATTTAGGGTCATCTGCATCTATCGCATCAAGCGATAAAAAAGTCGATGAAAAACGCATGGCAATGGCGAAAGCAGCACTAGAACAATTGAAAACAGGTGATATTGTAAATCTTGGTATAGGCATTCCAACACTCGTTGCCGATTTAATCACACCTAACGACGGCATTATTTTACATACCGAAAATGGCATGCTTGGTGTTGGCCCGGCACCAGAGTCAGGTGGTGCATTAGATTATCCTGTAAATGCGGGGAAAATTCCAGTCACCGCACTACCAGGCAGTAGTTATTTTGACAGTGCTACTTCATTCGCTATGATCCGAGGTGGTCATGTTGATGTCGCAATTATGGGCGGTTTACAAGTTGATGAAAATGGTTGTTTAGCGAATTGGGCAGTGCCCAATAAACCACTGCTAGGCGTTGGCGGCGCTATGGATTTAGCTTCTGGAGCAAATCAACTTATAATCACCATGACTCATAATAGTTATGCGGGTGCCAGCAAAGTCGTTAAAACATGTGATTTACCGTTTACCGTGAAAAATAAAGTAAACACCTTGATCACTGACCTAGGAGTATTTCAATTTACGGATCAAGGAATGGTTTTAGATCAGATATTACCCGGTGCCACTTTACAACAAATAGCAGACTGTACCGAAGCAGATTATACCGTAGCAGAACATTTATTACCGTAATTACAGCTAAGCAGGAAAGATACAAGATGAATAACACAAATAATGCCATTATTTATGACGGTTTACGTTCTCCTTTTGGTCGACATGGTGGTATTTTAGCAAAAGTTCGCCCTGACGATCTCATGGCAGCCGTCATTTCTAAACTAATAGAAAGAAACTCAGGACTGACAAAAAATACAGCAAAAAGCACCGGAAACAATATAGAAGACGTAATTATTGGCAACACTAACCAAGCGGGTGAAGACAGTCGTAATCTTGCACGTCATGCCGCTTTATTGGCTGGTTTGCCAGTTACTGTCGGCGGTTTGACCGTTAATCGTTTATGCGGTAGTGGTATGGCAGCGGTTATCGATGCATCACGTGCAATCAACTGTAATGAAGGACAGCTATATATTGCTGGCGGCTGTGAATCAATGAGTCGTGCACCTTGGGTAATGGCAAAAGCAGAATCCGCTTTTTCACGTGATCAAAAAATTGAAGATTCAATGATAGGGTCTCGCTTTCCAAATACACTGATCACTGAACAATTTGGTAATCCAACCATGCCGCAAACCGCAGACAATATTGCGGTGGATCTAAACATTAATCGTGAACGCTGTGATCAGTTTGCTTATAATTCACAACGAAAATATGCGGCAGCTAAATCAGCAGGATTCTTTACAGACGAAATACTGCCCATTTCAACCCCCGGAGATAAACCTAGATCTGAGCGAATAGTCGTTGATCAAGATGAACACCCTCGCCCATCGGTACAATTGGAAAAACTAACCAGCATGTCGCCATTATTTGCTGATGGCGTTGTTACTGCCGGTAATGCTTCCGGCATAAATGACGGAGCAGCGGCATTGCTATTAGGGAATATATCCACACAAGATAGCTTTGGCTGTACGCCTAAAGCGCGAATAATTGCCAGTGCAATTGCAGGAATAGAACCAAGAGTGATGGGTTTAGGCCCAGTACCGGCGTGTCAAAAGGCGTTGAAGCGTGCAGGCCTATCGCTAGCAGATATGGATGTTATTGAGATCAACGAAGCATTTGCGGTACAAGTGTTAGGCTGTATGCAACTAATGGGGTTAGATGATAACGATAGCCGTGTTAATCCCAATGGCGGAGCAATTGCAATAGGACATCCTTTAGGTGCTTCAGGTGCTCGTCTAATTTTAACCGCACAAAGACAATTAGAACGAATTCAAGGACGCTATGCCTTAGCAAGTATGTGTATTGGCGTTGGCCAAGGCATTGCCATTATTATTGAAAGGTTATAAGTATTGAGCGGTTATAAATATTCAAAGATTATAAAAAGCTAACACTAATTATATCCTAAAACCCTTCTGACAACTTCGATTTATATAACCTTGCTATCTACCCTTAAAGACAACAAGGTGGCCTCTTAGGATATATTCTGAAATACCGAGTTAAATTATAATATATTGTTAATATTTATCGCTAAATAAATTTTCCACGTGATCCCATGTGGGAATAAAGGAATTATGATGACAAAAGCAAATTTTGATTTAGATGGTCGCGTTGCCATAGTAACCGGGGCAAGTTCTGGCATCGGTGTAGTAATAGCACAACAATTAGCTGCAGCTGGAGCATCAGTTGCTCTAGTAGGCCGCAATGAGAAGCGGTTAAAAGAAGTTGCGGAGTCGATAACCAGTGTCGGAGGAAAAGCCGAACCAGTTATTGCTGAGCTAACAGCGGCAGATGCTATGCAATCTATAGTTCAAAGCACTATAGATGCGTTTGGCCAAATTGATATTCTAGTTAACTCTGCAGGCATTTACCTTGAATCAGCCTTTATTGATTGTCCAATCGAACATTTAACAGAACAATTTGATGTTAATGTACGTGTTCCTTTTGAGTTATGTCAAGCCGTTGTACCTCATATGAAAAGAGGCTCTTCAATAATATTTATCTCTTCAATTGCCGCTCAATCAAAATTTGCTACAACGTCTGCCTACTCGGCCTCTAAATCAGCAATTAATGCCTTGAATCGTGTGTTATCAGTTGAACTTGCACCCTTGGGAATTAGCGTTAATGCGGTAGCCCCTGGTTGGATTGCAACGCCAATGAATGCTGACCTTAGAGAAGATAAAACCGTTGTTGATTCTGCGGTTAGAGTAACACCAGCAGGAAGACTAGGTTTACCAGAAGATGTTGCACCCGCAGTGGTTTATTTAGCTTCACAAAGTGCTCAATTTGTTCAAGGCACTATTATTGAAGTTGGCGGTGGTTATCCAAATATTGCATAGTCTTTTTTAAAGCACACCTAATTGACTATAGTTTAATAACAATAATTTCCACTCACATAAAAGGCATTTATTTATGAGTAATGATAAAAATACTGAATCATGGTTAGAACAATTTGTTATCCCCGGCATGGAAACTCCGGTGGATATGGGCGCGAGTAATGATGTGGTTGGTACCGATATTCTAGCTGCTTTACAACTGGCTAATCAAGGAGTTGTATATGATCTTGATCCAGGCCGCTGGCCGGGAATGTCTGTACATCCTGTACACCCACCTTTTACCTTAACCACTTATCGCACCCCTCGTGGCGCCCAAGTTGACCAAGGTAAAAGTGAAAATGACGATGCTTTTTTAAGTGAGCTAATGATATCGTCAATGCACGCAGGTACTCATATTGACGCACTATGCCATGTTACTTGTGGCCCGGAAAACAAATGGTACGATGATCGTAAAGAAGCAGATGAATTAGGTGATCATGGTGCAAAAACTAGTGATGGTGCAGCATTACCGCCATTTATATGTCGCGGTATTTTAATCGATATACCTGCTTCTGAAGGTGTTGAGTTTTTACCTGCTGGTCATGGTATTGATTGGGAGCAAACCCAACGTGCACTTGAAAAACAGAGCATAGAATTAAGAAAAGGTGATGCGGTTATGTTCCGCACAGGTTTCATGCCTTGGTGGTTACAAGGGCCACAAGCGTCTGAAAAATATTCAGGGGCTGGTATTAATCTAGAAGTGGCAAAAAAATTGGCCGATATTGGCGTTATTTTAGTTGGAGCAGATACCGAAGGTTTTGAACAACTCCCCTCTGTTGTACCGAAAAAATATTTACCTGTGCATGTTGAGTTACTAATAAAGCGAGGTATTCATATCATCGAACTTGCTTATTTAGAGGACTTAGCACGCGACAACAAATATGAGTTTTTGTTTATATGCTTACCACTTCGCGTGAGAGGCACTACTGGCTCAATGGTCCGTCCTATAGCCATTGTTTAACATACAATACATAGTCCACAGAGTGTTTTTAACCACACTCAAACTTCATGAATAAAGAGCAGTCATATCGTATGTGAGTGCTCTTTATTATATTAAGCATTATATTAATCAGATGCCTAAATTGACAGTATTTAGGCCTTCAATCACATAGTAACTATACCATCAATATTTTATTGTTTTATTATGCAAATAACTAGCTGATGGTATTTTCGTCGATCCAAAATTTACAGTTTATACCTGTAGGTAAATTATTTAAATTTATTATCAACTTCACTCAGGAGAAATATTATGAGTCTTAGAATCGGTGTTATGCACACCTTGCCAGCAGTTGAAGGCACAGACCAAGCAGAAGCAGCTAAATTTATGAATAGCCTTATTCGTAAGAATATGGATATGGTTAAGTCGGAAGGTACCGAAGTTACTTTTCAATTTCCTCGTTTAGGTTTAGACGGCTTTGGCGCATTTCAATACGCTTATATGAATACGCTAAATGAAATGCAAACTTTGTACGGCTATATGGAAATGGATCAATCAGGTGACTTTGATGCCTTGATCGGCTGGTGTTTTTATGATCCTGCTGCGCGTGAAGGTCGTCAAGCGGTAAGCTTACCTATCGTTTTTCCTGCTGAATGTTGTATGAAATTTGCCAGTATGATGGCACCTAAGTTTGGCGTAGTAACCACCAATGTAAAAACTCAATGGGTAGTCGATGATTTGGCAAAAAAATATAATGCTGGTGACCAGTATGTTGGTTCTATTGGTATCCCATGTTGTTTTGAAGATCAAATTAAGGCGCAAACAGATATTCAACCAACAATAGATGCCTTCACTATTGCCGCTAGAGAACTTATTGCCAAGGGTGCTGAAGTGATTATTCCTGGCTGTATGTTAGCGGATACTTGTTTACGTCTTGCTCCTGGTTGTGAAGAACAGTATCCAAACGGTGTTACTGATATTGACGGCGTACCTATCCTAAACGTTACAGCAGTTACTTTAAAAATGGCTGAAATGATGGCGACTTTTAACAAAACCCAAACACCTTATATTTCTAAGTCGCTTTATTATAAATCAGCTCATGATGACCCAGAGTCTGAAAAAGAAGCAGCAAGAATAATGAAATATACCGGACCGGGTTTTTGGCGCGATTAATTTCCGCGAAAACAAATTTTTTTAAAAGTAATGATTAAAAATTAAGTAATTGGAGAATATGTTATGGCACTTCCAAAGTTGCTAATGATAGTTAATGTTGATATTGAACCAGCAATCGAAACGGAATGGGATCACTGGTATGACACCGTTCATTTACCAGAAATTGTTGAATGTCCGGGGTTTGTTAAAGCAACCCGTTACAAAGCTCCAGAAGTAGATGAAAACGGTCGTTTACAACAAGTAACTATTTATGTGTTAGATCGTGAAGATGCTATGACCACACCTGAATGTTTAGCCGTGCGTGGTGTTGGTCCATTCCCTGCTCAAGCAACAGCTAAAGCACGACTAATGAAATACCACACAGTTTATGAAAAAGGTGACATTAACAATGGCTAAACAAACAGAATCTTTTTATTGGGATGAGTATTGGAACAATACCCGTTCTGGTACCACTAAAATAATCCTTTCATGGGATGATGGACAATGTGAAGGCATATTGTTCGATAAAGGAGTGCCAAAATCAGTTGCCGGCATTATTAGTATCTTACCAGTCACTATTCCTGTAGTTCATGTGGCATGGAGCGGTGAAATGATCATGAGCACTCGCCCCTATGATCTCGGTTTCAAAGAAAAAGAAAACGAAACTCGTTTACCACGCACCGGCGATATTTCGTGGGACCCGTTTTTCGGTGAACTTGCTTTCACTTACGGCACCGCAGAATGCAAAATGCAGTCAGGGTATAACACCATAGTTATTTGTGGTCAATTAAAAACCGGTCTTGATGAATTTGCCAAATACTGCCGCGCTAGACGTTTTGAAGGCTTAGCCGAAGTCACAATTTCATTAGCAGGAGAGCAATAAATCATGGCAAGTTCTGATGCAAACTTTGATGAGGTACTCACCTCAAACGATGCTATTGGCCAAGCTGACTTAATTCGCCAAGGTGAAATATCCTCTGAAGAATTAGTACAAGCGTCTATTAATCGTATTGAAGCCCTTAATGGTAAACTTAATGCGGTTGTTACACCTATGTATGAAAAAGCATTGGCACAAGCAAAAACCAGTAAGCATTCTGACGGTCCATTTGCTGGTGTACCTATGTTGATCAAAGACCTTTTTGCTCGTGTTGAAGATGTTAGATTAACGGAAGGATCAAAATCATTAAAAGATTTTGTTTCTCCTGATGACAGTGAATTGATCAGCCGTTACCGTAAAGCGGGATTGATCATGTTGGGTAAAACCAATACCTCTGAATTTGGCGCAACACCGGTTACTGAAAGTCATTTACTAGGGCCAGCAAAAAATCCTTGGGATTTAAGCTGTAATACGGGCGGTTCTAGTGGCGGTTCAGCTTCTGCCGTTGCAACTTCAATGGTTGCAGTTGCACATGGTAATGACGGCGGCGGTTCATTAAGAACTCCGGCTTCATGTTGTGGCGTCTTCGGTTTTAAACCCTCTCGTGGTCGTAATCCATTAGGCCCTGAATATGGTGATTTACATACTAAAGTGATATGTGAAAATGTGATCACTAGAACTGTACGCGACAATGCGGCGATGCTTGACGCTACACACGGCGCTATGCCGGGATCACCTTATACACCACCAGCACCAAAAATGACTTATTTAAAGTCACTTGATAGCGCGCCACGTCCTTTACGTATTGCCATGACAGAAGCGCCGCTAGTTTATACTCCTGTACACAGTGACTGTTCAGCTGCATTAAGTGAAACGGCTAAACTCTGCCAAGAGTTAGGCCATGAAGTTCACGATACAGATCCAAAGGTTGATGCACAAGCACTGCTTGAAGCATGGTTTGGCGTGTGGGCAACCGGTAATGCTTGGTTCGTACTAGAAACTGAGAAACGCACCGGACGAGCCCCTCGCGAAGAAGATTTTGAACCGCTTACTTGGCAGTATTACCTAAAAGGTAAAGATGTTACCGCTATAGAACATTTACGACGCTTACGTGTTCTTGATCATGAAACAGCTCGCTTAGGTCGTTTTCTTGAAAACTACGATGCTTGGTTAACACCAACACTAGCACAACCACCATTAAAATTAGGTGGTTTCTATCATGACGATGATGTTGTTCAACGTTACGTAGGCTTTGCTCCTTATTGCCGACTAGCAAATATTGCAGGTCTTCCTGCCATGTCTGTACCTTTGCATTGGAGTGCTGGCAGCCATATGCCAATTGGTTCACATTTCTCAGCCTCTTATGGCGATGAAACAACCTTATTTCAGCTAGCAAAACAGCTAGAGGATGCTCGTCCATGGCGCGATAAAATCCCGCCTATGTCTGCAATCACAAAATAGGAGATTAGATAATGTCTGGTAATTACTGGTCAATAGTAAAAGCAAATATCTCTCCTGACGCTCCCGGTGGTCAGGCTCTTGAAGATGAACTTAATGAATGGTGGAGTGATCATCAAGGTGAATATGTTGAAAAAGACGGTTTCACCTATGGCTGGCGTGCTCGTTTAACCGCACACGATCATCCTGGGGTATTAGGCACCGCACCACATAAATATCATGCAATTTATGAAGTTGATGAAATAGCGGTATTTAACAAATCATTACTTGATGGCACGATTTCAAATCCTGGTGATCCTTGGGGGCCGTGGCAATCATATGTTGATGATTACGTGCTTGATTGGGAAAGAACTTACTATAAAGTACTTTATCGACACGAAGCCAAAACAGGACAAGGTAAGTTTTTTGCCTGTATTAAATTTGATATTGCACTAACAGATGATAAGCAAGAATCAGCCTTTGATGATTGGTACACCAATACTCATGTGCCTGAAATTTGTTCATATCCTGGTATTTATCGCGCATGGCGATTAGAAGTTGCACCTGACGATGGTGACTTAGGTAATCGTCGTCAACGTTTTTGGGGTGTTTATGAAGTTGATAGCCCTGATAACTTTGCCCATGCTAGACAAGATCGCACAGACAAAGGTATTAAACCTTTTGATGGTCTTTGGCTAGATAAAGTGATTAATCTCGAAATATCATTCTACGATATTTTATATCAAATAGATCACGATACCGCTAAAAGCAGTCGAGGTAGCGAATAATTACGGAGGCCTGTAAACCTATAGGATCGACTGTAGTTGACGTTAAGCTAGTTTATAATAACTCTTATCTTTTTGCAGGAGTTACTTTATATGTGTAAAATAAAACAACAAGGAAATAAAATGTTTAAATTGATTATTATTATTTTTTTTATAAGCCCTCTAGCCCTAGCTATTGAAACCCCTCATGAAATTGGTCTTGAATATAGCTATTCAGATATTAATAATGACTATTCTGAAGTAACGGCTAATTTAAATGATTTGACAACATCACATTACTCATCTTCATATCAATATGAAGTAGCAGAACACATTTCGATTGGAATTGGCTACCTTAAAGGTGATAGCAGCAATGCTGATGGATTACTTCCAATAGATATTTTTACTGACTCTAAAGTTAATTATAGTACAATTCAGTTTTCAGCTGCAGTAAATTACCCAATAACCAAACGAAATCAGTTGTATTTAAAGATCAATGTTCTTAAATATGATTACGAGATAATTGATGACAACAAGATTGTTTATAACGAGGAAGGCAATGACTTTAGCTACTCCTTGGGTTGGTTGTATGAATTTGATAATGGCATTGGAATCAAAGCTGGCTACGAAGTATTAAATTTGGGTAAACATATGGATATCAAAGGATTTAATACAGGTATTAGTTACCGATTTTAAGATTAATGAAATCAAAGCGGTTCAATATGAGCCGTTTTGGATAGAAAGGCAAACTCCAAATATATTACTTAGTTTCAACTTTGAAGTGCAACAAAAGTGATTATTCATAAAAGCACTCCTCTGGTGTTTTATAACCCAATCTTTTTCGTGGCCTGGTATTTAATTTAGCGGCGATGATATTACATCGTTGCTGAGTTAACCCTTCCATTGATGTTCCTTTTTTTAAATATTGTCTAATTAAGCCATTGGTGTTTTCATTTGTTCCACGCTCCCAAGAGTGATGTGGATTCGCAAAGTAGTAAGGGCAGTTAGTTGATTCTTCTACTTTTTTGTATTGATGAAACTCGGTACCATTAGAATTGCTCAGGCATTTGATTTATTAATTTAACCGTTCGCTTGTTGGTTGACTTTGTCGTTCTATCGTTAAGCTGACCTATTAATGTGTAGCCTGTTTTCCGCTCAACCAGTGTGACAATGCAATGTTTAGAGCCTTTACCCATAACAGTGTCTATTTCCCAATGGCCTTGCGTTTTACGTGTTTCTACTTCAGTTGGTCGTTCAGCGATATTACGTTTATCGGCAACCCTACCGCGGCTATCGTATGCTTTGTATCGCTTACGTCTTCGTTTTTGTGCGCAACGAAGTTGCTTCCATAATGTGCCGCCTTTACGTTTATCTCGCCAAATATAGCGATAGATGGTTTCATGGCTAAAGCAGGTTAAACCTTCTTTTTTTAAGTGACCGGTTATTTGTTCAGGACTCCATTGTGATCTGATGTAATGGAACCGCACACTTTAATGAAGGATAATTAATCCATAAAATTAAGGTGTGAATATGACCCAGAAAAGAACCGTTAGAAAATTTACCGATGAATTTAGAGAAGAAGCTGTAGCACTTGTCACTCAGCAAGGTTATAGCGTTTCTGAAGCAGCTAAATTATTAGGTATTACAACCAAACTAATTTATAACTGGAAAGATAAGCTAGCCGCTCAAAAATCAGAGGATGGATTATCACCCAATGAACGAGCAGAGCTAATTCAGCTAAGAAAAGAGAACAAGCGCTTACTAATAGAGCGTGAAATATTAAAAAAGCGCCTTCTTTGCGAAAGAAATGAAATAAAATACGACTTTATTAAAAAGCATCAAACAACTTACCCTGCATTATCACTTTGCCGTGTAATGAAAGTGAGTCGCTCAGCTTATTACGCTTGGCTGAAACGACCTGCAAAGCTTATTACTGAACAAGAGCTGATACTTTATCGTCGTTGTAAGTCATTATTCAATGCTAGTCGCCAAAGTGCTGGGGCTAGAACATTAGTAAAACTATTACGCAAAGAAGGCTTTCATATTGGTATTTATCGAATAAAAAGCTTGATGGCTAAACTCGGTTTAGTGGTAAAGCAACGTGTTGCTTACAAAGTGACGACAATGCGTAAGCATAGCCACTTAGTTGCTGATAATTTACTTAATCGTCAGTTCAACCCGAAAAGAGCAAACCAAATTTTGGCGGGTGATATTACTTATTTGAGAACGCATCAAGGCTGGATGTATTTAGCTGTTGTGATGGATTTACACTCACGCCCTATTGTTGGCTGAGCTATAAGCAAGCGAATGACGGTGGATTTAACCATGAGAGCATTTCAAATGGCCGTTAACTTACGACAACCTAAAGCTGGCTTAATGTTTCATAGTGATAGAGGCTCACAATATACCAGTAAGCGTTTTCAAGGTTTACTTAAGCGCAATAATACCATTGCTTCAATGAGTGGTCGTGGAGCTTGTTTAGATAATGCTGTAGTTGAAAGATTCTTCGGCAGTTTAAAAAATGAATGGCTGTTACATGTTTATCATTTAACAAGAAATAGCATGGAAGTGGATGTTGAAAAGTATATAAAATATTACAACTCAGACCGATTACATACGACATTAAATGACATGTCCCCGATTGAGTTTGAAAATGTAAGAGAAAAGTGTGCGGCCTGACTTGATCAGATCATAGAGTTACGTATTTGATGCACGATACACAAATGAAATTCGGTCTATGGGAAAATCGTCTATAACGCCTCAGGAAACTTGGTTAGCCCATCAATACAGGAAATAAGGATATCTTTAACACCTCGGTTGTTTAAATCTGTGAGTACAGAAGCCAGTAATTAGCGCCTACATTTTCAGATAAATGTAAACCAAGGATTACTTTTTTCCATAAATGTTTAAGCCGAGTAAGGTATAAACCGTTTTACTGATGTAGCGTCCATCTTCTTTCACTTTGTAATGAATAGCATCAAGCCAAACAATTGGAGAATGGCTATATAGCGGCTTTGTTGCTATGCATATAATTCCGGAATAAGTTTTTATCTGTTACATCACTAATCATACCTGTAGTGACGTTTATGCCGTACATATCTCCAATGTGTTTATCAATATCGCAATAACTCATGCCCGTACACTAAACATGGAAAGAATTTTTAGATCTATTTCATCGGATAGTGCAGTTTGATTTTTCTTAACGAGTTGAGGTTCAAAACTAGCGCTTCTATCCTCTAGCGTATCGAATTCAAAGTTACCAATTGAAGATTTAACGGTTTTGGTGCTAGAGCCGTTTTTGCGATTAGGTTACTGTTCGCTGGCAAGGTATTGATTCAAGAGGTGGTGTTTGAGGCAGCCTCAAAATAAGGCTATAGAACTCTGGCCTGTCCATATCGTATGTGAGTGTGCTCGTTATTATATAAATCAGATGCTGAAACTGATATAGATTAGACCTTTAATGACATAGTAACTATAGAACGAATGTTTTACTGTAAAGCAAGTTTCTCATGGATAGAGGCACTGGCAAGCATTATTATACTCCTATACTCCTATACTAATGCTTGTCTTTTTTTGTACAATTTTTAAATGTTTCCGTCGCTTCCTTGCTTATACCAATCTCACTAACTATGTGATCACTTAATTAATGAAACTGATATTACTCAAGTAAAAACTACTTTACTTGAGGCGCTTTGTCTAAACCAGCTTCACGCCATAATCGGTATTTTCCATCTTTTCCCTGTTTAAAAACACACAGTATTCTCCCTTCCTCATATTTTGGAGGATCATCTGCTTTAATTGCCATTTTTACCGTGTAATGAGCCCAGACAATCAGAACACCATTGAGCTCTTGAATATCATCCTCAACTACTTCTACAATTTCAGTGACTTCAAAATCTCGCCAAAATTGAACGAAAAACTTACGTAACGCTGCTCGGCCTTTTTGTGTTGGTTGTCCAACTGAACGGACAATAATGTCTTCAGCAAAAACATCCATAAGCCCGTCTAAATCACGGTTATTATAGTACTTTTGTTCAGCTTCACGATAAGCCTGAAGAGCAGCTAATGCACTAGCAGATACTGTATTATTTTCTTGTGCATCAACAGTATTATCTCCCATAACCATAGATAACATTATTATTAAAAATAGTGGTTTGATCATTTACTTTCCTTTAGTTGTGACTTTAATGACTAAAAACTAATCCTCTTGACGTTTTAGCCAAGAGGATTAAGTTATAACAATTGAATTAAGCCAGAGAACTTCTTTTAGCGCGTAAAGCTAAGCGCTTACGGATGATTTCAGAATGCCGTGCAGTGATACGCATTTGAGATAGAAATAACAACGAAACTGCAACCACAATCATAGGGACAACACAAAAGGCGAGTTGTACCGCTAAACGGGCATCTTCGTCACCAACCTTAGTGGTTGCAGGATCAAAGCCAAACCAACTAAGTAACATCAGTCCAAACCCTGCACCAATACCAATACTCATTTTTTGTAATAAGGTGTTTAGCGCAAAATAACTGGCTGCTTTATCTTCACCAAACTTCCACGTACCGTAATCAACTATATCAGCTAATAAACTAGGTAGTACCCCTTGTCTGCAGCCTTCACTAAAGAATATTCCAATAGTGGAAATAAGTAAAAATACAAACGCATATTCACCCGGCACAACAAATAAAGGTATAGCAAAACAAACAATATTTATGCACTGGGCGAAACTCCAGCTAATTTTTTTACCAAATTTATTACTAAGCCATAACCAAAAAGGTAATCCACACATACCTACAACAGAACCAAGGAAATATATCAAAGCGATACTTTCACCTATGCCGTAATAACTATTAAAAACGATAAACGTTAACGAAATCCATATTCCACCACCGATCCCAGTTAACATATAAATAGCTACATAGATCACGAACGGCTTGTTTGTTAAAACAGACTTGAACATCGCCACAATCGATTCTTTTTTACCCGAATGAATAAACTCACCACTAGGAACAAAGAACATTGCGATAAGCAGTGCAGGTAGCATATAAATACCTGCAATTGATACAGCATATTTAAGTGTTTCTGGTGTAAATTCAGTCGTCTCAAAAATAGGTAACACAGGTAAAACATAAAAGCTGATAGCACCAACATAGACCATAGAGCCACGAATACTGAAGATTTTAACTCTTGCAGCCGGATCTTTAGTAAGCTCAGTGCCCCATGCGTAATGGGATATATCAAAAATAGTCCAAGATAAATAAAAAGACAGCGACCAGAACATAAAATAATTTATGCTGATCTGCTCAGGAGGGGCATAAAGAAAATAGCCAGATATAACTAGACCAATTCCCCCAATGCCAATCCACCATTTTCTGTTGATTCCTTTTGCACGAGTCAAGTCAGCCACATAACCAATAACGGGATCAGTGACTGCATCAAATATTCTTGATATGAAAAATACGGTTGCTATCGCAGAAAGCGCGATACCATAATGCGTTGCATAAATACCTTGCAGCACAATACCTATCGGCATGAATAATAGATAAGCCCCCGCAACGGGTAAGTTATAAGCAAACATACCTCGCCAGTTGCGGGGTTGGATTTGTCCATCTAATTTTGTAGTCATATAAATCGATTACATATCGTAACGAACAGTCAAACCAATAGTACGTGGTCTGCTAATGGTAAAACGGTTAGAGTCTAAGTTGTTTCCTCCACCTGCAAGGCCGCGGCCCAATTGAGCTCGTTCATCTGTTATGTTATCAACGAAAAATGAAATCCCAAAACTACCTTTGTCAATGCCAATACGAAGATTACCCATAGTGTAGCCCTCAATAGGAACACCAGTAGTCTCAGTAGCAGTAAAGCCTAAGGTTGTTTGGTCATCAACATAATTCATGTCTGCACGAGCGTAGATTCCCATTCCTTCGCCTATTTCAGTACGATATTCCAGATAAGCGCTTGCTGTCGTATCAGCTGTGTTAGGTAAAGGCATACCGGTTGTAAAACCGCCTTTTCCATCAACTACCTCACTATCAACAAAGCCTGCAGTTGCACCAACAGTTAACTCATCGGTTATTGCTGCAGCAAACTCAAGTTCAATGCCTTTGACTTCTGCATCACCACCATTATCAAGTACACTAAGGTCAAAACCAAAAAGCGGTACAAACTCCTGCACTAATGCCTGAAAATTTGACCAATCAATAAAGTAAGTAGAAGCATTGAATTTTACTCTGCCATCAGCCCACTGAGTTTTCAAACCTAATTCATAGTTCCACAACTCACCAGGTGCAGCAAATAAAGGCCCTGCAAAGTCTGCATTTGAATTAGGTGCAGAAGTACGATACCCCTCAGCAGCAGTTAAATATAGATGATGATCTTCACTAAGAGCATACGACAGTCCAGCTTTGAAAAGGAAACCTTTATCTTCAGTTTCTGTTAATACAGGAGGAAATACAAACAATGAACCCGGTATTTGCATCACACTCATCGAGTTATTATCTTTATACCAACGTGCCCCAAAAATACCTTCAAGCTGTTCTGTTACTTGATAATTTATTTCACCGTATATACCAATTTGCTTATAGTTTTCTAAAATATCTTGGCTTTGGTATTCATTTCTACCAAATAAGCCGTCTCTAAAAGTAGGATCAAGTATAGGAAGGTCTACTTTATCGACTGCTAAACCGAAGTCTGAAAAGCGCTCTTTATCTCGATACATAGTGCCAATGACCCAATTAAATGAATTATCATCTGTTGATACTAAACGAAGCTCTTGAGCAAAGGCTTGATTTTGTTCTACGAACACATAAGGAGAACGCGTTACACCCGGAGCAAGCCCGAAATCAGAGCGATCAACTTGATCCCTTTCTCGTTCATATTGAGACGTTACAGAAGTTAATTCCGCAAAACCAAAATCATGTTTTATTGTTAATGCAAAAAGATCTACTTCATAATTGGTATATCTGTCCTCTAATCCGTCAAACTCTAAATCCCCTAAATCAGCATTTATTTGAGTATGTTCATCTACTTCAGAAATATCTTTAAGCATCATTACTTCTACTGAGGTCTCGTCAGTAATATTTGCTAGTACTGTAGCTCGAAAAGAACGTGCATTACTAGAGTTGGCATCATCCTCTCCAGTAGCAATATTATCAATAAACCCATCTTTGTCACGTAAACCCATGACAAAGCGTGCCGCCAAACGTTCTTCAATTAAAGGGACGTTAATCGCGGCATTTACATCAAAATTCATCCCACCATTTTGTGTTGATGAAACCGTTGAGGCAAACTTTGCCTCGAAAAACTCAGTATCAGGGGCTTTAGTTATCATTTTAATAGCACCACCCATAGCACCATCACCATAAAGGGTTCCTTGAGGTCCCTTTAATACCTCTACGCGTTCAAGATCAAACAAAGATAAATCAGGCAAGCTATTAGTGCCTTGCAGAGGTACATCGTTGAGATAAATACCTACAGTATTAGCCGAAGTGGGTGCGCCAAAATCGTTTGAACTGATATTAGATACTCCACGTAAAGTAACACGCTTAGTACCACTACCTTGGTCTCTAAAACTTACAGCTGGAATAGAAAGTACATAATTTTCGAAACCCGTTGCACCTTTACGCTCAAGTTCATCCCCTGAGAAAACTTGTATTGCTGAAGGTACTTCAAGCACTGTTTGCTCACGAAAGGAGGCTGTAACAGTAATAACTTCTACACCTTCCTTTTCTTTTTCTGCCGTCGTGACTTCATTTCCTTCTTGAGCATAAGCAGTGCTGCCAAAACTTGCAATTGCGGCAATTAGTGCGCCAGCAAGATTATTCTTTTTAATTATTCCACCTTTAATACTATTAATCATATTTTGCATCTCAGCTTTTAGTTCATCAATTGTTATAATTAGCCGACTATGTTCATCGATATATGCAATAACTTCGGTTTCATTTAACATTAATTTTAATGCTTCATTTACCGTATAAATCCCTTTCACTTCATTTACATTTTTTCCTTTAATAAGGTCAAAGGGCAAAAAGAAGGTCAGTTTTCCTTGTTCTGCAAATTCAATAATCGCATGTTCAGCCACTGTTTTGTTGATGTTAAAGTTAAACTTTTTTTGCAAAGTTTCTTTTGTGTAAGCTAAAGTTGAAATCATCAAAGCACAGACAAATAGAAAACGGAAAAAAAGTAACTTCTTCATATCAAACGTCCCATTCTTTTAGGGGCGTAACAATTAAACGAACGAGACATCAAAATACCTTAGAGTTTGTTTCATATATTTACTTGGAGAGAAGTTATTACTTTTCTGATAAGCAGAAGTGCGGCGCAGAATATTAGTACAAGCGTGTATACCAATGAGGCTAAGCAATAAAAATCAACCCGAAACTTTAGCAATCGTTAATATTATTTTTGAATGCTCGACACGCTCAGCATTAATATTAAAATTCTTACTTAAGGTTTCTAATAATTGATCTATGTCACCCGTTTGAAAGCGCCCTATTACTCTGATCGCTTTAATATCATCACCACGTAATTCAAATTTCCAAGGGGAATAACGACTAATCTCTTCTATCGCTTGATTCATCGATTCACCTTTAAAGACTAAACTACCTTCCATCCAAGCAAGTCGTGTTTCAATTTCATCCGTAATATTTTCAATATGAATAGTTTCTTCTTGTACGCTTTCATGCCGATTCATCACTATTTGCTGACCAGCAGTTATTGCGATAGTTTGATTTTCAGGCGTATCCGTCTCTAAATTCTGTAAAGTTTCAAGTATCTTTGAGCTTGCCTGTTGCAAAGCATTAGAGACAACAACGGTGCCTTCAGTAACCACTAATTCAATGCTAACATTGTTATAATGTTGCACATTAAATGCAGTACCTATTGCTTCGATAGATTTTCCGCCAGCAGTGACGATAAACTTACGGCTTTTATCATGTGCAACATCTATATGCACTTCGCCATATTCCAACAAGACAGTGCGTTGATCGTTTGAGTATTCAACTCTCACTTCACTATTGGTGTTAATCCTTAATTTAGAATTATCGGGTAACTGAATTTCTTGATACTCACCGATCTTAGTACGATATATTGCCAGTAGTTCACTGCCTGATTGCTCAGTTGCTTGATCCGCTAATATCTTTGTCTCTGAATTAGGATAATAAAGTTCAATAAATAAACATAGAACAACGGTAGCCGCTAATTTATAAAACGCTGATGAGCTCAACCATTTTTGTTTAGGTTCTTTATCTTTATAAGGAAAAATATCAGAAAGTTGAGATAATACACTTAAATCATCCCATAAGGCCGCCATTTCTAAAAAAGCGTCTTTATGCTTAACTGATTGTAACAACCAAACTCTTAGCTCTTGTTCTCTATCTTTAGAAAGCCCTCTGTCTAACTCAGAAAGCCAAGAGGTTGCTTGATCTAGAATCATATCTTGAGTAATTAGGGGGGTTACTTTAGTTGTCATTTTGATACCCTCCTATGTCGTTATTATGTTGATGTTTGTGTTGAATATTGTGTTTTTTGTCTTTATCCATATGTAGTTTAAGACGTTTCATGGCATTAACCACATGAGAGTCTACCGTTTTTAAAGAAATATTAAGTTCTGTAGCTATCTCTTGCTGAGTAAAACCATAAACCTTTTTTAGTACAAAGACCTTTCTACATTGTTGCGGCAAAATTCTAACAACTTCGCAAAAATGCCTAAATCGTTCATTAGTAACTGAATATTCATAGGGAGAATGAATCGACTGCTCACCAAATCCATCTTCGTTTTCAACACTATCAGCCAATCTCACCTCAGATTTTTTATTATGGTCTAATGCTAAATTTTTAGCGATAGTATATAAAAATGATTTATTATGCTGCTTGGGTCTATTATTATCCAAAGAATAATTTTTTAATTGGCATAATCTAACGTAGGTCTCTTGCACAATATCTTCCACCTCTGCAGGGGGTACAATTTTAGAAATATATCGCATTAAACTAGGTCTAATCTCTAAAAATTTAGCAACAACATTTAGTTTATTAATTGTCATACTTATCTATATACTATCCTCTGAATTTACATAACGAATCAAAAAAACTTTTACCCTAAGTTTATTTTTCGTTGGTTTGTTGTTCACCTTTGATTATTCGTAAAGCAATAAAAAACGGAAGCTATTTACGCATGATGACTCTGCGAAAAAAGATATTTACTTGGCAATTGAGCAAGATCCCAAAAAATGCACAATGCCAATAAGAAATGGAAAATCGGCCTTGGATCTTTTATGCTTGAATTCGAAGACCATTTAAAAGATATTATTTAAACTTGACAATTACATAAAATACCTAACAGGGTCTTTGAATTCTGTCTAAGTGATGAACTCATAACTTCGATTCGTATTACTTACAATTTTCTACTACTTTTTCTCTAGCTGATTCCATGTTGGGCAGTGTAATTTTTTTGTTACTTCAATATAGTTTCCTTCAGGATCAAAAAATGATGCTGTACGAAATTTAATCGTACCCAATCCTTCAGGATGAGGAACAGTCCAATCACTTGGTAGTGACGAACTACGGCCTCCAATGTCAATTGCTCTTTGATAAATACCGTCAATATCTTCGGCATGTATCATCAACACAAAATCACCACAACTAAGTGTTTTACGGGCATGATCCCGAACATCACCAATTTCTTCACTATATTCTGTTAAGGCAATGCAAGGAGCATTATAGTCGTCAGCCCACTTTGACGATTCGCCCTCCCCCATGATAATAAGATGTGCATTTGCACGCTCAACAATTGATTTAAAAGCCACAGGATGAAACCGTGCATCTAAATCAACTTTGTTGTCCCACCAACGTTGCCAACCAAAAACTTGTTCATAAAACGCAGCTGTTTTTTTAGCGTTATGAACTAATAAAACTGTCCAGCGTAAATTACCGTGTACCATATAGAATTCCTAAATAAGGGATGTATTAAAAAATATATATAAATACAGCATCATTACCTATGACTTTTAAGGACATATTCATATCTAATAAAACCAAACAATCATATTAAAAACAGACATAAAACGGTTAATTAGTCATTAAAATTCAACAAGTTAAATTTAAACTTTAATGTTGGGATTTAAATTAAGAACAAGGTGATTAGAAGAATAATTTCAAGATACGGTGTATTTTAGAGTTGTACTCAAAAAGGATAATTTAAAGTAATTGAAACCATCATCCATGATAGTGCTTTCTTGATTATATAATACTAATTTTTTTGATCTTTGCGCCAGTTCCTGTGGTTGGATACACCTCTGGACGACGGTCATTTAACAAGTGATTTTTGGGACCTCTAACTTTATTATCTGCCTTTTCTAAAACGCAATCAGCTAGCAATAAAGCAGGGCCAAAATCAGCAGGATGAGTCGCTAGCGGTAGGCCTGACTCGTCAAAAATGGCGCTAACGCCAATCCATTCAACTCCACGTTCAGGGCCACAACGATCACAACCTGCGACAAACATGCCATTTACATGTGCCATACCCGCCCAAATATTAAGTTGCATTGGCGTTGTACCAAAGCTTGCCGGTGGCGAAGGTTCGCCCGGTATATTTCTGGGTGCATTGGTGGGTAGCACTAATAATTGTGCACCCGCTAAAGCAACCGCTCTAGACAATTCTGGGAAATAAGCGTCATAACAAATACCAACTGCGACTTTACCGTGAACCGTTTCAATGACTGTTGGTGGTTTATTACCAGGGGTGAAAAAGAGTTGTTCACTGCCCCACAAGTGTATTTTCCGATAGGTATGTTCAGCACCATTCTCACTAACTAAAACCACAGAATTATATAAATGACCATCTTTATGTGATTCATTTAATCCGCCAATAACAATAGCATCTGTACCTTGTAATGCTTTAGTCCAACCCTTTATAGTTCTTCCATCTAATGGCTCAGCAAGTTCTTTTGCTTCGTCCATAGAGTTGAACATATAACCAGATGAGGCTAATTCAGGCAGCACAATAATTTTTGCTCCCTGCTCTAATGCTGCTTCAATCGCAGACACGGCAAGTCGTAAATTATCAGCAGGATTATCAATGTCAATTGCCAACTGTGCACAAGCTACTTTTACTGTTTTAAGCGGTTTAGGTTCGGTAATATTATTTTTTCTAGCCATAATGAATTTTTAAATACTCACTGTTGTTCTATATGTTTTAATAAAAATGTACTGGTAAACAAATTATTGCTTAGTAGCTTCGGCTCGTTTGAACCATTTATCTTCAAACATTTGAGCTTCTTGCCAACAGCTATTAACCACATTCTGGCAAGTTTTCTTCGTTTGATCATTCATAGGAATCGGACAACTATCTACTAAAGCAATAAACTTATCTTCTAAAACAGATCTTTCACGGTTAAATTCTTCCAGTTCATCATTCGATGCTGCATCTAGCAAAAACAAACGTAATCGTTCGTGCTGCCACCATAAGGTACTAGTATCAGATTCTTCACCCGGCAGGCCACCATGAACTGGTATCTCCAGACCCATAAAGGTTGGTTTGAAGAGACTAGTACAAGCAGCAGGTGTGGCTGTTACCCAATGTATTTGTCGTTCTGGCGTTATAGAAGAAACCCAAGAGCCGGTAGTCGCATCAAGAAAACTGCCCTTCATATGCATACACAAGCGGGGAATACCATACTCGGTAAGATCATCATAAACAGCATTTTCATCACCGTGCTCTCTGAGTTGTTGAAAGGCATCTTTAATGCGAAAATGGCGTTGCATCGGAGCTAGTTTAGCTAAAGAATATGTTCTTCGTTGATTACCAAATTTGCTGTCTATTACATCTTCATAAATATCTTTAAAATTAAAACATTCCGCTTCTTTCAAAAAACCTCTTTCTACAGTATTTTCAAGTAAAGTATCACTTATTTTAGAGAAGTTTTTCTTTATAGTGTAAGCATTTGAAATCGCATCAAAGTCATCCGCAGGTCTAACGATCCAATCTTGATCTAAAGTTTCAAGGATCAAAGAACCTTCGGTATCTGCTATCAAAAAGGAGTTATGGTAACGACATTCTTCTTTATAACCACAATTCCCCCCTTGACCATGTTTAGCCAATAAATCAGCAATTACTTCAACTGCTTGATGTCGATTAGATGCGCGTTCCAAAGCAAGGCGGAGTAAGTCCATACCAATAAGTCCATCGACAGTACTTGGCTCAACTTTGGTAAATATCGCTTCATTGCCAATCACTAAACCGTGTTCATTAGCACCCATTTCTGCACCCCAAATCCAATGAGGTTTAGAGATAAAAATACTATTAGTTGACGAAACTTGATCTATTTCAATATAAGTTGCTTTCAACTTTTCACCCGCAGCATATTGCTGAGCGGGAATATTTTGCAAATACTGCGCTTCATAGAACTCTCTGTCAGTGTTCTTAGCGAAGATAATCTCATTATTCTTTGTTGCTTGTGCTAAGGCTACAAAACAATCACACATACATCACCTTCCAATTCTTTAAATTTAATCTATTTTTTTAATAACTATAAATCAGGATGAGAAACTATCAGTTTCTGATCAACCTGAATGGCTGTCATCACGCTTTCTCGTCCGTCTGGCCATTCAATTCTCAGGGTATCTATTTCTTCCGCATTACCTAAGCCAAAGCTTTGTATAGTAGTATTTTGTGAGGTGAAATTACCTCCCAAAATAACTTCCCGCATTTGAGTAACATCCCCAACGCTAGCAAAAACTCGAGCACCAATCGCTTCTGTATTAGGTGCTAACCCTTTTAATTTAACCGCTAAATAATGATGGCCTTTCGACTCATTTTTGTAGTATGAAACCGCATTGTTATCATCAAGTGTCGTTTGTACAATATCTGTATCACCATCAAAATCAGCACAAACAACGCCTCGAGCGTTCTTAGAATCGTCTAAGCCTAACTCCTTTGCTTTATCATTAAAGACACCTTTATCGAAGGAAAATGCTTTACTTTTGTCAAACTTGAAATTTAAATAATCCCAGCCATTGGTGTGATATAGATCTAGATCACCATCATTTTCAAAATCAATAAAACAAGCACCCCAGCCCCAACCACCATCACGAACATTGGCACTTTCAGTGATATCTTCAAATACACCATTATTGTTACGGAATAAACGATTACCATCCCAGTTTTCATTTAATGTAGGGGAATATATTGCGGTTATAAACCAATCTAAATCACCGTCATTATCAAAATCAGCTAGCGCTGACCCCATGCCATTATGATCAGTATTTATATTCGGATCAGTTTCATTAATAAAAGTTTTATTTCCTGTATTCATGAACTGCTGAGTGTTAGAAAAATCAGAAAATACCAATAAATCAGGATATTTATCGTCATTAATTTTTGCAAAAGTTGGGGTAAAAGTAAATTCACGATCCGCATCACTATCAGGTTGATTAGTTGTAGAAATCAAACTAGGAGAAATACCAGCTTCGATACTAACGCTGGTAAATTTAATAAGGCCGGTTTTGTTTTCAGAATCATTACGCCACAGGCTTCCTGTGTCTCCTGGTGCGCTTATTACTCTTTCAGTTCCCCAGTGAGTAACATACATATCTAGATCGCCATCTAAATCATAATCACCAAATCCTGCTGAAATATTTTGAATACCATTTAACTGAGAAACTCCGGCCTCTGCAGTTACATCAGTAAAAGTGCCATCACCGTTATTTTTAAAAATAAAAGAGGGGTCACCTAAAACACCGCCAATAAATAAATCTAAATGACCATTTCCATTCATATCTGCCCAAATGGGGCCACTATGGCGATAGTTTTCAGTGGTGGATTTAGTAAAGGCAACTCCTGCTGACGCGGCGACATCAACAAAAACTCCCTTGCCATTATTTTGGTAAAGTAAATTAGGACCGAGATCTGTCTGAGAAAAAAACAAATCGATATCCCCATCATTATCATAATCTCCAACGGCAGCACCACCAGAGAAAAGTTGCAGCATTTTATTAGTTCTTGTAAATTCTATATTTTTATAGCCATACACGCGTTTAAGACCGGATTCCTCGGTAGCATCAACGAAATGAGAGCTTATGTCTGCAACTGGCGGTGCGGGTTCTGGCTCAGGAACTTTCACAGGTGTAGCACTGCCTCCACCACAAGAGCAGACAAATAAAGTAAAAAAAACTAATAATAACGGTTTATTCAATCTATTAATAAAACTCATAATTTACCTGCTTACCCTTCTGCCAATTACTCTGCTATTACTCAAACTCAATCCAAGTGGTTTTCAATTCAGTATAGTCATCAAAGGCATGTAAAGATTTATCACGACCATTTCCTGACTGTTTGAAGCCACCAAAAGGTACAGTCACGTCACCACCAAAGTAATTATTAATACCCATGGTGCCGACACGTACTTTCTCAGCAACTTTATGAGCAGTGTTAATATTCTGGCTCCAGACAGCGCCCGCTAAACCAAAAATAGAATCATTGGCGATAGCAATGGCTTCTTCTGTGGTATCAAAACCAATTACCGCAAGCACCGGACCAAAAATTTCTTCTTGCGCAATGCACATGTCATTATTAACACCTGAAAAAATAGTCGGTTGATAATAGTAACCATCTAGGTTATTGCTAATGCTCTCACCACCACAGCACAATGTCGCACCTTCTTTACTACCAATACCGACATATTTACTAATCGTGTCATATTGGCTTTTATCAACTAATGGCCCCATAGAGGTTTCAGGATCAAGTGGGTCACCCGGTAACCAATTTTTCGCATGTTCAACAACCATCGCCAAAAACTTATCTTTAATGCTATTTTCGACAATAAGTCGAGAACCTGCCGTACAGGTTTGACCTGCGTTATAAAAAACAGCCATTGCTGCCATTGCGGCCGCTTTTTCAAGATTCGCATCAGCAAATATAATATTGGGGCTTTTACCACCAAGTTCTAAGAAGGTACGTTTTAAATTAGATTGCCCAGAATATTCCATTAGCATTTTTCCGACTGGTGTTGAACCAGTAAAAGTCATGCCATCAATATCCATATGAGTCGCTAAATGTTTACCTAAACTTCCCCCAGGACCCGGTAATATTTGCAACACGCCATCGGGAATACCAGCTTCTGACGCTAAACCTGCAATTTTAATTGCCGTTAATGGCGTATTTGACGCGGGTTTTACAATCACAGAATTACCCGTAGCTAGCGCAGGAGCAACTTTCCAAGCGGTAGTAGATAGCGGAAAATTCCACGGTACAATGGCAGCGACTACGCCTAAAGGTAAACGGGAGATCAAGCCTAAAGTATTAGGTGCTGTTGGCGCAATTTGCTCGTAAACTTTATCAATAGCTTCGCCATTCCAGCGAATAGATTTGATTGCCGAAGGCACATCAACATGAATGGTATCTGATATTGGTTTACCAACATCTAAAGTTTCAAGTAAAGATATTTCTTCTTGATGCTGTTCAATTAAATCAGCCCAACGTAACATGATAATTTTTCTATCTGCTGGTGCCATTTCAGACCAAACGCCAGATTCAAAAGCATTACGCGCGGCAACGACCGCGATATCAGCATCTTCTATGCCACAACTTGCTACATTTGCTAACACTTGTCCGTTAGCGGGGTTTACTGTAGTTCGTGTATCACCTGAAATGGAATCAACGTATTGACCATTAATAAACGCTCTACTTTCAATCACTAAATTTTTCGCTTGCTTTTGCCAATCTTGTTTTGCTTTCATTCAATAGTTCTCCGAATGAGTTAAAATATAAATATAAAAACGGGTTAGTTTTGAGTTGTTTGCAGTATACCGAGTAGCTTTACTGCACCAAAAGCAAGTAAACTAATACTGGCAACAGCGAATAAAATTACTGCTAATGACATCGAGGTGCCACTGCTGTATGCGCCCTCTATCATAGCGGTTGCTGAAGCTAACGCTGAAGTGATAGTAAGCATCATTGCTGCTGAAGAGCCTGTACTACTATTTGTTGCTCCCATAGCTAATGGTGGTGCTGCAGCCATAACTGGACCATTTCCAAAAGCAATAATGCCTAATGGAATACCTAACATCAGCAACGATTCAAGTTCAAATAGCGCGACTAACAACAGCAAGATTCCGCCAAGAGCGACAATACAAATACCTAAAAATAATAAGCCATGTACTGACATTTTTTTTGATAACTTATTAGCAAAAGTACTACCAAAAATAAACGCCACCATGATAACGCCTTGAAAATAACCAAATACTTCAGCTTCTTGGCCTAATTGGTTAACTAAAACAAATGGCACTACTGTCGGAAATATAACGAGATAGGCAATTGAGGTCGCCATGATCACAGTAAAAGCTAAAAATTTTCCACTACATAATAATTTCCAATAATCTTTTAATACCGAGCTAACAGAAACAGTATGTCGCTCAGTATTACTCGACTCATCTAAATATTTCCAAAGTAACCCGGTAACAATGGCAGCAATCGCTGACAAGAGGATAAAATTAGCCTGCCAGCCAAGCCAAATATAAATATAAGTACCAATAATCGGCGCGAAAATAGGAGGTAATGCGCAAACACCTCTATAGATTGAAAAGGCCCAAACTTGACCTTTCTCATCAAAGCAATCTCGTACAATTGACATAACCAATACACCTTCAGCACCCGCAGCAGCCCCTTGAACAATTCGAGCAACAATTAACTGCTCAATTGATGTTGCTGTAGTACAAAAAAAACTTGCTAAGGTGAATAAAAACATCGCCCCAACCAGTACCGGTCTTCTGCCAAACTTTTCAGATAATGGGCCATAAATGAGTAAAATACCGCCATAAGCCATCATCCACATACTCATGGTTAACTTAACCATCTCATCATTGGTATTAAAGTATTCTGATAGAAACGGCAAACTGGGTGCAAATAAGTCAGTAGACATAGTCATTAAAGTAGTGGTTAGGATCACCAGCGCTAAAATGATTTTTTTATTGATGTCTTTATTTTTATCTGTGCTTAAAACATGATTTGACATAGATATCCTAATACAATATTTTTCAGCAAAATTGCTATAAATAGATAAGTTGTTAAACCAGTTGAGTCTAGTTAACTAAATTCCATCTTTTAAAATATTTCGATCAACTTGAATAAACTCTACCGGTGCACCACATATTTCAATAAAGCCAACAATTAGGCCTGCGGTTGGTGAGTTAGGTTCTATAATAATGGTTTGCCCTGCGACTTTTTCCTCAATGTTATCTACTTCAAATGCTAGATGAGGAAATTGCTTCACCGTGTTGTGATAAGGTGCGTCAGCTTGATATTTAACCCAACCAATTTTAAATTCGTTTTCAGGGTTATCAACGTACATTTTCAATTCGGCTAAATGAGATTCATTTGATCGCTCATTTTGATGAGGTATCCAATAAGAATGATATCCTTTCAAATCACTGAATTGTTCCATTTCACTAGTAACACTTTCATTACGCTGAATTAACTGTATCGGCGCATCATCAACTTCAATAAAAGCAGATAAAGTATTATCAGAAACATTGGTTAAGGAATTTAATTCATTAGGCTGTACCAACACTTTGTGATCGCCAATCGCTTGCGCTAAATCATCAACAACAAACGCAATATAGGAAGTGTTTTTAATAACTTCAGGTAAGTTAGAGTCTGTGTCAAACCTTAACCACGCAATGCCGTAGGGGTTGTTGCGATAATCACTAATGGACATACCTAGTGCAGCGATGTGTTTTTGTTGTTGAGTTTGGTCAACAGATTGAATACCAATATGATGATAATGCACGTAAAATTACCTTAAATATCAAATTTAGAAAGAATATTGGTTAAAAAACACAATCCGAAAATTTTCGCATTGTGAATTTATCACCGTAATTATTAATACTCAGTTTAAGAGGTAAGCAGGTAAAGGAGCTATATCTGAACAGGAAGACAACTTGTCTTTTCTGGTTTAAATAAGTTTTTTAGCCAATAAACTAACGAAAATAGTTACTATATCGGCTAATTGAATCTAGGACTATTGACAGTTTTATTTAAATTATGCCAATTCACTTTTTATAGTTGAAGTAATCGAAGACTTGATTGACAACCCTATAAACACAGCAAGACCAACAATACTCAATACTAAACCAAGGGTAATAACATAGAAAAAGTCTGCGCCAAAAATAAGTAATCCCATAATCGCAGGACCTAAAGTGTAACCAAGTTTACCCATAGCATAGAGCAATACAACCAAATGTCCTGTTCTATCTAATACGTTAAACTGGCTGAGCATTAACGGTAACCCCATACTCCAAAACATAATAAATAAACATAACGAGCTAAAATAACGCCATAATTCAAGGCTGCCGTAAAGCATGGTGATACAAATAATTTCACCTACAAGTACCAAAATAAAAGCATTAAGTTGACCAATACGTTGCGAAGTCCAATTGGCTCCTAATGCACCAATAACACCAAAAGCTGATGATACCGTTAATGCCAAACCAATATCACTTGCCGTTAAGTTACTGGCAACACCTATACGCTCGACAAAAGTCCACAAACCGCCTTGAGACATAAAAAAGAGTAATGCTCCCATTAAAGCGACAGTAGCAAACAATACGGTAGTTGTGCCAACACCTTTGTTTTCTGCATGCTGTTTTCTATCTATCCCTTGTGCGGGATGAAAAAATGCCATTAATGTTCCTGTAATAGAAATAAGTGCTAGCGCATAAAAAATACCATCTACACCAAAATCAGCTTGAATATCGGGTAACAGATAAAAGCCGATACTGGCAAAAATCATTTCTGTTGCGATAAAATAACCAAAGACTTTATTAGCATTTTTATTATCGCTTTGACAAGCAACACCTAACGCAATAAGCACGCCTCCGGCAAAGCCATCAACTAATCGGGCAATAAATATTAAAGCAAAGGTGTCTACGGAAGCAGACCATAAATTAGTGAACACCATTGCTAAGCCGGAAATAAAAATGATCACTCGCCAGTTCCAACGACGAACAAAAAATACAGCTAGCGCATTAGCTATTCCCATACCTCCCGCCTCAGCGGCACCAATAAAGCCTAATTGGGTATTGTTAAAACCTAAATCATCCGCTAAACCACCAACCATTAACGGTAAAAACATATAAGCAATAACACCAACAACGGCGATCCAAATAGCAGCAAAGGTAGGAATAGGTCCATCAATAAGTAAGCTTTTCTGCTCTTCCGTTAATGTCTGCATTTTATTACGCTTTGATAATTTTATTGATTAATATTATTTTTTTATAACGCCAATTAAGCTAATCAATCGATATTATGATAATTCTAAATATCGACGTAATTCCCAGTCAGTTACCGCTTTACGGAACTCTAACTCATGTTCATTTTTGGCTGACGAGTAAATTCTAACGAACTCTTCGCCAAAGATTTCTTTCGCAACCGTTGAATTTTGGAAACGTTCAATTGCCTCTTTAAAGGTTGAGGGAAACATTAATTCAGCAGGTAAATTGCTTAAGTCATTACCTAAGTCTCCTTCGGTTTCAGCGCTAGGTTCAACCTGATTTTCAATCCCCCATAACCCGGCACCTAAGGTACAAGCTACGGCAAAGTATGGATTAACATCGGCACCCGGCACTCGGTTCTCAATACGTTGCGCTTTCGGTGAGCTGTTATTTACACGTAAACTGGTTGTACGGTTATCAACTCCCCAAGTAGAGGCTATAGGGGCAAAAATACCCGGAACATAACGTTTAAAGGAGTTGACGTTAGGTGCCATCATCAGCATAAGTTCAGGTAATAATTTTTGAATGCCACCAAGAAAGTAACGCATAGTGTCACTAATTTTCTGCGGTTTATCAGCATCATAAAAAGCGGGGTTGTCGTTTTCATCGTTAAGCGAAATATTAATATGACAACTTGAACCATCGGTTTGATCGTCTGTTCTCGCCATAAAGCTAATGAGTTTATCTTTTCTTAGGGCAAAAGCCTTAGCAAACGTTTTATATATAACCGCATTATCAACGCCACGCATGCCTTTTTGATGGGCTAAAACTAATTCAGCAAAACCAGGCGCTAGTTCTAAATGAGCAACTTCAATAGGAATACCCATGTGTTCCATCGCATCAGTAAAATCAGCGAAGAAATCTGATAACACAGTTTGGCGCATTACGCCTAAATAATTTGAAACAGGCGTAATATGCTCTAAGTTTTTGAAATCTTTTTCATAGAGACTTTTAACGGTTTCGTTAAATACTCTAAATTCAAGTTCACAAGAAAGTACCGGAAATAAGCCCATAGACTCTGCTTTTTTCATCAAACCATTACAGATTGCCCGTGGGTCATACTCCACCCCTTCACCTTCGTGTTCAAGCAAGAAAAACAAGTTACGATCTGGGCGCTCCCAAGGTACCTCTCGACATGACTCAGGCACTATACGTGCAACACTGTCGCCAAAGCCGCCGCCATTAACAATGAGTCCCTCTACAGGGTAAATAACATCAGTAAAATCAACAGCGGCTAAGTTACGTGTCATTGGAATGCCGTTTTTCAAACCACTGATCAACTTATCTTTTGAAATATATTTGCCTCTAAGCTGCCCAGTATGATCGGTTAAACCAATTTGAACATGAGCAACCTCGCGTGCTTCCAATAACTTTAAAACATCTTCTGCATTACGGATATTTAAATCTTTCATGATAAAACCTTGTTGTTAATTATTACGTTCGCAAAAATAAGCAATTAATTTTTTTCGGCACCGACATCCATACATGACTCTCGCCATAATAAATATCTGCCATCGGCTGACTTAACCAAAACACCTTGGAAACGTCCATGATCAAAAATGGTTTCACCACCCGCTTTAGGTTTTAGCTCTAGGGTAAAACGCCCAGTAACAAACAAGTAGTCAGCCGACTCAACCACAACATCGTCGTGAACTTCAGCAAAACGTGCATCGTATTCTGCCCAAACAGCGGTAAATAAATCTTTCATCGCTTGGCGACCAACAACATTGTCAACACCGTTTGAAGTTAAAATAATATCTTCGGCGAAGTTTTCGACAATAGCTAAATCACTATTGTTATAACATTCGCTTTCAGACTTTCGATAAGCGGCAAGTCCTGCAATAGCTTGTGCTGATAAATTTTCTGTCATGTTTAAACCTTCATTTTCTCGTTAATACAGCTATTTATTAATAACTGCGCCAGTATCTGTTACCGCTTCTCGCCATAAAAGATAACGACCATGGTCCGCTTTAACTAATACAATCTGATATCTACCTTTAACCGTCAGAACATCACCACCAGCAAGTGGCGTTAACTCATCAGTAAAACGTCCGGTGACAAACAAGTAATTACCTGCTTCAACCACGACATCATCATGAATTTCAATAAAGTTACCGCGATAAACTGTCCAAATACCAGTCAAGAAACTTAGCATAGCTGCACGCCCAATAAGATTGTCCGCGCCATTGGCTGTTAAAATTATATCTTCAGCAAATAATTCTGCCATGGCTGGATCAGCATTTCTATAACATTCATTTTCTGCTTTTCTAAAAGCAGCTAGTCCAGCTAAAGCTTCAGCTGATGGATTTTTACTCATAGTGCAAACCTTCTATATTAATTATCTAATGTCACCAAGCCAATAATTAATCGTTATGCTCTTGTTCACGTAATTCAATTCTGCGAATTTTACCGGACACTGTTTTAGGTAAAGATTCAACAAACGCTATTTTACGTGGGTACTTATAAGGAGCGGTTACCCGTTTAACATGATTTTGGATCTCTTTTAACAGCTCGTCACTCGCTTTATAGCCTGCCGCTAATACAATAAAGGCTTTAACTACTTCCCCTCTTTCTTCATCAGGGCTAGCCACGACAGCTGATTCAGCAACAGCTGCATGTTCTAATAAGGCACTTTCTACTTCGAAAGGACCAATACGATAACCGGAAGAAAGAATAACGTCGTCAGAGCGTCCTACAAACCAAAAATAGCCATCTTCATCTTTGTAGCCACGATCGCCAGTTAAATACCAATCGCCTTGAAACGCTTCTTGGTTTTTTTCATCCGCTAAGGTGTAGCCTTTAAATAATCCCATTGGAGGGTATGGTTTTAAATTAACCGCAATATTACCTTCTTCATTCACAGCAACTATTTGACCTTCATTATCGATAATATTTAAATTAACTCCTGGTGCGGGTTTCCCCATAGAGCCAGGTCGAACTTCGATAGAGGGAAAACTACCACATAAGATGATTGATTCTGATTGACCATAACCGTCTCGAATGGTTACACCCGTAGCGTCTTGCCATGTTGAAATAACTTCAGGGTTTAACGGTTCGCCTGCACCAACACTATGCCGTAAATGAGGAAAACTATATTTTGTAAGATCCTGCTGAACGAGCATGCGATATATAGTTGGCGCACCACACATAGTCGTAATAGGATATTGCTGTAGTAAGTCTAAGTTTCTGATCGGGTCAAAACCCGAAGCATGATGAACAAATACACATGCACCAATAGTCCAAGGGCCGAAGTAGCTTGACCATGCAGCTTTTGCCCAGCCAGTATCTGAGATATTCCAATGTAGATCGTCACTTTTTAAATCTAACCAATATTGGCCGGTAACTCTGTGACCAAGTGAGTAGCTTTGAGAATGCACCACCATTTTAGGATAACCTGTGGTACCTGACGTAAAGAAACACAACATATCGTCAGATAATTTTGTTTCTGCCGCAGTAAACTCATCAGATAAGTCACCAACGGTCGCATCATAATCAATCCAATTTTCACGAGCACCATCAACCACTATGCGTGCTTTAATGCTTGGACATTGATCAATAATTTCATCAACTTTATGAGCGTTAGCAGCATCAGTAACAATTGCTGTGGCTGCAGAAGCATTGATTCTATAGCTAATATCCTTAGGCGAAAGTTGTACTGTACCGGCAGAAAAAACATAGCCGCCTCGAATACAGGCAGTGGTCATTTCCCACCACGCTTTTTGGCGACCTAATACTAAAATAACAGCATCACCCTTTTTAACACCGGCAGACTTGAGCATATTAGCCGCTTGTTTTGACACTTTACTAATATCAGCAAAGCTTCTTCCGCACTCATTGCCTGCGTCATCAACCCATAGCATTGCTTGATTGTTTGGATTTTTTGACGCATGTTTATCTATGACATCAGTGGCAAAGTTAAATGTCTCAGGGCGTTCCCAGACAAAATTGTTATATAACTCTTCGTAGCTTTCCATTTTAAAAACCTCAATCGTTGCCGATATTTATATATTTTGTATAATTTTACTTACTGTTAATGATACTTGTTTACGAGGTAAACTAGATGGCTATTGAGCATCATTGATTATTTTTTGATAACTCTTAAATATTGATGGTGGATTTCGCTCAATTAATTCTAAATAGCCTGTGACATCCCCTGCAATGGCCGAAGGCAGTTTTAAATAAACCACTCTCGCAACATCGCTATCATCTTCAGAATCAAACTCAGCATAAAAAGATTGCTGATAGCCGTCAGCCAAATATTTTTCCAACTCAATATCATAATGATCAGTGAATATACTCCAATGATTAAAAACAAATAATTGCTGCCCATCAGGCGCATGAAAAGGCGATGGAGCATCATTGTTTTGCTTGATCAATTCAAACACCATGCCACCAGAAGCACCAATAGCCACATCGACATCTATATCAACGACAACATCGTTAAACTTACTGTTTAGCATCGGCATGTGTTGATAAACTTCAAAAGATTTAACGCCAAAAGCCGTTTTAAAAAACTCACAAGCCTTATCTAGATCTGTTACTACATAACCTAGTTCAACAATTTTACCCACAGCTTGCATGATCATTTCTTTTCCAAAGTCGTTAACATTAGTCATTTGCATCGATAAATAAAATATAGCACTTCTCTCATTATCATTAGATAAATATAGCTAGCTAGCCAAAATACATCCATGGCAATAAAGGCCATATGGCTGTCAATTTATATTCATATGCATTATTAGATAGATTTTATTGCTTCTTGACCTGTGTGCGCACCACCTGTCCGAAATCGCCATTCTTTAGGGCATTAATGATATAAATATTACTGAAAGGACATCATATAATTTATCCAATCATTAAATCTCATAGGCATACTGTCTAGTATTGGAGTATAAAAATAATGAGGGATCAGTCGATTACCCATATATTGAACCATAGTTTGAGTATTCGTCACGACCACCTTTATGTTGAAGGTTGTGACACCGTATCCATTGCTCAACAATTTGGCACCCCGTTGTTTGTGGTTTCTGAAAAGCACCTACGTCATAACTTACGGACTTATCAGCAAACCTTTTCCAAGCACTGGCCTGATGGCCGAGTTAAAATCATTCCTTCAATAAAAGCGAGTCCTCTGCTTGCTCTACGTCGTATTCTTACTGAAGAAGGTGCAGGTTGTGATGTTTTTGGCCCCGGTGAATTAGAAGCAGCGATACGCGGTAAAGTATCTCCGGAGCTGATCTCGGTCAATGGCTCTATCAAAGACCAAGCCATTATCCATAAAGCTATTGATATTGGTGCAACCATTGTCCTTGATAGCCCAAGAGAGCTTGAGCTATGCCGCAGTGAAGCAACTAAACTGGGTAAAACAGCTAAAATCATGTTGCGAATCAAGCCCTATATGCAAGAGCTTGATGATTTTTCTGATTACGTTCCCGATAAAAAAATAAATACTTTAACCCAGTTAATTAAATACGGCATTCCAGCTTCTGAACTTTTTTCAATGGCGAAAAGAGTATTAGAAATTGATAACGTTGATGTTATTGGTGTTCATGCGCATATGGGACGTCATAGTAAAAGAACGACTGTGTGGCAATCTTGGATCCGTAACTATACAAAATTAATCAAAGAACTGTGTCAGATCATGCCGACATGGTTACCAAAAGAACTCAATATTGGTGGCGGCTTTCCGAGTTTGCCTGATAAAGATACTGACGTAACCATCGCCGGTTATGATGGCCCATCATTAGATGAGCTTGCTTCAGTGATTTCGGCAACTTTACGCGCGAGTTTACAAGAAAACGATATTGACCCTAGCGGTATTACGCTTGCTTTAGAGCCTGGCCGTGGTATTCATTGTGATACCAGTGTTCACCTTAGTCGAATATGTAACCTTAAGCATGAAACACAAAATGTGCCACATAAATGGGCTGAAATTGATACTTCTCAAATGTTTTTAGGGGTTGGTGGTGCTAATTTTGATAAGCCAAAGTTTGATTTTTTAATTGCTAATAAAGCAGAGCAAGCCAATACATCGGTCACCGATATTGTTGGTAAAACCTGTAATTTAGAAATTTTATACTATCAAGTTGACGTACCTGAGCTTGCAGAAGGCGATATCATTGCCTTACAAAATACCGGCTCTTACATAGAAACCTGCGCACAAAACTTTAATGCGCTACCAAGACCCGGCGTAGTATTGGTTAACGGTGATAAATCTGAATGGATTAAACGAGCAGAAACTATAGATGATGTTTTTGCCCGAGACGTGATACCTGAGCGATTTAAATAATTTAAAATTTACTACTAAAAAGCTCTGTTATTGAAAAATAACAGAGCTTTTTATTTACGCAAAATCAACTAATATTACCAACAGTTTTGTAAGCGTCCCCCCGATAGTTAATAAAATAATTTATATCCCCGCATCAAGCCCCGCTTCGCGCCACAAACGATAGTGTCCATCATCTCCTTTTTTATAAATAGTGAGAGAGCGGCCGGCATCTTGCGTTATTTCACCGGTTTTCTTATTGGTTAAGGTTAAATTAAAATTAGCCCAAATAACAACATGGCCTATTGTTTCATCAACATCTTCGTAGTTAACTGAGTTTATTTTTACTGTATATTGTGACCAAAAATTGGCAAAAAACTGCTTAACTTCTGCTTGTCCTATAAGCCTTTTATTACCATTAAAGGCTAGATTGATATCGTCGGTAAAAATACTTAACAACCCGGTTAAATCCGCACTATTGTAATATTTTTTTTCAAGCATTTTATATTGCAAAATACCTGTTCTTGCTTCTTCAGAAAGGTGCTTTAAAGCTTGCTCGTCAGTTTTCGCCCAAGTAAAGGATGAAAAAATCACCAGTATTATTACCATCAGTTTATTCATATTATCTCCACTTTATTTAAAAATTATTGATAAAAAAATACCGAGTCATAAAACTATGGCTCGGTATGATTTTCGCTAAAATAAACGTTAAAAGTTATAAGTGGCCGTAAATTTAATATTACGCGGCTCACCTACTGATAATGAAGTCACTTCATTATAAAACGGATAAGAAATGTACTCTGCTTCATCTAAAATATTCGCTACTTTACCGGTAAAGACCCATTTTCTATCAGCCGAAACTAACTCAGCGCCAGCGTTTAACTGCCAATAGCCCGGTTCTAAATCAGTTATTTGACCATTAAGCGCTACACCATCAATTTCACTAATAGATAATTTGTTGCCAATAAAACGATGTCTTTCATCAACGTATCTTGCATCAACTTGAGGGTTTAAGCTCCAATCACCCAAAGATATTTCATAACGCGCCATAAAGGTAGCGGTTACTTCAGGCGCACCCGGTAAGTCATTACCTTTATAAGTACCAGAAGTCACTTCAGTATCTTGCATACTTAGGCCTGCGATTAAGCTTAAATTATCTACCGGATTCCAGCGAAGATCCACTTCAACACCGGATAATTTAGCATCACCAAAATTGGTTAAACCTTGCTGAGGAACTGGGCTGTCATTCGCGATAAAATCAACCCCTTGAGCGTCTTTACGATCATAATGATACACAGCAAAGTTCGCTTGCATACGGCCATCAAGCAAGGTCAACTTAGTGCCGGCTTCAAGGGCAACAATGGTTTCTTTCTCGGTAGGACCTACTTCAATTTCAGATAATACAAAGCCGGTATTAATACCAGGAGACTTAAAGCCGGTACTAACACTTGCATAGAATAGGTAATCATCTTCTGGTTGATAACTAAGACCTACTTTTCCTGACAGATCATTAGTCAATGCTTCTTTATCAACTTTAAAGCCACCTGTTTCAGGTAAATAGTCTGAACTATCAACATCAACTATTCCTTGTCTTTTTTCATGACTTGCGCGTAAACCTGCACTTAAGATCCATTCATCATTTAAATGATAATCAACATTTCCAAATAACGCGGTTGATAATGTTTTCTGTTGTGAGTACAAGCTATATCTCAAGTCAAAAACAAGGCTATTAATAATATCAAAGGTAATAGTGTCATATGATAAGAAAGCACCTGTTACCCAATCAATATCATCAGTACCGCCGGATAATCTAATTTCTTGTGAGAAAGCAGAAACATCTGATGCTTGTGGCAAATCAGCAGCGCCAGCAAGTGGCGAGAATTGAATTGCTTGCCAAAACTGATCATCATATTCATAACTGGTCAGCGAGGTAAAGCCGATGGTATCGGTTAAGTCAAATGATGCTTTTAAATGCACGCCAAACGCTTCGCCTTCACGTTTACCTGATTTACCAAAAGTAGAATCAACACTTACAGTGAAAGGGTCGGTATCAGGTTCGTTAAAACCCGCATAATCGGTACAACCACGGGCAGAGGCACCGTCGAATGCTTGTCTAAAGGCATCGCCGTCGCCACCACCATTAGCTACTAAGGGTAAGAAAGTAGCACAAAGTCCACCTTGCGGATCAATTAAACCACGGGAAAAGAATGGCGTAGAAGTACCATCAAAGCTGTCATAATGAACACTCAATAACACTTCTGAATTATCTTCTCCTTCATATAGCAATTGCCCTCTTATACTTGAAGAATCGACACCACCAGTATTTTTGTTACCATCGAGGCGGTTTTCAAAATAACCATCAAAATAACTATTTCGAACAGAAAATCTCCCCGCTACTTTTTCTGAAATGGCGCCACTAACAACACCTTCAATCGCGAAAGCACCATAATCCCCGGCTTCAGCTTTAACATAGGCTTCTGACTCACGGGTAGGACGCTTAGTTTTAAAATGGATTAATCCAGCGGGAGTATTTCGGCCAAATAACGTACCTTGAGGCCCTTTTAATACTTCAACTGCTGCCATATCAAAACTTTGAAAACCCACTTGCGCTAATGAAGCCATATACGCCTCATCAACATAAACAGCAGCGGCTGGATCTGAAGTTGGTGTAAAAGTAAAAATACTCATACCACGAAGTGAAACTGACAAACCGCCCGCTTCCACGTTGTTATAAATATCTAATCCAGGGACTAAAAACTTGATATCTTCTGGCTTACCAACGTCATAACGCTCTAGCTCTTTAGCAGAGAATGCATTCATAGTAATGGGGACGTCGTTAATATATTGTTCCCGTTTTTGCGCGGAGACTAAGATAACCTCTACCGCCCCTTCTTTAGCTTTCGCTTTATTTTTATTTTTATTTTTATCGTTATCCTGAGCAAATCCATATGCTGATATTGCTAGAGTGACTAACGACAATAAGAATCTGTTTTTATTTTTCATAAACTTATCACCTTTTTGTTATACCATTTAATTCCCAGTATTAAATTAAGCTAGAGCGAGGAATGAAGCTATGTGACAAGTGGATAGATTAGTATCATTTTTAACCGAGTAGAATTTATATAAGAGAAAGGGATTATAAGGTAAATCTAGGAAAGGCTATTTAATCCAACTCAAAATGCGAGTTGGATTAGATGTAAGCATAGGAATAAATTTAGTTTAATTGATATTACTGTAAACTATTGCGAAAATCTGACGGGGTTAATTCATTGTAGCGTTTAAAAGCACGATGGAAATTTGAAGCATCTGAATAACCAACAAGAATGGCAATTTGTTCTATCGATAAGTTAGTATCTCTAAGGTATTCAACGGCTAAGTGCATTCTTACTTCATCGGCTATTTGACGAAAAGAGGTATTGGCTTCTGATAGTTTTCTACGTAAATTTCTTGGGCTAGTATGCAGTTTCTCGGCGACTTCAACTAACTGAGGAAGTCGACCCGGCGAATTAATTAAAATACGGCGTACCGTATCTAAAATAGTTTCACCTTTACTTAACTTTCTTAATAACTCTGCGCATTGCTGTTCGCAAATACGAGCCGCTTGATCATTTGCCAAAGACAATGGTTGGTCGAGTAATTCTTTAGAAAAGCGAAAATCATTACGATCTTGATCATAAAGCACCTTACATTGAAAAGTATCTTTATACATTCGTGCATATTCTGGCTTTGACCAAGTCACTTTAATTTGGGTAAATTTTGCATGTTCGCCAAAATAAAAAAATAAGATTTGATTCCAAATAGCGAGCGTTTCTTCGACATCATAACGGTAAGCCTCACCAAGTAAAAATAGTGGTTCTATTGTTATAACAAAATCTTTGCTACCTTCATGAAAATCCATATGCAATACAGGATCAGTAATTCGCTGAAAACGCATAGCTACATTAATTGCTCTACGCAAAGTGGGACTACTTAGCATGGCGTAACCCATAATACCAAGATCTGCTATCGAGATTCGATCACCCACCAACACCCCTAAACCTTGGATATCTACTTGCTTTCGAATCATTCTTAATGAGTCAAAATGTTGTTCTACCGTATAGTACATATCACAACTTTCAAGTTCAAGTTCACTAAGATCAATTTGCTCTAAAACTATATTTTTATCTACGCCAAATTCTCCGGCTACCTCAAGCAGTTTTCTCATATAAATTGCAGGTGTTAATCCAACTGATTGCTTAGTTTTTATCGTTAAATTATTATTCATTTACTAATTGACCCAGTATTAATTCATTGTCATTTAAGGACACAAGTCCGTATATGACAATAGGTAGTCCTTAACGGATATACATCATTTTATCAACATTTATTACACTGTCAACATCCTAAATTTTTACTATTTAAAGCTTTGGAGTTTTGATTATATGGTAAAAGATAATTTATTAATTGGTGTGATCTCAGATCATCGGACATTCGATGAACTGGATTTTAATCTGGTTGGCGATAAGTACTTACGCGCCGTGACCGATGCTATGCACGCCACACCTATTATTTTCCCTGTTATTCTAACACAGCAAAATATCAACACATTACTCAATTTAGTTGATGGACTTTTATTTACTGGTAGCCCTTCTAATATTTCTCCTCATTATTATGGCGAAGAAAACATTGAAGATAAACCGATTAGAGATGCTAAACGTGACACCACTGCATTATATTTAATGGATAAAGCATTAGAAAGAAAATTACCCGTTTTTGGTATTTGTCGAGGGTTTCAAGAAATAAACGTCGCCCTTGGTGGTTCATTACATCAGGATATACGTCATGACCCAACTCTATTACAACATAGTCCTAGTGCGTCAGATACCATTGAGCAAAAATACCTACCTAAACACGATATCAATATTATGGCTGATAGTCTGTTAGCAAATTGCACTACTAACAAAACTGAATTAGTCAATTCAATTCATATGCAGAGTATTAAGAAGCTCTCAGATAGGCTTATCGTTGAAGCTATAGCACCCGATAATTTAGTTGAAGCCTATAGACTTAACAGCAAAGATCACTTTCTATTAGCCGTTCAATGGCACCCTGAATGGCTAGTTACTAAAAATAAATTTTCGTTAAAGCTATTTCAACAATTTAAAACAGCATGCATAAGTTATCGCCACAGCAATAAAATAAACAACCAGTTATAAGAGGACATTACATCATGAAAACAACAAAAGAATATCAAGCATTGGATAGTAAACATCATCTTCATCCTTTTACTAACTATAAAAGTTTATCGGCTGCGGGCAGTAGAATAATAACAGCTGCAGAAGATTGTTATGTTACTGATGCTCAATATGGAAAATTACTTGATGGTATGTCTGGTCTGTGGTGTTGTAGTTTAGGTTACACACAACCTAAAATTGTTGAAGCAATAACTAAACAATTAGAAACATTGCCCTTCTACAATAATTTTTTTCAATGTAGTCACGGCCCAGCAATCGAGTTAGCTGCTGAGTTATCGGCAATTGCACCTGATGATTTTAATAATGTTTTCTACACTGGCTCAGGGTCTGAAGGCAATGATACTGTTATGCGTTTAGTACAGCGTTATTGGGCACTTAAAGAGCAGCCAGAAAAGCGTATTTTTATTAGTCGAATTAATGCTTATCACGGTAGTACTATTGCTGCGGGTAGCTTAGGCGGTATGAAGTTTATGCATGAGCAATACAATATCCTACCAAATGTTACTCATATTGAACAACCCTATTGGTATGCTGATGGGGGCGATATGACTCCAGATGAATTTGGTCTTTATACTGCTGGTAAACTCGAAGAGAAAATTCTAGAACTTGGTGTTGAAAATGTTGCAGCCTTTATCGCTGAACCTATCCAAGGTTCAGGTGGTGTTATTGTACCTCCAGATACTTACTGGCCTGAGATTAAACGTATTTTAAATAAATATGATATTTTATTTATTTCAGATGAAGTTATTTTTGGCTTTGGTCGTTCAGGAAAATGGTTTGGTTTTGAGCATTATGACTTAGAGCCCGATATGATCAACTTTGCAAAATCAGTCACTAATGGCTTCCAACCTTTAGGTGGTGTTATTATTAATGATAAAGTTGCTGATGTGATAAAAACTGAAACCGATGAATTTGGTCACGGCTTTACCTATTCAGGTCATCCAGCGTCCTGTGCTGCTGCACTGGCTACTTTAGAAATAATTAAAGAACAAGGGTTAATTGACCATGTCGCAAATGAAATTGGGCCGTATTTTGAGAAATGTTTAAATAAACTTGAGAGCCATCCACTTGTTGGAGAAATTCGAACAAAAGGGATGGTTTGTGCAATAGAACTAGTAAAAAATAAGGAGAAACGCGAGCGTTATCCACAAGACAAACCAGCCGGCCCAGTATGCAGAGACGCCTGTATTGAAAATGGTCTAGTTATGCGTGCTGTTGGCGAGACTATGGTCGCAGCGCCACAGATTACTATGACCAAAGCCCAAGTTGATGAGTTTATCAGTAAATGTGAAGAAGCATTGGATAGCACATTAGAAAAGTTATCAAACCAATAAAGAAGTAATGTTATGAAAATAGAGCCAAAAAATTTTCTCAGAAAGCTATTTGATATCGCTGTTGCGGCCGCACACCCAGATCAAGTTTTTGAGCAGAATTTACCTGAAGATAAAACGAGTACTTTAGTTGTTATTGGAGCAGGAAAAGCGGCAGCTTCAATGGCTTCTGCTCTAGAAAAGTGTTGGCAAGGCTCGATCTCTGGCTTAGTAGTTACTCCTTATGGTCATGGAGTAACTTGTAAACATATTGAAGTAATCGAAGCAGCACATCCGGTTCCTGATGAAGCAGGAGAGCAGATAGCTAAAAAAATATTGGCATTAGCAAATAAGTTAACCGAGCAAGATAAGGTTTTCTGCTTAATTTCTGGTGGTGGTTCTTCACTATTAGCATTACCGGCTAAAGGTGTTTCATTGGTTGAAAAAAAACAGATCAATAAAGCCTTATTACGCTCCGGAGCAACCATCTTTGAAATGAACTGTGTACGTAAACATCTATCAGCTATTAAAGGAGGAAGATTAGCACAAGCCTTCCGACCTGCAAAATGTCATACCTTTGTAATATCTGACGTTCCTGGTGATGTTATTGATGTAGTCGCTTCAGGCCCAACGGTTGCTGACCCTAGCACTTCAGCAGAAGCACTTGATATACTAAAACGTTATCAAATAGAGGTTTCAGAATCAGTCGTTAATTGGCTAAATAGCCCTGAGTCTGAAACATTAAAAACCTATAACAAAGCATTTAATGACAATAAAGTAACACTTCTAGCCACCGCGCAACAATCCCTTGAAGCGGCTGCTACTTATGCTACTGCGGTAGGTATAACACCACTCATACTCAGTGATTGTATTGAGGGTGAATCAAGAGAAGTGGCGAAAGTACATGCCGCTATTGCTAAACAAGCCCGCCAATATGGACAACCGATAAAACCACCTTGTGTTATTTTGTCAGGTGGAGAAACCAGTGTTACCGTAAAAGGCAATGGTAGAGGAGGTCGAAATGCTGAATTTTTATTAAGTTTACTTGCCAACCTTGGCCAGCATTTAAATATTTATGCTCTTGCCGCCGATACTGACGGCATTGATGGTTGTGAGAAAAATGCTGGTGCTTACATCACACCAGAAACATTTGATATCGTTAGGAAAAAAGGATTAAATCCTGACAAGTATTTAATTAATAATGACGGTTTTAGTTTTTTTTCACAAATAGATCAACTCATTATGACTGGCCCGACAAAAACGAATGTTAATGATTTTAGAGCCATATTAATCTGTTAAGAGCTGCTAGTCATACATAAAAAGCCACAGATAAATAATTATCTGTGGCTTTTTTGTTTACACACCGTTGAAAGGTTCTTCGTTAAATCTTAAGCAATTTCGCTGCATTTAAACCAATAATTTGTCGTTTATCTTTATCTGACAAGTTTGGTAATGACAAAATACGATCCATAGGGGTTGAATCGCCCATATCGAACGGGTAATCAGTACCGATAACTACTTGAGATAAGCCTACTTGCCTAACTAAGTGTTCAATTTGGTTAGGATCAAACAAAATAGTATCAAAATATATTTGTTTTAAATATTCACTCGGCGCCTTTTTAGTTTTTTGACATTCTGGACGTACTTGCCAACCATGATCAGAACGACCACCGTATGATGCAAGAAATCCACCTCCGTGTGCTGCACATATTTTCAACCCAGGGTAACGATCAAGTACACCACCAAATATCATGTGCGATAACGCAATCGTGGTTTCTAAGGGCACACCAATTAAATTCGCGAGATAATGCTTATTTACTCTGGTACCTAAGGTTGTGCCTAATGGATGCAGAAAAACCACGACATCAAGCTCTTCAGCTTTCTGCCAAAAAGGTGCAAACATTGGGTCAGCAATTTCTTTACAATTAACCGTTGACGAAATTTCAACGCCACGAAAACCTAATGTTTTCACACAATACTCTAATTGTTGTGCAGCTAATTCAGGAAATTGTAGTGATACATTACCAAGACCGACAAAACGATCTGAATGATTAGCACAAACCTCGGCAATACGTTCATTTTGTAAATTAACAATATGACTAGAAACGTCTCGGTCTGTCCAGTAATAATATTGTGTCGGTGACGGACTAAGTGCTTGGATATCAATACCCATGGTATCCATATCTTGAATACGGACATCAATATCAATCAGTTTAGGTACTAAATCGGCCATCATACTGCCGTTATAGTCGACGGATTCCTGCCCCATATTTTCAACCAGAACGTCATATTCTCCTTGTTTTTGAGGAAAAGATTTAACAACGTCTTCAACTTCTGGCGTGACGATATGGCAATGCATATCAATCGATAATATTTCATTTTTGCCACTGGCCATCTTGGGCTTATGGCAATATTCTGGACACTCGCCTACAGAGTGTTCGCTACAAGTATGTAATTGCGTAGTCATAATGGTACCTTAAATAGTAAAAAGTCAGACAACTTATGTCTGACTTTTTAAAAATTTAGCTGTATAAATAATTGAATAAACGATCGCTGTTAAGCGTCAAACTCATCACCAACTATTGAGCGGTCAAGTTCAAGAAATTCGATTGATGCACCATCAACTTCAACCATGGCGACAACAATACCCGGATATGAACGTCCTGAATGATAAATAACTTTTTCACCAACAATCGCTTGGTCAATATCTTCAACTTCAAAAGCAACATGTGGAATGTATTTAATAATATCAGGGTTTTCATTACCTTCGTAAAATCGTAACCACTCTACTCCGTAGTTATTTAGCTTTCCCGGTAAATAAGCCAATTTAAGGGCAGGACGCTTTTCTTCATTTTCAAAAGTTTTATCACAAGGCATACCCGTATGATGATATTTTAAATTCTTACCACTTTTAACTACAGGATTTTTTTCTGAGTCATCAGCTATGGCATAATCAATCTCAACAAATTTCACTGGTGCTTCAAGTAAAGTTATATACGCTGAACGTACACCGGGAGCTTCTTGTCTTGGAGCAACTAATAACTCTTCACCTTCAATGGCCTCTTCCAAGCTATCTACTTCAAAAGTAACATGAGCGTACTCTTTTAGCATATCTGGATAATCCGCACCATCATCAAACCGCACCCATTCAACACCATAATCATTGTTAGTCCCTTGATAAACTGAGTATTGTAATTCAGGGCGATAAACTTCTCCAGCACGCTCCTCCGTTGTTGGAATGCCAAGATGATGATATTTTAATAAGTGTTTTTCTATCATTGTTGATATAGCCTCTAATCAATAAATTTTAATATAAATAATTCTATTTATGGTAACGAATAAACAGGCACCATAAAATAAAATTTTAGATACATTATTATAACTAACTACCATTTCAACTGTATATCATAAAAGTCATTAAACATGGTAATATAGGCCGTAAGGGGCATAATTATAACGTACTAGGCAGTTAATATATTAGCTGCTAGAGAAGTGTTTGTAATCCAGTATTACACGCATATAGGCCTTATCAGATTATCGATATTCTCTACCGCTGAGCTTTCCAGGTTTTCATTATGTCGGTTTTACCTTTTTGCCATCATTTATCTGGCCCTTGCAATTCTTTAAAGAACTTCTTTTTTTAAACTGGTAAGTATTCGTTATAAGCAATAGCCCAAGCTATTCTAGCCACTTTGTTAGTATAAGCTAAACACGCTCGGTTACCCAAGAACATCGCGTTCGTTGTCATTAGTGACATTGCAGTCATAAAGCATGACTTTCCCACAGTTGAGTTGCAATAAAGTCATATTTCCTTGACCAACGTTAATGAAGTGAGCGGTAGTAGTCATTTTAATTCCTTGCATAACTATTGAAGAGTTCAAAGCAATATTGGCGGTAAAATTTTAGGTACCTAAAAAAGCATTATTCCTGATGCTACTGAAATGAGGGCATGTTTTGTATGTTCAGAACCAAAATCAATATCCTTAAAGCACAATAGAGAAAACCCAAATAGCAACCAAGTTAAAGATAGGTTTCTAGCAAATCCGTAATTTTTTAGAAAAACATTTAGTTTGGACATCAATTTTTCATCATTTCTGACATTAGGATCGAATCGAATATGTAGAAATAATGATTCTCCAGTTTTTTCAGTTCCTACTTTGGAAGTTATATTTGAAACAACATCCGCTGGTAGTGAGACATAATATCCAGGGAATACGTAATTTAAAACACCATCGTACTGTGCCATTAAATTAGTAGCTGGAGCCTTCAATGCCCGTTTTACTATTAGGTCTTCCAACAGCCATTTTGATGGGTTAGCAATCAACTGACCAGCAATGTACACACCTAGCGAGGCAATGAGTATGTCAAATGCTTTTAAATCAGAGCCTAGTAACTTGGGTACGCCAACAATTATTTCTAGACCAACGACTATGACTAGTCCTGATGAGATATACCCGAAGAAATCATAAGGGTCAAATGGGAATTCTTTCATAACTATATTCGACGTATTCTTAGGCTAAATTAATTAAATAGATGCTTTAGCAACATCTATCTCTTTTGCCACTTGTCAATCCACCATAAATCACTTTAATTTCAAAGCCTTATACTCCCAAGCGATGCATCTTTCATTACTTATTGAGTGATGTCCATTTTCTTTTTGACCACTCTGAAATTAAGAGTTTATACTAAATTAACGAATTGAGTTTCTGACTATATTTATTGCAGTTGCAGACTCATACCCGTGCTTAGAAATTAAATCAAAATCGTATTCAGACATAGCCTTTAAATCAGTACTATATCTTGAACAATATTCAACCTGCTTAGAATAAAGCCAGTCAGCCCCAATTTGCTCTTGCTTACCTTCAAATAACTCTTGAGGATTTTGCCCTATTAGCGAGTAGCCTCCTAGACCTTTATGATTATCCAAATAACTCATGAAACTTCGAACTGTAGTGGTCAACTAATTTTGGCCACTGATTTATATTCAAGCCAGTATCTTTTCTCTGACTCATTGGGTGTTATTCCACCATTGTAACTGTGTGGCCTAACCTGGCTGTAATATCCAATAATATATTTAATAACTGCATTTTCTGCTTCAACAAAATAGCGATAACCAATTGTTGGTATCCACTCTGTTTTTAAACTTCTAAAGAATCGCTTCATTGGGCTATTGTCCCAACAATTACCACGACGACTCATGCTTTGCTCAATCTGATATCGCCACAATAGCTGACGATAGTTTCTGCTCGTATAGGTGCTACCTTGATCTGAGTGAAACATTACACCTTTGGGTCTGCCTCTGGATTCAAATGCCATAGTTAGTGCTTTTGCTGCTAACTTAGTATCAGGTGAGTATGACATTGCCCAACCAACAGGTTTCCTAGCAAATAAATCCATAACAACAGCAAGATAGGCCCAACGATTCCCTGTCCAAACAAACGTGATATCACCACACCAAACTTGGTTAGGCTTGGTCACCGAAAACTGACGTTCAAGCGTGTTAGGTATCGCTACATGCTCTTGGGTCGCCTTCTTGTATTTATGACTAGGAAGCTGACAACTCACCAAGCCTTGCTCTCTCATTAAGCGAGTAGCAACATATCGACTTAACGCTAAACCTCTCGTTGTGGCGATACTAGCAATGGTTCTAGCACCAGCAGAGCCATTGCTTTCTAGATAAATACTCTTAATAATCGCTAAGGCTTCGACCTCTATAGGGTTAATACGCTTAACTTGTTTTGCCCAATATTTATAACTGCTGCGATGAATATTAAAAACCTCACAAGCTGCAAAATGTAATTTAATCGGATGGAATATAAGTAGAGGTACACTAGCAAAAATAGAGTCAAAAGTTAGACGTGTTACAGACTCTGAAGTCAAGTTATTAGCAATGGCTTTAAAAGTAAAAATCGAACGATTATATCAATAATAACTAGGAATTTTATTTCTAAGTAATAAACAATATCGAATTACGGACTATCTAATTATTTATTTTGCTGATAATTAAACATAGGTTGTTTACTAATAACAACGCACTTAATAAAACATGCAGTTTTACCTAATTATTACTATTTCTTAAATTACCTAAATATAATCTTCTCTGATTATAAAATTATTCCCCCTTTTCTGCTTTCTAATACATTAATTGATTGGTAAACACTTAAAACAACTTTATAGCAATTGCTTCTGCTATCAAAACCTCGAATTAATCAATATTTAGTCAAACACCCTATTATGTTTGATAATGATAAAGAATTACCTGACGCATCTTGTGGCTTATATCTACAGAGGATGATGGGCTTAGGGATGTAGTTAAAACTAGACATCATCAAAAAGAGATAGAAGTAAAACTAGAAGATCTTTAGTGATTTTGAGCCTAGCTTTTAACTAGCCATTTGTGAATGTGTGATCAAGAAAATTAATTTATAAAGATATTTAAAACATATACTTAAGTACCATTAATTAGATATTTCTCTATATAGTCGAATACCCTATAAAGAACCCGGAATAAGCCACACATTATTTTCACGAGCCAATTGGCTGTAAAAACGCTCAGCGTCGCTAGGAAATACTTCAGCGTATTTCTTTTCTGGACCGTAGGTCGATAGTTCACTTAATACAATCATATCGAGCCAAGGGAAACGCTGTTTAGTTTTGATGATTTCTTTAGCTATAACATCTAGATTATCGCCACACGGGAGATCTAGCTGTAAACCTGCAATAGAAAAATGGCTCATGGCATTCACTCAATAAATATACATTTTGATTATTATGTACATACCATAATGATTAGTCTGTAAGAAGGGTTAGTACCAGTTTTATGGTACGAATGGTGCCAGTTTAATTCTTTTTGTATCCTTTTAGTTCCAGTTGTCTAACGAAGCAGTAATTTTGATCAAACCACTTCATTTCGTCGCCATCAATAATGACGTAAAAACCTTTGGTTTCCCCGTAGCCCCATAAATTCCATTTTCGATAATACATTCCATCTTCTATCCACCAACGACCTGTATCAAACTCTTTATCCTTCCCACCTGTTCTGCCAAACATTGTGCCGTCAGCCATTAGCTCAATAATACAAGGTACACCATAGACCATTTGACATTCCAATTGAGCATCAGGAAGTAGTTGTTTCAGTGAGTTTTCGTCAAGTAATTTACCCTTTGCGTTACTCAGCTTTTCTTCAAACTCTTCTGTTAGCTGATGAATCAACTCGGCCAGTTTACTGACACCATCCCTAATTTTATCGTCGGGTATCCCGGTGATCCCAAGCCTAAAACAGTTTTCTGGATATTCATTTGAAGCAAAATAGCGCTTAACAGGCTCTATTAATATGCCCTGTTTGGCAGCCTGCTCACGTAAATATTCACCATCTAATTGTTCTGGCCCTGTTACCCAATAAGCTGTTCCACCTTGAATTGGGCCGGTATCAATACAATTTGGCAAATAGGTATTTAACGCTTCTCTTAATGTTAACCACCGATCAAAAAACTTTTTGTGCAACTGCATCATATACGCATCGTAATAACCTAAGCTTAAGAAATAGGTGACTGCTCGCTGATTATTCAATGGCGGATTTCTCATTAAGATTTTACGTAGCTTTTTTAACTCAGATATCACGACACTGTCAGCAACAACAAAGCCAATTTGAATACCTGACGCTAACACTTTCGACAAGCAAGAGGTGTAAACTACCCGATTGTCTTTATCGAGGCTTCTTAGTGCAGGGTGTGGCTGACCAAGAAAGTTACTCTCAAACTCAAAATCGTCTTCAATAATAAGAAGGTCTTGTTCACTGGCTTTTTTAAGTAACTGATCGCGGCGTTCCATCGACATAGTAATACTTGTCGGTGTTTGATGACTTGGCGTAGTATAGACAATTTGGGATTTGTCTAGCCGTTCATTTACAACCATTCCTTTATCGTCAATTGGTTGATAGGTAAGCTCAACGCCCCTACGTAGCAAAAGTTCTCTCATTTCCGGATAACCCGGCTCTTCAACCGCAACGTTAACATCGTTATTCACAAATAACTGGGTAATTAGGTACAACGCCTGCTGGGTACCTGCAGTAATGAGTATTTCTTCTCTACTTGCTTGAATTCCTCGTCTTGGCAGGATCTTGGTTCGAATTTCATCCAATAACATTGGATCGTCTTCCATGCCCTGAAGCTCAGACCATAAATAGATTTCGCGGGTAGCGTTAGCTTTACTATTTGCCTCTCTCCACTCCTTAACAGGATAAAGTGAAGCATCATATTTTCCGTCAATAAACGAATAAGGATAACTTCTCCAATTCGAGGGACACGAAGTGGCATTAGTCGTTGCTAACGCACCTTTAAAACGGTGTGAATGGTTAGACATCCGTGTCTGATAATTTTCAGTAGGAAGAGAAGCAACTTTGCCCTGCTCTACTTCTTCACTCACATAAATACCACTGCGTTCACGACTTTCAATGTAACCTTCATCGATCAACATTTGATAAACTAAAACGACAGTATTTCTAGAAACACCAAGTTGATTTGCCAACTTTCTTGAAGATGGCAATTTACTTCCAGCTGTAAAAGAGCCAACTAAAATCCCCTCCACCAATTTTTGGCGGATTTGACTTTGCAAGCTGTCTTCTAAGCTAGGATCAATATGTATTAACCGACTAATCATACTCAGTTTCTATTTTAATTACTTTTAACTAACACACTTCTGTAAACAACTTCTCAAACGCATCTAAGCCTTCATTGATGATCTCATCACTTGCCGTTAATGCAGGTAAAAATCGAATAACATTTCCATAAAAACCACACGCTAATAATATCAATCCATGTTTAACCGCATTGGCAATGATAGCTTGTGTGAGCTCAACATTGGGTTGTTTGTTATCACCATTTTTAACCAATTCAATGGCAATCATACAACCTTGGTTACGCACATCTAATACTAGCTCAGGGAAACGACTCTGCAGTGACGTAAGCCTTTCGTTAAATATTGCACCTATATGGTTCGACCTTTCAATGAGTTGTTCGCCGTGAATTACGTCTAATACTGCGAGAGCCGCAGCACAGGCTACAGGTGAGCCGCCATAGGTACCACCCAAACCGCCGGGTAATGGCGCATCCATGATTTCACTCTTTCCTACAACAGCCGCGATAGGAAAACCTCCAGCTATGCCTTTAGCCATGGTCATAAGATCAGCTTCAACACCAGAATACTCCATGTTGAACATTTTTCCTGTACGGCCAAAGCCAGTTTGAATCTCGTCTGCAATTAAAACAATGCTATGTAGATCGCACAATTCACGTAATTTTTGTAGAAACTGAACTGGGGCTTGGTAAAAACCTCCTTCTCCTTGAATTGGCTCAACAATAATTGCAGCAACGTCCGAAGGCGCAATATCAACCTTAAAGATATTCTCCAATGCTCCAAGTGAATCTTCTACACTTATTTCATGACACTCGATAGGAAAAGGCGCGTGAAATATTTCCCCAGGAAATGGGCCAAATAAATTTTTATATGGAGTGATCTTACCTGTGAGTCCCATAGTTAAGTTTGTACGGCCATGAAAACCACCGTTAAATGCAATAATCCCTCGTCGACCAGTATGCGCTCTAGCAATTTTCACACAGTTTTCTACTGCTTCAGCTCCCGTTGAAACAAAGATCGCTTTCTTTTGTGAGTCACCAGGGGCTATATCGACTAGCCTTTCAGCTAACTCTACAGCCACTTCATAAGGGTTAACCATTACACACGTATGGCTAAATTTATCAAGCTGATCTTTAACAGCAGACACTACTTTAGGATGGCTATGACCAGTGTTACATACAGCAATACCTGTCCCAAAATCGATATAGCGTTTTCCTTCTACATCCCAAACCTCTGAATTTAGGGCTCTATCAACATACACTGGATACATGTTGCCCTGGCCGCGGGCGATTGCTTTAACTTTACGAGATTGCAAATTTGAATTTGTCATTTTGAACTACCTACTATTATTAATTTGTTAACTAGCGGCCTAACCCACCCATGCATAAATACTTGATTTCTAAATAGTCATCTAAACCGTACTTAGATCCCTCACGACCATTACCGGACTGTTTAACTCCACCAAATGGTGCAGCTGCATTTGAGATGATGCCTTCATTAATACCTACCATGCCATATTCTAATCCTTCAGCGACCCGCCAAACTCGACCTATGTCGCGAGAATAGAAATATGCAGCTAATCCATATTCGGTATCGTTTGCTTGTTCTAGAACCTCTTCTTCATTGGTAAAAGAAATAATTGGGGAAACAGGACCAAAAATCTCATTAGCTGCGATCGGCATATCATTAGTAACATTCGTTAAAATAGTCGGCTGATAGAAGCCATTGCCCGCTTGGTGCTGCTCGCCACCCAAAACAATTTTTGCTCCAACTTCAACTGACTCTGTAACCAACTTCTGTACATCATTTAGTGCAGATTGGGAGATCATCGGTCCGATCAACGTGTCATTATCTAAGCCATCACCAACCTTTAACTGAGAAACGGCGTCAATATATTTTTTAGTAAACGCTTCTAAAACGCCGTTTTGAACAAATATTCGATTTGTGCATACACACGTTTGCCCTGCATTTCTATATTTTGACGCGATTGCCCCTTGAACAGCTGCATCGATATCTGCGTCATCAAACACAATAAATGGTGCATTTCCACCAAGCTCCATTGACACCTTCTTAACCGTTGTAGCACATTGTGAAATCAAAGATTTACCTACAGCTGTTGAGCCTGTAAATGTAAATTTGGCAACATCTGGATGCTGTGTAAGTACCTTACCCATTCCTCTAGCGTCACTCCCCACAACAACATTAAATACGCCAGCCGGAATACCTGCTCTTTCTGCAAGCTCTGCCATAGCAAGAGCAGACAACGGTGTTTGAGTGGCAGGCCTTACTACAAAAGTACACCCCGCTGCTAATGCTGCAGCAGCTTTTCGAGCTATCATCGCATTTGGAAAGTTCCACGGTGTTATTGAAGCTACTACACCAACAGGTTGTTTGATCACAACGATGCGTTTATCACCTGACGGTGCAGGAATGGTGTCTCCGTAAACTCTTTTGCCTTCTTCCGCAAACCATTCAATAAACGCGGCGCCATAAGCAATTTCACCTTTGGCTTCAGCAAGTGGCTTGCCTTGTTCCAAAGTTAAAATACGCCCTAAGTCATCTTGATTATCAATCATCAAATCAAACCAATTTCGCATCAATACCGCACGTTCATTTGCAGATTTAGCCGACCAGTTTCGTAATGCTGATTTAGCAGATTTTACAGCTAGCTCTGTTTCAACAACACCAGCATTGCTGACATTTGCAACAAGTTCACCATTGGCAGGGTTCGTAACACTTATACTTGTTTCGCTGCTATGCCAGCTTCCATTAATATAGGAAAAATGCTTGAGTAATTGCGGGTCTTTTATTTCTTTCATTAATATTTCCACATAAGACTTATTTATTTGCTATTGAATAACATTCCACACTGTTGTTAAATACCAAACATTCAAACTAAAGTTTTACCGGCATAAAACATTGAACCAACCTTCGATAATACCAAAACCTATTACAGAGTACGATTTACGACTATTAAGGATATTTGTATCAGTTGTAGAACATGGAGGGTTTGCGGCAGCAGAATCTGAATTGGGTGTGACTCGCTCAACAATAAGTGTGCATATGTCTAACCTTGAAGCTAGGATGAAATTGAAACTCTGCTTACGTGGCAGAGGTGGTTTTTCACTCACCGAAGATGGCCAAGCCGTTTATCGAGCCGTTGTTGATTTATTTAGTTCATTGAATGACTTTTCATTGTTTGTAAGTACACTGGGAAAAGAGCTCAGTGGAGAGCTCGTTATTTTGTCAGCAGACAAATTGGATATTAGCAAACAAAAGAAACTAGCGAATGTTATTACTCTAATATCAACTAACTCTCCCAAATTGCACCTCGTATTAGATGGTGATTCAATTTCTAATATTGAAAAACAATTACTTACTGACAAAGCACACGTAGGACTTTTCCCTGAATACCAACAAATAGACGGACTTGAATATACGCCATTATTCAAGGAACCTATCTTTCTATGTTGCAGCAAAAACCATGAGTTTTTTAGTGTATTAGACAGTGATATTTCAGAAGAGCTACTTGCTCAAGCACAAGCTATTCATCCCGGAATAGATATAGATTCACAAGGTAGAGAACAACTAAAACGACTCAACCTGTCAGCCAAGTCGTACCAATTTGATACGCGAAAAACCATGATTCTCTCGGGGCGCTATATTGGGTTTATGCCCCAAAGTCATATTCAATCGGAACTTAACCAAGGTGAAATTAGATTGATACAACCTAGCAAACTTACCTACCAGTTTAATTTATCTCTTGTCACTAAAAAATCTCCCAGAGAAACCAAAAAAGTTGAGCTAGCAAAAGCGTCGTTTAAAAAAGCGTTTAAAGATAACTGTGACTAGTTCTTTAGTACTACGAATATCCAGTCTATGCTTAGAGCTATTGTTTAACTAACAGGAAATTAAAATGTCTTCCAGAGCACTTACCCAAGTCACAATTCTTTATTACGAAGATGATTCCTTGATAATGAAACATGAAGTTCGGTGTTACCCAAAAAATACCGCAGGTAGAGTTGTTATACCTCCCGACTCAAAGAAGCAAAAAATATACTAGCTGTTTGTCTAGGTGAAATCACAATCATTAATAAATTTGGTGACCGTATTGTTGGCATCGATGTAGATGATACGTAAATACTGTGTACAGCTAACATTAATAGATAGCACACATAGCACTTTCAAACGACTTCAGTGTCGCCTCCTTTTTGCAAAGAAAACTAAGTAAAACCTACTCTGTTACTTAATGTAGGTAATCGGAAACAAAGTTTTAATTTCAGAAAAGTTCAAATTGAAGCTTTTGATATTAATAAATGAGACCATTCTCGATAAGTAAATGTGCTTTATCGAGGATTTTAGGTGATAGAAAAAACATGTTTTTCAACGCTTTTGTTCTATAAATAAAAAGACTTGCATCGAGAAAAGGTAAGTAATCAGACAATAAGAATATTACAATCATTCTTAGTTTAAGGAGGAAGATTTAGGGTTCAACTTTAATATATGCTGTTTCGATTTTCCCCTGTGTATCGAAAGAATTATCCTCTATTTAACTATTAGCTAACAATGGTCAAAATAAATCCTATAGGTAGATGACCAGATGGGGTATTCCACTTCCATCAAATAACAGACAAAATTCTTTCGATCTAACTCTGCATAATTAAACATATAGGGGTTTTGTGCCCATCCCCTCGAAAATAACCTTAGCTTGAATTAGCCCATTCCCTCGAAATCGGCATCAGATTAAAAATGAACAATTATCAAGTGGTAAACTCTCTTATGAAAAGTTACCACTTAGATAGTTAAATGTGATCTTTTGGTAACATTCCGTTCTGAACTGGTAAACTTTATTCCCATTTATTAAGGTAGGCGTATAAAAAATAACAAGAAAGGCTTACCACTATTTCTGCTTCAAATACCAAGCGCATACAGATTCTGAGTGAATCTGAAATTAATGAACTCTACGCGTTACCTAACCTTAGTCGCCAAGAACGTGATGATTACTTTTCATTAGATGACGAAACCCGAAAATTGGTTAACGAGCTAAGGCGCACAGAAACCAGAGTTTACTTTATTTTGCTGCTTGGCTATTTCCGCTCTCGCCCCATAGTGTTTAATTTCTCATTTGAACAGGTTAGTAATGACCTTGAATATGTTTACACTAAATACTTCAGTGATAAAAATATGTCACATGAAGATTTATCGCCCACGACCAAAACGAAGCTAATCAATAAACTATTAAAGTTTACTGGGTTTACTTCATACCAGAGCAAGTCAGATAAAGAGCCACTTCTTAAACGTTTAAATGATGTTGTTAAAATCAACCTTGAGCCAAGGTATGTGTTTGATGAATGTATTGCCTATTTTGGTCAAAACAGAATAGCGCTTGCTGGCTATACTACACTTCAAGATACCATATCTACTGTTTTATCTAATGAACGTAGTCGTATTGAATCGGTGCTTAACCAGAACCTTAGCAGCGATACAAAAACTACACTGCTGAAATTGCTTGATTCTAATAGTACATTTACAGACTTAGCTAAGTTAAAACGCATGGCTAAAGACTTTTCAACAAGCCAAATCACACAAGAACTGAAGACACATAAAATCATACGTTCGCTTTATCCAGAAATTAAGTCACTGATTGCTGAACTGGAGCTATCACCAAAAAACCTTGAATACTATGCTTCTCTGGTAAAGCACAAGTCGGTTTATAAGTTAAAAAGACATGCTGACAGCCAAACCGTTTTATATCTCATTTGTTACTTATTCTTCAGGTACAGAGAAACCAACGATAACCTTGTTTCCGCTTTTATCTACCTAGTCCGTAAACTAACCGAAGGGGCAAAGAACCACGCCAAACAGCGTATTGTTGACGATGTTAATATTGTCAGAACCAAATTAAAATCGGCTGGTAGTCTACTGAAGTACTTTATTGATAGTGATATTGACGATGATTTAACCTTCGGTGATGTTCGTAAGAAAGCCTTTAAATTATTGCCTGCGGAAAACATTAAATTACTTAGTGAACATCTTGATAATAATGATTTTGATGGTCGTAAATATCAATGGCAATTTATAGATAAACAATCGAGCAAAGTGAGTAAGTTGCTGCGTTCTCTGTTCATGGCCATAGACATCGAGTTTATCCATTTAAAAGATGAACTACATGAGCAGTTTGTTATGGCACACTCTGAACTCGGAGAATGTAAGGCTATTCAAACCATCAATATAGAGTTAGTACCAAAAAGTGATCGCGAATATTTAGAAGGTGAAGTTACCAAACAAATTGCTAATCGTTTCGAGTATTTTCTTTATCGAAAGGCCGAGCAGCTTTTTCAAAGCAATAGCCTAACGGTAAAAGAGAGTGTAAATAATCGTAGTTTGAGTTCAGACTTAATACAACCTAAAGAGTGGCAACAGAAAGCTGATATTATCGAAAATACAGGACTTGTGAAGTTAGCTACACCTATTAATGACACCTTAGATGAAAAGCGGTATCAGTTAGAAGCGAAATTAAAGGAAGTTAGCACACATATTTTCAATGGGGATAATAAGTACGTTGAAGTAGTACCTGGTAAGGCAGATCTAAAATGGTCTATACCTAACAGCCGCTGGCAACAAACAATTGATAATCCGCTCTATAATCAAATTCAGCATATGGGTATTGTTGAGTTAATGCTGTTTGTTGATGAAAAAACTAATTACTTAAATGCCTTTACGCATATTGCTGCGACCAAAGAAAAATCACCCGTAGATAAAGAAGATTTGGTTGCTTGTATACTTGCCAATGGTACGAACTATGGCTTATATAAAATGGCGAACATCTCCGACCGTTCTATGGGGAAACTACGCAATGTTGATGATAGTTACATCAGGTATGAAACCCTTAAACAGTCTAATGATTTAATCTCTAATGCTACTGCAACATTACCGATATTTGCTTACTACCACGTTGATGATAATCAGCTATTTTCAAGCATCGATGGTCAAAAATTTGAATGTCGGATCAATACTTTTAAAGCCCGTTATTCGTCTAAGTATTTTTCAAAAGCCAAAGGCGTTTCTGCGCTAACCTTAGTGTCAAATCATGTACCGGTTAATACTCAAGTGATTGGTGCAAACGAGTATGAAGGTCACTTTGCGTTTGATTTACTTTATAACAATACCTCAGAGATACAGCCTAATACTTTATCGACCGATAATCACGGTACCAATAATGTTAACTTCGCTATTTTAGACTTCTTTGGTTACACCTTTGCGCCTCGATACGCCAAAATGAAGCGAATATTTTTTGATTTATTCGAAGTCACTGAAGAGGACGGAGGGGGTATTCAACTAAAGAAAGATATTAACCTTAAATTAATCGCTGAAGAATGGGATAGTATTCAACATATTGTTTGTTCGTTGAGCCGAAAAACTACGATACAAAGTACAATAATAAGAAAACTCAGTAATGGTAAAAGCCGTACTTTGTCTGCTTTGCATGAGTATGACCGTTTAATCAAAGCTATCTATGTTTTGGAGTATGTTGATAACTCAACATTGCGTCATTACGTCCAACAAGCTTTGAACCGCGGTGAAGCTTATCATCAGTTAAAACGAGCGATTACTTCAGTTAACGGCAATAAATTCCGCGGTGGTAATGATTACCAAGTGTCACAATGGAATGATTGCGCTAGGCTCATATCAAACTGCATTATTTACTACAATTCAGCAATGTTATCTGCCTTTTTGCAGATCCAAGAGCGAAATGGTAGACAGGACGTAGTAGATATTATTTCAAAGCTCTCGCCCGTTGCATGGCAGCACATTAATTTAAACGGTGAATATGCTTTCAACAAAAATCGTAATACAATTGATTTGGCAGGTCTGCTCAGTGATATAGAACCAATTGAAAGTTAGTCTTCTGTATATAGTTGATAAAAAATCGTTTACTGTTCGTTAGCCCATTGTTTATTAGGGCTAGAGAGAGAGTATGCTCTCGAGTAGTGAACTATTTTGTAAATTCTTCAACTAATTTAAGCTCTAAACTACCATCATGATCATGGTAAACCGTTCCATATATTCTACCTGTAGAATATCCTTGATTTATAAAGCCATGCCCTTTTGTTTGCAGAGACTCAATTGCCTGTTCTTTATCATCATAAAGAGCAAGGCATTCGTTTACCGAGGATTTATCATCAAGCCCGTTAACCCAAACTGTAGTGGTCAACTAATTTTGGCCACTGATTTATATTCAAGCCAGTATCTTTTCTCTGACTCATTGGGTGTTATTCCACCATTGTAACTGTGTGGCCTAACCTGGCTGTAATATCCAATAATATATTTAATAACTGCATTTTCTGCTTCAACAAAATAGCGATAACCAATTGTTGGTATCCACTCTGTTTTTAAACTTCTAAAGAATCGCTTCATTGGGCTATTGTCCCAACAATTACCACGACGACTCATGCTTTGCTCAATCTGATATCGCCACAATAGCTGACGATAGTTTCTGCTCGTATAGGTGCTACCTTGATCTGAGTGAAACATTACACCTTTGGGTCTGCCTCTGGATTCAAATGCCATAGTTAGTGCTTTTGCTGCTAACTTAGTATCAGGTGAGTATGACATTGCCCAACCAACAGGTTTCCTAGCAAATAAATCCATAACAACAGCAAGATAGGCCCAACGATTCCCTGTCCAAACAAACGTGATATCACCACACCAAACTTGGTTAGGCTTGGTCACCGAAAACTGACGTTCAAGCGTGTTAGGTATCGCTACATGCTCTTGGGTCGCCTTCTTGTATTTATGACTAGGAAGCTGACAACTCACCAAGCCTTGCTCTCTCATTAAGCGAGTAGCAACATATCGACTTAACGCTAAACCTCTCGTTGTGGCGATACTAGCAATGGTTCTAGCACCAGCAGAGCCATTGCTTTCTAGATAAATACTCTTAATAATCGCTAAGGCTTCGACCTCTATAGGGTTAATACGCTTAACTTGTTTTGCCCAATATTTATAACTGCTGCGATGAATATTAAAAACCTCACAAGCTGCAAAATGTAATTTAATCGGATGGAATATAAGTAGAGGTACACTAGCAAAAATAGAGTCAAAAGTTAGACGTGTTACAGACTCTGAAGTCAAGTTATTAGCAATGGCTTTAAAAGTAAAAATCGAACGATTATATCAATAATAACTAGGAATTTTATTTCTAAGTAATAAACAATATCGAATTACGGACTATCTAATTATTTATTTTGCTGATAATTAAACATAGGTTGTTTACTAATAACAACGCACTTAATAAAACATGCAGTTTTACCTAATTATTACTATTTCTTAAATTACCTAAATATAATCTTCTCTGATTATAAAATTATTCCCCCTTTTCTGCTTTCTAATACATTAATTGATTGGTAAACACTTAAAACAACTTTATAGCAATTGCTTCTGCTATCAAAACCTCGAATTAATCAATATTTAGTCAAACACCCTATTATGTTTGATAATGATAAAGAATTACCTGACGCATCTTGTGGCTTATATCTACAGAGGATGATGGGCTTAGGGATGTAGTTAAAACTAGACATCATCAAAAAGAGATAGAAGTAAAACTAGAAGATCTTTAGTGATTTTGAGCCTAGCTTTTAACTAGCCATTTGTGAATGTGTGATCAAGAAAATTAATTTATAAAGATATTTAAAACATATACTTAAGTACCATTAATTAGATATTTCTCTATATATAGTCGAATACCCAAAGTATCAAAGCTTAATTTTGAATCATTAAATATTAGGATAGGGAACATTCAAAATGGAATGCTACGTGAAATCTACGAGATAATAGTCGCCAAAATAAATTTCACGCACGTAGCGTTACGAATAATTGGCTTTATTTGTTGTATTTAGGTGATAAGTTGTCAAAGGCAACTTATTGATAAATATGTTAAATATTATTATTAATTCAGCAAAATAATTCCCAATATCAACTAGAACCGATTTAATTATTAATTCGAGTTTATTAACACTAATAGTAGGACAAATAAGGTAAGTGATCACTATGCCATTAAATCCGATACTCTTTAGTATTGGACTTAGTGTAACTGTATATAATAGCTAATATATATGATCAGTTAGAACGTTATGATCCGCAGTTACAAAAATAGCTTTGTAATTACTGATTAGTAATTATCTATACAGGCAAAACATATCTTAAGCAAAACTAAACCAAAATCACTTTAATAAATTAATCAACCTTACGCTTTTTACCACTTTCAGCCCGTAGCTTGTTTTCTGATTGAACATAAACAGTGTCTGTCGTTGCCATACTTGCATGACCTAAATCTTCGGATAAGTCTTTTAATGATCTTCCTCTTTCTATCTCCATACTAGCACCAGTGTGTCGTAGCCAATGTGTAGTCGCTTCCTTGAGTTTAATTGCTTTGTTTTCACCTTCGTTTTTCTTCATTCGGTCATAAGCGTTATTAAAAATTTCTTGTACTAAACGTCTGAGATGTCTTGACCCCATGCCACCTTGTCCACGAATTTTTTCAACGAGTACGTTGTTATCACCATTTGATGGCAATCCAGAAAGTCCGCGGTACAACCTGTAACGTTCTAAATAAGGAATGAAGCCTGGAGGCACTGTGGTATCCCTTAATTTCCTACCTTTACCAAATATGGTTAACCACCAATTTCCATCATCATCTTGCCAGAAATGTTTCATAACAGGTGACCAATTTTCTCGCTCTGAAAGTTCAGAAATTCTTAAAAACAAGGTCTTTAATGCCGCAATAACAAATAAATTCCTTTCGTAAATCGGGTCACTATTTGCCATAGCTACCGCTGAATCGAGTAAATATTGCCATTGCTCAGATGATAGTCTTTTGACTTCTTTTACTTGGGTATCGTTAATAAAATATTTACAGTCTTTTTTAGCAATTTGCGCAGGATTTCCGTAACAAAACTCTTCACCCATCAGGTAATTATAAAAAACGATCACACCTGTAAATGTAGATGTTAGGGTTTGTTGTGATGGCCGATATTTCTTTTTATCTACGTCTTTATTCTTTTGGCTTTTAGGAGCTTGTACTTTATATGGTCGCCATAAATCGTTAGCAACAAAAAAGCTGTTTTCACGTTTAAAGCGCTCTTGATTACTGGTGCCAATCCATTGTACTGGTGGTTTCCAACAAAAATCTGCGTACTCTAAAATGTCAGACTTTCGCATGTCATCAATGGGTAACTTTTTAATCAGTAATGCCCAAAGTATAAATCTTTCAACTTCACTTCTAAAGCGATCATAAGTATGAATAGATTTATTTCTGCCAGTATACTCAAGAAATGATTTACCCCAATGCCATAAAGTTCGGCTCCAAGAATGCCCGGTACTTTTTAGGAAGTCATTTATGTCAGGATAATCATCAAATGAAAATTCCTTTAATTCAACATATGTTGGAAACAATGGCGTTAGTTTTAAACGTGACATTATAGTTTTTTTAATGAGTTTGTTTTACAGGAATATAACGCTAGCCATAATCAATGTCCAATACTAAAAGGTATTGGCTTTAATAAACTTATTTGTATTATAATTTACTCGTTTGCTTAGCTATTCAGATGTTGGCGAGTATTTATGATTTTAACAGTAAGTAATTTTTCGCTCGTCGTTCCTAAAATATATTGTCAGCCTTGATGACAATATATTTTAGGGATTCTATTTAAAAATTTGACGCCTGAAGCTCTGTCCAATTTGAAATTATTTGTTCAATTCTTCCATTCTCTTTTAATTTTTTTATAGCGTCATTAATACTATTAACTGTTTGTTTATTTGTGATTTTTTTGCTGAACATTATGTAAATATCATCGCTATAAATAGACATGCTATGAGGTTCAAATTCACCCTGCATTTTGTATTTACTTACAAATGCTTTCATCGTCACTGGATCAACTAAAAAGCCATCAATATGCCCCTTTAATAAGAGTTGTACATTTTCTTCAATGTCGATCACTTCATTTATTTGTGCTTGAAATTTTGTTTGCTTAATTAATCGGTTAAAGTCTTCACCATAATAATATCCCCCTTCAACACCAAGCATATAGGGGCTGCCAGCAAGCTCATCTAAATTTGATAATCTCATCTTTTCAGCATTACCTTTTTTAACATAAAGCTTTACGGTTTCTTTCCGATAAGGCAATGAAAAATAGGCATAAGTGTTTCTTTCTTTTGTCATTGAAGCGCCCATAGCAATATCCATTACGCCTGTCTTAATATAATGTAAATGTCGCTTCCATGGGAGTTCGGTATAATTTACAGAAAAATTAGCTTCCTTAATAATGGCATTGAAGATTTCAAAATCTAGACCTACAAGTTGTTGTTTATCGTTATGATATTGGTATGGGTACCATAATTCCCAACCAACGGATAAGGGCTGTTGCTGAGCTGAAATTGTTAAAGAAAAAAGGAGTAAACTGTGTACCATTATGTTTTTTAAAAACAATTTCATTTACTCCTTCTATATATGATTATTTGATGGGGCGTGTGTTCAACACTAACATGGGATCTAATCTAATTTGAAACCAGTTAATTCGCCAATCTAAATGCGGGCCTGTTGCACGGCCACTTGAACCGACAGCGGCAACCACTTGTCCTTTAGATACCTTATCACCAACATTCACATAACTATTACTCAGGTGAAGAAATGATGATGTTATCCCATGACCATGATCGATGATCATAGTACCACCAGAATAAAACATATCGGGTTCAAATAATATAATTATTCCATCTGCCGGTGCTTTAACGGGATCTCCTTTTTTTCCCGCATAATCTAAGCCATAGTGTGGACTTTTTGGCTCACCATTATAGTAACGTTGACTGCCGTAAACCCCTGTTATTGTCCCTTTAATGGGCGCAATAAAACCTTGTGAAAAAGCTAGTGAATTTGACAAGGTTGTACGAGCTAACTTCACCTGAGCACTATCTTTTTTCGCACGGGCGACTGACTTAGGGTTGGGTTTCATTATTTTTTTAGCAATACCTTCAACTCGTTGTATTTTATATTGTCGAGTTTTTGGTGTTAGACTTTTAACAAATGTTGTCCCATCTGGCTTCTTTATAACTAAGCTGTGTTTGTTTGTATCATCACGGCCAAAGCCTAATACGAAATGACCTGTGGTTGATAATGCTAACGGCTTGTTATCAAATAATACCGTATTTACATGGGAAGTTTTTCCTAAAACAAACCCACCCTGCTCAATTGCTCCTGATAATGTGAATTCTTCATTATTTGCTAACACTGGCATTGCAAATACCAAAGAAAAACAAATAATTATAGATTTAATCACTGGCAATAGCTCCTTTTGCGACTCCTTCAAAAGCAATGACTTTTATTTTTTTCCAAAACTTGCCTTGGGTAATTTGCCTTGCAATATAATCAGCTAATAACTCAACCGTTGAATCACAATCAACAACCTCTAAAACGTTCTTATCTACGGCAATATCAAATCTACCTTGGGGGGCTTGATAGGCAAAATATTGATGAGTTTCTGTTAAATTCTCTTTCGCCTTTAAGGATAATTCAATAGCATCTTTTGCTACCCTATCACTTTCAGATGCGATATAAATATCTTCCCATCGCTGACACCAAAAGTGTTCCAGATCGTGAGATCTTTGCCCATCAATAAAGAAGTTAATCTTAGAGCGATGACCATGAGCGATTCGTTGACAGTTACCATCATGTAATTTTAAACCGTGGGTATAGTGATAATAATCGCCAGCAATATTTTCGGGTCTTAAGGTTAATGTTAATCCTTTAACATTTTCTGGTAATTGTTTAAGAATAATTGACGTTAAATGTTTGGTGACAGAGTCTATAGTAATGGCGTCAGAATCAATTTTTGCAAAAGCACATGTTGGCGATTGAAGAAAATAGTTAGCTCGGGATGAATATATATCTACAAACTCATGATCTTCATGAAAGTTTGACGGCTGACAATCGATCATCTGATTAGTTATCGGCAATAACAGTTTATGATCTACCGCATCATCAATAATCGCTTTAATTTGCTTTTTGACGACGGCAAAATCTAACACCATACTCATTTCGTTTAATGTTCCGTCGAGTAAAACATCGACTATCCAACTTTCACCAACAATTCCTCTTTCAACACAGCAGTAAGAAAAATCAATAACGGTTAAATCGTTTACAAATAATTGCATCAAATTTCCTTACTACTTCACTTGCCAATTGATTGCTTCGTTTGCGCGGATTGGTACAACAACATCTTTACCAAAAGCTAATGTTTCAGGCACATGCCAACTGTTTTTTTCTAAGGTTATTTTATCCTCATTAACAGGTAAATTATAAAATTTTGGGCCATGTAAGCTTGCAAAGCCTTCTAATTTATCTAGAGCACCTTCTGCTTCAAAAGCTTCAGCATATAGTTCTATAGCTGCATGAGCAGTATATGAGCCTGCACATCCACAAGCAGATTCTTTAGCATGTTGGGGATGAGGCGCAGAATCAGTCCCTAAGAAGAATTTTTCAGACCCGCTTGTCGCTGCTTTAATTAAAGCTTGTTGATGGATGTTTCTTTTCAAAATAGGTAAACAAAAATAATGCGGTCGGATCCCGCCAACTAACATGTGGTTTCGATTAAATAATAGGTGGTGAACAGTGATTGTAGCCGCAACATTTTCACCTGCTTGTAGTACAAAATCGACGGCATTTTTCGTGGTTATATGCTCTAAAACAATTTTTAAATTTGGGTATTGGTCGACAAGTGGCTTAAGAATTGTGTCAATGAATACTGCTTCACGATCAAAAATATCAATATCATTGTCGGTCACTTCTCCATGAATAAGCAATGGCATATCAACTTCTTGCATTGCCGCCAAAACATTCGAAAGATTATCAACGCTAGTTACACCGGATGATGAATTAGTCGTAGCTCCTGCAGGATATAATTTTGCTGCGAATACAATACCACTTTCTTTGGCTTGGAAAATATCATCTGCTGTTGTGTTATCGGTAAGGTACAAAACCATGAGTGGTTGAAAATGCTCAGCTGGTTTTTCTGACATTATACGTTGATGATATTGAGCAGCTAGTTCAGCATTGGTCACAGGCGGAACTAAGTTTGGCATAACGATAGCACGGCCAAAATAACGACTGATGTCGGCGACTGTTGTTTTTAATGATTCACCATCTCTAAGGTGAACATGCCAATCATCAGGACGAGTAATTGTTAAAGTTGTCATTTTTTTACCTATTTTTACTTAAAGCTTCTTTACTATGTTAACGAAAAGACAAGATTAAAACTCGTCATTTTGTTGTTCTTGTTTATCTTGTGCTTGCAATAATCCTAATAATTGCTCTTTTAAATTCGGTGGAACCTTATAGATAGTAATGCTTTCATTAGCTGCATTATACACAACGTCTTGACCAAAGTGGCTTCGCTCAAAACTTAAACTTATGCCTGCTCCGTAGCCTGAATATTTGGTTATTTTATTCACAACGGCTTGATCGTGCGGAAAAGATTCTTCAATTGGATAAGATTGATCTTGGCAAAATTTATAAAAATCTTGCTCGCTACCCTCTTCGCTAATGACATGTCCTAACTCTTTTATTGACACATCTTGGGCTGATTCTTTTTGTTCTTTACAATAACTTAATAGTTCTTTACGTGTCTTTTGTTTTTCTTGTGCATCAAATTGATTAACCGCTACATAATCTTCAACTGCCTGCACTAACGTTTGTGTTTGCTCTTTAGCATCAAGACCTTCTTCACAACCTAAAAAGTCTAAAAAGAAATCAGATATTTTCCGACCCGCTCGTCCTTTAATAAAAGATATATACTTATTACCACTGGCATTTTGCTGGTAATCAAACAAATCAATACGTGCTGCTAGTTGTAAACGGGAAGTATCAAGATGTTGATCTGCAGAAATATTTAATTCCCCATCAACAGAATAATGTTCAGAAATTGGGATAATAGCGGCAAGCATGTACCTTCCTCCCATATGCTCATAATGACAAACCACTAAATAGCCAGTTTCAGCTAAGTCATACTTTTCTAATTCATTTTTTAGTAAGTTTCCTGCTTGGCAACTAAAAGCATGAAAACCTTGAGTGTCTGAAAGATAACTTTCCATTATATCGATAAAGCGAGCGTTCTCGCCTTCAGCAGGAATTGTAGAAAAGTGGCCGTAGGCTTTACTTCCTTTACTGTTATAGATGCCATGCAATCCATCAACGAAGTTTTCTATTTTATTAGTAACTTCTATTGATTCAGGCCCTAATCGAAGAATAACCTCACCCGTTTCTTCTTTTTTCGATAAATAATGTAGTGCAATGTTAGAAATTTTTAAGCTCATAATTAAAGGTCAGTATTATATTGTCGATGCATTTGATAAACTTAACTCAAATTATCCAATGCTGTGTTGTAAATTATATGCCTATTGTATCTAAGTATTCGAATGAACGTGTAGAAAAAATCATTAATGAGTTATTAAATGTGCTTGTTTCTGAAAAAGTATCCCCAGATCTCGCCTTAATGTGTTTAGGTAATACCGTTACAGATATTATTCATAATGAAATACCAGAAAAGCACCGTGCTGCTATGGTCGATAATTTTACTAATGCATTAAAACAGTCTATAAAGTAAAAAGTTAATAAAACCAATATAATACTTCATTCTACACAGGGTGTTGAATGAAAAAATAATAAATAGAGAAAAACAATATATGGTTTCTTTTGGTTCTACAACCTACAGTAAACGACTTTTACATTTAGTCAGTTGGAGTCATTGGTTTACATTTTTTAATATCATTGCTGCAATTCTATTGTCGTCTTTTTATTTATTTAATGAAGCGAGCCCAGAAACCGCATTAGGTAAGATTTATTTAATTACCACTTGGTTAAGTCATATGAGTTTCTTAACCTTTATTGGCTTTGTATTGATAATTTTTCCTTTAACCATCATCTACCCAAGAACCCGTTTTATTAGAGGCGCTGCTTCTATTATTTTTACACTCGGCTTATTACTACTTTTACTTGATGCATTTATTTATACCAGGCTGGGGTATCATTTAAACGCCTCTTCTAGTGATCAGATTATCGCGCTAATTCAAACACAAATACAAGAAAACAGCCGTGTATTTTGGTTTGTTAGTGTACTGCTGTTTTTATCAATATTAGTGTTTCAATTAATCGTTAGTAACTACGCATGGAAACACTTAAGGGAGTTACAAAAAACAATTTTTGCCCGTTTTATCATCATAGCCCTAGTGACCTCATTCTTTTTTAGCCACCTTATTCATATTTGGGCTGATGCAAATCTTGAATACGATATTTTACGACAAGATACTGTACTACCACTGTCATATCCTTCAACGGCTAAAGCCCTACTGACAAAGTATGGGATGTTTGACCAAGTCGATTATATGGCTCGGCGCAATAAACCGCTTTCGTTTACTGATGTAGTGCCAAGTTATCCACTATTGCCTTTAACGTGTCAGCAAAAAAAACACATCAAGCAGTCAGCAATTTTAGTATTAACTGAGCAGCTATTAACGGAACAACAGACTCATCAGTTTTCCCAACGCGCAACAAGTAATAAACTGGTGTTATCTAACCATGTTGATAACGCGTTACCTAAAGATGCCTGGTTTAATCTCTTGTATAGCTTACCCTCTATTTATAAAAAAGGGATTTTAGTACAAGATAAAAAGCCCCTCTTATTTTCAGCGTTAACGAATGAAGGGCTAAATTCTTCATTAACATTTATTGGCAGTAATGAAAAAAATGAAACTTTAAACAATTCAATTTTTGGCTTTGAAAAACTTTTTGATGACGTCCATTCGTTAGACAATATATCAAGTTTAGTGCTCAATCAGCGGCTCAATAATTTATCGCCAGGCCTACACGTTTATTACTTTTCTTCTTCTGATCATTATCAATATCAAATTTTCATTGATGCACTGCTTTTATCTCAAAAAGATAAAAACGAAAAAGACATTATTTGGATCAGTTCAGTCGGTAACAGCACATTAGAGACTAGTTTAACCATCAAGCCAGCGTTATTTATTTTACCTAACACCAAAGAAAAAGAGATTAAACAATTAACCAGCCACATGGATATACAACCGACATTAATGAATCATTGGCTAAAATGTAATATACCATCCCCTCATTACGCCGCTGGCCAAGATTTAGTTAACATCGAGCAAGATCGGGTAATAGCCAATACAGTTGAAGACGGTATGATGGTGTTTAATAAAGATAAATCTGTGTTTATTGATCAAAATGGTAACTTTCAAAGTTATTCTAGAGAATTAGCCTCACCAATAATGATCAGTGCTGATTTCCCATTGATGATTGACGGAGTTCATTTTATTAAACGATTCGCTAAGCAGCGTGCCAATGCTGAATCGACGAATAATTAAGCGAATAGAAAAAATGCCAACTTTTTCCATTGCATTAGTCCATTAAATCATTATGATACACACGGTAAACTTGTTATCCCTCCTAAAGTTTACGTCAAATCAATGCAACGGGGTGTAGCGCAGCTTGGTAGCGCGTGCGTCTGGGGGACGTGAGGTCACAAGTTCGAATCTTGTCACTCCGACCATTTTTATCAAACAAAAATTTTTATCCTACAAAATAGTTACTTATACTATCTGCTTAACAGAATAATCGTTATGATTTTTATTTGTATAATTGACTACCAACCAAAATAATGACACCTATGTTTTTGGACGAGAGAAACTATTCAAATGTTTTCAGCATTGATGCGGTGGGCATTTAATTATTTCAAAACCTCAAAGCCGAAAAAGTCATTTAAATACAATAGCAACATTGCCTTGTTATGTGTCTGATAAGCACCATACAGCAAACTCATTACCACTTGGCTCAATAAAATGGAAACGTTGTCCACCAGGAAATGAGAAAATAGCTGTAGATATTTGAGCGCCAAAAGACTCAACAATTGCTTGGGTATGTTCTAAATCTTCAGTTAGCAATACCAGTAATGCAGCCCCGTCAGAGGCAACAGAAGATAAATCTGATCTATAAAAGCCTCCGTCTAATCCTTCATCACTGAAGGATGTATAATCTGGACCATAATCAATAAATGACCAACCAAAAGCATTTTTAAAAAACGACTTTGTAGCGTCGAGATCCTTAGCTGGAAATTCCACATAATTTAACTTTAAATTTTTCGGCATAACTAATTTATCCTTAAGCTATAGTTGTTGGCTATAATGTTTAACGAAGTGAAAGCAAATAATTCTAATAAACCAGATAAAATTGTTTGTTAGCTTTTTAATTTAACCGCTGTACCAAAAACCATGATTTCAGATGAACCATCCATTATTGTACTTGTGGTAAAACGAATACCAACAACGGCATCAGCTTCTTTTTCACGAGCATTATCAATTAAACGAGAAACGGCTATGTCTCGAGCATCTGTTAGCATTTCGGTATATCCGCGAATTTCTCCACCAACAATACTTTTTAAACCAGCCATAATATCACGACCAATATGCTTTGCTTGAACAACATTACCGGTAACAATACCTACTATTTCTTCTATCTCTTTACCCGGAATAGACTCGGTAGTCGAATAAATCATAAACCTTCCTTGAAATTAAAACGCCCTGTTAAGATGCAAATTGTAGTTGGATAGAATAAGCGAGATAGGCGAAAAATACCAACCGTAATTTGTTCTGGTTAATTTGCTAGTTATAAGTATTTCATTGACCAAAAGGGTGCTCTTTTGATAAGGCGACTAACTCCTCCCTAACAGAAGCTAACTGGTTAGCATAGATAGTTAAACTCCTTAAGCCAGTTAACAAACGTGATTGAACCTCCGAATATCTATTATCAAGTGTTGGCGCCCACTTTTGCTCTAAAAAGTCACTTACATTTTGAATAATTGCATGTAACGGTAACCAAGTGAGGTGGCTATTTTTTGCTGCATACCCTTTTAATAACGAAATAGGGTTACTGCCACCACTGGAGGAAGAAACACCAATAGCAAATGCTGGTTTGTGACCTAAGGGCAAACCATTAGCGGAGCCGTTAGCTGTCAAGAGTAATAAATTTACAAGTGCCGGAGGGATCATTCCGCCCCACTCAGGAACAATAAAAACGATGGCATCACAGGCAAACAACTGCCCTAACACTTCAGCTTTATTACTAGCTAAGGAAATTAAATCATCTCTTCCTGTACCATAATGATCTAATAAAAAAGGATATATCGACAAATCTAATATTGAAGACTTAACTCCTTCCATGCCATTTAATATGTTGGTTTTTATAAATTTTGACACTTCTAAACTTTTAGAATTATCTCTTTGGCTACAACTTACCAGCAGAATATTCAAATATATCTCCAATACTTATAACGACGCAATAAGCGAACTCAAATTTTTGGATACAATATACAGAAAGTGAAACAAAGCCAACTGTTTTAGTTCCGTTTAAACAGGCTTGCTATGTTACTATATTAAAAGCTTGAATTGGGCTGTTTCAAGAATTCCATTTCTTCCTCTGTTGAGGTACGACCTAAAATGTTATTTCGATGCGGGTAGCGACCAAACCTGTCAATGATGGCCTTATGTTTGTATTCAAAATCCAGATTATCTTGATTACCAAGTGCCTGATAAAGTTTGACTGCTTCTACGTGAATTAACGCTGATTCACTGTGCATAAACGGTAAATAAAGAAAACCACGCTCTGTCATAGAAAGCTCAGCGTCAAAACCATTAGCAATTGCAAATTGAGCTAATGCCAAAGCTAGAGGATCACAAGCAAATGATTCTGGCTTGTCACGATATATATTTCTAGAGAATTGGTCGAGAATAATAATTTCGGCAAGACTACCTTTTGCGTTTTCACGCCATTGAAATAATTCGCCAGCTTGAGCTTGCTGATGCCGCTGACCAAAACGACGTTGAACCATTGAGTCAAACTCCAGATCCTTTTTCCACCATTGGCTAGGCTCTAATTCAGAGAACCAAAAATCGATGATTTCTTTACTCAATCTAATACTCCAAATAATACAGTGTAAATATGTAAAATTAGTGGCGTTATCACAGCAAACATTATGACTCTGAACTTTTAATATTGAGTTAATTCCATTTAATCCACCATATTTAAGAAAGTCATTACTCTTTGCTCAGCAACTAATCAATATTCGCATAAATCTTGAAATACGAAAGCAGATAACAGTTAGTAGTCATCGCAAAGCAGCGGATTATATAGCTTAATAACACTATCTACTGGTCATTTTTTTCAGAGTCTTCTTTTTTTTGCATACTCACCCAAAAAGCAACACCTATTGCTATTCCAATAGCCAGACCAGCACCAACATTCCCCATTGAAGTCCCAATAGCTATGCCAACGCCTACACCAAGGGCTATACCAACACCAACTTTATTTGATTTAGATTTGTTTTTACTGTTTTTGTCTGATGACATTGTTACACTCCAAAATCTAATTGAACTTTGTATATTTACAGCTAAATAACTCTTAGTTTAGCATTGATAATAATATTAAAATTACAATACATAGCTAAATGGAACAAGCTGATAACAGTCTCGTCTATAGCTTGTTATACGCTAATAACGACAGAACCGATAGTATTTGCAAAACCACCAACCTTTACATTTATAATCTTTGACGCTTTCAATTGAACAGATGCTGTAATTATTGAAGTACAATTCATAGCTCTACCTTGCTCAAAGACATAATTATTCCCTAAAGCTAAGTGCTCGGTAAGGTAGCATGCTAAAGCTCCATTTGAAGTACCAGTGGCTGATTCTTCAGAGATACCAAATAAAGGAGCAAAATTACGACAGCTAGCAGTGATCTTTCTTTCGGGGTCACAAAGCTCAAAAACATGAAAACCAACGACTTTATGTTTTCTGCAAAAATCAGCGATACAACTATCATTCGGCTGTATTATATCTAAATAACCATTAGGGACTGGAATAATCACATCGGGTAGCCCTGTTGAAATAACTTCAATAGGTAAGTTGGTTTTTTGAAGGATATTGCTATCAATACCAATAACATCTGAAATTTCTTGGTATGAAAAACGATCAATTTTTTTAGGTAACTGTTGTTCCATTATTACCTTGCCACTAGATTCAACATACACTGACAGCATGCCAGCTTTTGTGCGTTGAAGATAAGTACCCGCTGTAAGGATACCCTTTTGGTACATTGTGGAAAAAGTAGCCAACGTTGCGTGACCGCAAAAGTCAACTTCTCCTGTTGTAGTAAAGAAAGAGACTTCATAATCAGCTTCGTCATCGCTGGAAACAAAAGCCGTTTCTGAATATCCTACGGCGTGGGCAATTTTTAGTTTTTGAGCATCAGATAATTTATCAGCATTAAACACAACACCCGCAGGGTTCCCTCCTTTCCCATTATAAGTAAACGAATTAACTAAACTGACTTCGATGCTATCCAAAACCCTTTGCTCCTAATACAGCACATTTGATTGCTAAGTAAATATTGACAAAATTTCATGTTCCTTAATGCTAGATACGCACCAAGTGCTCCGATTAAAAATAGCGCCGCGTTTACATGTTCATTTGGTATAACGTGCAACGCTTTGTTATTTTTCGTCTTTACTGCCAAGCCAATTTATTCGATATAAATCTCGTCGTCTATCTAAATAATTTCTGACAGAGCCTTCATTTTGTAGCGTACTGAGTTTTTCTAAATCAAGATCAACAATTAATGTCATTTCTGTATTGGGTGTTGTTTCAGCCATGATAGCGTCATGAGGAAACGAGAAGTCTGAGGGGGAAAAAACCGCAGATTGAGCATATTGAATGTCAGCACCATCTACCTTAGGTAAATTACCAACACTACCTGCTATTGCAACATAACATTCATTTTCAATCGCGCGAGCTTGTGCGCAACAACGAACCCTAAGATAAGCGTTCTTAGTGTCTGTCCAAAAAGGAACAAATAATAATTGCATACCTTTTTCAGATTGAAGCCTGGCAAGTTCAGGAAATTCAATATCATAGCAAATTAAAATACCTATTTTGCCAAAATCCGTATCAAAAACATTTAGCTTGTCACCACCCTGCATGATCCAAGCGCGTTTTTCATGTGGCGTAGGATGAATTTTATATTGCGCTTCCTGTGTTCCATCTCGGCGACAAAAATAGGAGACGTTATATAACTGATTATCCTCCATAACAGGTAATGAACCAGCAATGATATTGATATTATAACTAACCGCTAAACGCGAAATAGCTTCAATAATTTCATCAGAGAATTCTGACAATGCTTTAATTGAATCAATTGAGTCTTGATGTGTTTCAATCCCCATCAAGGGCGCATTAAAAAATTCGGGTAACAACGCTAAATCACATTGATAATCAGAAAGTGCATCAATAAAAAATTCGACTTGCTGAATAAGCTCATCTACAGACTTAAGTGGTCTCATTTGCCATTGAACACAGCCGATTCTTGCCGACTTTTTAACTGCACCAAACAAAGGTGCTTTTTCATCATCGTAATATAAATTGGTCCACTCCAGCAGCGTGGCATAACCTTTCGATTCTTTGTCTTCAGGTAAATATTTGCTAAGAACACGCCGTACTTCAAAATCATTAGAAAGTTGAAAGGTTAAAATGGGATCATAAATTTCTTTCTTTTTAACCCGCTCAATATACTTTTGAGGTGACATTTCTTTTGCATGATTTTGATAGTTGGGTATACGACCACCCGCGACAATAAATTTGAGATTTAAGTTTTGGCAAAGTTCTTTTCTGGCTTCATATAATCGCCTGCCTAGTCGCATACCCTGATAATCTGGATGAACGACTACTTCAGCACCATACAATACATCTCCCAAGGGGTCGTGAGTGGTGAGATAGGCATCTCCGGTGATTTCTTCGTAGGTATGGTGATCGCCAAACTTTTCATAATCTACAACAAGAGAAAATGCTGCAGCGATCACTTTGCCGTGATCTTCTATACATATTTGCCCTTCTGGGAAAGTTGATAGCTGAGCTTTAAATTTTTTCTCAGGACCCGCTCCTCCCATATCAGGGTAAACAATTTCCATCATTTCTTTTAAATCAGCAAAATCACTTAACTCCAAATTACGTAAATTTAGTTTGTGTTCCGACTCTTCAGAAAAAGCATTATCGTTCATTGTGACACCGGCTGTTGATTGTATTAAAGTATAATAAACGCAGAAAATAAAAACTGATAGAAATTAATCCCCATAAAGAGGCTAATAATAGTTTGCTAAAATTGTGTCGCGTTGCGGAACCGAGCCAACTGTTTTTAGCCCGTTGGAATGGCTTGTTAGGTGTGCCGAAAATCAATTTTAGAGGCTTCTTGCTCCAACAGAAGCGATTTAATATGAGTCTCAATATCATCTTTCGAACCAAGTAATTGAAAGTCAAAACCGTTTCCATTGCCATCAATGATTATTGAAAGCCAGTTTTTCCCAATACTTGCAATAGAAATACGGCTCACCTCAATTAACTCAACTCTTAATTTATTAGCAAATGGAAATAACTTTATAGAGCATATCTCAAGCTTTCCATCCTTTCTTTTAATTAGGTTTTCTATCGAATTGTTAGATTTGTAAATATCTGAGAATTTATATGAATACAAGGCACCAGAGAGCGCAAGAATAAATTGATAGGTTTTAGCCTCTCCTGTGATAAAAATAGAACTACTATACAAACTGAACATAACTATTGAAAAAATAGCAAATAACAACTTGAGCGTATTATCTGAAAACTGCATTCTTAATGGATCCTTAATGTACGTAAACGCGCTAATTAGGAGAAATAACAGTTTACTAAAATGTTAAGCGAAGTGAAAACTGCCAACGGTAAAAATTCGCTATAATTGCTTGTTAAGTGGTCTTAGCAAGACTGAAATTATATTAGGCTGCTTGCTTACCAGAACCATAATAACTCCATTAGGTAGGATTTCATCACCAACCGTCACGTTGCCAGCAAAGTTGAAAATTACCCCAGTGCTTGCATCGGTATATAGCGGCATGTCACGTCAAGCACTTAAGTCAATATGAACTTCCCAGAATTTGCTAGAAACCAAATAATTCTCATTGAACAATAAAAAGTTAATTACCAAGCATTATCGCCCTAACTCTGAAACTCTAGCTCAGAAGCTCTAAGACATAAATTCGCAATATCACTAAACTACAACATAAGTATTTTAACTTGTAGCAAGCTATCAATAATCGCTGTTTTTAGATCAAATAAAACTTAAACCAATCTCAACAGTAATCGAATAGCAACTCCTATAACCCCTATTAAATCTTAAGCTAATAATTTAGTTCAGATCCAAAACTACTAGTTAATTCACCTTTATGCTTGCTTTAAAAAAATAGTGAACATTCACCAATCAAATACTTCAGAGTTATAGTAACCCCACAAAACCAGCCATTAGAGTTATCAGGGTTATAATTATCACAACACTGGGGGTTATCAGGGTTATTACTTATTTGCATCAAAGAGTTATCAGGGTTACCATTGGTTTTAGATAGTTAAACGGAGTAAAAAATGAAATACCCAATCGCGATAAAGAAAATTATTGATAGTGAAAAATACAAAGCTGTAGTGCCTGATTTACCAGGTTGTGAATGTAACGGAGGATCTGTCGACGAAGCTCTTTTAGGAATAGAGAAGAATATCGCCTCACATTTATCAATTTTAGCGGAGTACGGTGAAACTATTCCTCAAGCGTTACCCATTGAAAAACACCTAAAGGATTATAGTGAGGTAGTTTGGTGTTTAATCGACATTGATATCACACCCTATTTAGGTAAAAGTCATAAAATCAACGTGACCTTACCTGAGCTGTTAATAAAACAAATTGATGATCGGGTCAGTAAATCTGAAACTCATAAAACACGCTCTGGTTTTATCGCCAGTGCGTGTATTAAAGGGCTAAATGAACTTTAAAAGGGAAAAGTAAATAAGGGCTATAGAGCAGCAAAAAATCTTTTTAGGTCGACATTGGCTGCTGCTTGCTCAATATTCGTTTGTTTAGGCAGTTTGGCTAATAAAGGCACAGGTAAGAGATTTTTAAGTTCATCAATATTTTCACTAAGGTAATCCATAGTTTCCGGGCAATTCGCTACCCAGCCTATGCAGGTTAAACCATCAGCAACGATTGACTCAAAACTTAATATGGCGTGGTTTAAACAGCCAAGTTTCATATTGACTACTAGAATAACTTTTTGATTGGTCATAGTAACAAATTCAGATAAATACTTGCCATGCCCTAACGGCAGTCGCCAACCACCTGCACCTTCTGTAATTAATACATCACTTTTAAGCTGTTTATTGCGTTGATAATACCGATAGATATCCTCAAGCTCTATGGTTTGGTTTTGCTTCTTTGCGGCAATATGGGGGGCAATCGGCTCCTCAAACATAATAGGATTTATCTGCGCTAATGTTTGTGAGCTATTGGCAGCTTCAAATAATTTCACGGCATCTTCATTAACTAATTGTTCACCATTTTGGACACTTAACAGTTCACAACCTGCAGAAATAGGTTTAAATACCGCGACTTTTAAACCGTGCTGAACAAGCGCTGTGACCAGCACTTGAGAAAAATACGTTTTACCAGCATCTGTATCTGTTGCTGTAATAAAGAGTTCAGTCATTGAGTTTTACCATCAAGCCAGAAAATACTTTATACGTGGCCGGATACACACCACTTGGCTCAAGAAAATCTTGATAACATTGCATCATCTTCTGCCACTTATCTTTACCCGCTAAGCCTTTTGCTTGTTTTTTTGGTACATGATTAGCACCCAAACCTTTGAGTTCTTTAGCAAGGTGAAGAACATTTTCATATTCCAAAACAATATCTTTAGTGGATGTTTGAAATAATTTTGAATCAGGTGAATTAAAAATATCTTCAAGATCTTCAGCTGTTTTAAAATCAATTACATGTTTATCGTCATCTACTTGAGACCATGATGATTTAAGTTCAAATAATGTCCCTTCAATGAGTGTTGAAAAAATAAATAACCCACCTGGTTTTAATACGCGGGTTAATTCGCTTTTTAAAACCGCTAATGACTCACACCATTGGATCATTAAATTTGAATAAACTAAATCAATACTTTGATCAGCAAAGGGTAATCGATTGGCATTTGCTTTAAGCCAAAAAATATCCGAACTGCGTTGTTGTTTTGAAAACTGCAGCATTTCACTGGAAATATCTAAACCAATTACGTCATGGTAACGCCCTGAAAGTATTTCAGTAAAAAATCCTGTGCCGCAGCCTAAATCAAGTACCGTTAAATCGTTCCTGTTTGGCAACCATGGCATTAAATTTTTACCACTGTAGCGCTGTAAACGAGCAGAAATATCATATGATTGACTCGCAGAGCCAAATGAACGCGCTATTTTGTACAAATTTTTCTTTTCAGGCATTAATGAATAACCTTGTTTATATTTTCAGCTAATTGCTTGATATCATTTACATTATGATTTGAATTTATAGTTACGCGTAACCTTGATGTGTTATTGGCAACCGTTGGAGGCCTTATTGCAGTTAACCAAATACCATTATTTTTCAACTTTTCAGTGATCTCTAACGCGCTTTTTTCACTGCCTAAAACAATGGCATGAATTGAAGATGAAGTGGGTATCATGTTGACATTATCATTGAGTGTAGATGAAAAAACATGACTTAACTCAACAATTTTTTCACGGCGCCACTGTTCTTTTTGTATCAGTTCAATACTTTTTTTGGTCGCCCAAGCAATGGCCGGAGAAATTGCTGTTGAATAAATATAATGCCGTGAAAAGTTAATTAAATAATCATGTAAAGCATCATCACAAGCAACAAAAGCACCAGAAGTTGCTATTGCTTTCCCAAATGTTGCCATAATAATATCAACATTTAAATTTTCACTGCTGCCTCGACCTTTATCCCCTACGACACCTATGCTGTGCGCGTCATCAATATATAACCAAGCTTGATTTTTATGCGCTATGTTTTGCAGTTGGTCAATGTCAGCTTTATCACCATCCATACTAAACACCCCTTCTGAAATCACCAAATTATTCGATAAGGATCTTTTAGATAAGAGTGTATTGAGTTGGCGATAATCATTATGTAAAAATCGTTTAACTTTCGCCTTACCCGATAAAGCGCCGTCGATCAGTGAGGCATGAGATAATTTGTCGAGCCAAAATTGTGTTTGCTCATTTGCAAGTGCATTTAACACACCATAATTCGCTGAAAAACCGCTATTAAATAGTAAACATTTTGGCTTATTTAACCAGTCACAAATTGTTGATTCTAAAGCTTGATGCGCATAGTTATAGCCAGTAACTAAACTGGATGAACAAGACGAACTGCCGAATTTATCTACCCCTTCTTGAAAAGCAAGCGTGATGTCGGGATGTTTATTTAATCCTAAATAATCATTAGATGAAAAATTTAAGTAGCTTTTATTATCGATAACAATGGTCGAACCGTTCTGCTGTGTAATACACTGCCGTTGACGATGTCGATAAGCGTTCTTTTGCTGATTGAGTTGTTCAGTTATGAAGTCAAAAGCCATACTAATTGCAAAACCTTAAAGGTGGTTAATGACTGGCATCATAAAATAAATCACTATTTTGCTGGTTTATAACCGCAGTTTTTAGTGACTGTTCATCATCTTCAATCGTGTTTGCCACTGTTTCAGTATTAATTCCTAATTTTGCAAATAACTGCATGTCTTTATTCGCTTCAGGATTTCCTGTGGTGAGTAATTTGCAACCATAAAATATTGAATTAGCTCCCGCTAAAAAGCACATGGCTTGCATTTGCTCGTTCATGGCATCACGACCAGCAGAAAGTCTGACATGACTTTTTGGCATCATAATGCGAGCAACGGCAATACAACGAATAAAATCAAAATGATCTAAATCATCAACATTGGCTAACGGCGTCCCTTCTATTTTAACTAACATATTAATCGGCACACTATCAGGATGTTTCGGTAAATTAGCCAACTGAGCTAAAAATGAGGCTCTGTCTTGCGCTTTCTCGCCTAACCCCATAATACCGCCACTACATACTTTCATACCCGCATCTCGAACATTTTGTAAGGTATCTAAACGGTCTTGGAAAGTACGAGTGGTAATAATTGAGTTGTAATGCTCAGGAGACGTATCAAGGTTATGGTTGTAATAATCTAATCCTGCAGCTTGTAATTCTCCCGCCTGATCACCATCAATCATACCAAGTGTCATACAGGTTTCTAACCCCATGGCTTTAACACCTTTGACCATTTCAACAACAAATGGCATATCACGTGCTTTGGGGTTTCTCCAACCCGCTCCCATACAAAAACGTGTTGAACCTTGCTCTTTAGCAATTTTTGCAGCTTCAAGAACTTTTTCTACTTCCATCAAGCGTTCTTTTTCAACGTCGGTATTATAACGAGCACTTTGCGAGCAGTATTTACAGTCTTCAGGGCAAGCGCCTGTTTTTATCGACAGCAATGTACTTACTTGTACTTCATTAGCGTTAAAATTTTCGCGATGTATAGTCTGCGCTTTGAACATCAAATCATTAAAAGGTAAAGCCAATAAAGCGTTAACTTCTTCATGCGTCCAGTTATGACGAATTGTACTTTGTTGGTTATCGATTGATTGAGTGTGTTGTACCATTACCTACAGCCTATTCTAATTGAAATTGCATCAAACTATTTTAACGGGTAGTCTATTGCCCATTACCAACATGTCAACAAAAATAGCAGTAAAAAGTTTACATATGATTAAAAAACACACTAACCTTCTTCAGTTTGACCGTGACCATATTTGGCATCCCTATACTTCAATGTCACAGCCTTTGCCTTCTTATCTTGTTGAGTCTGCAAAAGGTGTTTATATCAACCTAAGTTCAGGCGAAAAACTGGTTGATGGTATGTCGTCGTGGTGGTCAGTGTTACATGGCTATAACCACCCAATTCTTAATAGCGCACTTATCAAGCAAGCTGAAAATTTTTCTCATGTAATGTTTGGCGGACTCACCCACGAACCGGCAATAGCATTGGGTGAAAAACTTGTGGAATTAACTCCTAAAACGCTAACAAAAGTGTTTTTTTCAGACAGTGGCTCTGTGGCAGTAGAAGTTGCGATTAAAATGGCTTTGCAATATTGGCACAGTAAAAAGCAGTCCAGTAAACATAAACTTATGACCGTTAAAAATGGTTATCATGGCGACACATTCGCGGCTATGTCAGTTTGTGATCCTGTCACGGGAATGCATCAAATATTTGACAATGTGTTAATGAAAAGCATTTTTGCGCCTGCTCCCAAAATAGCAATCAATGAGCCTTGGCATAATGATGAAACAAATGAACTAGAAAATTTATTCAAAGCGCATCACCAAGAAATCGCTGCTTTTATAATTGAACCTATTGTACAAGGCACTGGCGGGATGCGTTTTTACCATCCCAGTTATTTAAAAGCAGTTAGGGATTTATGCGATAAATATCAGGTGCTATTTATCGCCGATGAAATCGCAACCGGCTTAGGTAGAACAGGTAAACTCTTTGCTTGTGAATGGGCAGATGTTTCCCCAGATATTATGTGTTTAGGTAAAACATTAACCGGAGGTTATCTAACTTTAGCCGCCACGCTTTGTACCGATGAAGTTGCTCAAACAATTAGCCAAGGCGAAGCCAACTGTTTTATGCACGGGCCAACCTATATGGCAAACCCACTAGCCTGTGCGGTTGCAAACGCAAGTATTGAACTATTAATACAGCAAAATTGGCAAGAAAAAGTATTTCAGATAGAACAACAATTGCAGCTAGAGTTACTGCCTCTTGGAAAAAACCACCGCGTTAAGCACACACGAGTTTTAGGCAGTATTGGTGTGGTAGAAACCACTCAAGCGGTCAATGTTGAAAAAATTCAAAAACGCTTTGTAGAGTTAGGTGTATGGATCCGCCCTTTCGGCAAGCTTATTTATATCATGCCACCACTGATCATTGAAAAGGAGCAATTAAGCCAACTCATAAATGCCATAGAAGTCGTATTAGATGAAGAAGACTGTTTTACTAAAACAAGCTAAGGTTACAAATAATCACAGTAAGCGCGTCACCAAATACACAACCCAAGCAACTGAAATTATCAGTAATAACACTACGTTAAATTGTTTGTTATCAGTTTTACGACGACTTCGGTATTTATGCACGATAAGCGCAAGGTAACTTAACAGTGCACTTAGCCATAACAATACATATAAGTAGCCAGTAAGGGGGGTTAACCAAAATTTTCTAATGGAAATATTGTGATAACGTAATACACCGTAGTCAGTCTCAGGGGCAGCATAATAAGAAAGCACCAAAGCAATGGTAAATAGCCCCCAAGCAAAAATTGCCAAATATCTGATCGTTTTCAGCCAAAAATCTTCAGATATTCGCCTTTCCATTTTGTCATTTCCCATAAAAACACCCTTTATAGATAAAAAACCTATCTTTTAATAAATAATTAGCGTTTCAAGACCAAGTTTTACTTGTTAAACCCTATCAGCACGGTAACATATCCCTCCTTAAATCGAGAACAACATTTACTAGTAAAGAGGTTGATAAATGTCAGTTATAGCAATTACTGATGTCTTAGCAGGACAATACCCTGTAAACGAAGAAATAACCATAAACGGTTGGATCCGAACTCGCCGTGATTCAAAAGCAGGTATTTCATTTTTAGCCATCCATGACGGATCTTGTTTTGATGCTATTCAAGCAATTGTGCCTAATGACGTCGACAATTATCAATCTGAAGTATTAAAACTAACAACCGGCGCTGCGGTTAAAGTAACGGGTATTTTGGTTGAATCACCTGGTAAAGGTCAATCATTTGAAATACAAGCAACTAAAGTTGAAGTGCATGGTTTAGTTGATGATCCTGATACTTACCCTATGGCAGCAAAGCGTCATAGTATCGAGTTTTTACGTGAACAAGCGCACCTTCGTGCACGAACTAATATTGGTGGCGCGGTTACTCGTGTGCGTAATAGTTTAGCGCAAGCCGTACATCGTTTTTTACACAGCAAAGGATACTTTTGGATCAGTACGCCATTAATTACAGGAAGTGATTGTGAAGGTGCAGGCGAGATGTTTCGAGTCAGTACGCTTGATATGGAAAACTTACCTAGAACTGATAAAGGTGACGTTGATTACAAGCAAGATTTCTTCGGTAAAGAAACATTCTTGACCGTTTCTGGGCAATTAAATGTAGAAACGTATGCCTGTGCCCTCTCAAAGGTATACACCTTTGGGCCAACTTTTCGTGCCGAAAATTCAAATACAACTCGTCATTTAGCTGAGTTTTGGATGATCGAACCAGAAATTGCCTTTGCTGACTTAGCAGATGCTGCTGACCTTGCTGAAGAAATGTTGAAATATGTATTTTCTGCCGTTTTAGAAGAGCGAGCTGACGACATGGCATTCTTCCAGCAACGTGTTGATAAAACAGTGCTTGATCGTTTGAACTCGGTGATCAACAACGACTTTGTGCGTCTTGATTACACTGACGCGATCACGATCTTAGAAAACTGCGATAAGACATTTGAAAATCCTGTCTCTTGGGGCGTTGACTTAAATTCTGAGCACGAACGTTATTTAGCAGAAGAGCATTTCAATGGTCCAGTTGTATTACAAAATTATCCTAAAGACATCAAATCATTTTATATGCGTTTGAACGATGACGGTAAAACCGTTGCCGCTATGGATATTTTAGCGCCAGGTATTGGTGAAATTATTGGTGGTAGCCAACGTGAAGAGCGTCTTGATGTATTAGATGCACGTTTAGAAGAGATGAACTTGAATCAAGAAGACTATAGCTGGTATCGCGATTTACGCCGTTACGGCACAGTACCACATTCAGGTTTTGGTTTAGGTTTTGAACGTTTAGTAGCTTATGCCACAGGTATGCAAAACGTGCGTGACGTGATCCCATTCCCAAGAACGCCTAATAATGCTGCTTTTTAACCTTATCAGCATGTAATAAAAAGCCCTTGCTCTTTTATGAGCAAGGGCTTTTTTATCATCGATAAAAAATAGATTGATAAAGCTTTGTTTATAACAGTATATTCAATAGCCTATTTTCATAACACTCGATTCAAAAAAGTTAATCACCGCTTAATTATAAATAACTCACCCGATCATCATAAAATTTACGTGCTTTGCCTATAGTGGCGTTTGCTTGTGTGCCAATATACAAATAGCCAACAATATCTTCTTGCGTTGAAATGCTTAAAGCCTGTTTAACCTTGTCGTTATAACTTAACTCCCCCGTACGCCATATGGCGCCAAATTCAAGAGCGACACTGGCCATTTGCATTGCATGTACAGCGCAACCTGCGGCGATCAATTGTTCACTTTTAGGAACTTTTTCATGGGTTTGATATAACGTTGATACAATAATCAACAAAGGTGCTCGAAACGGCATCTTAACGGTTTTTTCGAGTTTAGCTTGGCTGATGGTTGGCGTGCTAACGGCCTGAACAAAAATATCACTTAATTTTTGTAAACCATCCCCTTGAACCACAGTAAAGTGAAACGGTTTTAAATTAGCATGATCTGGTACTCGCATTCCCGCTAATAAAATTTTCTCTAAACATTCGGGATCCGGCGCTGGCCCCGCTAAATGTGGTGATGATTGTCTGGTAAGTAATAAGTCTATTGCGTTCATTTAAATCCATGATCAGTTAATCGAGGCCTAAGCCAGTAATTATATAAGTAATGATCAATACTGGTAAACCTTCCAGCACCAATAAAAAAAAGGGCCAGTAATAAAATAAAATAAGTGGCTGCGAATTCAATGCCATTATTTAAAACAACAATTGAGCCATGTTCATAAAGCCAATCTGTATTGCCATTTTCCGCTAAAATACTGCGCATTCTTGCTAACCTTGTACTGACTTGTAGACTATTGTCTAAACTTTGCTCGGCACTATCAACACCTAACCAAACCAAAACTTTCGCCGGACTAATATCAGGATCAGTAGGTGTAATTGCAAACCAGCCATTTGTACCATGAACAGATGTCGCCGCAATAATCATAGTGAACATTAATGGAATAGACACCAGCCGAGTCAGAAGTCCAACTAAAAGAAGCCAGCCTCCTAAAAATTCACTCCAAGCCGCTAAATTGGCTAATAATTCAGGAAAAGGCAAACCTAATCCCCATTGTGCATTGCCAATCCATTCAACAATTTCTGGTGTTGCTAGCAAACGACTAAAACCTGAGACGGCATCATTAGACAACTGTAATTTACTGTAGCCCGCCATGATAAAAATGGGGGCTAAGTATAGACGGATCAAAAATGCCGGTATGCCATTTAAATACGCGAGTTTAGCGATGAGTTTGTTGTAGTAAGAAAAAAATATCATAAAAACTATTCTATAAACTTTGACAGGGTATAAGAACAAAGGTAGTGAATATTTCTTTCAAAAGTAACAACAATACGTATTTATTTACATTTATAACTACATAAACGAACAATATTTTATTAGCATAGCGGATAAGTATTAATAATTATCATGGCCATTTATGAATGAACACCCAAGTGCGTTAAGGCGCATCACAAAAAGTTTTTTTCAATTACTAAATATTTCAAGAAAGATCATTGTCAATTTAGTCTTTTTCACGGTTTTACTGCTGCTATATTTTGTTTTAACTAATGATGAAGGTAAAGTTGTCGTCCCACCTAAGGCCGCTTTAGTGTTAAATATTAAAGGCGATGTGGTTGAACAAAAACATGAAATAGATCCTATGGAGGCATTTCTTCATGAGGCTTTAGATCAACCCACTGAAAATCCTGAAGTTTTACTAGCGGATATTATAGACGTTATTAAATCGGCAAAAGACGATAATCGAATTAAAGTGTTAGTTTTACAGCTCAGTGGTATGAGAAGTGCTGGTTTGACCAAGTTAAGAGATATTGCTCAAAGTATTGAAGACTTTAAAACCTCAGGTAAACAAGTGATCGCCTATGGCGACCAATTTCGCCAAGATCAATATTATTTAGCCAGTTTCGCAGATGAGATCTGGTTAGATCCTAATGGCTGGATGATGCTTGATGGCTATGGACGATATCAGCTATATTATAAATCGGCCTTGGATAAGCTTTCTATCAGTCAACACATTTTCAGAGTTGGTACTTATAAATCGGCTGTTGAGCCTTATATGCGTAATGATATGTCACCTGCTGCAAAAGAGGCAAATAAACAATGGCTTGACGATTTATGGTTACAATATAAGCAAGACGTCGCCCAACAACGTGAGTTTGGCATTGATAATTTTGACGAATCCACCGAAGTCTTAGTTGAAAAATTACAACGCGTAGATGGAAAAGTTGCCCAATATGCATTAACCAACCACTGGGTAGACAAATTAAAAACTCGAGCAGAAATTACCCAAGAAATGATTTCGTTAGTCGGACAAAATGGTCAGAATAATTTTAATCAAATAGGGTTTAAAGATTATTTGCACACCATAACACCAAGTTTTCCTTCACAATACTCACAAGATGATCAAATCGCCATTGTTGTTGCCAAAGGTACAATTTTAGATGGCACACAAAAGCCAGGCACTATTGGAGGAGACAGTACCGCTAAACTATTACGTAAAGCACGTCTTGATAAAAAGGTAAAAGCAGTCGTCCTTCGTGTTGACAGCCCGGGGGGAAGTGCATTTGCCTCAGATGTTATTCGACAAGAGGTTGAATTAATCAAAGCTGCTGGAAAACCGGTTGTTGCTTCGATGGGAACTTATGCGGCCTCAGGTGGCTATTGGATCTCAGCTGCTGCCGATAAAATTATTGCATCCCCTACCACTATCACAGGTTCGATAGGCATATTTGGCTTTTTCATGACATTTGAAAATTCATTAAAAAAACTGGGAATAAATACTGATGGCGTCGGCACAACAGAGCTTGCTGGTTTAAGTGTTACCAGGGAACTGAGTGAAGGCATCTCGACAATATTTCAATTAGGTATTGAGAGAGGTTATCAAGACTTTTTAGAATTGGTTGCAGAAAATAGAGCGATGTCAGTTAAAGAAGTCGATGCTGTAGCCCAAGGTCGTGTTTGGTCTGGCGCACGTGCAAAAGAATTAGGCTTAGTTGATGAGTTAGGTGATTTAAATTTTGCCATTAATGAAGCGGCAACTTTGGCAAAAATTGATCATTACCAAACGAAATTGATAGAAAAACAACGTTCATCGCAGGATATCTTCTTTGAAAACTTTTTAGGAGAAGCGGTTAAATTTATGCCAATGGAACAAACACACACTGTAGGTGGATTTGATAAGATATTATTGAAATTAAAACAAGAGTACCAAGCCATTAATCAATTAAATGATCCCCAAGGGATTTATTCTTTTTGTTTAGCTTGCGAAGTTAATTAACAACTACTCCACCAAAGAAATTTTGTTATCATAGCCTCGAATTTTCGGGGCTTTTTTATATTGGCAAATAAGTTTCAATGAACGGCCCTTTTTATGACTAAAAGATGAAGATGATGAAAAAACGAATTTACATCGCCTATACAGGCGGAACTATTGGTATGAAAGCCAGCAAAAATGGTTATATTCCGGTAAAAGGACATTTAACATCGTCTATTCAAGCCATGCCCGACTTTCATCGTGAAGAAATGCCAGACTTTTCAATCCACGAATATCATCCGCTTATTGACTCATCTAACATGGCACCAGCGGACTGGCAGCGTATCGCGGATGATATTTATAAAAACTATGATGATTATGATGGTTTTGTGGTGCTTCATGGCACCGATACTATGGCCTATACCAGTTCGGCATTGTCATTTATGTTTGATAACTTGAGTAAACCCGTTATCGTAACAGGCTCACAAATACCCTTTAGCCAACTTCGTTCAGATGGCCAAGTCAACCTGTTAAACGCTTTGTTTATTGCCGCAAATTACCCGATAAATGAGGTGGGATTATTTTTTAATAATCGTTTATTTCGTGGTAACCGTTCGATTAAAGCCTATGCTGATGGTTTTAATGCTTTTGACTCTCCTAATATGCCACCATTGCTTGAGGCTGGTATCAACATTAAGGTGGGCTCGGGTGTCATCAATCAACCAACTAAAAATAAGGTTTCGCTTTCAAGTATTACCCCACAACCCATTGGCGTAGTACATTTGTATCCTGGTATTAGTGTTGAGTTAATTAAAAATATTATTAAACAACCTGTTAAAGCATTAATTATCAGAAGCTATGGTGTCGGCAATGCACCACAAGATAAACAATTGCTCGATAGTTTAGCGGCGGCAAATCAACAAGGGATCATTATTGTTAACTGTAGTCAATGCATAAAAGGAATGGTCAATATGGATGGTTACGCCACTGGTGTATCTTTAAGCCAATGTGGGGTGATCAGTGGCTCAGATATGACATTAGAAGCGGCATTAACAAAATTACATTACTTATTAAGTCAAAATTTCTCTAACGAAACAATACGTAAAAAATTACAAGAAAACCTTCGAGGTGAACTCACTCTTCCTTAAGGTACTTTAATAATAATTTAACATCAAAGTCATAGTTAACTTGATTGGTTGCTGATAACGTAAACGCTTTAAAATCAACACGGTGCCAATCAACCTTTTGCCCTAACACATAATATTGGTCAATATTATTACGATCAATTAGTTGAAGATCGTAAGTTTTAGAATCCGCCCCTTTTTTAAATACATTTTTATTTTGATGGTGATCAAAAATTTTTATTAATGCCCAAGCCGTTTGAAAGATATGTCCGCCTACCGTCGCCGTTAGTTTATTTGAGTTTACCATCTCTATCGCTTCAACCGTCCAATCTATACCACCTACTTTCATTTGATGATTAAGGTTATTGTAGCCACTTTGTAAGTAGTCTAAAACGCCAAGTGCCATGCCATCAGACGCTGTCCATGCAATATCTATATGACCAAACCTTCGATATAATTGATGAATAATTTCTCGACTTCTTTCTCTACTCCAAATAGCGGGCACAATTTGTAAAAGTTTGACATTTTTGTGTTTAGCGACACTCTTTTCTAAGCCTAAATTGCGCTGATTTGACTCTCCGCTAAAACTACCAGAGATACCAGCAATGGTTAACAGTTCATGAGGTCTATCGTGACGAATACTCGCTATTAAACTATCCGCTAATAATTCACCCGCGATGATATTGTCATGAAAAATTTCACCTAACCAATAATTATACTTTTGTTGTGGTAGTTTTATAAATTCGTGCTCTTCTTCAAGCAAAGTGCGTTCAAGGGTAATAAAAGGTATTTTAGCGTTGTTAATTGTTGAAAATGTTAGCTCTGAGTTGCCATCGTATGGCATAAAGACTAAATAATCGGGTTTGTTTGATTTTGATGATACAGCTTGAATAGCTTCAAGATTAAATATTCTATTATCTCGGCCATAAACAACCGTTAAATTAATATTTAAATCTTGAGCTGCAGCTTTAGCTATAGCTGTCACCCTATCCCAAAAAGCTGTGCCTGGGATAGAAGGATTAATAAAGGTGACGTTTATTGCATTTTCATTTTTAGAACTATCATTTAAAGAGTTATCATTAATCGCATTAACATTTATCGACAAAAACAAGGTACAAAAAAATAAAATAGACTTCATAAATCCCCCGCTAAGCATATGTTAACTATAGCAGGCTTATTAGTCTTTATTGATAAAGACCCTTTTAACACGAGTTAACAAAGGCAAATCTTGCGATGTTAATCGACCAATATTTAGCCACTTTATAAAACTTTCTTTTAAATTTAATGTGTTACCTGATGACATATGACTTTGCAATAAATCAATTTGAATAGCGAGTCTTCGTGCTTTATCTTCTTCAGGCGAGTCAATTTTTGATAAGATCTCTAGCGCAATAGTTTGTTCTAATCGTTGTTCAAACTGACCAGGCTCTAAAGGCAAGTCAGATAATTTTTTCTGCCAATGCGAAGGTAACGCAATATAATGCGCTGATGTGGTTATATCGTTATTAATTGACACTTCCAGAGATAAAAAAACATCCTGCCAAACCTGCAGTTCTTCTTCACTTTTTAATTGTATAAACGCTTGCTCGATGCGACTGAGTAATGTGTCAATTTTAACCATTATAGGCTTTAGCGAAATGTTTTCATCAATGGCTTGCTGCTTAAGTTGAGTTAATTCGAGACGCGCTGCATTCAAAGCACTTTTGTTTAGATCAATAAAAGCCTGCTCTTCAATACGTTTAATTGCCTCATCATAATGATCTCTAAGTTTTTTTTGTTGGTCTTTCAAAGAGGCTTGATTTAAATTTCGACGCTCAAATAACGCATCATTGATCACTCTAAATGATTGCCAAAGTTTATTTTCCTCTTTCAAGCCACTGTAACCAATTTCGCGCCATTGCTTTTGTAAATGTTTAATGTCATTAACAGCTGATTGAACATCATCGACGTCAAGTAATTTTTCGGCTTGTTTGATCAAATTAGATTTTGCTAGACTATTTTCCTGATAATAATGGTTAATCGCCATTCTTACAGGTTTCAGTAACGCATTAAATTGCTCATTAATTTGCTTATATTTGTCTCTTTCAATTTCGCCGGCGTCATGCCACTGCTGCTTTAATTGATTAAGCTGACCGTCGGTACTTTTCCAATTAGCCTTATTTTGATCAAAGTCATCTGCAAACTTCTTCGCTTTTTCTATTATCGCTAAACGATTCACTAAATGCTGAGCACGGATCTTATCTTGCTCAGCATAAAATAAACGACAAGGTGCAAATGCTTGTTCACAAGCGTTATTAAATTCTTTATTTAGTGTTTGTTCAATCTCATCGTCAGCATGGCCTAACGAATTCCACAAACGACGGTATTCTTTCACTTTTTTAGCTTGCTCATTCGGATTATCTAAAGGTTGATGAACAAGTTGGCTGACTTTTTCCAAAAGAGATTGTTTTCTAGGTGTGGCAATATAATGTTCCCAATCACTGAGTTCACTAATTTTTTCTTGAGCTGCGTCATAAAGACGTTGTAGACGATATTTTTGTTGTTCATTAAGTTGTTCAAAACTTTTTTGGATTGTTTTGAAAACCCCAAACGACGCATTATATTTACCACTATTTACTAATCTATCAAAATCATGAAGCTTACGTTGTACTTTATGAAAGACCTGATTTTGTTGTTGACGCAAAGGCTTTAAAGCTGTGTGCCATGAGTTTACAATTTCATCATAGGCGTTAGTCATCGACAGGGGTAAACAACCGTTGGATGTTTGATAAACCCCCTGCCATTCTTTTAGCCACTGCTCAAAATCATGCTCTTGTTCAGCTAATTGGCTAATAGAGTCTGGAATTGCTTTTTGCGACATCTTAGAAATGAGGTGAGTTGCATCAGTTAGTGATTGCGCAATTTGTGGTAATTGTGACAGTTTCGTTTGAATATCATCAATTTCACGTAAAAAATGCTGCTGGCTATCGCTATTTAATGGTGAAGATGAAATTTCTTTTTGTAGATCGGCTACCTGTTGAGTAAAGACTTCGTCATCAATTTTATTATCTTCAAATATCGAATCACTCAAGCATTGCTCGAGTTTTTTTACTTCGTTTTCAATATATTTATGGCTGGCTTGCTTTTCTGCCGCTAAAGCGTTAGCAATTTTCTGTTGTTCAAAAGCCTCAGCTTTACTTGCGAAAATATTTTTTAACTGTTGAATAATATCCGTATGCTTAGTTAAAAACAGCTGCTGTTGCTCTTGAGCTAAACAATCAAAACTCTGAGTTAATGTCTGCCATTCATTTTGTAAAGCGTCTTGTTTGTCAATAAAAGTTTGGTAATCACTACACTCTTTCAAGGCTAAAAGCTTCGACAAGGTAAGTTGTGTTTGTTTTGCTAATTTTATTGGCTTTTCAATTTGCGCATTGATGCGATTAATTTTTTCACTAATACTATTCGAAATGTCTTGCTCAGTGCTTTTCTTTAAGAGTTTTTCTAATCCTTCAAGGGTATTTTCTTGCTCAATAATAAACGCCTGTACTTTAGCGTTAAGATTATTTTTAAACGTGGTTAAAGCCAACTGTGGTTTATCAAGGCGTTTAAATAATTCGATAACGACATCAGGTGATTTTTCAACATTTAGCCATGCATCAAAGAATGATTGTTTGGGCTTTGTATGAATAAACTCAATTTTTGCATCATCAGACAGTTTAAGCTCGCGCTGTCCCATAATGATCGCTTCTACTTCTTGTTGAGCGTATAAACGCACTTTACTATTATTATTGCTTTGGCTCGCCTTGTACCAGGTTGGAAAGTCATTAAGTTTCACTAAAACAGCTCGACGTACCAACTCATTATTATCTTCATCAAGTAATGATAGTAATATAGCGAAACTGGCTTCTTGATGGATATCTAAATCATTATTAATGGCAGCAATACGTGTATTACTGTCTTTACTTTGCCATGGACTCTTTTTACGAAAAGGGGAAAAAATCATATATCGGTAAACCTAGCAATATCGTTGTTATTTTGAGTGTCGTCTTTGTGACAAGGAGTAATTTCAGCGTCTCTATTGGAGTGACTAAATTCATTTTTTAGCTGGCGTTTAGTTTTCGTGACTATTTCACCATCTGATCCTATGGATAACATTTGGTCAGCATTTAGATGTTTAGCTTGATAGGCCATTGAAAGCTGTAAAGCGGATTCACGTTGAGCCTTATCAACAGGAGTACCTTCTGGCCATTTTCCCGTTTCTGCGGCATGTTTTAATCGTAAGTACAGCTCATTTGACATATTGTCAATTAATTGAAAAATATCCATGTTATTTGTTACTTCGCTTTAATAAGATCAATTGGACTCTGGTAATGATATAGATGAAGAAGCCTAAAATTGTTGAACCAACAGACAAATAATACTGCCATGTACCCGGCTGAACATTTTTCCAATAAAAGAAAAGAAAACCACCGCAGAACATTAACATCGCGATAAATGACCATGTCATGATCCGTTGAGACTTATGTATTTTGCTCACTTGCCTGTTTAATGCAAGCTTCTCTTCATCTAAATTAACTAGATCAATTTGGCAATGTGAACAGGTAGTGGCTTTATCAGATATTTTTTTTCGACAACTTGGACAATTAATAACAGCCATAATTTTCTCTCAATAATTCAATGGCGACATTCTACCTAAATAAAATAAAAAAAACGCCCTATTGGACGTTTTTTATTAAATAAATAAGCTAATTTAGGTTAGCTTTCATTTTTTAATTTTTCTTCCCAAAAGTCAGCATTTTTAATTCCTAATTTTTTAGGATCAAAGGTATATTTTTCCACCCCTTCTTTTTGCTGTCTTTCATAATCTCTCAATGCTTTTATCGCAGGTTTTGACATGAAGAAAATAATTATGATGCCAATGATATTTAGCCACGCCATAATCCCCACACCTACATCACCCATTCCCCAAGCAGCACTTGGCTGTGCTACAGTACCGTAGAAAACAGCAGACATTAGCAGCACTTTTAGAAAAAATCTTAAAGCAGGAAGTTTAATCGTTCTATTGATGTAAGAAACATTATTTTCAGCAATAAAGTAATAAGCTAGTACCGTAGTAAAAGCAAAGAAGAACAAGGCTAAAGCAATAAAAGGCTTACCTACACCCGTTAGTACACTATCAACGGCTATTTGGGTAAAACCAGGTCCGTTAATAACCACATCAGCAGCTAAATTTTGCACCACAAAAGAGCTAGCACCTTCTGGCATAACATTGTACGACTGAGTGATCAAAATCATAAATGCTGTCGCAGAACAAACAAATAAAGTATCGATATATACAGAAAAAGCTTGTACTAAACCTTGCTGTGCTGGATGGTCAACTTCCGCAGCCGCTGCTGCATGAGGACCAGTACCTTGTCCTGCTTCATTTGAATAAACGCCTCGTTTAACCCCCCAACCGATTGCCGCACCAAAGCCTGCCATAGGTGTAAAAGCATCAGAGAAAATTAACGAGACAATACCTGGTAATTTATCAATATTTAAAGCAATAATCGCACAAGCAATAATGATGTAAGCGAGCGCCATAAATGGCACCACGACTTGGGTAAAGCTTGCGATACGCTTTACACCACCGAAAATAATAAAACCAAGGATTAACACAATAAATACAGCTGCATAGACTTTAGTCAATGGTAACTCACCCATGAAAGAGTTTACTGTGCCACCTTGACCAAAAACATTGACTAACGCATCACCAATACCGTTCGATTGCACTACGGGTAATAACAGCCCACATGCTAAAATAGTGGCAAGGGCAAATACCCAAGAGTACCATTTTTGCCCCATCGCTTTTTCAATGTAATAAGCTGGACCACCACGATAAACACCATCTTCTTCTTCTTTATAAATTTGAGCATTAGTTGATTCAACATAAGCAGTGGCAGCACCTAAGAATGCCACAACCCACATCCAAAAAACGGCACCTGGGCCACCAAAGCCGATTGCAGCAGCGACACCAGCAATATTACCTGTGCCTACACGACCAGATAAAGAAACGGCTAATGCTTGAAATGATGAAATGCCTTTTTCAGAACTTTTACCAGACATTAACAGGCGCCACATTTCTCTAAAATGTCGCACTTGTGTAAAACGGGTCATAATTGAGAAAAAGATCCCTGCACCTAAGCAGAGATAAATAAGATATGGGCTCCAAATGTAGCCATTAAGATTATTAACTAACTCTTGCACTATAAACTCCTGATATTATTATAATTATTATTGATAGTTTTGTTATTTATTAAAGATTAACGTAAATCATCAACCACATGGTATATAGCGGTTAAAACATCTCTTCCAAATAAGCTACTGCGTTCATCTGACCAGCCTACACTGTGATCAGGTAATAAGTCATTATCTTTAAATGGCATCTCCACTGTATAAGAAAGACACTTAAATTGTTCGCCTACCCAAGTTGCCCCTAAAGTTAAATTTGCTTGTCCGGGTTCATCTTTATCGTAACCAAATTCGTCTTGGAATTCTGGCGTTATCGCCAGTAGAATATTTTTAAATGAATCTTCTAAAGACTTATGGCGTTCATCATAAGAAGGTACCCCTTCACACCCTGCAACAAAGTTATAAGGAAGCGCTTCATCACCATGAATATCAAGCAACATATCAACACCTGTTGCTAACATTTTCTCACGCACGAGATAAACTTCTGGGCTTCTTTCCATGGTAGGTTCAGCCCATTCACGATTTAAATTGGCACCAACGGCATTGGTACGCAAATGGCCTCTAACTGAGCCATCAGGATTCATATTGGGTACCAAATAAAAAACGGCTTTATTTAATAATACTCGAGCAACGCCATCATCTTCATCAAGAAGGCGGTCTATAAACCCTTCCATAAACCATTCAGCCATGCTCTCACCTGGATGTTGGCGAGCGGTTAACCAAATAACTTTTTTGTTTGGACCTTCCTCACCCACCTTAAGTAAAGACATATCTCTACCGTCAATGGTTTGTCCTAATATTTGCAACTGGCAATCAATATCTAATTGCGCGTTATGAATAAGATCTTGATGCCTCTCGTAGCTATATGGAACAAAATAGGCAAAGTACACGCTGTCATGATCAGGCGTGAAAGTAATCGTTAATTTTTCACCATCAAAATCTGTCGGTACACGAAACCAGCTCTCTCTATCATAGGAGGCTACTGCTTGATAATCTGCCCAACCATCAACAAAGGCCGCTTTCGAAGCGTTACGAATGGTTAAAACATGCTCTGTTCTAACATTATTATTGAGTTTAAAATGAAACCATTGAAAAAAATCAGATTGATTGTCTTTATTAATCTCTAAGATAATATTTTTAGGGCTTGAGGCTTCAATAACATTGATATTGCCACTATCAAATTGAGCAGAAATTTGCATGATAAATTTTCTATTGTTATATTTTGAAAGTCCTAGTGTACACAATCAGGGAAAAGATCAGAAGTATTAAAGTGATCTTAAATAAAGACCTATTTCGGTTGAATACCCCATAGCTTTGGCAATAACAATATTTTTTTTATCAACCACATAGTAACTCGGGTAAGCATGCACTTTAAATGCCTGCTTTACTTCTTCATTGCCTATGGCAACAGGGAAAGTTAACTGGTGTTTAGCGACAAATTTTTCAACTTCTTCAACAGTCATAAAATCTAATGCGACAGCGATAACTTTTAACGAGGTATTTGATTGATAAATAGCTTGCAAGTTATCAATACTGGCATGACATATTTGACACCATGGCGCAAAAAAATAGATGATCGTTTTTTGTTGATTAATTAGCGTAACTTTATCACCAACAGTGGTCGGCAAGACAAAACTCATCGTTGATAAATCATGCTTATTTGGCAACATATTTGTTTCTTTAATCCAAGAAAGAAATTGAAAAATACAAACAAAGACAATAAGTTGAATGGATAAACTACGAAGCAAAATGGATCTCACATTAGAAAGCACACTTAACACTAAGACCTTAGAAAGTGAAAAATAATTCGATGGTGTTAGTCAATATAACAATTATATAAATAAAAAATCCGACAGTTTGGTCGGATTTTTTATTTAATTACCTTGGAAATAACTCATTAACTAATGTTAGTTAAGCCTTTCATATAAGGTTGCAAAACTTTAGGAACGTCAATACTGCCATCAGCTTGCTGATAGTTTTCTAAAACAGCCACTAATGTTCTGCCAACCGCTAATCCAGAGCCGTTGAGCGTGTGAACTAATTCAGGCTTATTGGTTTCAGAGTTTCTGAATCGTGCTTGCATACGACGCGCTTGAAAGTCACCCATATTTGAACAAGATGAAATTTCACGGTAGGTATTTTGAGCCGGTAACCATACTTCGATATCAAAGGTTTTTGTTGCACTAAAGCCGATATCACCCGTACATAAAATTACCGTGCGATAAGGTAATTCTAATTTTTCTAAAATTTTCTCAGCATGCCCCGTTAATTCATCTAACGCAGCAAATGAATCTTCAGGTTTAACGATTTGTACCATTTCAACTTTATCAAACTGATGTTGACGAATTAAGCCTCGAATATCACGTCCTGAAGAACCTGCTTCACTTCGAAAACATGGAGTATGTGCACACATTTTAATAGGCAAATCGGCTTCTTCAACAATTTCATCGCGTACTAAGTTCGTTAAAGGTACTTCTGCTGTTGGAATTAAAGAAAACTTACGGTTGGCGAGATCAGTATGAAATAAGTCTTCACCGAATTTTGGCAGTTGACCTGTTCCATAAAGTGAGTCGTGATTAACAAGGTAAGGTACATACATTTCTTGATAACCATTTTCTTCACTATGAACATCTAGCATAAATTGTGCGAGTGCACGATGTAACTTAGCAATATGACCACGCATAACAGCAAAGCGTGTTCCAGCAAGCTTAGCGCCACTTTCAAAGTCTAAACCTTTATCTAAGGCAACGGCCAAATCTACATGATCTTTCACATCGAAATCGAATGTCTTAGGTGTCCCCCAACGTCTTACTTCAACGTTGTCATCTTCACTTTCCCCATTGGGCACCGAATCATCAACCAAATTCGGTACAGCAGAAACAATACCATTAATCTGAGCTAATACTTGTTTTTCTTCCTCTTTTGCCGCATCCAGATCAGCACCTAACTGGTTAACTTCGGCAAGCAAAGGTTGAATATCTTCCCCACGGGCTTTCGCTTGGCCAATGGATTTAGAACGTGTATTGCGTTGACTCTGTAAATCTTGTGTTTTTACTTGGATGGCTTTACGTTGCTCTTCAAGCTGAGTTAATAAAGCGGTATCTAAGGTGTAACCGCGTTTAGCAAGCTGGGCGGCAGTTGTATCGATATCTGTTCTAAATAGTTTTGGATCAAGCATGTTATGTCACGTCTAAATGTAAGTTTACTTATTAAAAAAAGTCACCAAATAAATGCCAATACCCGCAGCGAATATACATAAGCTTACGTTTAATAATACATTTATCATGGCTTTGAATAGTTCACCTTGTTGCATTAATAATAGTGTATCAAGTGAAAAGGTTGAAAAGGTGGTAAACGCCCCTAAAAAACCAATCCCTATCAATGTACGGTAGATACTAACTTCTATAATACCTTGCTCAATGAGTCCGTATAAGGTTCCCATTATCAATGAGCCGGAAATATTAACCGCCAACGTCGCAAAAGGGAATCCTTTTCCTAGCCAATTTAGCATTAATTGTGAAATATAAAAGCGTAAGCTGGCACCACTTGCACCACCAAGGGCAACAAAAGCATAAATAGTGGCGTTACTGATAGAATTAGTCATAGCGTTTGTTTTCTGATTGTCGGTTTAATTCATTAAGAAATTCAAGCTTGTCATTGAGTTTTTTTTCAAGCCCACGATCACTTGGCTGATATAAGCGCGTTTTTGATAATGACTGGGGAAAATAATTTTCACCTGCAGCAAATGCATGAAGTTCATGATGGGCATAACGATACTCACTACCGTGCCCCAACTCCTTAGTTATAGCGCTAGTCGCGTTTTTTAAGTGCAATGGTACATCCATATCTGCCGTCTCTTTCGCTAACACCATTGCTTGATTAAACGCTTGATATACTGCATTACTCTTGGGTGCTAGAGCCATATATACAGTAGCTTGGGCAATGGCTCTTTCCCCTTCACTTGGACCAACACGTTGAAATGTATCCCATGCATTAATGGCTAATTGCATCGCTCTAGGGTCAGCATTACCAATATCTTCACTGGCAATAGCGAGTAAACGTCTGGCAACATACAATGCATCACCCCCCCCTGTGAGTATTCTTGCATACCAATATAGGGCAGCATCCGGATCAGAGCCCCTTACTGATTTATGAAAAGCACTGATCAAGTCGTAAAATGCATCACCACCTTTATCATATAAAGCAATTTTATTACCGGCAACTTGCTTAATTTGCTCGAATGTTATCAATACTTTATGATCGCTAACATCAAGCAAGTCGATACAGTTCTCTAGTAAATTGAGTAATCTTCGGGCATCGCCATCAGCAAGTTTTATCAGCTGTTGCTGCGGCTCATTTTCAATACTAACCAATAGCTGCTTATTATCTAGCAAATACTTTATGGCATTATTTAAAACGATTTGAAGATCTTCTTCGTTGAGTTTCTTAAGGGTGTAGACTCGTGTTCGAGATAAAATCGCTTGGTTTAATTCAAAAGCTGGATTTTCGGTGGTTGCACCAATAAAGATAATGGTGCCGTCTTCAATATGAGGTAAAAAAGCGTCTTGTTGGCTTTTATTAAATCGGTGTACCTCATCGACAAACAAAACGGTTCTTTTTTGTTGATGAATCGCCCTATCTTTAGCTTGTGCAATTGCTTGACGAATATCTTTGATCCCACAAGTAACGGCAGAGACTCTCGCTATCGCAGCATCGGCATGACTTGCAATGATTTCGGCTAAAGTGGTTTTTCCTGTGCCCGGTGGTCCCCAGAAAATTACAGAGTGGCACTTCCCTTGTGAGATAGCTTTTTGTAAAGGCATTCCGGTGGCAAGTATATGTTGTTGACCGACATAATCTTGTAAGGACTGAGGTCTTAATTGAGCAGCAAGTGGCAGAAAATCATGGGTTTCGTCTAAATCTAACGATAACTCGCCATTAGCGTTGATCATCAAGATCGGAACCTTCGGGTAAAATAAACTGAAAAAGTGACGGCTCTATTTCACTTGTGCTATCAACATTGCTTAATTGAATCAAGCTAAGTTGGCCAGTAGAGTCTAATAAACTAAACTGCTTTAACGTGGAACTGCCAGATAAAAATTGCAGTTCTAAGGTTTGAACTCGGCTATTGGCATCATTAGAATGAATAAGAAAACTATCACCACCTGATTGACTCACACTATATTTGCGCCATAGGGTAGGATCTGTAGAGGTTAATAGCAAAATAGGTGTATCGGCAACAGATGCATTAACTTGATAAGCACTTGCCTGTTCAATAAAGGGATCATAAAACCATAATGTTGCACCGTCTGAAACAATTAATGTCTCTTCTGGACTTGTTGTTTGCCAATACACTAAATTAGGTTTTTTTACCGCAAGATTTCCTTGGCCTTCTTGTATTATATTTTTTTCTTCATCAATCACTTGTTGTGTAAAAGCTGCAGAAAACTGCTCAAAACCAAAGAGTCTATCCATTAGTGTTTGTTTAGCGAACGAGACGGTTTGTTCATCGTTAGTTTGGATGGTTTTATTTAAAAATTGCGCCGTTTGACCATAGGCGAACGAAGAGACGAATATCCCAATTGATAACGCCCCTGATAATAATGAAAATGTCAGATGATTAGTCATAATTTAATCCTTGATTGGCGGGGGAGCTAGCACTTCACGCGCACCATTGTGCCCTGGAGTGCTCACCACTCCTTGTGATTCCATATCTTCAACAATACGAGCTGCCCTATTATAACCAATGCGATATTTTCGTTGCACACTAGAAATAGACACTCGGCGACTCGTTGTCACAAATTCAACAGCTTCATCATATAGGGTATCTAATTCGGCATTTTCATCAGCTTCGGCTTGTTCACCGGGTAGTAAAATATCATTTTCACTATCACCTGATAAGATGTCTTCAACATACGCTGGCTCTCCGCGAGATTTCCAATCATTAACGACCGCATGTACTTCATCATCATTAACAAATGCACCATGCACTCGAATTGAAACGGCTTCACCAGGTGGCAGATAAAACATGTCTCCCATGCCAAGTAATTGTTCGGCACCTTGTTGATCAAGAATAATACGAGACTCCATACGAGATTGTACTCTTAACGCCATACGAGTTGGGATGTTAGCCTTGATAAGTCCAGTAATTACATCGGCTGAAGGACGCTGCGTCGCTAAAATTAAATGCATCCCTGCCGCACGAGCTTTTTGAGCAATACGGGCGATGAGTTCTTCAACCTTTTTACCCGCGACCATCATCATGTCAGCAAATTCATCAACTAAAATGACGATTGCAGGTAGCTTTTCTAAAAGCGGTGGAGTTTGACTAAAAGCATCACTAGGTTGCCATAAAGGGTCAATTAATGGCTCGCCTGCTTGTTCAGCTTTTAAAACTTTCTCATTAAAGCCTTTTAAATTTCTAACACCTAAAGCAGACATGAGTTTATAGCGGCGTTCCATTTCACCAACACACCACCTTAGGGCGTTGGCCGCCTCTTTCATATCAGTCACAACTTCAGACAACAAATGTGGAATGCCATTATAAACAGAAAGTTCGACTTGTTTAGGGTCGATCATTATCATACGAACATCTTCAGGCGATGACTTATATAAGATACTGACAATCATGGTATTGACCGCAACAGATTTCCCCGAGCCTGTAGTACCCGCGACAAGTAAATGTGGCATTTTTGCTAAGTCTGCGACAACGGGTTTTCCTGAAATATCACTCCCTATCGCCATTGCAAGATGAGAAGGTGATTCAGCAAAGCTTTTATCAGAAATTACATCGGCAAAAAATACTGTTTCACGAAACTTATTAGGTAACTCAATACCAATCACTGACTTTCCTTCAATCACCTCAACAACACGAACACTTTTGGCAGAAAGAGAACGAGCGATATCTTGTGAGAGGCCTGTAACTTTACTCGCTTTTACCCCTGGCGCTAAATTTAACTCAAATCGAGTTATAACAGGCCCGGGATAAACACCAACGACCTCAGCTTTAACACCAAACTCTAAAAGCTTTTCTTCAACTAACCGGCTAATTTGCTCTAATTCGATTGGATCAATAGGGTTATCCGAACGATTGGGCCTATCGAGAAGTTCTAATGAAGGCAGTCCTTGGTAACTCTCTGTTGTGTTTGTAGGTGCGCAGACAGGTTCATCAACAACAATAGGCTCAACATTTTCAAAAGCCGCAGTTATTTCGTCTGCACTAACATGCTCTTGCACATTTATCGCTAAAGGCTCGCCCATTAAATCGTCGATTGCGACAAAGTGTTCAATTTCATCATCTAATTTAAAAGGCATATCATCTTTACTTTCTGCAAAGGGATCGGCGTCGGCATCAGCAGTAATTGCCCCGAGATTAGCTTGGTATGTGGTATCCGGTAATTCTTCTTGCTTTAGCGACTCAATATGACTTGTTTCGTCAACACTATAGGGTGCTTCACTTTGATGATCTGACGTTGAAAGTTTGAATGTTTCTTTTTCATTTTTAGGCTCTGTGCCAAATTTTTCACTGAGTAATGTCGGAACAGTGAGCAACCATAACGAGAATGAAATAGTATAAGCACCGAGTTGATCAATCATTCTTAATAATGACAAGCCAGTGAGTAAAACAAAACCTGCGCCGATGAATAGTAAAAATAATAAGGAACTACCGACAAAAGAAAAGTAAGGTAAAACACCATTACTAATGATATCCCCTAAAATCCCCCCAGCAGAAAAATAAAATATATCATCAAAATTCATACTTGCTATAGCGGTCACGCCAATATAAAGCATGATAAAGCCGATAAATTTTAATCCTAACGTTAAGTAGTCAAGTTGAATTAAACGATAGTATTTTTGAAAAATCACCCAACCAGTAAGCGCAATTACAAAAGGTAAGCTATAAGCGATAAGACCAAATAAATTCAGTAATAAATCAGATAAATAAGCACCAACCGCGCCACCTAAGTTACGAATAGGAGTTTGGTAACCTGTTTGTGACCACCCCGGATCGGCAGGATCAAAACTAAAGAGAGCCATCATAATGTACATTGCAAAAACACATGAAACTAAAAGCCCTGCTTCTAGTAACCTTTGTACACCATTTAACTTTGAAGATTCTAAAGACAAATTTATCGCCATCTCATTCTATTGTTGTTATATACAGTAAAGTATCAAAATATTGCTATAAATTAAATGCTTTAATCATTAACAATGTCGTTTTAAAAGATATTACCGCTTGATCGGTAAAAAATTAGTCGATTTTACTTCTTCCATCACTACATAGGTTCTACTTTCACTTACCGCAGGTAACCTTAATAAGGTATCACCAAGTAATTGACGGTAAGCCGCCATATCAGCCACACGTGTTTTTAAAAGAAAATCAAAATCACCTGAAACTAAATGGCACTCTTGGATCACTTCAAGATCAAGAACCGCTTTAGAAAAGTCGTCAAAAACATCTGGGCTAGTTTTTGTTAATGTGATCTCAACGATAACAAGTAACGCCGCTTCTAATTTTTCAGGATTCAAAATTGCTTGGTAACCAGTGATAAAGTTATCCGTTTCGAGTCTTTTCACTCTTTCTAAACAGGGTGTTGGACTAAGACCTACTCGCTTCGATAGCTCAACATTGGATAACCGAGCGTTTTTCTGTAATTCAAATAAAATATTTTTATCGATACGGTCAATCTTTTTATTGGTTTGATTTGTCACTATATAAAACACTGTAATATTATAATTTAACAACATTATATATCGTTTAACTGATTTATTCGACAGGTTAATCCGCAAATTAAGCACTATACTAGTCGCAAATATTATTACAGTTATTCAACAAGAGAGAAAAGTATGATCATTGGTGTACCAAAAGAAATTAAAAACCACGAATATCGTATTGGCTTAACCCCTGCAGGTGTTAAAGAGTTAGTTGTCAATGGTCATGAAGTGATCGTTGAGAACAATGGTGGTGCTGCTATCGGCTTTGACAACCAACAATATATAACGGCAGGTGCAAAAATTATTGATTCGGCCGAAGAAATTTTCGCTACGGCAGAAATGATCATCAAAGTGAAAGAGCCACAGCCAAATGAATGTAAAATGCTACGTCCAGGTCAAATATTGTTTACCTACTTACACTTAGCACCAGATCCACAACAAACTGAACTATTGGTTGCATCAGGTGCTACATGTATCGCTTATGAAACTGTTACCGCAGCATCAGGTGGTTTACCTTTGTTAGCACCTATGTCTGAAGTTGCTGGTCGTATGTCTATACAAGCGGGAGCACATGCTTTAGAAAAAGCACAAGGTGGTTTAGGTGCCCTACTTGGTGGTGTTCCGGGTGTAGCTCCAGCTAAAGTATTAGTAGTTGGCGGCGGCGTTGTTGGTACTCAAGCTGCTCGTATGGCAGTAGGTATGGGAGCGGATGTCACCATTTTAGATCGTTCTTTACCTCGTCTTCGTCAATTAGACACTGAATTTGATGGTCGTTTAAAAACAGTTTATTCAACAGCAGACGCAATGGATCAGTTAGTTGTTGAAGCCGATTTAGTTATTGGTGCTGTATTAATCCCAGGTGCTGCTGCTCCAAAATTAGTGACAGCTCAGCATATAAAAATGATGAAAAAAGGCGCTGTTGTTGTTGATGTTGCTATTGATCAAGGTGGCTGTTTTGAAACATCTCGAGCAACAACACATCAAGAACCAACTTATGTTGTAGATGATGTTGTTCATTATTGTGTAGCCAACATGCCAGGTGGCGTAGCACGTACTTCAACACTTGCTCTTACCAATGCCACTATGCCTTTTGCTGTAACCATTGCCAATAAAGGCGCTAAAAAAGCACTTTTAGATGACGCTCATTTAATGGCTGGCTTAAACGTATTAGGTGGAAAAATTACTTATAAACCAGTGGCTGATGATCTTGGTTATGACTATGTAGCCCCTGAAACGGCGTTAGAGTCACTATAAGCATCTTATTTACATAACAATATCAAAAACCTTTAACTTTCATCGTTAAAGGTTTTTTTTTACATTTAACGTTTGAACATTATAATTTGTACAATAAATATTGCGTTTCACTGTTTTTGCTTATAATTTTATATAAAAGTTATTTTACCCACTTGAGTTATTCACTTAAAATCCCAATCATTAGTAGATTCAGATTTTTCAATTATTGGAGTATTACATGAGCGAAGCAAGACATTGCCCGTTACTCATTTTGGGCTCAGGCCCTGCAGGATATACTGCCGCTGTATACGCAGCCCGCGCAAATTTAAAACCTGTAATGATCACAGGTTTACAACAAGGTGGACAGTTAACGACCACCACCGAAGTTGAAAATTGGCCAGGAGATGCAGATGATTTAACGGGACCTGCATTAATGGAACGTATGCAAAAGCATGCTGAAAAGTTTGAAACAGAAATAATTTTTGACCATATAGAGTCTGTAGACTTTTCTTCTAAGCCTTACAAATTGTCTGGAAGTAGTGAATACACTTGTGATGCTTTAATTATTTGTACTGGCGCCTCAGCTCAATATTTAGGTTTACCTTCCGAAGAAGCCTTTATGGGTAAAGGTGTTTCTGCATGCGCTACTTGTGATGGTTTCTTTTATAAAAATCAAAAAGTTGCGGTTGTAGGTGGCGGAAATACTGCCGTTGAAGAAGCACTGTATTTATCAAATATTGCTGCAGAAGTTCATTTAATTCACCGTCGTGATACCTTCCGTTCTGAGAAAATTCTCACTAAACGTCTGATGGATAAAGTAGAAAACGGCAATATCGTCTTGCACTTAGATCGCACATTAGACGAAGTTTTAGGTGATAATATGGGAGTTACGGGCGTTCGATTAAAAGCTACGGACTCTGACACCACTGAAGACGTTGATGTCAGTGGTTGTTTTATTGCCATCGGGCATAAGCCTAATACCGATATCTTTAAAGATCAGTTAGCGATGAAGGACGGTTACTTAACCATTAACAGTGGTACAGAAGGTAACGCCACGCAAACCAGTGTTGAAGGTATTTACGCAGCAGGTGATGTAGCGGATCATATTTACCGCCAAGCGATCACATCTGCCGGCGCAGGTTGTATGGCAGCACTTGATGCAGAAAGATATTTAGACGCTAAAGGTTCGAAATAATTAATGGCTCAGACTATCCCTCTACTCAGTTCGGATAGTCTGGCTTTTCCACCTGTTACTACCGCACTTGCAGATCCCAATGGCTTACTTGCTTTTGGTGGTAAATTATCAATTGAACATTTAACAACCGCTTATAAGGAAGGAATATTTCCTTGGTATAGTGATGGTGAGCCGATCATGTGGTGGTCTCCCGATCCTCGGGCAATTATTGACTGCAATAATATTCGCATCAATAAAACCTTGAAAAAGAAAATCAAACAAAATAATTTCATTGTTACTATTAATAAAGCATTTAATTCAGTCATCGAGTTATGTGCCGATGCTCCCTTTCGAAAAGATGGCACATGGATTGTGGATCAAATGAAGTACGCCTATAAAAACTTACACCAGCAAGGTTTTGCTCATTCTATTGAAGTTTGGTCAGATAAAGAGATTGTAGGAGGTTTATACGGCGTGGCTATTAATGGCTACTTTTCTGGTGAGTCAATGTTTTATAAGCAAAGCAATGCCTCAAAAGTGGCATTAGTGTATTTAGCTGATCTGTTAAAAAGTGCCAATATTGATTTGATAGACTGCCAAATGCAAAATCCCTTTCTAGCAAGCATGGGAAGTTATGAAATTTCACGAGCAAAGTTTATTCAATTAAAGAATATCGCGTTATCAATTTCACTTTCACAAGACTTTTGGGCTACTCGTCAACTACACTTAAGAGATGAATAAGAGTTATCAATTAGGGATCAGTCAAACCTTCCCATGTAATTATTTACCCGAGCAACATGAGCGGTTACTCATTGCTGTTGATGAGCGATTGCAAGATGCAGAGCATTACACTTGGTTATTAGCGCAAGGGTTTCGCCGAAGTGGCGATCAAATTTATCGTCCACATTGTATCAATTGCAGCGCTTGTCATTCATTACGTGTTCTAGTTAATGAGTACATCCCATCTAAAAGTCAAAAACGCTTGTTAAAGAAAAATAAAGCACTGACCTTTTCTGTAAAAACCTCGTTGCAGGATAATTATTATCCTCTATATGAAATGTATATTAATCAAGTGCATCAAGATGGCAGTATGTACCCAGCAAATTATGAGCAATACCAAAGCTTTCTTAGTTGTACTCTAACCGAACAACTATTTTTAGAGATTTGGCATGAGGATACGCTTATAAGTGTTGCGGTCACTGATTTACTCGATGACGCATTATCAGCAGTTTACACTTTTTACCATCCTGATCACCGTGAGAATGGCATTGGTGTTTACTCGATTATGCAACAAATTAATTTAGCGAAGGAATATCAAAAAAAATTCGTCTATTTGGGCTATCAAATCGATGATTGTCAAAAGATGAATTATAAAAATCGATACCATCCTCACCAAGTTCTGCAAAAAAATGCTTGGATAACCATAAATAAATGACACTATAGCTTTACTTTAGCCGTTCATTTGGGCATTATCTGCGCAGCTTTTTATTAACGCACAATTTAGAGGTTTAACGCCCAATGGCGAAAGAAGAAAATATTGAAATGCAAGGTACAGTGCTTGATACTTTACCGAATACTATGTTTCGTGTTGAATTAGAAAATGGACACGTTGTCACGGCTCACATCTCAGGAAAAATGCGTAAAAATTACATTCGTATTTTAACGGGCGATAAAGTAACGGTTGAGTTAACACCTTACGATTTATCTAAAGGCCGCATTATTTTCCGTGCAAGATAATAGCAATTAACCCTATTTTAAAAAGCTCTTTTTAAGGGCTTTTTTTGTGCCTGAAAATAATGAGTGATAATCGAAAATAAAAAAGCAAATGACAAAAAATTATCATTTGCTTTTTAGTTTTGAATTTTACGAAAAGCGCTACTTTATAAGTCGCTAATGCTCAACAAGCTCTTTCTTAGACTCATAACTTAACACAAGCTTGTTTTTCTTAACACCTACTTTAGCCACACCGCCGTGTGTTAAACCTCCAAATAATAATTCATTAGCTAGCGGTTTTTTCAAATGCTCTTGAATAATGCGAGACATAGGTCGAGCCCCCATAGCTTTATCGTAGCCATGCGTCGCTAACCATTTCTTAGCATCTTTGGTTAATTCTAGTGAAACGCCCTTCTCATCTAACTGAGCTTGCAATTCAACAATAAATTTATCAACAACTTGATGAATAACCTCATCTGAAAGATGATTAAACCAAACAATATTATCTAAACGGTTCCTAAACTCAGGTGAAAATACTTTATTAATTTCATCCATGGCATCAATACTATGATCTTGCTGTTTAAAACCGATAGATTGACGCGTTGTTTCTTGAACGCCGGCATTTGTTGTTAGCACTAAGGTTATATTTCTAAAGTCAGCTTTGCGACCATTGTTGTCTGTTAATGTACCGTGATCCATTACTTGCAATAAAATGTTATAAACGTCTTCATGAGCTTTTTCAATTTCGTCTAGTAATACAACAGCGTGAGGATGCTTTAATACGGCATCGGTCAGTAATCCACCCTGCTCATATCCTACATAACCAGGGGGAGCACCAATGAGGCGGCTTACTGCATGTTTTTCCATATACTCTGACATATCATATCGTAATAACTCAACACCTAACGTTTTTGCAAGCTGTTGGGTCACTTCTGTTTTACCAACACCTGTAGGTCCAGCAAATAAGAAAGAGCCAATAGGTTTTTCTTCGCTTCCTAAACCAGCGCGTGAAAGTCTGATCACGGAAGTGAGTTCATCAATGGCATGGTCTTGACCAAAAACAACCAGTTTCAAGTTCCTATCTAAGGTTTTTAAACTGTCTTTTTCTGATGAAGAAACTGACTTTTCGGGAATGCGTGCTATTTTGGCAACAATAGATTCAATATCGTTATCATTGATCACTTTTTTGCGTTTCGATGCAGCCACAAGTTGTTGCTTTGCTCCCGCTTCATCAATCACATCTATCGCTTTATCAGGTAAAAATCGCTCATTAATGTACTTAGCTGACAATTTAGCAGCAGCATGCAGTGCCTTATTGGTGTATCGGATGCCGTGATGAGACTCATATTTTTCTTTCAATCCTTGTAATATTTTTGTCGTATCTTCAACACTCGGCTCGACAACATCAATTTTTTGGAAGCGACGTGCTAAAGCGCGGTCTTTTTCAAAAATGCTTTGATACTCTTGATACGTTGTTGAACCAACACATTTCAATTTACCTGAGGATAATAAAGGTTTTATTAAATTTGATGCGTCCATCATCCCACCTGAAGCAGCTCCAGCACCAATAATGGTATGGATCTCATCAACAAATAATATCGCATTGCCTTCTTTTTCTAATTCCTTTAATAACGCTTTAAAGCGCTTCTCAAAATCTCCACGATATTTAGTGCCAGCAAGTAATGCTCCCATATCTAGCGAATATATAGTGGCTCCTTGTAAAAACTCAGGAACTTTCTCTGAAACAATCAGGTTGGCAAGCCCTTCAGCAATCGCCGTTTTACCAACCCCGGCTTCACCTACAAACAAGGGGTTATTCTTGCGGCGCCTGCCAAGAACCTGCATGGTTCTTTCTAATTCACTTGCCCGACCGATAAGCGGATCAATATTGCCGTTTTTCGCCTCATCATTTAGATTCGTGGCAAAATTTTCGATTGTTCTAGGCTCTTCTTCTGTTTGCTGATTAACTTCTTCAATACTTTGTTGTGAGTCATTAAACTCAACTTTTGCTATTCCATGGGAAATAAAATTAACAATATCTAACCGTGTAATATCTGATTTTTTGAGAAAATATGCCGCTTGTGATTCTTGCTCACTGAAAATAGCAACGAGCACATTAGAGCCGTTCACTTCACTTTTACCCGATGATTGCACATGAAAAACAGCACGTTGTAATACCCGTTGAAAACCTAAGGTAGGTTGAGTTTCTCGTTCATCTTCCCCTTGAGGAATTACAGGTGTGGTTTCAGTAATAAAGTCGAGTAACTCTTTACGTAATTTTTTCATATCGGCGCCACAAGCTTTGAGCGCATCAATTGAAGAAGGGTTATCTAATAACGCTAATAACAAATGCTCCACTGTCATAAATTCATGACGGGATTCTTTAGCTTGGCGAAATGCCAAATTAAGGGAAATTTCTAAGTCTTTATTTAACATAGGCTACTCCAATTAAAACCTAGTAACATTACGCTTTCTCCATCGTGCACTTTAATGGGTGCTGATTTTCTATGGCATAATTGCACACTTGATTAACTTTCATCTCTGCAACTTCTGCAGTAAATATGCCACAACGTCCTTTACCTTTATAATGAATTTCAAGCATGACATCCGTCGCCTTATCTTCATTCATGTTAAAAAATTTACCTAAAACATCTATAACAAAATCCATAGGCGTATAATCATCATTTAATAACACAACATGGTACATTGGTGGTTTTTGATATTGCTCTACAACGTCTTTCTCGAGAGTCTCTTGGTTCTCGAATGATTCTTTTCTATTACTCATAATTCTATATTAGTCTGTCGAAGCAAGTTTTGCTGCATCATTTTCGATAAAACAAGATAAAATCCTGTTAAAATAATGTGAAAATCACTTGACTATTTATATTTATTATCTACGATTTAGATTGTGGCTATTTATTAGTCACTTTCTATATAAGATAATGCTTTTGGGGAAGCATACCTAATTACCGATGAATTTAGAAGGAAGTTGAAGTATGGCTCACGGTACAGTTAAATGGTTTAATAACGCTAAAGGTTTTGGTTTTATTCGTCCTGAGGATGGTGGTGAAGATATTTTTGCACATTATTCTACTATTCAAATGGAAGGCTACCGTACGTTAAAAGCGGGGCAGGATGTAAACTACGAATTAAATGCAGGGCCAAAAGGGCATCATGCAGCAAGTATTACTCCTGATGAAATAGAAGAATCCAACGAATAATTTTGGTTTTAGACAATAAAAAAACACAGTTTATACTGTGTTTTTTTTATGCCTTTATAACGCTTATTCGTCCATATTAGCGATAATACAATCACCAAACTGAGAGCATGTCACTAATGTCGCTCCTTCCATCAAACGTTCAAAGTCGTATGTCACAGTTTTAGCTTTTATTGCCCCTGAGATCCCTTTAAGTAATAGATCAGCCGCTTCAATCCATCCCATGTGCCTTAACATCATTTCTGCAGATAATATCACTGAGCTTGGATTCACTTTATTTAAGCCTGCATATTTTGGTGCCGTTCCATGAGTTGCTTCAAATATTGCAATTTCTTCACCAATATTAGCACCCGGAGCTATGCCAATACCGCCAACTTGTGCAGCAAGCGCATCAGACAAATAATCACCATTTAAGTTGAGTGTGGCAATAACATCATATTCAGCTGGGCGTATCAGTGTTTGTTGTAACATTGAATCAGCTATCACATCTTTTATGATCACTTCTTTACCATTATTAGGGTTAACAATTTTATACCAAGGTCCACCATTAAGTAGCTGAGCTGAAAATTCTTCAACGGCTAATTCATAACCCCACTCTTTAAATGCACCTTCGGTATACTTCATAATGTTACCTTTATGTACCAAAGTAACTGAGGAACGGTCTGTATCGATAGCATATTGAATCGCTTTTCGTACTAAGCGTTGTGACCCTTCTTTTGAAACAGGTTTGATGCCAATACCACACTCTTCACTAAACCTAATATTATTGACCCCCATTTCACTTTCTAAAAATGAAATAAGCTTCACGGCTTGTTCAGAGCCGGCTTTATATTCTATGCCAGTATAAATATCTTCGGAGTTTTCTCTAAAAATGGTCATATTCACTTCAGCTGGCTTTTTCACCGGACTTGGTACCCCAGTAAACCATTGTACAGGCCGCTGACAGACAAATAAGTCTAATACTTGTCTGAGGCTGACATTAAGTGAACGCATCCCACCACCAACAGGTGTCGTTAATGGACCTTTAATTCCCACTTTAAATTGTTTAAAAGCGGTGAGAGTTTCATCAGGCAACCAAGTTTCGCTATCATAAATTTGTGTTGCTTTTTCTCCCGCATAAACTTCCATCCAGTGAATGGTACGATCCCCATGGTATGCCTTTTTAACAGCTGCATTGACCACTTGTAACATAATGGGTGTGACATCAACACCGATACCATCACCTTCAATGAAAGGAATAATGGGATTATTTGGCACATTAATTAAGCCATTATCAACAACAATTGCTTCACCATTTTCTGGCACTTTAACCTGGGTATACATAAGTACTTCCTCATAATAGATGAGATTAAGGTTTACAGGCTTTGTTTTATTTTTCTGCCTTGCCATTAAATTAATTGATTATTAGTTGTTAAACTAATACAGAAAGAGTGATATCGAACATAACGCTTGTGAATATTAAAACAAGTGTTTGAATATTGGGTAGTTATAATATTTTGAGGTACAAATAAGCACAGGAAAGAAAAAAATTTAATTGAGAGTATATGAAAAAATATCGTAAAAACTGATCAAAGTGATGAATTATTAACAAGATAAATGGACTTCCCAGACTTTGCTAGACACCCAATGAGTTACATTGTAACTTCAACTAGAGGTGTTTATGAGTAAAGGCA
>JBFONU010000010.1:0-161091 GCA_040779345.1 Colwelliaceae bacterium 6441 | reverse complement strand
GCGGTGTGTCACCTGCTAAATTTGAGGAAGCGTATTTTTCTGAGTTAGAAACTGTCTAGTGATGTCTGGGAAGTCCACATATTGATAAACGTATGACAACTGACTTAGTGAGTAAAGCGATGATGAAAGCCTATAACTTGCGGCAACCGTCCAAGGGGTTGGTATTTCACAGCGACAGAGGCTCACAGTATACGAGCAAGCAATATCGACGATTACTCTGGAGTTATGGTGTTAGAGCCAGTATGGGTGATGTTGGTGCTTGTTGGGATAATGCTGTTGTTGAGCGATTCTTCGGCAGCTTAAAACATGATTGGTTGTTAAAAGTACCTCAGCCAACTCGTGAGTATATGAGAAATGATGTAACAGCGTATATACGTTATTACAACTTAGAAAGGCTTCATACAGCTAATGGTGATCTATCACCAGTAGAGTATGAACAAAATTCCTTAAGAAATGTGTCCTGATTTAGTTGTGCAGAACAATTTTCATGTTAAATAATTATGGAACATAAACCTTAGGGCTTGGGATATCAGTTGGCAGTTTAAGTTCAAAATTAATATTAAAGGTTGTTTCTTCTACTTCATTAGATATTTTTAATAGTTTTTGATGTAAGTAATTTGTTTTATTTTGTTGTCCAGTAATGATTGCATTTGACCAAATATCGACGTAAAAAGGTAAAGCTTGTAAATATTTTTTTCCTTGAAAAAATATTTCACATTGAATTTCATCTAAAATATTTGATATTTTTTCACTATTATCTAATTTTGATATAGTATCAAGGAGTTCTTGAGCTAAATGTATCATTTGATTGTCCAATCTTATGAATAAAATATTTAGCATTTGTTGAATTTTATAATCAGGAGGGTAATCATGATAAGAAAGTTCAGTGAGGATTTTATTTTCATAGAAAACGGCTTCTTCATTTTTACCTTGATTATAGTGATATTTTGAAAGTGAGGCCAATGAATTAATTACCTTGTTCCAAGCTTTATAATGATGAAAAGTGTTATAAGATTTTTCACAAAGATTTATACATTTATCCCAGTCTTTTTGATTTTGGAATGTTTTCTCCAAAAATATTGCTGCATAATTAAATATAACGAGGTTATGTTTTTCAGAGATGGCATCCACTGAATCAAACCAATGTAACCAGTACTTTTTTCCGTCACTAATGCAGTCTTCATCTTTAGTGTTATTTAGTTCAACAGCAGCTATAGCCAAAGACAACCAAGATACCTGACCTTCTAATTCCAACTTACTAGGACAAAGAGATCTTTCTAACAAATTAAGCGACCATGCCTGACTTTCGTTCTTTAAATTATTTTGAAGTAATAATTGATCAAAAGTGTTTTTAACATTCATAAAACCTCTATAGTCATGGTTGAACCAAAGCGTTTCAAAGTGTTTAGCCCAATGATTTCTATTAACTAAAAGGTTATTAGAAATATTCTGGTTTGGTTGCTTTATGACATGCTGTGTTAATATTCGGACACCTTCGCAAATTACTTGACTGAAAAACAGACGGATAAGACTGTCGTCATTTGTTTTATTTTCTTGTAGTCTTTTGTTTTTTAAAAAGTTTATCGAACTTTGTTCAATTACTTTTCCATGTGGGAACTGGCTTGTAAATCCAGATGTTTTCCATAGTTTTAGTCCTTGAGAAAAACTAATTTTAGTTTCATTAAATATAGAAAATAAAGATTTAGCCGGCTCAAAAATATTTTTTCTATCAATTACTGTCATTAGCATCTCAAGTAGTATGCCTGGTGTTTCACTGCATAACAGTAAAAATTTTTGCCAAATAGGGGGGAATGATTCCCACTGGTTTTGGTAAAACATTTCAATTATTGATCTTTTCTCTTCAGAGTTAAATAGGCTAGTCAACATATCTTTTATATCACTAGCTTTGTATGTGGCCAATAAAGGAGGTGTTTTTTTGGCTAACCAAGGGTGGCCATTAATTGCTGGTAATAGATGTCGCCACTCATCTGATGACTCAATTTTTAGTAATTTATCATGTGGTATGTCTGATAGTTTTAAGCTATCAGTAGCAATGACCTTTTGTTCAAATGTTGTCAGTGGAATCGTTTTAATTTCAAATAAGGCTAGAGCATTTAAATTTGGATTACTCTTATTAAGTATTATAACTAAATGGTTATCTGATAAAGTTTTATTAATGAAATCATGTAAATCTTGTGATAGACGATTAGCTTTGAACTCAAGTTCATCAAAAACAAAGCTACATTTGTATTTTGATAATTTATCTAAAACAAGTGATAACTTCTCTTGCCTTAATTGCAAAATAGGAGCTATCATCGTTAAAATATCGTCTCGCGAATAAAATTGAGAACTGAAGTCAAAATAAAAACTGTAGTCAATGTGTTTTTGTTCAGTTAAATATAAATTTGTAACATGTGCGAGTTGTGTTTTACCGGAACCTGCTTCACCTGTGATGTTAATTACTTTTTCATTAGCGATTGGAGTATTAATCATTTTGTTTATTAATGTTAATACTTGACCATCTCCCACTTGATCGAGCAAAGGGGGAAGCATATCAGAACGAAAACCAAAAACATTATCATTAAATGAAAACTTAGGGCGAAGGTTGTTATCCACAATCTGGTTTGATTTAAAAAACTGAATTGATTGTCGACTATAATGAACAAGCAATGGCCAGATATGTGAATCTATAGCCTGGATTGAGGCAATTGAAGTATTATTATCAGTTTGTAATAACTTTCTAGCTTCAATTACGGCTTGAGCTAAATTATGCCCTTTTGACAGCTGCCCATATAAACTGTCAAAACACTGTTTACTAGTCCATGGTTCAGGTATTTCACTTAAACCAATGATGTTTCCTAATCCTTGTTGAAAACTTATCTTGGCAATCATTGCTAACCATTCGTTTGGAAATTTACTTTCAGTGCTAATGTATGCTCGAGCATCGATACATAGAAGAGCTATTTTATGTTTAGCTAATATGCTAGAAAGTTTCTTAACAGTTATATATTCATTCTTAGTTTCATTACCGAGTATTATGCTTGGTACACCATTCTCTATTATTATTGGTCCATCGTAATGTAATATATGTATAGGAGTGTTTTTATCGGCTAAGCGATTTTTAAGTAAGGAAGAGTTTGTAAATTGTTGAATATCATAGTTAATTATCCCGCCAGCATTTATTGCTTCAAAACTTGAATTGATAGCATAACTCCCACAACCTTTGACATTTTCTCTTGAAACTACATATAAAATGTTTAATGGTTTATCGTCTGTTTTTTGTTTATTTTTTTGCTCGTTTTGATCAACATTTAAAATTTGAGATAAATTATCATCAGCGTTAGAAGAAACATTGAGTTGATATGAGCATTCAGGTAGTGCCTCATTAATGCTTTGTTCAGTAAGCTTTCTTATGAAGCTCCTAACCACGGTTGATAGAAAATATTTAGAGTCGGGCAGAATGGTCAGTTCCCATAACTCATTAAAAAAGCTAATTCTATTAGATTCTATTTGTACGTCTAGAGATTGGTAATTATTTTCATCAATTATCTCAGTAACCTTTATTAATTGATGATCTTCTCCAAGTAATTCATCACCAAAACTTTTCCCTCTACTTATTAGCCTTTCTACGTCAATCTTATCATTGTTAGAGTTAACCCCATTAGATAGATAGTTTTTGAAATAAGTGCTTAATGACTTTCGAAAATTTAAAGATGTAGGTGAAGAATATGACTCAATACTATATTCTTCAATTATGTAGTTTTCATCATTTTCTAAAATGATATTAACGGAATTGCTTTTTTCTATATCTATTATTCTTAACAGCATGATTTATATAGTTTCTTTTTATTCAAATTAACAACTTTAAAAGTCATAGCCCACTAATTAATACGGCTAATAAGTTATTATTCAGGTGGACAATATGTTATTTTATGCGAAATTTATTGTATATTTCAAACCTACTGGGATCTGAGATAATAATGATATCTCCTGCTTTAAGGCCTTCAATAATTTGAATTTGATTAACAGAGCCATAACCTAACTTAACATTAACACGTTCTGCTATATCACCATCATCATTTAATTTATATAGCGCAGCTTCGCTATTGCTCTGAGAAAATATTGGGCGATTAACATAAAGTGTATTGTCAATTTCAGTGACCTGAATTTCACCATCTATGCTTAAGTCAGGGCGAGCATCATCAGGCATTTTTCCTGATAAACTTACATCTACAAGAACATTTCCATTTATTACAGCAGGATCAATTCTCGATACGGTACCCATGATTTTATTATTACGAGTATCAATTATAACAGACTGACCAACTTCAATATTACGTATTTGTATTTCAGGTACTTGCAATTCAGCTATAAGAGAGTTTTGTTGAGCAAGCTTTGCAATATTAGCTCCCATTACAACCCTTTGTCCCAGTTCAACAGGTACTTCTAAAACAATGCTATCCATTGTTGCTTTTATTTCTAGATTATTTACTTGCTGTTGAATTCTTTCTAACTTGTTACGTGTTTGATTAATTCGAGCAGCTCTCGCTTCATTTTGAATCAGTAAGTTTTCTTCTAGTTTTGTATGTTGTTCTTTAATGGAAATTAAACGCTGTTTATTTTGATCTCTTTCAATGCGTGTTCGTTGATAATTAAGTTTTGAAACTGCATGGGTCACAATTAGCTCTTCATGAGCGTTGTATTCATTTACGCTTTTTTCATAGTCAAATATCACACTTTGTATTAAAGACTTATGTTCAATCAATTCAATTTCTTGAGCCATTCTTGAGGCTTTAGACTCTTGGAGCATAGCTTCAAGTTCCCATTTTATTTCGGCTAACTCCTGTAAAAGTCTTGGATTTGATAACTTAACAATAAGATCACCTTCTTTAACAATATTACCAGCCTTGACAATTAGTTTTTCTACTTTGGCTTCAACGCTTGATGATAACCACTGGATATTCTCAGGTATAAGTATACCACTTCCTCTAACTGATACCGAAAATCGATCGTTAATAACCTTGGCAGTAACGATTGAGTTTTTATCTACACTAAAATCAGATTCTCCTAAAAACACAAGATATTTTAGTATGATAAATAAAGGTATTAAAAGTAAAATTATAATTGAGTAACGTTTAAGGAAAGATCCTTGTTTTTTTTTAATAGCGATATCCATCAAGATTCCTTCGTGAATGAAATTTACGAACTTTATTTAAATTCTGTTGCATCTATTTGTTTTATTATGAGTTTCCTAAACAACACAGAGGAGGTTGAAAACTATTGTTGGACTAATTATATATTCTCAATATAATTGCCTCTTGTAAAGAACTGTCTCTTTCAATGTTACACTTATTTTATAATTTGAAATTTATATTTTTGATACGAAGTCAGAATTTCAACTTATTGGTATTATCATTTGATGCATTCTCACGCGTGAGATCTTCTGATTGCAAAGTAAATGAAGTATACTTTTCCATAAAGACAATATCTGACCGAAATAATAATTGCACTTGAATATTTTTATTATTGAGTAGCTAGAAAGGATTTGACTTAAATGTATAATTTTTATTATTCTTGGTAGATTATAAAAGATAACATTTCGTTGTTTACAGTTCTCTTAATTTATTTTTACTTACTTTTGAAATCTATTAGTTAGTAGTTAGTAGTTAGTAGTTAGTAGTTAGTAGTTAGTAGTTAGTAGTTAGTTGGCTCTTCTGATAATCATATGTATCTTTATTTCAGGCAAATTGGTAACTTAAGGCTTAAATAAAGAAAGTGTAATTTGTTGTAAAGTTAAATTCAGTAGAGAGACAAATAATCTTGGGAATTGAAAACGTAGCATAAACCTTTAATCTACTATTATATTTTAGTTTTAAACCAATCATCAGCAAAGCTATTCGAAGCAATTTACAAACTTGATGTTTTTTTACTGTTTTTGGTGGGGGTAAAAGTTATTGTTTTAGGTATAAATAAAAGAGATAAAGATAAATTAGTTAAGGAGTGCAGTCGGTATGAATATGCAAAAAAACGATATCTTTAAAGTTTTAGTTGAGAATACAAAAAAAGTAATAGGAGTATTTGATGATGATATTCCTAAAATTACAAATGAAACATATTTTTCAAATCTTGGCGCAAGCTCTTGTGATCGAGCTGAAATAGTTTCTAATACATTAGTTTCTATATCTTTAACTGCAAAGCTTGAAGATATTTTGATCGCAAATACTATAGGTGAAATGGTAGAACTGATTTTTAAAAAAAGGTTATCTACCTAATATTACAATAGAAATAAACCAATATAAATAAGTTTCGTCTATTTCTGTTAATCAGTCGTTTAATAAAGAAGACATTGTTTAAACTCATTAATGAACGTAAACGATGAATAAAATTTACAATAAAAAATTCGAAAAAGGAAACGTTATGGATAGTGCATTAATTAATTTAGAAAATATAAAAAAAATATTTTTAACAGATGATATTGAAACTCATGCTTTGAGTAATATTTGTTTTACAATTAATAAAGGCGAATACATTTCTATTTCAGGTCCGTCTGGGTGTGGAAAATCGACTTTACTATCACTGCTTGGCTTGTTAGATACTTCTAGTGAAGGGAAGTATATACTAGCAGGTCATGATGTTTCAGATATTTCTAAAAATGAGCGGGCAAAAATTAGAAATAAAGAGATAGGATTTATTTTTCAATCCTTCAACCTTATTAGTGATTTAAGTGTGGAAGAGAATGTTGAATTACCATTAACTTATCGTAACGACTTGAGTAAATTAGAGCGTAAAACGATGGTAAAAGAAGCGCTTGAAAAAGTTGATATGTCTCATAGAGCTAAACATTTTCCATCACAATTATCGGGCGGACAACAACAACGTATAGCTGTAGCTAGAGCCGTGGCAGGTAGCCCTTCTATAATTTTAGCAGATGAACCTACAGGTAACCTTGATTCAAAAAATGCAGAAGCGGTTATGGAATTACTAGCTAAATTACATTCTGAGGGAGCAACTATATGTATGGTAACTCATGACCCTCGTTCTGCTTTAAGGGCTGAACGTACAATTGAATTATATGATGGCTGTGTTGTAGCAGATACAGTGACAAAGAAAAATACTGTTGACACAGGTATACAAGATAATGAATCAATTGATAAACCAGTAGAAGTTGAGGAAGTACTTGCATGATGTTTATAAGTGATTTTAAGTATGCTCTTCGATTACTCATTAAAAAACCGAGCTTTTCATTATTAACTATAATAGTAATGGCAACGGGAATGGGGCTAAGTTTATATCTATTTTCATTTTTAAATGCGATGGCTTTTAAAGCCTTACCATTTGAGGATGGAGAATCAATTGTTGTTTTAAATGCATATCAAAAAGGCGTTGTTGACTATGGAGCGCCAATTAATTTGCATGATTATTACGAAATCAGAACTAATGTAAAAGGCTTATCTGAGTTTAGTGCTTTTAAAAACATTAGTGTTAATGCCGCGGGACGAGATGGGGCGAGAAGGTATGCAGCTGTTTCTGCTGAGCCGAGTATCTTTAAATTTACTCGAACTAAACCTGTTTTAGGACGAGAATTCACTGATGCTGAAAATAGGAAGGGTGCTGAAAAAGTTGTAGTGATAGGATTTGATATTTGGCAAAATCAGTTTTTAGGTGCAAACAGTGTTATTGATCAAAAGTTACTTATTAATGGTGTGAATCATCGTATTATAGGGGTCATGCCAAAAGATTATTCATTTCCTAATGTTGCAGCACTTTGGATACCTATGGGGGAAGACGCTACGCGATTAAATCGCGGTGATACGGATAGCTATTTTGGTCTTGCTCATATTAATGCAGGAGCATCGATGGACGACATTAATAATCAGTTAGATTTGATTATGCAAAGGATTGAAGAGAAATATCCTAAAACTAATAGCAATACCAGTGTATACGTAGATACTTTGCAAAACTCTCAAGGAGCAAGAGGAGAAGTGCAAGTTATTTACGCTATGTATGTAGTTGCTATTTTCTTGTTGTTTTTAGCGTCCGCTAATGTTGGAAACTTATTATTGTCCAGAGCTGTTGAGCGTAGTAAAGAGACTGCTATTAGAGTGGCATTAGGAGCTCCTCGTTCACGACTTATTAGTCAAATGCTATGGGAAAGTATAATTATTTGTGTGATTGGAGGATTAGTTGGTTTATTAGCAACAAGTTGGTTCTTAGGTGCTTTAGAGTCAACAGTAGCCACTTTTTTCTCTGATAAACCTCCATTTTGGTGGAAGTTCGGTATCGATGCTTTCACAATGAAACTATTTTTTATCTTTGTTTTTAGTAATATAATTATTACTGGTTTTTTACCCGCATGGAAGAATTCTGGTGCTGACTTTAATACCATACTTCGTGATGGAACAAGAGGTGCTTTGGGGAAGAAGGCAGGGTTACTCAATCGTTTATTAGTGATAAGTCAAATATTCATCACTATTACTGTGCTAATTATTGCAGGTGTTATTCTAGTTGGAACTTTTATTGCTAATCAGGTGGATTATGGCGTTAATTCTAAAGACACGTTAATTTCAAGGGTTATGCTTTATGAAGCCGATTACGATTCAGCTGAGAAGCAAGTAAAATTTGTTGAGACCTTACAAAATCGATTAGAAAATGATTCTACTATCGGTGATGTTATGATCACATCAGCTTTGCCTGGTATGCAGACAGAACGATTGGCGATGGCACTAGAAGGTAAAGAATATTCCGAAGAAGGTAACGTTGGTTACCCACGTGCAAACTATATTGTTGTTACTCCAGGGTCATTGAATAAGTTAGGTGTAGAATTAAAACAAGGACGCTATTTTAATCATGGTGATAATGGGGTTAATAAGAAAACAGTGATAGTCACTGATAGTTTTGTGTCACGTCACTTTCCTGATACTTCACCTATTGGAAAGCGTGTACGAGTTGTTGAGCTTGATGGCGAAGAATCAAATTGGCTTACAATTGTTGGTGTTGTCAAACACACTATACAAGGGCACCCAAGTGAAGATAGCGGTAAGGCCCCATCTGTATTTAGAGTCTATGGTCAAGCTCCACAAAGAAGCATTAATATCGCTTTGAAAATGAAACTTGATACCGTATCGACTATTATTACCTTGCGTAAAACGCTTGCATCTATAGATGCTGGATTACCAGCATTTAGAATCACGACTTTTGAAGAAAGATTAATAGCTAATAATGCCCCGATGAGATTTATTAGTACGATATTTTTACTCTTTGGTATTGCTGCCGCTATTTTAGCTGCTAGTGGTATCTATGGTGTTATGTCAAATACGATTAATCAAAAAATTCAGGAAATAGGTATTAAGCGGGCATTAGGTGCTGTTGATAAACGCATTATGAATGAATATATAAAAGCGGGAATGAAGCAGCTTTTATGGGGAGGTATTCCTGGATTAATTATAGGTTGTGGATTAGGTTTTGGTATGTCTCAAAGCATGGGTATAGAGAATGGTAGCTTGTTTATTATTGCGATAGCGATAGTCACAATGATCACAAGTGTTGTTATTTATGCTGCATATGTGCCTACTAAGAGAGTATTAAAATTAGAACCTAGTGAAGCATTACATTATGATTAATAGAAAATGAATGCGATGAGCTTTGTTTTTTTAGCTCAGCATTATGTATCAGACTTAAGCCAATAATTTGGCTTAAGTCTATTTTAACCTGTATGACTATTTGTTATTTCAGCAATGAATATCATGTTGTTTGATAGCTAAGTAATCGTTGAATTAAAGCAATAACTAATAAGTATAACTATGGCTTTACTTATTAGTTATTTAAAGCCGAATTATACTTTGAAATGAATGATGGAATTTGTGTGAATAATCATCTAGTAATTTGATTTTTATATCAAATAACCTTATATGCTTATTTGAATTTAGATATATTTACTAGGCTATATATCAATGTTCATTTTTAGCTAGCACAGCTGGCGTAATGTAGATAATAGTAATCTGGAATGTGCACTATTGTAATAAGTGGATTTTCACTTTAAACCACTTCGAAAAGTAAGTGAATGCTGCTCACTTCTAATCTCAAGAGAGACAAAATGATTGATCAAGAATTAATACTAGAGTTAACCGAATCCTATCTTAAATATTTAATTTCTGAGGCTTCAGAGTCTTTATCTTCAGATTTCGATTCCTTAGCACCATTTGGTGAGCTAGGAATCAATTCTTTTCATGTGTTGAAAATCATAAAAGTGTTAGAAGCTGATTTTGGTGCTTTATCTAAAACATTGCTTTTTGAGCATTTTAATATTCATGATCTATCTCATTATTTTGTTAAAAAACATTCTGATGTTCTTATTGCTAAATTTTCAAATGAACTTAATGTGGGAATTGACTTCCCTGCAGAGATTAATAAACAAAGCAAATCCGATGTTATTTCAAAGACATCATCCTCTGATTTAGTATCGATCAATGATGAACAAAACTCACCTACGCTTATACTAGAAAAAGCGGCTTATGCTCATGCAGAATTAAGCGACCTGATTAAAAGGCTTTTTAGTGAGTTTAAAAATGAGACCTCAGTTTCGCGTGGCACTCGAAACATTGCGCCTTACCTCTTTATTGGTAGCGAAAACAAAGGTTATTTCAACCTAAGTCGCAGTAAAAAGATAATTTTAGTATATGCTTATACAGGAGCTGAAGCATACTTTGATACTCTTGCTTGTGAGCTTTTACAATACTGTAATGATTATGATTTAGAACTGAACCTTTTTTCAGGCGAACAACTTAAAGCTATTGGAGAAACCCCATTTTCGGCGACTCCTTTTGGCGTTGTTCAAAGGATTATAAACTTGCAAGAATTTAGCCTTACCGGTGGTCCAATGCGTCGTTTAAGGTATCAAATATCTAAATTCGAAAAGTCTGGAAATTGTAAGACAGTAGAATATATCTGTGGTTCTCATCCAGAAACGGATCAAAATATAGCTAATGTTATTGATGCTTGGTGCCAGTCTAGAACCATGGTAAATCCTCTTATTTATACAGTAAAAGAAGAGATCCTCGCTGGAAATCTAAGCAAAGAACATCGTGTGTTTATTACTTTTTCCGATGATGTTTTACAAAATGTTATTCTTATTTCGTCAATGTCGTCAGACGAAAATGGTTATTTGATGGATTTAGAGTTTTATGCTCAAGATATGCCTTTAGGCGGTCTTGAATATGCGATTGTTAACATCATAAAAACCTTAGTTGCTGAAGAATGTAATTTACTCAGCTTAGGTGGCACTTATGGTTGTAAATTAAGTGATTCTTCCAATGCCGATCCTGATGTTGATCGTATTTTAGATGAATTACGAGAGCAAAATATTTTCAATGATTCAGGGAATTTTCAATTTAAAAATAAATTCCGCCCAGAAAATAGTTCTATCTATTTATGCCGGGCAGTGACTAATAAAAATCATACTAATATCATTGATATTATTATGATGATTGCAGAACCTTCCCAAGAAGAGTTTGTTGATGTTAAAACTCACGCTGCGGACAAAGTTATCAGTACAACTTCTTCAATAATAAATAATGATGAGCTGCTAGTTAAAACACAAAAAAATTCAGACACATTGGTTCTTCAGGGAGAACATCGTTCTATGATGTTAGCCGATTTTGGATTTAATCCATTACGGGTTCCAAATGACCAAATTGAATTTGATTTAAAAACTGATTCTTGGGCACAGCTAACATTGCCTGTAATTGGCAAACAAATGAAACAATTGCATTCACAACTGCAACAGCCGATAAATATTGACGATACCTTAAGGGCTATATTTCCTTTTAAATATTTCAGCTTAACCCGTTCAGGGCGTATGGCTGAAGATGTATTTTATCAAGCCTGGTCTCATAAAGGCGTTGTATTACAAAGTATGCTTTTTCCGACTGCTATATTTCATCAAATAGAAAAAGGCTTTACACCTAAGGAAATTGCTAGTCCAATCGTATTTACGCTAGATTCTGACACCTTATTCAAAGGAGAAGTAGATTGGCAAGCATTACAACAAAACGTTCAAGCTAACGCTGCAAATATTGCTATGGTTTGCCTTGAAGTAAGTAACAATGCCACTGGTGGTCATCCGATATCGATTGAACATTTACAGCAAGTCAAAAATATATTATCCGAAAATAATATTTCACTTGTACTTGATGGTACTCGAATCATAGAAAATGCGCTTTTCGTCATTGAAAACGAAGCAGGTTATGCCAGCAAAGATGTTTGGGAAGTAGCCCATCAAATATTTTCATATGCTGATGCTATTACAGTTAGTTTAGCAAAAGATTTCTGTCTAGATAAAGGTGGGCTAATTGCCACAAATGATGTCGCGCTATATGAAAAACTACAGAATTTAATAAGTAGTACCGGTTGTGGTTTAGATGTTATTGATAAAAAACTTGTTGCACTTGCTTTGCAAAAGCGCAAGCAAATTGAAACACATGTTACCCGACGAAAAGAATGGGTTAAACTTATTTGGCAAACCTTATCTTCTCGTAATATTCCGGTAGTTGCACCGGCAGGAGCCCATTGTATACTGATCGATGTTAAACAAGTTTCAGCTTTTAATAATGTAGATGAACCTGTGGCTTCTTTTCTTGCTTGGATGTATTTAAACACGGGGATCCGTGGAGGAGCTCATAGTGTAGGTATGCAAAACGGCTCCTCACTTAATGATTTAGTACGATTAGCTATTCCCGTCGGTTTAACACAAGCGGAAGTAGAATCTATTATTCATAAATTGGTTGGGCTTTTTGAAGATGTCAAAAACGTCCCCGAACTGTTAAAACAAGAAGAAGATAATGAGAGTTTTGGTGTAATAGATACTATTTATCAATTAAAACAATATCGTATGCTTTCAGGGAGTACTGTTTCAAGAGCAGACTTTAAAGTTCAGCAATTAGTTAATGCAACCCCTGTTACGCAAAGCGCGTCGATTGTGGAAGGCCGAGCTAATAGCATTGTTGATAAACAACCTACTGATTTTATAAAAAATGTAGTTGATCAGAAGAGCCCGCCGTTTGTGGTGTCAGTGAAAGATGAAGCAAATACATATCGACCACAAGATATTGCAATTGTTGGTATGGCAGGTCGTCATCCTAAAGCCGATAATTTAACTGAGTTATGGAACAACTTAATTCAAGGACGTGATTGTATTGATGACATTCCTGAATATCGCTTTAAAGGCCGAAGACAACCGGAAAATATGGGGAAATATCGAGGCGGCTTTATAGAGAATGTTGATAAATTTGACTCTTTGTTTTTCAATATATCTCCTCGTGAAGCTGAAGCGATGGATCCGCAAGAGCGGCTTTTTCTTGAAGTCGCTTGGGAGGCAATCGAAGATGCTGGCTACTACCCTGAAACTCTAGTTTCTGAAGGTGGTCCCCGTGATATAGGTGTTTTTGTTGGTGCAGTATGGACTATGTATCAGACATTAGGTGCTGAAGAACGCTTATTAGGAAATCATGTTATTAGCAACTCTTTTTTATGGAGTATTGCTAATAGAGTTTCATATAGTATGAATCTTTCAGGACCTAGTTTAGCTGTAGATACTGCTTGTTCTGCAAGTTTGACTGCATTAAACCTTGCTTGTGAGTCTATTTATAAAGGTGAATGTAGCGGCGCTATAGTCGGTGGAGTCAACCTTGATGTCCATAGAGCAAAACAAGAAATGACCATTAATAGTGGTGCACTGTCTGAAGATAGTTTATGCCGCAGTTTTGGTAAAGGGGCTAATGGTTATGTCGCAGGTGAAGGCATTAATGCATTGTTCATTAAGCCACTAAATCAAGCGATTAGTGATGGCGACAATATTCAAGGTGTAATAAAAAGCATTGCTATTAATCACGGTGGTAAAACAAGTGGTTATTCTGTCCCGAATCCTAAAGCACAAACAGAGGTAATTGTAGCAGCACTCGATAAGGCAAAAATTGATGCTCGTAGCATTGGGTATATTGAAGCGCATGGTACAGGAACCGAATTAGGTGATCCTATTGAAATTACAGGCTTAACAAACGCATATGAAAAACATGATGTTGATAAACAAAGCTGTGCAATAGGTTCAGTTAAAACAAATATAGGTCATTTAGAAGCTGCTGCAGGGCTGGCAAGTATTTGTAAAGTACTATTACAAATGAAGTTTAGCCAATTGGTTCCCTCCTTACATTCAGCCGAATTGAATGAGTTTATTGATTTTGAAAACTCACCATTTTATGTTGAACAAAAGGTAGAAGCTTGGAAAAACATAAGAATAGAAGGTGTTAGCTATCCTTTACGTGCCGGGATAAGCTCTTTTGGTGCAGGAGGTGCTAATGCGCATGTCATCGTTGAAAAATATGAACAAAGTGCTAAATTGTCCCAACAAGAAAGTGATAATATAGCACCTCAGATTTTTCCGCTTTCAGCTAAAAGCGAAGAACAATTGCATGAAGTGGTCATTCGACTACAAAGCTTTATTCAGAATGATTTATCTCAAAGCGACAATAGTATTAAGCTGAATCTAAATGATATTGCTTATACTTTACAAGTAGGTAGGAAGTCATTTGTTCACCGTCTAGTCGTTATAGCAAACAGTAAGAATCAATTGCTTGAAAAGCTTTCCTGTTTTATTGAAAGTAAAAAAGATCCAGACGTATTGTTTGGTAAGACGAAAAATTCTGATGGTATTAGTGCCTTACTTAATAATCATGAGAAAAAAGAATTTATCAGAATAGTCTCTGAAGGACGAGATAATAGAAAGCTTGCCCAATTATGGATCGATGACTTGCTTTCTGATTGGCAGGGGAACAAAGAGCAGCTCAGTGGTAAGCGAACATCTTTACCGACATATCCATTTGCAGACAAACGTCATTGGATTGCTGATATTGCACCTTCATCAGAGTTGAGTTTTTCTTCAGGAACCAAGCTACATCCATTAGTGGATACCAATGAATCCACCTTTGAGCGTCAAATATTTAAGAAGACTTTTAATGAGCAAGAGTTCTTCATTTATGATCATTTAGTCTCTGATATTCCAACATTACCTGGGGTTGCTTATTTAGATTTAGTTAGAAAAGCCGGTGAAATTGCTGCAGGTAGAAAAGTACAGAAGATTAAAAATATTCTGTGGGTTAGTCCTTTAACTGTTGAAAACTCAATACCTACAGAAACATTTGTCGAATTAAAACCAAATGGAGAAACAATAAATTTCGAAGTGTTTGGCAATAAAGCAGACGGCGGAAAACAACTTTATTCTCAAGGTAAACTTTCGTATGCAAGTGAAGAAGAAGAGAATGCTGAATCTGAATATATTGATCTTCAAAGCATAAAAGCTCGATGCGCTAAAGTAGTCGAAGGTAAAGATGCCTATCCACTATTTAAATCTTTGGGGCTGCACTTAGGACCAAGCTTTCAAGTATTGCAGAATGTATATAAGAACAATGAAGAAGTGCTAGGTGAATTAAAAATACCTGATATTCGTGAGGGTGATTTTGATGATTATATTTTACATCCATCGCTTGTTGACGGATCGTTTCAGGCAGCGATGGGAGCACAGCTTGTAGGCGATACTGCTGGCGAAATGATCGTTCCTTACTCTCTAGGCCAAGTAGAAATATTACACCCATTAACACCAGTCTGTTACAGCTATGTTGTGGAAGCGAAAGATAATAAAAAGTCAGGCAGTAATTTATCGAAGAAAAATGTGCTAATTGTTGGCTCTGACGGAAAAATACTCGTAAGAGTGACCGACTCTGTTGGAGTTGCATTGACGGATGTCCATGAAAAGCCAGCTGTAGGTGAGACTCAAGCAGGTAGTGATGATGAGTTTACTAAATTGTATTATTCATCTGTGTGGGAGAAATCATTACTTTCTGGTGATATAACATCAGAGTCGTTAAATAACATTTTATTATTTGATGTCAACAATACTTTAATGGGGTTATACCAGCAGCGTTTAAGAGCGGCAGGTAAAAAATCTGATCATATTGTTTTGGTCAAACCAGGGGAAAAGTATGAGCAGGTTGAAGAAGGTGTTTATACTATTAATCCTGAGAGCAAAGCTGATTATATCCAGTTAATAAAAACCTTGTCTGATAAACAATGGTCTATTAATAAAATATGTTTTGCTTGGCCAGCAATCCCAGTATTAAACTTCGAAAATGACTACCGTCATGATGTACTAAAAGAACCGCTAGCTAAGGGAGTTTATGCTTTTCTTAATCTATGTCAGTCGATGATCGAACTGAAATTAGAAGATAAAACACAGCTTCTCTATTTATTTTTATCTAGCAAAGATACTCCTCAAATACACAATGAAGCAATCAATGGCTTCGCGAAAATACTTCAAGCTGAAAGCCCTAAACTTGATTGTAAAATATTAGAAATTCAACAAGATACTTTTATTGTCAATGATGATGTTTTAGAAATAATTTTATCTGAATACATTTTAGATAGTACTAAATCGTTAACAGTGCTTCATGATGTACAAGGTCGTTATGTAAAAGAAATCAAACGGTTAAATCTTGATGAGACAATCATAAATAATGCCTCACAAGATATCGTTATAAAAGAGAAGGGGGTTTATCTAATCACTGGCGGTGCTGGTGGACTAGGTCTACTCTTTGCTGAATATCTTGCAAAACAATGTCACGCTAAGCTTGTATTAACAGGGCGTTCAGAACTTTCTAAAGAAAGAGAAGAACAACTCAATGCAATACGAGAACTTGGCGCACAAGTACGTTATATACCAAGTGATATCTCTGACTATGAAGATGTCAAACGACTCATCGCAGAAACCAAAGCTGAGTTTGGTGAAATTAATGGCATCATTCATAGCGCGGGTGTTTTGCGAGATGCATATATTCGAAATAAAACAGCAGAAGAAATGAACGCTGTTTTTGCGCCCAAATTAAATGGTTCCTTACATTTAGATGAAATTACCAAGCATGAGAAACTTGATTTCTTTGTGATGTTTTCATCACTTGCTGCGTTGGCAGGTAATGCTGGACAGAGTGATTACTCTTTTGCTAATCATTTTATGGATTCATTTGCACATAAACGAAATCTTCTTCGTGACCAAGGGCTTCGTGTTGGTAAAACTTTGAGTTTGAATTGGTCTTTATGGGCTGATGGTGGCATGCAATTAGATGCGCAAACAGAGCAATTTTTCAGAAACAGTTTAGGTATTAAACCATTAGCTGCGCAAACAGGGATTAATACCTTTATTAGAGGACTAAGCTCTAACCTTGCTAGTTTTGCTGTCATTGAAGGGGTGCAAGATAAAATTGAAAAAGCATGGGGCATTGCACAAGTTTCAGATCAAACTTCTTTATTGGAATCTACCGGTGCTGACAACCAAGCAACAGCCTCATTAACGATACCTGCAGATGAAGGACAAGCTGATAGCGAGCTAACCACTTTAGTTCAATCCGCTTTATCTGAAATTGTTATAGACTTTTTAAAACTTGATTCGGAAGATCTGGATACAATTTTACTTGATCTGGGTTTTGACTCTATAGGTTTAACGACATTTGCTAATGCCGTAAATGATAAATACCAACTGGATATTACCCCCGTTTTATTCTTCGAATACCCAAATATTAGATTAATTGGTCAATACATTGCAGAGGAGCATCCTGAAGAAGCATTAGCTGTGCATCAAAGTTCTACAATGACGGTTTCTTCAAGTAATATTGAACAGGCGCCAAAAAATTCTACAAGCTCCCAACAACAAGAGAGCTTTTCGATCAATAAAGGTTGGCGTGCTGAACCAACCCAAACTCCTGAGGCTAAAAATGCAAATGGCAGCTTTTCAGCCGAGCATAGATTTGTACAACAACCTATAGCAATAGTTGGGGCCAGTGGTGTTATGCCACAGTCTGATAACTTAGATGAGTATTGGCAAAAACTGAGAAACTCAGAAAATAATATGGTTACGCTTATTCCAGAAGATCGATGGAGTTGGCAAGAATATTACGGAGACCCGTTAGAAGAGGAAAATAAAACCAAGTCCAAGTGGGGGGGGTTTATGCGTAGCGTGGATAAATTTGACCCATTATTTTGGGGAATGTCACCACGAGAAGCTGAAATGACAGATCCACAACAGCGACTTTTCCTAGAAAGTGTATGGGGAGCTGTTGAAGATTCTGGTCATAAAGTCTCTGATTTAGCTGGTACCAAAACAGGTTTGTTTGTGGGGGCAGCAACGCGAGATTATATCGATATTATGGCTGCTGAAAACGCTGAGCTTGATGGATATTCAGCGTCAGGTACTTCACATGCCATACTTGCTAACAGAGTTTCATTTCTACTCGGCTTACATGGCCCGAGTGCACCCCTTGATACTGCTTGTTCAAGTTCTTTAGTTGCTCTTCACCGCGCTATTGAATCAATACATACCGGTAGTAGTGAGATGGCTATCGTGGGGGGCGTTCAAGTCATGTTAACTCCTGCGGCATTTATCTCTTTTGGTGCAGCGGGCATGTTGGCCAGTGATGGAAAATGTAAAACGTTTGATGAGCGTGCTGATGGTTATGTACGTGGTGAAGGTTCAGGTGCAATATTCATAAAACCATTGTCTATGGCAGAAAGTGATGGTGACCATATTTATGCCGTGATCAAAGCAACGGCAGAAAATCATGGTGGGCGTTCAACAATGCTTACAGCACCAAATCCTAATGCTCAAGCTGAGCTTTTGGTTGAAGCATATGATAAAGCACAAATAGACCCAACTACAGTTGGTTATATTGAATGTCATGGTACAGGGACAAGTTTAGGTGATCCGATAGAAATTCAGGCAATGAAAAAAGCCTTTGCAACGTTATATAAAAAACATAACAAAGGAAAAGCACAAACGCCTCATATCGGACTAACGTCAGCTAAAACTAACATTGGTCATTTGGAAACCGCTGCAGGTATTGCCGGTATCCTTAAAGTATTACTGTCAATGAAAAATAAAGAAATACCTGCGTTATTACATTATGAAAAGATGAATCCTTACATTAATCTAAAAGATACGCCGTTCTATATGGTTGATAAAACCCAACCTTGGCAAGCAATCAAAGGACCAGATGGTGCACCGTTACCACGTCGAGCGGGTATTAGTTCTTTTGGCTTTGGTGGTGCTAATGTTCATGTGGTTTTAGAAGAGTATTTGGCAAAGAATAAGCAAGCACTTCCTGTGGTTAATCGACCGCATTTAATTGTCTTATCAGCAAAAACCGAAGAAAGGTTAGGCGCTTATGCTGAGTTAATGCTGGCTCATATTAGTAAAGAAACCCTTAATTTATCTGACTTTGAATATACCTTACAGGTAGGACGAGATGCGATGATACACCGTGTCGCATTTATTGTTGAATCTGGAGAAGAGCTAGTAGTGAAACTCCAATCGTTCATTGATGGTCAGCGAGATATGGATGGTTTTTATCAGGGGCGTAAACCTGCTAAGAAAGAAGATTTAGGCGTTGATATCAGTCAGATTAAACAATGGTTTGAACAGCAGAGCTATGCTGAAATATTTACAATGTGGGTGAAAGGGCTCGAAGTAGATTGGGCTATGTTGTATGGGAACATTAAACCTAATCGCCTAAGTTTACCGACTTATCCATTCGCTAGAGAACGTTACTGGTTCTCTGGTAATAAAGAGAAAGCAGTAAAACTTGCATCAAAAGTGCTTCATCCATTACTACACATAAATACATCGACGTTAAGACAACAAAGTTATAGTGCTCAATTTAAAGGTGATGAGTTTTTTATTAAGCAAAACCTAATCGATATTAAAGCCGAAAAAAGTACTATAGAACAAAGCATATTATCAGAAATGGCTTGTTTAGAAATGGTAAGAGAAGCTGTTGCACAAGCTACGTTATCTCAAAATGAATTACTAAATATTACTTTGGAAAATATTCACTGGAGTGAATCAGTAAATATCAAAAAAGGTACGGATGTTTCAGTTGCATTATTTGAAACGGACGATGGCCAAATTGATTATGAGATATATAGCATTGATCAATCATTAGCGGGTGAAACTGTTGAGCTTTTACATTGTCATGGATCTGCGATGCTTAATGTTGATGTTAAGGCAGGGCAAATTGATTTAGAACAATTACAAGCGCAAATGAGTTCAACAGCCATTGTTTCTGGCCAGTTTTATCGTAACCATGAACAAATGGGTATGAAATATAAAAACTCACTTCAACCAGTAAGAACAGCTTATCAAGGACATAATCAATGTCTTGTACAGTTATCATTACCAACAGTAATTGAAACGACAATCGATGAATATGTTTTGCATCCTTGTATGATGGAGGGAGCACTTCAAGCGGCTGTCGATTTGATTGCTGATAAGGCTAATAAGCATAACGCTTTAATAACGCTGCTATCGTTAGACAAGCTTAAAATAATGTCAGCTTGCACTCATGAAATGTATGTTTGGGTGCGATTTAGCCGTAGTAGTGGAGATATGGAAAATACCATTAAACTAGACATCGATCTTATTGATAATCAGGGCAATGTGTCGGTCACATTTAAAGCACTGACATTTAATAGTAATAATCTCAAGCAGCAACACCAGATTCAGCGTAACGACTTTGAACGGTTATTGGACTCAATTAGCCACTCTTCAAATGAAAAACAATCATTAAATGAACCTGAAAACGTTACAGCTGCATTTCAAAAACTTCTAGATAACATGATTAAAGGCTAAAAATATGTCAATTTCAATAGATAATATCGCTGAAAAAATTATTGCAAACAATATTGATAAACATGAAGCATTACTTAGCTTTGAACGTTTATCTGAAGATGAAAAAGCGCAACTGGTTGAAAAGCTTAAAGGCTTAGAAAATCACAATGCATCCAATAATAAAAACTTACAAGTATTACCTTTATTGGAGTCTGTTGATGAGAGAAATTTAACAGAGGCGCAACAAGCTTATATTAATAAGTTAGTTGGTGAATTTGAAACATTCGCTCCTAAGTCAAAAGAAAATGCCCAAGCCGGACAAAAATATCTTGTAGATCAAAGAAAGACCGCTAACTTAAAAAAGTGCATGAAAGGGTTACAATTTCATTTAACTTATACGAAAGCCGAAGGTGCTTATCTTTATGATCTTGACGGTAATAAATATGTCGATATTACTGGTGATAACGGCGTTAATATTTTTGGTCATCAACCAAAGTTTATTAATCAAGCTATTGAAAAACAGTCGGAAAGAGGCTTTCCTTTAGTTGGTTATACTGAAGATTTATTTAAAACGGCAGAGCTGTTTTGTGAAATTACCGATCATGAGCGAATGTTGTTTACACAATCCGGTACTGAAGCTGTTATGTGGGCTATCCGTATTGCAAGGGCAGCAACTGGTAAAAAGAAAATTGTTATTTTTGAAGGTTCTTATCATGGATTGTCAGATACTGTACTTGCGATTAAAGGGCAAAGAGGAGAGAGCCTTGCTCTTGGTTTAGGCATGATGCAGGAGTTTGCTGAACAGTTGATTGTATTAGATTATGGCAACATGGATCAGTTGAGTATTATTGAAGATAATGCAGATGAAATAGCTGGCGTTTTAGTTGAGCCTATTCAGTCTAGACATCCTTATATACAACCATTAGCGTTTTTGCAGGAGCTACGAAAGCTAACGATAGAAAAACAAATGCCGTTGATCTTTGATGAAATGATCACAGGTTTTAGGGCATGTCATCGGGGCGCACAAGGATATTTTAATATTAAAGCTGATATCGCAACCTACGGTAAGATCCCTGGAGGTGGTATGCCAACAGGCATGATAGCGGGGGCAGCTAAATATATGGACCTCGCCGATGGTGGCACTTTTAATTTTGATGATGACTCTATGCCAAACATGAAAAGAACATTGATGGCAGGTACTCATACACGTAACCCAATGAAAATAGCAACAACGTTGGCAATATTGACTGAAATTAAGAAGCGTTGTACAGGTAAATTGAATAGCGATAACTGTGGATGTTTTCAAAAAGACTTGAATGAAAAAACTCGGTTGATGGCAGTCAAAATTAACAAGCACTTTGTCGACAAAAACTTGCCTATTATTATCGATCAGTTCAGTTCATTATTTAAAATTCGCTTCACAGATGGTTCTCACGGTTTAACACGTGAGTTATTGCTGTGTTTAATGAGAATGAATGGTCTTGAAACTAGTGTTTCAGGTAATTTCTTTTTAACTACGGCGCATAGCGATAAAGATATTCAAACAATAATTGATGTGATCACAAAAAGTGCAGATACCCTGTTAAATGAAGGTTTTTTTAGTCCAAAAGAAATTGTCGAAATCGTATTACCTCAAAGTATTGACCAAAGTAATAGCGATATAGCTGAAACAGTCGAGTTCAATAGTCAAAATAATGTATCTAACCATTTAGATGAAATCGAACAACTTAAGCGGTTAATAAAGTCTGATTTGCAAAATTTCCAAGAAGGAGTGATTTAAAATGGTAAATGTATTAACTGAAGTTATTAGTGTTGTTGAAAGCACTTTAAGAATGCCTGCCGGAAAATTAGATATTGATGCTGGATTTGAAAGCTTTGGCATGGATTCCATTATTATGATGGAAATGATCACTAACCTTTCAAAAAGACTCGATATTTCAATTACTCCGGCGCAACTAACAGATGTTAATACGGTAAAAGAATTAGCTGACTCGATTCAAAATGATTTAGAGAGTAATAACTTACCACCAGCAGTAGTAAGAACTGAGCCTGAACATGCGCCTTCTATCAATAAAAATAGTCCATCAGCCATTGCTTCAACAGCTAAAGTGAACCCGGTAACTCGGACGTTGAGAGGCAATAATAGAACATTACGAACAAGAAATACTCAGACAAAATTTGACAGCTTATTGCGTCATATCAATCAACAGTTTGCTATTGATCTAACTGGTTATCGTTTCCAATCTCTTGATGAGATAGTTGACGTTTTAGTAACAAACCACTTTGAGGAATTGATCACACATTACGATCATGCTGAATCAGTAGATATTGTGCAAAGCATTCGTGATACATTTTCGAATCAAGCACAGCAAGAACCTTCACAACAATCTCAAGATATAGCGATAATAGGCCTTAGTTGTAATTTTCCTGATGCTCCAGATACACGGACATTCTGGCAAAACCTACTCGACCAAAAAAATAGTATAAGCGAAATACCTTCATCGAGATGGAAATGGCAAGATCATTACAGTGACTCACCTAATAGCGATAAAACATCATCGAAATGGGGAGCCTTGATTGAAGACGTTGACTGCTTTGACCCAGAGTTTTTTAAGCTTTCTTCAGATGAGGCTGCCATTATGGATCCTCAAGAAAGACTCTTATTACAAGAGACCTATCGAGCTTTTCAAGATGCTGGTATCGATACAGCTAAAATTTCTGGATCGAAGACCGGTGTTTTTGTTGGTTATGAATATTGTGAATATGAACAATATTTAAGGAAAAGTGCGGTGCAAATGAAAGATGGGCCGGTATTTAGTTCTTCAAGTCATAGCTACTATTTAGCCAATCGCTTATCTTATGTGTTCAACTTTTGTGGGCCAAGCGAATCTATCAACACTAATTGTGCATCTTCAGCAGTGGCTATTAATAGAGCTTATTATTCTTTAATTAATAGGGAAAGTAACTTAGCGATGGCGGCCGGTGTATGTTTAAACCTGTTTGCAGATGATTATATCGCAGGTAGCCAATACGGCATGCTGTCTCCTGATGGTACTTGTGGTGTTTTTGATGATAAAGCGAATGGTTTTACCCGAGGAGAGGGAATTGGCACTATTATTTTAAAACGTTTAGATGATGCCAAAAAAGACAATAATAAAATTTATGCTGTCATAAAATCTTGTCATCAAAATAACCGTGGTAATGCCAATGATATCTCTGAAATAAAGCATCAGGCTATCACCGAAGTATTAAAAGGTTGTTATGAAAATGCGTCAATAACGCCAGAGAACATTAATTATATAGAAGTTGATGGTTATGCGACAAAATGGGGTGACTCTTTTGAATTTGAAGGCATTAAAAACGTCTATAAAAATATTAAACCAGATGGCAAACATTGTGCCTTAGGTAGTCTAAAGGGCAATATTGGGCATCTTGAACCTGCCAGTGGTATGGCTAGTGTGATAAAAGTTGCATTGTCTCTTGCACATAAGCAATTTCCAGCAACAATCACCAATAATAGTGTGAGTGAATTTATTGATATCAAGAATAAATCGCATCCATTATATATTGCTAATAAAGCGATAGCATTTGACAGTATTAGAAAAGATAAAGATACCCCCATCAGAGCAGGAGTTAACTCTTTTGCTGATAGTGGAGTTAATGTTCATTTGTTATTAGAAGAATATATTAATGCGGATATCGTTCCAAAGACTATTGCGAAAGTTAAAGGAGAGGCGGGTACGTCTCAATTGTTTATTTTGTCTGCAAAAAATCACCAACGTCTAAGTGATTATGTTCAAAAGTATATCGACTTTCTTTCTGTTAAAACGACTGATATTTCTTTCACAGATATGATTTATTCTGTACAAACTGGCCGAGAAATGATGGATGAAAAGCTGGCGATTATTGCGGCTTCATCAAATGAATTACTTGAAAAGTTAAAGTTAGTGAGTGGCACAAACTTGCAAACTCAACCTGATTTACAAGATCACGGTATATTTTATGGTAACTTAGCACACGCGAAAATGAATCCCTTAATGAGTTTAATTACTCAAGACATGGGAAGTAAACAAATAGAATCAAGCCTGTTAAGTCAAGAGTGGCAACAGTTAGCCTTATTATGGGTGAATGGTGTTGAACTTCCTTGGGAAAATATTTGGCAAAATATAAATACACAACGTATATCGTTACCAGGTTACCCATTTGCTAAAGATAGATATTGGTTTGAAGCATCTGTAGATGAAAGTGTAGATACGGTTAAAAAAAGTACTTCTCAAAAGTCTAAAACAAAAACCAATATCGTTGATTTAACAACAGAAAATTTAGCATCAAATTCTACCCAGTCAACTAAACCTTATCAGGCGGCTCGTACAGAGACAGAGAAAAAACTAGTTTCTATTTGGTCAAAAGCAATGGAAGTTGCTCCTGAGACTATTGGTATTTATGACAGCTTTTTCGAAATGGGGGGAGATTCAATCCTTGCAACGCAGCTTGTTTCAAAAATACGTAGTGAATTAGCAATAGATTTACCTCTGATCGCTTTCTTAGATGTTGATACCTTAGCCAGCGCTGCCGAAGTGATTGATGCGATAAAATATCAAGATGATCAAATGATGGAGAACGATGACGTCTATGATTTTGAAGAGGGGTCAATATGAGTGTTTATACTTTATTTAATGAACTACGAGCAAAAAAAATAAAGGTATGGCAGGAGAATGGACAACTAAAGTTTAAAGCAGAAAAAGGCGCATTAACCGAAGATTTAAGGCAGCAGTTAGTTACAAATAAAAGTGATCTTATCGTATTTTTGCAGCAATTAACTGCTGCAAAAGAGATACCTGCTATATTTCCTGTAAATCGCGCACAATATGAAATACTGCCTCTGAGTTATGCTCAAGAAAGGTTATGGATCATTGATCAAATGGATAGCGATAATACGGCGTATAATATTCCAGGAGCTGTTCGCATTCATGAAACCCTTGATCCTAAGAAAGTTCAAGAAGCATTTAATATCATTATCGACCGACATGATAGTCTTCGAACCATTTTTCCTACTCAAAATGGGATCGCGCATCAATTAATATTAGACAGTATCGACTTTTCTCTTGAATTTATTGATTTTAGCCATTTAAAAACGAAAAAGTCACGAGAGAAAAAAGCCAAAGAATTTTGTCAAAAGGAGGCAGAAACTCCGTTTGATATAACAACAGGACCTCTGATTCGAGGGGCCATTATCAAACTTTCAACTCAAGAACATATTTTACTGATTAATTCACATCATATTATCAGTGATGGTTGGTCTGTTGGCGTTTTAGTGCATGAATTTGATTATGTAATGAAACAACTAGAGCAAGGTAAAACTAGCCAATTGCCTGCTCTCCCTATTCAATATATTGACTATAGTATATGGCAACGTGAATGGTTAGAAAAAGGCGGCGTACTCAAAAAGCAGCTTACTTATTGGCAAGAAAAATTGAATGGATTACCAGCAAGTCTAGATTTGATAAGCGACTTCCCTAGACCAAGCTTACAAAGCTTTTCAGGCGCAAAGCAAAAATTTTCATTAAATAATCAGTTATGTGAACAATTAAAAGTTTTGACTAAAGCACATGGCTGTACTTTCTATATGACATTAGTCACCGCATTTAAAGTATTACTGTATCGTTATACAGGGCAAGGAGATATTTGTATCGGTAGCCCTATTGCTAATAGGCAATATGGTGAAACTGAAGGATTGATTGGCATGTTTGTCAATACACTCGCACTTAGAGATCAATTTGTCGCAGAAGATACGTTTAATACAGCATTAGAAAAAGTTAAAGTGACATGTTTACAAGCATATGCTCATCAAGATATACCCTTTGAAAAAATCGTAGATGCGGTGCAACCTCAACGTAACATGTCGATTTCTCCATTATTTCAGATTATGGTTGCGTTTCAAAATGTGCCAATGGAAGAGTTAGAGCATCATATTGAATTAGATAGTAATAGTTGTCAGTTTGATTTATCCATAGAGTTCACAGAAACGGAAGGTGGTATTGCAGGCTCAATAGAATATTGTACAGACCTGTACAAACTAGACAGTATTAATCGAATGGTGACGCATTTCATTGATTTGTGCCAAGCCATTATTTTGCAACCGAATGATAAATTGGACGATCTCGAATATATTGATCAGGTTGAAAAACATCAATTATTAACAGAATTTAACAATACAAATAGTGATTATCCAAAAGATAAATGTATACATCAATTATTTATCGAACAAGTAAAAAGTCACCCTAACAACATTGCAGTAACTTTTGAGAAGGAGCAGTTAACGTATCAAGCACTTTTTGATAAAAGCCAAGATCTCGCTTTGTACTTACAAGCACAAGGTGTTAAGCCTGATAGTTTAGTTGGCCTTTGTGCGGAAAGATCGGTTGATATGTTGGTGGCAATTTTAGCTATAGTGCAGGCTGGGGGAGCTTATGTTCCTTTAGACCCCGATTACCCAGATGATCGACTTTCTTATATGTTAGAAGATTGCAACGCGAAAATTATCCTTACACAAGACAAATTTAAAAATAAAATTGAACAGTTATCTTCATCTAATGTGTTAACTATTTGCCTCGATAAACAATGGACAGATATACAAAAAAGTGTACTGGCAATAAAAGAAAATAATGTTCAAATTAATGATTTTGTAACTTCCAAAAATCTCGCGTATATTATTTATACTTCAGGCTCAACAGGGCAACCTAAAGGTGTGATGGTAGAGCATTGCGCTCTGGTGAACCGAATATTTTGGATGCAAGATATTTATGGCTTGAATAGCGACGATGTAGTTTTACAGAAAACACCTTATAGTTTTGACGTATCTGTGTGGGAATTTTTCTGGCCATTGATGTCAGGTGCATCTATCTTGTTTGCTGAACCTAATGGCCATAAAAGTGTTGATTACCTAACACAACTAATTAATAAGCATAAAGTCACAACCTTACATTTTGTGCCCTCAATGCTAGATAGTTATTTAGACAACTCTACAGAAATTTGTTCGAATGTAAGACAGGTGTTTTGCAGTGGTGAAGCGCTAGGAAGATATGCGGTTGATCATTTTAAAAATGCTTTTCCTAAAGCTTCATTACATAATTTATATGGGCCAACAGAAGCGGCAATTGATGTTACTGCATATGCCTGTGATCAATTAACAAGTACCTCAGTTCCGATAGGATCTCCAATTGCTAATACGCAAATTTATATTTTAGATCAATATTGTAAACCAGTACCAATTGGTGTGCCAGGAGAGCTACATATTGCAGGAGATGGATTAGCAAGAGGTTATTTGAATCGTCCCGACCTTACGAAAGAAAAGTTTATTGATAATCTTGATAATTTTAAATCTCGACTATACAAAAGTGGTGATCTAGCCCGTTGGTTGCCTAATGGCAATATTGAATATTTGGGGAGAATTGATACTCAAGTTAAGATACGGGGTTTTCGAATCGAATTAGGCGAGATAGAGCATCATTTAAATTTGCATTCGAGTATTCGAACTAGTGTAGTTGTTACTCAGGGGAAAGAACACAATAAACACTTGGTCGCGTTTTATGTTGCTCAAAGTAGTGAACACTCTTTAACGAGTGAAATCTTCAAAGCTTATTTGCTGAAATCACTACCTGAATACATGGTACCTATGGCCTTTGTTGCATTAGATGCTATTCCTTTGACTCAAAGTGGTAAAGCTAATCGTCGCATTTTAGAACAGACTCAAATTGATTTTAAATCTGAAAATTCATATGTAGCACCGACTAATAACACTGAAAAATTCTTAGTGAATCTATGGGCCGGGATATTAAATCTGAACAATAACCAAATTGGTATTAACGATAGTTTTTTTGAATTAGGCGGCCATTCTTTATCGGCAACTTTAGTTCTTGCTAAAATCCGTAGTGAATTTTCTGTCAACTTATCGCTTCTTAATTTGTTTGAACAAACAAGTGTTGCAGGTTTGGCGCAATTAATTTCCAAAACTAAAACCAGTAATGTTCCTAAAATAGTCCCTATAGATAGAAGTGACTTTAAACGATTACCTCTAAGTTTCGCTCAAGAACGATTATGGTTTATTGATCAGTTAGAGCCAGATAGTGCAAATTATAATATTGCGGGTGCAGTGCTAATAAATGGTGAACTTAGTATTACTCAATTAGATAATGCTTTTAAAAAAATCATTATGCGCCATGATAATTTACGTACTATTTTCCCTAGCCATGAAGGCTTTGCGCAACAAAAAGTATTAAATGACATTAACTTTAAGCTAACAATTAAAGATGTTAGTCGTCTTAAGCTATCCCAAACCCGATATGATAAAGCGAGGGAGTTCTGTCAAACAGAAGCGGCTACACCTTTTGCCTTAGATTCTGGCCCACTCATTAAAGGATCTGTTGTAAAACTGGCGAAAAAAGAACACGTATTATTGATTAATATGCATCATATTATCAGTGATGGTTGGTCTATCGGGCTATTAATCAAAGAGCTTAGGCTTATTTTAGAAGCTGAAGACCAAGGCCAAGAGGCGAATTTGCCTATATTACCCATTCAATATGTTGACTACAGTGTTTGGCAAAAGCAATGGCTAGAACAAGAAGGCATGCTTGAACAGCAAATGCAATATTGGCAAGACAAACTTTCTGGATTATCGGAAAGTTTAGATCTGGTGACAGATTATCCCCGACCTGCAGTGCAAAGTTTTACTGGTGCTAAACACAGTTTTGTAATTGAAGAGACGCTTGCAAAACAATTGAAAACAATTGCTGAACAGTGTGGAGCGAGTTTGTACATGACCTTATTATCAGTATTTAAGGTTTTACTTCATCGCTATACAGGGGAAGAAGACATATGTATAGGTAGTCCAATTGCTAATAGGCAATACAGTGAAATTGAAAATCTTGTTGGTATGTTTGTTAATACGCTCGCATTACGCAGTTGTATTCAATCTGAGGATAACTTTACTGAAGTTTTGTCTAAAATAAAAAACACCTGTTTAACAGCTTATGACCATCAAGACACGCCATTTGAAAAAATTGTTGAGCGAATGCAAGTCAAACGCAGTTTAGCAATGAGCCCGTTATTTCAAATAGTATTTGCATTGCAAAATACACCAGAAGAAGCAGTTGATACACAAGTGCAAGATTTTCCAATTGAGCACAATATCAGTAAGTTTGATTTAACAATTGAGCTTACAGAAACAGCGAATGGGTTGATAGGCTCTATTGAATATAGCACCGCACTGTATAAAGCTGAAACTATTGACCGTATGGCGAGACATTATATTGCATTATGCCAATCTGTTGTTGCCAAACCTGAAATGAAAGTGAGTGAAATTCATTATATAGATCAAGCAGAAAAACTGCAGTTACAGTCTATTTTTAATAATACTCAACGGGATTATGATCAAGAAATATGTGTACATCAACGTTTTATTGAACAGGCTAAATTAACACCTGAACGGATGGCGATTCATTTTGAAGGTAAGCAATTAAGCTATGCTGAGCTATTAGAAAAAAGCCAAACATTAGCATGGTTTTTACAATCAAGAGGAGTTAAACCAGATAAATTAGTTGGTTTATGCATCGATAAGTCTTTAGATATGATTGTTGGGATGTTAGCGATATTAAAAGCAGGTGGCGCATATGTACCAATTGATCCGGCATATCCTGATGAAAGGTTATCTTACGTGTTACATGATAGCCAAGTTGATATATTGCTTACCCAACAAAGCTTAACAAACAAACTTAGTTCACTCGTTGTTAAAGGCACACAAATTATTGCATTAGATAGGCAATGGTCAGAAATATGTCAGAGTGTTATTGAAAGTAAAGCGCAAGGTAATACGTTTGCTGAAGAGGTTACCGCAGTAAATTTAGCTTATGTTATCTATACTTCTGGTACAACAGGTCAACCAAAAGGGGTAATGGTTCAACACAAAGGACTCCACTCTTTATGTGAATGGCACAAAAAAGCATTTAACGTAAACATGCACTCAAAAGCCACCCAAATGGCAAATATTGCTTTTGATGCCGCAACCTGGGAAATCTGGCCGTATCTAACAAGCTCTGCAAGTTTAGTCATTGTACACAGTGACGATGGTTTAGACTTGGCTAATTTTAATCGTTTGCTAATACAACACCAAATAAGTCATAGCTTCTTAGTGACTCCTATGGCGCAGCAACTGTTAGAAATAAGTGACTTTAAAGATACAAGTTTACAATATCTGTTGGTTGGTGGAGATAAACTTTCGACATATGAAGACAAACATTATCCATTTAGGATTGTAAATAATTATGGGCCAACTGAAACAACAGTAGTGGCAACTTCTTTAGAGGTTGAGGGCGATTACTTAGTTCCATCGATCGGCAAGCCTATCGCAAATACACGAGTTTATATCTTAGATGAATTACATCAAATGATGCCAATTGGTGTCCCAGGTGAACTATATATTGCTGGAGATGGTCTTGCTCGTGGATATTTAAATCGTATTGAATTAACCGAAGAAAAATTTATCAATAACCCTTATGAACAAAACGGCCGTATGTATAAAAGTGGTGATCGGGCGCGTTGGTTATCAGACGGTAATATTGAGTATTTAGGGCGAATAGACACACAAGTAAAAATTCGTGGCTTACGTATTGAAACAGGTGAAATAGAAGCTTTACTTAATCAATATCAAAAGATAAAAGAAAGTGTTGTTGTTGCTCAAGATCAAGGAGATCATAAACAGTTAATTGCTTTTTATGTTGCGGAAGAAGCATCGGTAGAAGAATGTAATAAGGCGTACGATGAAGCACTTAAGGTTTATCTACAACAAAGTTTACCTGAATATATGCTACCTCGAGCTTATATAAGACTTGAAACTATTCCATTAACTCAAAATGGTAAAGTTGATCGTCGGGTGCTAGAAAATACAGAAGTTGACTTAAGTGTTAATCAAGATTATTTGGCACCTCGTAACGAAATAGAAAAACAACTCGTTGATATTTATGCGCAAGTACTAGGTTTATCGTCAAACATAATTAGTGTCCATGCGAATTTCTTTGAATTAGGCGGACACTCTTTGTTAGCGACACAACTTATTGCTAAAATTAGACTACAGCTTGATATTGAGATCCCATTAAAAGCGTTGTTTGATGTTAATACACTAGCCGATACTGCTGAAGTTATCGCAATGATTAAAAGGCAACATGAACAAATCAAACCGGTGATCACCGAAAGCTCGAAATATGAGGAAATATCACTGTGAATATCTTTAAGCTTATTAATCAAGTACAAACAAAAGGTATACAGCTGTGGGAAGAAGATGGTCAATTGAAGTTAATCACGCCTGAAGGCGCTTTGACTGACGATCTTCGTCAACAATTAGTCAATAATAAAAGTGATGTCATTGCTTTTTTACAGCAAATATCAGTTACAAATAAATTACCAACAATATCCCCTGTGGATCGGAAAAGTCTTGTCCGTATACCGCTAAGCTTTGCTCAAGAAAGACTGTGGTTTATTGATCAATTAGAACCAGAGAGTACCGGTTATAATATTTCAGGCGCGTTTATTGTTAAAGGAGAGATAAACATCTCTCAAGTAGAGCAGGCGATTAATATCATAATCGCTCGCCATGAAAATTTAAGAACTATTTTTCCTAGTAAAGACGGCTTGGCAGAGCAAATTGTTTTAGATGAAATTAACTTTATTTTACCTATGACAGATTTTAGCTTAATCAAAGAGAAAGGTGAACGGTATGAGAAAGCAAGAGAATTCTGCCGTAAAAAGGCCAATACCCCATTTAATTTAGCGAAGAGCCCACTCTTTAAAGGGGAAGCGATCAAACTGAGCTCAGATGAGCATATTCTTATGTTGAACATGCACCATATTATTAGTGATGGATGGTCAATAGCCGTTTTACTTAAAGAAATGGTTTTCATTTTGAATTCGTTAGATCAAAATGATAGATTCGACTTACCACCTTTACCCATACAATATGTAGATTATAGTGTTTGGCAAAGGAAATGGATGGAGAAAGAGGGGATACTCGAAAAACAACTCAGCTATTGGCAAGATAAGCTTTCAGGCATGCCAGAAAGCTTGGATATGGCGACAGATTTCCCTAGACCAGTAACCCAAAGTCTTATCGGATCACAAGTACAATTTGAGGTTGACCAATCTTTAACGGAACAATTAAGAAAATTAACCGATCAATACGGTGCAACATTGTACATGACCTTATTGTCGGCATTCAAAGTCTTGTTACATCGCTATACAGGCCAAGAAGATATTTGTATTGGTAGTCCAATTGCTAATCGTCAATTTGGTGAAACTGAAGGGCTAATTGGCATGTTTGTCAATACCTTAGCACTACGTAGTATTGTTCAAGCTGAAGATAGTTTTGTTGAAGTATTAGCTAAAATAAAAAATACTTGTTTAGAAGCATACGAACATCAAGATACCCCTTTCGAAAAAATTGTTGATCGAGTGCAAGTGAAGCGTAATTTAGCGATGAGTCCGCTTTTTCAAGTCATGGTTATTTTACAAAATACACCGATGGAAGATGGAGATTTGCCATTTGACGATTTTCCAATAGAAAATAATGTCAGTAATTTTGATTTAACTCTAGAATTTACTGAATCAGCTCAAGGGCTAAAGGGGAGAATTGAATATAGTTCAGCTATATTTAAACAAAGTACCGTAGAACGTATATGTTCGCATTTTGTTGACCTATGTAAAGCAATAGTGATTGATCCTAACGCTCAATTGAATCAGCTTAGTTATATTGCTGAGACAGAAATAAAATGTTTGCAAGTCGATTTTAATCAGAGTCAGCAAGTATATTCCAATGATTTATGTATCCATCAACTCTTTGCCGAACAGGCATTTAAAAACCCAGATAATATAGCCGTTGTTTTTAATGATACACACTTAACTTATAAAAAGTTGTATGATGAAAGTGCTCAACTTGCTTTATATCTGCAATCAAAAGGAGTATCACCTGATTCTTTAGTTGGGCTATGTATGGACAGATCTCTAGAAATGGTGGTCGGGATTTTGGCAATATTATTGGCTGGCGGTGCATACGTGCCACTCGATCCTGAGTATCCTGATGATCGGCTGAGATATATGTTAAAAGACTGTCAGTCGTCAATTGTTTTAACACAAGAAAAGCTTAAACAGAATTTATCAGGTTTAATCAGCAATGATGTTCACTTAATTAGTGTTGATGGGCAATTTTCACAAATAAAAGAAGCGATTAATCATCTCAAACAAGAATCAGTCACATTAAACGATGAAGTCAAACCAAATAATTTGGCATATGTGATCTACACATCAGGTAGTACCGGTCAATCCAAAGGTGTTGCTGTTGAGCATCAAAGTGTAATCAATATGATTTTTAGTCAAATTGAGCTTTTTGCTATTACCCCGAACGATAATTGTTTGCAAAATTTTTCAGTATGTTTTGATGGTGCTGTGTATGAAATGTATATGGCATTGCTCTCTGGAGCATCGTTGATTGTTTCGCCTAAAGAAGCAAAAAATGATCCGATTAAATTACTGCATTATTTAAAAGAACATCAAGTATCAATTGCGACTATTATACCTTCATTTGTCGCAGCAATTGGTGAAGAGGTATTACCACTAAGGGTCCTCATTACCGCAGGAGAATCAGCTAATAAAGAGGCCTTTAAATTTCATACTGAGCACAATGTTCAATGTTACAATGCCTATGGTCCAACAGAGACAAGTGTTTGTGCAACGTATTTTAAAATAACACCAGAGAGCATTGACGCTAATAGTATACCTATAGGCATTCCAATCGCTAACACACAAATACATATCCTTGATAAGTATAATAATATTGTACCTATTGGTGTACCAGGAGAACTTCACATTGCTGGTGCAGGATTAGCAAGAGGCTATTTAAATCGTCCTGAACTTACTAAAGAAAAATTTATCGATAATCCATATGATTCTGGTACTCGTATGTATAAAAGTGGTGACTTAGCTCGCTGGTTAGATAACGGCAATATTGAATATCTGGGTCGGGTTGATACTCAAGTTAAAATCAGAGGTTTCCGTATTGAAACAGGGGAGATTGAAGCTGAACTCAATCAATATATTGAAATTAAAGACAGTGTGGTCGTAGCTCAAGGAGAAGCTAATAATAAGCAACTTATTGCTTTTTACCAGACTCGTACGACCACAGCAGATGAAATCAGCACATTAGATAATGATATTCTTAGGTCATTCTTGAAAAAATCATTGCCGGAATATATGTTGCCCGTAGCATTCTCTAGTATTAAAACTATTCCATTAACGCCCAATGGAAAAGTAGACAGACGTAGACTAGAACAAACACATGTTGTAATTGAATCAAACCAAGTTTATCAAGCGCCAAGTAATAATACTGAAATGCTCCTTGTATCTATTTGGGCAGACCTATTGGTCATTCCTGGAGACACTATTGGTGTAAATGATGACTTTTTTAAATTAGGCGGCAACTCATTATTAGCTGTGCAGCTCATGGCAAAAATAAACAACCAATTTCAGCAGTTATTACCTTTATCTATATTATTTACTTCACCTAATATTTCTTCATTAGCGTGTTCTTTATTAAATAAAAATACCGAATCTTGCGATATATTAGTGCCAATTCAAACCAGAGGTCATTTGACCCCTATTTTTGCTGTACCGGGAGCAGGGGGCAATGTGCTTTCTCTGCAACCGATCAGTAAAACATTGGGTGAAAACCAGCCTTTTTATGGACTACAAAGCGTAGGTTTTGACGGTCAAGAGTTGCCATTAACAAGTTTACATCAAACAGCAGCTATAAATATCGCGGCAATGCGAAAGATCCAAGCTAAAGGTCCTTATCGTTTACTAGGTCATTCTTACGGAGGCGTTGTGGCTTATGAGATGGCTAGAGTATTATTGGAACAAGGAGAAGAGCTTGAATACATTGCGCTACTTGATTCTATAGCTCCTTTGACTTGGCAGCAACAAGCTTCGAACAGTGATTTAGCCACTTTAATAGACATTTGTTCTATTGTCGGCAGTTTATATGATGTTGAATTAATCGTTGATGTTGAACAGTTACAAAGTATGACAATTGAAGAGCGCATTGCACATATCGCGAGTAAATTAATTGAACACGGGCTTGATATTACTATTGAACAATTCTCGACGTTTTATAAAGTTTTTAATGCTAATGAGCAATCTTATCGAGATTATAAACCAGAGCGATTAATAAAAAACATTCCTGCAATGTTATTCCGTGCTGAAAATAGAGAACAAAGTATTAATATTTTGCCTAATGATTACGGATGGAAAGAATTGCTTTCTGACTCATTAAAGGTAATAAATGTTAAGGGTGATCATTTTTCAATGTTGGATGAAAAGTACAATGGTTATACTGTTCAAATCATAAAAGAAGGCCTGATTTAACCTTGTTTGAGGTAAGTGAATTTAATAATTCTATTTAGCATATTAGTGCTTTTACAAAACTTTTAAATATTCATTAACCTAGTCTAAACTGAGCTATTATAGCGTTATAAATAACGTAACTATTTATGACGTCTGGCATTACACTAATTGAAATAAGTGTTTAATTATTAGATATATAATAATTTATTTTAAATGAGAAGTGACTCATTTAATACCCTGCTAGGGGTGAGTTAAACTATTGCAAAAATAAAAGAATAGGTGTAATGTTGAATTCAATTTTTTGACGTTAATATCGAAATATTTTTTCAAATTTGTGATCAGAAGTTCTATGGTAATGTTGGAGTGACTGATGAACTTTGGATGTGTTTATTTGAACATAGAGATAATGCAACCAAACCAATAAATTGCTTACTCGTAAACAGCACTGTTGTAAAGAACTATTTTTTATTCCTATGGATTAAGAACGTGCATTAATTTTGATTATTTAGGCGTTATTTAATGTGCAATCAAAAACTCACGCGTGAGATCAAAAGAAAGTGAAGAAATATGAATTTTAAATTCGTTGATAAACGAGCAATAAGGTGCTTTTGTGATAACTAAAGACCGGCTTGGGACTATATTTTATCTAGCATTCCCTATAACTATAGGTTTAGCATCTACGTTCATTATGGTATTTATTGATCTAGCTATGGTGGGGAAGCTGGGTAATGAAGCTATGGCGGCTATTGGATTAGCTGGTTTTAGCTATACTCTTATTGTTGCCTTTGTAAGGGGGATTTCACCTGCAGTTCAAGGCTTAGTTGCTCGAAGTATCGGAGAAAAGTCTCATGAACCTAAATGTATATCGCTTAATGCTGGTCTAATATTAGTTTTATTAATTGGGATCCCTTTATCCGTTATTTGTTACTTCATTACACCTACCTATTTTTCTTTGATAGCGATTGATCCTGAGATAGTAAAAGAAGGAGTTCCTTACCTTAAAGCGTTATGTCTTTCTGTTATTGGTGTTGGAATTGGTGAGGCTTTTGAAGGTTTTTGGACAGGAGTAGGCAAAACAAAAGTATACATGTTTAACATAATCTTTATAAATAGCCTAAATATTCTATTAAATTATGCCTTAATCTTTGGCAATTTTGGTATGCCAGCTTTAGGTACACTTGGTGCTGGAATAGCTTCAGCTATTTCTGTGTATGCAGGAGCTATTATTTATTTTATTGTCACCTTAATAAAGTGTAAAAATGATAGTTTTTTAAGTGTTAAGCCTTCGAAAGAACTCGTAAAAAAAATATTTGCTATTGGTTTACCTGAAAGTATTAGAGAAGCTATGTTCTCATTAGGTTATGTAGTTTTCTATTGGATAGTGGGTCATATCGGCACATTAGAATTAGCTGCGATGAATGTGTTGGTGAGAATTTCGTTAGTATTAACACTTTTCCCTCTCGCTTTGGGAATAGCCGCTGCTACTTTAACTTCGGATGCCGTTGGTAAAGGTGACATTCCTTCTGCTGTTGATTGGGGGGGGGATGTAGGTAAAGTAGGTGTAATATGGACTACATTATTAGGGTTACCATTATTTTTCTTTCCTGAATGGTTTCTTTCATTATTCCTTGTCGATCCTAAGGCTATATCATTAGCTATTATCCCATTACAAATTACCGGTGCATTATCAGGGGTAAGTAGTTTGATTTTTATCTTTGCATACGCTTTAGTGAGTTTGGGGGATGGTAACCGAGTATTGTTAGTTTCTTTTGGCACTCAGTGGTTATTATTTTTACCCGCTGTTTCTGTAATAAGTTTTTATCTCAATTATGGTTTACTTGAAGTCTGGTTAGTTCAAACCGTTTATGCATTGATTGCTACTGCTTGGATGACAAGTTTATGGCGGGACGGGAAGTGGAAGAAAATTGCATATTAGTATCTTCACAATTTGTAATTGAAACCACAATTATGTTTTAAAGGTTTTATATTTAAATTATTGTTAAATATGAATATATTTATTGGAATATACACAAATCAAAAGCTAATACTGTTTAGCTTTTAAACTTTTAATCAAATATTGGTGATTTATTATGAAGTGGTATGAAAAAATAGCTCGTTATTTCCTCGTCGTATGGTTTTTATTATGCGTTATAGATGGGTGGGGTCAAATTCTTTTTGATACATTCATCTTTGGCAAACCAGAGGATATGTTTCTTACTACATTAGAAAATACGATGTGGTTTTGGGTATGTCTAAAGGTTTTTCAAACGCTTGGCTGTCTGAGTTTATTAACCAATTATAAACCGGCACTTGGCTTAGCACTTATAACACCGATCTCAGTTATTATGTGTTTGTATTACTTTTTTATTCTGACCGATGTTATTTTAATCGCCATAATAATCATTCTTTCTACTGCAGTATTGATACGTGCATATATTGAAAGTTATAAACCTTTATTCAAACAATACCCTAGATAAAGGGACAAAGCATGTTCGAAATGCTGTATCGATGAAGTGCAGCATTATTTACTCTGACAATGGTTTATAAAGCTTTAATTAGCCTGTCAGGAACACATTACAATGATTAAGTTTGGAGACACCATGGAAACAGCAAGTCCACAATATGACTCGACATTAGCTGATGACGCTAAAGTAACAATAAAGCAAAAAAGAAAAGTTGGACGATTTTTATTAATGGCATTGATCTCTCTAATAGTGATCATTTTCATTAGCAATCTCATGTTAATCTATTCAGGAAGCAATGAGTGGGAAGTTGAGCTCGAAGAGAAAGGTCTAACAATATATTCTTTAAAAGAACCAGGAACATCAGAAAAGAAGTATAGAATTACAAAAAGGTATAATCTAGGGTTAAATCAAGTTGTTTCAGCCATGTTAGATCCAAGCCTTGAGCAGTGTGCTGCTTGGGATCCTAATTGCTATTATGCTGAAGCTATTGAAGAGTTTAATGTAGAAACATTGTCCGGTATTAATTTGTGGAGGATGAACATGGGCGATCTTTTTTTACCTAGAGAATTTTTGCTTAAGACACAACTAAGTCAAGACCCTGAAAGTAAGTCTGTTCTTATCCAATTCAATTCAATTATGGACAATGAGCATATTGATGAGTGTTGTATTCGAGTCGATTCTAATATCAGTTGGAGATTCACTCCGGTAGACGATGGTGTAATTGAAATTGATTATATTTATGACCTTAAATTCAATGGTGCCTTTCCTGCTTTTCTTTCTAATATAGTTGTGCCTGAAATGTTGATACGTTTTTTTGCTGATGAGGTTGAAGGCTTATTTAATATGGATAAATTTAAGAATGCAGAAAAATTAAGTTTTATTACCTTTAAGGAAAAAGTTGATGTAATTAAAGTCGTTGAAGAAGCTAGTCAATCGGTAGAATCTTTGTCTTTGTAATTACATCTTTATAGCAAGCGCTGTTATTAGACAGCGTTTAATGCGTTGAATACTGAAATTCTAGCAAAATAATGAGTTTAGACAGCTCATTATTTTGCTTTGAAAACATTAGTAGTAAAAATTTATATCAAGGTCTTTTAATGGAAATGATAATAGAAGTTTTAAATAAGCTTGCAAGTGAAGGTGTTGAACTAACGGTTAAAGGGAATAATTTAGTTTACAAACCGTCAGTGAATACACTTACCAAAGATATCCAAAACGAAGTGAAAAAATATAAAGCAGATATTATAAGTTTATTTAAAGAAACAACCTATTGGAAAGATCAATTGAAAGGGGAATTACCTGTTTACAAATTACTGCCTGATATGCCATCAGTTATATCAGATGATTTTGATGTTAAGGTTTTTTCCCGACCAATTCCTAATGAAATATGCGATTGGCTTAATGATAACAATTTATTAGAAGGGATCTCTCCATCAGTCGCTTTTTTATCGTTATTTAAAATTCTATTACATAAATATACTCATCAAGAAGACATTGTTATTGGTGTACCTTTATCTAAAGGTAAAGGGCCAAAATTAAATAAAAACGCTAGAAGTCTTCAGCAAATAATGCCGCTTAGAACTCGATGTGATAACAGTATAAATATCTTTGATTATTTTCGTACAGTAAAAGCTGTAACCATTGGAGCATCAACTCATAGTTATTCTCCGCTATCGGTTATTTTTAAACGTATTAATCTTGAAGAAAATACACAGAAATCTCTGTGTGAGGTCACTTATGAGTATATAGGAAATGTCCAAAATACATCTAATATTACTACGGAAAAACAAGCAAATTTACATTTAGATATAATAACAAACAATAAATCCTACACAGCTAAATTCACTTTCAATTCGGCATTGTATAGTGAAAAAGTAATTAATAATCTTTTTGAGCATTTTTGTTCTTTGATCCATGCCGTTAGTGAAAAACCTAACGAACGAATTGGTTATTACTCCATCATTACAGCAGAAGAAAAACAGCAAGTTTTAGTTGATTTTAATCAAACATCGAATGGTGGCATTAATAAACAATGTCTTCATGATTTTTTTATTGAACAAGTTAACCTTCATCCTAATAAAGCAGCTGTTATTATCGAAGACCCTGAATTTGGGCGCCAACAGTTAACTTATCAGGAACTTTATCAAAAGAGCTATAACTTGGCCTTGTACCTTCAGTCTTTAGGCGTTAAGCCAGATACTTTAGTTGGGCTTTGTGTAGAGAGATCTCTAGACCTCATTATTGGTATCTATGGAATTTTACTTGCTGGCGGTGCTTATGTACCATTAGATCCTGAATATCCTGTTAGCCGACTTCAATTCATTCTAGAAGACAGTCAAGCAAATGTTATTTTGGCGCAAGATAAATTTAAAGCAAAGCTAGCACCGTTAACTAATTCAAAAACACAACTTATCACTTTTGATAAAGACGAAGCCGAAATTCGTCGGTTTTCTGAACATTTAAGTACCCAAAAAGTAACCTTACAACGGGCAGTTAAACCTCATCATCTCGCCTATGTTATCTATACTTCTGGTTCAACAGGTCAGCCTAAAGGCGTTATGACAAGGCATTCTAATGTGCCTCGAATAGTAAAAAATACTAATTACGTTGATGTTGGTGCTGATGATATTGTACTTAGCCTCTCAAGCTATGTTTTTGACGGCTCTATTTTTGATTTCTTCACGCCGTTAAGTAATGGTGCTAGTTTAATCATTATTAAAGATACATTAGATTTGAATGCACTTGAACGAGAATGCAGTAATGCTACCTACTTTCTTACTGCCGCATTATTTAATTCAGTGGTGATTAACAATCCGAATATACTGAAAAAATCTAAGACTATTTTAGTGGGGGGGGAGGAGCTTTCGACTTCTCATGTTGAGAAAGCGTTAACTTTAAACCCTCGCTTAAACTTAATTAATGGTTACGGACCAACAGAAACAACCGTTTTTGCATGCCATCATAAAATATCTGCGACTTCTGTGGTTGGGCAGAATATTAGAACAATCCCAATCGGCTCGCCTATTGGCGATACACAACTATATATTCTTGATAAAAATAATAACCCTCAGGCAATAGGTGTACCGGGTGAATTACATATTGCAGGAGAAGGTCTTGCTAAAGGTTATTTAAACAGAGCAGCATTAACTGAAGAAAAGTTTGTTGATAATCCTTTCATTCCAAACAGTAAAATGTATAAAAGTGGTGATATGGCTCGTTGGGTATCATCTGGAATTGTTGAATATTTAGGTCGAATTGATACTCAGGTTAAAATTAGAGGCTTTCGTATTGAAATGGGGGAAATTGAAACTCAACTCAATTTACATGAACATATAGCAAATTGTGCAGTTGTGGTCCAAGGGAAGGGAAATAATAAACAGCTTATTGCTTTTTATGTTCTTCAAGACGCAGCTACCGTCAAGAACCTCTGTATAACAAAAGAAAGCTTTAAAACATATTTACAACAATCAATGCCCGATTTTATGATACCTTCAACCTTTATATGTCTTGAAGCTTTACCTTTAACATTCAATGGTAAAGTTGATCGAAGATCGTTAGAAAATAAATCGATTAATATTGAATCAAGTCAAACATTCGTTGCTCCACGAAATGATATAGAACAGCAATTAGCGGCCATTTGGGCTGAAATTTTGGATCTAGAAGTAGCCCATATAGGTGTTAATGATAACTTTTTCGAGTTAGGCGGTCATTCATTAATGGCGACCCAGTTACTCTCTCGTATACGCACTCATTTTGCTGCAGACTTATCGATGCAAAGCTTATTTGATAATAGCAATATCGCGGATATAGGGGTTAATATTCTTAACGCTGGAAAAAGTAATATTGCACCTATAAAAGTAGCGAAAAAAGAGGGTTTAGCCACTATCCCATTAAGTTTTGCTCAACAACGATTATGGACTATAGACCAATTACATTCGGGTAGTGCCAACTATAATGTGCCCGTTATTCATTATATGCAGGGAGCGTTAGATATTAATCAACTTGAGAGTGCATTAAAGATGATCATCTCTCGTCATGAAATCTTACGTACAGTATTCCCAAATGAGCATGGCATAGCTCAACAAAAAGTTTTAACTGATATTGGTTTTAATCTGGATGTGGTTGATTTATGCCATTTATCAGAAGAAAGTGCTCGTCAACAACAGGCAAAAAATATATGCAAACAAGAAGCTGCACAACCTTTTGATTTAGCAAGTGATCTTTTAATCAGAGGTAAGGTTATTAGATTGACGACCCAAGAACATATGTTGTTGCTTAATATGCATCATATTATTACGGATGGCTGGTCAATGGGGGTCTTGGTAAAAGAACTGAAACATATTATGGATGCTGTTCGACAAGGCAACACTCCATCTTTACCGACATTACCCATTCAGTATATAGATTATAGTGTTTGGCAACGAAATTGGTTGCAACAGAGTGATTTATTAAAAGAGCAGCTTGCCTATTGGGAAAAGCAACTTAAAGGAATTCCAGAGAGCTCAACTTTAGGCACAGATTACCCTAGAGGCAATATTCAAAGTTTTGCTGGCGCAAGCCAAAAAATACATTTCGATAGTCAACTAACTAATGGATTGAAAAAGCTTGCGCAACAACAAGATAGCACTTTGTACATGAGTCTTTTAACCGCTTTTAATGTGTTGTTTTATCGCTATACAGGACAGGAAGACATTTGCATAGGCAGCCCCATTGCCAACAGGCATTACGGAGAAACTGAAGGATTGATCGGAATGTTTATCAATACCTTAGTGCTAAGAACTACTGTCAATGAAAATGAAAGCTATCTTGCCCTTCTTGCCAAAGTTAAAAATACCTGTTTATCGGCTTATCAACATCAAGATGCTCCGTTTGAGAAAGTGGTAGAGCGAATACTTCCTGAACGAAACATGTCAATAAGCCCACTGTTCCAAGTCATGTTTATTTTGCAAAATGCTCCCATGGAGTCGATTGAGGAGCTTGAAAGAGACACCAGCATCTTTGACATGACAGTGGAGTTTACTGAAACGAAAAATGGCTTGGAAGGAAAAATAGAATATTGCACAGCATTATACAAACAAGCGACCATTCTACGCTTAATCGAAAATTTCACTCAATTATGTAAAGCCATTGTTGATACGCCATCTGCTAAAATTTTTGAACTTGAAAGTATTAGTCAAAATGAAAAGCAGCAATTATTAACCGACTTTAATGAATCGAAAGAGGATTATCCTAAAACACAATGTATTCATCAATTGATTGCTGAACAAGCTCGAATTAATCCTGAGAAAATTGCTGTTATTTATGAAGAGCAAAAACTTAGTTATCAAGCACTTGATGACAGGAGTGATAAATTAGCATTATACCTGCAATCACAAGGGGTTAAGCCAGGAAGTTTAGTAGGACTATGTGTTGAAAGATCGCTTGATATGATGGTTGCTATGATAGGAATACTAAAAACCGGTGGGGCATATATTCCGTTAGATCCAAGTTATCCAGCAGATAGATTATCCTATATGTTAGAAGATAGTCAGGCGAGTATAGTGATCACTCAAGAAGCGTTAAAAGCCAATGTTGCAACCTATACCGCGCAGAATACACCTATTATTGCGATCGATGGTCAATGGTCTGTAATCGTTAAAACTGTTAATGACTCGAAGGAATTGAATAAAGAAACTAGTAGTCTTGCTAGTGTTAGCCCTGACGACTTAGCGTATGTTATCTATACATCTGGCTCTACTGGTAAGCCTAAAGGAGTGATGGTTAAGCATAAAGGAGTTGTCAACTTTTTAAGTGCAATGGCTGAAAAGCCTGGCATAAAAGCTAATGATAAATTACTAGCTATTACTACATTTTGCTTTGATATAGCGGTATTAGAATTATTCCTACCACTTGTGTCTGGTGCTGAACTTCGTATATGTTCGGGAGTCGATGCTAAAGATGGTGAAAAATTAAAAAGCATCATAACAACTTATCAACCAACATTGATGCAGGCGACACCTGCTACATGGCAATTATTATTTTATTCTGACTGGGTCAATAAAGAGCAACTCACCATATTATGTGGTGGAGAAGCGTTACCTGAGTCATTAAAAAAACAATTTATTGCCACGAATAGCCAAGCATGGAATATGTTCGGACCAACAGAAACCACTATTTGGTCAACGATTGATTTAATTAAAAGCGATGAAGTTACAACGATCGGTACACCAATAGCGAATACAAAGATCTATATTCTTGATCCTCATAATAATGTTCAGCCAATTGGTGTTGCTGGAGAACTTCATATTGCAGGAGATGGTTTAGCGAAAGGTTACCTTGAACGCGACGAATTAACAGCAGAAAAGTTTGTTGATAATCCTTTTGTACCACAAACACTTATGTATAAAAGTGGCGATTTAGCACGCTGGTTAGATAATGGCAAAATTGAATATTTAGGAAGAGCAGATACATTAGTTAAAATTAGAGGTTTTCGTATTGAAACTGGCGAGATTGAAGCACAACTTAATGATCACTCAAAGATAAAAAGTTCTGTAGTTGTTGCTCAAGGACAAGATGCTAATAAACAACTTGTGGCGTTTTATGTGCCGACACTAACTACGCCAGATAAAGTGATAAGTTTACCGAGTGACGATTTGAAAGCATATTTACAACAGTCATTACCTGACTATATGGTGCCAAATCAGTTTGCTAGCATTACCGCTATTCCTTTAACCCCTAATGGTAAAGTTGATCGTAGAGCTTTAGAAGCTATTGAAGTAACTCCTACTTTAACACAGGATTTTCTCGCGCCAGAAGATGATAAAGAACAACAAGTGGCTGAGATATGGGCTGACATTTTAAAAATAGATGTCACAAATATTGGTTTAAATGATAACTTTTTCTATCTAGGAGGTAACTCGGTTAATACCGTTGCTTTAGCTGCCAAAATTCAAAAAGTCATGGCGTGTAAATTCCCACCTGCAGCATTATTTAAATACAGCACTATACGTAGTATTAGTCAGTATATTAGTGCAAATACTGATACTAAGTACTCAATTGAGGCAAGCAACCAAACCGTTGTTGCCAATGAAATAAAACCTGAAATTAATCAAGAGCATTCTATGTCAGCATTTCCAAAGTATTATCAGGACAGTCTCGCTATTGTCGGTATTTCTTGTCATTTACCAGAGGCAGAAGATAGGTGGCAGTTTTGGGATAACCTTAAAAATCGCAAAGAAAGTGTGAATCATCTTTCGCTCGCTGAGGCTGAAAAACACCTAGTATCAGCCGATATTTTAAATAACCCGAATTATGTTGCGACCAATGCTTGGTTAGAAGGAAAAGATCTTTTTGACCCTGAATTTTTTAAGATTTCTTCAGGCAATGCTGAATTAATGGATCCGCAACTTCGTCAATTATTAATTCATTCTTGGAAAGCCGTTGAAGACGCAGGTTACAACTGTGAGCAAATAGAAAAGACTAGTGTCTTTATATCTGCCAGCAATAATTTTTATCAATCGTTGTCGGAGACCTTCGCACAACAAGGTAATGTGACTGAAAACTCTGAAGAGTTTATGTCTTGGTTATTGGCCCAAGGTGGCTCTATTCCAACCATGATATCTTATCAATTAGGATTGAAAGGGCCGAGTGTATTTGTTCACACCAATTGTTCATCATCATTAACTGCACTTTATTCAGCTTATCAGAGCTTACAATCTAAAGAGGTTGACTATGCTTTAGTCGGTGCAGCATCGCTTACTGCCTCACAAAAGTTTGGTTATATTTACCAACCTGGATTAAATTTATCTAGTGATGGTCGTTGCAAGACCTTTGATGCTAATGCTGATGGCATGGTTGCTGGCGAAGGCGTAAGTGTAATGCTAGTCAAACGAGCGGAAGACGCTATTGCAGCAGGAGATAATATCTACAGCTTGATACGCGGCATCAGTATTAATAATGATGGTTCAGACAAAGCAGGCTTTTATGCCCCGAGTGTTAAGGGACAATCATCTGTTATTAAACAAGTTTTAGATAAAACGCAAATCAACCCAGCCACCATTAACTATGTTGAAGCTCATGGCACAGGAACTGCGTTAGGCGATCCAATTGAATTAATGGCGTTGAGTGAAACCTACCAAGAATATACCAATAAAAAACAATTTTGTGCTATAGGTTCGGTTAAACCCAATATTGGCCATTTAGATACTGCTGCAGGCTTAGTCGGTTGTATTAAGTTGGCGTTAAGTCTATATCATAAAAAGTTTCCACCGATCATTAATTATACGTCGGCTAATCCACAGATTGATTTTGAAAATTCTCCTTTTTACGTTTTAGATCAAACGCAAGCGTGGTCTAAAAATTCTTCGAATAAAGACGAACCTAAACGTGCTGCAATAAGTTCATTCGGTATTGGTGGTACTAATGCTCATGCAATTTTAGAAGAATATCAACCGCTTGAAAATGTTTCTGTTCAAGCTGGAGCAACAACACCAACCCCAACATCATCTTTGTATTGTATTCCACTATCAGCCAAAAAATCAGTCAACCTTACACAATATGCAGAAAGTTTATTACTGTTCATCGAGTCACAAAAGATTCAAGAAGATACTGAATCATCTGAAATTAATATAGCTAGATTGGCATATACACTGCAGACAGGCAGAAAAGCGATGGAACATCGCGTTGTCTTTATTGTTAAAACGTTGGATGAATTAATACAATCAATGAAGGCTTTTATTGTAGGTGATAAATCTGAAAAATATTTACACAGTGATGGGAATACAGATAAAAAGTCGACGGCATTACTTACTGAAGATGAAGATTATAAAACACTTGTTAAGCATTGGCTAACAAAAGGTAAAATTGATCAGTTAGCGAAAATCTGGATTAAAGGCACTGAAATAGATTGGCATGCGCTCTACGCCAATGGGCATAATGTGCCTCTTCGTATGAGTTTACCAACTTATCCATTTACTAAAGACAAATATTGGCATGAACATACAGGCATAGGGCTACAGCCATTTAATCGTGGAGCGTTAACCGCTACAACAACATTACACCCTTTATTACATAAGAATACTTCTGATTTAAGTCAGCAAAGTTATCACTCACGTTTTACTGGTCAAGAATTTTTCCTTACCGATCATCAAATAAATGAACAGAAGATTTTACCTGCTGTAGCTTACCTTGAAATGATCAGAGCAGCTGTCATCCAAGCGACTCCTGAGCAATATCAAACGGCTTGTTTAGATTTAACCAATATTGTTTGGGCTCAGCCAATTGTGGTAATAGAAGAAAAAGAAATAAACGTTGTGCTATCAGCAAATGATCATGATGAAATAGAGTGCCAAATATACAGCGTGGAAAATACTGAAAATGGTCAACCAAGGCATGTGAACCACTGCCAAGGCCGCGCAATATTCAAGCAAGTTTCCCCGCCCGAACAGCTGAATGTACTACAGCTAATTTCACAAATGAAGTTAGGCTCAGAAGATATTAACGCGCTTTATACTCGTCTGCTTAAGATGGGGGTTAATTTTGGTCCAGCACATCGCGCAATAACGGCTATTCATCATGGTGAACATCAACTTATTGCCGAGCTTAATTTACCGAGTAAAGTCGCGAATACTAACAATGATTATATCTTACACCCCAGCATTATGGATGGCGCTTTACAAGCTTGTGCGGCATTGATTGCAGGGGCAAATCAAGAAATTACTAAAACAACGCTACCGTTTGCTTTAGAAACATTAAGTGTGCTTGCACCATGCAGCCAAGCAATGTTTGCATGGATTCGTTACTCCGCTAAAAGCGGTCCTAACGAAAAACTTATTAAGATTGATGTGGATCTTTGTGACAGTGACGGCAATATTTGTATTCAGATGAAAGGCTTTTCTTCTCGCGTCCTGTCTGCAGGAGCACTGAATAAAGAGCTGAATGCTTCACAAGATCAAGTCGGTACATTGCTTGCCGTACCTGTATGGAATGCTATTTCATCTAATAAAATGATCGCTGCTATCAATAATGAGGAAAGTAGTTCCCTTAAACGCCACGTTATTATGTTTGATTTGAATAATCTGACGCGTGAACAAATGCAAGACTTATTGCCTTATAGCGACATTTCGTTTATGAACGATCCACAAAAAAATATGGCGAAGAGTTATGAGTTATATGCTTTGAAATGTTTTAATGAAATTCAAACAATCATTAAAAGTAAGCCTCAGAGTAAAGTTCTCATCCAAATTGTTATTGCCAATGAAAAGCAATCAATGCTTTTACTTGGTTTATCAGGTTTATTGAAAACCGCCTCACTAGAAAATCCGAAGTTAAATGGGCACATCATTGTTGTCGACCAAAATGTTACAGCTGTTCAGTTAAGCCAACATTTAGTGGCAGAATCTGATAATAGTCACGCTAGCGCAATTAAGTTTGAAAACTCCAATAGACACCTTTTACAGTGGCAAGAGATCACTTCGACTGAAGAAGAAATACAACAGGCAAATGAAAACATTGCCTTTAAAGATCATGGTGTTTATGTAATCACGGGGGGGTTAGGCGCATTAGGTGCGTTATTTACTCAAGAAATTTTACAACAAACACGTCATAGCCAAATTGTGCTAACAGGTAGAGCCAAACTATCAACTCAAGAATTTAAAACGCAAGTAAACACTAAATTTCAAAAAATGATTGAGCAAAATACAAAGGAGCAAGCAGATATTTTTGCACGAATTGAATATCAACAGCTTGACCTTAATAGTATTGAACAGGTTCAGCAACTACTTAATTCTATTCAAAAAAATCATGGTCAACTAAGTGGAATTATTCATAGTGCTGGTATGATTGCTGATAATTTTATTTTAAAGAAAACAGCTACTGAATTTAGTCAAGTGTTAGCACCTAAAGTGCTTGGTACTTATAACTTAGATCTTGCTAGCCAAGAGTTGGACTTAGACTTCTTTGCCCTGTTTTCGTCAGATTCGTCTATCGGCGCTATTGGTCAAGTAGACTATGCTGTTGCTAATAGTTTTATGAACCAATTTTCACACTATCGTAATCAGCTAGTTGCTCAGAGTAAAAGACACGGAAAAACAGTAGCAATTAACTGGCCTTTATGGCAAAACGGCGGCATGAGCATTGATCCTGCAAGCTTAGAAATATTGCAAAAAACTACGGGCATGCGACCATTACCAACAGCTGCCGGAATTAGTGCTTTTTACCGATGTTTACAATTAGATCAAGCAGAGCCGCTAGTGTTGGAAGGTGAGATTACGCAACTGCGCGATAAGCTTTTTTCTATTGAGGATATCGTTGAAAAATCAGCATCACCAACGATAATTGAACCTATAAATGCTAGCGCGCAAACAACGGCCACTCATACAGTTATAGAGGCACAACCTGCAACATCGACATTCAGTATGAAAAACCTTGTTGAAGAAACAAATAACTATTTGTGTAAGCAGTTTTCGACATTATTTAAAATATCGGCTAATCAAATAGATGTGGATGCCTCACTAGAAAATTACGGTATAGATTCCATTTTGGCAATTAACTTGACCAATCAACTGGAAAAAACCTTTGGCTCACTTTCAAAAACGCTATTGTTTGAATACCAAACTGTTGCTGAATTGAGTGAATATTTTATTGAATCATTCGAAGAAAAATTAGTGAGTTTATTTACTTTAGATGTTCCTAGCAAAAGTGCAGCTATGGTAAAAAATGATGGTGTGACTACGATTAATTTACCTATTGATACTTCGACTAATACCTCTATCTCGGCAACAAGCACTAGTAATTTAGTTAGCGAAAAAACTGGTTTATTTGTGGGTGGACGGTTTAACCAAAACAGTCAACAAACACAATCAACCCCTTCGCAAGCACTAGCTGAAAAGGCGGTTATTGATAAAGATCCAATTGCCATTATTGGTTTAAGTGGTTGTTACCCTGAAGCGGCGGATACCAACGAATATTGGGATAATTTGCGCGATGGTAAAGACTGCATCACTGAAGTGCCTTTAGATCGTTGGGATTGGCGCGAATATTACAGTGAAGACCGAACAAAAGCTGGCCACCATTACAGTAAATGGGGCGGCTTTATGCCAGCTGTTGATGAATTCGACCCACTATTTTTTAATATTTCACCACGAGAAGCTGTGCTTATAGACCCTCAAGAGCGTTTATTTTTACAACAAGCTTGGATGGCAATGGAAGACGCAGGTTATACGCGTGCAGATTTACGAATTCCAAGTGAACGAACATTAGCGGCACAAGTGGGCGTTTATGTTGGCGTCATGTACGGTGAATATCAACTCTTTGGTGCTGAAGCAAGCCTACAAGGCAAACGCATGGGGTTTGCAAGCAATCTTTCTGATATTGCTAACCGAGTTTCCTATGTCCTAAATATACATGGCCCGAGCATGGTATTAGACACTCAATGTTCTTCATCGTTAACCGCTATTCATTTGGCTTGCCAAGATTTGAAAGCGGGGCAAACTGACTTAGCGATTGCGGGTGGTGTTAATATAAGTATTCATGCTAATAAATACTTAATGTTAAGCTCAGGACAATTTATTTCTAGCCATGGTCATTGTCAAAGTTTCGGTGAAGGTGGAGATGGTTATATCCCTGGAGAAGGGGTTGGCGCGGTAATATTGAAACGCTTACGTGAAGCAGAGCAAGATGGTGACCATATTTATGGTCTTATTAAAGGAAGCTCAATTGGCCATGGTGGTAAGACTAACGGTTATAGTGTGCCTAACCCTCAAGCACAAGCGGATGTTATTACTCAAGCATTAAGAGAATCAAATACCGATCCTCGTCATATTAGTTATCTTGAGGCGCATGGAACGGGTACAAAACTGGGTGATCCTATTGAGATCACTGCGTTGAGCAAAGCATTTTATCGAGATCTTAAAGCAACTAACACAGAGAAATCTTTTGGTTTTTGTTTGTTAGGTTCAGCTAAATCCAATATTGGACATTGCGAACCTGCAGCAGGTATCGCTGGGCTGACTAAAGTGTTATTGCAGATGAAGAATAAAAAAATTGTTCCTTCATTGCATTCAAGTGCGTTAAATCCTCATATAGATTTTGATAAGACACCGTTTATCGTTAATCAAAAACTAACTGATTGGTCGCAACCAGTTATAGATGGTAAAGCCATACCACGTATTGCGGGTATTTCTTCTTTTGGTGCAGGTGGTGCTAATGCACATATGGTTATTGAGGAATATCAATCAACCTGTGAGGTCGAAAATACAGCGACGCCATTAGAAAGTCATACTAATGTAGCGATTGTGCTTTCCGCTAGAATCGAAGATCAAATAAAAGATAAAGTAAAAGACTTACTGGTTTTCATTCGTAGACAAACCGATAAACCTTTAGATTTAACAGCCATGGCTTATACCTTACAAACCGGTAGAGAAGCGATGGAAGAAAGATTAGGCTTTTTAGTCAACTCTGTTGAGCAATTAGAGGATAATCTTCAAGCGTATATTGATGGCAATCAAACAACCGTTGACAACATTTTTCAAGGGCAAGTTAAACGTAATCGAGAAGGTATGAGTATCATCAGCCATGATGATGATATGAAAGAAGCCATTGATAAATGGATTGCTCGTAAAAAATTACCAAAACTACTCGATTTATGGGTCAAGGGGTTAAATCTACAGTGGCACAAATTGTATGGTGAGCAAGTGCCTAAACGCATGAGTTTACCAACCTATCCATTTGCTAAAACACGTTATTGGATTGATACAACAGCTGAAAATCAAGAACGGGTTAATCAACAAACTGCTGTTATCCATCCATTATTGCATACCAATACTTCTGATCTTGAGCAACAAAGTTACAGTACTACTTTTAGCGGTAGTGAGTCTTATTTGGCTGAAACGATGCATGCAGGAGAGAAACTTCTGCCGGCTGTGTGCCATTTAGAAATGGCAAGAGCGGCGATAGAACAAGCGATGCCAACCGTTGAAACATCCAGTATTTTAGAATTTCATCATACAGTTTGGGGGCAACCTGTTACAGTTACTGATCAAAGTAAGCTGTCGATTGCGTTGTTTGCTAAGCGCAATCAAGCAGTTGATTTTGAAGTTTACAGTGAAGACGAAGACATTGTGCATAGTCAGGGGCATGCAATTTACAGCAGTCAACCGGCTCCTGCTCAGCTCAATATTCAGCAATTGAAACAACAAATGAGTACCGTTGATATTAGTTCACTTGGGCAAGAGTTTACAACCTGCTATCAGGGCGATAAGCAACTACTGGTAGAATTGTCTTCGATGGCTAGCTCTGATACTCAATCTAGCGATTTTATTTTACATCCTGAAATAATGAACGCTGCTCTAAAAGTATCGTTAGCTTTAGTTGTTGGTGAGAACACTTCTGAGCATATTCCAACTTTACCAGTGATGTTAGATACGATACGTATTATCTTTGCTACGCCTCATGCCAGTAACAACTCCACAGCAAATGGCTCATTAGTTTGGATACGTTATGCCGATGAAAGTAATGGTATTGACGGCTCTTTAAGTGGTCAGATAAAACTCGATATAGATGTGTGCGATGAGCAAGGATATGTTTGCGTGCAAATGCGAGGTCTTACTTATAAAACATCATCAGTTGATGTTAATTCAGAAACATCAAAGAGCATTGACAGTAGCGTTATTCAAACCAATAAAACGGCGATTACATATCCCGCATTAGTTTCTTTTTTACCGACAAAACAACAAGATTATTCTCAGGTTGCGATCAATAAACCTATAGGTATTCCACTGATTGTACCGAGTGATATCGCTTTAACAAAAAGACTAAAAACCTCAATAACTAAAGGCGTGGTAGCGCTTTCAGATACCACTTTGATGTTGTCTAATAACGCAAAAGAGCCTACCCGTGCTCTGGTGAATTTAGTCGACAACGGCAATGGTGTCTTTGCAATAAAGCTGATTGATACAGTAACAAACAATGTGCTAACGCATGAAGTAATTGAGCAGATTGTATTAGCATTACGTTGTGTTGAGAAGTTAAGTACGGTTAAAGTATTGCTTCTTCAAGGGAGTGAACAGCATTTCTTATCAGGTAGTCGTCATGACTATAATAATGCAGTAGCGCTGCAGCTTTATCAGGCAATAGTTGCTTTCCCATATCCTATTATTGCAGTTATGGAAGGTGAAGCTAAAGGAGCCGGATTTTTAGTGGCTTCTTTATGTGATTTTATGATCGCTAACCAAGATGCTAATTATGGTTATACTAACTTACAAGCTAATATTTATCCTGAACCTAGTGAAATACGCTTATTAGAAGAGCGTTTTAATCATGTACTTGCCAACGATTTATTATTCTCTGCTGAGATACACACTGGTCAAGCTTTACAGGTAAAAGGTTGGACTTGTCCAATAGTACCTGCTAATGAAGTGTTAGATTATGCGAATAAGTTAGCGCTAAACTTGGCGGCTAAATCTCAGAATTCATTGCGCCAATTAAAAGGGCATCTGTCTCGTCATCTACAGGCCTTAGTAAATGACCTTACTCATTTAGAGATACGTGAATCAGTATCAAAAGTAAGTGTCGCTAAGCAAAAACTTTCAATCTCAGGTAATAACATTACTGTAAATTATCACAATGAAAATATATTACAGATCACTCTGACTAAAGAAAGGCTTAACAAAGGCATTAATTCGAAGGAACAACAGCAAATTGAACCGCAAGTATTGTTAGCGCAACTGACTAAAGTAATGGCTCAAGTTAATGACGCCACCGATATAAAAGCACTTGTGCTAACGAGTGGATATGAAGAATTTATTCCTGCTCTAGGGCTACAAACCGATGTAGACGTCATTTCAGCTTTCCAAGATTTATTGCTTGGTGTAAATGTCCCGATTATTGCAGCCCTCGAGCATAATGCTAGTAATGCAGCATTACTAATTAGTCAATGTTGTGATGCGACCATATACAGTAATGAAGGTCAATATTCATTTGGACAAACTTGGAACACAAATAGCTTAATTCAACAAGCTTCAATGGTTTTCTCATACCGCTTTGGGCCGTATGTAGCGAAAGAAATGGCATTGACAACTTCTTCATATTCAGGAGCAGAGTTAGCAAAAAAAGTACTGACATTGAAAGCTGTTGAGCAAGGGAATGTTATCGTCGAGGCTATTAAATTGGCTGAGTTTTGGCAGCATTGGCCAATAGAGCGCATAATTGCTTATCGTGCATATATGAGAACAAGTATTCAAGATGAAGTAACAACACTTCCTGAATGGTTTAATCAAGATAATGCAGTTAACACTTTGACGGATAACCAAAACAGCTTACCCACTGAAATCAGGTTAAATTCAGGGGTGGTCAAAGCAAAAATTGATCCCATGGGTATCTTAATTGTCGAGATGGCAGACAAACAAGCAAAAAACATGTTTTCTGATGCGCTCGTCGATGGATTAAATGAAGTCTTTGAGCATATCAATGAAACAGATGCTTATAAGGCCGTTGTGTTAACGGGATATGACAGCTATTTTTCAACGGGCGGCACCAAAGAAAACTTACTAGCAATTCAAGAAGGCAAGATTAAGTTCACCGATAGTAAAGTTTATCATGCTGCGTTGAGTTGTCAGATACCGGTTATTGCTGCTATGCAAGGCCATGGGATAGGGGCTGGCTGGGCGCTTGGCATGTTTGCTGATTTTGTTTTATTTAGTGAAGAGAGTAAATATCTTAGTCCTTATATGAACTTAGGTTTTACACCAGGAGCGGGTGCTACTTTAGTGTTCCCTGAAAAAATTGGTTATGACTTAGCTAGAGAAACTTTACTCACGGCTCAAGAGTATTCTGGTAGTGAACTTAAAGCGCGTGGTTTATCTTTACCAGTTCTTGCACGGGCAGATATACTTTCCTCAGCGATGGATTTAGCGAAACAAATCGCACAAAATTCACGTGAATATTTGATTGCTGTCAAACATCAAATGATAGCGAATATTGAATTAAATCTGGCTCAAACGTATGCCCTTGAATTGGAGATGCACGAAAAAACCTTTGTTGGCCGTACTGATACCTTGCAACAAATTGAAAATAATTTCACCTCGGTTGGTTCATCTGCAGATCAAAAGTCGTCTGAGAAAATGGCACCTCAGCAAGCTGTGCTAGATCAAACGATTATTGAGGAACAAAGGTTAGCGCAAGCAGTAAACGCAACCAGCAATGCACTGTCTCCAACAGCGTTAACGACTGCAGAGGTTAGTCAAGCGTCTTTAAGTGTTGATTCATCAAATGTAACCGCTAGTCTAAAAAGGCTGTTAGCTGCTGAATTGCATATGCAAGATGATGAAATAGATGAAGAAGCTCAATTTGTTGATCTTGGGTTAGATTCTATTTATGGCGTTACTTGGGTACGTAAGATTAATGAAAAATATAGTCTTACGATAGAAGCTATCAAAGTTTACAGTTATCCAACATTGACTGAATTCAGTAGTTATGTCAGTGAGTTATTAACCGATCAAAATAGTAACGCAACGAACGTATCATCTGATAAAGACCTTGAAAAAACAGTTGAAGCAGTACCTAAAGTTGACACTAGAGTAGCGACACAAACTATAGCAAATGCGATGCCATCAACGGTTGCTCAAATTACCTTGCCGTTAACGGCTGCGGTAAACCCTACAGTAGTTAGTGTGCCAATGCAGGTTAGCACTTCTGTGAAAAGCACATTAGCTAGTATTACCTCGGCACTTAAAAAGCTACTTGCACATGAATTACACATGCCAGAAGAGGATGTTGATGAAGATGCACAATTTGTAGATTTGGGGTTAGATTCTATCTACGGCGTAACATGGATACGTAAAATAAATGAAAAATATGATCTTGCTATAGAAGCTATCAAAGTTTATAGCTACCCTACATTGACCGAATTTAGTTCATATGTAAAAGAAGAAGCAGAAAAGCAAGGCACTTTGATTGGCATTGAAGAATCGATACCTGAAAATGCACCAGCACAAGTTATGCCTGAAGTGTTAACACAACAACCAACAACATCTATATCATTCGCAGTGCCAATAGCTACAGCGACAAGCAAAACAAATATTCAAAGTAGGACAAGTCAAGGAACTATTCAGCTTAAATCGTGGCGTAAATCACTTGCTTCTAAACGCGCTATTAGTCATGGTACCAACCTTGAACAAATTGCTGTCATTGGTATTGCAGGCCAGTTTCCAAAAGCCAATAACCTAGATGAGTATTGGGACAACATTGCAGAAGGTAGAAACTGTATCAGTCAAATCCCAGACGGACGTTGGGATATAGAAACTTTTTATCAAGAAGGCGATGTAGCAACCGGCAAAACAAACAGTAAATGGATTGGTGCACTTGAAGAGTATGACTTGTTTGATCCACTGTTTTTTAACATTTCACCGCTAGAAGCTGAAAGTATGGATCCACAACAACGTGTGTTTTTACAAACATGTTGGCATGGCATTGAAAACGCTGGTTATAACGCTAAAGATTTATCCGGTAGCAAGTGCGGTGTGTTTGTAGGTTGTGGCCATGGTGATTACAATCAATTATCTGAACAACAAAAACTAAGTGCACATGGTTTTACTGGCGGTGCATCGTCTATATTATCGGCACGAATTTCCTACTTTTTAAACCTACAAGGGCCATGTCTATCTATTGATACAGCTTGTTCGTCTTCATTGGTTGCTATCGCTAATGCGTGCGACAGTCTTTCTACGGGAGCAAGTGATATTGCACTTGCTGGTGGTGTTTATGTGATGACTGGTCCCCAGTTGCATATTAGAACCGCACAATCAGGCATGTTATCAAGCGATGGTCGCTGTTATTCTTTTGATCAAAGAGCTAATGGATTTGTTCCGGGTGAGGGTGTCGGAGTTGTGATGCTTAAAAGGCTTGCTGATGCACAAAACGATAAAGATATCATTCAAGGTGTTGTTCAAGGTTGGGGAGTTAATCAAGACGGAAAAACAAATGGAATTACAGCGCCAAACCCTGTTTCCCAAACACGGTTACAACAAGAGGTTTATGATAGACATCAGATAGATCCAAGTAAGATCCAACTTATTGAAGCACATGGTACAGGCACAAAATTAGGTGACCCAATTGAAATAGAGGGCTTGAAACAGTCGTTCAAAAAATATACCGAGAAAAAAGACTACTGTGCCTTGAGCTCAGTGAAAAGTAATATAGGTCATTCAGTGACGGCTGCAGGTGTTGCAGGTTTTATTAAAGTGATACTTGCGTTAAAACATAAACAATTACCACCGACAATTAACTTTACCGAACTTAATGAACATATTGAATTAAAAGACAGTCCTTTTTACATCAATAACAGGTTGCAAGAATGGCAAGTCGATGAGACCGAGCTACGTCAGGCGGCGATAAGTTCATTTGGTTTTAGTGGCACCAATGCACACATTGTGATCAGTGAATATAAGGCACCTGTTAATGTGCTGCCTATGTTAAATTTAAACGAACAACCTGCACAAGTGATTATTCCACTATCGGCGAAAAGCCCAGAACAATTAATGCAAAGAGCACGTGACTTGCTTGCTTTTACAATTAACTGGCAACAAAAAACTAATGCGCCATTAAACATATCATCTCTTTCATCTATGGCTTATACTTTACAGAACGGACGAGAAATGATGGATGAACGTTTAAGTCTAATTGTTAACTCAGTTGAACAGCTGGTCGAAAAATTACAATGTTACATTGCGGGTGAACATATAGATGATGTTTATCAAGGGCAAGTTGATAGTAATAAAGAGAGCATGCGGCTCATTAGTCATTACGATGATGTTAAAGATACCATTGTCGCTAAATGGATTAACAGTAATAATTTATCGAAGCTTGCAGATTTATGGGTTAAAGGACTAGATTTTGACTGGAATAAACTTTATGGTGAGACCAAGCCTTTAAAAATGACTTTGCCGGTTTATCCGTTCACTAAAACACGATACTGGATTGACACGAGTGATATTGACGCGGCTAAAGCAAATAATTCATTATTAGGTAATACATTACTCACTAAAGGTAACGTTTTACATCCATTGGTGCATAACAATATTTCTAATTTTAGTCAGCAAAAATATAGTACTAACTTTAGTGGTGAAGAGTTTTTCTTGAAAGATCACCGCGTACAACTTTCTGATAGAGAAGAAAAAGTGTTGCCGGGTGTTGCCTATTTAGAAATGATTCGTGTTGCAGTAGAAAACGCAATACCAACATCTCAGACTGTAGGTATTTTAGAATTAAATAATGTCGCATGGGTTCAACCTATGGTGGCAAATAAAACGAAGTCAATATCGATCAACTTGTTTGAAAATGACGAAGAACAAGAAAATAGCTTAATTGATTATGAAATTTATAGTGAAGAGAGTGGTCAAGAGCTATTACATTGTCAAGGGCATGTAGGCTTTAGCAATAAACCAGTGCCAGCTCAATTCAATGTAAATGCATTGAAAGAGCAAATGAAAGGAAAAACACTCACGCGTGAGAACATTTATAATGCTTTCAAAAAATCAGGGCTTAACTATGGTCCTGCTCATCAAGGTATTATATCGGTTCACCGAGGAGAGCAAGAAGTACTTGCACAAATACGTTTATCTCAGGTGATTGAGGGAAGTCTTGAAGATTACTGGTTACATCCAAGTATAATGGATAGTGCTTTGCAAGCTTCAGTTGGTTTACTACCTGATCTTGAACTACTGTCAAGTAAACCGTCAGTACCTTTTGCATTAGAAAAACTGCGTATCATCTCTGCATGTACCGAAGAGATGTACGTGTGGTTGCGTCACTCTGCGGATAGCCAAGCAGGCAGTAAGCTGATGAAGATTGACGTTGATATTATTGATCAACAAGGTAACGTTTGTGTGCAAATGCAAGGTTTTACAAGTCGAACGGTAACAGGAAGATCATTGTCTGTTCAATCGTCGATTAATAGTAACCTTTATCAAGATTCTAATGAATTTGAACTTAACGCACTTGAACATAACGAACAAGAACACAGCACATTTGATGACGCCTTCTATGAGAAAGTCATTGATGGTGTGTTGGATAACAAAATTTCTGTTGAAGAAGCCATGGAATTAGGAAATAAAATCTGATGAAAGCACTAAAAGAAATATACCATGACCTATCGATAGGCAGATTAACAAGGGCAGAAGCATTAATAAAAATAAAGGCAATACAATCGAAGCAAACTGACAATAAAGCAACTGCTTTACATGCTGCGCCACACTGGAAAATGGCCGATGTCACCACTTCATCAAATAACAATGAAGCCAGAGATTGTCAACATGAGCTGATACTCTGTCAACCTGATTCTACTCAGTTTGATTTGAATCAGCTTAACAAAATACTGCCTTATCATAATTGTTTGTTATTGTCTTTGAAGAAGAACCAGAGTATTCATCAACAGTATAGTGACATTGCGTTAGCATGTTTCGAATATATCAAAACATTGCTAGCAGGAAAGCCGCAACAGGCAGTGCATATACAAATGGTGTTGCCTAATGATGAGCATGGTGCATTTTATATTGGTTTATCAGGCTTGTTGAAAACTGCTACTCAAGAAAACCCAAAGCTTACAGCGCAAATTATTCTGGTAGAGCCTAATGTCATCACCTCACAGTTAAATACTCAATTAGCAAAGCAGTTGAGCGATGAGCGAACTAGGGTGCAAGATACTGTTGTTAAATACCAAAATGGTAATCGCTATATACAGCTTTGGGATAGCATCGTCCCTCAAAGTATCAACGATGAAAAGGACAGTCAGTGTGTATTTAAAGACAGTGGAGTGTACTTAATTACGGGGGGACTAGGTGCATTAGGTCGATTATTTGCTCAAGAAATTCTTAAAACAAGTTCGATGGCTAAAGTTATTTTAACAGGTCGCGCAGCATTAACTGAAACTGAAATACTAGCTGCTAAGCGCTCTATAACAAACGATGCTGCTGAGCAATTACATCGCATAACTTACTGTTCGGTAGATTTAGACAATGTGAAACAGACTCAGCACTTGGTTGACTTGATTGTTGCTGACCATCATCAGCTTAATGGTATTATTCATTGTGCTGGAATGCATGCTGATAACTTTATCTTAAAAAAGAGCTCGTTAGAATTTAGAGAAGTATTAACGCCTAAAGTGACAGGAACGGTTCATCTAGATGAGGCAAGCAAAACCATAAATTTAGATTTCTTTGTCTTATTTTCATCAGTAGCCTCTTGGTTAGGGAATATTGGGCAAGCTGACTATGCTGCTGCGAATGGTTTTATGGATCAGTTTTCGGCATATCGTAATCAACTAGTGAATAAACAAGAACGTCAAGGGCAAACTCGCTCAATCAACTGGCCGTTATGGCAAGACGGTGGGATGAATATTGATCAGGCGAATTTTGAGCGTTTGCAAAAAGAGACGGGTGCCCAATCATTACAAACTTCAACAGGTATGGCCGCATTTCACCGTAGCTTAGCAATTCCTCATGATCAATTATTAGTGATGGAAGGTGATATAGCGAAATTACAGCGTACATTACATGCTAAGCAAAATGTTTCATCACAAGTTACAAATACTTCAGTTACTGCTCCTAAAGAAATTGTTGAAAAAGTGACGGATTCGAGCGAGCTTCATATGGTCGATGCACAGATGCTGCTAAATAAAACACAAGATTATTTATGTGCCGAGTTCTCCAAACTATTAAAGTTACCCGCTCATCAAATTGACAGTAAGGCGCCTTTAGAAAAATACGGTATAGATTCCATATTAGCGATTAACTTAACCAACCAGCTCGAAAAAACATTTGGTTCGTTACCTAAGACACTCTTTTTTGAATATCAGACTATTAAGGAGCTTGCCGTTTATTTTATTCAGTCATATACCACACAATTAACCACGCTTTTTTATCCTTCAACTATGAATTCTGCCGTAAGTCATGCAGAACAGACTGGTGAGAATAATACGAATACGATAGCTACAAATAATGTGAGCCGAATTAATCGGATCTCGACTAAGCGTAAAGGTCGAAATAGCAATAAGCCTGAAGTTGTAAATGAAACAGAACAACAAATGAAAACGCAATTAAATGCAGAGCCAATTGCCATTGTAGGTTTAAGTGGACGTTATCCTGAAGCTGTTAACATTAATGATTATTGGCATAACCTGCGTGACGGTAAAGATTGTATTGTTGAAGTTCCAAAATCTCGTTGGGATTGGCAGAAATTTTATAGTGAAGATCGTACGAAAGCAGATCATCACTATAGTAAGTGGGGTGGTTTTATTGAGGGAGTGGATGAATTTGATCCTCGTTTTTTCAATATCTCACCAAAAGAAGCTAAGGCAATTGATCCACAAGAACGTTTGTTTTTACAACATGCGTGGATGGCAGTTGAAGATGCTGGTTATACCCGAGATAGTTTACAAGTGCCTGCTGAACATGATCAGGCAGGACAAGTCGGTGTTTATGCTGGTGTTATGTACGGTGAATATAATCTTTCGGGCAGCTTAGCAACCATTGCTAATCGTGTTTCTTATGCTTTTAATTTACATGGCCCTAGTATGACGTTAGATACCATGTGTTCATCTTCGTTAACCGCTATCCATTTAGCTTGTCAAGATCTTAAACTCGGGCGAACAAGTTTAGCTATTGCTGGTGGCGTTAATATTAGTGTTCACCCTAGTAAATATCAAATGCTCAGTGGTGCGCAATTTATCTCGAGTGATGGTCATTGCCAAAGCTTTGGTGAAGGTGGTGATGGTTATATCCCTGGAGAAGGTGTCGGCGTAGTTCTGCTTAAACGGTTATCTGAAGCAAAACGAGATAACGATCATATTTATGGTGTTATTAAAAGTAGTTCTCTTAATCATGGCGGTAAAACGAATGGATATAGTGTACCAAACCCACAATCACAAGCGAGTGCAATTACTCGTGCTTTGCTTGAGTCTGGTACTGATCCTCGTCATGTTAGCTATATCGAGGCTCACGGTACCGGAACTAAATTAGGCGACCCAATTGAAATTGCTGCGCTGACTAAGGCGTTTAGCCAGCATGCTCAAAGTCGAACTGATAAAACGTTTGGTGTATGTGCTATTGGTTCAGCTAAATCTAATATTGGTCATTGTGAATCAGCAGCAGGTATTGCGGGTTTAACTAAAATTTTATTGCAAATGAAGTATCAACAAATTGTTCCTTCTTTGCATTCTGCGCAATTAAATCCCAATATTGATTTTGATAAAACGCCTTTTGTTGTTAATCAAACATTAACTGATTGGTCACAACCTATTATTGATGGTCAATCTCAACCAAGAATTGCAGGGCTATCTTCTTTCGGCGCAGGTGGCTCTAATGCACATTTTATTATTGAAGAATATCAAAATGTAACACCAGTGGTAGAAGAGCCTCAACAAGTTATTATTCCGCTATCAGCGAGAACTAGAGCACAGCTGAAAGAGAAAGCTCAAGATCTATTTTCGTTTATTCAAACAACTGCATCAAACAAATATTCCTTAAACGCCATGGCTTATACTTTACAAATAGGTAGAGAAGCGATGAATCAACGGGTTGGCTTTATCGTGACCAGTGTTGAACAATTGGCAGATAAACTTCAAAGCTATATTCAAGATGAATTTGGTCAAGCAGATATCTATCAAGGAGAAGTTAGTAACAACAAAGCGACCTTGTCATTGTTTAGTACGGATGATGATTTACAACAAACCATAGATAAATGGATTTTAGAAGGGAAACAAGAAAAACTTATCGACCTCTGGGTTAAAGGCTTAGAATTAGACTGGCATAAGTTTTACGATGTGAAGCCTATGCGTATGAGTCTTCCGACATATCCATTTGCGAAAGAGCGTTATTGGATTGAACCTATTGGAGTTGGCGAATCCATTTCAAACCTTAACAATGCTAATATGAGTGTTGAGGGTGTGAATGTGATTCATCCATTATTACATCAAAATATCTCTGATCTTTTTCAACAAAGTTATACGTCTTCTTTTACTGGAAATGAGTTTTTCGTACTGCAGCATCCTAAAAATGGTGAAAAATTATTAGCACCTATGGCACATTTGGAAATGGCAAGAGCAGCTATTGATAATGCAATGCCAACTGCTAAAGGCTCTACGGTTGAAATACATAATACGGTTTGGGCACAAACCGTAGCAGTAAATGAACCAAGCAAAGTTGCTATCGCATTGTTAGCTGAAGACAATGAACATATTAATTTTGAAATGTATGCTCCAGATGCTGAGATTGAAACCATTTATTGTCAAGGTCAAGTGGTGCTTAGTACGCAAACAGCGCCTATAAAAGTTGATATAAATAAACTTAAAGAGGTAATGCAATCCGAAAAAGTGCTATCAACCTCTGAAAACATTGAACTTTATCGAGGGGAAAATCAATTATTAGCACGATTTAACTTTGTGAATGTTCAGCAAAACAATAATCAATTTATTGTACCTCCGATATTACTAGATAGCGCTTTACAATTAGCTGCAATCATTGATCAAAAAGAAACTAACCAAATATTTTCCCCCACTAACATGGATATTATGCGTATAAATGCTGCGTGTAGTCAGAATATGTATGTTTGGGTACGCCATTCAATCAGTCTATCCTCGGAAGTTGAAAGTCGTCATACAGCTACGGGTGTAGATATAGATCTAATTGATGAGCAAGGTAATGTATGCTTGCAAATTATCGGACTTAATTATCAAGAGGCCTTTATTGAAACAAATGAAGTTACTCTGGAAGCGTTGAGTGAAACAGTAACAACGTCGACTGTGGTTATTCCAGAATTACCACCGATGCTTAATGAAACAATTGAACCTAAAAAGGTAAACTTTTTAGCTCCTGAATTATTACCGATAGATAAGGTGAATATAGAAAAATCTATTATTGATAAGCCAAAGGGAATTGTACTTACAACACCTATCAATAAAACGTTGTTTTCAGCTTTTGAAAGTAAAGCTCAAATGCCTCAAATCACTTTATCTAAAGCCAAGCTAAAAACAGCTGATAGCAATTCAACCTTACATGATACTGTGAGTTTATATGCAGAGGGCAATGGTGTTTTTTCAATCACAGTCGCTTCAATTGATGAAAAACAAGAGTTAACTGCTGTTGTTATCGAGCAGTTAATACAAGCATTTAACAAAGTTCAGCAAGAGGTTGGTGTTAAAGCTATTATTTTGAGCGGCACTGAAAATGGGTTTTTAACGGGAGATCGTCAAGCATCCAATATTGGGGTTGAAAAGTCATTATTTAAAACTATTATATCATTCCCATATCCAGTGATCGCTTCAATGGTAGGTAACACTAAAGATACAGGCTTTCTCATTGGCACATTATGCGATTTTATGGTGTGTAGTTCTGAGGGGCAATACGCTTATACAAATATTGAAAAAGGTTTCTATCCAACAATTCAAGAACAACATTTTTTTAAGGCTAGATTGGGTGATGAACTAGCGAATGATTTTTTAAATCAATCAGGTGTGATAAGTGGAGAAGCGCTTAAACAAGCCGGATGGGGTTGCGCTATATTGCCAAAAAATCAAGTGGATGCTTATGTAAAAAAATTAGCACTCAATCTTTCTATAAAGCCTCAAATTTCATTACGATTGTTAAAAAAACATTTAGCTAGAAACTTATTAGGCTATGTAAATGACTTTGCAATTGCAGAGACTGACATAGTCGCTCAAGCTCAACAAGAAAATGAAGCTACAAGTAAAAAAAGAGCAGAGGTTTATTCTCCTATTAAGCACATTCAACTCATCGATATGACTAATTACGTGGCGGTTATTAATATTGCCATAGCCAAAGGGAAATATGGTATTAAAGGGTTGTTTGGTCATTTAAAAACGTTGTTTACAAGGATAAAAAATTCAGGCCTTTATAAAGCTGTTGTTTTGACGAGTGAGTATGAAAACTTCTTACCTGAATCAAAATTTGATCGTCATATTATTGCTAATCTGCAAAGTTTATTGCTCGATTTTTCATTGCCTGTTGTTGGTGCTATTAGTACAAATGCAAAAGGCGATGCTTGGTATATTAGTCAGTTTTTTGATACTTGTATTTATCATGATAATGGTACGTATTGTGCCGATAGTATTTGGTTAGATACGCCATTAGGTAAAGATGCATTAATGATTTTTACTCATAGGTTCGGTCATTATTTAGGCAAAGAAATATTGCTGACAGGTAAAAAATATCTAGGGAATGAATTGCAGCAACAAGCGCCACAATTAAAAGTTGTAGCGCAAGATAAGGTAGTATCTACGGCGCTAGCATTCGCTCAATCGTTGACTCAACTGCCTTTGGCAATGTTACTTGCACAAAAGCAAAGCTTTGCCTCAAATATTAAAGACAAAATAGCTAACCTACCATCATGGCTAGAGCAACAAACTACAGAATTTATGCCTCATCAAAAGAGTTCTACTGATGAGCCTTATGTTGTGCCTCTTAGCTCAAAAGTTATTTCAGCATTTGCATATCCTGATGGGGTATTGATGGTGAAGATGGCGGATAAGCAAGCCAAAAATATGTTTTCTGAAGAATTTGTTGTCGGTATGAATGAAGTGTTTACTCATATTGAAAACACGTCATCATATAAAGTAGTACTGTTAACAGGCTACGATAATTATTTTGCAACAGGCGGTACGAAAGAAGGACTTCTAGAAATTCAACAAGGCAAAGGTAAATTTACTGATATTGATGTTTTTCAATTACCAATGAACTGCAAAATACCTGTTATTTCTGCAATGCAGGGTCATGCTATTGGAGCTGGTTGGTCTATGGGAATGTTTGCAGATTTCTCATTGTTTAGTGATGAAAGTAAGTATTTAAGCCCTTATATGAATTATGGGTTTACTCCTGGAGCAGGCGCTACGTTTATCTTTATGGAAAAAGTAGGTTATGACTTAGCAAGAGAGACATTACTTACAGCACAAGAATATTTTGGTAGTGAACTACGAGATAAAGGTTTAGCACATCCAGTTTTACCGAGACGAGAGATAGGTGCTGCCGCGATGACCTTAGCTAAGGCACTTGCGCAAAATTCTCGTGATAGTTTAATGGCATGTAAACATCAATGGACCCATAACCAAGCGCAAGCTGTTGCTGATACTTGCCAACTTGAATTGGCTATGCATGAAAAAACTTTTGTTGGTCAGTCAAATACGTTGGAATTAATTCAAGCGTCTTTTTCTTCAACTCAATCGTTAGCTAAGCCTGTTGATGAAGTGACTACCGTACTTACCAATAAAGGTCATACATCACCAGTCATTGAGGTGGTACATCACGATAGCGTTCATGCGCATACTGTGACGAAAACGTTAAAGCAATTATTAGCGCATGAACTTCATATGGATGCTGAGGAAATTGAAGAAGACACCCAATTTATTGATTTGGGGTTAGACTCTATTACAGGGGTAACTTGGATACGTAAGATTAACGAAAAGTATCAAACGGCTATTCAAGCGACTAAAGTTTATACTCACCCAACGATAAATCAAATGAGTGCATATGTTACAGAACAGATTAAAGAGCAGGGAGCAATCACTTCTCCTAATGTGATTTTTGATATTCCTCGTGATAACGCTACTCAAGCAATACCTCAGGTAACTCATGTTGAAGCGCAAGCGTTAACAGGTGCAGATAATCATAGCAGTAGTAACACAGAGACTTTGTCAGAAATTACTCATAATTTAAGAAGGTTGTTAGCACACGAACTCCACATGGCGGTAGAAGAGATTGAAGATGATATTCAATTCATTGATCTCGGGTTAGATTCTATTACCGGCGTGACTTGGATCCGCAAGATTAATGACTCTTATAAAACGTTAATCGAAGCAACAAAAGTTTATACCTACCCAACGCTAAATCAAATGAGCGCTTATGTATTAAAGCAACTCGAAGAATTGGGTCCTATAAGTGTGACATCTAAAGAAAGTAAGACGGTAACTTCGTTGAGTGAACACGAAGTAAAAACCCCCATGAGCTCGCAACAAACTAAAACGTTTGCATCTGCGCCTATGGCATTTAAAACATTATCATCATTACGTAAATCAACTACTTTACGCGTTCCTGCAACTCTTGAGCCTCAAATAAATACAACTAGGCAAGCAGACAACTCGGCGAAAAGTAATCAAACAGACGCTATCGCTGTTCTTGGAATGGCGGGGCAGTTCCCACAAGCAAATAATATCGATGAATATTGGGATAATATTGCAGAAGGGAAAAACTGTATTAGTGAAATTACGCAAAAGCGCTGGGATGTAAATCGTTATTATCAAGAAGGTGCAATTGTTCCAGGTAAAACAAATAGTCGATGGATGGGAATGCTTGATGAATACGACTTATTTGACCCTCTGTTTTTTACCATTTCGCCAACTGAAGCCGAGAGTATGGAGCCACAACAACGTGTGTTTTTACAAGCTTGTTGGCATTCAATTGAAAATGCGGGCTACAATGCGGATGACCTCTCTGGTAGTAAGTGTGGGGTATTTGTTGGTTGCGCCGCGGGTGATTATGGTTTATTGTCGCGTGAACAACAGACTAGTGCTCAAGGCTTTACAGGGGGCGCAACATCGATTCTTGCGGCGCGAGTTTCTTACTTTTTAAACTTACGTGGGCCGTGTTTATCTATTGATACCGCTTGTTCATCTTCTTTAGTCGCTATTGCCAGTGCTTGTGACAGTTTAAACTTAGGTAATAGTGACATTGCCTTAGCTGGTGGCGTTTATGTAATGACGGGTCCTGATTTACATATTAAGTCATCACAAGCAGGTATGTTGTCAACAGATGGACGTTGCTACACGTTTGATCATCGTGCGAATGGTTTTGTGCCAGGTGAAGGCGTTGGTGTTATCATGCTTAAGCGCCTTGCTGATGCTCAGCGTGACAAGGACAATATACAAGGGGTTATTCAAGGGTGGGGAGTGAACCAAGATGGTAAAACAAATGGTATAACTGCACCAAATGCTGAATCACAGATGCGTTTACAACAAGACATCTATGACAAATTTGGTATTGACCCGAGTAATATTCAACTGATTGAAGCCCATGGTACAGGTACTAAGCTTGGAGACCCTATAGAAGTTGAAGGCTTAAAAGAGTCATTTAAGAAGTATACCGACAATCAAGAATACTGTGCATTAGGCTCAGTAAAAAGTAATATAGGCCACTGTTTGACAGCTGCAGCGGTTGCTGGCGTTATAAAATTAATAATGGCATTGAAGCATAAAAAATTACCACCGACGGGGAATTTTGAAAAACTAAATGAACATATAGGTTTAAAAGGTAGTCCTTTTTATGTTAATAATAAGCTAAGAGATTGGACTGTTGCCGAAAATGAACGACGTCATGCAGCAATAAGCTCTTTTGGTTTTAGTGGAACAAATGCTCATATGGTTATTGCTGAGCATCAAAACTTAATTAAAGAAGCAGAACAAACGACGGCTATTACTCAAAATGGTAATGTGATCGTGCCTCTTTCAGCTAGAACATCAGAACAGTTAGAACAAAAAGTTCAAGACTTATTGACGTATGTTGAGCAGCAGCAATCGATGTCTTTATTTGATGTTGCTTACACCTTGCAAACTGGTAGAAGCGGTATGGAAGAAAGAATAGGCTTCATGGTCAGCAGCGTTGAGCAGCTTAAAGAAAAGTTATCTGCTTTTGTTAATGGCGATAAAAACATTGAAGGTATGTATCAAGGGCAGGTAAAAAGCAATAAAGAAGGCATTCGCATACTTAGCCAGAATGAAGATATTAAAACAACCATGCTGGCTAAATGGATAGAGCAAAGAAATTTATCTAAAATATTGGATTTATGGGTGAAAGGATTACCGTTGGATTGGCACACACTTTATGGAGATGTTAAGCCTAAGCGCATTAGTTTGCCTAATTATCCTTTTGAGAAAGAAAGATATTGGATTGAAGCAAGTGATTCTGTGTATCAGCCAGAGTTTAATAACAATAAAACACGGGTATTACATCCGTTACTGCATAGCAATACATCTGTGTTGACATTGCAAAATAAAGGCTCTATCAATATTGAAAAGGGGTTGGGAGATAAACCTAAGCTTATTGCTTTACCTACTTATCCATTTGCAAAAGAAAAATGCTGGGTAGACCCCGGATTATTAAAAGCTGATATGAGTAAAACTTTAACCGAAAATGAGCGTTTTATTGCAGGAAAAGATTTCAGTTCAATAGAAGATATTATGAATAAAATAGATGCAGATTCGATTGAAACTGCAGAAGCTGTAAAATTACTAAATATGCTGGTATAGCAATATTATACCAATTTGATTAAATAATTGGTCAATTTAGAGCTACATAAACAAGCTTAGAACAAACCAAATGAGTGATACATAGTTATTCTATATTTCTTTCATTTGGTGAAGTTATCAGATTGTTAATGAGCTCCCAAGGGCGAGTACCTAATAAAAAGTAAAGGCTTATATAATGCGTTATTGATTTTGACAAGGGAATAACCATTCTCTGTAATCAATGCCTTGCCTCTAAGCCTTTTAACTCTCGCTAAATGAACAGTTATTTATTCAACTTGGTATTATATAATTATAAGTTACAAAGAAATGTAGCCAAAAGATGAATCAAGTTGTTTTAGCTGATATTAGCTAACACGAATGTAGACGATTTTTACTTGTTTGCATTAGTTCTTTTTACGTTGGTTTTTAAGTAGAGTTTTTAACTGAATGAACAACATTTAAGAATCGATGTATTAAAAATTATATTTTAGTTTTCCCTCTAAGTTACGGAAAATTAATACAGTTTTGGGTATTAGATAGATGACTTTGTCAAAATTAAAATACACCACAAAATTCAGGTATGACAAAAGTTAATAAAAGTGAGCTTAATAGTTCAAAATTTGTTTTAGCAGCATTTTATGAAACCTTTAGCCTTTAAACCTAAGGCTTTAGACGATAAGAATATAAGTGTTAAGTGGAATAAAAATGTCAAATAGAGAGCAGCGCAATGATTGACTTTATCGAATATGTAGTTTCAGAATTAAAGAGTAAAAGGCTTTCAAAGAAAAATACGTTAGCATTAATTAAACAATTTTCTTCTCACTCAGCAAGCAAGACTAAAGCAGCTGCGATCCATCCGTTATTGCATGAAAATACTTCTGTACTGAGTCAACAAAGCTATAGTTCAACCTTCACAGGGAATGAATTTTTTCTAGCTGATCATCAAGTTAATCTTGGCGGTGAGTTAACAGTAAAAATATTGCCAGGAGTGGCTTATTTAGAGATAGCTCGAGCTGCAATTGAGCAGGCAATGCCTTTTCCATCAGTGGGAACGTGCTTAGAAATAAATAATATCGTTTGGTTACAGCCTGTTATTGTACCTGATACTGCAGATATAAATATTGCACTATATTCAAACTCAGATGCTAGCGAAGGCATTGAATATGATATTTTTAGTATTAAAGAAACTGAAACAGGAGAGCCTGAGGAAGCTATTCATAGTCAAGGACAAGCGCGTTTTATTGACCAACAGATCATAGAGACGCTTGATATTGAGCAGCTTAAAGCACAAATGACACATAATACGTTAGAAGCTAGTAGCGTATATTCAGCCTTTCATGATATGGGATTACATTACGGTCCTGCTCATCAAGGTGTCGTCACTATTTATCAAGGTGATAATCAGTTACTTGCACAATTGCGTTTACCTGAAGCCGTTCAGTCGAGTAAGGACGACTATCTTTTACATCCAAGTATTATTGATAGTGCACTACAATCTACTATTGGGCTATCAGGTGATTTACAACAAATCTCTAGTGAACCATCTTTACCTTTTGCTCTGGAATCATTACGTATAATTGCACCTTGTAATCAAGATATGTTTGCTTGGGTACGTTATGCATCAGGTAGCCAGTTAGGTGATAAGGTAATTAAACTTGATATTGATTTGTGTGACCAAGCAGGTAATGTTTGTCTACAAATGAGAGGTTTCTCTTCTCGAGTATTAAGTAGCGATAAAGCGCAACTGATATCAAAAACAGCAGCAATGTTTGAACCATCGTTAATCACAAATGCACAAGAAAACGGGTGTATACTGGCTAATTCTATATGGGAACCTTGTCAAGCGATACCTCTGAGCAATACACCTGAATATGTTGAACAGCGCATACTATTATGTGGTTTAGAAAACATTAAAACGGGTGAATTAACATCGCGACTTGTTAACAGTCAATGTACTCAACTAATTACTCAGAATGTAAATATTGCTGATGATTATCATCAAATTGCTCTGTCTTGTTTTGAACGAATCCGACAAATATTTGAAGGTAAGCCTAAAGGGAAAGTTTTACTGCAACTAGCGATAGCAAATAGAGATAATCAAGCGATTTATGCTGGTCTATCTGGTTTGTTTAAAACTGCAGCATTAGAAAATCCAATGTTTACAGGGCAAATTATATTAGTAGAATCAGCAACTAAAATTGATGACTTAGTTAAGCAATTAAGCAGTGAACATCAGCAAATACAAGATGATTATGTAAAATACGAACAAGGTTGCCGATATGCGCTTCGTTGGCAAGATACCGTGCTTAACCAACAACAGACAAACAGTGCTTTTAAAGATATTGTTGCTTTTAAAGAAAGCGGAGTCTATTTAATTACTGGTGGTTTAGGTGGTTTAGGTGTACTTTTTGCCAGAGAAATTTTACAACAAACTACGAAGGCAAAAATTATTTTTACGGGGCGTTCAGCTCTAAATGAACAAAAGCAAACGATTTTAGACAGTCTGTCAGCTGAAGAAGATCAACTTGAATATCAACAATTAGATCTTTGTGACCTCGTTCAGGTGCAGCGAGTTATTGAATCAATAGAGGTTAAACACCAAAAAATTAACGGTATCATTCATAGCGCAGGAATGATTATTGATAACTTTATTCTGAAAAAAACCTCAGAAGAGTTTCATCAAGTGCTAACTCCTAAAGTAACTGGCGCTAATGTTTTAGATCAAGCCAGTAAAGATCTCGATTTAGACTTTTTTGTTTTATTTTCTTCTGGTGTTTCCGCGTTAGGTAATATCGGTCAATCAGATTACGCAGCTGCAAATGGTTTTCTCGACCAGTTTGCCGCTTATCGTCAACAGCTAGTAACTGATGGGAAGCGACAAGGAAAAACACTATCAATAAATTGGCCTTTATGGCAAAACGGCGGTATGCAGATTGACCCAAGTACGCGAGAAAATATGCGTGCATATACGGGGATGCAACCGATGCAAACTATGACGGGGATGTCTGCTTTTTATCAAGGTTTATCATTGGCTCATGCTCAAATGTTTGTCATGGAAGGTAATCTCGCGAAAATGCGTCATACATTAAGTGGCGACAAAACTGACACGGTAATAGAAAAAGCCATTACGCAGCCTCAAGAGACTGCGAAATCACCAGTTATTGCTCCTAGTTCCACTGATGTATTGCCAGCAACAACCTCAGCAAATGTTATGGTCTTGAATGAGCAAACGTTGACTGAAAAAACACAAAATTATTTACGTGAACAGTTTGCTTTGTTAATAAAACTCCCGCCTCATAAAATAGATCCATTAGCGGCACTAGAAAACTATGGTATTGATTCAATTTTAGCAATGAATTTAACCAGTCAATTGGAAAAGACATTTGGCTCGTTACCTAAAACATTATTTTTTGAATATCAAACTGTCAGCGAATTAGCACAATATATTATTCAGTCGTTCCCTGAAATATTAACGGATTTATTTGCTGCTCCAATAAGCGTTTCTACTGAAAGTCGTCAAACAGACCATCTGCAAGAAACAGCAACTGAAAAAATGTCAATTTCAGCTGTATCAGTTAAGCCAGGTAGACAAATAAATCGTCAACGGAATCATACATTCACACCTAAACGCGCATTGTCAGCGGTAAATACTGATCATATTGCAATTGTAGGTTTAAGTGGGCGTTATCCTGAATCTGTTAATGTTGACCAATATTGGCAAAACTTGAGTCAGGGTAAAGATTGTATTGTTGAAGTACCAAAAAGTCGTTGGGATTGGCAAGAACATTACAACAATGATGCTAACCAATATGGTCTCCATTCAAGTAAGTGGGGAGGGTTTATTGATGGTGTTGATGAGTTTGATCCATTATTTTTTAATATATCGCCGAGAGAAGCTGAATATATTGATCCCCAAGAACGCTTGTTTTTACAACATGCATGGATGGCGGTAGAAGACGCGGGTTATTCTCGCGCCGAATTACAGGTTCCATATGATCAAGACCAACCTGGGCAGGTTGGGGTTTATGTGGGAGTGATGTATGGTGAATATAACTTATCGGGTAGTTTAGCGAGTATTGCTAACCGCGTGTCTTATGTTTTAAATTTACATGGCCCGAGCATGACACTTGATACTATGTGTTCATCATCACTTACTGCAATTCATCTCGCTTGTCAGGATTTAAAGCAAGGGCGAACGAGTTTGGCTGTTGCTGGTGGGGTGAACGTAAGTATTCATCCAAGCAAATATCATATGCTAAGTGCAGGGCAGTTCATATCTAGTGATGGGCATTGTCAAAGTTTTGGTGAAGGCGGTGATGGTTACATTCCGGGTGAAGGTGTTGGTGCCGTCATTTTAAAAAGGTTGGCTGAAGCTAAGCAAGATGGTAATCATATTTATGGTTTGATCAAAGGGAGTTCACTTAACCATGGCGGTAAAACGAATGGTTATACGGTGCCGAACCCTCAAGCGCAAAGTAGTTCGATTATACGAGCATTAGCTGAATCAGATACTGATGTTCGCCATGTAAGCTATATTGAGGCTCATGGAACGGGAACTAAGCTAGGTGATCCGATAGAAATAGCGGCACTTAGTAAGGCGTTTAAGAGTAACAATCCTAAAAGCCATGCTGAAGAAATGCTTGGCTATTGTGCGATTGGATCGGCTAAGTCTAATATTGGTCATTGTGAGTCAGCTGCAGGCATTGCAGGTTTGACTAAAATTCTGCTACAAATGAAGCACAAGAAAATAGTGCCATCATTACATTCAAGTGAATTAAATCCACATATTGATTTTTCGAAAACGCCTTTTATTGTTAATCAAACATTAAAGGATTGGCAACAACCTATTGTGGATGGTAAATCACAGCCGCGTATTGCGGGTTTGTCGTCATTTGGTGCTGGTGGTTCAAATGCACATATGATCATTGAAGAATACTCGATGACTAAAGGCGTTTATAGCGCGGACAATAGTACTGTCATTGTGCCATTATCTGCTAGAACTTCTGTACAACTTAAACAAAAGGCGCAAGATCTATTAGATTTTATTACGCTTGATAATACTAACTCAACGGCAATAGATTTATTCTCCATGTCGTATACTTTGCAAGTCGGCAGAGAAGCATTGGAAGAGCGCGTAGGCTTTTTGGTGGAATCAAGTGAACAGCTGATTGAAAAACTGCAGGCTTATTTAGCGGAAGAAGAGGACATTGTTGATGTCTATCAAGGTCAAGTAAAAAGCAACAAAGATACATTGTCTTTATTTAGTTTAGATACTGATTTTCAAGAAACTGTTAATAAATGGATAACCAGCAGGAAGCTGTCTAAACTCATTGAACTTTGGGCTAAAGGCTTGGCGTTAGATTGGCAAAAACTCTACGGGGAAACAAAACCACAACGTATGAGCTTGCCAGCATATCCTTTTGCCAAAGAACGTTATTGGGTTGATCCTGTTAACATTGGAGTGAGTAAAGCAATAGCTCCCACCATTTCTCAAACGACTGATTTAACTTTTAAAACAATACATCCATTATTGCATACTAATACCTCAGACTTTAATCAACAGAGTTATGCTTCAGAATTTATCGGTAACGAATTTTTCTTAAAAGAAGAAAACTCTGGGGCTAAAATTCTTTCTGATGTGACTTATTTAGAAATGGCAAGAGCGGCAATTGCGCAAGCAACACCACTTAAATCGAAAGATTTTGAACTAAAGTTAAATAATTTATTTTGGGGGCAGCCGGCTAATATACAGCAAGGTAAATCAATTAATATAGCGTTGTTGTCTGATGATACGAGTGAACATATTCATTATGATATATACAGTGGCGATGGTGATGAAGAAGTTGTGCATTTCCAAGGTCAAGCAAACTTTGTTTCGCATCATACACTTGAGCAAATAGATATAACTGCACTTAAAGCAAAAATGACAGTTAATTCAACGGTTGTTTTAGCGAATGTATCTACGCTTTATCAAGGCCATAAACAATTATTAGCAGAAATAGATATTCCTTCAGTTGCCAATCAAACTGATGATTTTGTTTTGCATCCAATGATGATGGATAACCTGCTACAAATTGCTGCTATGGGAGTTATTCAATCTCCAGTGCAAACACTCTTCCCTGTGCAATTAGCATCTTTAGTGATGGCTGCGCCAGTAAGCAACAATATGACGGTATGGGCACGTTATTCATCAAATAAAGAGTCTGTTGATAATAGTGTAAGTGACCAACTAGCACAGCTTGATATAGATTTATTAAATGAGCAAGGGGTTGTTTGTGTTCAGTTAAAGGGTTTAGTACTGAAATCGACAGTAGTGAATACTTCATATCATGAAGAGGCTTCTATAGATAACTTAGTTACGATAGCTCCTGAAAAAGTCGCTATATTTTCAAGCAGTGCAATTGAGAAACCTCATGATATTAAATTATTATCACTAAATAGTACGTTGGTATCACAAGCTAGATCTACATTAGCTAAACCTCGTTCAGTGACTTTAATGGGCCAACCTGTAACGTTAACTACAAAATTTGTTGCGGCCAAGCAAGAAGCCGCCAGCATTAACATTGCGGTCGAGCCAGAGAAAGTGGCTAAGCAATTTAGTGTAACCCAATCAAATGATAATAATACTGAGTCTGGTGATGCGGATATTAGTAGTATTGCTACTTATACACCTGCTCAGCTTCAGCAGCAGTTAATTATTAGCTTAGCAAAAGCGCTTTACATGGACATATCAGACATAGATGTTGATAAGTCATTTGTAGATTTAGGTTTAGACTCTATCGTAGGTGTCGAATGGGTTAACGCGATTAATAAACAGTATGGCTTAACTATTTCAGCCACCAAAGTATATGATTACTTTAATATTAAAGAGTTGACTACTTTCTTAATGAAAGAACTTGGGGGAAATGCCGCGGTAAAATCAGCACCATTACCTATTCTTAACCAAACATCTAAACCTGTTGTTGAAACGGTCTCAGACGCTTTACCTGTAACCTCAGCTTCGCCATTGCCTACAGTATCACCGACAACGACAGTAGCTCCAGCATACCCTAAAGCAAGGTTACAACAAGAACTTTGCTTGAGTTTATCAGATGCTTTGTATATGGATATCTCTGAGATTGAAAACGATAAATCATTTATCGACTTAGGGCTAGATTCAATTGTCGGTGTTGAATGGGTCAATGCAATCAATAAACAATATGGTTTAACGATATCAGCAACAAAAGTCTATGATTATTCAAACATCAATGAACTGGCAAGTTATTTAGAAATAGAACTTAAATCATCAACAGTTAATATTCTAGAGCCCGCAGCTTTACCAAATAAGCAAGAAGCTGAACCGCTTAAAGTTGATCAACCAGTAACTTTTGCTTCGGTAAATGCGAATTTACCTATCATCGCAAGTGTTTATCCGCTACTAAAAAGAAGTATTCATACAGCGACGCAAGCTATTGCGAAGAATCATCAATTTATAACTTCACCTGCTAATCATATAGTACCTACTTTTGGTCATAAAACTGCGTTAGATAAAGTGGCGATTATTGGTATGTCAGGTAAATATGCACAAGCGGGTAATTTAGAGCAATACTGGGATAATTTGCTGGCAGGGAAAAACGCCATTACCGAAGTACCTAAAGCTCGCTGGGATGTTGACGCATATTATGATCCTGATCCAACAATATTAGGAAAAGTGTATTGTAAATGGTTAGGGGCGTTAGATGATATTGATTGTTTTGACCCTCTATTTTTCCAAATCTCTCCAGCAGAAGCTGAGGGGATGGATCCGCAACATCGTTTATTCATGCAAGAAGCTTATCGTGCATTTGAAGATGCTGGGTATTCTAATAAAACACTGAGTAATAAAAAGTGTGGTGTGTATCTTGGAATTATGAGCAATGAATATACTTTTTTACAGTCGAGCAATAAAGACTCCGTTGATACAACGAGCAATAGCTTTGCTATTGGTGCTGCGCGTATTGCATATTATCTTAACTTGAAAGGGCCGGCTATTCCGATAGATACAGCATGTTCTTCATCTATGGTTGCTATGCACCTTGGTTGTCAGTCGTTATTAAATCATGAAACAGATTTAGCGCTTGCTGGAGGGGTGAGTTTATACTTAACCGCTGATTCATATTTAGGTATGTGTCAGGCGGGCATGCTATCTCCTGAGGGACAATGCAAGTCATTTGATGATGGTGCTAATGGTTTTGTTCCTGGCGAAGGCGCAGGAGCAATTGTCTTGAAGCGTTTGCAAGATGCGCAAGCGGATAATGATCATATATACGGTGTTATTTTAGGCTCAGGGGTAAACCAAGACGGTAAAACGAATGGCATCACAGCACCTAGTGTCAATAGTCAGATTGAGTTAGAGCGAGAAATATACGAAAAATATAATATTGATCCAGAATCTATCAGTTACGTAGAAACACATGGTACGGGTACTAAGCTCGGGGATCCGATAGAACTTGAAGCGCTTGCTACGGTTTTCAGTGAAAAAACCACTAAAAAGAATTATTGTGCGTTGGGTTCAGTTAAAAGTAATATTGGCCATAGCTCAGGGGCTGCCGGAGTAGCTAGTGTACAAAAAGTGTTGCTATCCATGCAGCATAAAACGCTAGTACCTAGCTTAAATGTCGTGAAAGAAAATACTTTATTTGATTTCGATAACTCTCCTTTTTATATTTCAAAAGAGAAAACTGACTGGCATGTTGAACCTGATACTTTAAGAAGAGCGAGTATTAGCTCTTTTGGTTTTAGTGGCACCAATGTGCATATGGTGATTGAAGAGTATCAACCACCTACAGCGTTAGAAATGGCTTCCGAAAATGCATCAAAAATTGTTGATAGTCATAGCGCAGAAGTTATGATTGTTTTATCAGCTAGGGCTGATGAACAATTACAACAACGTGCCGCTGATTTATTGCATTTTCTAGAACGTAATGTGGAAAGGAAAGTTCAAAGCAGAGATACGTTAGCGCTTAATCTAACTGAAATTGCATACACGTTACAAACGGGTCGAGAGGAAATGAAGGAACGCTTAGCTATCGTTTCAAGTTCAATTGAACAATTAACGGAGCAATTACATGCATATGTTAAAGGTGAGCGTAATATCAGAGGTCTTTATCAAGGACAATTAAATCGAAGTACCGATACTTTTGCTTTATTTAGTGCTGATGCTGATTTACAAGAAACGGTTGAGAAATGGATAACACGTAGATCCTATGAAAAGTTAGCCGATTTATGGGTTAAAGGTTTAAACGTTGACTGGTCTAAATTTTATTTAGACCATAAACCACAGCGTATTAGTTTACCGACTTATCCGTTTGCCAAGCAACGCTACTGGCTTGATGTTGAACCATCGATTACTAGCATTAGTCCATCTATCGCTGTAGTGAATACAGAAAATATGACGCAGCCTGTGTTTCCTACTGCGATAAATAGTGTTGATATGATTGCTGAAGCGGTAACTGAAAAAACATATTATACGCCTCATTGGACAATGGCTAACTTGGTAACAACACCACAGGAGAGCTCAACGAGTATAATAGTGTTAGCAAAAACTGATGTGTTATGCCAAGCAATGAAAGAACAGTTGGCGGCGCAAACCGATAAAAACTTAAATGGAAGTACGGTTATATCAGTGACCTTTTCCAAAAGGTATAAACAGATAACAGCAACTGACTTTACAGTTAACCCAGCACAGCAAGAGGGCTTTTATCAATTACTTGATGCATTGAAAGGTCAAGATATTTTGCCTGAGCATATTATTCATGAAGGGGTAAACAGTCGTGACACTGATCTCAATCAGTGGATTAGTGATAGCGGCAATTTGGATGAACATCTAAATGAAAGTGTTTACGCGATCTTTTATTTAAGTAAAGCCTTGATGAAACAGAAAATTAAAAAATCAGTGAAAATATTATCGCTTTTCTCTAGTCATCAAAATATTGCTGTGCCACAGCATTCAGCATTAGCGGGCTTTTTCAAAACACTCACGTTAGAAAATCCTAAATACTTAACTAAACTGATAGAATTTCAATACTCAGACACTGCTCAAGAAAATATAGCAGAACAGAGCCGTTTAATATTAGATGAATTGCAAGATGAATGTATCGATAAAAATGAAATTCGTTATCAATGTATGGACTCAAATACAGCAACAAATCGATACCTTAAGTCCTTCGTTTCATGTTTACCACTTGAAAAAAACATAATTGACCTACCATTGAAGCAAAATGGTGTATATATAGTGACGGGCGGTTTAGGAGGGTTAGGTTATCTATTTTGTGAGTATTTAGTGAATAACTTCCAAGCTAAGCTAGTTTTGATTGGTCGTTCAACACTAAAAGGTGAATCAGAACAAAAGTTTAATCGACTGAAATCCTTAAATAATGATGTTGTGTATCTACAAGCAGATGTAGCTAACTATGATGATGTTAGTTCTGTGGTAGCTCAAGCAAAAACTCATTTCTCACAGATTCATGGTGTTATTCATAGTGCCGGTATTAATCGAGACAGTTTTATTTTTAATAAGAGTGAAGCTGAAGTCAGCGCAGTACTTGCAGCTAAAGTGCATGGTGCGGTTAATTTAGATCGAGCGACTAAAAATGAAGTGTTAGATCTATTTGTTGTATTTTCTTCGATTGCAGGTGTCATGGGAAATATTGGTCAATGTGATTACGCTTATGCTAATAACTTTCTGGATGTGTTTGCACAAGGTAGAGAGTCTTTAAGAAAAGAACAAAAGTGTTTTGGTAAAACATTATCGATTAATTGGCCGCTATGGCAAGATGGAGGCATGCAACTTACCGAAAAAGAATTTGCTATAACAGAACAAAAAACCGGAATGAAATTGATGCCAACAAAAGATGGTTTTGAATATTGGGAAGATTTCATTCAATCAGAGCATACTCAAGGAATCGCACTTTATGGTTGTCCTAGTAAAATTGCTTATTATCTCACGCGTGAGTTAAAATCAATTGATGTGAATATCACTTCGTCAACAATAACATTTGATGCAACGACACTAAAAGAACGTACTGAGCGTTATCTGACTGAGCTGATTAGCAATGAAATTAAACTTGCGCCTGAATTGATAGATCCAGAAGAGCGTTTTGAAACCTTTGGGATTGATTCAATTATGATTGGTCGTTTCAATGTTAATTTAGAACGAGATCTAGGAGAATTGCCGAAAACCTTGTTATATGAATATGCAACGATAAGTGAATTAACCGCATATTTACAGGAAGAAGCTGAACCTGCTTTAGCCGCCATGTTTAATATTGAAAATAACATCAACGCAGCTCACGTAGCGGATGTAGTTAAGACTCAATTTTCAACAACACCGGAAATGATAAGTACATTATCTATACCTGTTGCTTCTGCTTGTCTTGAAGAAGTAGATGATCAAATAGCTATAATAGGCGTACATGGACGTTACCCTCAGTCATCTACTTTAGATGACTATTGGAATAACCTAGCGCAAGGCAAAGATTTGATAGACCTTGTTCCAAAAAGTCGTTGGGACTATGAAGAGTTTTATCATAATGATCCGGCTAAAGCTGTAGAGGGAAATATATACTGCAAATGGGGTGGCTTTTTAGATGATTTTGATAAATTTGATCCTAGATTTTTTAATATTCCAGTAGAAGACGCCAAAGATATTGACCCTCAAGAACGTCTGTTTTTAGAGTCAGTATGGTCTGCAATTGAAGATTCTGGCTACACGAAAGAAAGTTTAAAAGAACACTTCCCTAAAGACAAAAGTGCAGATGTAGGCGTTTTTGCTGGCGTTACTACTAACAGTTATCACTTGTTGGCCCCTGAAGCATTGAGTCATGGAAATGTTATAACACCGGCATCGTTACCGTGGTCTATTGCAAATAGAGTTTCATATTATTTTGATTTTCAAGGACCAAGCATACCAGTAGATACGGCTTGTTCATCTTCATTAGTGGCATTGCATTTAGCGTGTGAGAGCTTAAAGAAAAAAGAATGTCAGCTTGCTATTGCTGGTGGTGTGAACTTATATCTTCATCCCTCTAAATATCAATCGTTCTGTCAAAAACAAATGATTTCTTTCACAGGAAGAAACTGTAGCTTTGGCGCAGGCGATAATGGATTTGTACCCGGTGAAGGCGTTGGCACGTTAGTGTTAAAACCATTAAAAAGAGCTATCACCGACGAAGACAATATTTACGGGGTGATTGCTGCGAGTGCTTATGATCACAGTGGTCGTTCAAATGGGTATTCGATACCTAACCCTAATTCACAAGCGAGCTTAATTCATCGTACGCTTCAAAAAGGTAACATTGATCCAGAATCAATCAGTTACATTGAAGGTCATGGTACAGGGACTCAGTTTGGCGACAGCCTAGAAATTGCGGCATTGACACAAGCATTTGAAAAACAAACATCGAAAAAACAATTTTGCGCAATCGGCTCAGTTAAATCGAATATAGGACATTCTGAATCTGCTGCAGGTATTGCAGGTGTAGCGAAAATTTTACTGCAAATGAAACATCGTCAGTTGGCACCTAGTATTAATGCGGATGAATTGAATGCAAATATTGATTTTGATAACTCACCCTTTTATTTACAAAAGCAACTTAGCCCGTGGTTGTCATCAGGCAATCTACCGCGCCGTGCGATAATTAATTCGTTTGGGGCCGGAGGGGTGAATGCATGTGTAATACTACAAGACTATGAACCTAAGGTTGTTATTAACGAGACTCAGAAGTCTAGCGATTCATTAATTGTAATCTCAGCTAAAAATAAGCAAGATCTACAGTTATTGGTGAAAAATCTATTGAGTCATCTCGATAAAGAAACACCTTGTTTAGCAGACTTGTCTTATACATTACAGATAGGTAGAGAAGCTATGCCAGAGCGTTTGGCTTTAGTGGTTTCAGACATCAATGAGCTTTGCCAACAGTTAACATTATGGTGTGCGCAGGATAATAATACCGCTATAGGCTCAAAACATATTTTAACGGCTAGTCTTGGTGCCTATCGAGGCAAAAAGCCGGCGCTATATGATGAAAGTCAATTAAAAGCTATTTTTGCGTCCAGCGATTTAAACAAGCTTGCGGCTGCTTGGATACATGGAGAAAAACTCGATTGGCAGCAACTTTACTTAGAGAGTAAACCTCAACGAATTTCTTTACCTAGTTATCCTTTTGCGAAAGAAAGATATTGGGTAACTGATAACTTAATGACACAAAAAAGTACTAATATAAAGACAGAAAGTATGCAATTACATCCATTGGTTTTACAAAATGCCTCTACGTTGAAAATGGTATGCTTCAATTCTTTATTAGATGAACAAGCTTATTATGCACAAGAACATAAAGTGAATGACGAATGTATCTTCCCAGGAGCTGGTTTTTTAGAAATTGCTTGTATCTCTGGAACGATTGCAGGAGAGCAAAAGGTCAGTAAAATAAGAGATATTGTTTGGGCGCATTCATTAAGTTTTCAATATGGTGATCAAATGGTGCAAACATATCTGAAGTCAATTGGCGAAAGCACCGAATTTGAAGTGACTTCTCTTGATGATGAAAGTGAAAGAATCATCCATGCAGAAGGACGTTTATTCTTTGAAAATAACGATAAACAATTAATGGGCCTCGAAGATAATCTATCAATATCTGCTCTAAAAGATCGTTGCACAACCTCTCAAGGTGCTGCAGATTATTATCAACAATTCAAAGAACAAGGTTTTGGTTATGGACCAGCTTTTCAGGCTGTCCAAGAGTTTCATCTTCATGAGTCCTATGCGTTAGCAAAGCTAAGTATTGACGATACTTTAAAAGCAGACTTTGATCGCTATATGCTTCACCCAAGTCTTATTGATGGAGCATTACAGGCAGTTGTAGGGCTAATTGGGGCTACTGATTCTTCAACTGCTTATTTGCCATTCGCATTAGATGAAGTGGCAATGATTCGTCCATTGACTCAAGAATGTTATGCTTATGTGCAAACTGTTGACTTTGAGAAAAACAGTGCATCAGGGATTAAGAAATTTAATATTCAATTGTTAAATGAACGTGGTGAATTATTAATGAAGTTAACTAATTTTTATGTTCGGGCACTTGAGCAAGTTCAGACGACCCAGCAGGACGCGATGACAGTGTAAGGTTCTTATACCAATTCATTATTTCAATTGGTATTAAAGAGCAGGATGAAAAATATATAGCTTAAATTTCAAGGGTGATTTATAGTTAATATGAGGTTTATAACAAACCAATTAATTTATAATGTGATCTAGCGCTTGTGTAGCGAGCTTAATTTATGCCAAATAACTGATATAGCGTAAATCTATATTTAATTTATTTGGCAAAAAATTAACAGACTGTTACTTAGCGCCTAATGATGGGTGTAAAAGCTAACAAATGTAGTTATTGATTAAAGGGAAAATATTCCCTTCAATAATTCATTACTTATATGAATTTATGCATTTAGTTTTCTGAAAAGTAAAAATAGTACTTTCAACTTTTAATTCTAGAGAAGTCATTGATAAATTGAATAGGTTGGTTTTATTCTTGATTAACAATATTTCGCTTGATGATTAGGACATACGCTACCTGTGGCAGTTCGTCGTCAGTAAATTAAGTATTTGGTTTTAAAATATTACATATTCAAGATTTTATAGGATCTATAAATGACAAAAACAGCTTCACCTAAAACCTCTAAAGATTACTCTATAGGTGTATTTACTTCTATTTTTACTGGCAATGAAGCTTTTTTAGCTGATCACCTTATTCAAGGCAATAAAATCTTACCAGGGATGGCATATTTAGAGATATCTAGAGTCGCTATCGCTAATTCTGTCATGCTTACCGATGAGCAAATGATTGTATTGAGAGATAATGTTTTTGTTAACGCTTTAGTTGTTACTGAAGTACGTGAAGTTGAGGTTAAAGTTTACCCTGGGGTAAGTGGTGAATTCGGTATCGAAGTCAGTACGTCGCAAGGTGTTCATTTCCAAAGCAAAGCATTTATTCAAGAACGTCCTCAAACTCCTAAGCTGGATATCACAGCATTAGCTGAAAAATGTCCGCTAGATGGACCAAATAAGCAAGATTTTTATAATAGCTTTAAAGAACGTCATGTGAATTTAGGGCCGAGTCACCGAGGAATACAAAATATCAAACTAGGGGATAAATGTGCTTTAGTGCGTTTGTCTTCACCTGGTTCAAGTAGCCGAGGAATGGGAATGGACCCAGGCATGCTTGATAGTGTCATTCAGGGGGGAGTGGCGGTTGGCACCAAAGGTGAAGGTAATGTCGTCCCATTTGCTGTATTAGAAGTGAGTATCTTTGATGATTTAACAGATGAAATGTATGCATACATTGTTAAAACAGAGCAGGGTATAGACTACATTGCGACTGATGAGTCAGGCAATGTTAAAGTAGACATCAAAGGATTTCTCACTCGTGAGATAGATCTCAATGCGAATAAAGACCAATTAGTTTTTTATAAACCAGAATGGCAAGTTGAACCGCAGGGAAGTATTCCAACATTTCAGGATGAGAACATTACGGTTATTGAAGCTAAAACCGATTATGCCGAACTTGTTAAATCTGTTTTTAACGTAGCTAAACAATTAATAAAAGAAAAAGTAGAACAACATTTAATTGAAGTACGATTACCTGAAGAAAAACCACAATGGCAAGGTATTGTGGCTACGCTTAAAACCATTAATGCTGAATATCCAAAAATATCTTATCGAATAAAACGCAACGAAAAAAGTATTAGCCTGAGTTATCAGTTCACTGATATGACAAAGGTGGCTGAATATGATTGGCCTGAGAATAAAACCATTCTAATGACGGGCGGTTTGGGTGGTTTAGGGATGCTTTTCGCAAAAGATATCGCATCTCAAAGCAAAGACTGTACACTTATCCTTGTTGGTCGAAGTGAGCTAACTGATGTTAAAAAAGAGTTCATTAAACAATTAGAAACACTTGGCGCGACAATTATTTATGAATGTTGTGATATTAATAACGAGACTGAAATAACACGTATTGTCACTCAATACCCACAAATTAGTGGTGTTATTCATGGTTCGGGCATTATTAAAGATAATGTTATTATTAATAAAACTGAACAAGAAATCGATCAGGTGCTTGCTCCAAAAGTGAAAGGATTAACGTATTTAGATCAAGCTACAGCTCATCTTAAATTAGACTATTTTGTCGTATTGTCATCTATTGCAGGTACTTTAGGTAATCCTGGACAGCTCGATTATGCAGGTGCTAATGGTTTTATGGATGCATATATTCATCATCGTGAGCAGCAAGTAAAAGCAAATCAACGTTTTGGTAAAAGTATTAGTATTAACTGGCCATTATGGGAAAGTGGCAGTATGCAAATTGATGAAACAACTAAACAAAACTTATTACAAGTATATAAAATCAAGCCGTTACAAACTAAAGAAGGTCTTACCGCATTAAAACAGCTGATAGCTAGTGAGTATCAGCAACTGGTTGTAGTTTATGGTAATAAAAAATCTATAGCGCCGATGTTTGAACAAGCGGTGGTATCATCGGTTAAAAAGAAACCTAAAAAGGAATCAAATAGTGGTGAAATGAGTAAATTAAGTCGTTTAATCTTACAAGAAGTAAGGTTACAAACGGCTGAACACTTAAAACTTAAACCTAATCAACTAACAGATACCGGTGACTGGGCAGAGTTTGGTTTCGATTCTATTTTAATGTCGAGTTTTGTCAATCGTCTTAATAGCTATTTTACTTTGAATTTAATGCCAACAGTATTGTTTGAAGCAAGTAATATTCAAGCTTTTAGCCAATATTTACTTGAAAACTATCGTGAAGAATTAGAAGGGAAGCTTTCGGTTAAAAATGAGAGTAAAACAAACAAAACAGCGCAAGCAGAAATAAAAGAAAAACCAGTTGAAGCATCAATAGCTGCAGAAGACTCTAAAATAAGTGCCTTTGCCCAAGGTTTTAAAAAGTCACACCGAAATAGTGTTACTTACCAAGAACGTGATGTTGCCATTGTGGGAATTAGTTGCAAAATTGCTGGAGCAAGTAATCTAGATGAATTTTGGCAAGTACTTGATCAAGAAAGAAACATGGTAAGTGAGATACCTGAAGATAGGTGGATTTGGCAAGACTATCCAGGGGTAAGTAAATGGGGAACTTTTATAGAGGACGTTGACAAATTTGACTCTCTTTTCTTTGGTATTTCTCCTGCCGAAGCTATGTATATGAATCCAGAACAACGTATGATGATGCAATATGTTTGGCAATGTGTCGAAGATGCAGGTTGTGGTGGTGATGAAATAAAAGGGAATAATACAGGGTTGTTTATAGGTTGTGGTCCTAGTGGTTATACATCGATACTAAGTGAATATCCTGTGGAAGCATTCTCCGCAACCGGAACTGTTTCGTCTGTTGGTCCAAATCGTATTAGCTATTTGATGGATTGGCATGGGCCAAGTCATCCAATAGATACTGCATGTAGTAGTGCTTTGGTCGCTGTTCATCGTGCAGTTGAAGTTATTCGTGCTGGTCATTGTGAGCAAGCCATTGCTGGCGGTGTTAATTTATTGCTAGCTCCGGAAGGTTATATCAGTTTTTCTAAATCAGGTATGTTATGTGAAGATGGTCGCTGTAAAACCTTTTCTGCAGATGCTAACGGCTATGTTCGAGGAGAAGGCGTTGGCATGTTAATGCTAAAACCTTTACAAAAAGCTTTAAAAGATGGCAATAATATTTATGCATTAATTAAAGGTACAGCAGAAAACCATGGAGGCCGAACATCATCGCTTACTGCACCAAATCCTAAAGCCCAAGCTGCAGTGATTAAAGATGCGGTTAAAGATGCAGGTATAGACTTCAGTCGTGTTAGCTATATAGAATGCCATGGAACAGGAACATCGCTCGGCGATCCGGTTGAAATTAATGGCCTGAAAATGGTGGCTAGTGATTTACTTGACGATGAAAATAGTGAAGTAAAATGCAAACTTGGTAGTATTAAATCAAATATTGGTCATTTGGAATATGGAGCTGGTGCCGTTGGCTTGATTAAAGTGATTTTGCAAATGAAACATAAAAAAATTGCGAAAAGTTTGTATTGCGATAAATTAAACCCTTATATTAATTTAACAGGTACCCCTTTTGAAGTTGCCCAATCAGCAAGTGATTGGCATGTACCTGTAGGAGAAACGCGTATTGCTGGTGTTAGTAGTTTTGGTTTTGGTGGTGCTAATGCACATATTATTTTAGAAGAGTTTCAAGAGATAAATACTCACCAGAATACGAGCGTTCAATTGGAAGAAGAACAGGCTCAACTACTTATTATTTCGGCTAAAAATAAAGAAAGCTTACTTGAGTACGTAAACCAGTTTATTGATTTTATAAAAGATCAGGACAATGATGCCGAAACATTAAAACGTATTGCTTATACTTTGCAAGTAGGTCGTGCTGAAATGCAAGAACGTGTTGTTTTTATCGCAAGTTCTATCGAAGAGTGGTCTGAACAACTTAAATCATACATAAAAGAGCAAGGTAATGGCTACAACAGACAAGTTTACCGTGGCAGTGTTAAAGCAAATGCAACTGATAATATAGAAATAAGTGATACACAAGCGGGTAAAGATTATGTCAACCAACTCATTATGGCTAATGAAGCAGAAAAATTAGCTGAATTATGGGTGAAAGGCACAAAAATCGAATGGCGAAACCTATATGCCGAAACGCATTAATCAATACCCCCTTAATTGGTGTTAATAAAGACAAATAAACTTTTAAGCAGGATGCTTAACGCAAAATTGGCAGAGTATTAATGAATGAAAGTAATTTGAATATAGAATATAACGAGCAAGTAGCAGAAGTTACTGTGTTAAAAATGTCTCATAACTCAATGATCAATTATAACTATTTGATTGTAGATCCTTTGAGTCGCAAGGCTGTTATTGTTGATCCTGCGTGGGAAATGGGTAAAGTGGATCAGGCATTAATTGATGCTAATGCGACATTAAGTGGAATTTTGCTGACTCATGCTCATGGAGATCATATTCATTTAGCGAAGCCTTTAGCAGCCAAATACCAATGTCCAATTTGGATGTCGCATCAAGAAATTGCTGCTTCAGGTTTTAATGATAGTTATTTAGTGAGTATCGACGAAACCCCAATAATTGTGGGACAAATGACAATTAAGCCTATTTTAACGCCGGGACATACTGCAGGATGCATGTGTTATATGGTTGACGATAATATTTTTACTGGTGATGTACTGTTTGCTGAAGGTTGTGGTATGTGCCCAGATGTCAAAAGTTCGCACGAGATGTTTGATAGTTTAAGTCAATTAAAGAGCATGCTAAAACCTTATACGCATATCTACCCAGGTCATTCATATGGCTATGCACCAGGACAAATTTTTTCAGAAGTTTTAAAAATTAATATTTACTTGCAATTTCTCGATAAAGACTCGTTTACTGCTTTTAGATTAAGGCTTCGTCAAAATAGAGCGAGTATGTTTAAGTTTAGTTAATCGTTAAACATGAATCATTAACATTGGTGGCTAATATTATGCTTTAGCCCTTAACAATCATGCTGAGGAAATTTCAAAAGAGCGCAGCATGAATAAAAATAGAATTTATTTAAACCATATAACTTTAGGAATAAAAGTATGAGTGTAGTTGGAATAGAAGCGATGAATGTGTTTGCGGGCACCGCTTATTTAGATGTTAAAAAGCTTGCAGAACACCGTAAATTGGATACAACGCGATTCGAAAATTTACTCATGATAGAGAAAAGCGTTACTTTACCTTATGAAGATCCTATCACCTATGCAGTAAATGCAGCCAAACCATTGATTGATGCTTTAAGCCCTGAAGAGAAAGACCGAATTGAAATGGTGATCACATGTACTGAATCAGGTATTGATTTTGGTAAATCTCTTAGTACCTATTGTCATTCTTTACTTGGGTTAAACCGTAATTGTCGCTTATTTGAACTTAAAAATGCTTGTTACTCAGGCGTTGCTGGTTTACAAATGGCGGTTAACTTTATTCTATCTAAAGTTTCTCCTGGCGCTAAAGTACTTGTTATCGCTACAGATTTATCACGCTTTATGCTTGAAGAGGGCGCTGATGCTTTACTAGAGGAATGGTCTTTTGCAGAGCCGAGCGGTGGCAGCGGAGCTGTTGCAATGTTAGTGAGTGAGCAGCCTCATGTATTCCAAATTGATGTAGGCGCAAACGGCTATTATGGTTATGAAGTTATGGATACCTGTCGTCCAATCCCTGATGGCGATGCAGGCGATTCAGATCTATCATTATTATCTTATTTAGATTGCTGCGAAAACGCATTTTTAGAGTATAAAAAACGTGTTGAAGGTGTTCATTTTGTTGATAGTTTTGCCTATATAGCTTATCACACTCCTTTTGGCGGTATGATCAAAGGCGCTCATCGTAATATGATGCGAAAAATGGCACAAGCGAAACCTAAAGATATTGAGCATGATTTTGAATCACGTGTATATCCTGGTTTAGCTTATTGCCAGCGTGTTGGCAATATTATGGGCGCAACAACTATGCTTGCATTAGCAAGTACGATTGATCATGGTAACTTTGATTCGCCACAACGTATTGGTTTGTTTTCTTATGGTTCTGGCTGTTGTTCAGAGTTTTTTAGTGGTGTAGTTGGTAAAGATGGCCAAGATCGTATTCGAGCCTTAAAAATTAAAGAAGGTTTGGATAAACGACATGAACTTACCATGTCTGAATATGATGATCTTCTTGTAGGTAGCAGTGCCGTTAAATTCGGTACCCGCGATGTTGTTTTAGATACAAGTTTAATACCTCAAGCAAGAAAGGCCTTAGGGAAAGAAGTATTATTTCTTAAAGAAATTAAAGAATTTCATCGGGTGTATGAATGGGTATCGTAAATCAATTAGCGGAGTTTCAAACGCTGAAGGTGAGGTTTGATGACGAGATTTGTTTTATCCAAATTTATCGCCCTGACGCGAATAATACCATTAATGACTGTTTAGTTAATGAGTTTATTCAAGTGCTTGAAAAATATGAAAAATTATCGAAAATAGTTGTGTTGGAAGGTCTTCCAGAAGTGTTTTGTTTCGGTGCTGATTTCAATGAAATAAAAGAAAGTAGTACGGATAGTCAGCATGAAGAACAAGATCCTGGACCACTTTATGATTTATGGTTAAAACTAGCGTCAGGGCCTTATATTACGATTGCACATGTTCGAGGTAAGGCAAATGCAGGAGGTATCGGATTTGTTGCCGCCTGTGATTTGGTTATTTGCGAAGAAAAAGCTGTTTTTAGTTTATCTGAATTACTATTCGGTTTGATGCCTGCTTGTGTACTTCCTTTTATAATTCGACGAATGGGTTATGCAAAAGCGAACTTTTTAACATTAATGACTCAACCTATTTCTGCTCAACAAGCGCATGAATGGGGACTTGTTGATGCTTACGAGGAGAAAAGTCAAAACTTACTTAGAAAGCAGTTATTAAGATTGCGTAGATTAAGTAAGTCAGGTATTGCCCGCTATAAAAGTTATATGAATGAGCTTGATGACACGTTGATAAAAGCTAAACCTAAGGCGATAGCCGCAAACAAAGCGGTATTTGCTGATGAAGAAAATGCAGCCAAGATAATTCGTTATGTTAAAACCGGTCAGTTTCCTTGGGAAGAGGATTAATTGATGTCTAATAATGTAATTGATTTTCAAGAAATGGGTAACGGGATTGTGCAAATAAAAATGCAGGACACTGTTAATAAAAATACATTTTCTCGGGAATTGGCTGATGGTTTAATCGAAGCGTTTAGTACAGTAAATCATTCAGATAATTATAAAGTAGTAATTTTAACTGGTTTTGGCAGTTACTTTGCTAGTGGTGGCACACAAGAAGATTTAATGTATTTATCCGATGGGAAAGGGAAATTCAGTGATAAAGATTTATACAGTTTAGCGTTGAATTGTCCTGTCCCTGTTATTTCAGCAATGCAAGGACATGGCATTGGCGGTGGCTTTGTTATGGGAATGTTTGCTGATTTTGTTGTTTTAAGCAGAGAAAGTATTTACACCACTAACTTTATGAAATATGGCTTTACGCCGGGTATGGGAGCAACGTTTATTCTACCTAAAAAATTAGGAATTAGCCTCTCACATGAAATGATGTTAGCAGCGAAGAATTATCGAGGTGAAGAGCTTAAGCAAAGAGGTATTCCTTTTCCAGTACTTCCTCGTTCTGATGTTATGGAATATGCGATGGATTTAGCACTAACTCTTGCTGAAAAACCAAGAATATCGTTAATCACATTGAAAGATCATTTGGTAGGGGCTATTCGGAAAGAATTACCTCAAGCCATAGAGCAGGAAGTTGTAATGCATGATAAAACATTTCATCAGCCTGAAGTTAAAGCGCGTATAAAAACACTATTTGGTAAGTAAGTTAATCATTTAACAGCGTTAAACCCAATTAAATTTAAAATTAATGAACACGGAGTATTAAAATGAATGTACAAGAAATAATCAACATCATAAAGGGTCATGCAATTGAAATTATCCCTAAGTTAGAAGATCATAATTTTAAACCAGATGATGCACTAAAAGATTTAGGTGCAAATTCTATCGATCGCTCTGAAATTATCATGATGACATTAGAAACATTATCGTTAAATATCCCACTTATTCACATTGCTAGAGCTGAAAACATAGGGGAGTTGGCCGGTATACTTCATGAAAAACTTTAATTCATCAGAGGTCATTATTACTGGCCTTGGGGTTACTTCTTCCATAGGACAGGGACAACAAGCTTTTAGTGATTCACTTTTAGCAGGTAAACATAATTTTAATATTATGCAGCGACCCGGTCGACAATATGTCAGTACTAATGCCAAAGGTGACAAAGAAACTAGCCAATTTTTAGGGGCTGAAATTAATGAACTAAGTATGCCTCAAAGCATTTCAAATAGTTTATTAAGAACAGCTTCTTTTTCAAGCCATGTTGCATTAGCTACTCTGAATGAAGCTTGGCATGATGCCCAATTAGATAATATTGCGGCTGATCGCATTGGCTTAGTTATTGGTGGTTCAAATTTTCAACAAAGAGACTTGTTAAATACACAGCACAAATATCAGCATAGTGTACCTTTTATTAGGCCTACATATGCGATGTCTTTTATGGACAGTGATTTATGTGGGTTATGTACAGAAGTTTTTGATATTAAAGGGTTAGCTTACACTGTTGGTGGAGCTTCTGCGAGTGGGCAAGTTGCTATCATTCAAGCGATTGAAGCTGTTCGCTCTGGACAGGTTGATGTCTGTATTGCGATGGGTGCACTAATGGATTTATCGTATTGGGAATGCCAAGGATTTAGGTCATTAGGGGCAATGGGCTCTGATCGTTATGCTGATAAGCCCGCAGCAGCCTGTCGACCTTTTGACCAAGATAGAGATGGTTTTATTTTTGGTGAGTCTTGTGGGGTTGTTGTCATTGAAAAAGCAGATAGAGCTGAGGGGAGAAGGTTAAAGCCTTATGCACGCCTTTCTGGCTGGGCAATGGGAATGGATGCCAATAGAAACCCCAATCCTTCGTTTGAAGGAGAGGTCAATGTTATCGAGAAAGCATTAAAACAAGCAAACCTGACCCCCGACAACATTGACTACATTAACCCTCATGGAACGGGATCGCATATCGGTGATATCACTGAGCTAAAAGCGCTTCGTCATTGTCAATTAGACCATGCATATATTAATGCCACCAAATCTATTCTAGGGCATGGACTTAGTGCAGCAGGAACTGTGGAAATCATAGCAACTTTATTGCAAATGAAAGCAGGTAAATTACACCCAACAAAAAATTTAGAAAATCCAATGGAAGCTGATTATAACTGGGTACAACATCAAGCGGTTACTCATGCTAGCCAACGAGCGATTAATTTAAGTATGGGGTTTGGTGGAATGAATACCGCAATATGCTTAGAGAAAATATAAATTTTATTATAATAAATTCAATTATCAACAAGGGATAATCATGAAAACATATATGTTTCCGGGACAAGGCTCTCAATCGAAAGGAATGGGAGGCGAGTTGTTCGATGAATATGCAGAATTAACCGCTAAGGCCGATAAGATTTTAGGCTATTCTATCAAAGAGCTTTGCTTAGAAGATCCGAAAAAACAACTGAATAAAACGCAATTTACCCAACCTGCACTATATGTGGTTAATGCTTTTTCTTATTATAAAAAAATTGCTGAACTAGGCACAAAACCAGATTATGTAATTGGCCATAGTTTAGGCGAGTTTAATGCGTTACTTGCTGCGGAATGTTTTGACTTTGAAGCGGGCTTAAAGCTTGTGAAAAAACGCGGCGAATTAATGAGTGAAGTATCTGATGGAGGTATGGCTGCTATTTTAAATGCATCGAAAGAGCAGATAGAAGAAATTCTAGCCACTAATAATCTGACTAACATTGATTTAGCTAACTATAACTCTCCTTCTCAAATTGTTATTTCTGGTTTGATTGAAGAAATAGGCGAAGCGCAAGCCTTCTTTCAACAGGGTGACATTTTATATTACCCATTAAATACTAGTGGTGCTTTTCATTCTCGTTTTATGCAGCCATCTAAAGAGAAATTTCAGCGTTATTTGAATAAATTCAAATTGAATGACCTTAATATTCCCGTTATTTCTAATGTGACAGCAGTACCTTATAACAATGATGAAGTGATTCGTAATTTACCAGAACAAATCACAAGTACGGTACGTTGGTCTGATAGTGTTCAATACTTACTCGGATTATCAGCAGATATGGAGTTTGAAGAGATTGGAAATGGTGATGTATTAACCAAAATTGTTCGTACGATTAAGCAATTAACTAAAAACACCTCTGATCAATCTTTAGAAGGTAAATCACCCGTTAAAAAGCAAATGACAGCTTCGAATAAAGCATCAAAAGACAAAACTGATGAAAAGGTTGTTGCCACTGATAGAACTCAAGTAGATATTCTAGTTAATGAATGGAATCAAAGCCACCCAGTGGGAACTAGAGTTACTTCAACGCTACCAGAGTATGATGAATTAGAAACAAGAACTGAAGCTGTCGTTTTATTCGGTCATCGGGCTGCTGTGTATATGAAAGGTTATAACGGCTATTTTGATTTAAATGAACTAACGTCTCAATAATCTATGATGAATAAGTCGACTGTTTTTATGTTCTCTGGACAGGGAACACAGTATTATCATATGGGAAAGGAACTATATGAACACCATCCACGTTTCAAATTGTGGATGGATCATTGTGATGAAATTGTATCTCCCTTAATACATACTTCGCTGATTGGTATGCTCTATAAACAAGATAATAAGAATCAGCTATTTGAGCGGATCTTATATACTAACCCTGCATTGATATCTGTTGGCTTTAGCTTGTCTCGAGTTTTGATGGAGATGGGGATAAAGCCTGATTATGTTTTAGGGTATAGCCTTGGGGAAATAACAGCGGCCATTGTTTCAGGAGCTATTTCGCTTGAAGACGGATTAAGTTTTTCAGTTGATTTTGCTCGATTAGTTGAATCTAGTAGTCCAGCGGGGGGAATGCTCGCGATTATCGATTCCATAGATCTGATGACTGATTTTCCTGAGATCTTTGAAGATTGTTGGTTAGCTGGAAATAACTTTCAACGTAATTTTGTTGTCGCGGGGTTAGCAAACAACATTCAATCACTCTATCAACAGCTAATTAAACGACAAATTGTTTGCCAAAAGCTACCTGTTAATTATGGTTTTCATACTCCATTAATGGAACCGCTCGAACAGTTATTCAAACAACATGTCGGTGCGTTAAATATAGCTAAAGGTCGGATCCCAGTGGTGTCGTCTTTAAAAGCACAAATAATTGAAGATATCGATGAAGATCACTTATGGCAACTTATTCGTCATTCTGTCGAATTTGAAAAAACGATAAATTTCATGCTGGAACAGAAAAATTTAACTTTTATCGATGTTGGTCCTAGTGGATCGTTAGCGTCTTCTGTTAAATACCTATTACCCCCTAATTCAACATCTACTCATATGGAGGTGATGAATCAATTTGGGCGAAACTTACAGTCCTTAACAAAACTTAAGGAAAACTTTGCGGTTAATATGCTTAAAGGGTAGAGACATTCATAATATGTTTAAATCCATAGTAGCAAGTCTAAAAGGTAATTTGATTACCTTATATAGATAAATTATTGTAAAAATATCATTAGGATAAGTAGTTAATAATGCATAATTTTTTAGAGGAAGGAAAAAAGATTTTAGCCGCTCAACCATTTAGCTGCATGATGGGTACCGAGTTGACTCAGTTGTCCCAAGGATATGCTGAATTAACTTTACAAAACCGTGATGCATTTGAACAAAACTATGGATTTGTTCATGGTGGTGTTATTAGTTACCTTGCTGATAATTGTCTTACTTTTGCTGGTGCAACTAAGTTGGGTAATTGTGTGACATCAGAATATAAAATAAATTATGTTATGCCCTCGATTGGTGAAACCTTAATTGCAAAATCAAGCGTATTATCTTCTACGTTTAGACAAGCCGTTTGTGAATGTAAAATATATGTTGTGAAAAATCAGCAAACATTGCTAGTTGCCGTTGCTCAAGGAACTATTGTAAGAATTGAAACAGATAATCAGAAAACTGTATAAATGAGAGTCTTTGCGGTATCGGATATACATGTCGATTATATAGAAAATAGAGAATGGCTAACACAGCTATCGTCAGTTGATTATCGTCAAGATATACTAATTTTAGCGGGTGATGTAACCGATGATCTAATGATACTTGAGGAATGTTTTGCTGAATTAGCAGATAAATTTTTAAAAGTATTATTTGTGCCGGGAAATCATGAGCTTTGGGTTTCGAGAGATAAAATTAAGGATTCAATTGAAAAGCTTAAATTAGTACATAATGCTGCACTAGCCCATGGAATTGCTATAGCCCCTTTTCATATCGATGGCTTGTCAATTGTACCTCTTGTAAGTTGGTATGATTTTTCATTTGGTGAACCATCGACTCAATTACTAAATACGTGGACGGATTTTAGAGCGTGTCGCTGGCCAAATGAAATGAAGCCTGTACAAATAACGTCATATTTTATGGCAAAAAATGAAGAACATTTGCAAATTAGTAATAACACAGTGATCAGCTTTTCACACTTTCTACCTCGAATAGATTTAATGCCTATCTATATTCCACAAGTATATCGCTATATATATCCAGCTTTGGGTTGTGTAAGCCTTGAGCAACAAATAAGAAAATTAGCACCTGATATTCACGTTTATGGTCATAGTCATGTAAATAGAAATGTTACTTTTGAAGGTATTCAATACATAAATAATGCTTTTGCATATCCCTCAGAAAAGTCTATTTCGAAAAAACGTTTACTCTGTATTTATGAACATTAAATATATGCGTGCTGTTTCTGTGTTAATAGAGATTTAGAAAAATGGAATGTTTAACTAATGAAATACAGTTATGGTTTACTTATAACGAAGAGATAAAAGATCCCGGATTACTCTCTCAATATCGACTTTTACTGAATGAAGAAGAAAGTTTGCAATATCAACGTTTTCATTTCGAAAAAGATCGCCATCAATATTTGGTCACTCGGGCAATGGTAAGGTCAGTACTCTCTTTGTATGCTGATGATATAGCACCCAATGAATGGTGTTTTATTAAAAATAAATATGGTAAACCGAGTATTAACAATAGGGCATTAAAGATACCTTTAAACTTTAATATTTCTCACACTGAGAAACTGATTGTTATGGCAGTTACTCATGGCCATGAAATAGGTGTAGATACAGAATATTTATTACGAAAGGGGCAATTATTAGACATAGCTGGCAGCTACTTTTCACCCGATGAGGTAAAAAGTTTATTAGAGTTACCTAAAGATCAACAATTAGCACGATTTTTTGACTATTGGACGCTCAAGGAGGCTTATATTAAAGCTTGCGGTCAAGGTTTATCCATTCCATTAAATGATTTTAGTTATTCTTTTTCTCAACAAACAGGTATAAATATTTCGTTTGTTCCTCATAGGAATGATCATGCTAAGTATTGGCAATTTTGGCAAATACACCCTAATGATATTCATAAAATAGCTATAGCAATAAAGACTGGCTTTTTGAATACTTCATTTAGATTATCAATGAAAATAATTGTGCCATTAGACAGTTTTGATGAAGTATCATATCCGTATAACACTTAATCAGTAGAAAAGCGGGAAACCTAAATAGCTGGCTCTATAGATTTATCTGTAGTAGTTCAAACTTGATCTTTGATCAAGCATACAAAAAGTGGACAATGACGATAAGGAATTGGAAAAAGGCCTTGAATCGATTTATGATTGAATTCGAAGACCGTTTGAAAGATGTTATTTGAACTTGGTAGTTACACAAAATGTGTTATAGGGTCTAATCGTGCCACAAAATTGTGGGTGCGTTTGTATTCAAGTTATTTCCAATTTGTCTTTTAGTTAGCTTTTACAATCCAGCAGTATATATCAACTTCAATATCAAAAGCTTTACCGCCTTTTTTTAATATTGATTCTTTATTGAACTCTTTATTCAATGAAGTTTTAACTTCATCAATAAGATCTCGTTCGTTGATCTTTTTTAAACAAGAGTCAATAGAGCCCCTATATTTAATAATATTGTTCCATTTTGTACCTCCTGTTCCCATTTTGGGGTGGGTGACAAAGAGAACTTTATAAATTTCTAAATCTTCATCTACTAAACCTTGATGATCATCTTTTAAATCTTTGGCTTTTTTAACATCATATAGCATTAAATCCAAAAAAGGATGTTCAGCTTTTATGTATTGACCTATTTTATATTTAGCTGCAACATCAAAACTATATATCGCTTTAATTTCAATTAATGCTTTCGCTTTTTTAGTTTTTGCATCTAATAATGCTAAATCTGTTCGATGCCACTCTCTCGAAACAATTATGTTATCCTTTGATTTTTTGTTTAGGTTATCATGTAACCCATAAGCCCATTTATCTCTTAAAGTGTGCTCAATTTTTGATGTCAATGCTAGATACGCTAATTCATCTTGTTCGTATTTTATGTTTTTAAGAGCTTTAGTTAACTCAGATTCTATGCCTAGTTTCATAGTTATTATTGTAAATTTTTAGGTGACGTTTGCTGACAGTAACATAAATTTTCACAGATTAATCCTGATATTTAATTAGCTCAATATTCAATTTAACGCTTTGTTATTCAGTAGGTTTTTTCGAATAAAATGTCAGCAATTTTAAGATGGAAAGCGTTAATATAGAAGACTCTTTTCGGTCTTGAGCAAATAACAAGCTATTAATCGGTTACTCTATAGCCCAATTATTACGTCCCTGTGCTTTAACATGATAAAGCGCCTTATCCGCGCGTTTCAACATAGTGTCTTGTGTGTCATGTTCTTTAAATAACGTTGCGCCAATACTGATGGTAATACTTCCCACTGTGGCAAAGGTTTCTTGCTCTATGACTTTACGAAGTTTTTCACAGAACGTTTCTAAATTTGATTCTTTAAATTCTAGGGCGATGACAATAAACTCTTCACCACCCCATCTAATTAAAATGTCGTTATCTCTAATGGTTGAAGATAACAAGGAGGCAACTGTTTTTAATACTTTATCGCCAATATCATGGCCAAAAGAATCATTAACATTTTTGAAGTGATCTATGTCGATCATTAACAGGCCAAAAGTATGTTTATACCGAGAGGCACGATTAAGCTCACCACTGACAATTTGGTTCATTTTATTACGGTTATAAGCGCCGGTTAATGGGTCGGTTACGGCTAATTTCTGTAGCTTTTGCTGTGTAAAAAACACGGCTTTTCTTGAACGGTCAAAAATTAATGCGCCGAGAATGCCAAAAGAAAAGCTACAAAGTATCCAAAATACATGGATGACAAAATCGTCAGATTGAGTCATATAGTAACTTGCAGAGCCGATTAATATTGCGGAGCCAAAAATGGCACAGCTCAATGCATAGTTAAATGTTAATCCTGAAACGATAAAAATCCACAACACCCCTAAGTAACCTTCAACAAGAAATGGTGTGAAACTAGGTAATAAACTCACTATGTAGCTGTGGATTGATAAAGATACCAGAGAATAAATTGCCAGGGTAAGCAATACAAAATGATAAAACTGTTTATGTCTGGCAAGTAAGCTGATCAGTAATAATAATGGCATATTAATAAAAATATGTGCATGAAACATGATGTCTTGTATTGGCTCAGGTGCCCAGGATTTGCCAATAAATGTAAATATCAGATATAAAACTGCAGTCAAAAAGCATACTGAAGATATTTGAACAAGCCTGGCAGGTTTATCCCACTCTTGATAACGGCTGTCTGAATCACTATTTGAGTATTTATCAAAGGATTGAAAAGGGAAAATAGTGTGTAAAAGCTTTTGCATTGAAATACACCGTGTATGAATTTACCCTATTAAATTTAGCACTTTATGCTTAGTCTTGAAAACTAAAATGTGTTTATTCATTATAAAGTAGTTATCACTTTATTTAGATGAATCACTATTTCCCTTAACGGTTAGCACAAATACCTTTTATCAACCCAAGCCTATAATGGAGCGACTCGGGTTAAGTGATGGGATAAATAATCGCTTTAAACTCTTACAAACTAGGTGTAGTGGTCGCTGGTGATTTTGGTTGTTTTTCTATTTTTTCTAGGCGTTCAATTAATAAGGTTATAGACATTTCTAATTGATTTACGCGGGTGGCAATTTCCATTTGTTGGCTGTCACGACCGGAAGATTTTGCTTCAAGCGTTGTAAGTTGGGTTGTCAGTTGGGAAATTTTATTTTGAATATCATTAGCAGCAGTAATTTGCTCTGCTAAGGCCGTAATATTAAATTCTGCCGAAGTAACTTTATCGTTAACGGTATTTATTGCGGTATTTACTTGTGATAGTTGTTGAGTTTGATTGTTATTTAAGGTGTCTTGTTTTTGATTGGCAGAGCGGAGTGCTTTTATCTCGCTTTGGTTTTTACGCCACGCTGACGCCCATAGTTTGTCCATTTCACCCCAAAGTTTTTCGGTTTTTTCGCTGATCGCTTCAAGTTTAACTTTCAGGGCGACGGTTGATTCTCCCATTTCTTCACCCGTTGCCGATAATTGATTTTCTAATTGTTGAATACGTTGCTCTGAATGTTCGATCAAGTTTTGCAATTTATGATTTTCTTGATAGAAGAACCAAGAGGCTCCAGCGAGTGCTAAGTAAATAGTGACGGTAAAAAAGGTATTAATAGGCGATGTTTTTGTTTGAGTCTGTGTTTCGCCTGTGATGCTTTTAACGTTATTCGTTGTATTTGAAGGCGATGTGCTCACCGCTTTTACTTGGTCATGATCAAGTGTAATGTTTGGGATTTCTGGTTCGACACGGTTAGACAAAATAATACCTATTAGAGAATAAACAACGAAAAGCTAACTTTAAAACAAATTGTCTGAAGTTTTAACTCCTTATTGTTAAATAATTCGCTTATTTGATAAAAAAGCCGATGAATATCAAAATTCATCGGCTTAAACGATTATTTGCTTCGCTTTTCTTTGAAAAACGAGTTCAATAAGCTGGTTTAATAACTTTCGTTATGAACACTTAAAACTGCTCGTCCTGATGGATCCGCATTATTTTTAAAGCTTTCATCCCAAGCTAATGCTTCTTGTGTACTACAGGCGACTGATTTTCCGCCAATAACACAATCAGCAGCACTTGCTAGCGGATATTTATCTTCAAAAATACAACGGTAAAAATAAGCTTCTTTACTGTCTGGTGTATTCACGGGAAACTTATATTCTGCACTGGCTAATTGCTCATCGGTAACTTGTGTCTCAATAAACGCTTTTAGTCCATCAATCCAGTTATAACCAACCCCGTCAGAGAATTGCTCTTTTTGACGCCATAATATTTCTTTCGGTAAATAACCTTCAAAAGATTCACGTAAAATTGCTTTTTCCATTTTGCCATTGCCACACATTTTATCTTCAGGGTTAATGCGCATGGCAACATCCATGAAATTTTTATCTAAAAATGGTACACGGGCTTCAATACCCCATGCTGACATTGATTTATTTGCACGTAAGCAATCGAATTTATGTAATCTATCAAGCTTACGGTTAAGCTCTTCGTGGAATTCTTTTGCGTTTGGCGCTTTATGAAAGTATAAGTAGCCGCCGAATATTTCATCAGCACCTTCACCTGAAAGCACCATTTTAATACCCATAGCTTTAATTTTACGTGCCATTAGGTACATTGGGGTGGAGGCACGAATTGTAGTAACATCATAGGTTTCTAAGTGATAAATCACTTCTTTGAGCGCATCAATACCTTCTTGTTCAGTAAAAATAACACTATGGTGGATGGTACCAATGCTATCAGCGACTGTTTGCGCAGCAATTAAGTCAGGAGAGCCGGCAAGTCCACAAGCAAATGAGTGCACTTTTGGCCACCATGCTTCCGCTAAATCGTTATCTTCAATACGTCGAGCGGCAAACTTTTGAGTGATGGCTGAAATTAATGATGAGTCTAAACCACCTGACAGTAACACACCGTAGGGGACATCAGTCATTAAGTGACTTTTTACCGATTCTTCTAATGCTTCGCGAATTTTTGTGGTGCTGGTGGTATTGTCTTTGATGGCGTCATATTTGTGCCAGTTACGTTTGTAGTATTGCTGAACTTTACCTACTTTGCTATCAAGAATATGTCCAGGAGGAAATTCTTCTACCGTTTTACATATCGGCATTAATGCTTTCATTTCAGAGGCAACATAAAAGTTACCGTCAGCATCTCGGCCTGTATATAACGGAATAATACCAATATGATCACGTGCGATTAAATAACTGTTGTCTTGGGCATTGTAAAGACAAAACGCAAACATGCCTTGGAGTTTATCAACGAAGTCTGCGCCATGCTCTTCATATAAAGGCAAAATCACTTCACAGTCAGAGCCAGTTTGAAATTCATAATCACTCGTCAAGGTTTTTGCTAACGCCTTATGGTTATATATTTCACCATTAACCGCTAGAACGTGTGATTTATTTTTATTGTATAAAGGCTGAGCACCGTGTTCAGTATCAACAATTGAAAGACGTTCATGCACTAAGATCGCATTATCATTTTGATAAATGCCTGACCAGTCTGGACCACGATGACGTAATAAACGAGAATATTCTAAAGCTTTTGGGCGTAATAACTCAGCACCAGTTTTTATATCTAATATACCAAATATCGAACACATTGAAGCGCTACTCCTTAATATAGTTTTGATTTATACAATTTTTAAAATTGATTGTGGACAGTTAATTGAGTTGTTAGGCGCGTGCTATTTTCAAAAGAGGAAGAACATACAACAACAACAGTTATTAACGATTAACTGTTATCGACACTTTGACAGCATCCCAATAAAAATCAAGGAGTATTTTTAAAGTTATGATGTGACTGCTCATTTTTAACTGTAAGCAATTTAAGGACTTATGATTAATATCCTTAAAATACAGCAGGTAACGAGTTTTTACTCTAATTTTCACCGTTATTTGCCTCTATTATACTAATTTTAGTTTTTACGTTGTTTCGCGTTATAAGACTGTAAAGATTTCTCACACTAACCTATTATTAATACGGATCAAGTAATTGATATACGGTCAATAATAGTGAGAATGAACCATGAATTTTAGTTTTAAATTTAACCGATTTTTTTTAGCTTTACTGTTATTGCAACCATTGGATGTGAGTCATATCAACGCGGCAGAGCCTATTATTCAGGGTGATTTAACCATAGAAGAATTAAGAATTGAAAAAGCCTTTGCACAGTTCCCGCAATTATTTGAACCCTTATCTGCGCATGTTAAAAAGTTTGAACTACAAATTAATAAAGCTCGAAACTTAACGGCGCTGACACAGCTTGTCATTCGTCATTGTGAAAAATTATGGAAAGAGGCTGGCAAATCTTTTAAACAAATTCACCGCTTTGACGATCGTTCCCTGTACTGGGCAAGATTACAAATGAGTAAAGCCTTAAAATTATCTAGCGGTTACAAAGCTTTATTACCGATGCAAAAGCAAAAGCTTTTATGGCAATTTGAGCTTATCTCTCGGGGTAAAAATGACGTAAAATTTGATAAAAACACCGATAAAAAAATACTTATCACTGGCTTCGATCCCTTTTTTTTAGATCGCAATATTGATCAAAGCAATCCTTCAGGTGTTGCCGCCTTAGCGTTAGATGATTTAACACTCAGTAGCAATGGGCAAAGCGTTGAGATTGAAAGTTTAATTGTGCCAGTGAGGTTTGCTGACTTTGACCAAGGAATGATTGAAACCTTGTTGTCTCCCTATTATGACCAAGTCGATATGATTATTACCATTAGTATGGGACGTAATGATTTTGATTTAGAACGATTTCCTGGTTTGCGTCGCAGTGCTGATGCTCCCGACAATGTCAACATTTTTACGGGGGCAACGCGCACCAATCCCATTAAACCGCTTCACAAGGGCAAAGCTCTTTCTGGTAACGAATTTGTTGAGTTCAGTTTACCTGTGAAGGCGATGAAAAAAGCGACAGGAAAATACGAAATTAATGACAACCGAACGGTGACGACATTAACAAAAACATTTGAGCCAATTTCGTTATCGGCATTAATATCACAGACCTCAGTGCAAGGCTCGGGAGGAGGGTATTTGTCTAATGAGATATCATATCGTAGCATTTTACTGCGCAATAAACTTAATCCTGTACTTCCTGTTGGTCATATTCATACGCCAAGAATTAACGCTTATCAAGCGGATAAATCCGAACACATCGTCAAGCAAATTAAACAAATGTTAACGTATTCAATCAGCGAAATTTAACCGTCGTCCATTTTATTTCGCCGTTTTGAATCGCCAGAGACTTTTCGTTAGTGAGTAAAGATTAATTGAATACATAAAAGATGGTTCAAAAATTGCTGGTTATTTATAAAGTTCACCACTGTTGTAAATTTGACAAAAGAGTAAAAAACATGCCATTGCCTAAAAATAGAGAAAGCGATAGATTTTTAACCCCATTATTGTTTTTTATCATGATAACTAGTATTGCACTCCCCAGTTTAGCCATAGAAACCAATGTTTCCCTTCATCAAGGTAGTGAATCCGAAACACAGGGATTCTCTTTTTATGTTGCTGATAACTTTACCAAAGGTAGCGACTTTTATTGGGGGATTGGCTACAGCATTTTAGATGATGTAAAAGTGGATATCTCTGATTATGGCGAAGTGGAATGGGATGAAGATGATTTATTTTTTAAAGTGGAGACAATTGATGCAATTGTTAGCTACCGCTATAAACCTAAAACTTATAACAACTTCATGAAGCAAGTGACATTTGAATACCAAGTAGGGGCAACGATTACCCTGACAGAGAATAAATTTTTGTGGAATAGTCAGAACTTGGATCATGAAATATATTTTAGTAAAAGTAACGATATTAATGCGTTAATCGGATTTAGCGCTCACTATAAAATGAGCCATAATACCGCGATAAATGTCGGTTTTAAATATCATCCCAGCTTTAGTGAATTTGAAGATATAACTTCTGTGTATATTGGTTTTACTTATAAATTCGGTAATCAATTTGGTTACTAATACTATATTTATAACCGATTAATAATGTAAGAGATTATAAGTTTTCACCGGTTAAATTGTTAAACCTTGTATTTGATTTCTATAATTTTATTTAACCGTTATGTTTTTCAATTGTATGCCACTGTAGGAATGTTTATGCCGTCTAAATCCAAAATTGCTGCGGTAATATTTGCCACTGTTATTGCCTGTCAAAGCTCATTCGCTTTTTCAGCTGCTTGTCCTGTTCCCGCTCCCACAGTAGATACTGATGGTGATGGTTATGATGACAGTTTTGATGTATTTCCAAATAATGCCGCTGAATGGTATGACACCGACCAAGATGGTATTGGTAATAATGCTGATACTGATGACGATGGTGACGGTATTCTCGATGGGGCAGATGACAATAATGACGGTGATCCCGTTATTGATTTATATGACCCATTTCCGGAAGATGCGACTCGTTGGTTAGATTTTGATAATGATTGTATTGACGATAATGCCGACACAGATGATGACAATGACGGAACGCTCGATGTACTTGATGCTTTTCCGTTAAACCCAGCCGAATTTCAAGATACTGACAGTGATTCAATTGGTGATAACGCCGATAACGATGATGACGGTGATGGTGTTATTGATATTTATGATGATTTACCCAAAGATGCTTCAGAGCAAGTTGATACAGATAAAGACGGCATAGGTAATAATGCTGATCCTGATGATGATAATGATAGTGTGCTCGATGGTAATGATGCCTTTCCTCTTGATAGTCTTGAATCAGTTGACCTTGATGGTGATGGCGTAGGTGATAACGCTGATAGCGATAATGACGGTGATGGTTTTGCCGATAATATCGATGTTTTTCGAGATGATCCTAACGAGTGGTTAGACTCTGACTCAGATGGTGTCGGTAATAATGCCGATACCGATGATGATAACGATACATTTTTAGATGGTAATGATGCTTTTCCATTAAATGCTAATGAACATCTCGATACAGATGGCGATGGCTTAGGTAACAATGCTGACAATGATGACGATGGTGATGGTGTATCAGATGCTGATGATGACTTTCCTTTAGATGCTACCGAGTTTCTTGATACCGATAACGATGGCATTGGTAATAATGCCGATATTGACGATGATGGTGACAGTTATAATGATGGTGTCGATGCTTTTCCATTAGATGGTAGTGAATGGATAGATACTGATGGAGATGGTCGCGGCAATAATTCAGATAATGATGATGACGGTGATGGTATTAATGATGCTAATGATCCTGAACCCTTAAATATGCTAGCGACAACGGATACTGATAACGATGGTATTGCCAATATCAACGATCTTGATGATGATGGTGATGGCGTAAATGATGGCGATGATTTGTTCCCTTTAGATCCGAATGAAACGGATGATTTTGATCGTGATGGACTAGGAGATAATGCCGATGCTGATGACGATAACGATGGCATTATTGATTCAAATGATGACTTTATCTTAGATAGTAGCGAATGGTTAGACACAGATAACGATGGATTAGGCAATAATACCGACAGTGATGATGATAATGATGGATATACAGATTCGGATGATATTTTCCCGTTAAACAATCTTGAATGGTATGACTTTGATGGTGATGGCGTAGGTGATAATGCTGACGCTGATGATGACAATGACGGTGTGTTAGATGCTGCTGATGTTTTTCCATTTGATCAAAGTGAATGGCTTGATACTGACGGCGATGGCTTAGGCAATAACATTGATATGGATGACGACAATGATAGTTATGCGGATCATGGTGATTTATTTCCGTTAGATAAGAATGAATGGTTCGATAATGACATTGATGGCGTTGGCGATAACGCTGACAGCGATGATGATAATGATGGAGTTTTAGATACTGTAGATGCATTTCCCTTTGATTCTCGGGAATACTTAGATACTGATAATGATGGTATCGGTAATGTAGCGGATATTGATGATGATAATGACGGCTATCTAGATTTTATAGATCAGTTACCATTAGATAAAAATGAAGCCTTTGATGTTGATGGCGATGGCTTAGGTGACAATGCTGATTTAGATGATGATAATGACGGCATGAGCGATACATTCGAAATTTTGTATGGACTAAATCCTTTAAATGCCGACGATGCCAATATAGACTCAGACGGCGACGGCACAATTAATCGCGATGAACAAATTAATCATACAAACCCATTAGTTGATGATTACGCTCCGATCATTAGTATTCCTGTGGCGATAAACTTAGACTCAAAGCACACGTTTACGCAACTTAGTTTATCCACTTTATTGTCTTTGACCGAAATATCAGCTTTTGATGGCAAAGATGGTGCTAATTGTTGTGAAATTATCCCTTTAGGCTTTGATAACGGCGTAGCTAACTTTAAGTCAGGGGCTAATTTAATTACTTGGCGAACTGAAGATCTTGCCGGTAATGTGGCGACTGTCACACAAGCAATTAACTTTGCTCCTCTGGTTAGTTTTGCCAAACAGCAATACACAACGGAAGGTAACACAGTTAAGCTAAATGTTGAGTTATCAGGTGAATCGCCAAAATATCCGTTAGAAGTCCCTTTTACCATTAGTGGGGATGTTGATGGATTTGATTATCAAATAGCAACGAATAAAGTCGTTATTACCTCTGGAGTTAGTGGTTTTGTTGATGTGCAGATCCGAAACGATAATCAACAAGAAGGCTTAGAAGAGTTAATTGTAAACTTTAGTTCAAGTGTCAACAGTGGCAATAGTCGACAACACACGATATTTATTTCAGAAGAAAACCTTGCGCCTGTCTCTTTAATAAACGTTTATCAGCAGGAAAAACAAGTGTCGTCCATTAGTAAAGATCTCGGTGAAGCGACGATTACCTTAGCTATTGAAGATGCTAATGCCACGGATAAGCATATAATTAGCTGGGACATCCCCGAGTACCTTAATGCTGAAATAAGTGCGAATCAGTTAAATGTTTATTTATCTCCTAATGCGATAACACTTCCTGATGATGTTCATAATTTAATATCTCTATCAGTTTCTATAACGGATAGTGGTGAAGGAGAGTTGAGCCAACGTCAGTTCATCAATATTCCTTTGTTTGACCAACAAGCAAGGCTAGACAATACCGACACCGATCTTGATGGCATTGCCGATAACCTAGAAGGATTTAGTGATACCGACGGTGATGGCATCCCCGCGTTCATGGACAACTCAACTATCGCTTATATGCAGCCGCTACATGTTAATGCATCACAAAGTAAAATTATTGAAACCGAACCAGGTTTAAAATTAGCACTAGGTAAATACGCAAGGTTACAGTTTTCAGATGGCATTCAATTGTCAAAGCAAGAAATCGAAGATACACAGTTAATTGACAGTGATACATTAACTCACCAAGGTGGCTACTTTGATTTTATCATCGAACAAATTGTACCGTTTGGGCGTTCGGTTTATGTCACTATCCCTTTAACAGAAGCAATTCCCGCTTATGCGGTTTATCGAAAATATTCGAAAGAAAACGGTTGGCAAAACTTTATTGAGGATGCCGATAATACTATAGCATCGAGCGCACTTGTCGATGGCGTATGTCCTTTTGCAGAAAGTGATAGTTATCAACTGGGATTAGCTGAAGGTGATGTTTGTATTCGTTTACTTATTAAAGATGGGGGTGTTAACGATGCAGACGGCATGGAAAATGGCGTGATTGATGATCCCGGTGTGGTAGCGGTGATATCCAATCAGGATGTTGCCAAAACTCTAGAGCCTGAAAAATCAAGCAGTGGTGGCACTTGGTACTTTCTTGTTATCTTGATGTCTATTGGCTTATATTTTAAGAAAAATCAACGTCTCTGTTAAATTTTCAATAATTACTAACTATCGCTTTTTTGTCATAGTCAACATTGCTAAAATAGCCTTCATTAATAAGATTGTTAGGTTTAGTAATAAAAATGTTTGAATTGAAATATGTAACACCGTTTGAGTGGACAGAAGTTGTGTTAGCAGACTTTGATGAATTTCTTAAAGATCATGCAGCGGCCGAAAAAAAGGCCTCTGGTATGGCAATTACCATGTTGTCACATTATCCAGATCGTAAAACATTGGTAAGAGCAATGGCTGACTTAGCTATTGAAGAACTTATTCATTTTAAACAAGTGCTTAAATTAATGCAGGCAAAAGATATTGAGCTAGCTAATGATTCAAAAGATCTGTACATCAAAGATATACGAGCATTATTTCGTCATGGTAAAGACGTGTTTTTTATGGATCGACTATTAGTCGCGGCCGTTATTGAAGCAAGAGGGCATGAGCGTTTCTCATTAGTTGGGCAAGCATTACCCGAAGGAAAAGAAAAAGAATTTTATGCCGCTATTGCGAAGTCAGAAGAAAAACACAAAAATCTTTTTGTTGAATTAGCTTATGAGTATTTTGACAAAACAGAAGTGGATATTCGCCTTGAGGAAATCTTAATTGCAGAAGGTGAAATTTGTGAAAAACTGCCGTTTCGAGCAGCATTACATTAACACTATCCAGTGAACTTGTTGTTAAATGAGTCGTAACAATTTAACTAAGTACCTACAAAAATATGCCGAGCCTGAAGTTGATAGCTTATTAACTTTTCCTCGGCAACTCTGTTATTCTCATGTATTAATCATTCCTGCATATAAAGAAACATCAAACTTTGTAGATACTTTTCTTCAATCACAATTGATTTTTCAAAATGTCCTGTTGATCATTGTGATCAATCAGCCAGACTATGATGATAATCTTGAGCCTCAACAACATCTTTACCGCGATTCATTAAGTAAAGGTCAACTCGCTTGGCAGAATAATAATTTATCCTTAGTTAGCCTTAAACTAGGCGACTCTTCATTGTTAATTGTTGATCGGTTTTCTACTCCCATCCCCGAGAAATTAGGGGTTGGATTAGCGAGGAAAATTGGAGCTGATCTGGCTTGTTATTTACATCAGCAAAATATCATTAAAACTGCATGGTTACATTCCAGTGATGCAGATGCAAAATTGCCTGATAATTATTTTACGAGCTTAATTGAGCGGCAAACAAAAAACAGTGTTGCGGCTTGCTATAATTTTATCCATCAAAGTGACAATAAAAGCATAGCATTAGCAAATCTAACTTATGAGCGCTCTTTACGATATTATGTGGCAGGTTTAACTTATGCTGGTTCCCCCTATAATTTTTTTACTATTGGCAGTGTCTTAGCATTTAAAATAGAGGCTTATGCCAGTGTCCGTGGGTTTCCTAAGCGCAGTGCTGGCGAAGATTTTTATTTATTAAATAAACTCGCTAAGTTAGGTAAAGTGCTCTGGCTTAGCACATGTGTTATTCAATTAGCAGCGCGGATGTCAAATCGAGTACCTTTTGGCACAGGGCCTGCTGTTAAACAGATAATCGATTTAACTGAGCAAGGGCAAGTTTATTGTTATTATCACCCAGTGGTTTTTGAGCACTTGAAAGTGTTATTAAAGAGTTTTTCTTGTCTTTATGAGCGGCGCAGGGCGCTTAATACTTGGTATGAACTTTTCTCGGCTGAGATCAAAGATGCCTTGGTGTCTATTGGTTTTGAGGCTTTTATCGAGAAGCAGCAAAAAAGTAATCAGCAGCAATTTGATAAACAACTTACTGTTTGGTTTGATGCGTTTAAAACATTAAAGTTTATTCATCATTTACGCGATCATCACTATGAAAATTTACCGTTAACAGATGCTATTGAGCAAGCAAGTTTTTGTTTCGAGCAAAATTAAAAATAGGCTGGTTAACCTTATCTTGATATACGTCATCCGATCTTAAACCTAAACAATGTGTGATACTTAAAATTTAGCTTATAAAAAAGCGGATGAGTAGTTAACTCATCCGCTTTTTGTCTCTAGCTATTGTTATCTAGATAAAATGCTAAGGTTTAGTTGGACCTGCAGCACTTCGACTGACAGCGTCAGAAATCATCGCCATTCTGCCCGAAATAATCGCCGATTGACGATCTTCATTGGCAAAGAATTCCCGAGGAATTTCGTTGACTGTGTTGATTGTTTCTGGCTTTGCCATGGCAGAAGAAGAACGGTGTTGAACTCGCACTTTTTTACTTGGCTTATTAACCTTTACTTTTGCAGGTGATTCTTTCTTAACCACAGGCTTTTCAACCACAATATCTTCAGCGCCAGAAGGTTTAGCATCAGCCGTTTCTACTTTACTTTCTTGAACGGCTTCAATTTCTGGGGCTTTAGTTTTAGCAACTGCAGGTGTTTCAACTGTTTTTGGCTCAGAAGTTTCAGACACTTGTTGGGCTGGTTCTTTAGATTCTTTTTCAGTTTCTTGTGCAGTTTGTTGTGTAGTAGGTTCAGCTAATAATTCACCTTGTGTGTTTTCTACTTCCACAACTTTTTCGATTGATGTATCCGTGATTTTAGTTTCAACGGGTGTAACCTCTTCTTTTGAGGTTTCACCATTAACCTTCGGTGTTTCAACAATCGGATCAAGTGGCAAGTCTTGCTGTATTTCCGTTGCGGGCACTGAACTCGCTTGAGCTTTTTCTGCCTCAGGGTAACGAGCTTCAATCGGATCAATATTACCATCAACCACTGGCGAAAATTCCGAAGCTTGTTTTACTTCATTATTTTGACGACGGCGTTGTCCGTTAGAACGTAAATGACGAGGTGAACGTCTATTTCTTGGACGTTGTTCATCGCGGTTGTTTTTCTCGGTACTCGTATTTACTGCATCTTGACTTACAACTTCTTGTGTTACTTTATCGGTAGCTGTTGGTTTGCTAACCTGTGTTACCTTTTCAGTCTCATTCGTTGGAGTGTTATTATCCGACACTCGTACTTTTTTACGATTATTACGACGTTGACGACGCTCCGCTACTTTTTCCTCTTGAGGCTTTTGCTGACGAGCCTGTTGAGGTTTGCGATTTGGTTTTACTTGCGTTTGGTCATTGGTCTCACTGTTACTTTTTACTGAGCGATTGTCATGACGTTTATCGTTACGATTGTCATTACGATTATTGCGACGCTGAGTATTACGGTTACGTTGCGGTCGACGTTCTTGAGAACGTTCGTTGCTCTTCGTTGTCGATTTAGTGGACTTCGGTTTTGGTTGCTCTTTAGCAGGCGAAAATAACGATTTTAGCCACTTAGAAAGGCCTGAAAACAAACCTTCAGAGTTTGTATCTTTACCCTTGGTTGATTGATTGTCAGTTGATGCTGTTTTTTGTGGTGAAGGCGCTTGGTTCGGTGCAGACATACCTTGAAGTAAAGGCTCATCCTTTTTAACTGCCGTATTATCAAATTTTGGCATAACGGCTTCTTCAGGCGCATTTTCTTTTACTTTGACTAAGTAACTTGCTTCTTCAACAGATTCGTCTTTACGCACACGTATAACTTCATATTGAGGTGTGTCCATATTAGGATTTGGAATAATTAAAACTCTCACACCATGATGTTTTTCAACATGAAATACCGAACGACGTTTTTCATTAAGTAGGTATGTGGCCACCGGAACAGGTACTTGTGCTTGTACTTGCAGTGTATTGTCTTTTATTGCTTCTTCTTCCATTAAACGAAGTACAGAAAGGGCTAAAGATTCAACACCTCGCACATGTCCAGTGCCATTACAACGTGGACAAACACCTTGACTGGTTTCACCAATAGAAGGGCGCAAACGTTGGCGAGACATTTCTAATAAACCAAAGCGTGAGATACGACCTAATTGGATGCGGGCTCTATCAGGCTTTACAGCATCACGCATACGATTTTCAACTTCACGTTGATGGCGAACTGGTGTCATATCGATGTAATCAATTACGACTAAACCACCTAAATCACGTAAGCGTAATTGACGCGCAATTTCATCAGCGGCTTCTAAGTTTGTATTGAAAGCAGTTTCTTCAATATCACTGCCTTTGGTTGCCCGTGCTGAGTTAATGTCTATTGATGTCATCGCCTCAGTTGGGTCTATAACAATTGAACCACCTGATGGTAAACGCACTTCACGCTGAAATGCTGTTTCAATTTGAGTTTCTATTTGGTAGTGCGAAAATAGTGGAACGTCATTCTCATAAAGCTTAACTTTACTGACAAAATCAGGACGCATCACAGAAATGCGTTCTCTAACACTTTCAAATGTTTTAGGACGATCAATTAATACTTCACCAATATCGCGACGTAAATAATCACGAATAGCTCGGACAATAACATTACTTTCTTGATGAATTAAAAATGGTGCAGGGCGGCTTTGTGCTGCATTTTCTATACGTTGCCAATAATCTAATAAAAGGTTTAAATCCCATTCAAGTTCGTCGTAGTCTTTACCAACACCTGCGGTACGAACAATTAGTCCCATGCCTTTAGGCAATGATAATTTATTTAATGAGGTTTTTAAATCAGTTCTTTCATCACCTTCGATACGACGAGATATGCCGCCCGCTCGCGGGTTATTTGGCATAAGCACTAAGTAGCTACCGGCTAAACTGATAAATGTTGTTAGTGCAGCGCCTTTTTGACCACGCTCCTCTTTATCAATTTGTACGATTACTTCTTGGCCTTCTTTTAAAACATCTTTGATGTTAGGACGGCCTTGGAAGGTGTAACCTTTAGGGAAGTATTCACGTGCGATTTCTTTCATTGGCAAGAAACCGTGGCGATCAGCACCATAATCAACAAAAGCGGCTTCTAAAGAAGGCTCAATTCGGGTGATTTTAGCTTTATAGATATTGGCTTTTTTTTGTTCATGACCTGGGCTTTCGATATCCAGATCATAAAGTTGTTGACCATCAACAAGCGCTACACGCAATTCTTCTGATTGTGTAGCATTGATTAACATACGTTTCATAGTTTTTGTGACTCATTTTTTGGTCACAACACACTATATGCTTAGTGCACAAAGCAATCTTTCGCTAAGGTAACAGCGACTTGTCATTCTCTCGGATGTCAATGTTACTGGGCCATATTACGCAGTAAGCTGTTAAAAATTTCTGATTGTAACTGTAAAAAGTAAGGCTTATGCCTTACTGTTATTGTATTCTTTATGTGCTCAGCAAGCGTGCTGTGCTCTATTGATAAACAATTATTTTGCTATAAATATCTTAAGTCTTTACTCAAGTGTGTTTTATCGCTTGAAAAATATAATTGTTATCAACTCTTATTTAAAAAGTGCTTTATTCGCGCTGGATAAAATTGTTTATGCGTTCTTTTGACATGATATTAAAGTCAATTCGCAATTGGCCGTTCTGTTACTAGGTCATTTTTGTCGTAATGCATAGTAATGTGGCCGCAATTTACCTCTTACGTTTCGCTTAAAGCTTCTCATACGGTGTTGCGTGTTTAATTATACAACAACTTAACCATTATCCCATTTTTTTTATGAAAAAGGCAATTAAATCGTTAGTTTATTTAAACGAAAGTCTGAAAAAGTATGATAAACTCTCGCTTATGAATGAAAGTACAAAACCCCAAGTCAGATTTATCACGATAGACAGTGAAGACGCTGGCCAAAGAATAGACAATTTCCTACTTAAAACGCTAAAGGGTGTGCCAAAGAGCATGATCTATAGATTATTACGTAAAGGGGAAATTCGCGTAAATAAAAAACGGAAAAAACCAGAATATAAACTAGTTGATGAAGATATTATTCGTGTGGCTCCGATTAGAGTTTCTGAAAATACCTCTACTGTTTCAACTCAGTTAAATGTTGTTGCTAGCCTAGAAAAGCAGATCCTATTTGAAGATGACCGCTTAATCGTCATTAATAAACCTTCGGGTATGGCTGTTCATGGTGGCAGTGGTTTAAGTTTTGGTTTAATTGAAGCCTTAAGAGCTTTGCGGCCAGATGCTAGAATGTTAGAGCTCGTTCATCGTTTAGATAGAGATACTTCTGGCTGTTTAGTCGTTGCTAAAAAGCGCTCTGCGTTAAGAAATTTACATGAACAATTGAGAAATAAAAAAGTTCAAAAGTTTTACCATGCCTTAGTAAAAGGGCGTTGGTCGACAAAATTAACTAAAGTTACCGAATCGCTTAAAAAGAACGATTTAAAGTCAGGTGAACGTGTTGTTATTGTTGATAATATTAATGGCAAAGAGTCTGAAACACGCTATAAAGTTTTGCAATATTTTCAAGGGGCGACGTTAGTTCGGGCATTTCCAGTAACCGGCAGAACTCACCAAATCCGTGTACATTGTCAATGTAAAGGGCACCCGATTGCCAGTGACGCTAAGTATGGGCATCCAGAATTTGATGCAGAAATGAAAGAAAAAGGGCTAAAACGTTTATTTTTACATGCCGCAAGTATCGAGTTTACCCATCCTCTTACTGAGCAAAGACTAAAAATCGAAGCCCCGCTTGAGCCCTCTTTAGAGAAACTACTCAAGCAATTGAAACAAGTGCAATAGTTCATTATATCAACGGGTAAATATTGCTTGGACCATTATAAATTAATTATATTTGATTGGGATGGTACCGTTATGGATTCTGTTGCCCGTATTGTGTCTTCAATGCGATCAGCAGCAAAAGATGTTGGATTAAAAGTACCAACCGATCAGCAAGTAAAAGATATTATTGGTTTAAGTTTACCGCAAGCCACTCAACGGTTGTTTCCTAATACTATTGAGGAAAAAGCAAGCCTATTGCACTTGAGGTACAAGAAGCACTACATTGAACTTGATGATACTCCTACCCCTTTATTTAGTCATGCAGAGCAATTGTTTTCTGACTTACTTTCTCAAGGAAAGCTTCTAGCTGTTGCTACGGGTAAAGGGCGAGAAGGGTTAGATAGACTGTTAAGGTTAACGGATACAAAACAATATTTTCATAGTTCTCGGTGTGCCTCTGAATGCCAATCGAAGCCACATCCTGAAATGTTATATCAATTATTGGATGAGTTCTCACTGCAATCTCACGAAGCGGTTATGATTGGAGATTCTGTGCATGATTTATCGATGGCTGAAAAGGCTAATGTTGATAGTATCGGTGTAAGTTACGGTGTTCATGATTATCAAGCGTTAAGCCAACACAAACCTAAAGCGATTGTTAACTCTTTACGTGAGTTGTCAGAAATTTTACTAAAGTAATACTTTAATCATTACTTAAAAGTTGTCTAATAACTTGGTGATTTAGAGCTCATCAACACGGGTTCATTAATATGACATTAAAAGGTTGGTTATTAAAAATGGCACATGAGAATGTGCCGTTTTGAGTATCTTTTAAACTTATATGGTATTTGTTACATCAACCGATAATTTCAACATTTGACCTGGTTGCAAATATTTTTTCCGATTGAGTCTATTCCAGCGTTCAATGTCTTTAATGGTGACATTAAATTTATCAGCTATACGGGCAAATGAATCTCCTCGACGAACTTTATAAGAAATATTTCTCATTACCGCTTGTTCATTCGGGGTTGGTTTGGTTTGTTGTGAGCTAGATATTTTTTCTTTCTTCCATACCACTAATTTTTGGCCAAGTTTTAACGTATCTCTTGGCGCCATACCATTCCACTTGGCTAATTGGCGATAATTGACACCATATGAGCGACTAATATCCCAAAAATTATCACCAGACTTAACTATGTGAACAATTTTTTGGCTTCCTCTTGGGGTATTCTGCTTTTTTGCTAGCCGTTGATCTTTTGACAAAAGGTATGAATCTAAAGATTTTGCGGCGACTGGGATCAGAAGGTGCTTTCCAGCTCTGATCTGATTGCCTCTAATATTGTTAGCTTGTTTTATAACGCCAATTTCAGTATTAAACTGATGAGCTATTTTGCCTAAACTATCGCCATTTTTTATCTGATAACGCTGCCATGCTAATCGATCCTTTTGACTTAATTTACTTAAGCCTTGATTAAATAATTCGACTTTATGATTAGGGATCACAAGATAATGCGGCCCTTTAGGATCTGTCGCCCAACGATTATAGCCCGGATTTAAATGCTGTAATTCTTTAAGACTTATATTGGCTAATTCAGCTGCTTTAGCTAAGTCAATTTGAGAGCCAATATCAACAGCGGTAATTACGCTTTTATTGTCAATTTTAAACAATTTAATGTTGAAGTCACTAGGTCGCTTTATAATATCGGCTAAGGCGAGTAACTTTGGTACATAGGCGCGTGTTTCTTTAGGTAAATCAAGAGACCAAAAGTCTGTTGGCATATTACGTCGAGCATTATTCTTAACCGCTCTTCTAACCCTTCCTTCACCTGAGTTATAGGCAGCAAGTGCTAACAGCCAGTCACCATCAAAAAACTTATGTAGATATTGTAGGTATTTTATTGCGCCTTTGGTGGAGGCAATTACATCTCGTCTACCGTCGTACCACCAGTTTTGCTTCATACCAAACCGAGTGCCGGTACCTGGGACAAATTGCCACATACCCGATGCTCTGCCGTGGGAATAAGCAAAGGGATCAAAAGCACTCTCGACGATAGGTAATAATGCCATTTCTAACGGCATATTTGCTGCTTCTAATTCTTCTACAATAAAGTGCATAAAAGGCTCTGCACGTTTGGCAACTCTATCAAGGTATGCTTGGTGCTTGGCATACCAATTTCGTTGTACTACAACACGTCGATTTTGTGCAATATCGAAATTTAATTGTTTTCTGATCCGTTGCCAGACATCATCACTGATAGTCGCTTCATCAGATAATGAAATATCGATATCATCAACAGGATGAATAACAGCGGCTGTTTCATCCGCTAATAATGCTTGATTAATATCAACAGGGGTCGCGATATTTTCCATCATAGATGGGTGAGTTGCTGCGTTTGTTATACTGACAAGCTTGTTAGATTGTTCGGTTGTCGATTGACAACCGATAAGCGCAATTGCAAGGGATAATGAGAGTGATATTTTTTTCATGGATAATCTAGCTATTTATACTTAACCTTAAGTGTCACTTATTTATTGAATGGGATCAACTGAGCAAACAATATATCTTATGATTTAAAAACTGTCTTTCCATTGTCTTAAGTAGGTAAAGGTTGCTAATTCATCCATTGCATTCCCATTTGAATACTCATTAACACTTTGGCTGATATTCATATCATCACATCGAAAAAATGGATTAATCTGCTTTTCAGTTAATATCGACGAAGGTAATGTTTTTTTATTGGCTGAGACTAATTGTAGTACCTGATTATAATAATGAATTAATTCGCTATTACTGGGGTCGACGGTTAAGGCAAATTTTAAGTTGGCTAAAGTATATTCGTGTGTGCAGTAAACATGGGTACGCTCTGGTAAGTTTTTCAATTTCTCTAATGAGTGAAACATTTGACTGGGTGTGCCTTCAAATATCCGACCACAGCCACCAGAAAATAATGTATCACCACAAAATAATATGCCATCGGTGTAATAGGCTATATGGCCTAAGGTATGGCCAGGCAAATCAATTACAGAGAAAGAAAGGTCAAGGTGCTTTAACTCAATGTGGTCGTCTTCTACTAAGTGATGGTTAGCAAAAGGGATAGTTTCATTTTTTGGTCCGAATACCTCAATGGGCCATTTTTTTGCTTGGCAATGATCGTAAAGTTTAGCTATACCACCAATATGATCCGCATGATGATGTGTGATTAATATGGCCGATAATATCAGGTGGTTCTCTTCGATATAATCAATACAAACTTGGGCATCGCCAGGGTCGACTAGGGCTAGGTAGTTTGACTCTGAGTGACGAATTGCCCAGATATAATTGTCAGAAAATGCTTTAATTGCGAAGATAAAGTTTTTTGTGGCGATTGTACTTTGTGACATGAATTATCCCCAATAAGATTAATAAGTTATTATACTATTATCTAACTCACTTTAACTAGAATAACTGAAAGCAATAAAAATGAAACCAGCATTAGCATTTAGGCAACCTCATTCTCCGTCATCGTGGAAAAAACTTCCAAATGGTGAGTTGATTTTAAATGAGATCAATCAGCTTTTAGCCCCTTGGTGGCCGAAGTTTTTTGGCTATCACTTATTAAAAATTGGCGCTTTAAGTAGTTTTGTTGATAGCAGCCAATGCCCGATCAAGCATCAGGTCGCTTTGTTGGAAAACAAAAAGCAATTAATAGGTAACAATGTGCCGGTATTTGCTGAGGTTGATGATTTACCTTTTTTAGAACATAGCGTTGATGTTTGTGTGCTGAGTCATGCATTAGAATTCTCGCTTGATCCTCATCATGTTATTCGTGAAGCTAACCGAACTTTGATCCCTAATGGCTATTTAGTTGTCTCAGGCTATAACCCAATTAGTTTAGCCGGGCTTAATGGTTTTATTCCTTATCGTCGACAACAATCACCTTGGAATGAACGTTTTTTTTCGGCCATGCGAGTGAAAGACTGGCTTCATTTAATGGGCTATGAAATATTAATGGATGAGCGTTGTTTGCATTCATCACTTGCCAAGAGTATGAGCCAAGGGGTGATAGCAAGAAACTGGCGTAAATTTGCACAACGCTTTTTTCCTCAGTTAGGCTCCGTTTATGTGATTGTCGCCAAAAAGCGTGTACTACCTTTAACGCCGATTAAACCTAAGTGGAAATTACGACCGCAACTTAACCCCGTCAATGTTTCAACGTTGAATTCGTCACGTCAGTCAAAAAAAAGTGATTAACCATTTAAATGCTGAACTTGTAGCACTAATTACGATAACATTCATTTATAGACATTAAGAATTAGATAGATCATGAAAAGAAACGAATTTGAGTTATACCTAAATCAACTATTTACCCCTGAATCAATCAAGGATTTTTGTCCTAATGGCCTTCAAATACAGGGGCGTGAGACTATTGGTAAAGTGATCACTGGGGTAACAGCAACGCAAGAGCTTATTGATTATGCCATTGAAAAAAAAGCGGACACAATAATTGTTCATCATGGATATTTTTGGAAAAATGAATCCTATGTCATTCGTGGCATGAAACATAAGCGAATTAAAGCATTACTTGAGCATGACATAAACCTATTCGCTTACCATCTACCATTAGATATTCATCCTGAGCTAGGTAACAATGCTCAACTAGCAAAGCTATTTGATATTAAGGTTACAGGGCCACTTGAGCTTAATAATCCTTATAGTGTTGCTTTACAAGGCGAGTTATCAACCCCGATACTTGCGACAGAGTTTGCTCAAAGAATTAATGAAAGCTTACAGCGTGAATGTCTGCATATCGCCCCAGCATTAAAAAAAGAAATTAAGACCGTCGCTTGGTGTAGTGGAGGAGGACAAAATTATATTGAACTTGCTGCTGAACAAGGCATAGATGCTTTTATCTCTGGTGAAGTCTCTGAGCAAACGACTCATGTTGCTCGTGAAATGGGCATTCACTTTTTTGCTGCCGGACATCATGCGACCGAAAGGTATGGGGCAAAAGCATTAGCAGAGCATTTACAAAATGATTTAATGATCGATGCGACATTTATCGATATTGATAATCCCGTTTAGCTTAAGTAACAATTGGTTTAGCTTAGATAACAACTAGAGGCTGTTGATGTTAAAAGTGCTGCGGCCCTAGCTTTTATTTATCCATTGCACAAATAAACCAACACTTTCATACCATGCTGTTGTTGTCTGCAATAAATTTTTACTGGAAGGCAAGTAATAGCGCCAGTTTTTTGGACTATTGATGTCTTTTACCCAGTTACTTGCTGGTGCTGGAATAACTGTAACGTCTTGTTGTTCAAAATAATTGACCGAACGTATCATATGATCAGCATTTGTGACGAGTACAACATTTTTGCCAATGACTCTTGGCGCAATAAGCTCAGCTTCTTCTTCGGTATCTTTTGGAAAACTTTCGATTAAAATTTTGTGCTCAGGTATACCTAATAAAACAGCAGCCTGTTTGACTTTCTCTGCATTTGACTCTTTATTATTAAATGCTGCGCCTGACGTGATTATTTGAGCTTCGGGATGCAGTTTAAAAATTCGTAATGCTTCAACTAATCGTTGTAAAGAGCAGGCTTTTAATTGAGATGTCGCTGGTAGCGTATCGTCAGAGGTATGCCCACAACCTAAAATAATAATATAATCCAGCGGCTTATTTGACTGAGTGAAACTGTCATAATTGTTTTCTAATGGATACATTACATTATCGGCAATAAATCCGCTTGAAGAACCAATCAGTAAAATGCTTGCACAGAGTAAACACTTAAAACTAAAAGCGGGTTTTCTCTTGAAATAAAGTATTGCTAAGATCAATAAGATTGCAACAAGGCTTAACGGCATGATCAAAAAGCCAATAATTTTTTTAAGTAAAAAAAGATCCATTCTAGTCATTATTCTCCAGAAAATTTCCCCGACATAATAGCAAGGATTTTCCCTTAATTCATTACCATAGCGCTTTCTTACTTAATCATTTTCTATTTATGTCAATTATCATTCACTGTCCTCTTGATTTATTTTAGCAACTAGGGTCTAATTGTTTCGTTGCTAAATTAGACTAAATACTCAAATAGGGTGTAGTGTTAAATTTAGCACACCAGAAGAGGCGCAATAGCTAGGTAAATAACACGAGGAAACCACATTCTTTAGACTGTTATTGAGGGAGACTATTGCCGAGGATATGTTGAAAAGTGGTTTCACATATTCGGTCACTGGGGTTGAATCCTCAGGATTGTCACCTCTGCTCATTTTATTGAGTAGAATAGGGTGGAGAGCTTCTGGCTGAAAAGTTAAGTTTGTGCTTCATTTATACATCTTCATTCATTCAGTCATGCTCTTCCTTGATGTAATCTTTGCTAAAATGAATTAGCAAATAGGGAGACCTTTTATGTTATCAATAATTTCTTTAACGACAGTATCATCTTTTAGTGAAACGCTTTTATTAGCCCCTCTTTCTCAGTTTTCTTGTTGGGGGGTATCATGTCAGTAGTTACACATAACCAACCTTTAACCGTGTCAAAATTTGGTGGAACGAGTGTTGCTGATCATCAAGCAATGTTACGTTGTGCGCAAATCATTAAAAATGAGCCAAGTAATCGTGTGGTGGTGGTTTCTGCCAGTTCAGGGGTAACTAATTATTTGGTGCGTTTAAGCCAAAAAAATGTCTCTGAAACTGAACAACACGAAATTATTGAAAGTATCAAAAAGATACAATTAAATATTTTACAACATATTGAAAATAATGAAGAACTCACTAATCAAATTTCTTCATTAATTAGTGATTTAGCGGCTTACGCTCAAGCGCAATCGCTTAATTATAGTACAAGGATAACGGATTCAATATTATCTTTTGGTGAACAAATGAGCTCATTGATTTTTGCTCAAGTGCTCCAATCTATTGGCGTTAATGGTCATGCTTTTGATGTTCGTCAAATCATGAGAACCAACAGTGTTTATGGCAAAGCTGAGGTTGATTTAGCCCAGTTATCGACTCATTGTTCACAATTACTCAAAGAAAAGTTATCAGATCAGGTTATTGTTACCCAAGGTTTTATTGGTCAGAACGAACAAGGTTACACCACCACATTAGGACGAGGTGGCTCAGATTATAGTGCTGCGCTGATAGCAGAAGCACTAGATGCCGACAACTTAGCTATTTGGACTGACGTCGTCGGAATCTTCACTACCGATCCTCGTATCACAGATCAAGCTCGTGCAATCAAAGAAATTAGTTTTGGTGAAGCGGCTGAAATGGCAACATTTGGCGCAAAAATATTACATCCCGCGACGTTAATTCCTGCTATGCGTAAAAACATTCCTGTTTTTGTTGGTTCGAGTAAAGAGCCAGAAAAAGGCGGAACACGTATCCAGCAAAAAGTGGAATCTAAACCAACCTATCGTTCAATTTCATTACGTAAAGAGCAAACATTAGTGACGGTAAAAAGCCCTGCAATGCTACATGCTAGCGGCTTTTTAGCGAAAGTTTTTGCCGTTTTAGCTAAGCATGAATTAAGTGTTGATTTGATCACAACGTCAGAAATTAGTGTGGCGATGACTTTTGATAATCCAACCGGAACGACACAAGCTTTGCTCAATAGTACGGTTGTTGAAGAGTTAGAACAGCTTTGTGAAGTCACTGTTGAAAATGGTTTGTCACTGATTGCCGTTGTCGGTAATAACATTCATACCACCAATGGTGTAGGCACTAGTATTTTTGATACTTTATCTGGGATCAACGTTAGGATGATCTGTCAAGGTGCAAGTGAGCATAACTTGTGCTTTTTAGTCGATGAAAAACAAGCGAATGAAACAGTTGAGAAACTTCATGGTACGCTGTTTACCTAACGGATTAGGGCTATAAAATAAAGGTGTTGAGAAATCAACACCTTCTAGCTCATCAATACTGGCAGTTGATAACGTTAACTAACATTAGTTAACGTTAACTAAAGGGAACGTCAGGTAAAATTTGATCAACCAGCCAGGTATCGCCTTTTCTTATTAAACGTATCCGCTTCATTTCTTTGATGGTTTTACGATTAAATTCACCATTAAAGATAACGGTTAATACGCCATGCTCATTAAATTCAGCCCGTAACTTTGTATCTGCCAGTGCCGCATCTATTTTTACTTTATCAAATGACAAATGAAAAAGTTTATTAGCGACGTGCTTAGCGGTGTGATATTTAGCAAGTTCAGATTGAAAATTTTTGGATGATAATTCCTTTACCTTTTTCAAATCTTTTTCGTTATATAATGCATTAAAGAAACTAATGGCGATATCTTCAGCATTTTCTTCCTTGTTCTTAGTATCACAACCTAAAAGGCTCGTTATAAAAGTGATCAACAATACAACTTTTATCTTTTTCCCTATCATGGTTCTTCTCATTGAAATGACATAATACAAATATAAATAAAATCTAGACAAAATGTTGTTAATTCTTTGTAAATTGTTTGCCATAACTACGTAAAAACAATCATACAATGCTAACTTTCGTAAGCTAAAGGATCTACAATATTGTTATCTTGAAAGGCTTCTAGCCTTTCTCTACAGGCGCCACATTTTCCACACGCTTTTTCACGGCCGTTATAACAGGTCCAAGTTTGACTATAATCTAAGTTCATTTTTATGCCGTCAGTTAAAATATCTGTTTTAGAGACCTCAAGGTAAGGGCTAAATATTTCAACTGATTCATAATTAGCAATTCGACAAACGTCGTTCATTTTCATGACAAATTCTGGTCGACAATCAGGATATATCGCATGATCACCCGAATGTGCGCCATAATAGACTTGTGCCGCTCCTACAGAAACAGCATAACCAACGGCTAAAGAAAGTAAGATCATATTTCGATTTGGAACGACCGTTGATTTCATCGACTCAGCTTCATAGTGACCTTCAGGAATTTCGATGTCATCGGTTAATGATGAACCGGCTAATAATTGATTAATCGCTGAAATATCAATAACCTTATGCTTTACTTTTAGCGATAAGCAAACACTACTTGCGCACTCAAGCTCTTTAACATGGCGTTGACCATAATCAAATGATAAGGCAAATACTTCTTTACCATCTTTTAATGCGCGGTTTAATACAGTATATGAATCCATGCCACCTGAATAAATAACGACGACTTTTTTGTTAATATTGCTGGAGATATTGTTGCTCATCTTACTGTTCTCTGAGGTATAATAAAAAACTTGCGCATTCTACTTTAAATTACCTCGTCAATAAATAGGCAACAAAGAAAGCTTCTATGACTATGAAATATAAAATTAATGAATTTTTTGAAACGATTCAAGGTGAAGGGGCTTTTACAGGGCAACCTTCTATTTTCATTCGCTTACAAGGTTGTCCTGTTGCCTGTTCATGGTGTGATACTAAGCATACATGGGAAATCAACTTAGCGGATCAAATTGATAAAAGCGTGATGCTCAATAAATCGAATGAATCTGATCATTGGGCTGAGCTTTCTGTAGACGACATCATAATGACAATACAACAACAGAAGTATCGCGCTAAACATATTGTGATCACTGGCGGCGAGCCATGCATGGTCGATTTGACCCCTTTATGTAATGGCCTTGAAAAGCAAGGGTATAGTTGTCAAATCGAAACATCAGGCACATTTGAAATTAAAACCACTGAAAATTGTTGGGTAACGGTTTCACCTAAGGTCAATATGAAAGGTGGCTATAAAATACTTGGCTCTGCAATGAAAAGAGCCAATGAAATCAAACACCCTGTAGCCACAGAGCAACATATCGATGATTTAAACGCATTACTTAATCAACATACTTGTCATGATAAGCAGGTTTATTTACAGCCGATTAGTCAAAAAGAAAGAGCAACTAATTTAGCGATTAAAGCTTGTATTGAGAATAATTGGCGTTTATCAATTCAAGTTCATAAATACATTGGAATTGAATAGTGACTTAATTCATTTCTTCAGGGGTAAACTTAAACTGGAGAAAGTCATTGTTAATGAGTTTTGTTAAGGAAATTGGTACGTCCGAGTGAATTCGAATCACCGACCTCATCCATGTCAAGGATGCGCTCTAACCAACTGAGCTACGGACGTACAATATAGAAACGTTGAATGACTCAACGGGCGCTATGTTAGCGATCTGAAATATGAGTTGCAAGCAATTTTATTGATTTCAGTTTAATTTTAGTTTGTTTGATTGTTTATCCAACAACTCTGTCGTTTAATTGCTCATAATTGAAGCAATAAACCGTTGTTGAACTATTTTTAATCGCCAGGCTAGAAATATGGCTGCAGTGGTTAAACCTGAAATAAAACCTATCCAAAAACCATAAGCGCCAATTGGCTCGATTATCCAATCGGTTAGCCCTAAAATTAACCCTATTGATAGTCCGACTAACCAATAAGAAATAAACGTGATATAGAGAATTGATTTCGTGTCTTTATAACCACGTAACGCGCCGGCAGATATTACTTGTATGGCATCTGAAAATTGAAAAAGCGCAGCAAGAAACATCAAACTGGCAGCAAGCTCTATAACAGGTAGCTCGTGCGTGTATATGGAAGCTATTTCAACCCGAAATGCAAGACTCAGCACTGCTGTGACTACAGCAATTATTAAGCCTAATATCACTGAGTTAGTACAAATTTCTTTTGCTTTTTTATGATCACCATCACCCACAGCAAATCCAACTTGAATAGTAACAGCCATTGCTAAACTCAGTGGCACCATAAAAACAAGGCCGGAAAAATTAATGGCTATTTGATGACTAGCAACAACATCAGCGCCAAAGGGCGCTAAAATAATAGCAACGACAGCAAATAAACTCACTTCAAATAAAAGCGACATAGCAATAGGCACACCGATCGATAAAATAGGCTTTATTGCAGACCATTGCGGCCAATAAAAATGGCTGAATAGAGGAGCATGCTGTAATTTTTTTGAAATATAACAATAAAATAACATGGATAAAAACATGACCCAGTACACAATTGCTGTCGCAATACCACAACCAGCACCGCCAAGAGCAGGAAGGCCAAACTCGCCATAAATAAAAATATAATTAGCCGGAATATTAATTATTAACCCGATAATACTGATGATCATGGTCGGTTTTGTATGTGATAGTCCCTCGGAGTAGTTGCGTAAAACAAGATATAAACAAAAGCCAGGGCCGCCCCAAACAATATAGCCTAAATAATCGAACATTAATGACTTGAGTGTAATGTCTAAAGTGATTTCTTTAAAAACGATGGGTGATATAAAATAAAACAGTGCAATTAAGCTAAGCCCTAATACTAAAGCTATCCATGCCGTTTGATAGGTTGCTTTAGCAACTTCATGATATTTATTTGCCCCTGCTAACTGTGAAACTATACTAGCAAGTGCCATGATCAAACCATAAATGGTTAATATTAACGGTAGCCAAACGCTACTTGCGACCGCAACAGCTGCCATATCTGTTGAACTTACTCTGCCGGCCATTACAGTGTCAGCAAAGCCCATCAAATTTTGAATGAGTTGGGCAATCAAAATAGGGTAGGCTAATTTCATTAATCGTTTGGTATTTATTATAAAATTATTTAATTGCATGAGGCTCTAGTATTCGACATTTCTGCTTTGGTAGAATTGTAATGATCAATAATTATTGGATGATATATGTTTACGGGCATTGTGCAATCTCAAGCTGAAGTTTATTCAGTAAAAAATGAAAACTGTTTCACACATTTAATCGTAAAAGTCGCGGCAGACTTGATAGACGGTTTAACCTTAGGCGCCAGTATTGCCATTAATGGCGTTTGTTTAACTGTGGTAAGGTTTGAACGTTTAAAAAGCGAAGCGCATATCGCCTTTGACATCATTGATGAAACGCTTGAGCGTTCAAACCTAGCGAATTTACGAGTGGGTAATTTGGTGAACCTAGAGCGCTCATTGAAAATGGGAGATGAATTAGGTGGCCATATTGTTAGTGGTCATGTTCATACCAAGGCATTGTTGCTTGAATGTCATTTAACAAAGTCTAACTGCGCAATGCGCTTTGCGATTGATAACAAATGGCAAAAGTATATTTTACCTAAAGGTTTTATCACAATAAATGGCATTAGTTTGACAGTTGGTGAAGTCACAAAAAATAACTTTTATGTCCATCTGATCCCTGAAACTTTAGCCAGAACGAATTTGTCTGAATTAACCGTTAATGATGCCGTGAATGTTGAACTGGATCAACAAACCATCACAATAGTGACCACGCTTGAGAGAATGAATTTACCCATAAAATAATGGCAGTACATTCATTTTTAATAGACTTGTTCATCGTCACTATCAACCGCTAGCTGAACCTTTTGACGGTATTCATCGATATGCATATTTAAATGGATATCTTTACAACATGCGGTGCATTCATCGTAATAATCTTGATCGCCTTCGCTGGGATCAAGTGCCAAAAAGATATGATGGCCGCAATGTGGACAAATAATTTTTTGTTGAGTGATATGTTGTAAGTTAGAATCTTGGGGCATGTTGCCTCCTAGATAATAAAATTGGTTATTGGTAAATATTATTATGGTCAATTTTAGTAAAAGTGCGAATATCTGAGCTCATTGCGTTAATCTATTGCTACTTTAATTGTAAATCGCCCGAGTTAAATCTCTTTAAATACAAGTGGTTCAGTGCAGTGAAAGGATACGAGATAATGCCGCTTTTGATTGATCAATATAAACGCCACCAAAAAGGTTTGCATGATTAAGAATATGATAAAAATTATAAACCAATTTGCGTTGTTCATATTTGCTTGATAATGGGAACTCAGCTTGGTAACCGTCATAAAACTCGTCAGGAAGTTGACCAAATAATTCTGTCATTGCAATGTCTACTTCTCTGTCACCGTAATAACATGCGGGATCAAATATGATGGGGCTGTGATCATAAAAGCCCATATTGCCTTGCCATAAATCGCCATGTACTAAACAAGGCTCTACCTGATGATGAAGTAACGCATCATGACAAACCTGGCTAATATAGTCGATATCACCAAGCCTGATCGATTTCTCGTTTAATAACTGTAATTGCCAGCCAATACGTTGCTCAGCAAAAAAAGTCCGCCAATTACTTTGCCATTTATTAGGTTGAATTGTATCGCCAATATAGTTGTCATGCTGCCAGCCAAATTGCCCATGAGTCTCACTTTTGTGCATATGTGCCAATTGTTGACCTAGCTGATACCAATCATTATGATCAGGCGTTTCAAAGGGAATATAGCTAAGCACTAAAAAGCTTTTATCCAATGTTGTGCCTATTGCAATAACATCGGGACAGCAAATTTGATGAGATGACTTTATTTGTGCTAAAGCGTATGCTTCGGACTCAAAATGGCTAAGATGAGATTTATCATTAATTTTTACAAAATAATGTTGGTGATAATTACTGATCCAATAACATAAGTTAATATCACCACCTGTTGCAGGTCTTTTATGTTTTATGGCAAATGACTGCTTTGTTGTTTCTTGGATAGTTTTTTCGATTATTGACCACATACTCTTTCCTCAACCTACACCGAATATCGATAGAAGTCATTTCAGTATAGTGTAAATGTCCAATAAACAAACATTGAGTTGGGGGACAATAGCAACATTCGAAAAGTAAGCTGTGAATAAATCGAGTCTATTTATCAATAATTAAATGTTCGATTTTGTTTGCAATACCATCCCATTCTTTTGCATCTTCTGGCGGGGCTTTTACTTCGGTGATCCTTGGCCATATTTTTGATAATTCGGCATTAAGTTCAATGAAATCTTTTTGATCCTCTGGGACTTCATCTTCTTGAAAAATCGCTTGAGCTGGGCATTCAACAGGACATAAGTCACAATCGATACAATCATCAGGGCTGATGACTAAAAAATTTTCACCCTCATAAAAAGCATCGGCTGGGCAAACAGCTACACAATCGGTGTATTTGCATTTAATACAATTGTCAGTTACTACAAAGGCCATTGTTATCTCTTGAAAAATTTCAGGGAATTATACGTTAAAGTTAAACACGCTAGTTAGACTATAGTGCCAATCACAAGATCATACCTTTATCATAAACAAATTCAAACTCTCATTTAACTGCGCCGCTTGTTCGGGTAAAATGCTGAAAATTTTCAATTATCCTTATTTCCTTGCTTGGAACTCATATTTTATGCTGCGTTTAACGAATATCAAACTAGATCTTAACCATCAACCAGAACAGTTAAAGCAAGCTATTCTAGATAAATTAAATATTAACGCTGAGCAATTAATTGAATATACCTTGTTTAAAAGGGGGTATGACGCTCGTAGAAAATCTCAAATACAGTTAATTTATACCCTAGATGTTAAAACGACTATTGATGCCAAGCTACTAAAAAAGTTTAGCGATGATAACCAAATAAAGGAAAGTCCGGATACGCGTTACCATTTTGTCGGTCAAGCACCAGCAACATTAACAGAGCGTCCAGTCGTTATTGGCTTTGGTCCTTGTGGTTTGTTTATTGCCTTAGTCTTAGCACAAATGGGTTTTAAACCCATCGTATTAGAACGTGGAAAAGAAGTAAGAGAGCGAACAAAAGACACGTTTGGTTTTTGGCGTAAAAAAATTCTAAACACTGAATCTAATGTCCAGTTTGGTGAAGGTGGGGCAGGCACTTTTTCAGACGGAAAACTCTATAGCCAAGTCAAAGATCCAAAGCACTACAGTCGTAAAGTGTTGCATGAATTTGTTGATGCGGGAGCACCAGAAGAAATTTTATATGTGAGTAAACCCCATATAGGCACATTTAAATTAGTGACTATGGTTGAAAAAATGCGCGCTAAAATTATTGAACTGGGCGGTGAAATCCGTTTTGAACAGCGTGTTGATGCCATACATATGTCACCAAATGAAGGTGATAATTCAGGAAATCAAAAAGTGTCGGGACTCACGCTGGCGTCAGGTGAAGTGATTAAAACTAACCATATCGCTTTAGCGATTGGGCATAGTGCCCGTGATACGTTTGAAATGCTGGTTAATAATGGTGTATTTGTTAAAGCTAAACCATTTTCTGTTGGCTTTAGGATAGAACATGAACAATCCGTGATTGATGAAGCGCGATTCGGTAAAAATGCTGGTCATCCTATTTTAGGTGCTGCCGATTACAAACTTGTTCATCATTGTAAAAATGGCCGAAGTGTTTACAGCTTTTGTATGTGCCCCGGTGGGACTGTGGTTGCTGCGGCATCAGAAGAAGGGCGACTCGTTACCAATGGCATGAGCCAATATTCACGTCATGAACGTAACGCCAATAGCGCCATTGTCGTTGGTATTGAGCCTGAAGATTTTACTTACGGCAGTGACGATCCAAAGTCAGAGGCCGAAAATGTATTAGCAGGGATAGAATTTCAACGTCGTTTAGAAGAAACAGCGTATAAATTAGGGGGTGAAAATTATGATGCGCCGGTGCAGTTAGTAGGTGACTTTCTAAAAGGATTGAAAAGCGGTGAGCATGGCGAAGTAGAGCCCTCCTATAAACCGGGTGTAAAATATTGCGATTTAAGTGAAACATTACCTGATTATGCCATCGATGCGATTCGTGAAGCACTGCCAGCATTTAATCGTAAAATTAAAGGCTTTTCGATGAATGATGCAACGCTAACAGCCGTTGAAACACGGACTTCTTCACCGATACAAATTACACGAGATAAAGAAAGCTTAGAAAGTATCAATGTAAAAGGACTATATCCAGCAGGAGAAGGTGCTGGTTATGCTGGCGGTATATTATCAGCCGGAATCGATGGTATTAAAGTGGCGGAAGCGATGGCATTGTCGATGTTAAAATAGTTTATCATTCATAAAACGTTATCAATGAAGCTCGTTAATGTTGTCTAAGGTGTGCTGTTGCCATGCTGAAACTGGGAGTTGTTGTTGAAGGTTCTTTAGCGTTTTCAGTGTTGATCTTAATGCCATACGATTGACCAGCCAATGAGGAATATCACCTTTAGCATCGACGATAAATTGATAACGTAGTTTGATTTTATTGGATGCTACTGGCGTGATTAACCAATGGGCCGATTTTACATCAACAAGCACATCCTTGGACTTTGCTAAATGTTGATCAACGGCATTAACAGATTCAATTTCTATCGACAGATCTTTATTTTGCCAGTAGGTATTTTTAATTATCATGACTCGGCTATTAAAGAATAAAAAGCCAGAAAACTTGGTTTTTAAAATACTTGATGTTGGCGAGAGCACTTCTATTATTTGACTTTCTACCGCATTGTCTAGCCATTGCGGCGTATGTTGAGTGTCTTGTAAAAAAAGTAAAAAGCCGCTTAGTGTCGAACGAATAGTTGTTTCAGCTTTTATTTCAATGAGTGGGCTATTGGTCAGCTGTCGAAATTTTATCACAATACCATCAGAGCTTTTCGCAAGTTGCCACTGATGATTTCTGCTAGCTTGCTCTGCATTCGTTTGAGTTGATAGCATGAACAATAGCGAGATTTTTAGCAGAATTTTTCCTTTTATTTTCCAAGGAAATATAAATTGTAAAATTGACACAGCTATTATCTCGCTAGCCCTTGCAAATATAAAGGAATTCCCCTATATTGCCGAGCTAAAATTTATTTAAGAAGTATGTGGTTATAGCTTAATTGAATTCAGGTAAAATCAAAAGAATTCAATTGTCTTTCAAGACCATATAAAATTTCAAGCGACGCCTAGTATGCGCCGCCACTGACCAAGGAAAACTCATGCCTGTTATAACTCTCCCTGATGGCTCACAACGCTCATTTAACGATGCTGTATCTGTAATGGATGTTGCACTCGATATTGGTCCTGGTCTTGCCAAAGCAACGATTGCTGGACGAATTGATGGAAACCTAGTTGATGCTTGTGAATTAATTACCCAAGATGCATCTTTACAACTAATTACCAGTAAAGACAGCGAAGGTCTTGAGATCATTCGTCACTCTTGTGCACATTTATTAGGGCATGCAATAAAACAGTTATACCCCAACGTAAAAATGGCGATCGGTCCTACCATCGAAAATGGTTTTTACTATGATGTTGATCTTGATGAATCAATTACCGAAGATGATTTAGTTAAACTTGAAAAGCGCATGACTGAATTAGCACGTACTGGCTATGAAGTAGTGAAAAAAACGGGCTCGTGGCAAGACGCTTATGATGCTTTTAGCGAGCGTGGTGAAACGTATAAACTGCAAATACTTGATGAAAACATCGAGAAAACAGACACGCCAGCGTTATATCATCATCAAGAATACATCGATATGTGTCGTGGTCCTCATGTACCAAGCATGCGTCATTGTCATCATTTTAAATTAATGAAAGTTGCTGGCGCTTATTGGCGTGGTGATTCTGACAATAAAATGCTGCAACGTATTTACGGCACCGCGTGGGCAGATAAAAAGCAATTGAAAGCTTATATTGTTCGTTTAGCGGAAGCAGAAAAACGTGATCACCGTAAAATTGGTAAAACATTAGATTTATTCCATTGGCAAGAAGAAGCACCAGGAATGGTGTTTTGGCACAACGATGGTTGGACTATTTATACTGAATTAGAAAAATTCGTTCGTGAAAAATTACATGAATATGATTACGACGAAGTTAAAGCACCAATGATGATGGACAGAAGTCTTTGGGAAAAATCAGGACACTGGGATAAATATGCTGATGGCATGTTTACAACAGAGTCTGAAAAGCGTGAATACGCCATTAAACCAATGAACTGTCCTGGACATGTTCAAATATTCAACCAAGGGCTAAAATCATACCGCGACTTACCGTTACGTATAGCCGAATTTGGCTGTTGTCATCGTAATGAGCCTTCAGGTTCATTACACGGTTTGATGCGGGTGCGTGGTTTCACCCAAGATGATGCACATATTTTCTGTATGGAATCTCAAGTGCAAGCAGAAGTCACTAAATGTATCGAAATGGTTTATGACATATACGGTTCATTTGGCTTCGAAGATATCGTCGTTAAATTATCAACCCGTCCAGAAAATCGAATTGGTAGTGATGAGATATGGGATAAAGCGGAAGCGGGACTTGCTCAAGCGTTAACCGACAGTGATATCAAATTTGAATATTTACCGGGTGAAGGTGCATTTTACGGCCCGAAAATTGAATTTACCTTAATGGATTGTTTAGGTCGTGCATGGCAATGTGGCACTGTGCAATTAGATTTTGCATTACCAGAGCGTTTAGGTGCAACTTATGTCGGCGAAGATAACGAACGTTATATACCGGTAATGATCCATCGCGCTATTTTAGGCTCACTTGAACGTTTTATCGGCATTTTGATTGAAGAGTACACAGGGAAATTCCCAACCTGGTTATCACCAATTCAAGCTACTGTGATGAATATTACTGATAAACAGAGTGAATATTGTCAAATAATTGCAAATAAACTGAAAAAAAGTGGCTTTAGAGCAAAACTAGACTTGAGAAATGAGAAGATAGGCTTTAAAATCCGCGAGCACACTTTGAAGCGTGTTCCATATATGTTAGTTGTTGGCGATAAAGAAATGGAAGCCGGTGAAATAGCAATTCGAACACGCAGTGGTGAAGATTTAGGTAAAATGTCTGTTGATGACTTTATTAAACAGTTAAGTGATGAAGTAAGTTCTCGTCGTTAATTGATTTATGTATTAAACTACACAGATATTATTTTTATAAATCCAACGTCTAATAATTATAGATAAAGTTGGAACAAAGTTCTTTGGAGGAACATGGCTATTAAAGGTGGACAACGAGGCGGGCAAAAAGAGCCAGCACATCGTTTAAATGAGTTAATCACAGGTATTCCCGGCAATGAAGTTCGTCTAATTAAATTTGACGGCGAGGCAGGTGGCATAGTTTCCTTAGATGAAGCAATGAACCAAGCAGATGAAGCAGGTGTAGACCTTGTTGAAATTAGCCCAACAGCGAAGCCTCCAGTTCTTCGAGTGATGGATTACGGCAAGTTTCTTTACGAAAAAAGTAAAGAACAAAAAGAACAGCGTAAAAAGCAGAAACAAATACAGGTTAAGGAAATTAAATTCCGTCCTGGTACAGATGAAGGCGATTATCAAGTTAAATTACGTAGCTTGAAACGCTTTTTAGAGGATGGCGATAAAGTTAAAGTAACTTTACGCTTCCGTGGTCGCGAAATGGCCCACCAAGAACTCGGTTTAGATCTTTTGACTCGTGTTAAAAACGATTTGGCAGAACTAACAGTAGTTGAGTTCTTCCCTCGTAGAGCGGAAGGGCGACAAATGGTGATGGTTTTAGCACCAAAAAAATAATCAATATTCGGTAATGCAAGTAGTTAGATTTTCCTCACGGAAAAACTCACTCACCGATATTGTTTTTAACGGGTAATTTTAGGCTTGAAAGTAAAATTAACATACTTGTTAGTTTTCGCCTAAGTTACTAAATTTCAATGGCAATGTGGAGTAATTTCAATGCCTAAAATGAAAACAAACAAAGGTGCTGCAAAGCGCTTTAAACCGACAGCTAATGGCTACAAATTTAAACAAGCGGGTCTACGTCATATTTTGACTAAGCGCCGTACTAAAGTTAAGCGTCATCTTCGTGCAAAATGCATGATCGCCGCTTCTGACATTAAGTCAGTTAAAAAACTTTTACGTCACGGTTAATAGGAGAGATATAAAATGGCTAGAGTAAAACGCGGTGTTGTAGCACGCGCACGTCATAAAAAAGTTCTTAAGCAAGCGAAAGGTTACTACGGTGCTCGTAGTCGCGTATATCGCGTTGCTTTTCAGGCTGTAACTAAAGCTGGACAATACGCTTACCGTGACCGTCGTCAACGTAAACGTCAATTCCGTCAACTTTGGATTGCTCGTATAAATGCAGCAGCTCGTCAAAATGGTTTATCTTACAGCAAATTCATCAATGGCTTGAAAAAAGCATCGATTGAAATTGATCGTAAGATCCTAGCTGACATCGCAGTATACGATAAAGCAGCTTTCTCTGTATTAGTTGAAAAAGCGCAAGCTTCTTTAGCATAAAACTAGAGTAAAAGTTTAGGAAAGGACGCATATACGCGTCCTTTTTCTTTTTTAATCATTTTTACCTTATTCTTTAACTTACTTTCTGCGTTTTAAAGTACTCACTTAATAAATTAAGCTCCGTGCTTTAACCTTGAAATTAAGCTAAATACCTTCGTAAAAATGGTTTAAAATATATCTTTTATTTTAGTTAATTATATCGAATGAAATTTAAGAATTAGAAAAGATTTTATTCGCTACAGTTAATTAAATTTACACTTAAGGTGAAATTCCATGAGTCTTGCAGATCAAGTTTTAGCAGTTAATAACGATTTACCTATTCGTACTGATGCTCCTGTTCATAGCGGTAAAGTAAGATCCGTATATTGGTTAACCCAGGCCGATAGTAAGCGTCTTATTCAAGAAAAAGGCTATGATGTTGCATCAGATACTCCTTTAGCTATTATGGTGATCAGTGATCGTATATCAGCTTTTGATTGTATTTGGCAAGGTGAAGGCGGCATGAAGGGCGTACCTGGAAAAGGCGCGGCACTCAATGCAATCTCAAATCATTGGTTTAAGTTATTTAAAGAGCAAGGCCTAGCTGATAGCCATATTCTTGATATCCCACATCCATTTGTTTGGATTGTACAAAAAGCTAAACCTGTGATGATTGAAGCAATTTGTCGTCAATATATTACCGGCTCTATGTGGCGTTCATACACTAAAGGCGAACGTGATTTTTGCGGGATCCAACTACCTGATGGTTTAGCAAAAGACTCTAAACTACCAGAATTACTTCAAACTCCTTCAACGAAAGGTATTCTAGCAGGTATACCAGGTGTACCTGCGGTTGATGACGTGAATATCACTCGTAAAAACATTGAAGACAATTTTACCGCGTTTAATTTTAAGTCATTAGCTGATATCGCTTTATATGAAAAGCTGCTTACTGAAGGTTATAACGTGATCGCTGATGCATTAGCTAAGATTGATCAAATCTTTGTTGATACAAAATTTGAGTTTGGCTATGTAAAAGACCGTGCAGGTAACGATAAACTGATATACATGGATGAAGTGGGTACGCCAGACTCGTCACGGATATGGGATGGTGAACAGTATCGTAATGGTAACGTTGTTGAAAACTCGAAAGAAGGCTTCCGACAATTATTATTGAATCATTTTCCTGATCCCGATATTTTATTAAATAAAGACCGTATGGTTGAGCGGGAAGCGCTTGCTCGTGATAACAAATTACCCGAATCAGTTTTAATGGCAGTTTCTGAAACTTATATTGCGATTGCGGAAAAAATCACTGGTCAAAAAATAGTTTTATCTGACAATCCTAAAGCTGAAATTATCGCTATTTTGAAAGAACAATATCAACTCGTTGATTAAAATTCGAAATAGTGAAACTTTATAAAACCTTTGTTAACGCTTTTTGTATAGCGCTAATAAAGGTTTTTTTGTTTTTTAACGTATATTTGACAGGTAAACAGTTATATCGCCATTAGTTTTTCAGGCGTTGCTATAAATAAATCAAATGACAGTGGCTCATTTAATAGTGCTTCATCAACCTTATATTCAATAAAACCACAGTGTGTAAAAAAGTTACTTAACTCTTCTCGTGTTGTTGTATCATTTCCTAAATCTAATTGCTGATAATACGCTTTACTTTCATCAACTTCACAAGCTTCTGCATCAACAAACAAACTTAACGGCATCGTTAATACTGTGATGGATTGCGCTTTTGGGTAATGCTCAGCGATTGCTTTTAACAGCAATTTTGCAATACCTTGTTTTTTATACTGGGGAAGAACACTGATCGCTTCTAATAAAATATGTGTTTTTGCTTTTTTTACATCTGCTTTAATTGATAATAATTCGCATAATGGAGGGGTTAAATTTTGACCTTTAAAATACAAGTTTAAAGGTAACTCCCAATCAGTGGGCTCATTTTCTGCATCAATTAAAGCATAGCTTTTCTGTGCATCGCGATGCTTATTTAAGGTGATCAGTTCTATTTCTGCTTTGGCAATAATCGTATTGTCAGTGTTTAATACATTGATTTCTTGTATTAGTTGCCAATCAAAAGCACTTTTAATTTCTGGCGTATTAAATTTAATTTGTAGGGACATATTTACTCTATTAGCGTCATTTAGTTTGCGTTTTTTTGCTGTGTAATAAGCAAGATAATTAGGACGTATTTTAGCATTACTTTTCACATGCAAAGCAAGTGTCTCATATTTATTATCAACATAGCTAACAACACCTTATTTATGCTAATTTATATCAAAGCAGGCGTTAGCGTTTTAAATGGAGTATTTATGTCTGAAGACAAGTTAATCATATTACTAAAAACTTCCATTTTTATCGGTTTATGTTTGTTACTTTTAGGCATATATCTGCATAACTTTAGTGATTATATGAGTTCATTAGGGGTTACAGGGATTGTAATAAGTGCCAGTTGTATTGCCTTTGGTTTAGTTTTTTCTTTACCGACTAAGATGTATTTGACGTTTCTACTGGTAAAACGGGAGAGTCAATTATTAGAAAGTGCTAACAAAAGTAAAAAGTAGTTCAGTTGTTAATGTTTTGATTGTATTTATCTTCTGTGCATTTTTAATGTGAGATTATCTGCCTTGTTATTATAAGCGTTTAAGCATTTGTTAAGGTCACCTTGTTGTTAAAGTGACCATGTTAAAGCATAGAGTCACCATCTCGTCATTTATTTTATTGATCTCATCAAAGATGGTGAAAGTTAAATGTTAGTGCCTATGTTAATGGCTATGTTAATGACCATGTGAGTGTTTCATTTTGGTATCATCAATAGGGATCATGATATGCGCATAAGGGGTATCTCCCCACATTACATAAGGCCCTCCAGATTTAGGATCAGTCGGAAGGTTTTTTAACAGCGCTTTAGGTACGATGATCATCATATGAGGACCCGTTTTAACATAGTCTTTAGCGTTTTGGTGATCAGGATGATATGGGGTTGAATTACTTACTCCAGACGTAACATCCCCTTTAAGCATATAAGAAATGCCAATAGACTCAGGGGTAAACGGAGCTTTTGTACCCAATGCTTTTAATGCTTTCATCCACACAGCATCATTACAAATCGGGGATTTGTCGTTAGGCATAGTGTCAGGCATGCAAGTCCAGCCATTATTTCCCTTTTGTAATATACTGCCATCTGCGTCAATTATGGTGGCATTATGACTTATTGCCTTAGGTGCAGCAGACATTGCTCGTTTTATTTTTACTTCATTTGATTCTCCCGCAAAACTTGTATCAACAACAAGCGTCAACGAAGAAGATATTAGGATCATAAGTAGATATTTCATTTGAATTTTTCCTCATAGTTGTGATATTCCTGAATACAACAAACTACAACAGGTGCATTCAAGTATAGTCAGATCCTTCGAATTTATTATTCATTAGTTATATAGCGGGTCATTGATCACTAATAAACTAAAAAAACCGTTATTTCCTCTACATTTCCAAGCTGATTTTGTGTAGAATCAGTGACCATTTTTATAAAACAAAAAAGTCTACCCAAAGCCTTAACATCAAAAGGCTGCTTCAGAGGAACTCATGAATTTAGACGATATTATTTTGCAGGCAGAACAAGCTATTGCTGCTGCTACTGATCCAAACGAACTTGATCAAGTGCGTGTTAACTTCTTAGGTAAAAAAGGATTATTTACCGAACAAATGAAAGGGTTAAGTAAATTACCTAAAGAAGAAAAGCCTAAAGCAGGGCAAGTGATCAATATTGCTAAGCAGCAAGTCCAAAAGTTGTTAACTGAACGTGGTGAACTATTACGTGAACAAGTGATCAAGCAAAAGTTAGCGGCAGAATCTATCGACGTAACGTTACCTGGGCGTGGTAATGACTTAGGGGGCTTACACCCAGTCACTCGCACAATTGAACGTATTGAAAGTTTTTTTGGTGATTTGGGTTTCTCAGTCAAAGAAGGGCCTGAAGTTGAAGATGATCATCATAATTTTGATGCATTGAATATTCCTGCGCATCATCCGGCTCGTGAAGATCACGATACCTTTTATTTTAATCCAAAGCTTGTACTTCGAACGCAAACCTCTTGTGTACAAATACGTACCATGGAACAAGAACAACCGCCGTTACGAATTATTTCTCCCGGTAAAGTTTATCGTAACGATTATGATCAAACTCACACACCGATGTTTCATCAAGTTGAAGGTTTAATGGTTGATAAAGATGTCAGCTTTACTCACCTTAAAGGTGTTTTGCATGATTTCTTACATCACTTTTTTGAAGAAGAAGTTGAAATTCGTTTTCGTCCTTCTTATTTTCCATTTACAGAGCCTTCGGCAGAAGTCGATATTATGGGAAAAAATGGTAAATGGTTAGAAGTATTAGGTTGCGGTATGGTGCATCCTAATGTCCTTAAATCGGTAGGTATTGATCCAGAAGTTTACACAGGTTTTGCTTTCGGTATGGGAGTAGAGCGCTTAACTATGCTGCGTTATGGCGTTAATGACTTACGTTCATTCTTTGAAAACGATCTTCGCTTCTTAAAACAATTCAAGTAGGAAACTCATAATGAAATTTAGTGAATCATGGTTACGTGAGTGGGTAAATCCTGCTATTTCTTCCGATGAGCTCTCTCATCAAATTACAATGGCAGGACTTGAAGTTGATGCCGTTGACCCTGTTGCTGGTGAGTTTACCGGCGTATTAATTGGTGAAGTTGTTGAATGCGGGCCACATCCAGATGCTGATAAATTACAAGTAACAAAAATAAATTTAGGCCCGAACTTTAATGACGGTGAATTGGTTGATATCGTCTGTGGTGCCAAAAATTGTCGTCTTGGATTAAAAGTTGCTGTTGCAACGGTAGGTGCTGTATTACCGGGTAACTTTAAAATTAAAAAAGCCAAGCTTCGTGGTGTGCCTTCTCATGGCATGTTGTGTAGTGAGTCTGAAATTGGTTTAGCCGAAGATTCTGCTGGCATAATGGAACTTGCAGCTGATGCACCTTTAGGTTTATGTGTGCGAGAATATTTAGACTTAGATGATGTTACGATTGACGTTGACCTGACCGCTAACCGTGGAGATTGCCTTGGTTTAAAAGGTTTAGCACGTGAAGTTGGCGTATTAAATAGTTTGTCGGTGACCGAACCTGAAATTAATGCGGTAATTCCAACAATTGATGACAGCTTAGCAATTACTTTATCAGCGCCTCAAGCCTGTCCTCGTTATTTAGGGCGTGTGATCAAAAATATCAATGTGAATGCACAAACCCCTTTATGGATGGTTGAAAAACTTCGCCGTTGTGGCACGCGTTCAATCGACCCTGTTGTTGATGTAACAAATTACGTGTTGCTTGAACAAGGACACCCAATGCATGCCTTTGATTTAGCAAAGCTTGATGGCGGTATTAATGTTCGTTACGCGAATGAAAACGAAAAATTAGTTTTACTAGACGGTAACGAAGTAACACTTTCAACTGAAACGTTAGTTATCGCTGATGGTGATGCAAGCGGAAAAGGCAAAGCATTAGCCATGGCTGGTATTTTTGGAGGTAAAGAATCGGGTGTAAGCACTGATGCTGAAAACCCAAGTAAAGATATCTTTTTAGAAAGCGCTTTTTTTGCACCTTTAGCTATTTTAGGTAAAGCACGTCAATACGGTTTACACACTGACTCTTCACATCGTTATGAACGAGGAATAGATCCAGAGTTACAACGTACCGCTATGGAACGTGCCACTCAATTATTGTTAGAAATTGTTGGTGGTGAAGCAGGTCCAATTACCGAAGCGCTAAGCGATGACAATCTACCTAAAGAAAAAACAGTGTCCTTACGTCGTGAGAAATTAGACGGACGTATCGGTCATTTTATTGAAGATGATAAAGTCACTGAGATTTTAACTCGTTTGGGTTTTGACGTTAGTTTTGCAAAAGATACTTGGACGGTTGTTGTGCCAGCCTATCGTTTCGATATTTCAATTGAAGTTGACTTAATCGAAGAAGTTGCTCGTATTTTTGGTTACAACAATATCCCGAATATTTCGCCGAAAGCGACATTAGCGATGCGTGCCCAAAAAGAGAAAAACCTTCCTCTAAGTAAACTTCGTAATACTTTGGTTAACAGAGGTTATCAAGAAGCGATCACTTATAGTTTTGTAGATCCTAAGGTTCAAAGTCTTATACATCCTGAGCAAGCAGTGATGACATTGCCCCATCCGATTTCTAGTGAAATGTCGGTAATGCGCTTAAGTTTATGGACAGGGTTACTTCAATCTGTCGTGTATAATCAAAATCGTCAACAAAATCGTATACGTCTCTTTGAAACGGGTCTTCGCTTTGTGCCGGATGCGGCAGCTGAAAATGGCGTACGTCAAGAAAGCATGCTTGCCGGTGTTATCACAGGGCAAAGTAACGAAGAACATTGGAATATGGAAAAAGCCGCAACTGATTTTTATGATATCAAAGCGGATGTCGAATCTTTGCTGGAATTAACTGCCGATCAAAGTGCTTATGAGTTTTCGAAAGATGAAATTGCTGCACTTCATCCGGGGCAAACGGCCGCCATTTATCGAAATGGTGTGCTTGTTGGTCATGTTGGTACCTTACATCCTGAATTAGAAAGGAAATTAGGATTAAATGGACGAACATTAATTTTTGAACTGTTATTGTCTGAAATAACAACACAAAACATCCCTGAAGCAGGCGAAATATCTCGCTTTCCTGCCAATAGACGTGATATTGCCGTTATCGTTGAAGAGGCAGTTGAAGCAAAAAAAGTGTTACAACTCATTGAAAATGTTGGCGGAAATCATTTAGTTGATCTAAACTTGTTCGATGTATACCAAGGTAATGGTATTGAAGCTGGATATAAAAGCTTAGCTATCGCCATGGTTTTACAAGATCATGAAAAGACTCTTGAAGAAAAAGATATCAACGATGTCGTTAATCGTGTGGTCGATACATTAAAAGATGAACTAAATGCATCACTGAGGGATTAAGCAATGGCGCTAACCAAAGCAGAAGTAGCAGAACATTTATTTGAAAAAGTTGGGCTGAGTAAGCGCGACGCAAAAGATATGGTAGAAGTTTTCTTTGAAGAGATTCGAGAAACGCTTGAGTCAGGAGAGCAAGTTAAGCTGTCTGGGTTTGGTAACTTCGATCTTCGCGTAAAGAGTGAGCGCCCAGGGCGTAATCCCAAAACAGGTGAAGATATTCCAATTTCTGCGCGTAAAGTCGTGACTTTCAGACCAGGGCAGAAATTAAAAAGTCGTGTTGAAGATGGCAACGGCTAAACGTTGTATTGCCAAGAATTAGTTAAAAAGTTATCTAATAATATTAGGTAACTTTTTTTTGCGCTAATGATTACTATTCGGATGCTTGTGCTAATTCTTATTAAGATGCAGGCCAGAGCTTTTGTGAACACTGTTTAACACAATACGTCAGCCCTAGTTTTACTATCAGTGTTAATAACGCAAAAACGAAACCTGTTGATAACGCATTGATTGTCAGCGGTATGGCTAAGGTAAAATGTTGCGCTGTAGCTTTTACCATGCTGAGATCCATATGAAATAAAAACTGTTGTAAGTTGCTTAGGTAGTCATTGGTTAATAAATGAAATAAATGATTATCTAAATGATCCACTCTATTCATTAGCTGCTCAATAATTGTCGCTGTATCAACAATCACAGGATCGTTGTTTAACCGATACTGCTTTACTAATAGGGTAATATCTCCTTGATAATGCAAGTCTGCTAGCGATTGAAATTGACTGAGTTGTTGTTTGGCTTCATTGAGATGACCAGATACACGTTGAATGTACTGATTCATAAACTCAGGGAGTTGCACGCCAACAATAAAGGTTAGGGTAAATAAACAGCGGTCGATAATTGTATTGATTAGTGTAAACATACCCCACCTTTTATTGACTAGATCACATAGCAAATTAACACACTAAAATACTAACGTCATGCCTTGAATTTATCCGTTGGGTATAAGTTGTATTCTTGGGGCAAAGTCGCTAAAGTTCTCTTCCCTTAATTCTCATTAATCATTCCCAGTATGCGCCGTTCTTCTCAACCAGATATCGAAGTAACAACTTTTAATTGGCATGTCGTAAAAATGTTAGTGCCATATTTATTAGAATTTAAAGCGCGTATTGCGATAGCTTTGTTGTGTTTGATTTTAACCAAAGTCGCCAGCGTCTACCTACCTTTTATCCTAAAAGATATTGTTGATATATTAGATAGCCAACAAGAGAACCGAGTTTACCTTGTTCCTTTTGCTTTAGTGGCGGCTTATGGCGTTGTTCGTTTAGCTATCGTCCTGTTTGCTGAAATACGCGATACTTTATTTGGTCGAGTTACCGAGCGAGCTATTCGTCGTATCGGATTAAAAGTATTTCGCCATTTACATCAACTCGATTTAGATTTTCATCTTAATCGCCAAACGGGTGGTTTATCTCGAGATATCGATCGCGGTACATCAGGGATCAGCTTTTTAATGCGCTTTATGGTATTTAGCGTGGTACCTACCTTAATGGAAATTGTCATGGTTGTTGGTATTTTATTTGTCAACTATGGTATCTGGTTTGCGATTATTACCACAGTCTCTATTATTTGTTATGTCTTGTACTCTGTATATGCAACCAATTGGCGAACAAAGTATATACGCGCCGCTAATAAAGCGGACTCTTCGAGTAATACGCGTGCAATAGATAGTTTACTCAACTATGAAACCGTTAAATATTTTACCAATGAAAATTATGAAGCCAATGCCTATGATCATCAGTTAGCAGACTGGGAAAAAGCTAAAATGCAAAATCGTTTGTCCTTATTTGCACTAAACGGTGGTCAGGCTGTGATCATTTCAATGTCAATGACTGCGATGTTAGCATTGGCGGCGTATCAAGTTGCCAATGATAAAATGACGTTAGGTGATTTTGTACTGATCAATGCATTTATGATGCAGCTATTTATTCCTTTAGGCTTTTTAGGCTTTGTTTATCGAGAAATTAAAGGATCATTGGCGAATATTGAACAAATGTTTACCTTAATGACCAAAAAAGCAAAAATTGAAGATGTTTCCGATGCCAAGCCATTAATTTTATCTGACGGTGAGATTTCTTTTGAGCAAGTACATTTTTCTTATCAAAAAGAACGATCAATTATCAAAGGATTAAGCTTTACAGTAAAAGCCGGCCAGAAAGTTGCTGTAGTAGGCGAAAGTGGCTCAGGAAAGTCTACCTTAGTAAAATTACTTTTTCGGTTTTATGATACTGAACAAGGCATCATAACCATAGACAAACAAAACATTCGCGAAGTGACTCAGCATTCACTCAGACAGAATATTGGTATTGTCCCTCAAGATACTGTGCTATTTAATGAATCACTTTTTGAAAATATCCGTTATGGAAATACTGACGCGACGGTGGAACAAGTGAATAGGGCAATTGAATTAGCCCATTTATCTGCCTTTGTTCAATCCTTGCCTAAAGGTGTTGAAACAGTTGTTGGTGAAAGAGGGTTAAAGCTTTCAGGAGGCGAAAAACAAAGAGTAGCGATTGCCAGAACGATATTAAAGAATCCTGCTATTTTAGTGTTTGATGAAGCGACGTCATCTTTAGATAGCCATTCAGAGCAAGCTATTTTAACTGCGATTAAAGAGGTTGCGCAAAACCATACCAGTTTAGTGATAGCTCATCGGTTATCGACGATCATCGACGCTGATAATATTTTGGTTGTACACCAAGGAAAGTTGATTGAACAGGGAAATCACCAAGCTTTATTAGCCGATAAAGGACACTATTATAAAATGTGGATGTTACAACAAAACACGGCTAACTAATTAGGCTATTTATTAATAGGAAGACCAATGACAGATTTAACACATCCCGCTATTTTAAAAACTAAACAATGGTTAGAGCAGGTCATTATTGGCCTTAATTTCTGCCCGTTTGCTAAAAAAGAACTGGTTAATAATACCATTCATTATCATATCTGCGCGCAAGTAAGGCTTGAAAAGGCGTTAGAAGAATTTGCTCTACAATGTGAGTATTTAACCTCGCACCCTGAAATAGAAACTACCTTATTTATTTGTAGTTTAGGTTTTCGAGATTTTGAAAGCTATTTAGATCTTGTCGATTATGCCAATGAGTTGCTGGTTGATTTAGGTCATGAAGGCGTTTTTCAAGTGGCGAGCTTTCATCCTGATTATCTATTTGAAGGTGAAGATAGTGATGATGCTTCACATTATACCAATCGCTCGCCATTGCCGACATTACACCTGATCAGAGAAGCTAGCATGGCTAAGGTTTTAGCTGTTTATGATAAACCCGAGCTAATACCCGAAAACAATATTGCTCTTGCACGAGAAAAAGGTAGCAAATATTTTCAGCAAATCCTCAAACAAATACATCGTCGATAGATACGGCTAAACACCAATAGCAAGATGGTTAAATTTAATTTCCAATCGTTGATGCCTATTCGGTATAATGAACATTATTTTTATAAAATTATTGAACTCAAATAAGGTTAATTTGTGGAAGAACGCTCAGTGTTACAAGTCGGTGGTAGTTTAGACAAAGCGGTTAAAGGTGAATATCGTATTGATGTAAAAGCCGTATTAGCAGAAGCATGGTCAACTACGAAAAAGTCTCGTATTTCAATCAATGTAGGTTTGATATTTACATTGTCTATTGGCGTAGTGGTTACCCTGATTGTAAGTCAATATTTAGGTGGCATTGAAGCGGTTTTTCAAGATCAGCAAAGTAGTGCCATGCTCAATATACTTGTTACGTTAGTTGTTTATCCTTTTTTAGTTGGCATTGAAATGATGGGAATATTTCATGCCGTGGGTCTTCAAACCAATGCTAAACTCGTTTTCGCGTTTCTACGCCGTGGCAGTTGGGTGGCTATCTGCGCATTATTAACATCAACGATAGTCACTATGGGACTGACCATGCTTTATGTTCCAGGTATCTACTTAGCCGTTGCTTTATCACTTGTTTTACCTTTAGTGGTGGAAAAGCGATTATCGCCGATTAAGGCAATAAGCTTGTCTTTACAAGCAACTCGCTTTCAGTGGTTTAACTTATTTGCACTGTATCTTATTTTATTTTTTATGTTAGTGGCGGCATGTTTACCCCTTGTTATTTTAGCAAAAACAAGCTTAGCTCTAATTGGTGGTGTGGTGACATTGTTTGCTATCACTTATTTAGCACCGCTTTTTTATAATGTGAAAGGGATTTTATATCGCGAAATATTTGGCATGGAATTAAGTGTCACTAAAGACAGTGCAAGAAATATTGATAGTACATTTACCGCATAAATTAGTTAAAGAGGTGTGTTATTTTTTCATCACTGTTGTGTGAAGCTATCATGGATAAAATTAAGGTACATTAAATTTTATGTTTAAAAATATAGAACGCTTGTTATACGCGGCCTTTTGGCTATTTTTCTTCTATGTACTTATCAAGCCACTGATAAAGCAAGATCGCTCTTTAACGGATGAGTCTGATATAACGACTGATATTTCGACTGAAACTAAAGCACAAGTTGAACTACCATTACATGATGTGGTGTTGCCTGAATTTTCAAAAATCAGTGATATAAAGCAAAAGAAAAAGCAGTTTTTTGATTTTTTACGACCGGCAATTATTCAAGAAAATAGTCGTATTTCACATCTGCGTGGGCAATTAACGGCCATTGAGCAAAAACTTCAACAAGCGCAATTAGTCGCTAGCACGGCAACACCTTCCTTACTGCAACCAAAGTTGATCCTAAATGAACAAGAACAGCAGTTGATCAACGAGTTAGCAAAGCAGTATAGATTAAAGAAAAATTTATCACTTAGTCAAAAAATCCAACAACTATTGACGAGAGTAGATATTGTGCCAACACCGCTAGTGCTTGTACAAGCGGCAAACGAGTCTGCTTGGGGTACATCACGTTTTGCGCGCATTGGCCTAAACTTTTTTGGTATCTGGTGTTATAGAAAAGGTTGCGGCATGGTGCCTAATGGTCGTGATCAAGGTTTACGCCATGAAGTTGCGGCTTTTCAAAGTGTTGAACAAGCAGTTAGTCATTATTTACACAATATAAATACCAATAATGCGTATCATGTTTTTAGAACGATTAGAGCGCAATTACATGAACAAAAACAGCCATTAAGTGCAGAAATATTAGTGACAGGGTTATTACCTTATTCTGAAAGAGGTACTGACTATGTGATCGAGATCTCTGAGATGATCCGTCACAATAAAGTTTATCTCTTCCAATAGTGTAATATTGTGTGTGACATCCCCTTTTGTGATAATAAATGGCGCTTCGTTAACCCTAATACTTTTAGTGTGCTAACCACAGCGCCTCACAAACAAGCAAAAACTGTTTTACTCTTAGCCGAAAAATATAAATTTAATCAAAAATAATGCTGCTAATGCTAACACGCTAGTGTTTAATGCTTTCATTTGGCCACTAAAAATACGTACCGCGACATAACTAATAAATCCAAACGAAATACCATGGGCAATCGAAAATGTTAATGGCATGGTTATACAGATCACTGCTACAGGCACAGCATCTGATAAATTATCCCAGTCAACATTAACTAAACCCGCTAACATTAACACCGCAACATAAAATAGCGGTCCCGCTGTGGCATAAGCAGGGATCATGGCAGCTAACGGTGAAAAAAACAGTGCGAGTAAAAATAATAGCCCGACAGTAACCGCTGTTAAGCCCGTTCGTCCACCCGCAGCGACACCAGCGGTACTTTCTACATAGCTCGTTGTGGTTGATGTTCCTAGCATACTACCGGCAACCGTGGCTGTTGAATCGGCAAGTAGCGCTTTACCCAATCTAGGGAAGTTTCCTTTATTATCTAATAAATCGCCACGTTGTGCGACAGCAATCAAGGTGCCTGAGGTATCAAATAAATCAACAAACAAAAAAGCAAAAATAACACTTAACATGCCAACTTCTAACGCGCCAATGATATCTAACTGCATAAAGGTCGGTGCAATTGATGGAGGCAATGAGATAAGTCCAGTATATGAGACTTTTCCAACTAAAATCGCTAGTAGGGTAATGATCAATATTGAGATCATTACCGCGCCGTTGACTTTTCTATTCACTAAACCGACGATAATAAAAAGCCCTAAAGCGGCCATCACCGCAGAAAAGGAATGAATATCGCCTAAAGTGATTAATGTGGCAGGACTACCGACAACAATACCGGCATTTTTTAACGCAATAAATGCGAGAAATAAACCGATACCTGCGGCAATTCCATACCTTAAAGCATGCGGAATTGAGTTGATAATCCACTCTCGAATTTTAAATAAACTCAATAACAAAAAGGCACAGCCAGAAATAAAAACCCCACCTAAGGCGACTTGCCAGCTATAACCCATTTCCAAAACAACGGTGTAAGTAAAAAAAGCATTCAAGCCCATCCCCGGTGCTAAAGCAATAGGGTAATTTGCGACAAAGCCCATAATAAAACAGCCTAAAGCGGCGGCTAAACAAGTTGCTACGAATATCGCGCCGTGATCCATACCGCTATCAGCTAACATGGCAGGGTTAACAAAAATAATATAAGCCATGGTTAAAAATGTTGTTATACCAGCGATTACCTCTTGCTTAACATTCGTGTGATGTGCGGTTAATTTAAAGAGTTTTTCTAACATGAAACACAGCCTTTTTTGGAATTTTATCGTTATTTAATTTCAACAACATTGAGTAAGTGACCACCTTTTGGATGATCTAAGCGTAGCTCATTATTTTCATCTGGTTGATAAATTACACCTTCTTGGTCAAATGCAGTGTCGCCACCGTTGATAACACCTGACTCTGCTGTGATTGATTTAAAATCGAATAACTCACTATCACACAGATGAGAAGGGACAATATTTTGCATTGCGGTAAACATTGATTCAATTCTGCCGGGGAAACTAACACTCCATTCATTCAACATTTTTTTAATGTTTTGTCTTTGCATATTGGGCTGTGAGCCACATAAATTACATGGAATAATAGGGAACTTTTTTAGGTTGGCGTATTGAATAAGTTCACTTTCTTTGCAAAAAGCTAAAGGGCGGATAACCACATGCTCCCCATTGTCAGAAACGAGTTTTGCTGGCATGGCTTTGAGTTTGCCGCCATAAAACATGTTCAACATCATAGTTTCTATCATATCGTCGCGATGATGGCCTAAAGCAATTTTAGTTGCCCCTAACGCTTTAGCCGCTTTATATAACAAAGCGCGGCGCAATCTTGAACATAAACTACAGGTTGTTTTCCCTTCAGGGATCTTCTCTTTGACAATGGCATAGGTGTCTTCTTCAACAATTTTATATTCAACACCTAGTGACTCAAGATAATTGGGTAAAATATCTTCGGGAAAACCCGGTTGTTTTTGATCTAAATTAACGGCAACAATGTCAAAATTTATCGGGGCCGATTGTTTTAACAACATCAATATTGAGAGCAAAGCATAACTGTCTTTACCACCCGATAAACACACCATAATACGATCACCGTCTTCAATCATATTATACTGAGCTATCGCTTGGCCAACATGACGCCGTAAGCGCTTTTCTAATTTACTTAATTGACTTTTTTGTGGTGAAGTTAACGGGGTGGCTGTTGGTAACACAGTAGACATAGTGATCTCTAATCGTTAATAACGGGGAATAAGCGAGCTATTCAGTTTTGCGCGCATTATAACTAAGTTGTTATAAGAACTAAAATGATTTACCCGATATAAAGCGCACTTGTATTCAATACAATTAAATATCATCATAGCCCTTTAATTTATCGAGTATATTGAGGGACTTTTAATGCGTAAATCGATGCTGCTTAGCGTCATCCTGTGTTTTCTGCCACTGTTCGGTCATGGGCATAACTATGCTCAAACACCTATTGATACTAAGATAAACACTGATACGCAGCCGTTTTCTACCAAAGATCACAACGGCTATGTCACGTATTTAGGCAATGAAGCGCTGTTTATTGAAGTTGATAATGAAAAGCTATTATTTGATCCTTTTTTTCATGATAATTTTGGTATTTATCAGCTTGTGCCAAGTGAGATAAAAACTAACATCATGCAAGGTGTAGCGCCTTATAATGACATCGATACAATTTTTATTAGCCATGCCCATAGCGATCACTTTGCCGTAGATGAGTTAATAACCTATTTAACTCAGTTTCGACAAACAAACCTCGTCGCCTCTAAGCAAGCGATTGATAAGGTAAAAGCAGAGCTTGCTCGACAAAAAAACGTGATAAAGGATGAGCGGCTTATTGCCGTTGATTTAGCGTTTGGTGCAAAGCCATGGCAATATACGTTAGGTAAATTAACCATAGATGCGGTGAGGATCCCACATGCAGGTTGGCCAAGCAGGGCAGATGTTGAAAACTTAGTGTTTCGGGTGACAATTAATAATAGCCATACTGTCATGCATATGGGAGATGCTGATCCTGATGATGAACATTATTTACCGTATCAACAATTCTGGCAAAAAAAAGTCACAGATATAAACTTCCCACCTTATTGGTTTTTATATTCAGCACAAGGGCAGAATATTCTTGATAACATCATTGCTGCCAAGCAAAACATGGGGATTCATGTACCAATGAATGTACCTAAGTTGTTGCAAAAAAGTGGCCGTGGCTATTTTTCGAAACCACAGCAACAGCTACATTTACAATAAGGCTTATTTTGAATCGCTAACTTCATGTGCTTAAGGGCACGGGGTTAATGACTCGTGTTTTATTTGCGTTTATACGGCGGTAAATCGTTTAATAAGTCTTTACCATAGCGTTTAGTCAGCAAACGTTTATCCATTATCGTGATCAGCCCCGTGTCTTTTTCGTTTCGTAGTAACCTCCCTGTTGCTTGAATCAGCTTTTTAGAGGTTTCAGGTACCGATATTGACATAAATGGGTTACCCCCTTTGGCGGTTATATATTCAGCTTGCGCTTCTTCTACAGGCGAGGTAGGCACTGAGAAGGGCAGTTTGGTAATGATCAGATTAGTTAAATACTTACCCGGTAAATCAAGCCCTTCTGAAAAACTTTGTGTACCAAAAATAATACTGTCTTTATCGTCATCACAACGCTTTTTATGTTCATTGATAATATGCTGACGAGATTGCTCGCCTTGCACTTGTATTGATAATTTATTCTTCTCTCTTAATGTTTTAGCCACTTGTTCCATTTGCCAATAAGATGAAAACAGCACTAATGTTGCCTTATCTTTTTCAATTAATTGCGGTAATTGTGCAATTAACTCATCAGTAAAACTAGCAGCACTAGGTTCATTACTCATTGGGTGAACAACTAGCTCGGCATTATTTTGATAATCAAATGGTGAATCAACGTGTTGATATTGAGTCCCATCATTGGTTTGCAAACCCACTTGTCGACGAAAATGATCAAATGAGTTTAATGCTAATATCGTTGCTGAGCACAATACAGCACCTTCACATTTTGACCATAAATTATCTTCCAATGTAAAACCAACTTCTATCGGCGAAGCAGAAAGTAAAAAATCTTGGCGTTTACCGGTAAGCTTTTCCATCCACCTTGCAAGTGGTGCTCCTTTTTCATGATCCGTTTTCTCGTACATTAGCCATAACGCATTAAAATTTTCTAAGCGTTGGATCATAAAACCGCATTCGGCTAAAGCGGGCTCTGCAAGGTAGAGTTTTACTTCACCATCTTTTACCGATTCCATTAATAAGTTGAACAGTTTATTACTGTGAGCCAAACATTTTTTGCTTAACTCAGCTAAATCTTCAGCCCAATTTTTGATGTTTTTAGGGATAACACCATTTTCAAAACGATATAAAGCCGTATCTTCTTCTTTGGCAAAACGGTTATTTTTATTAACCTGCTCGGCAAAGTATAACGACTGATTATTTTCAATAAAGCTCAACACTTTTTGCAATTCAGCAATCAAATCTTGGCAATCATCACTTAATTTTAACGACGGTGAAATGGCTGAGTTTGATTTAATTAATGTTGACAATTTACTGGCTAAATCTTTTAACTTTTCAAGCCACTCAAGGCTTCCCTTTAAGGTGATGTTAGCGCTAGAATGGTCACGCGTTACCTTTGGTAGGTGATGAGCTTCGTCAATAATGTAAAATGTATCCTCAGGTGCCGGTAATATTTTACCACCGCCTAATTCTAAATCTGCTAGTAATAAACTATGGTTAACCACCAAAACATCACTGGCGTCCATGGTTTCTCTTGCTTTATGAAAAGGGCAATAAGTGTGCTCAGCCATGGTTTTTACGCAACTGTGTTTGTCTGATTGAATTTGTTGCCAAATATGCTGAGGAATAGGATCTGCCCATGAATCTCTATCACCTTGCCATTGATTAGCTTTTAATGCTTTATGTAAATTATTGAGTAACTTGATATCCAAAGCACTGGGTTTTTCAGCAAAGGTAAACCCTGCTTGCGGCGTATCATGAGATGAAGTAGCCGCCGTGAGTTTTTGCTGACAGACATAGCGTTGTCGCCCTTTAACTAAGCTAAAGTTGAAATCTAGTCCGGAATGTTTTTTTAAAAAAGGTAAGTCTTTATCCACTAACTGCTCTTGTAAGGCGACAGTAGCGGTTGAAATACACACCGTTTTTTGCCGAGCAATTGCTAGCGGAATCGCCCCTAAAGAATAGGCAAGTGATTTACCTGTGCCAGTGCCTGCTTCTATTGTGATAATTTTTCGACATTTGTCGTAATCCCCAGCAAGGGTTTTGGCAATTTCAGCGATTAAAAAAGTTTGCTGTTTACGCGGATGAAAATTTTCGAGGTTTTCACCTATGGTTTTATAAGCTAACCGGATCACTTGTTTAATTTTATCTGTTAACATGATTATTATGTTCACGGCAAAAGCCGAGTTCCCTATCAAGAGCATTTAACTTATAATGCTGTATATATTAACAGTTTATTATGTGTAATTAGAACCTTTTCATGGCAATTTCTTTAAACAACTCGGCTCAAGCTAGTATTAGCGGCTTTTTAATTACCCGCCAAGTTTATGATACTAAAAAAGGAATTGAATTATCATTCTGGTTAAAAACACATAATGGGGCGGTGAATATTCTAGTGAATAATCAACAAGCCGTGTTTTTTATCGAGCAATTATCCCTAAATAACGCGCAACAATTGTTGATTGAACAGGATATCTTTTTATCGAATGCTAAAGCCGTGCCCTTAAAATCGTTTGGGCAAGTGGCGGTGGTTGCCTTATATTTTTCCTCAATGCGTGATTTTTATCGCGCGCGAGAACTCTTAAAAACTCATCACATTAAGTGTTATGAGGATGATTTTCGCCCCGACGAACGTTACTTAATGGAGCGTTTTGTTACCGCTAGTGCAGAGTTCACTATTAGTAATAATGAGCATGAAACCCCATATAATGGGGGGCAGCTGAGTGCATCACTGCAAAAGTCATCGGTATCATATCCTGTTTATATTGCCGATAAATGTCGTGCTATACCTAGTTCACAGAGCCTTGAAAAATTGCCCTTGTCGATGGTTTCTTTAGACATTGAATGCTCGATGCAAGGTTCGCTATATTCTATAGGTTTGTATAGTGATGATCTTGATGGAAAACGGGTAAATAAAATACTGATGATCGGAGATCAAAACCTCTCAAAAAGCTCATACACTTTATCTCAACAAGAAAGTGACCAAGTCGCAGCGAATATTATCTGGCTAGCCGATGAAAAAGCCCTACTTGAAGCACTCATAAATTGGATCATAGATAACGACCCCGATGTTATTATTGGCTGGAATGTTATTCAGTTTGATTTTGCATTATTACAAAAACGCTGTGATCGACATGGCGTTTATTTTGGTATCGCCCGTGATAAAAGAGCGCCGAGATGGCGAAAAAATAAAAACAGTGAACAACAATTTATTGATATTAATGGCCGTGTTGTTTTAGATGGTATCGATTTATTAAAAACGGCGACCTATAACTTCCCAAGTTTTTCATTAGATAATGTCGCGACAGAGCTTTTAGGGAAAGGGAAAAAAGTTGACGATGTTGACAATCGTGTCAAAGAAATCACTCATAATTTTCATCATGACAAATTAGCGTTAGCGGCTTATAACCTTGAAGATTGCAAACTGGTCACCTTGATTTTTAACCATACTCAACTGTTAGAATTTGCCATGCTAAGGGCGCAATTAACGGGCTTGAGCATTGATAGAATTGGTGGCTCTGTAGCGGCTTTTACTAATTTATATTTGCCTAAGCTGCACCGCGCAGGTTATGTTGCACCGAATATGGGTGATGGCTTAACCGGATTAGTTTCACCGGGCGGTTATGTGATGGACTCAATACCAGGCTTATATAAAAATATTTTGGTACTCGATTTTAAAAGCCTATATCCGAGTATAATTCGTTCTTTTAATATTGATCCTATGGGCTTAATAGAAGGGTTAAAATCGCCAGAAAATGCGATTGCAGGCTTTGATGGCGCTTTTTTTTCGCGAGACAAACACTTTTTACCTGAGATTATCAATGAGCTATGGCTTGAGCGAGATAAAGCGAAAAAAGAAAATAATAGCGCCTTATCGCAAGCGATCAAAATTATCATGAATTCATTTTATGGTATTTTAGGCTCAACCGGCTGCCGTTTTTTTGATCCCCGTTTATCTGGTTCAATTACTAAAAGAAGCCATGAGTTATTAAAAACAACCCAGCAATGGATTGAAGCTAAAGGCTATCAGGTAATATATGGAGATACCGACTCAATATTTGTACATGTAGGTGATGATAAAAATCCCCAGCAATGTCAAACATTAGGGGCAGAGTTACAACAGTATATTAATACAAAGTGGCAACAACAATTAAAAGAGAAATTTGCCATTGAAAGCCAATTAGAAATTGAATTTGAAACACACTTTAGTCAGTTTTTTATGCCGACCATTCGCGGTTTAGATGTGGGCACTAAAAAGCGCTACGCAGGAATGGTGCTGAAAAACGGTGAAGAAGAGCTGATTTTTAAAGGTCTTGAAAGTGTTAGAACGGATTGGACAGAATTAGCTAAAACCTTTCAACGAACGCTGTACTTAAAAGTGTTTAACGGCGAGCCTGTTGAGCAATATATTATTGATACGGTCAATCAAACAAAAAATGGCGAGCTAGATGATTTATTAATCTATCGAAAACGCATTCGCCGTAAACTTGAGCAATATGTTAAAAATGTCCCTCCCCATATAAAAGCGGCACGTTTAGCTGATGCGATAAATTTAAAAGCGGGTAAACCACTGAAATTTCAAAATAGAGGCTGGATAGAATATTACTTAACCACATCAGGGCCTCAGGCTAAAGGCTATGTGAGTGCGTCTTTAGATTATCAAGTGTATGTTGATAAGCAACTGGCCACCGTGGCGGATGCAATATTACCTTTTATTGGACTTTCATTCAGTCGTATTGTTGATAAACAACTTTCGTTGTTTTAATCACTCACAGCCAACTCAAATATCTTATACGGCATTGATTTAACAGATTGCAAAAAAAGCGTGTACTTTGTGCAACGAACTATTATAAAGTTGTTTAGACGGCTAGATATCTATTAATTTAAAGACACTATCGGAAAGGAAACATGAAAAAAGACACCAAAATTATTAATGCAGGGCGACAGTCTAAATGGACACGCGGTGTAGTTAACCCTCCGGTTGAGCGTGCATCAACCGTTGTTTTTGATTCGGTAAAACAAATGAAACACGCCACAGTTAATCGTGGTAACCAAGTGCTATTTTATGGTCGCAGAGGTACGTCAACTTCGTTTGCTTTTAGTGATGCAATGACGGAGTTAGAAGGGGGGGCAGGTTGCGCCATTTATCCTTCTGGCACTGCAGCCATTACGAATGCAATTTTGTCGTTTGTTAAAACCGGTGATCATATTTTAATGGTTGATACCGCCTACGAACCAACACGTGACTTCTGTGACAAAATTCTTAAGAATATAGGTGTTGAAACTACCTACTATGATCCATTGATCGGTAAAGGTATTGAAAAACTTATTCGAGACAACACTCAAATCGTCTTTTTAGAATCGCCAGGCTCTATCACTATGGAAGTACAAGATGTTCCTGGTATTGCCCAAGTTGCTCACCAACATAACTGTATTGTTATGCTTGATAACACTTGGGGGGCGGGAGTTAATTTTCAGCCTTTTGATTTTGGTGTTGATATTTCTATTCAGGCGGCAACAAAATATATTGTAGGTCATTCTGATGTGATGTTAGGAACGGCGACAGCGAGTGAAAAGTATTGGGAACAATTACGCGAAAATAGTTATTTAATGGGGCAATGTACCTCCCCAGATGATTTATATTTAGCGATGCGTGGCATCAGAACCTTAGGTGTACGTTTAAAGCAGCATCAAGAAAGTGCCTTAAAGATAGCGAATTGGTTGTCATCAAGAGAAGAAGTTGATGTGATTTTACATCCCGCATTTGATACGTGTCCGGGGCATGAATTTTTCGAGCGTGATTTTACGGGCTCAAATGGCTTGTTTTCATTTGTGTTAAACCGTGGCGACCAAGCGTCATTAAATGCGTTGTTAGACGGGATGCACCATTTTAAAATGGGCTATTCATGGGGAGGGTTTGAAAGCCTTATTTTAGGGAATACCAATGTAGGACGATTGCGTACCGCAACGACTTGGCAATATGAGCATCCACTCATACGCTTACATGTTGGCCTAGAAGATGTTGATGATTTAATCGAGGATCTAGTACAAGGTTTTGAGCGACTGAATGCCTCATTAGCCAATCGCTAGACTAACTAATAAAACAGGGCGCTTTATAGCGCCTTTTTACTCTGTGTTAACATTTTATCGTAATTTTTGCTCCTTTCATCTGTTAATTCTTGCGGTTTTTTAAGCATTATGGGAAAAAAGCCTTCTCAAAAATTAATGAAAATAATCAATATGATCAAAAAATCTTTAATCGCATTAGCTATTTCGTCAACGGTTTTAGTCACCGCCTGTAATACCACATCTATGCAAAAAGCCGACAGCGCCAAAGTGACAACTTACGCCCAAGTTCAAGCGGCTTCTTTGCAAGCGAACAAACTCTTTGATGAAATATACAAAGCTGGGATCATGAGAAACCCGATGACTCAGACCTATTTAGGCATTAAGGATGATTATGATAAATGGAATGATATTTCAGAAGAAAATACCTTAAAAGAGCTGGCAATTACCAAAGCGAACTTAGCCAAAATTAACGCCATTGACGTAAAGCAATTAGATAAACAAACGCAAATTAGTCACAGCCTTTATGTACAGCGTTTAGAAAATGCCATTGCTGATCATCAGTGGCGTTTTCATAATTATCCTGTTCACCAAATGCGCGGTTTACATTCTCAAATTCCGGCTTTTTTAATCAATCAACATTCAATTAGTAATGTGAAAGAAGCCAATGATTATATTTCTCGCGTGCAAAAAAGTGAGAAATTATTATCACAGCTTGTTGATAACCTTAAGTTAAGAGAAGAAAAAGGTATTATCGCCCCTCAGTTTGTTTTTGCGCATGTTTTAAGGGACTCAAATAATATTATTAGCGGATCTCCATTTGAGAAAGGTGAGGAAAGTACTGTTTTAGCTGACTTTACCAAGAAGGTGAATAAATTATCAATTGATAGCAAAACCAAAGCTTCATTGATCAAAACCTTGAAAAAAGCTTTAGTTAACCACCTTAAACCGGGTTACGATGCCTTTATTTCTTATGTCACTGAGTTAGCGAAAAAGGCGGATTCACGTGATGGAGTATGGAAATTTCCTCAAGGTGACGCATTTTTCAAAAATGCCTTAAAAAGAACAACCACCACTGATTTATCCGCGGATGAAATTCATCAAATTGGTTTGAAAGAAGTGGCTCGCATTCACAATGAAATGCGTAAAATAAAAGACAAGGTGAATTTCAACGGCAATTTGACTGAATTTATGGCATTTATGCGTAGCGATAAACAGTTTTATTACCCTGCTAATGAAGCAGGAAAGGCGCGTTACTTGCGTGAAGCGGTCGGGTTGATTGATGATATGAAATCACGCCTAGACAGCTTATTTCTAACTAAACCAAAAGCCGAGCTTAAAGTAAAAGCCGTTGAAGCATTTAGAGAAAAATCAGCAGGTAAAGCATTTTATCAATCTCCGGCACCTGATGGCTCGCGTCCAGGTATTTATTACGCAAACCTTTATGATATGGAGGCCATGCCAACCTATCAAATGGCGGCACTTGCTTATCACGAAGGAATTCCAGGGCACCATATGCAACTGGCGATAAAACAGGAACTAGAAGGCTTGCCAATGTTTAGAAAATTTGGCGGCTATACTGCTCATACTGAGGGTTGGGGACTTTACAGTGAAATGATCCCCAAAGAAATTGGCTTATATCAAGACCCATATTCTGACTTTGGTCGATTAGCGATGGAATTATGGCGCGCTTGTCGTTTAGTGGTAGATACGGGAATTCATACTCAACAATGGACTCGTGCGCAGGGCATTGAATATTATGTGAAAAATACACCTAACGCCAAGTCAGATGCGGTAAAAATGGTTGAACGCCATATTGTGATGCCATCACAAGCAACAGCATATAAAATAGGAATGCTTAAAATTTTATCTTTGCGAGAAAAAGCCAAACAGGCTTTGGGTAGCCAATTTGATATTCGTGAATATCATGATGTGATTTTAAAAAATGGTCCTGTGCCACTGAATGTGCTTGAAGCATTTGTTGATGATTATATAGCGTCAAAACGCTAAATAAATCAATAATTACAATAAGGTAAAGCCGCTTAATGAGCGGCTTTATTACAAATAACCACTTATTACAAATCAGAAAAAGGGCTTCTTACACCATTCGCACCTTGTTCAATGACATGCGTATATATTTGTGTTGTTCTCACATCAGCATGACCTAATTGCTCTTGAACGGTACGAATATCGGCACCTCTTTGTAGCAGGTGAGTAGCAAAGGAATGCCTTAACGTATGACATGTCACATGTTTTTTAATTTCCATTGCTGTGGCTGCCTGGGTGATCGCTTTTCTCAGCACCGTACTGTTTATATGATGACGACGAATTTCACCTGTATCAGGATCTGCACTTAATCTTTTAGAGGGAAAAAGAAACTGCCACATTAACTGCTTCGGCGCATTGGGGTATTTTCGCTCTAATGCATTCGGTAACCAAACACCCGCAAATTGTTCATTATTTATATCTTTTTCATAGAAGGCTTGTACCAATTTGATTTGTGTTTTCAGTGGTGCTACTAGTTCTTTGGCAAGCGTTACTCTTCGGTGTTTGCCTCCTTTTCCATTCCAAACACATACACAAAGATAATCAAAATCAACGTCTTGTACTCTTAACTTAACGACTTCCATTAATCGTAAACCACTGCCATACATCAATTTACATTGTAAGTCGTAAGGCTCTCTAATAGATTTTAATAACTGAGTCACCTCATGCTGAGTTAAAACCGTGGGTAACTTAGGCGTTACACGACTTTTATTAAAATTAAGCTCTAACGTTAAGGGCTTATCAAAAATTTTTAGATACAGAAATGCTAAAGCATTTAGCGCTAATGCCTGAGTTTTAGGGGCAACGTTCATTTCATTTGACAAATAGGAGAGAAAGTTTTCAACTTCTCGATCATGTAATAATATTGGGTGTTGTTTATTATTAAAATTGATAAAAGCTTTGATCCAATAAATATAAGACTCGATAGTGCGTTTTGCGTAGCGTTTGACTCTCATTTTATCAGTGACATAAGCGAGAAAAACTGATGACATAAATAATCCTTTATTTAGTATGTTAACTGTTTATTTATACAGTTTAGCTTAAATCCTACTTTCTGCAAAAGAAAGTGTGCATTTTGCTCACTATGAACAATAGAAACGATTAATTTGTTCTAGCCTATTGAATTTTTGGAGGAAACAAATTAGCTTAGAGTGATATTTAAACGTAGTGTAGAAATCTGTACTGGTTGTAAGTGCGCATTTCACCTACTAATAAGCTGTTATGTGCATTAACTAAAATGCCTTAAAATAAATAACGTGTTGGTGTGTTTCGCCATTGGTTGTTTAGGTTCAAAC